>NZ_AWZU01000001.1:0-117500 GCF_000472385.1 Bradyrhizobium sp. ARR65
CACCAGCCTGCGATGACCCTGTGCGGTGTTCGGGAATGTTTGCCGCAATGTGACGCTGCGAATGCAGGCATCCACCTTGTCCTTGGCCACGTCGATGCCGACGACACCGCTCTGATTTTGTGCCATCATCCACTCCCTTCCTTGCTCGATACGGGCTCGAAGCCCNTGCAACTGTTCGGGTTGGGAAGACCNCCGGAGCTGTCCCTCGCTCTGATCAACAGGCTCTGCGCCTTTGGGGCGTAACGGGCTCAGTTCCAGCGACGGGCGGTTTTCCGAGAACCGCCCGTTCGCGCATTCTGACAGTTTTCTTGGATACAAGGGGCGTTACGCGTCGTCACGAACGTGGTGCGGAATGCGGTGGACGCGGCGGTGCCGAGAGACGAGCGGCACAGGCGCGGACGGCGAAGTCGTGTGGTCCTGGCGCGCCCATGCAGGCGCCAAGTTGGCGACGATGCTTTGCGCATCGCGCCGATGACGGTGGCAAACAAGCTGGTTCACCGGGGAGAGCGCGGAGTAAGCCGTAAACCACTCGCGCAGGGAAGGCCGGAGTGTCTCCGCCTGTACCTGCGGTCACGCGCCCTTTGCGCAAGTTTCTTGGCGCGAGGGCCCCGGGTGCAGCGGCCACCCGGCCTTCCCTGCGCCCTCTTTATTTCTAGAGGGACGAAGATGATGCAAAGCTCGGGCGCGAAGCGCGCCGCGAGACTGCCGGCCCCTGGCTTCCACCCTGGTGTGGGCCATCCTTCAAGACGGCCGTCATCGAGCTGGGCTGCCTGAATAGCCGCGGTCATCCGTTTAACTTCCATCTGCGAGGTCTGGTGAAGAGGGATATTGTGGGACAAGCAGCGGTCGATCGGAAACTGCTAGAGGCGGTCGAACACTATGACGCGGGCCGGGCGGAGCAGGCCGGCGCGCTCTGCGCCGACATCCTCGACCTGCATCCGGATCACGTTCCGGCGCTGCACCTCTCCGCCGTCATTGCCTTCGTCAGCGATCGCGCGGCCGAGGGCGCAAAGCTGCTCGCTCGCGTCTTCAGTCTCGCGCCCGACCATGCGCCGGCGCTCGCCACGCTCGGCGATGCGCTCGCGGTGAAAGGCGAGCAGGAGGGCGCGGCGACGGCGTTCGAGCGAGCGGTGCTGCTGCAGCCGCAGGATGCCGGCCTGCACGCCAAGCTCGGCGCGTCCTTATGCGATCTGTCGCGCTTTGAACAAGCCGAAGGCAGTTTGCGCCGCGCGCTTGCGCTCGATCCCGAACTGACCCGCGCACGTTTCAACCTCGCCGTCGCGCTCGCCGGCCAAACCCGGTTCTCTGAGGCCGAGCAAGCCTACCGCGCCGTGCTCGCGCGCGATCCGCACTACCGCGGCGCCTGGCTCAACCTCGGCAACGTTCTCTCCGATCAAGGCAAGCTCGAGGAGGCGGTTGACGCCTATCGCCGGGCGCTGTCAGCCGATCCCGGCGATGCCGGCCTAGAGCGCAATCTCGGCGCGGCGCTCTATCAGCAAGGTCGGCTCGAGGACGCCATCAGCCATTACCGCCGCGCGATCGAGCTGGCGCCGGACGATGTCGACGCGCTGCGGCTGTTGGGCCTGACGCTGCATGAGGCGGGACGCCTGGAGGAGGCGGCGCAGGTCTATCGGCAGACAGCCCTCGATCCCGGCGACCACGTCATCCTGAGCAATCTTGCGGCCTGTCTTTGCGAGCTCGGTGAGCTCGACGAGGCCATGATGGCGGTCGAGCTCGCGATCGCACTCAAGCCTGACTATGCAATGGCGCACACCAATCGCGGCATCATCCTGGAGGCGAGGGGCGACATCGAGGCAGCGGTCGCCGCGCATCGCCGCGCCATCGAGGTCGACCCCGCCTTTGCCAAGGGCCATGCCAATCTGGCGGTTTCGCTGCGCAGCGCGGGCGAGCTCGATGAAGCACTCCGGGTGTCGCATCTGGCGATTACGCTCGATCCGGATCAGCCGCTGGCGCGATATAATCATGCGCATTTCCTCTTGATGAACGGCGACCTCAAGAACGGCTTCGAAGAGTTTCAGTGGGGCCGCAAATGCAAGCTGTGGTCTCACCACTATCCCGCGTTCAACCAGCCGGAATGGCAGGGCGAGCCGCTCGAGGGCCGCACGCTTTTGTTGTTCTCCGAATATGGGCTGGGCGACGCGCTGCAGCTCGTGCGCTACCTGCCGATGGTCATGGGGATCGGCGGCCCGGTCGTGCTGCAGGTCCAGCCTCCGCTGGTGCCGCTGTTGCGCGACATGCGAGGTGTGACCGTCGTCTCCCGCGGCGAGGCGCTGCCGCCGGTCGATCTGCAACTGCCCTTGATGGGTCTGCCGCGCGTGTTCGGCACGGAGCTCGATACAATCCCGGCCGCCGTTCCCTATCTGCATCCCGATGGGGAAAGGCTCGCGAAGTGGCGGCAGGCCCTTGGCTGCTCAACCTCGTTGAGGGTCGGCGTGGTCTGGGCCGGCAATCCGCTGCACAAGGGCGATCGGCAGCGTTCGCTGCCGGCGGATGAGCTGCTGCCGCGGCTGGTCACGCCGGGCGCGCAGCTCTTCAGCCTGCAGAAGGAGACGCGCGCTGCGGATGCGCCGGCTATGGCGGCGCTTGGCGCCGACATCATTGATCTCGCGCCGGCGCTTGGCGATTTCGCCGATACCGCGGCCGCAGTTGCGGCGCTCGATCTCGTCATCGCTGTCGATACGTCGGTTGCGCATCTCGCGGGCGCGCTCGGCCGTCCGGTCTGGCTGCTGCTGCCCTATGCGCTCGATTGGCGTTGGCTGCGGGACCGCGAGGATAGCCCCTGGTATCCGACCATGCGGCTTTTCCGCCAGGAGAAGCCGCGCGCGTGGGAGGGCGTCATCGCGCGCGCCTCCGCCGACCTCGCCCGCGTCGCGGCCGGCGAGCGGCAACTGTTGTGGCCGCCGTCCTCGAGATCCTGAGGGGCCGGCGTCGATTTTGAGGGTATGCAAGATTACAGGCCGAGGAGGGCTCATCCCTCAGCGATACGGGTCCTGCTTGATTGTCGGCGCGGACTGCCTGACGCGCCGTATCGTGATCGGCGAGCCGTCGGATTCGAATTGCAGTTGATAGGTCTTGCCGGCGTCGTCGGTGGCCGAGCAGGAGATGCTGGAGACCTGTCCGGCCGCGAAATTGCCGACCTGCTTGCACAGACCCGAGGAGGATTGCACGGCCGGTACCGGCAGGCCATCGACCTTCGGCCGTTCCTTGGATTTCAGCAGCATGCGGTCGATCGCCAGCAGGTAAAGGTTTGCCTGCGTGCGGTGGCCGTTCTCGCCGGAGAACGAGATCACGTGACTTTCGTCGGCGGGATCGTCGAGCGGCACGGTAAAATCGGCGCGCCCCTTCTCGCTATGAAAATAGGCGACGGTCTTGCACGTGAAATCGTGCCCGCCGATTTTCAGCGTGCTGCACGTGCCGGACATGAGCGCGTAAAGATCGATATCCGGATCGACTTCATCAGGCAGCGACTGAGCAAAGGATGTCGTCACAAAGCAAATGCCCGCGATCGCCCACGCCCGCCGGCAGAGCACCGCGACGATGCCGCTGCGAGCGGGCCGAAGCTTGAACAAGCGCAGTCCAATACGCCTCTCGGTCATGTATGGATCAAATACCCCGCCTATCGCCCGCACGACCCCGCTCGGGGACTGCGGCCAAATCATGCCTTCAATAGCACGACTTTGGGCGATTCCGGGGCAGTAATCATTGTCCTTCCCCGTTTACGCCGCTTCTCTCATCGACGGCGCGAACGACAGGTAAGTCCCGGTAATCTCTTCCGAAATACACATGCGCAACGGCGAGAGCGGCGTCCCGTCCAGGCCGTGCGTCATCGGCGCGGCTGCTGGTATCGCTCAGCCCGTGCGCGCCCGCCTTCCCTCGATCGGATAGGCCGGATCGTTGTAGCCGGGCGTCGAAGGGTGGCCTGTCACCACGAGCCGATCGATCAGCGCCTCGTCGTCCGCCGTGAATCTGTAATCGAGCGCGCGGATGTAGTCGTCCCATTGTTGTTCGGTGCGAGGGCCGGCGATCACCGAACTCACGAATGCAGAGTTCAGCACCCAGGCGACGGCGAATTGGCCGGCGGTGATGCCTTTGCCCTCCGCGTGCTGCTTGATCTCCTGCGCGAGCTTCAAGGATTCGGGCCGCCATTCCGTCTGCATCATGCGGGTGTCGTTGCGCCCCGCGCGCGTGTCCTTGTCGGGCGCGGCGTCCGGCTTGTATTTGCCGGTCAACACGCCGCGCGCGAGCGGGCTATAGGCCACGATGCCCAGCCCGTAATAGCCGCAGGCCGGAAAGTGCTCCACCTCCGGCATCCGGTTCATCGCGTTGTAATAGGGCTGGCTCGCGACGGGGCGGTCGATGCCGAGCCGGTCGCAGATGTTGCAGATTTCGGCGACGCGCCAGGCGCGATAGTTGGAGACGCCGAAATAGCGCACTTTGCCGGCGCGCATCAGCTCGCCCATCGCCCGCACAGTCTCTTCCAGCGGCGTCGCGTGATCTTCCTTGTGCAGGTAGTAGATGTCGATCCAGTCGGTGCCGAGCCGCTTGAGGCTCTCGTCCGCCGCCTGCAACACCCAGCGCCGCGACAGTCCCCCGCGATTTGGATCCTCGCCCATGGGGTTGGCGAGCTTGGTGGCGAGGACCCAGCTTTGCCGGTCGTTGGCGATGGCGCGGCCGACCACCTCTTCGGACGCGCCCTTGTTGTAGGCATCCGCCGTGTCGATGAAGTTGACGCCGGCCTCGCGCGCCTTCGCGATGATCCGCTGCGATGTTGCCTCATCCGTGGGCCCGCCGAACATCATGGTGCCCAGGCAAATCGGCGAAACCTTCAGGCCGCTGCGGCCGAGCTGGCGGTATTGCATGGATGTCATTCCTCCTTGGCGCGAGGCAAACGTACCGTCATTCCGGGGCGATGCGAAGCATCGCCCGACGTGCTCAAAATCTACTCGCTCTTCAAAATCTTGAACACGCCATTGGCCATGGCGATGCAACGCTCATCGACCGTGACCTCCGTCCGGATGAAGATCAGGCTGCGCGTCGAGCGCACCACGCGGGGCCGGGAGATCAGGATTTCGCCGATCTTGCCGGCCTCGACAAAATGCACGTCGAGTTGCACCGTCGCGAGCATCGGCTTGCCGGTGACGAAGCGCGCGGTCATGCCGCAGGTGCGGTCGGCAAATGTCATCAGCACGCCCCCCTGCACCAGGCCGCGGCGGTTGTGATGCTTGTCTTCGGTGTGGAGCGCGTATTCATACTCGCCGTCGACGACACGTTGCCAGAGCGGGCCGACGAGCTGGATGAATCCGGTTGCTTCGACAAGGGACCAGCCGTCGGATTTGAGTTTTGCCGCGACGGCCCGGTCGGTCATTTCGAATTTCCGTTTCTCAGATCTCAGCGCGGTCGTTTCATCGAATGCCGGACTGATGTAGTCAAGCGCCATGAGACCGTTCACTGATACCACGCGGCGGAATATCGCCGCGCTCTGCGCCGCGTTCGCGCGAGCGGCGCCGGTCGATTCAGCGCCCGGGCTGAAGCGCGCCGCCGTCGTGATCGCGCTCACGGGCGCGAATGAGGCGAGCGAGACGAGCTTCCTGCTGACGCGTCGCGCCGCGGGTCTGCGGGCGCATCGCGCGCAATGGGCATTGCCGGGCGGGCGATGCGATGCCGGCGAGACGCCGATCGAGGCGGGCTTGCGCGAACTCAACGAAGAGCTCGGGCTGACACTGACGGCTGCTGCGGTGCTCGGCCTGCTCGACGATTATCCGACCCGCTCCGGCTATCTGATCACGCCGGTGGTGGTGTGGGCGGATGGCGGGCAGGCGATCTCGCCGAATGCGCAGGAGGTCGCTTCCGTGCACGAGATTGCGCTTGACACGATCGAGCGCGCGGACGCCTTCGATTTCGTCACCATCCCTGAAAGCACGCGGCGGGTGATCCGCTTTCACTACGAAGGCCGGCTGATCCACGCCCCAACCGCGGCCATGATCTATCAATTTCGCGAGCTGCTGGCCGGGCGCCAGACCCGGGTTGCCGAGCTGGAACAGCCGGTGTTTGCCTGGAAGTAGCCTTGGTTTGCGCTACAACCGACGGCATGCATCACCGAATGATTCGTCTCCGCCTTTTCGCCGTCGCGCTCGCTCTGCCTCTGTTGGCCGTTCCGGCCTTTGCAGTTGATTCCGGTTCCCTCCCGCCGGCTGTCGCCGGCGCCATGGCGCAGGCGGTCCCGCCTGAGGTCATCCTCGACTATCGCCGCAAGCTCAAGGAATATCTCGAGGCCCGCAACGTCTTTGAGCAGGAGGCGGATGCCTATTGGAACCTGATCGCCGAGAAGCGCCGCGGTCGCAACGCCAAGCGGCGCGATCATCAAGAGATCACGCTTGACGATTACGTGCTGACCCAGCCGCCGGTCTATACCGGTCCGAAGCGGCCGGTGAACCCGGCGCCGGAGATCGAGCCGGAGGCGCCGGAGCGTCCGCGCAAACAGATTCCTGTCATGGCTGACCTGCTGAGAGCGGCTTCCGAGTATTTCCAATGGGCACCGCAGCGGCCTACCACCGAGATGGAGTTCAAGCGCGCCTATGCCCGCTTTGCCTCGGCCTCGGGGCTCACGCGCGAGCAGGCGGTGCGGGTCTATGCCTTCGAGACCGGCGGCGACGGCAGGCATGACTCGCAGTCGGGCCTGATCCACGGCTCGCGCGCGGTATCGACCGCGATCGGCTACAACCAGTTGCTCACCACCAACACCGTCGAACTCTTGGCCGAGCAGGGCCCCGGCTTCATCAAGGCCTTGGCGCAGAAGGCCGCCAATCTGTCCGGTCCCGCGCGGCAAGTGATGGACCACAAGCTTGCGGTGCTGAAGAAGATGGTGGCCTTGGCGCGCTCGGTGCCAGATGATTGGTCGGCGCATGCGAAGATCGGCGATAGCCCGCAGGGCTGGGCGCTGCACGCGATGGTGCTCGACATCGATGTCGGCCCGATGCTGCAGACCCACAAGCTTTTGACCTCGGTGATCTTCGCGCGCGAGAAAGGCTATATGCGTCCGCTCACGGCCGCCGAGCTCGAGATGATGAATCTCACCGGCGACGGCACCGGGTTCGACATGGTGACCATGCCGCAAATCATGCGGGAACAGGTGCCGACCTCGAATTTCTTCCAGCGGAGCGGTTATGAGCGCAACCCGGTGGCGATCCGCCACAACACGGTGGCAAAGCTGCTTGCGGTCACCGATGCGCGGATGGACGCCAACAGCAAACAAGCCGGCGCGAAGGAATTGGCTGCCGCGTTTTAGTATCCCCGTCGTCCCGGCTGGAAGACTTAATCTGATCCGAACATGAAGGTGCCGTCGCTTTCGAGATAGGGCCCGGTACGCATATAGAGCTGCCCATTCTGGCCGATGAAGAACAGCGTGCCTTTCGGCACCTTCCTCGCGCCCTTGAAGAGCAGGCCCGCGTTGTTGGTGCCCATCTTGTAGGTGAGCAGCTTGCCGTCCTTGCTATAGGCATAACCCGTGTCGTGCTTGAGCTCCCAGGGCGTCGGCGCCGAGGCCTGGGCCAACGCGGCCGCTACCGTTGCACTCAACGCGAGGGCGCCGAGAAACGCCTTTGTCGCAAATCGCATCATGATCGTTCTCCCATCCCCGAGGCCTGCGTTCGTTTTGAACAAATCGCGAACGCCGTCATGGCGTCAACATGACGCGGTCATCACAATCGGTCATCGCCAGCATCACGCGTCGCGGATGAGTTTGTGATTTCCCGTTGGTTGCCTCGCGACTATCTTCCGCATTTCCTTTAAGACAATTCGACAAAAGCAGATGATTGGGATGATTCGAATGAACCACGTCATAAGAGTTTCAGGAGGGGCCCTGTTGGCGTTTTCGACGCTGGTCGCCGCGGCCAAGGCGGACGAATTGTTCAAGCTCGCCAACAATCAGCGGATCTCGTGCAGCCGAGGGCTTGCCCCGGGGAAACTCAACACCGCCACGTGCAAGTCCTACACCTATATCTTCAACACCAGGACGTCTGAATATTATCGCTGCCAGGTTTCGCTCGCGCTGACGCGCGACAACAAGGAAGTCATCAACGTGCAGACCGACGGCAGTTGCAGCAAGAAGCCGCGGATATTCGATACCGATTCTCATTACGCATTCGACGCCACCGAGACCGAGCCGCCGAACACCAATTCGTTCTTCGGCCAGGGCGGCTACTCGATCTGGGCCGCCGATACCACGCAGCAGAAGGTGCGCGGCTGCATCACGATTTCTTCGGGGCTCGGCTCCGACATCTCGAAATGTCTGGATATGACCTTCCAGTGAGGAGCTGAAGGCGCGCGTCGGAACATGATTTGTTTTGATGCGAAGGACGAAGTTCTCCCACTCCCCGCATTTCGCGGGGAGTGGGTCGGGGTGAGGGGCTCCATCCAAGCACTGAGCTCGCGGAGAGTGCCCCCTCACCCGGATTTCTTCGCGATCCGACCTCTCCTCGCAAGCGGGGCGAGGTGCACTCGCGACATCCGTATCTTCGTCAATGTCCCATCCGGGCCGAGGCGGGATGGCCGGGGACCTGGAAACGCTTGCCGGTGTCGGTGACCTTGGTGCCGTTGACCTTCAGGATCGAAAAATCGTTGCTCAGGAAGTTGCCGGCCAAAAGGTATTTGCCGTCCGGCGTGAACACGACGGCCTCCGGCAATCCGCCGACCTCGATGTCCTGGGTCTTGGTCACCTTCTTGCCGTCGATCTTCAGGATCGAGAGGCTGCCGTCCTTGTGATAGAAGAACGCTTTCTTCATGTTGGAGCCGCGCAGGATGGCGGCGACCGCGAGATCGCCCTTCGGGCTTATCGCGAGCCCTTCCGGCCCGTCGCCGACCACGACGCGATCGATGATGCGCGGCGGATTGGCCTCGAGGTCGACCACGCTCGTGGTATCGACGCTGCCGTCGGAGGAGCCTGCGCCGCCATTGTCCGATGTCAGCGCGAGCTTGCCATTGGGCGACACCACGACGTTATAGGGCCATTGTCCGGTCGGCAGGTCGATCTTGCTGTAGGTCACCTTGCCGCCCGCGATATCGAGCACGGAGAGCTTATGCGCGGGAAAGCGCGTCACCAGTGCCCGCTTGCCGTCGGGTGTGAACACCACATGCGAGACGCTGTCCGGCATCTGCACCGTGTCGGTGACCTTGACGTCGGTGCCGTTGACCGAGAGCACGCTGATGGAGTTGTCGGCGCGGTTGGCGACCAGTGCCATTTTCCCGTCCGGGCTGAAGCTCAGGCCTGAGGGCTGCTTGCCGCCGGTAATGGTCGCGGCGAGCTTGGGTGGGCTCGCCTTGAGATCTATGACATAGATCTTGTTGTCCGGCACTTGTTTCAGCGCTTCGCCCTCCTTAACGACGTCGACGGAGTCGGCGACCAGCGCAACCGAGCCTGAGGGGTCGATGTCGACATTGACCGGCGGTCCGACCACGGAGTTCTTCAAGGGCAGGCTCGCGACGATTTTCGGGCTCTCCGGATTGGCGAGGTCGACGATCAGCACCTGGTCCTTGCCGGGCGCTGAGAGGATCGGCTTGCCGTCGTCATCCCACACCGTCTTCTCGTCGAGCCCGACGATCATGAAGGGTTTTGCAAGAGCTGAGGTCAGCAGGCTGGAGCCGCAGAGCAGCATTGCGGCTGAAAATGATACGCGGACAAAGCGATTGAATTGCATTATGGCGTTCTCCCGGATGGCCGGCGTTCTTCGAGGCCGGCATTCGCGCGCGCCAGACTACGCAGTGAAGCCCGCTCTTGCTAGTAGCGAAAGCGAACCAAGGGCGCGTCATTCGAGCGGCTTGACCTGGCGTGCCCGTTAAGCGAATGGCATGCGCGTCCGATAAGCAGAAACGACAAGGGGAGTTCGCGATGGATCGGCTCAAGGGCAAGGTGGCACTGGTGGTGGGCGCCGGCTCGATCGGCCCGGGCTGGGGCAACGGCAAGGCGACTGCGGTCACTTTTGCACGCGAGGGCGCGCTGGTGCTCTGCGTCGACCGCAACGCCGCGGCAGCCGAGGAGACCGCCAAAATCATCGCCGGCGAAGGCGGCAAGGCGAGCGCGTTCACCGCCGACGTCTCCCGCGCCGGCGAGGTCGAGGCGATGGTTGCCGCCTGTCTCAAGGCTTACGGCCGCATCGACGTGCTGCACAACAATGTCGGCATCGCGGAAATGGGCAGCGTGGTCGATGTGACCGAGGCGGAATGGGACCGCGTCTTCGCGATCAATCTGAAGAGCGCCTATCTCGCCATGAAGCACGTGATCCCGGTCATGGTGGCCCAGGGCGGCGGCTCCATCATCAACATTTCATCGATCGCCTCGATCCGCCATGTCGGCATCTCCTATGTCAGCTACGGCGCCAGCAAGGCGGCGATGAACCAGATGACGCGCACCACCGCGGTCGAGTTCGCGAGCAAGCACGTCCGCGTTAACGCCATTCTGCCTGGCCTGATGAAGACGCCGATGGTCGAGCATTCCGCCGGGCTCGCGCAAAGCTACGCGAAGGGCGATGTGGACGCGATGTGGCGCGCCCGCGACGCGCAGGTACCGATGGGCCACATGGGCGACGCCTGGGATGTCGCCAATGCCGCGCTGTTCCTGGCCTCCGACGAGTCCCGCTACATCACCGGCATTGAGCTCGTGGTCGACGGCGGTCTGACCTGCAGGGCGTGAAGCCTCGTCAGCCGTGCGCGCCAAGCTCGGCCCGGTCGAGTTCCTCCTCGATCTGATGGAAAGCGTCGTCGCCGATCGCCTCCGATTCCCGCAGGCGCAAGATCGCGTCCCGCGCGGCTGCGATCGCACGCCGTCGCAGCGGATCGGCGGGCAGCTCGCCCGTCGCAAGGCCGCCATTGGGATCGCCGTCGGCCTGCAGCAGGAGGCCGCGATATTCGAGCCGCAAAAGCTCGGCTTCCTCGGAAGGATCGCCCTCGATCTCTTCGAGCGCCGCGCGATAGGCCGCGCCGCGCGCGTAGGCCACTTCGCCTGCCATGAAATCATCTTCCTTCAACTGCAGCGCCAGGATCAGCGGCCGCAGCGTCAGGCCCTGAATGATCAGCGATCCGAGCACGACGGCAAAGGCGGTCAGCAGGATCAGATCGCGATAGGGGAAGCCCTCCGGCAGCGCGAAGGCCGCCGCGAGCGTGACAATGCCGCGCATGCCGCACCAGGACACAATCATGCCGCCCTTCAGTGTCGGCAGCCTGAAGCTTCTGCCCGCGCGGAGCCAGCCTTGCGCGACCAGCGCGCGCAGGCTCGTGCCATAGATTGCGATCCAGACGATGCGGGCGAGAATCACTGCCGCGAGCGCCGAAGCTGCAACTTCAGAATATTGCAGCCGCACCGCATCGTCGAGCCGCGTCCAGATCGGGCGTAGCTGCATGCCGATCAGAATGAAGGCCAGCACGTTGAGGATGAACACCGCGGTTTCCCAGACCGCATAGGTCGGCACGCGCAAACGCGCCGGCGTCCGCGCAGGTGCGGTGCGGGCGAGGACGATTGCGTAGACGACAATGGTCAAAATGCCTGACAGCCCGAGATGCTCGGCCACGATCCAGACCGTGAAGACGCCGACGAATTGCAGGATGATCGCGCTCGGCGCATCGTCAAAGCGGGGCAGGGCCAGAAACCAAAGTCTGCCGCAGAGGTAGCCGGCAGCAACGCTGCCAAGCAGGCCCAGGGCGACCGATGACCCAAACTCGCTCCAGCTCAGATGCTCCATGGCGAAAGCGGTCACGGCAATCCGATAGATCAGGAGCGCGCTGGCGTCGTTGAGCAGGCTCTCGCCTTCGAGAATTTTCATCAGCCGGTAGGGCAGCTTGACCTGGCGCAGGATGGCGGTTGCGGCCGCCGCATCCGGCGGCGCGACGATGGCGCCGAGCGCGACCGCGGCCGGCCACGGCATGTCCGGCAGCCACCAGTGCACCAGCACGGCCACGGCCGCGGTGGTGACACCTACGGCAGCCACGACCAGCGTCGAAATCGGAAGCCAATTGCGGCGCAGGTCCCGCACCGAGGTGTCGTAGGCGGCATCCATCAGCACCGGCGCAACGAACAGCGCTAATGCGAGCTTAGGCTCCAGTGTCCAGGAGGGGCTCGCAGGCACGAAGGCGAGCAGCGCACCGCCCGCCGCCAGGAATGTCGGGTAGGGCACGCACGCCCGCCGCGCAAGCGCCGACAGCACCACCGCGCCGAGCAGCAATGCGATGATCCATTCGAATGTCGTCAAGCAAAATACCCCGAGATCTGCGACTTTGCAGCAGCGACGCGGCAATCTACATCAAAATTCGCATGTATAGTGGCGCGGCCGTCGAGCGGCCTGGCCCGACAATATCGCATTCGCGGACGATTCGATGCGGCTTGGGATGAGAGCTTGGATCTTGATTGCGGCGCTTGTCTCGCTGCCGTGCGCTGCCGGGTTCCGGACCGCGCGTGCGACAGGAACGGAAGCGGAGAAAGTGCCGCCGGTCGATCCGGCGCCTTGCCTCGCGGCGATCACCGGAAATGACGAGGACAGGATCATGGTCGCCTGCGGCGCCCTGATCGACAACGACAAGACCGCGAAGGCCGACCGTCTCAAGGCCCTGATCGCGCGCGGTGAGGTGCTTGCGCGCAAGGATCAGACCGATCGCGCGATCGCCGATTACGACGCCGTGCTCCAGCTCGATCCGACGCTGGCCGATATTTTCAATGCCCGCGGCGAGCTGTGGTGGAAAAAGGGCGATCGGCCCAAGGCCGTCTCCGATTTCGCCGCCGCGCTCAAGCTCAATCCGGATCACCCCGCGGCAAGAGCCAATTAAAAACGCCTGGCCCGGGAGCTGGAGCGTCTGGGGGCGCAGATGGCCGTCGCGGGCAAGCCGAGCTTCAATTGTGGAAGCGCCCACCGTCCCGTTGAGAGGGCGATCTGCGCCAGTCCCGATCTCGCCGATCTTGATCGGCAGATCGACGTTTTGAACAGCAAGCTGGTGCGCGCGGCATCGGCCGAGAACCCGCGCGCGGCCCACGAGCTCCAGCGGCAGCAGGCGGACTTTATCGCACAGCGCAATGCCGCCTTCGGCCGTCCCGGTTACGACCTGCAGAAGGCGTTGCGGGAACGGCTGGATCATTTGCTCGCGATCGAGCGGTAAGGCGAGCTCTGTCCGCGCATGTCGTTCAGCTCTCCTTGCGGGAGAAGTGGACGGTTGCCGTACCGGTTCAACTGCCCCAGTGACGCGCGGGCATTTCCGCCGTTAGCCGAACGGAGCATTTCTTTTCGACTTGAATTGTTCGCTCGCCGCGTGACAATGCCCGCAAAATCGCCAAGCCTCCGCATGCGTCGTGCCCGGGCTTGACCCGGGCATCCACGCCTTTCTTGCTTTTGGCGAAAGCGTGGATGGCCGGGACAAGCCCGGCCATGACGAAAGGAGAGGCCGGGAGGAAGACGCCATGAACGTTCAGGGAAAGAGCCGCTATCACGAGGTCTATGCCCGCTCGCTTGCCGATCCGGAAGCGTTTTGGGCGGAAGCGGCACAGGATATCGACTGGATCGAGCCCGCGAAGAAGATCTTCGACCCCGCCATGGGCACTTACGGCCGCTGGTTCGCGGGCGCCGTCGTCAATACCTGCTACAACGCGCTCGACCGTCATGTCGCGAATGGACGTGCCGATCAGGCGGCGCTGATCCATGATTCCCCGCTCACCAATGCCATTACCAGATTTACCTATGCCGAGCTCCTCAAGGAGGTGCAGACGCTCGCCGCGGTGATGTCCGATTTCGGCGTTACCAAGGGCGACCGTGTTATCCTTTATATGCCGATGGTGCCGGAAGCGGTGGTGGCGATGCTGGCCTGCGCGCGCATCGGTGCGGTGCACAGCGTCGTGTTCGGCGGCTTTGCGGCCAAAGAGCTGGCGAGCCGTATCGACGATGCCAGACCAAAGCTGATTTTCTCGGCAAGCTGCGGCATCGAGCCCGGCCGCATCGTGCAATACAAGCCGCTTCTGGATGAGGCGATCAAGATCGCATCCACCCAGCCACAAGCCTGCATCATCCTGCAGCGCCCGCAATCGCCTTGCGATCTCACGGCCGGTCGCGACTATGACTGGAGCAGCCTGCGCCGCAGGGCACTCCTCGCCGGCAAGTCTGCGCCGTGCATTCCGGTGCTCGCGACCGATCCGCTCTACATCCTCTACACCTCAGGGACCACCGGGGTGCCGAAGGGTGTGGTGCGCGACAATGGCGGGCATCTGGTCGCGGTGAAATGGTCGATGTTCAACCTTTATGGCGTCAATCCAGGCGAAGTCTGGTGGTGCGGCTCCGATATTGGCTGGGTGGTCGGCCATTCCTACATCGTCTATGGCCCGCTATTCCATGGCGCGACCTCGATCATGTATGAGGGCAAGCCGGTCGGCACACCCGATGCCGGCGCATTCTGGCGCGTGATCAGCGAGCACAAGGCAGTTGCCTTCTTCACCGCGCCGACGGCCTTTCGCGCCATCAAGAAGGAAGATCCTGAGGGCAGACTGATCAAGCAGTATGACCTGTCGCGCTTCCGCACGCTCTTCCTCGCCGGCGAGCGCGCGGATCCGCCAACGGTGGAGTGGGCGGAGGCGCAATTGAAGGTGCCCGTGATCGATCATTGGTGGCAGACGGAGACCGGCTGGTGCATCGCCGGCAATCCGGTCGGCCTGGGTATGCTCCCAGTCAAGCATGGCTCGCCGACTGTGCCGATGCCGGGTTATCAGGTCGACATCGTGGACGAAGCGTCCAAGCCTGTGCCCGCGGGCACCATGGGCTCCATCGTGATCAAGCTGCCGATGCCGCCGGGCTGCCTGCCGACGCTGTGGCAGCAGGATGCACGTTTCAAGGACTCCTATCTATCGGAGTTTCCCGGCTACTACAAAACCTCCGATGCCGGCTTCAAGGACGAGGACGGCTATGTCTGGGTGATGGGCCGCACTGACGACATCATCAATGTCGCCGGCCACAGGCTGTCGACCGGCGGCATGGAGGAGATTCTGGCCTCGCACCCCGATGTCGCCGAATGCGCCGTGCTCGGCATCAAGGACGCGATCAAGGGCGAGGTGCCGTGCGGCTTTCTGGTGCTGAAGGCGGGCGTGACGCGCGCGCCGGATGAGATCGAAAAGGAGATCGTGGCCCTGGTGCGTGAGAAGCTAGGGCCGGTAGCGGCATTCAAGCTCGCCATCACAGTGGGTCGTCTGCCGAAGACGCGTTCGGGCAAAATCCTGCGCGGCACCATCAAGAAGATGGCTGATGGCGAACCCTGGACGATGCCGGCCACCATCGAGGAGCCCAAGGTGCTCGACGAGATCGGCGCTGCGCTAAAGGGCAGGGTGTGACTTTCACGACGTCATTCCGGCGCCTTGCGCCAGCGACGAACCCGGAATCTCGCGCCGCAATCTCGAGATTCCGGGTTCGCGCGCGAGCGCGCGCCCCGGAATGACGGAGGGACTTACAAATTCCTCAATCTGCGCTACTGAGGGCGGACCAAAGGCAAGGAATTTGTATGCGACTGAAGAAGTCTCGATGTGTGATCGCCCTCACTCTCATCGCCCTCTCGCTCACCGCCTGTGCTTCGCGTTATGATGCGCCGATGTCGGCGGGCCTCAGCGAGGACGATGACACCTATTGCCGGGCCAATGGCGGCCCCGCTGGTTCGCCGCAATATGTCGCCTGCCGAAGGGACCGCGACGTCCAGCGCAGCAACGCGATCACGCGCGCCGACAAGAAGCAGCGCGACCTCGGCGAATGGATGATGAATCATCCGAACTAGAGCATGATCCGGACCCGGAAGGGCGCGTCAGCGCAAAGTGGAAACCGGTCTTCCCTTAGCTAACAAACGCGAACCGTTTGCGCGGAGATTGCTTTCAAACGAAGAGATGAAATCATGATCCGGATCATGATCTCATCGTAACCGATGCGGGAGGCCTTCATGAACGAAGACGTCTTCAACGAGAGTTTACGCAGGTTTCTGAAAAAGGTCGGCATCACCTCGCAGCGCGAGATGGAAAAGGCGGTGCGTGAAGCCATCGCGAGCGGTCGCCTCAAGGGTCATGAAAAGCTGCCGGCCAAAATGGTGTTGACGCTCGGCGGCATCAATCTCACCCACGAGATCTCGGAGGAGATTGAGTTGGGGTAGTGACGCGCTCAGCCGTGCCCCGCAAAGGCAGGGCATGACTAGAGTGGTGGTGGTTTCCTATCGCGTTTCGGACGCCACTCGTTCGCATTGGCAGCTGTTGTTGCGCGCCTGCAACATCGCGGCGCATTGCGGCGCCGTTTGACTGAGATCAAATCCTTCAGCCCCCAGACCTGCTCTGAAACCGTGTCGCGCAAATCCTGCGGCGACACGGCTTATGGGGACTGAAATGAAGAGAATAATGCTGGGCGCGTCGTCGCTGCTGGTCATTGCCGGGGCGCTCACCGGGGCTGGGCTGACGGCGCAGGCTGCTGACCTGCCGGTCTATAAGAAGGCGCCGCCGACTGTTGAGCCCTGGAATCCCTGGATGATTCGCGTTCGCGCCCTTGGGGTGATTCCCGATGCATCGGGCAGCAACGTCAACGTGCTCGGCGTGCCCGCGTTGTCATCGCCGAACTCCGGCCTTTCGATCAGCAATTCGGTCGTCCCTGAACTCGACATCAGCTACTTCTTCACCAAGAACATCGCGGCCGAACTCATCCTGGGCGCGACCAAGCACCACGTCACGGGCACCGGGAGCTTGGAGGGGCTGGATATCGGCAAGTCGTGGCTGCTGCCGCCGACGCTTACGTTGCAGTATCACTTCACCGATCTGGGGCCGTTTAAGCCCTATATCGGCGCCGGCGTGAACTATACGTGGTTCTTCAGCCAGACCGCCGCCAACGTGCCGTGGAACGGACTCGCGGTGACCCAATTCCACATCAGCAACGCCTTCGGTGCGGCCGTGCAGGTTGGTTTCGACTATATGTTCGACCGCCATTGGGGCCTGAACTTCGACGTCAAAAAGCTGTTCCTGCAGCCGAATTACTCGGCGACGGTTAGCGGCGGCATCCCCGTCTTGGGACGTGCGAATATCGATCCATGGCTGGTGGCAGGCGGCGTCACTTACAAGTTCTAGGCTAGAGCATGATCCGGAAAAGTGTGTGCGGTTTTCCGAAAAAGATCATGCTCAAAACAAAGGTTGGAACGCGGATGGCGCGCTCCAAAGACCGGCTGCGGGCATTGCCTGGGAAGGACGAGGCCAGTTTCCAAAGCCGCGCTCTCATGGGATGGGAGCGCGGTTGTGTTTGGCCTGTCATCACCCGCAAAGGCGGGTGATCCAGTACTCCAGATACGCCAGTGATCGAGCCGAGAGACCGCGGTGTACTGGATGCCCCGCCTTGCGCGGGGCATGACCGCAAAAAGTACGGCTGATTGCCCCTTACTCTTCTTCGTCCTGCTTCTTGCCGCCCAGCGTTTTCAGCTTCGCGAACACCGCATCGACATTGAGGTCGTCGCTCTTCTTCTCGGCGCCCTCGAACTCCGGCTCCTTGCGGGTCGTCTCGGAAGCTGGCAGCAGAGTGGCGCCGGCATAAGCCGCATCTGCCGGCTTCTCCTTGGCGGCGCGCTGCACCTCGAAATCGAGCTCGAGCTGCGAGCACAGGCCGAGCGTGACAGGGTCCATCGGAGTGAGGGTGGAGGCATTCCAATGGGTGCGGTCACGCACGCTCTGGATGGTGCTCTTGGTGGTGCCGACCAGGCGCATGATCTGCGCGTCCTTCAGCTCGGGGTGGTTGCGGACCAGCCAGAGGATTGCGCTCGGCCGCTCATGGCGGCGCGACACGGGCGTGTAACGCGGGCCTTTGCGCTTGGCCTGGGGTGGCAGGACTACCTTGGTCTCCTGCAACCTCAGGCGGTAGTTCGGGTCCCTTTCGCCCTTTTCGATCTCCTCGCGGGTCAACTGGCCGTTGGAAATCGGGTCCATGCCCTTGATCCCCTGGGCGGCGTCGCCGTCGGCAATGGCGCGCACTTCCAGCGGGTGCATCTTGGTGAAATCGGCGACCTGGTCGAAGGTCAGCGCGGTATTATCGAGCAACCAGACAGCAGTCGCCTTGGGCATCAGGGGGGCGTTGCTCATGGCAAATCTCCTTTGTGCTTCGCCCACCTGTTGCGCAGGCGAAACCGGTGGTCATCAACGATGACGGGAATTATCCTCTATATAGGGCCTATAGGCCCCGTGACGCAATGGGCCAAGCCGCGAGGATGCTCCTCGCGGACTAGCTTTTTGATTGCGCAAGATCTTTTCGAAAAACCGGTACCCACTTTTCCGGATCATGCGTCACAAATTGCCTTGACAGCGCCTGAAAGCAGTCCCAAGTCCTAGGCCGTGTCGACCGTCCCTGGCCCGCCGGTGAGGGGTGATTCGGTCCCGAGATCGCTCCCATGCCAGCCAAACCAGACCTGAAAATCGTGCTTTGCTCGCCACGGGGCTTCTGCGCCGGGGTCGTGCGGGCGATTGATACCGTGGAACGGGCCCTGACCATCTATGGCGCCCCGGTCTATGTGCGCCACGAGATCGTTCACAACAAATACGTCGTGGACGGCCTCAAGAAGAAGGGCGCCATTTTCGTCGAGGAACTCGCTGAAATCCCCGATAATACCAATGCACCTGTGGTGTTTTCCGCCCATGGCGTGCCGAAATCGGTTCCCGCCGAGGCGCAGGAGCGCAATTTCTTTTCACTGGACGCCACCTGCCCGCTGGTCACCAAGGTGCACCGGGAGGCGGCGATCCACTTCAAGCGCGGCCGCGAGATCCTTCTGATCGGCCATTCCCATCACCCGGAGGTGGTCGGCACGCTCGGCCAGTTGCCCGCGGGCGCGGTGACCCTGATCGAGACCGCCGAAGATGCCCAGACCTTCACCCCCAAGGACCCCGACAACCTCGCCTTTGTGACCCAGACCACGCTCTCGATCGACGACACCGCCGATATCGTCGCCATCCTCAAGGGGCGTTTCCCGAACATTTCCGGGCCGCACAAGGAAGACATCTGCTACGCCACCACCAATCGCCAGCTCGCGGTGAAGAAGGTGGCGCCTGTCGTGGATGCACTGATCGTGGTCGGCGCGCCCAATTCGTCGAACTCGCAACGCCTGCGCGAGGTCGCCGAACGCGAGGGCTGCCCGATTGCGGTCCTGGCCCAGCGCGCCAGCGATATCGACTGGAAGCGTTTTGACGGCATCAAGAGCCTCGGCATCACCGCGGGTGCCTCCGCACCGGAGGTTATTGTCGAGGAGATCATGGACGCCTTCGCCGAGCGCTACCAGTTGCATGTGGAGACGGTGTCGGCCGCGGAAGAGAACGAGTTCTTTCCGCTGCCGCGTTCGGTGCGGCCCGACGCGGCGTAAACCACATGGCGGTCTATACCGACGTCGCCGCCGACGAGCTTGCCGGATTCTTGAGCCAGTACGACCTCGGCGATCTCCTGTCCTACAAGGGGATCGCCGAAGGCGTCGAGAATTCCAATTTCCTGTTGCACACCTCCAAGGGCTCCTTCATCCTGACGCTCTATGAGAAGCGCGTCGCGCGAGGTGATCTGCCGTTCTTTCTCGGCCTGATGACGCATCTCGCCGCCCACGGCATCAATTGCCCGCAGCCGGTGACGAACAGAGGCGGCGAGGCGCTGAGCGAGCTCGCAGGCAGGCCTGCGGCGATCATCACCTTCCTGGAAGGCATCTGGCCGCGCAAGCCGAACGCAACCCATTGCGCCGGCGTCGGCCAGGCGCTCGCGAAAATGCACCTGGCGGGCCGCGATTTTGCGATGTCGCGGGCGAATGCTCTGTCGGTTGCGGGCTGGCGGCCGCTGTTCGACGCCGCGAAGGCGCGCGCCGACGAGGTGCAGCCGGGTTTGCGCGACTTTCTCGCCACTGAACTCGATTTTCTCGAAAGCGGCGTGTGGCCGAGCAATCTGCCTGAAGGCGTCATTCACGCCGACCTGTTTCCGGACAATGCCTTCTTCCTTCGCGATCAGCTCTCCGGCATCATCGATTTCACCTTCGCCTGCAACGACATCCTCGCCTATGATGTGGCGATCTGCCTGAACGCCTGGTGCTTCGAGGCCGATCATTCCTTCAACGTCACCAAGGCACGCGCCTTCCTGTCGGCCTATGGCCGCGAGCGCAAGTTGACCGATGCCGAGCAGGACGCGTTGCCGCTGCTCGCGCGTGGGGCGGCGATCCGCTTTCTTTTGACGCGGCTGGTCGACTGGCTGAACGTGCCGCCGGGCGCGCTGGTCAAGCCCAAGGATCCGCTCGAATATGTCCGCAAGCTGCGCTTCCATCAGAGCGTGAACAGCGTGCGCGATTACGGACTCGCGGCGGGGCTGGTGGCGTGAGCGCGCTGCCCAGGGTCACCGTCTATACCGACGGCGCCTGCTCCGGCAACCCGGGCCCGGGCGGCTGGGGCGCGATCCTGCGGTTCGGCGAAGTCGAGAAGGAATTGAAAGGCGGCGAGCTCCACACCACCAACAATCGCATGGAGCTGATGGCGGCGATCTCGGCGCTGGAGGCTTTGAAAAAACCCTGCGAGGTCGAGCTTTACACCGACAGCCAATATGTGCGCCAAGGCATCACCGGCTGGATCCATGGCTGGAAGCGCAACGGCTGGCGTACCGCAGACAAGAAGCCCGTTAAGAATGTCGAGCTATGGCAGCGGCTCGATGCCGCGCTCAAGCCGCATCAGGTGCATTGGCACTGGGTCAAGGGCCATGCCGGCCACGACGAGAACGAGCGCGCCGACCAGCTTGCCCGCGACGGCATCGCCATGGCGCGCATGCAGCAGCGGGTGAGGGAGTAGGCGATCGCTCGTCATTCCGGGGCGCCTCCAACGGGGCCGCGCAAAGCGCGGTCCGATGACAGGCTTCGAGGCGAGCCCCGGAAAACTCGAGATTCCGGGTTCGATGCTTTGCATCGCCCCGGAATGACGACAAAGAAACTAGAGCTGCGCCAGCAGCGTGTCGCCGCCGGAGACCTCGACCTTGCCAGGGGCGGGCTCGAGATTGAGCTTCTTCACCACGCCGTCTTCGACCAGCATGGAATAGCGCTTGGAGCGGATGCCCAGCCCGTTGGCGGAGGCATCGAGCTCCATGCCGATGGCCTTGGTGAAATCGGCATTGCCGTCGGCGAGGAAGACGGCTTCATCGCGTTGGTCGGTGTCGCGCTTCCAGGCATTCATGACGAAGGCATCGTTGACGGAGACGATGGCGATGGTATCGACGCCCTTGTCCTTGATCGCATAAGCGTTCAGGAAAATGCTGGGCAGGTGCATCTTGTGGCAGGTGCCGGTATAGGCGCCGGGCACCGCGAACAGCGCCACCTTCTTGCCCTTGAAAATATCGTCGGTGGTTTTGACCTGGATGCCGTCCGCCGTCATGATGCGGAATTGAGCTTGCGGCAGCTTGTCGCCAACTTGAATGGTCATCGTCATCTCTCCTTCTTGGGGCGGCGGAGTTTTAATGTATTTTGGACGAGGAGGAAATCACTTCGGGCGCGTGACACAGTCACCGTCATTTCCGGGCGCTCGCAGAGCGAGCGAACCCGGAATCTAGAGGTTGTGGAGCGAGATTTCCGGGTTCGGTGCTGTCGCACCGCCCCGGAATGACGGGGTGAATGGCGGCACTCACGCCGCCGCCGCCGCGCTCTTCTCCTCGCGCAACTGGCGGCGCAGGATCTTGCCGACATTTGTCTTGGGCAGATTGGTCCTGAACTCGATGTGCTTGGGCACCTTGTAGTTGGTCAGTTGCGAGTGACAGAATTTGGTGATCTCCTCCGCAGTAACGTTCGGGTCCTTCTTCACCACGAAAGCCTTCACCGCCTCGCCCGATTTCTCGTCGGGCACGCCGATCACGGCGCATTCCAGAACGCCCGGGTGGCTTGCGATCACTTCCTCGATCTCGTTCGGATAGACGTTGAAGCCCGAGACCAGGATCATGTCCTTCTTGCGGTCGACGATCTTGATGAAGCCGTCGGGTCCCATCACGCCGATATCGCCGGTGCGGAAATAGCCGTCCGCGGTCATCACCTTGGCGGTCTCGTCCGGCCGGTTCCAGTAGCCCGACATCACCTGCGGTCCCCTAGCGCAGATTTCGCCGGGCTGCCCAAGTGGCACCTCGTTGCCATCATCGTCGCGGATCGAGATAGAGGTCGATGGCACGGGAATGCCGATCGAGCCGTTGAACTCGGTCGCCGTCGCCGGATTACAGGTGAGCGTCGGCGAAGTCTCCGACAGGCCGTAGCCTTCGGCGATTGGACAGCCGGTGATCTTCTTCCACTGCTCGGCCACCGGGCGCTGCACCGCCATGCCGCCGCCGTTCGAGATCTTCAGCTTGGAGAAATCGACCTTGGCGAAATCGGGATGGTGCATCAGCCCGTTATAGAGCGTGTTCACCGCCGGGAAGCTGTTGACCTGGTACTTCATCAATTCCTTGATGAAGCCGCCAATATCGCGCGGATTGGGGATGAGCAGATTGGCGCCGCCGGCGCGCAGTGCCAACAGATAGCAGGCCGTCAGCGCGAAGATATGGTAGAGCGGCAGCGCGCAGACGACGAGGAGCTGGTCGATCTGCGGCGGCCGACTAAGCGCCGGCTGCAGCCAGGCATCGTTCTGCAGCACATTGGCGACGATGTTGCGATGGAGCAGCGTCGCTCCCTTGGAAACGCCGGTCGTGCCGCCGGTATATTGCAGGAAGGCGACGTCGTCGGGGCCGATCTTGGCTTTGGAGAAGGGCAGGTTGCGCCCCGCGGCGAGCGCATCGTTGAAAGGGACGGCGCGTGGAATCGAAAACGCCGGCACCATTTTCTTCACCCGCCGCACCACCAGGTTAACGATCACGCCCTTGAAGCCGAGCAGGTCGCCCATGCTGGCAACAATCACGTGCTTGACCTGGGTCTGCGGCAGCACCTGTTGCACTACATGCGCGAAATTCTCCAGCACGATGATGGCTTCAGCGCCGGAATCCTTGAGCTGGTGGTCGAGCTCGCGCGGGGTGTAGAGCGGATTGACGTTGACGACGGCGAAGCCGGCGCGCAGCACGGCCGCGATCGCAACTGGATATTGCAGCACGTTGGGCATCATCAGCGCGACACGGGCGCCCTTGGCCAGGCCCTTGCTTTGCAAATAGGCGGCGAGCGAGGCCGACATCTCGTCGAGATCGCGGTAGCTAATCGACTTGTCCATGCAGATGAAGGCCCTGCGGTCCGCGAACTTCGCAAAGCTCTCTTCCAGGAGATCGACCAGTGAGGCGTACTGGCTGGGGTCGATATCGGCGGGCACGCCGGGTGGGTATTGCTTGAGCCAGATCCGCTCCATGGCCTTCCCTTCTGATTGATCGGCTCACTCCGGCATCTTCGATGCGGAGGGCCTGTTTTGGCGCAGTATTGGGCCATGGCGGAGCCCATGGCAAGCCGCCGGGGAACTTACGCGGATTTTCGCTTGATGCCTTGATTTAAGCCATTGCGCGGCCGGCGCATGCATTGGCACGGCCGCGCCCGAGAGCGCTCAGCTCGCCGGCTTGCCGTCGGATGAGGAGCCCTTCGGCGCGGGCTTCGACTCGCCCGTTGCCGCCTTGGGCTTGGCCGCCACCGATTTCGGCTTGGCCGGTTTGGCGGCCGTGCTGCCGCCGCTCGCCGCGGGCTTGTCAGATGCGGGCTTGGCCGACGCATCGGGCTTGGCGTTGGCGTGCTTGATGGCGGCGGGTTTTGCGGCCGCCTTCGGTTCGGTTTTCGCGTCCTTGCCTGTGGCCTTGGAGTCCTTGCCGTTGGCCTTGGCGTCGGCCTTTGGTTCGACGGCGGCATCCGGCTTGGTTGCCGCGACCCGCGACTTCTTGTTCTTGGCGCCGTTACTCTTGGCAGCATGCCTGGGATTCTGATTCTGACTGTCGGCGTCGGCCGACACAGCGGCGATCAGGTCCGCGCCGCTCCGGGTCGGCCCGGTGTAGACCACAACCGGCTCTGCCGCGTCGGCCGGTGCGGCTATCAAAGCGGCCACGTTGGCGACCTGCGGCTGCAGCCCCGAAGTATAGAACATCAGGTTGGAGTCGCCGCTGCCGGGCGTTCCGCTGTTGCTTGCGACCGTGTCGTCCTCGTCGCTGGCCGGCTTGTGGCGCTTGCCGCCGCACATCTCGTCGCGCAGGTTGGGCGGCGAGGTGTCCACCGGCACGAGGTCCTCCACCTTGCCGAGCGAGGGGCGCAGCCAGGCGAGCGAGTTGGACGCAAAGCCGCGCTCCAGCATCTGCGCGGCGCGCACCGCGCGCATCTGGCCCGAGGAGGCGCCCAGCACCACCGCGATCAGCCGCTTGCCATTGCGCGTCGCGGAGGCCACGAGATTATAGCCGGAGGCACAGATGAACCCAGTCTTGAAGCCATCGGCGCCGGGATAGCGGCCGATCAGCTTGTTGAAGTTTTGCGTGACCCTGTGGCCGAAGCGGATGGCCGGAATGTGCACGAAGTACTCGTATTCCGGCAGGTCGTGCAGGAACGCGCGCGCCAGGATTCCGAGGTCGCGCGCCGAGGTGATCTGGCCATCGGCGGGCAAGCCGTTCGGGTTGACGTAGCTCGTCTGCGTCATGCCGAGTTTTCGCGCGGTCTCGTTCATCATTGCGCAGAAATCGTCGATCGAGCCGCCCACGCCTTCGGCGAGGACGACGGCCATGTCGTTCGCCGACTTCACCAGCATCATCTTCAGCGCGTTATCGACGGTGACCTGGGTGCCCGGCCTGAAGCCCATTTTCGACGGCGATTGCGAGGCTGCTGTCGGCGACACCGTGAGCAGCGTATCGAGCGTGATCTTGCCGTCCTTGACCGCCTTCAGCGTGACATAGGCGGTCATGATCTTGGTGACGGAGGCCGGATACCACGGCATCGTCGCGTTCTCGGCCTCCAGCACCTTTCCGGTATCGGCCTCGATCAGCAGATGCGCTTCGGCGTAGGCGAGCCGCGGCGCGACCAGCGCGAGCACGGCCGCGAGAAGGATGCCGCTCAGCGATGCCTTGCGAAACCAAATACGAAAGAGCGAGGTGCGAAGAAGAGGCACTATCCGATTCCGGTGCTTTGAGACCCGCTCTTGAATCCTTGAGGAGAAGAGGAGGTCCCGGATGTGACGTTCGGGTTTCAAGCGTGTCCGGCGCCGGCGGGCACAGTGATGCAAACCTATACCGGCTCGGCCGTCCAGAACAGAGGCTAGCGCGACTAATTCGACGCCGAAGCGGGCCGAATTTCGGCCAATGACCTAAGCCTGCACAGCGGCGGCTCCACTTTCGGGTTTTTGTGTGCCGGGTTGCTGCGCACCCTGCAGCATGAATTGCGCCCGCGCGAGTTCCGAAAAACGGCCGCCTTTCGCGACAAGTTCATCGAAAGTTCCGCTTTCGATCACGCGTCCGTTTTCGAACAGGAGAATGCGTGTGGCATGGCGGATCGTGGAGAGCCGGTGCGCGATCACGAAGGTGGTGCGGCCCTTCATCACTTCATCGAGAGCGGCGTTGACCTTGGCCTCGGTCACCGCGTCGAGCGCGGATGTCGCCTCGTCCAGGATCAGGATCGGCGGGTCTTTCAGCAGGGCCCGCGCGATCGACAGCCGCTGCCGCTCGCCGCCGGACAACAGCCGTCCGCGTTCGCCGACATTGGTGTCGAAGCCGTGCTCGGCCCGCTCGATGAACTCTAGCGCCTGGGCGCGCGTGGCCGCCTTGCGCAAGTCCTCCTCGGTCGCATCCGGCCTGCCGACACGTAAGTTGTCGGCGATCGAGCGGTTGAACAGGAGCGCCTCCTGGAACACCACGCCGATGTTTCGCCGCAGCGCCGCCAGCTTCAACCCGCGCACGTCCATGCCGTCGATCTTGATGAAGCCGGATTGCGGATCGAATGCACGATGTAGCAGCGCGATCGCGGTGGATTTGCCGGCGCCGGTCGGGCCGACCAGCGCGATGGTCTGGCCGGGCAGAGCGCTAAACGAAAGGTCCGCAACCGCCGATCGCTTGCCGTCGTAGGAAAACGTGACGTCATGGAATTCGACGAGGCCCGCAAGCCGCCCGACATCGATCGCGTCGGCGCGGTCGTGCACCGCCGGCACCTGGTCCAACACCTTGAAAAATTCCTGCAGCTTGGGCGCCTCCATGAACAAATTGTTGACGAAGGCGACCACCTGCTCGAGTTTCTGGATCAGGATGGTGGCGAAGGAAACGAACATCACGATCTCGCCGACGGAGGTGAGACCCTGCTGGTGCAGCGCGATGCCGAGCGTGAAGATCGCCAGCACGGTGAGGGTGGTGGAGGCCTTGGTGATGATGGTGACCAGCGCCCACCACGACAGCACCGGCATCTGCGCCGACAGCAGATTGTCGGCGAGGAAGCGCAGGCCCTGCACCTCGGCCTCGACCCGCACGAAGCTTTGCACCAGCGCGATGTTGCCGATGGCATCGGAGGCGCGCGCCGAGAGGTCGCTATAGTGCTCCTCGACCTGGCTCTGCATGCCATAGGTCTTGCGCACCACGAAGGTGGTGATCGCCGTGAAGACGATGCAGAGCAGGAACAGAAGAATGGCAAGCCGCCAGTTGACGACGAGCGACAGCGGCAATAGCACGATCACCGACAGGATGGCGGCAAAATGCTCGCGGAAGAAGCCGAGCCAGAGCCGCCACAGCGCATCGGTGCCGTTGACCATGACCTTCATCAACCGGCCCGAATGCGTGCCGGTATGGAAGGTCAGCGGCAACTGCAGAATATGTTCGAAATAGCTTGATAGCACCGCCTGGCGCTGGCGATGCGCAAGGCGGTCGGAATGCAAGGCTACCGCCGCACCTGCTGCCATGGTGAACAACCCGAATGCCACCCAGGCTCCCAGCAGAGGCCATGCGGATTGAGCCGTTGTGCTTGAGAGCACGTCGACGATGCGGCCGAACAGCACCGGTTCGGCGAACTGTGCCGCCGCAAGGATCAGATTGGCCACGGCCAGGATGATGGCGAGCCGCGTCTCCTTGCCGAGCAGTTCGAGCACGCGGGTGTAAAGGCGAAACAGAGACATGCCGTCAAGATTCGAAAGCCTGCCCGGAAAAGGGCCGTGCTCGCATTCTAATCGAGGATTGCATGGTAGCGGTAGCTCAATTGATCAGCCGGACGCGGACCGGTGGCAGGAAGCTGTCGTCGAAGATGTCCGCTGCCGATGGCCGTTTGTGAAACTTGAAGTCCTCGCCAATTTGGTCGATTGCCCGCTCGAAGCGCGCCGGGTCGATGCCGCCGATGCCGTTGCGTTTGGCCTCGGTGGTGAGGATATTGTCGGCGATCACGGTGCGCAGCCGCTCAAGTTCGAGGTCGCGCTGGCCGCCATCCATGCGGGCGACGACCTCGTCCGCGGCGCGCTCCGGCTCCTTGATAGCGAGGTGGATGCCGCCGATCACCGCGCGCACAAAGGCTTTGACCGTATCGGGCCTGGTCGCTGCAAAGGCCGGGTTGACGATGATGGCGAAGCCATAGGCCTCGCAGCCATAGTCTGCATAACGCAGCACGGCGAGGTCGCTTGCGGGAACGCCGCGGTCGCGCAGGTTGACGGCGGAGAGATATGAGAAGCCGGCCACCGCATCGACTTGTCCCGCGGAGAGGATCGGCTCGCGCACCGCCGCGCTCATCCGGTACACTTTCACGTTGGCCGGCTTGATGCCGTTCTGGCGCGCGAGCGCCGGCCACAGATGGAACGACAAGTCGCTTTCAGCCGTTCCGAGCGTCTTGCCCTCGACGTCGGCGAGCGTGCGAATGCCTCGGCTTTTGCGCGCGACGATCGCGTAGGGGGCCTGGTTGAACAGCACGAACACCGCCTTGATCGGCGGCGCGTCGGCCTTGCCGTGGAAGCGAACCAGTTCGTTGATGTCGACCAAGGCGAACTCACTGCTCCCTGAAGCCACACGCGCGATCGCGTCCGGCGAGCCGCTTGCAAAATTGAAGCTGACGTCAAAGCCTTCCTTGCCGAACAGACCGCCGCTCGAGGCTGCGACGAAAGGTGCCATGCTGGCATCGAGCGGACGGTCGAAGCTGAGCTGAACGGAGGTCTGCGGCTTTTTGTCCTCGGCGGCTTGCGCCGTGATCAGGCCTGTGAAGGCGAGGGTCAACAGACCCATGAGCAGGCCTAGAAAGCGGTGAAATGCGTCTGTTCGGCTCGTGCCCATGTTGTTTACACCGGAGAGGCCGACGGCGGTGTCGAGAAGAACACGCGGACAGCATTCTGCCGCCCCAAATGTGAACGCTTCATGAGCAGGCGATGTCACGTTTTCGCAATTGGCCGCTTGGCGGCGGCGCGGCCGCGCTGGAACCCGTCACGATCGCGATGGTCTTGTCGTGGTCCCGTCGAATACGGTGACCGTACTTGTACGGTTTTGCGCGCGTCAAATCAGGCGTAAAAGCAAGCAGTGAATATCCGCTGGTAAACGGCTTCCTCCCCTTCGTGATCCGCCGGTTGCAGTTCATGCGGCTGGCGGATTTTTCTGTCTTTTGGTGCTTCTTGATGCTCCGCGTTAACACGCCGGCCATCGCTTTCGACTATTGTCAGTGTTGCCATGACTGATTCGATCGAACGGCTCTATCAGGCGGTCCTCGCCGCCAAACATCTGGACCCCTCGAGGTCGCGCACCGCGCGGCTGTTTCAGCGCGGCCCGTCCAAGATGGCCAAGAAGGTGGCCGAGGAGGCCATCGAGGTCGCGATCGACTCCATCCATGGCGACCCGGACGCGGTGATCCGCGAAAGCGCCGATCTGCTCTATAACCTTGCCGTGCTGTGGGCGGCGGCCGGCGTCCGGCCCGCCGACGTCTGGCGGGAGATGGAACGGCGCGAAAATCTGCTTGGGATTGCCGAGAAGATGCCGAAATCGCCGCTCAAACTACCCAAGCCGGCGTCGACCAGGGTCACAAGGCGGCCAATCGTCGCGCTGGAAGGCCGGAATCTGCGCAAGCGGCATTAGACCGCAATGAGCCGTCATCGTGCTCTAGCATTCTGATCGGACATGGTCTTTTGCGAAGACCGGCATTCACATTGCGCTGACGCGGCCCTTTCGGGTCCGCGTCATGCGCCAGTGTCACGATCAAATTCTTCCATCTTGCCATGGACAAATTCGTCCCATGGTGGTTCATCGCGCCATGCTCAGACGTATCTATGACTGGTGTATCGACGCCGCGCACAAGCCTTATGCGCTGTGGATCATGGCGAGCGTAGCATTCGCGGAAAGTTCCTTCTTTCCGGTGCCGCCGGATGTGATGCTGATCCCGATGTCGCTGGCGCGGCCGCAGCGGGCCTGGCTCTATGCGTCGGTTTGTACCGCGGCCTCGGTGCTCGGCGGCATGCTCGGCTATGCCATCGGCGCACTGCTTTACGACTCGCTCGGTCATTGGCTGATCGAGTTCTATCACCTCTCCGACAAGGTCGAAGCATTTCGCGCGTCCTACGCGGAATGGGGCGCCTTAATCATCATCGGCAAGGGGCTGACCCCGATCCCCTACAAGCTCGTGACCATCACCTCAGGCTTTGCCGGCTTCAACATCTGGCTGTTCGTGGTGTGCTCGATCATCGCCCGCGGTGGACGCTTCTTCGTCGCCGCGGTGCTGCTCAATCGCTATGGCGACTGGATCCGGGTCAGGATCGAAAAGCATCTCACTTTCTGGGTGCTGCTGGGCGCAGCGGTGCTCGTGCTCGGCTTTGTCATTGTCTATTGGCTGCTCTAAGGGCGGCCACCGATCGCTTTGCCGGTGTGCCGGCTTTCGGTTACGGTCGGCGCAATGATTGCTGGTTCTGGCCGTTTTGGGCGCTGCATTTGAGAAGCTTGGGCGCCATTGTCGTTTTGTCGATGCTGAGCATGGGCGGTCCGGCCCGTTCGCAGAACGCGCCGGCGCAGCCGAGCCTCGGCCTGCAGGAGCCGGGCCCGCCGACGATCTCTCCGCAGCCGCAGAGCGAGCCGGTGCCGCCGATGCCCAAAGAGAATCCCGGCCTGATCAACGAGATGGGCAAGCTGTTCGACAAAATCGTGCCGAAGATCAAGAGCCCCAGCGAGACCATCGATGATCTGAACGCCCGCGCCAAAGATGTCGCCAAAGGCGCAGGCGATGCGCTGTCGCGCTTCACGGGCCCCGGCTCGATGATCTCGGGTCGCATCGTCTGCCCCGTCGCGGCCAATGGAACGCCGGATTGCAAACTCGGCGCCGACAAGCTCTGCCAAAGCAAAGGCTTCAAGGAAGGCAAAAGCCTCAGCACCGATTCCGCACAAACCTGCTCGGCCAAGGTCCTGATCCCCGGTCGCGCCCGCAAACCTGACGACTGCCGCACGGACAATTATGTGACGAGCGCGCTGTGCCAGTAGGTGCTGCTCCTCGCTCGCCCGCACGAGCGTCTTCTCCTCGCCGATCCACACCGTCATCCCCGCATAATGGCTTCGCCATTTGTCGCTGGAGGCGCGAGCCACCGGGCCCGCGCGAAGTGCGGCCCGGTACGATCTGGACAACGCGATCATGGCGGCCGCGGACCTTGCTCCGATTACCGCTCTTCGGCAGTTGCGCTGTTGGCACGATGTCTGGCATCTTTACACTGGAAAGACATCCCGTGTCCCGGAATAAGCAAAAGGATCTTTCGCGCATGTCCATGCCCGCCTTGTTCAAGGGCCGCCTCTCGATTCCCGTGATCGGTTCGCCGTTGTTCATTATTTCCGTGCCCGATCTCGTGATCGCGCAGTGCAAGGCCGGCGTGGTCGGCTCGTTTCCCGCGCTGAATGCGCGGCCTGCTGCGCTGCTCGACGAGTGGCTCGCACGCATCAAGGAGGAACTCGCGGCCTACGATCGGGCGCATCCGGACGCGCCCTCGGCGCCGTTCGCGGTCAACCAGATCGTGCACAAATCCAACAACCGGCTCGAGCACGATCTTGCGCTCTGCGAGAAGCACAAGGTGCCGATGATCATCTCCTCGCTCGGCGCGCGCGAGGAGCTCAATCAGGCGGTGCATGGCTGGGGCGGCATCGTCTTCCACGACGTGATCAACCAGAAATTTGCCCGCAAGGCGATCGAGAAGGGCGCCGACGGGCTGATCCTGGTGGCGGCGGGCGCCGGCGGTCATGCCGGCACCATTTCGCCCTTTGCCTTTGTAGCCGAGACGCGGCAGTGGTTCGATGGGCCAATCGCGCTCTCGGGGGCGATCGCCACTGGCAAGGCCATTCGCGCCGCGCGCATCCTCGGCGCCGACTTCGCCTATATCGGGTCGGCCTTCATCGCGACGGAGGAGGCCAATGCGGCGGATCGCTACAAGGAGATGATCACCACCTCGGGCGCCGAAGACATCGTCTATTCCAACCTGTTCACCGGCGTGCACGGCAACTACCTGAAGCCTTCGATCGTGGCCGCCGGCATGGATCCGGAAAACCTGCCGACTTCCGACCCCTCCAAGATGAGCTTTGGCACCGATGCCTCCGGCGAGCGGGCAAAGCCAAAGGCCTGGAAGGAGATCTGGGGATCGGGCCAAGGCGTCGGCTCGATCGGTAAGATCGTCCCCGCCGCCGAGCTGATCGCCCGCTTCAAGAAGGAATACGACGAGGCGGTCGATCCGCCACTCTAAGGGTGGGTGGGCGGCCGAGCTTTTTTCACAATTCCGCCTTGTGGGATCCGCCGAATCTTAAACGTTCATTAACCATGACGGGTCGATTCTTAACCATTCACTAAGGATGGCGAGTCGACAGTCATGGACGCTATTGCGGAGCCCGTAACCCAGCCGGTTCGCCTGCGAGGCCGCTCCTATCTGGCATTTGTTTTCACGCCGGTCGTCCCGATCGTCGACTGGCTCGCCGAGCTCGACGCGACGTTGTCCCGCTCGCCCGGCTTCTTCGTCGGCAAGCCGGTGGTGCTGGACCTCTCCGCCGTGGAGCTCAGCCGCTCCGCGATCGCCCATCTCATCGTCAGCCTGGAAAAGAAGAACATCCGCATTCTCGGCATCGAGGGCGTCGATCCGTCGCTGCTATCGCCGACCATGCCGCCGGTCCTGAGCGGCGGCCGCGTCTGCGAGATCGCGCAGGTCGAGCCGGAGAAGCCCGAAGTGAGGCCGCAGGTGGCCTCGCTCCTGCTCGACAGCCCGGTTCGCTCCGGCCAATCGGTGGTGTTTCCGGATGGCGACATTACCGTGCTCGGATCGGTCGGCTCGGGCGCCGAACTCGTCGCCGGCGGTTCCATCCATGTCTACGGGACACTGCGCGGCCGCGCCATGGCGGGCGTCAACGGCAATCCTCACGCGCGCATCTTCTGCCAGAAGATCGAGGCCGAGCTGCTGGCGATCGATGGCTACTACCAGACCGCGGAAGAATTGGACGAGGCCTTGCGCAACCGTCCCGCGCAGGCCTGGCTTGACGGCGGGGTCATGCGGATCACGCCGCTTACTTGATGACTGACAGTAAAAGGAGGTTGGCAATGGCCAAAGTGCTTGTGGTGACGTCGGGCAAGGGCGGCGTCGGAAAGACCACGTCCACGGCGGCGATCGGCGCCGCGCTTGCGCAGAGCGGGCAGAAGGTCGTCGTGGTGGATTTCGACGTCGGCCTGCGCAACCTCGACCTCGTGATGGGGGCCGAGCGGCGGGTGGTCTTCGATCTTATCAATGTCGTGCAGGGGGTCGCAAAACTCAGCCAGGCGCTGATCCGTGACAAGCGGCTGGAGAATCTCTGGCTGCTGCCGGCTTCGCAAACGCGGGACAAGGACGCGCTCACCGATGAAGGCGTGGGACGTGTGATCGACGAACTCCGGCAAAGCTTCGACTGGGTGATCTGCGACAGCCCGGCGGGCATCGAACGCGGCGCCACCCTTGCCATGCGCTATGCGGACGAGGCGGTCATCGTCACCAATCCCGAGGTGTCGTCGGTGCGCGATTCCGATCGCATCATAGGCATGCTCGATTCCAAGACCGTCAAGGCCGAGAAGGGCGAGCGGGTGACCAAGCACATCCTGATCACCCGCTTTGATGCGGCCCGCGCCGCGCGCGGCGAAATGCTTGCCATCGAGGATGTGCTGGAAATCTTGGCCACCCCGCTGCTCGGCATCATCCCCGAGAGCCAGGATGTCTTGCGCGCGTCCAATGTCGGCTGCCCCGTTGTCCTGAACGGTCCGTCGACCAGCGCGGCGCGTGCCTACATGGATGCGACCAAGCGGCTGTTGGGCGAAACGGTCACCATGAAGGTGCCGGCCGAGCGCAAGGGTCTGATGAAGCTTCTGCTACGACGGAGGGCTGCATGAGCATGGGTTTCCTGCGGTTGTTTTCCAGCCGCAACTCTTCGACCGCAGCGGTGGCGCGCGAGCGGCTGCAAATCCTGCTTGCGCATGAACGCGGCCTGGTCGGTCAGCCCGATCTTTTGGTGCGCCTGCGCGAGGAAATTCTCGCGGTGGTCTCGCGGCATGTTACGCTCGATCCGGACAAGGTCGTGGTTCGGATGGAAAAAGGAAAACATGTCTCGACGCTGGAAGTGGATATCGAACTGCCGAACGAACCGTTGCGCGCGGCGAGCTGAGCTCGCGCCGGACGTGGCCAGATTTGCGATGGCGGCCTGATCGATGGAAGCCATCTATCGCGTCGAGGGCAATCGCGTCCTTGTCAGTCCCCATGCCGCCGGTCCGTGGAATCCGCGCATGCAGCACGGCTCTGCGCCGGCCTCGCTCGCGGTGTGGGCGGCCGAGCGGATTGCTGCGCCCATCGAGATGCGCGTTGCACGCGTGACAATCGATTTGATGCGGCCGGTGCCGTTGTCGCCCTTGAGGCTGCAAACGGACGTGTTGCGCGAGGGTCGCAAGATCCAGCTTTGCGCCGTGAGGCTGCTGGCGGAGGACACGCTTGTGGTGGCCGCGACCGTGCTCAAGATCAAGGTTCAGCCGCAGCCGCTGCCGGCTGAGCTTGGAGAGGAAAAGGTCGAACTCCCGGGGCCAGCCGAGTCGCCGGAAGATCCCGCAAGATTCTCCAGCAGCCCGTTCGTGACGGGCATGTCCCTGCGCGCCGCGCGCGGCCGGTTCGGCGTTCCGGGGAAGGCGGCGATCTGGTACCGCGTCGACCGACCGCTGGTCGAAGGTTTCTCGGTGTCGCAGGCCATGCGAGCGGTCGCCGCCGCCGACTTCGCCAACGGCACCTCGACCGTGCTCGATTTTCGCGAATGGACCTTTCTCAACGCCGACCTCACTGTCAGCATGGCGCGGCAGCCGGTCGGCGAGTGGATCCTGCTCGATGGCGAATCCTGGATCGGTCGCGACGGCGCCGGTCTCGCCATGGCGCGCCTCGCTGACGAACAGGGCTATTTCGGCCGCGCCGTGCAGAGCCTGGTGATCGAGAAGCGGTAAGGCGGCCGTGGTTGCCCGCGCCTTGATTGTAGGGTGGGCACGCCGCGCTTTGCCCACCGCGCAACCCTGTTTGATCCGTCGTCCTTAGGTGCAAGCCACCAGGTCCGCGCGAAGCGCGGCCCGAAGGATGAACGGCCCCGCCGCGAGAGCCGGGCCGTCGCCCTTCGAGGCTCGCTTCGCGAGCGTCTCCAGCGACAAACGGCAAAGCCGTTTGCACGGGGGTGACGGTAACAGGATTTTAGAAATCTAACCCACCATCCGCTCGCGGCCGGCCCAGAAGCTCGCGCGCAGGACTTTCTTGTCGACCTTGCCGACGCCGGTCATCGGCAATTTATCGACGAATTCGATCCGCTTCGGCGCATGCGCCGAGCCCTTGCGCGCTTTCACCAGGCTGATCAACTCGTCCGCATTGGGACGCGTGCCCTCGCGCGGCACGACGACCGCGGTGACCGCCTCGCCCCATTTGTCATCGGGCACGCCGATCACCGCGACCATCGCGACGTCGTCATGCTGGGAGAGCACGTCCTCGACCTCGCGCGGGAAGATATTGAAGCCGCCGGAGACGATCATGTCCTTCTTGCGGTCGAGGATGTACATGTAGCCGCGCTCGTCGGCCGTGGCGATGTCGCCTGTGTGCAGCCAGCCGTTCTTCAGCGTCTCTGCCGTGGTCTCCGGCCGCTTCCAATATTCGGCCATCACATGCTGGGCGCGGACGCAGATTTCGCCCGGCTCGCCAGGCTTCACCTCACGGTCGTCATCGTCGAGAATCCTGACATCGCACGCGGCGATCGGAAAGCCGCAGGATAGAAACAGCTCGGGCGTCTTCGGATCATGATCAGCCTTGCGCAGCACCGACACCGGATAGCATTCGGTCTGGCCATAGAGCTGCGAGAACACCGGCCCGATCCGCTGCAAAGCTTCCGATAGTCGCGACGGCGACATCGCGGAGGCGCCATACAGCACGAGTTCGAGCGAGGAGAGCTCGGTCTTGTCAAGCGCGGGGTGATCGAGCAGCACATAGATCATGGTCGGCACGAACAGCGTAAAGTTGATCCGCTCGCGCGCGATGGTCTTGAACACGGCTTCGGGATCAAAACCCCTGAGCATATGCACGGTACCGCCGCGCATCAGCGTCGGCAGCACTTTTGTGCCCGCGACATGGCTGATCGGAGCAACGGTCAGATAGCGCGCTGCTTCGGGGATCTCGAAATCGGCCAGGATCGCGCCGGCAAATCCGCCATATTCGCGATGACGACGCAGCGCGCCCTTCGATTTCCCCGTCGTGCCGCCGGTGTAGTTGAGACTGGCGACATCGTCAGGGTTGGCAAGACATCGCGCGCTGGCACTGCCCGCCTGTTCGATCGCCTGCAGGAGGTCGATGCCGTAATCGGCCGGTCCCACCGTGAACACGGTCCCGATGCCGCTTGCCTTAGCGGCGAGCTCGCCGCCGCGGTCGCGGAAGGCCGCCGCATCGACCACCAGCATCTGCGCTTCAGAATCTTCGATCTGAAACAATTGGTCTTCCAGCGAGGCCAGCGGATGCAGCCATGTGATCGCGAGCCTTGCCAGTTGCGCGGCGACGCCGGCGCACCAGGTGTCGGCGCGGTTGGCGGTCAGAAACGCCACGCGCGCGCCCGGCTGCAGGCCTAGCCTTGTGAAGACGGCTTGGATGCGGCCGATCAGGTCGGTCGCGCCTTGATAGGTGATCGATCCGCCGGGCCAGCTAAAGGCATTGCGGGACGGGTAACGTGCCAACGCCCGCAACGTCTGCTCGCCGACGGTCGGAAACGCGTAGAGCGGGTTGCTCATCAAGAATGTCCTCCCTGCCTCTTTGGTCGTTACCGCCCGTCATTCCGGGGCGCGCGTGAGCGCGAACCCGGAATCTCGAGATTCCAGGTTCGGTGCTTGCGCACCGCCCCGGAATGACGGTGGTCGACTTTGTGCCCGGCCTTCGAACGTGCCAAACTTCGCCGCAAAAGCTAGCATTCCTGTTCAAGCCGGAAAAACAAATTTGCCGCCTGCTCCGCCGCACCACGATCCGCTCTCGCGTTTTCGCGCGCGCTTAAGCCTGCCACTGATCGCCGCGCCGATGTTTCTGGTCTCAGGCGTCGAGCTGGTCGTGGCGGCCTGCCGCAACGGCGTGATCGGCGCTTTTCCTACCGTGAATTGCCGCGCGCCTGAGCAGCTCGATGCATGGCTTGGCGAGATCGAGACCCGGCTGCAGCGCCATGAGGATGCAGACGGAAAGCCCGCCGCTCCCCTCTGCCCGAACCTGATCGTGCACCGCTCCAACGCGCGGCTGAACGACGATCTCGCCGTGCTGCTGCGATACAAGCCCGAACTCGTCATCACCTCGGTCGGCTCGCCCGCGCCCGTGCTCAAGCCGTTGCATGATGCCGGCGCCTTGGTGTTTGCCGACGTCGCGTCCATCCGCCATGCCGAGCGCGCGTTGGAAGCCGGCGCGGACGGGCTGGTGCTGCTCTCGGCCGGCGCCGGCGGCCAGACCGGCTGGCTCAATCCGTTCGCCTTTGTGCGCGCGGTGCGAGCGTTTTTCGGCGGTCCGCTCGTGCTCGCCGGCGGCATCAGCGACGGCCACGCGCTGCGCGCCGCGCAAGCGCTGTCTTGCGATCTTGCCTATATGGGCACCCGGTTCATCGCCACGCGCGAGAGCATGGCCGATGAGCGCTACAAGGCGATGCTGGTGCAAAGCAGTGCCGACGATATTCTACTCACCAGCGCTTTTACGGGCCTGCAGACCAACATGCTGAAGCCGTCGATCGTCGCCGCGGGCCTTGATCCCGATAATCTGCCTGCGCATGGCGTGATCGAGATCGGCAGGGATATCGACGTTGAAAATCGCCCCAAACGCTGGCGCGATATCTGGAGCGCCGGGCACGCGACCTCGGGCGTGACAGAGGTGCTGTCGGTCGATGAGCTTGTTGCCCGGACGCTGGCTGAATATCGCACGAGCCGGTCCCAGGACTTACGCGCCTGAATTGCCGCGCCAGCTTGTTTTAACCTTAACGCGGCATTAACCAGCCCGCCCCGACAATCCTCCCGAACGCCCGCGCCCGTCGGTCGGCGCTCGGGACGAGAAGAGGGATGCGCGATGGGACCGGAGACCCTTGTTGCCAAAACGCCTGCGACGCTCGACGAGCTCAGGATTCGCGTCTTCCACGCGCTGCAGCGCCATCCGCTGTGCCGCAGTGTGCGCTTCGACGTCCTCAAGACGCCCCGCACCAGGAAGGGGAGCAACTGGACCGTGAGCCTGCATTCGGTCGAGCCGCGCGCGCTGTTCGAGGCCTCCGATATCGTCGCCGATATCCAGGACGCCTATGAGCTGGCCGCCGTCGCCTGAGCGGCCGGCCTTTCGGCGACTTCGACGGGTCTCAAGTGTGCCTTTGCCGCAACGATGGCCCGTTTAAGCCTTAATTAATGCTCACTTTTTCGTCAGAAGACGGTCGATTGCCGACCGGGACGGAGACTTGTTTGACCAAGGCCATCACACTCCTCGCCCTGACCTGCTTCCTCGTAGTCGGGGCTGCAGCCGCCAGCATCCTGGCCCGCGACAGCATTCCCGAGGCTGGGCTGGCCGCTTCCGTGCCTGACCTGAAGGCGGTGGTCGCCAATCGCGAGGCCAAGCAGGACAAGCTGACGGTCGTCGCCTCGCTGCCGCAGGCGCCCGCCGCACCGGCGGAGACGGCCGCCCAGACCGAGCCGTTGCGGCAGGCCTATGCCTCCACCGGCGATGCCGATATCGAAGCCGCCAAGGCGGTGGCGATGCTGCCCGCCGTGGCGCCGTCGTCGGAGCCCGCCGCGGCCGCAACACCGTCCGAGCCGCCCGCGCCGCCCAAGCCGAAGGTTGCGAGCCATCCACGGCCGGAGAAATACGCGCTGCTATCCGACGCCCAGATCGCCGGCATCAAGGCGCGCTTAAGACTGACGCCCGACCAGGAATATTATTGGCCCGGTGTCGAGCAAGCGCTGCACGCTCTTGCCCGCAAGATCGAAGCCGCGCGGCGCGTCAATCCAAATGCGAATGCCGGCTCGATCGATCCAGATTCGACCGAAGTGCAGCAATTGAAATCGGCAGCGATGCCGCTGCTGTTCCAGTTGCGCGAAGACCAGAAGGACGAAGTGCGCAAGCTCGCCCGTGTCATCGGCCTGGAAAAAGTGGCCGCCGCGATTTGAGGCGTCGGCAGCCCGCGCGAGCTACCCGTTCGTCCTGGCCTTTCACCCCCACCGCTCGTCCCGGCCAAGCGCATCAGCGCGCAGAGCCGCGACCCATAACCACAGGCCGCAGTTGGCGCGGAGAAAAGCGTAACCGCCAGCTCGCAAGCAAATTGACACCGGCCTGTGGGTATAGGCCCGGCCTTCGCCGGGACATCTCCATCTTCGACAGCAGGCTTTGCTGCCCCATGATCATGGGATCGTGATCGGGAGGGCGGGACGTCAGCCGTTGCCGGAACATCGGGAAAGTTCGAACGTTTGCCCGCGAGCAACGAGGAGGCGACCATGCGCGCTTCGACTGCTTTCTTCGGGGGGATCGGAACGGTGGGTCTTGCCATTGCAGGCGGCCTGGGCGGCGGGTTTTGGATCGCCAATGTCATGAATCCGCACGCGCCGAAATACGGCGTGGAAGCGGCCACCCTCGATGAGCGCGCGCCGCCGATGCCCGCGTCCGCTCCGCTGGCTTATGTCGGCGCGAGCTTGGCCTTCATCGATCCGGCGGTCGATGGCAGGGGGCCGGCGCAGGATCGCCGGGCCGATCGCGGCAATACCACGCCGGCTCCGGCCCAAGCGGCGGAGGCGAAGGCGTCAGCCGATCAGCCAGCAAGGTCCGCCGAGGCGGCGCCAACGAAGCAGGCTACGCAAGAGGCGCAGCCGCCCGAGGCGGCGACGGCCAAGTCGGTCTCCGCACCTGAAGACGCCTACGCCAAGGCCGGCGACGCCGATCTGAAGCGTCAGACCGATCGGCGGCGCAGCGAGCGGGCGCAGCGTTGGGCGCATCGTCATCGCCGCGACCAGCAGGACCAGGACAGCTTCGATCAACAGGCGGGGAACGGTCGCGGCGACGGCGACTGGACCTATTCCGATCGCCGTTATCGGTCCCGCTATCGCGACGCCGAGCGCGGGCCGGGATATTACGACGAATCCCCGCGCTTCTATGCCCCGCCGATGAGGATGTTCGATTCGGATGATTGAGGGCGAGTGCGTGCCCTGGCACCCGGAAAGGCTCTTGCGACGTCGACCGACATCATGGGCGGTAGCTAAGCCACGCCGGAGGATGGGTGAGCGAAGCGAAACTCGTTCTGCGAGCTGCTGCAATCGAACCGAAATGTTTCAACAAATGTCGTCCTGAACAGACCGGAGCTTGCGACGGAGAGAGTCCGGTAGTCCGGAGGTTGAGGCAATCGCTACAATTTAAATCATCTCCGAGAGAGCTCGAACCCATAATTTTCACGCGCGGCCGCTACCACTAAATACCTCTCTCCTCTCGCCTTAGGGCGAAAATGCCTGACGAGACCACGCTATGACGATGTTCTATTCTCTGATCCGCGACGTGCAGGATGCGACGACCTCCGGCTCGACCAAACGGCAACTCAAAGCGCTGACGCGCATCACCGATCTGTTTCTGGCCGGCTCGGCGCGCTATTCCAAGCGGCAGATCGAGCTGTTCGACGATGTCTTCAAGGTCCTGGTCGAGGTCATCGAGCTCAGGACCCGGATCAAGCTTGCCCGCCGCTTTGCCACGGACTCGAATGCACCGTCGGCGCTGGTGCGCGCCTTCGCTTTGGACGAATCGGTCGCGGTCGCGGCTCCCGTGCTCACGGAATCGAACGCGCTCAGCGAGTCGGATCTGATCGCGAGTGCAAGCACCCAGAGCCAGGGACATCTCTACGCGATTGCGCAGCGCGAGACGATCAGTGAAGCGATCACCGATGTCCTGATCGAGCGCGGCGAGCCCAAGGTGGTTCACGCCGTCGCCAGGAACGAAGGCGCCCGCATCTCGGACAACGGTTTTCGCGCGCTCGTCGTGCGCTCCGGTCACGACCAGCAGCTTGCGGCGCATGTGGGTGCGCGTCGGGACATCCCCCGCCATCATCTGCTGAAGCTTCTCGAAACCGCCTCCGCCTCGGTGTGCAGCAAGATCATCGCGGCCAATCCGAAACTGGCCGATGTCGTGCATGGCGCCGTGACGGAGGTGATCGACGACATCAACGTCGAGGTGCGTAGGAAGTCGCAGGATCATGTCAAGGCCAAGCACCGGGTCAAGCGGCTCACCGATTGGAAGGAGCTGCGCGAAGCGGACGTCCACGCCGCCGCGCGCGCGCAGGACTTTGAAAAGACCGTGACGATGCTGTCGGCGCTTGCCGGCTGTCATATCGAGATGGTCGAGCGGGCCGTGCTTAACGAGAATCCGGGCGCGATCCAGGTGATCGCGAAAGCGGCGGGCTGCTCCTGGGCTACCGCGAAGGCGCTGCTCTTGATGACGGTGGCCGAGCGGCGGCTATCGAAACTAGACATCGAGCGCGCCCGCGAAAATTTCGAACGGCTCGAACAGCGCACCGCGCAGCGTGTGCTCGAGTTCTATGAGGCGCGCCGCAACCTCTTCACCGAAGCCAACCCGCCGCTCGCGGCACAGGAGGCCGCCAGCCTGCAGGCGATGCTGCGGTAGGTACGTGGGACGCGTTCAATACGATCGCATCCGCCATTTGGTCGTTTGACAGTCAAAGCAGGAATCTGCTTGCCGCGCGCACGGGCATTGATACCGTCATCCTGAAGGCGCGAGCGGAGCGAGCCTCGAAGGAGACGGCCCGGCTGCGGCAACGGGGCCGTTCATCCTTCGAGGCTCGCTGGCGCGAGCGCCTCAGGATGACGGATCGACCGCCTGAAGCAGAGATCCAAACGGGGCTTGCCCAGCCAAAGCCGCGGAGCGGCGAAGGGCCTGTCCGCCGAAGCCTGGCGAAGGCGGTTGGTGCCCCTGGCCGGAATCGAACCAGCACTCCTTGCGGAACTCGATTTTGAGTCGAGCGCGTCTACCAGTTCCGCCACAGGGGCCTTCGGCGAGCCTCGGCCAAAGGGCCTGTGTCGCGAAGCGGGCGGACTATAGCCAGCGGCCCGGCCGGGTCAACCCGCGCCGATGTGATTGCCGCCGCCTCGACAGCGATCTTTTCCGGAGATAGGAGGCTCCTGATCGGACTTTGGAGGGGAGAGGCAAAGGTGACATCCACGGCCATGGCCTCGCAGGCACGTTCTGAGGCAAGTCCGGCACTGACGGCGGCGCTGCTAGTACTGGTGGTCGCGACCGCGACGATTGCCGGCGCCTGGTTCTTTCAGCTCGTGTTGGACATCCAGCCCTGCCCGCTCTGCCTGGAGCAGCGCTACGCCTATTATGGCGTTATTCCGCTGTCGGCGCTCGTTGCCTTCGCCGCGGCCAAGGGCGCGCCGCGGCCGCTGCTGATCGCGGGGCTCGTCATCATCGCGCTGGCGGCAGCCGGCAATTCCCTCTTCGGCATCTATCACGCCGGCGTCGAATGGAAATTCTGGCAGGGACCGACCGATTGCACCGGCCCGTTGGTCGATTTCGGCAAGGCCGGCAGCCTGCTCGATCAGCTCGATAAGGTGAAGGTGATCCGCTGCGACGAGGTGCAGTGGCGCTTCCTGGGGATTTCGCTTGCCGGCTACAACGCGCTGATCTCGGCGCTGATGGCTGCAATCGCCGCCTGGGGCATTGCCAGATCCGCCAAGCGCTAATCGTCCACATCATCCTGCGGCCGTCCGAACAGATGGACGATGCCGGGGGTGGCGATGGTGACGAACACGAAGCGCGACAAATGATGCGCGCCGACGAAAATCGGGTCGATATGCAGCGTGAGCGCCAGGGCGAGCATGGCGTCCATCGCACCCGGTGCGAAGGCCACGATGAGATCGGCGGCCCGCACATTGGTGGTTGCGACGATCAGGCCGACAAAGAGCGCCGAGACCAGGATAGCGATCGCAAACGAGCCCAGCGCGGCGTTGATATGGCCGAGCAGCACCTTGATCTTCATTCGCGCGAAGCGGCTGCCGATCAATGCGCCGATGCCGACCAGCGCGACGCTGCGCACCCAGTTCGGCAGGCCTCCTTCGATCCAGCCCGCGCCATGCAGCACACTGGAGGCGATCATGGCCCCGAACATCCAGCTCGCCGGAAACTTGATCAGGCGAAACACCAGCGCCAGCGCGAGCGAGGCCGCCAGCAGCGCCAACAGCCCGAGCGGCGAGGCGGGCGAGGTGAGGAGCGCGGGCGCGGCGGCGGGCGCCGCTCCGGTCAATGCCAGCAGCATGGGCAGCGCGGCGGTCAGGATGATTACGCGCATGGTCTGCACCACCGCGATCGCCGGCAGGTCGGCGCCGCGCTCGACCGCCAGGATCGTGATCTGCGACAGCGCGCCGGGGCTCCCGGCAAGAAAGGCCGAGGTGCGGTCCCAGCCGTGAATGCGCTGCAGATAGAGGCTTGAGCCGAAGGTCGAGCAGAAGGTCGCGAGCGCGAGCAGCGCGATGGTCATGGGGTAAGCGCTGACATGCTGGATCAATTGCCGCGACACCACCGAACCCAGCGAGATGCCGAGCAGCACCAAGAGCGTCTGGGTGACATGCGGCGGCAGGCTGAGCGGACGTCCTGCCAGTGCCGCGGCACCCACCGCGATCATCGCGCCGGAAATCAGCCCGCCCGGCAGGTTTGCCCACAAAAACAGCAGGCCGCCGGCAGCGCCAATGGCGAGCGTTTCGACCGCGCTGAACAATTTGGCGCGGCTGGGAAGGACGAGGCTCAAGGAGGCGGTGATCTGCTTCACGCCGCCTTCATCGCAAATTCGGCTTCTTGAGACAATTGCGCTGACGCAGGTGCAGCAATGCAGAGGTTTCGACGGCGGTCACCCTCCCCATCAGCAGCCGGTGAGGGGAGGGTGATACGGAATTGTCACGTCTCGACCGTCACGTCCGAACGGTCATGCGCGAAGCGTTGCTTGCAGCGCTGCTTGAACCGCTATTTGGCCTTTTCGCCCGCCTTCGCATTCTTGATGCATTCGGACCGGAATTTCTTGCGCTCCTTGCCGTGCAAGCCCTTCTCGTCGGCCTGCTTGGAGCATTCGAGCGATTCGGCCGAGCGCGCCTTGCTCGCCTTCTTCTCGGTCGGAGCCGGCGCCGCGGCGGTGTCGCTCTTGGCGGCGGGCGCGGTTGTGGACTGCGCGAAGGCGGGGCCGGCAAGCAGCACCGAGGCGAGAGCGGCAGTGGCGAAAAGCGAAGAAAGCTTCATGGGTGCACCTGTGCGAGTGGAGAAACGCGTGCAACCTCGCGCTGTAATGCTGAACCGCTGATGAATAAAGGCACATCGCCCGGCACTATATTTTGCGGAAGCAACAGAACGCGCCTTTGTCATCGGCGTGCCTGACGTTAGGATGCAGTCCCTTTAGCCAGTTGCCAGGGAGAAGCTTAGGATGACCTTTCAAGCAAAATTATTGGCTGCGATCGCGGGCGCGGGTTTGGCCGCGTTGGCCGTGACCGCGCCGGCGCAGGCGCTGACCATGCAGGAGTGCAGTGCGAAGTACAAAGCCGCCAAGGAGGCCGGCACGCTGGGTGGCCAGAAGTGGAATGACTTCCGCAAGGCGCAATGCGGCGCCGATGCAAGTCCGGCCGCCGCGACTGCGGCCGCTCCAGCACCTGCACCTGCGAAGGAGGCCAAGGAGGCCGCGCCTGCAGCCGCGCCCGCTGCGCCCTCGGGCCCCGCCGTCTTCCCGAACGCAATCGATCCGAAATATGCCAAGGAGACTCCGGGCAAGGCGCGCCTGCACACTTGCGTCGACCAGTACAATGCCAACAAGGCCAGCAACGGCAATGGCGGCATGAAATGGATCCAGAAGGGCGGCGGCTACTACAGCGAGTGCAACAAGCATCTGAAGGGCGCGGCCTGACGCCCCAGATGACGCGGCCGGATCGAGTGTTCCGGCCGCGAGCCCCACTCTTCAGCCGATGGGACCGAAAGCCTGATCGGGACCACGACCGGTACGTTGATGGCAATCATGCCGCGAAGCCAGACTGCCCCCGCAACCACTGCCCCCGCAATCATCTGAATGTGCGCAAGGATTGCGCAGCCGCCGCTGGCAGTCGCACCGCGGGCAGGTTATAGGGGCGCATCGTGCAAATGAGTCCTGTCTCTTGATACTCTCCGCGATGCAAAGCGTGCTGGCGCTCGCGTCGGGGGCGCTGGTCGGATTTTCGCTGGGCCTGGTCGGCGGCGGCGGATCGATCCTGGCGGTGCCGCTCATGGTCTATGTGGTTGGCGTGCCCGAGCCCCACATGGCGATCGGTACCAGCGCGATCGCGGTGGCCATGAACGCCGCGTTCAATCTCTTCAATCACTCCCGCGGCGGCACCGTGGTGTGGCCGGTGGCGCTGGTGTTTGCCGTCGCCGGCATGGTTGGGGCGCTCGCCGGCTCGACGCTGGGCAAGATGCTCGAGGGACAGAAACTGCTGGCGCTGTTCGCGCTAGTCATGCTGGTGATCGCGATGCTGATGCTGAAGACGCGCGCGCGGATCGGCGTGAGCGATGTCAAGATGAGCCGTGCCAACCTGCCGGCGATCATCTCGCTTGGCGCGGCCACCGGCACCCTGTCCGGCTTCTTTGGCATCGGCGGCGGCTTCCTGATCGTGCCGGCGCTGATGCTGGCGACGGGCATGCCGATCATGAATGCGGTGTCGTCGTCGCTGGTCGCCGTGACCACGTTCGGTCTCACCACCGCGGCAAGCTATGCCTGGTCGGGTCTGGTCGCATGGCGCCTGGCGGGCCTGTTTATCCTGGGCGGCGTTGGCGGCGGCCTCGCCGGGACGCGCGCTGCGCGCCATCTCTCGGGGCGGCGAGGGGCGCTGAATACCCTGTTTGCTACGGTTGTGATAGCGGTGGCGCTGTATATGTTGGCGCGCACTTTGTTGCCACACTGAAGATTAGATGCGGGCCAAGCGGGGCGCTATCACATGACTGGATTGATCGAGCGAGCCGGACTGACACTGAGCCGGCGTAAAATGCTGGGCGTGATTGGCGGCGGGGCGGCGATGCTTGGCGCGCTACCTCCTCCGGCGCAGGCGCAATTGCGCCGCGCCGAGCCGAATGAAGCCGCGGTGCTGCGTGATCCTGACGTTCCCGTTGCCGGCAACGTCAATGGCGATATCTCGATCGTCGAATGGTTCGACTATCAATGTCCCTATTGCCGCAAGCTCGAACCGGAGCTGCGCCAGGTGGTCGAGGACGACGGCAAAGTGCGCCTGGTCTGGAAGGACTGGCCGATTCTTGGACCGGTCTCGGTCATCGCTGCGAAGATGGTGCTGGCCTGCAAGTATCAGGACAAATATAACAAGGCCCATGATGCGCTGCTCGGCGTCAACTCCAAGCTGACGGAGCCGCGGATCGATGAGGTGCTCGCCGGCGCCGGTATCGACGTCGACCGCGCCAAGCGCGATCTCGCCGCCAATGAAAAGGCGATCGTTGCCATTCTCACCCGCAACAACGAGCAGGCCGAAGGCTTGGGCTTCAGGGGCACGCCCTCGTTCATCGTCGGCAAATTCCGGGTCCCGGGCGTGCTCACGATGGATCAATTCGCACAGGTGATCGCGGATGCGCGCAAGGCCAAGGCTGGCAACTAACACAATCGCCGGGCTGAGCGGATCGAGAGGACGCGCGCCAAGCCCCCGGCGTCATTGCGAGCGCAAGCGAAGCAATCCAGACTTTCTCCGCGGATGCAGTCTGGATTGCTTCCGCCTACGCGCAAACGCGCTTCGGCGGGACTTCACGCCTCGCCACAGCTCGCGCAGCGAGCGACGGCGGGTCGTCGCCTTCCCTCCTCGTAATGACGGGCTTGGGTACTCAGGCGGCTTTGCGACTTGATCAGCGGCTGACTAACGGATACGAGCCGCGTCGAGGCTATTTCGACGAGATCCGGACCCAATCATCGTGCGCGCGTGCCTTTAGGGAGTGCCAGTCACTGGCGACGACATCCCAGTTCACGATGGTGCGATTGGTCTCCGCGACCTGGCCGTTGGCCACACTCGACGTCTGCATCGAGTCGTAGACATATACGCCCAAAGCCAACAAGACGGCGCCGAGAATCATGCCAAGAATGGTCTGCATGGTGCCAATCCTCCGTGTGCCGGCAACTAACGCCGACCCTGCTGGATGGTTCCGCCGACTGTTCCCGCATCCGATAGCTGTACCGTGGCCAGCGGCGCGTCACCTCCTCGGGCTCGAACAGGCTCGCAGAAACGTCAGGAAACGTCCAACCATCGCAAAATCTCCGCATTGACCTCGCGCGGATAGCAATGGCTCAGATCCTCGATCTCGCGATAGGTGACGTTGGCGCCGGCAGCGGCGAGCGCATCGCGCGCGTGCCGCGCCACCTCGATCGGAAACATCCAGTCGAGCCTGCCGTGTACGAGATGGATCGGCAGGCCGCGCAACCGTTCCGCGTCGGCCATGGCCGCCATCAAGGCATGGAAGGTGGCGGAGACGGGAGCCAGATGCGTGAAAGGCGAGGCGCTGTCGAGCCCGGTGACATAGCAGAACGTGCCGCCGTCGCTCATGCCGGTGAGCAGCAGTCGCGTGGGATCAACATTCCAGCGGTCGCGCACCGTCTCCAGGATACGCATCAGGTTCGGCGTGTCGGTATCGGCTCCGCTCAATGACCAGGTGGATCCCGTGGCGGTCGGAGTTATCAGGATGGCACCAAAGCTGCGCGCGTCGCGCAGCCAGCTCCAGAGAAAGGCGCGGCCATTGCCGCTGCCGCCGTGCAGCGCCACCACCAGCGGCCAGGCGCGGCTGGTCGAATAATATTCCGGTACATACAACGAAAATCCGCCGCGGCTGCCCGGCTCGTTGTGGTCGTGAATAATCCCGGTGTTTTCGGCGGCAGGCTGGGCGAGCCGCGCCAGCAGGTCGGCATCCTCGCGCACGCCGGGATCAAGGAAGAATTCGTTGATCGGCGGAAATTTCGCCGCCAGCGGATAGAGCGCTTCCTGTGCCTGCGGCGCATAGCGCAAGGCGCGGAACGCCGTCGCCAGATCGCCGTTGCCGTGCTGGACCGCGCGCAAGAGAGCGAAGGCGGAAAGCGCCGCATCGCTCCCCGCCTCGAGCGCGGCGCGAACGCCGGCGAAGCGGTCGGGCCATTCGGAAAGCTGTGAGCGCGCGGCCTGCAAGGTGTCCTCCGGCGCACCGACCATTTCCATGATGCGGTCGAAGTCCGGCGGGTGCAGATGGCGCGCAATGAAGGAGAGCGCTTCCAGCGACTGCAGCAGTGGCGGCAGCAAGGCCAGGATATCGTCCACCACGGCCTCGCTCATCGCGCCTTCCTGTCGCTCGCGTTAATGCAGCCGCGGCGCCTTCAGCAGCTTGGCGCGGTCGGTCGAGGCCAGCACCACGTCGAAGGTGACGCCTTCATGATGCACGGTCAGCGGCACGTCGACGCCCGCGGATCCGAGCGCCCAGAGCTTGCGATAGAACGCCGCTTGGCTCGAGATACGCTCGCCATTGATCGCCAGTATCACATCACCCGCCTTGAGCTCGGCGTGCGCCGCGGGTGCATTGCTGGAAATGCCGATCACGACGACCTTGTTGTCGATCTCGGTCGTGTACATGCCGAGCCAGGGGCGCGCGGGGCGGTTGACCCGGCCGAATTTGCGCAAGTCCTCGAGCACCGGCGTGAGCAGGTCGATCGGCACGATCATGTTGACATGCTCGGCCTTGCCCTCGCGCTCGCGTTCGAGCTGGAGCGAGCCAATGCCGATCAGCTCGCCACTCGCCGAAATCAACCCGGTACCGCCCCAGTTCGGATGCGCCGGATAGGTGAAGATGGCTTCGTCGAGCAGATATTCCCAATAGCCGGCGAATTCCTGCTTGGCGATGATTTGGCTGGCAACCGACCGTGTCCGCCCGCCGGCGCCGCCCACCACGACACTGTCGCCGACGCGCGTCGCGGCCGAGGAGCCCAGCGGCAAGGGTTCAAGGTCGAGAGTGCCGAGCGCCTGCACCAGCCCGAACCCGGTGACGGCATCGAAACCGAGGGCGTGACCTTCCACGACGCGCCCGTCGCCACGATGCAACCAGACGGACTCGGCCTCGGTAATGAGATAGCCAATGGTCAGCACGAGGCCGTCGTCGATCACAACGCCGTTGCCGGCGCGCTCAGTGCCCAGAGTTTCCGCGCTGAAGGCGTCCGGCGGAATGATCGAATGCAGGCCGACGATCGAGGACAGCACACGATCGATATCGAAACTGTAGTCGCCCGGATGTGGCTGATAGGCGGGTGGCACTCGCCATTCTGTCAAAGAGGGCATCGCGGCTCTCCTGTTCACGGCGCGGGGTTCGCGCAAACGGTCGGCCGAGCATCACCCATTGGACTCGGCGGCGGCCGGAGCGGCAATTGAAGCTAATTTAGCACCATTGTCGCCGCACGCACCAGTTCTGTCCAGCCGTTGCAAACGTGATCGATCCATCATGGTCGGTTCGAGCCGTTCGGTAGCGGACGACGCCCGTCTTGAACCGCGGCCGCGGTATTATTCGTCGCGGTGGCCTGGATCGGTTGCATTTGTGCAGCGCCACTCGTTACGAGGGTATGGATGCGGAATTGGGCGCGAGCTTCGGCCGCTCTGCTCTGTCCCTTGAAACGGCGCGACCGTCGGCAGCCATGGGTTCCGATCATCGGGCGCTCCGCTCAATGTGCCGCGATGACGCGATGATTGGATAGCGGCGGCAAGTTCCAGCTTTCCTTGACCGGGGAATCGCTTTAGGTGGCGCCGATAATGCACGGACAAGCGCTCAGGCCCAATTTACCGAACGTACCGTTGAACACGATGGGACGGCTCAAGCGGCTGCATGCCGCGGTGCGATTCGCGCTGCCGCAGCGGCACGCCATCATCCTCATTGTCGGGCTGGTGCTCGCGGTTGCCGCCATCAACGCTTTCGAGCCGCTGGTGCTGAAGTCGGTGTTCGACCAGTTGACCGAAATGCGGCAAGCCGCGGCAATTATGGCCGGCGTGCTGCTTCTTCTCGCTTTCGCCGTTACGCGGGAGGCGATGGACGGCTTCGCCAATTGGCTCACCTGGCGCACCCGCATCGGCCTGCAATACGCGCTGCTCGAGGCGACCATGGGCAAATTGCACCGGATGCCGCTCCGCATCCAGCGCAGTGAGGGCATCGGCGCTATCATGACCAGGCTCGACCGCAGCATCCAGGGTTTCACCAGCGCGGTGACCCTGATCCTGTTCAATATCATGCCGTCGGTCATCTTTCTTGTCATTGCGATCGCGATCATGTTGCGGCTGGAGTGGCGCCTTGCCCTGTTCGTGCTCGCCTTTGCCCCGTTGCCGGCCTTCATTGCCGGCTATGCCGGGCCCGAGCAGATGCAGCGCGAGCGCACGCTGCTCGACCGCTGGGCGCAGATCTACTCACGGTTCAACGAAGTGCTGTCCGGCATCGTGATCGTGCGCAGCTTCGCGATGGAGGATGCGGAAAAGGCGCGCTTTTTGCGCGACGTCGCCGCCGCCAACAAGGTCGTCATCCGCGGCGTCGCGACCGATGCGGGTTATGCGTCGGCGAGCAATCTCGTGGTCGCGATGGCGCGGCTTGGCGGGCTGGCGCTCGGCGCCTATTTCGTCGTCCAAAGCGAGATCACGGTCGGCACGGTGGTTGCGTTTCTCGGCTATATCGGCGGACTGTTCGGCCCAGTGCAGGGTTTGAGCGGCGTCTACTCAAACCTGCGCAAGGCTTCGGTGTCGCTGGACGAGATCTTCGGCATCCTCAATGTACAGGAGCATCTCGGTGACTCCCCCGATGCGACCGACCTGGCCGACGTCAAGGGCGAAGTGAGTTTCGAGAACGTGCATTTCCACTACGAACAGCCGCAGCGTCCGCTGCTGAACGGCGTGACGCTGCATGCCAGCCCCGGGGAAACCATCGCCATCGTCGGTCCCAGCGGCTCCGGCAAGACCACGCTGATGGCGCTTCTGATGCGGTTCTATGATCCGCTGGAAGGGCGCATCGCCATCGACGGGCGATGCTTGCGCACCATCAAGCAAAGCTCGCTGCGGCGGCATATCGGCGTGGTGCTGCAGGACCCGCTGTTGTTCAACGACACCATCAAGGCCAATATCGCCTACGGCCGGCCCGAGGCGACGATCGAACAGATCGAGGCGGCGGCAAAGGCCGCCTATGCGCATGATTTCATCATGCGCCTGCCGGACGGCTATGACACGGTGGTTGGCGAGCGCGGCGCCTTGCTGTCGGTCGGCGAACGCCAGCGCATCACCATTGCACGGGCGCTGCTCAAGAACCCGCCGATCCTGATCCTGGATGAGGCGACCTCGGCGCTGGACGCGGAATCCGAGGAGGCCGTGCAGCATGCGCTCGAAAACCTCATCGCGCCGCGCACGACCTTCGTCATCGCGCACCGGCTGTCAACGGTGGTCAACGCCGACCGTATCATCGTGCTCAAGGAGGGGCAGATCATCGAGAGCGGCCGGCATGGCGAATTGATGCGGCAGAACGGCTACTATGCCTCGCTGGTGCGCCGGCAGCACCGCGGCCTGATCGAGAACGACGTCGACGCCTCCGCGGTGGGCTAGACCCAGGCGCCAGGCCCGCGACCTCACCCTCGCGCCGGGCGGCAGACTGCTTCCGGAACCCGGAACCCAAGCTGCGCGTTCTTCTTGGCTTGCGCCTGAAGTCCGGCACAGAGGGGGAATCCATGAGCCTGCTCAGCGATGCTCAGTGCGTGCCTTCCGGTGCGCATGCGACCGCGTCCTCGCGTCTTCGTCGCTTTTGCCGGAGCGCGGGGGACTTTTGGAGGGGCCGGGGTTCTGGACAAGCCTGGCTTCTCACGGTGAGCTTGACCGCGGTCGTGTTCGCAAGTCTCGGCATCACCTACGGCATCAATCTCTGGAACAGGCATTTCTACGACGCGCTCGAAGCCAGGAATGGTCCGGTCGCGCTGCACCAGGCTCTGCTGTTTCCGCTTCTAGTCGGGCTTTACCTCGTGCTCTGCGTGTTCGCGATGTGGGGGCGCATGACCATGCAGAGGACCTGGCGCGCGTTCATCAATGAGCATCTGCTCAAGCGCTGGCTCGCCAATAGCCGCTTCTACAAGCTCGAGCTGATCGGCGGCGACCACAAGAACCCCGAACACCGCATCAACGACGATCTGCGCATTGCCACCGAAATGCCGGTCGATTTCGTCACCGGCTTTGTCACCTCGCTGCTGTCGGCCGCGACCTTCATCGTGGTGCTTTACACGGTCGGCGGCGCGCTCGCGCTCGAGATCGGCGGTCGTTCGCTGACAATCCCGGGATTCCTGGTGATCGCGGCCGTCGTCTATGCGCTGATCGCGAACGGATCGATGCTGGCAATCGCGTTCCGCTTCATTCCGCTGACCGAGCAGAAGAACCAGGCCGAGGCCGAATATCGCTACGCCTTGACCCGGGTGCGGGAGAACGCCGAAAGCATCGCGCTGCTCGGCGGCGCCGACGCCGAACAGGCCAGCTTGAGCCAAAATTTTGGAAGCGTGGTCGCGCGCTGGCGCGACCTGATGGTGCAGCACATGCGCGCCGTGATCGTCTCGCAGGGCAGCGCGCAGCTATGCGGCGTGGTGCCGATCCTGCTGTGCACGCCGCGTTATTTCGACGGCTCGATGAGCCTGGGCGCGATCATGCAGGTGGCCTCCGCCTTCACCATCGTGCAGGGCGCGATGAGCTGGTTCATGGAGAACTACACCAGGCTCGCCGATTGGACCGCGTCCGCCCGCCGCGTCGGCGCGCTGCTGCTGGCGATCGACGTGCTCGAGACTAGCGAGAAGGCGGGCACCGGCCGCATCGAGCGCAGTCGGGAGGGAGAGGGGTCGCTGCATCTTCGCGAGCTCGGCGTGTTCCTCGATGATGGCCGGTCGATCGTGCGGCGCGCCAATGTCGTGATCGGCCGCGGCGAGCACGTCCTGATCACCGGCGAATCCGGCACCGGCAAGAGCTCGCTGGTGCGCGCCATTGCCGGCTGCTGGCCATGGGGCCGGGGGCGGATCGCGCTCGGCGCGGGCGCGCGCGTGCTGGTCGTGCCGCAGCGTCCCTACGTGCCGGCCGGCAGCCTGCGTGATGCCGTGACTTATCCCTTGCGACGGGCCGAGATCGGCCGCGAACACGCTGCCCGCGCACTCGCGGCCGCGGGCCTCGGCCAGTTCCTGCCGCAACTTGATGATGTTGCGGCGTGGGACAAGATCCTGTCGGAAGGGGAGAAGCAGCGGCTTTCGATCGCGCGCCTCTTGCTGCACCGGCCCGACGTCATCGCGCTGGATGAAGCCACCTCCGCGCTGCATGTCGAGGGCCAAGCCGAGTTGATGGCAGCGATCGCGCGAGAGCTGCCGGACGCGACCATCATCAGCGTCGGCCATCGTCCCGAGCTCGAGGCCTTTCACGACCGCAAGCTGTCGCTTGCGCGCAAGGTCGACGGCGCCGTCATCGTCGCCGATGCGCCGATCCGGCGGGCCGCCATAGCCGCAGATGCGCGCCGGGCCGCGCGCGGTTAGGCGCACACAAAAGCGATTGCGTGGACGGGGCTCGTCAAAAAGGCAATTGTGCGCGGGCCCATAAGCTTGGCATATTGGTCGAGAAGACCGATGCGCGCGGACCGCGTCGTGCCGCGCGATAACAAACGCGATAATAAAGAAGAGGGAATCGCCAATGTCATCTGCTCTCTCCAACCCGGCCGGTCAGCCCTACCGCGGCGTTTTTCCGGTCGCGCCGACCATCTTCGACGAGCGCGGAGCCCTCGACCTCGATGGGCAGCGCCGCTGCATCGACTTCATGATCGATGCCGGCTCGCACGGCATCTGCATCCTGGCCAATTTCTCCGAGCAGTTCGTGCTGACCGATGCCGAGCGCGAGACTGTGATGCATACGGTGCTCGAACATGTCGCCGGTCGCGTGCCGGTGATCGTGACCACCAGCCACTTCAGCTCGGCGGTCTGCGCCGCCCGCAGCCGCCAGGCCGAGGCGGCCGGAGCCGCCATGGTGATGGTGATGCCGCCCTATCATGGCGCGACCTTTCGCGTGGACGAGAAGAGCATTTGCGAATTTTTCCAGGTCGTTGCCGAAGCGATCCGCATTCCGGTCATGATTCAGGACGCCCCGGTCGCCGGCACGCCGCTCCCGGTGGCGCTGCTGGCGCGGCTCGCCAAGGAATTTGCGAACATCAGCTATTTCAAGATCGAGGTGCCGATGGCCGCGAGCAAGCTGCGCAGCCTGATCGAGGCGGGCGGCAGCGCGATTCAAGGCCCCTGGGATGGCGAAGAGGCGATCACGCTGATGGCCGATCTCGATGCAGGCGCGACCGGCGCCATGACCGGCGGCGGCTATCCTGATGGTATCAGGCAGATCATCGATCCCTATTTCGCCGGACGTCGCGATGAGGCCAAGGCGGCCTATGCGCGCTGGCTGCCGCTGATCAACTATGAAAACCGCCAATGCGGCCTGCGTGCCGCCAAGGTATTGATGCACGAAGGCGGCGTCATCCGCTCGGACTGCGTGCGCCATCCACTGCAGCCGCTGCCCCCGGTATTCCGGTCAGGACTGATCGAGCTCGCGCGCGACCTCGATGCGCTGGCGTTGCGATGGGGGCGATGATTCGCGATCCGCATATTCAAGAAGATGCGCTAGCATCGCAACCGGAGCATTTCGCCGATCAAGTTGCAGAGCCGGACGAACACCTTCAACCAGGCCCGTCATTGCAATGACGACCGAAAGTCTAGTGCAGATGCTTCAGCTTGTCCGGGTTGCGCACGACATAGATCGCGGCGATCTTTCCATCCTCGATCTCCAGCGCGGTGGTCTGTAGCTCGCCGTCGGCTTCCAGCGTAACAAAGCCGGGCAAGCCGTTGACAAAAACAACGCGGACAAGTTTCGAGCCATTCTTCTGGAACTGGGCCGCGAGAAGCTCGTGCAGCTTCATCACGGCATCGAACCCGACGATCGGCGTCAGGGCTGCCGGACGCTTGCCGCCGCTGTCCGCATGGATGCTGACGTCGGCCGCCAACATCGCGCCAAGTGCATTCATATCGCCGTTGCGCGAAGCGACGAAGAACGCCTCGGCGAGTTCGAGGCCACGCTGCTTTTCCACCGCAAAGCGCGGCCTCGCTTCGCGGATATGGGTGCGTGCGCGGGCGGCGAGCTGGCGGCAGGCCGCCGAATCGCGCTGAATGGTCGTCGCGACCTCGTCAAAGCCTAAGCCGAACACGTCGTGAAGCAGGAAGGCGGCCCTCTCCAGCGGCGAAAGGCGTTCAAGCGCCAGCATCAGCGGCAAGGTCACGTCCTGGTCCGGCTCGTCCTCAACCACGGGATCGGGCAGCCAGGGACCGACATATGTCTCGCGCCGGCGTCGCGCCGATTTGAGCTGATCGAGACAAAGCCGTGTGACGGTGCGGCGCAGGAAGGCTTCCGGCTCCTGCACCTCGTTGCGGTCGGCGCCCATCCAGCGAATGAAAGCCTCCTGCACCACGTCTTCCGCGTCGGCCATCGAGCCGAGCATGCGATAGGCGACGCGCATGAGCTTTGGACGCAGCGGGTTGAAGCTCGCCGCTGCGTCCTCGGATCTCACGTCCGCCATCACGCGACCGCGGCCATGGCCGCCTTTGCGGCCTCCGGCTCGATCCACAAGCCGAATCCCACGGCGAGGCGGTTCCACCCATTGATGACGTTGATCATCAGCGTGAGCTTCACCTGCTCCTCCTGCGTGAACTGCGCCTTCAAGGCCTGGTAGGCGGCATCGCGTGGATGTCCCTCGGAGAGCCGCGTCAGCACCTCGGTCCAGCCGAGGGCCGCACGCTCGCGGTCGGAATAGCACGGGGCTTCGCGCCAGGCCGACAGCAGATAGATGCGCTGCTCGGTCTCGCCCTTCGCACGCGCTTCGGCCGTGTGCATGTTGAGGCAATTGGCGCAGCCGTTGATCTGGGAGGCGCGGATCTTCACGAGCTCGATCAGGCTCGGCTCCAGGCTGGAAGCGACGGCCATGGATGTGCTCATCCAGCTCTTCATGAGTGCAGGCGCAACGGCAAACGGATCAAGTTTCGCAGTCATGGTTCCCTTCCTTTGATTGGTTACGACACCATGACGAGGTAGAATTTCCCCGTGTGACATGTTCGGCGATTTTTTTGACCTCGATCGCGTAGTCTAGCCGATGGAGACGATTCCAATAGATGTTGCGATTGCAGCCCGTACATCACAGGCCACCTCGAGCCGGCGAGTCTCGCGAACGCGTCTTTGGCGGAAGGCGGGATTGAGAACGGGCGAGCTAGTGAGCGCGATGACGTTGTTCTGTGTTGGTCGCCGCGACCCTACGGATCCAGCTCCGTATCCCAATACAGATAGTCCAGCCAGCTATCATGCAGATAGTTCGGCGGAAACAGGCGGCCGTTGCGGTGGAGCTGGTGCACGGTGGGCGCGTAGGGCGTCTGTTTCGGAAACATCTTTGCCTGCTGCGGCGTGAGATTGCCCTTTTTCAAATTACAGGGCGAGCAGGCGGCTACCACATTTTCCCAGGTCGTCTGGCCGCCTTTGGAGCGCGGGATGATGTGGTCGAAGGTTAAATCGTCGGGCGAGCCGCAATATTGGCAGTTGAAGCGGTCGCGCAGGAAAACGTTGAAGCGGGTGAAGGCAGGGTGGGTGGTCGGCTTGACGAAGGATTTGAGCGAGACGACGCTCGGGATCTGCATTTCGAATGAGGGACTTCGTACCGCCTTCTCGTAATGCGCTACGATATTGACGCGGTCGAGGAACACCGCCTTGATCGCGTCCTGCCACGACCAAAGCGACAGCGGATAGTAACTCAGCGGCCGGAAATCCGCGTTCAACACCAGCACCGGCCAACCGCCTTGTGAGACATGTGCGTTCAAATAACGCTCCTGACCCCCAGAGATCGGCTGCGAAGCAGCATGTACCGACATACTACAGGCAGCGTGACGGGATTGTGAAGAGCTTAGAAGAGCTTATCCCGCAAGCACGTTCCGCGTAGCACGCGCAGCAGCAAGCCGCGGAAACGGGCGAATCAGGGCTGTGGAGCTCTTATTGTGGAGCCTCTTATGTTGGGACGTGTCGGTACTTTAGGCCCGCTTGTTGGTCCGATTGTGCGGCCCATACGAAAATGCGGCTAATTCTGGGCGAGCCCAGTTCCAGCCGGATTGGCATCTCGCCGCGCAACCTCCGGATTCCGGGTTCGCTCGCTTCCGCGAGCGCCCCGGAATGACGTGCCCCGGGGCTTATGCCCGTGGCAATAATCCCTCCTCGATCGCCTTGATCTGCAGCGCCAGAAATTTCGAGTTGATCCGGCATTGCGCGAGGCTGCCGGCAATGAAGTAAAGCCCCGGCTGCTTCGTGCGCGTATACATGTTGCGGAGTTCCTCCGCCTGGCCAAAGCCCCAGATCGGGCCGACGCGGTCAGCGACGTCCTCGCCAAACAGCTTCCGCACCAGAAATTCCTGGCCCTTGTAGCCGGTCGAGAGCACGATCAAATCGGCGGCAATGATGTCGCCGTTTTTCAGCCGCGCGCCCTCGGCGACAAAGCCGTCGATGTCGGCAAACTGCAGCAGGCTGATCGCGCCGCTGGCGACGAGGTCCGAGCAGCCGACGTTGAAATAGTACCCGCCGCCGCGGCTGAGATATTTGAACTGCCAGCCGGTGCCGTCTTCTCCGAAATCGAGCTTGAAGCCGATGCGCGCGAGCCGGTCGAGCAGATCCTGATCGAACTTCTTGGATTGCTCCGTCAGCATCTGATGGCTGCGCCTGGCGAGCTTGAGCGGCATCGAGGCCGCGATCAGGTCGTTGTCTTCCACCGTCCCCTCACTATAGGCGGCATAAGCGAGCTGGGCCGAAGGCTCGATATTGGTGATGAGCGTCGGGCTGCGCTGCACCAGCGTGACGGCGGCGCCGCTGGAGTAAAGGTCCTGCGCGATGTCGTGTCCGCTATTGCCGGTACCGATCACGATCGCACGCCTGCCGTTCCAATCCTCGCCGTCCTCGTATTGGCTGGAATGCACGAGCCTGCCTGCGAAATTCTTCAGGCTCGGAATGTCCGGCAGGTTGGGAATGCCGGACACACCGGTCGCCATCACGACATGGCGCGGATGCATCTCGCGCGTCGTGCCATCGGAGCGGCGCAGCGTGATGTCCCAGCGCTCTCGCGCTTCGTCATAGGTGCCGCCGAGGAATTCGGTGCCGGTCCAGAAATTCAGCTCCATCGCATCGACGTAAGCTTCGAACCAGTTGGCGAGCTTGTCCTTGGGGATGTAAGTCGGCCAGTTCGGCGGGAACGGCATATAGGGCAGGTGATTGACGTGCACCTGGTTGTGCAGCGTCAGCGCGTGATAGCGCCTGCGCCAATTGTCGCCGATGCGCGGCCAGCGATCGACGATCAGCGCGTCGACCTTTAGCTGCTTCAGCCGCGCGGCGATTGCGAGCCCTGCCTGTCCGCCGCCGACCACGAGCACGGCTGGGTCGCGATCAGCATAAGACGCTGATGCCCGGCGTTGGTCGAGCCAATTGGGTCCGCGAAAATCGCGCGAATAGGCCTGCCCGCGCGGCCGCGTCCTGTCCAGTTGCTCCTCAAAACCTTTCAGCTCCTCCAGCGCGGTGAGAAGCGTCCACGCCTTCAGCCGATTGCCATCGCCTGCATCCGGGACCAGCCGCAGAACGCCGTGGCCGCGGCCGAGCTTGGTTTCAAACTTGAAGATCGCCTCAACGGTGCTGGTGCCGGCGCGCGTGACCCAGCGCGGGGCGGCGCGGTCCGGATCGAGATGGAACATTGCAGGAGCTGCGCGAGCGGCCAATGGCCTTAGTTGTTTCAGGATGGCGTCGGCGCCGTTGAGGGTCTGGATGTTCCAGCTCAGCGCTAGCACGTCGCGCCAATAGCTCTCGCCGCAAAACAGATGTTCCAGGCTGCCATCCGGGCTCGCGAGCGAGGCTTCAAACGCCGCAAGCCAATCGCGTGCGGCAACCGAGACGTCGTCGGTCCTGTCGAGCATTGCGCGTTTCCTTCGGCCGTCTTGGTCCGCGGCCTCATCGCAAGGCTATACAATTTGCGGGCGCGCAGAAAGCGCCTCACCCAAGAAGCGACAGCATATGGCCCTGATCGGGCGGAATACGTCCCGAAAGCGTATCGAGATAAATCCGCTGCACGGCGGCAGCCCCGTGGCCTTTGACGACGGTGAGCCATTGCTCGAGCTTCGGTGCAAAGCCGATCCAGGCGGCGCCAAATCTTTTTTCGATGCCGCCCGGGCCCCATTCCCTGGCGCGCTTGCGGATCTGGTCGGGGGCGAAGAACCAGGCCGGCTTCGCGCCGGGCAGTTCCGGCTCGTCCGCGACGCTCGCGCGATGGGTGAGACCGATGCGGCCGGAATATCTGATGTGGTCGCCGAAGTGGCGATGCAGCTTGGCGCTCAAGTCGCTGTTGCCTGCCATGTCGACGAACGCCGTCGGCGCATCCGCTCGCAGCGAACTCACCTGGTCGTAGGTCACGACCTCGTCATAGCATCCGAGCGAAGCGACGAAGCCTGCATTCAGCGCGGAAGTCAGCCCGATCACCCTGATGCCCGGCCGCCCCGCATGCAAGAGATGAGCTAGTCCGAACGCGGTCTTGCTGGAAGCCGAGGACAGCATCACGCTTTGCGCGCCGAAGAACTCGTTCTCGGCGAGAAAATCGTCGACCAGAAACGACAACATGAACAGCGGCCGCAGCAATGCCTGGTAGTCGCCCTGCCGCCCCTCATAAGCGGGGTCACCGGTTACGCGCGCATAGGCGTTGTAGACCGGCGCCACGCCCTGGCGATGCGCGGCCGCGTCGCGCAAACCGCGTTTGCTCACGTCGGATGCTTCGATCAACAGATGGGTTGCCATCGGGTAATAGCCGAACAGGCGCTCGCCAACGGCCACAGCCGGATGCTTTGACGCGATTACCTCGCCAAAGCCCCAGACCGGGATGTTGCCAAAACCGTCTGGGGCCGGGAATAGCTGCCAATATTTCAGCTCATCGCCTACGACGGCATAGGTGATGTTGTTGGCGGTGAAGGCGAAGCGCTCGATCTTCACCAGCAGCGCTTCGCCGGACAGGCTTGCCTGATCGGGCAGTTGCATCTCGATGAGCTTGCTTTGCTTGAGATCGTCACGGGCAACGACAAAGGCGGTGCAATTCATGATCAGGACCCCGGCTGCTTTCGCGCCGAGATCTTTGCTTTGGTCGGGGTACCCTTTGCAACTGCAACATTGTTTGAAAAATTGTTCGCTTTTGTCCCGCTCGCGATGATGCCTTCGCGCTTCTTCACGGCCCGATAGTAACTCCACCACAAATGCGCCGCGGCGCCCCGCAGTGGGCGCCAGGGTTCTGCCAGCGGCGCCATCTGCTTCTCGCTCGGTCGTTCCTGCAAGCCGAGACCGATTTTCATCGCCTCCTGCACGGCGAGGTCGCCCGCCGGCCAGGCATCGCCGTGGCCGAGGCAGAACAGCAGGTAGACATCGGCGGTCCACGGCCCGATGCCGGGCAGCGCGGTGAGCGTGTGGTGGGCGGCGTCGGCGTCCTCTTCCGCCAGGACGTCGAGGTTTAAGCGCTCTTCCGCGAGTTCGCGTGCGATGTGTTTCAGCGTTTTGATCTTGGCCGCCGACAGGCCGAGCCGGCCCAGCCGGTCGGTCCGGGCCCGGCGGAACGCGTCATGGTGAAACGGATCGAAGGCGGCGGTGAGCCGGCCCCAGATTGCCGCCGCGCTCGCGGTCGAAAGCTGCTGCCCGCAAACGATGTGCGCGAGCCCCACAAAGCCCGGCTCGCGCCGCCGCAGAGATGGCATGCCCGCGATCTCCAGGACCGGCTTGAGGCGCGGGTCGAGCTTGAGCAGTTTCTCGAGGGCTTCTTCGAGGTCGGTCTGGGTGTGGAGGTGGACGGTCATGGCTGGCAGCAACTCACTCGTCATGCGCGGGCTTGACCCGCGCATCCATCTCACATCTTAACAGAGTCTTGATGGATGGATTGCCGGGTCAAGCCCGGCAATGACGAAAGATGCCACCCGTTTTCCGATTTGCCCCGAGCCCGAACGGCTATCTTCACCTCGGCCACGCCTATTCGGCGCTCTTGAACTTCGACCTCGCGCGGCAATCGGGCGGCCGTTTTCTGCTGCGGATCGAGGATATCGACCCCGCGCGCTGCCGGGCGGAGTTCGAGATGGCGATCCATGAGGATCTGGCCTGGCTTGGCATCAATTGGCAGCAGCCGGTCCGGCGCCAATCCGAACACCTTGCCGACTATGGCAACGCGCTCGAACAGCTCTCTGCCGAAGGCTTGGTCTATCCAAGCTTCGAGAGCCGCGCCGAGGTCGCGCGGCTCGTGGCTCAGCGCGAGCAGAGCGGTCCCTGGCCGCGCGATCCCGACGGCGCGCCGCTTTACCCGGGGACCGCGAAACAGCTTTCTGCCGGGGAGCGCGCGCGGCTGATGGAATCTGGCGCGCCTTACGCGCTGCGGCTGGACATGGCCGCCGCGATGGCGCGGGCGGGCCGGGTTTTCTGGACCGAACAGGGCGAGGGGCCCGCGGGCGAGACCGGCCGGATCGAAGCTCACCCCGGGGCCTGGGGCGACGTCATTCTGGCGCGCAAGGAGACGCCGACCAGCTATCACCTTTCGGTTGTGGTCGACGACGCCTTGCAGGAGGTGACCGAGGTGGTCCGCGGTCAAGACCTGTTTCACGCCACCAGCGTGCACGTGCTGTTGCAGCACCTGCTCGGCCTGCCCCAGCCGCGATATCGCCATCATCGTCTCATTGTCGACGAAGCCGGGTACAAGCTGTCGAAATCGACGAGGGCCACAGGCTTGCGCGAATTGCGTGCGGCGGGTGCCACGCCGGCCGATATCCGGAGTCTGCTCGGCTTACCCTGATCAATGGCTCGTTAAGGCTTGGGTCAGGACAGCCCAAACGTCTCCGTGACTCCTGCGGCCTTGCCGTGCGATGCTGTTTTCGGGGGCGGGGTCCACGGCAATCATGGCGTCAAGGTCGCGCGTTAAGCGCAGCAAGAAGCAATCGGCAGGCAAGCGCGTTCCCGCGGGCCGGCCGCGCCCTCGTGCCCAAAGAAAGCCCCAGGCAAAGGCCAAGGTCGCCAAGGCCAGGGTCAAAGCCGAGCCAGGTTCCGGTGTGATCGAGGCTGCGCTGGCCGCCTTTGCCCATGAAGTGCGCACGCCACTGACGGGCATTCTCGCGATCAGCGATCTCCTGGCCACCTCCGATCTCGGCGAGCGCGAGCGGCGCTGGGTGGATACCATCAAGGCCGGCGCCGAGCATCTTTCCGCACTCGCGACCCTGTTCGTCGATGCCGCCAAGCCCGGCCACGCCAGGGCGGCGCTCCGCGACGATTTATTCGACGTCAGGGCGCTGGCGCGCATTGCAGGCGACGCCCTTGCCGGGCGGGCCGTGGCCAAGGGGCTGCAGCCGGAGGTAGAGATTGCCGAAGACCTGCCCTCACTCGTGGTTGGCGATCCGGTGCGGCTCCGTGCCGCCCTCGAGAACCTGATCGACAACGCGGTGAAGTTCACTGAGCGAGGCAGCGTCGCGCTCAAGGTGAGTGTCGCTCGGCGCAGCAAAGACAGGATCGCGATCGCTTTCGTCGTCTCCGACAGCGGCATCGGCGTGTCGCTGAAGGAGATCAAGCGCCTGTTCCGGCCGTTCTCGCAGGCCAATGTCAGCATCGCCGCGCGTTTCGGCGGCGCTGGCCTGGGCCTGTCTTCGGTGAAGCAGATCGCGCGCGCGATGGGCGGCGATGTCGCGGTGTCGCAGCGCGGCGGCGGCGGCACCACTTTCACGCTCACGGTTACGCTCAAATCCGCCCAGCAGCCGCAGGCCACGCACGCGGGCGAGGCGGACGGCGCGCTGCCGCAAGGCGGCCATGCGCTGCGGATCCTGAGCGTCGAGGACAATCCGTTCGGGCGCGTCGTGCTCAACACCATCCTCACCGAGCTCGGACATCAGGCGGAATTCATCGGTCGCGGTGAGGATGCCATCGCGCGGGTCGAGCAGGGCGCCTTCGACGCCGTGCTGATGGACATGGTTCTGCCCGGCATCGACGGGATCGAGGCGATCAGGCGAATCCGCAGGCTTGCGCCGCCCCATGGACGCATCCCCATCATCGGGGTGTCCGGCCGCGGCGAGGACGAGGCGGCGTCGCGTGCGGCCGGCGCCGACGCCTTTCTGCTCAAGCCTGTCTCCCCGCGGGCGTTAGCGACTGCGCTGCTTGAAGCGACACGCCATGGGGCAGGCGCGACTTGATGATGGCCGCGTTGAGCTCGCCGCCATAGACGAAGATCGCGGCTATGAAATACAGAAACACCAGCGCGATGATCACTGACGCGAGCCCCGCATACATCGTGACATAGTTGTTGGCGAAGCGCGCCAGATATTGGCCGAAACCTATTCCTGACACCAGCGAGGCCACCAGCGTGAAGACGATGCCGGGCAGGATCTGCAAAAATCTCCTCCGCCCGGCCGGCAACCAGGCATGCAGGATGAACAGCGCCACCGTCAGCGCGGTGATGGTGATGCCGTAGCGGAGAACGTTCAGAAGCTGTTCGTTGGTCTCGACGATCAAGGGAATGTACCGCCGCGCGGCCTCGATGATCAGCGGCCCGAGCACGATCAGGAAGGCCATCGCCAGGGCCGTGAAGGCGGCAACCAGCGTGTAGCCGATCGATTCCAGCCGCAGCCAGTACCAGCGGCGCGGCTCGACCACCGCATAGGCGCGGTTGAGCCCGACCCGCAGCGCTTCGACGCCGTTGGAGGCGAAATAGACCGCAAGCACTGCGCCGACGGTGAGGATATCGCCGCGCGTGGTGCTCAACACATCATGGATCTGGTCCGACAGCGCGTCGGCGACCTGGTGCGGCCAGGTCTGCAGCAGGAGCTGCATCGCCTGGTCGGCGAGCTGTTTGGAGCCGAAGAAGAAGCCGGCCAGCGAGGTCAGCACGATGAGGAAAGGAAACAGCGCCATCAGGCTCGAGAGCGCAATATGGCTTGCGATCGCCCAACCGTCGTCGGCGAGGAAGGTGTAGAACGCATCCATGACGACATGGAAGACGTAGCGAAGCTGCTTCACAATGCACCTTATCCCGGCGACGGCGGCTGCAGCTACCATCTGATATTACTCGGCAAAAAGCCAGATCGTTGCATCAAAACCGCGCGCGGGGGGTGATGGCGCAGGCGTCATGCGGATGTTATCTAGCCGCGATGGCCACCTTTCTAAGCAAGTTCATCCTCCCCGTCGCACTCGCTGCCGTCGCGCTGGTTCTGCTGCTCGGTCTCGTCAACATGATGCGGGGCGGTTCGCCGAATACGTCGCAGCGCCTGATGCGCCTGCGCGTGCTGCTGCAATTCGTCGCGATCGTCATCGCCATGCTCGCGGTCTGGGTGATGGGGCATTAATGAGAGGGAGTTGAGATCATGGTCGTGCTCAATCGCATCTACACGCGTACCGGCGACGACGGCACCACCGCGCTCGGCAGTGGCGAGCGCCGTCCGAAATTCGATCTGCGCGTTTCCGCCTATGGAACCGTCGACGAGACCAACGCCGCCATCGGCGTGGCGCGGCTGCATGTGAAGGACATGGCTGAGCTCGACGCCATGCTGGGGCTGATCCAGAACGACCTGTTCGATCTGGGCGCCGACCTCTCGGTGCCGCAGCGCGAGGGCAAGGCGGAGCGCCTGCGCATGGTGTCGAGCCAGGTCGAGCGCCTGGAACGCGATATTGACAGTCTGAATGCGAAGCTCGCGCCGCTCACCTCCTTCGTGCTGCCGGGCGGCACCGCGGGCGCGGCTTATTTGCATCTGGCGCGCACAATATGCCGCCGGGCGGAACGCATGATGGTGGAACTTGCGGCCAAGCCGGATGAGCCGGTCAGCGACGCGGCGATCCAGTATATGAACCGGCTGTCGGATTTCCTATTTGTCGCCAGCCGCGCAGCGAATAATAACGGTGCAGGCGATGTGCTTTGGATACCCGGTCAGAACCGGTAGAGGTGGCCGTTCGGGGCGATTTTTGCCGCCTCGCGCGTTGACCGGGATGAATGGGACCTTTAGGTTCCGCGCCCAGAGATCAAACCCTTGAATTAGCCTTAAGCGAAAGAGGATCGATGAAGGTTCTGGTGCCGGTGAAGCGCGTGGTCGATTACAACGTCAAGGTCCGCGTCAAGAGCGACGGATCGGGCGTCGAACTCGCGAACGTCAAAATGTCGATGAATCCGTTCGACGAAATCGCGGTCGAGGAAGCGCTGCGGCTGAAAGAGGCCGGCAAGGCAACCGAGGTCGTCGTCGTCTCGATCGGACCGGCGCAGGCGTCCGAGACCATCCGCACCGGGCTCGCCATGGGTGCTGACCGCGGCATCCTGGTCAAGGCCGAGGGTACCGTCGAACCGCTGGCGGTCGCGAAAATCCTGAAGAAAGTTGCTGAGGAAGAGCAGCCGGGCCTGATCATTCTCGGCAAGCAGGCGATCGATGACGACTCGAACCAGACCGGCCAGATGCTGGCGGCGCTGCTCGGCTGGTCGCAAGCGACCTTCGCCTCCAAGCTCGAGGTCGAAGGAAGCGACTTCAAGGTGACGCGCGAGGTCGATGGCGGCCTGCAGACGGTCAAGCTGAAGGGCCCGGCGATCGTCACCACGGATCTGCGGCTGAACGAGCCGCGCTACGCCTCGCTGCCCAACATCATGAAGGCGAAGAAGAAGCCGATCGCGGAGAAGAACGCATCCGACTACGGCGTCGATCTTAGCCTCCATCTCGAAATCCTGAAAACCGCGGAACCACCGGGTCGCAAGGCAGGCGTCAAGGTCAAGGACGTCGCCGAGCTGGTGTCGAAGCTGAAGAATGAAGCCGGGGTTCTCTAAATGACGACGTTGCTGATTGCCGAACACGACAACGCATCGCTGAAGGATGCGACCAACAAGGCGGTGACGGCTGCAAGCCAGCTCGGCGCCGATGTCGACGTGCTGGTGGCCGGCCAGAATGCCAAGGGCGCGGCGGAGGCCGCCGCAAAGCTTTCCGGCGTGAAGAAGGTGCTGCTCGCCGAGGGCGACGTCTATGCCCATGATCTCGCCGAGCCTCTGGCCGCGCTGATCGTGTCGCTCGCGTCTTCCTATGACGCTCTCGTCGCCCCGGCGACCTCGCGCTTCAAGAACGTGATGCCGCGCGTCGCGGCGCTGCTCGACGTCATGCAGGTGTCGGAGATCATCAAGGTGGTGTCGCCCGATACCTTCGAGCGGCCCATTTATGCCGGTAACGCGATCCAGACCGTGAAGTCGAAGGACGCCAAGAAGGTCATCACCGTGCGCACCTCGACCTTCGCCGCGACCGGCGAGGGCGGCAGCGCGCCAATCGAGAACGTCTCCGCCACGGCCGATCCCGGCCTTTCCAGCTTTGTCGGCGAGGAAGTCGCGAAAAGCGACCGGCCCGAGCTGACCTCGGCGAAAATCATCGTCTCCGGCGGCCGCGCCATGCAGAGCCGGGAGAATTTCAGCAAGTATATCGAGCCGCTCGCGGATAAGCTCGGCGCCGGTGTGGGCGCCTCACGCGCCGCGGTCGACGCCGGCTACGCGCCGAACGACTGGCAGGTCGGCCAGACCGGCAAGGTGGTCGCGCCCGAGCTCTATATTGCCGTCGGTATTTCCGGCGCGATTCAGCATCTCGCCGGCATGAAGGATTCCAAGGTGATCGTGGCGATCAACAAGGACGAGGACGCGCCGATCTTTCAGGTCGCCGATTACGGCCTGGTCGCCGATCTCTACCAGGCGGTTCCTGAACTGACCTCGGAGCTCGGTAAGCTCGGCAAGTGAATTCGGGACCACCGGCCGGATGGAAAAATCCGGCCGGTGTTGTTTTATGGAGCATAATCGGGACCCGGAGAACCGCGTTGAGCCGCGAGGGGGCTCTGGTTTTTCCGAACCTGATGCGCAATCAAGACCTAGAGCGCGACCGAGATTCCGCCTAATCTTATTGCGCCCTAGAGGGCAGGCGCGGTGAGCGCGCCGTTCCGGTGGATGAGAAAATGGCTGTGATCAAGAAGGTCGGCGTGATCGGTGCGGGCCAGATGGGCAATGGCATCGCTCATGTCGCGGCGCTCGCAGGCTTTGACGTGGTGCTCAACGACGTTTCGGCCGATCGGCTGAAGTCGGGCATGGCAACCATCAACGGCAATCTGTCCCGGCAGGTCGCCAAGCAGGTGATCAGCGAGGGTGCCAAGGCCAAGGCGATCGGCCGCATCACGCTGACCGGAACGCTCGACGATCTCGCCGATTGCGACCTGGTGATAGAGACCGCGGTCGAGAAGGAGGAGGTCAAGCGCAAGATCTTTCACGATCTCTGCGCCATCTTAAAGCCCGAGGCGCTGATCGCCTCCGACACCTCCTCGATCTCGATCACCCGGCTCGCCTCGACCACCGATCGGCCCGAGCGCTTCATCGGTATTCATTTCATGAATCCGGTGCCGCTGATGGAGTTGGTCGAGCTGATTCGCGGCATCGCCACCGATGATTCCACCTTCGAGGCCGCCAAGGAATTCGTCGCAAAGCTCGGCAAGCAGGTCGCGGTATCCGAGGATTTCCCCGCCTTCATCGTCAACCGCATCCTGATGCCGATGATCAACGAGGCGATCTACACCCTCTATGAGGGGGTCGGGAACGTCGAAGCGATCGATGCGGCCATGAAGCTGGGGGCGCATCACCCGATGGGGCCGCTGGAACTGGCGGATTTCATCGGCCTGGATACCTGCCTCTCGATCATGCAGGTGCTGCATGAGGGACTCGCGGACTCCAAATACCGTCCCTGTCCGCTGCTCGTGAAATATGTCGAGGCCGGCTGGTTGGGGCGCAAAACCCAGCGCGGCTTTTACGATTATCGCGGCCCCAAGCCGGTCCCGACGCGGTAACGGCTTGTCATTGCCGGGCTTGACCCGGCGATCCATCATCGGCTTTCTTTGAAGATGGATGGGTACGTGGGTCAAGCCCGCGTATGACGAGCACAACTGGCGCGGCGTTTCCCCACCCCCAATCTCCACACTTCATTAACGATCCATGCGTACGGTGCCTGCAAAAGGGGTATTTGCGTATGGATCTGGTGAGCATGGTCAGCGACGTCATGGTCGCCAAGGCAGGGGCGCTGCAGACGCAGGTCGCCACCACCTTGCTGAAGCAGAATCTCGATGCGCAGAAATCGACGGTCCTGACCCTGCTTGGCGCCGGTCAGCAGCCCTCGCTGGCAAATGTCGGCGCCGGGATCGGTAACAATCTCAATATCTCGGCCTAGGGAAGGCACACCACACCCTGGTCCTTCGCCCTTCGAGGCTCGCTTTCGCTTGCGCCTTCAGGATGACGGAACCTAAAGTCCTGCCGCAGCCGGCGCGATCGCCGCCGTAATCAGCTTGATGGCGTCGTTGCTGTTCCACTCGGCGGGGCCATTGATGGTCGCGATTTCGCACCCTTTGGGGTCGACCAGCACTGAGGTCGGCATGCCCAGCGCCCGACCTATCGCTTTAAGATCCTGAAACACCTTGGCTTTTTGGTCGCTGTAATTGCCGAGCCGGGTCAGGTTGGCATCTTTCAGGAAATTCTTCGGCTTGTCGGGATCGCGGGTGTCGATGTTGATCGCGACCACCTGGAAATTGGGGCCTCCAAGCTTCTCCTGAAGACCGTTCAGCGCGGGCATTTCCCGTCGGCAGGGGACGCACCAAGTGGCCCAGAGGTTCACCAGCACCGTCTTGCCGTGCCAGTCGGAGAGCTTTTTCGCCTTGCCGTCTGCATCTTCAAAGGTGAGGTCCGGCAGCTTCAATGGGCTAGTTGCGACGTTGAGCGCCGCCACCTCGCCATGCACCAGCGGGGCGATCCTTTTCGCCGTGTCGACCGCGCCGCGGCAGGCGGGATCGCCCGCCTCATGGTGCAGGCTGCCGAACCCGTAAAGGGCGGCAAACCCGATGCCGCCGCCGATCAGGACCGCCGCAATTGCCAGCGGAATGCGGCGCGCAGGCCTCGCCGGCGGGGTTGTGGGATGTTCGGGCATATCGTTTGTCATTCTGTATCGGATACGGCTATGCAGGGGCCGACGTTACGCGCCCTACAGCATGGTCCGGAAAAGTGGAAACCGGCTTTCCGAAGAGATCATGCTTAAACAAGGAGCGTGGGCCCGCCGCAACGGCGCCAGATTTAGACGAATGGCAGGACATTGAGCAGCAAATCATGAGCAACAAGATGTGGGGTGGCCGGTTCTCCGAACGCCCCGATGCGATCATGGAGGAGATCAACGTCTCCATCGACGTCGACAGGCACCTTTACGCCCAGGATATTGCCGCGTCCAAGGCGCACGCGGCCATGCTCGCCGCCCAGGGCATCATCACGGGCTCTGATGCAAAAAATATAGCGAGGGGTCTAGACACGATTTTGTCAGAAATCGGCAAAGGCGCCTTCGACTTCAAGCGCGCGCTCGAGGACATTCACATGAATGTCGAGAGCAGGCTTGCCGAATTGATCGGGCCCGCGGCGGGCCGGCTGCACACCGCCCGCTCGCGCAACGACCAGGTCGCCACCGATTTCCGTCTCTATGTCCGCGACACCATCGACGAGATCGATGCGGCGCTACTTCAGTTCCAGAGCGCGCTGGTGGCGCGCGCCAGCGAACATGCCGCAACCGTCATGCCGGGCTTCACCCATCTGCAGACCGCGCAGCCGGTGACCTTCGGCCATCATCTGCTCGCCTATGTCGAGATGGCGGGGCGCGATCGCGGCCGCTTTGCCGATGCCCGCAAGCGCCTCAACGAGTCCCCGCTCGGCGCCGCGGCGCTCGCCGGCACCTCCTTTCCGATCGACCGCGAAGCCACCGCGAAAGCGCTGGGGTTCGATCGTCCCATGGCCAATTCGCTGGACGCGGTTTCCGACCGCGACTTCGTGCTGGAAACGCTGTCGGCCGCGGCGATCACCGCGGTGCATCTGTCGCGCTTTGCCGAGGAAATCGTGATCTGGACCTCGCCGCTGGTCGGCCTGGTGCGGTTGTCCGACAAGTTCACCACCGGCTCCTCCATCATGCCGCAGAAGCGCAATCCGGACGCGGCGGAACTGGTGCGCGCCAAGACCGGGCGCGTGATCGGGGCGCTGACCGGGCTCCTCATCGTGATGAAGGGCCTGCCGCTCGCCTATCAGAAGGACATGCAGGAGGACAAGGAGGGCGCGATGGAAGCCTTTGCGGCGCTGTCGCTAGCCATCCGCGCCATGACCGGCATGGTCGCCGACCTCGTGCCCGACGAGGCCAGGATGAAGGCGGCCGCCGGCGAGGGCTATGCCACCGCGACCGATCTCGCCGATTGGCTAGTGCGAACGCTGAAAATGCCGTTCCGCGATGCCCATCACGTCACCGGGCGGATTGTCGCGAGAGCGGCGCAAGATGGCGTCGCGCTGCATGAACTGCCGCTGGCGGCGATGCAGGAGATCGAGCCCAAGATCACCGCCGACGTGCTGAAGGTCCTTTCGGTGGAATCATCGGTGAAAAGCCGCACCTCTTACGGTGGTACCGCGCCGAAAAACGTGCTCTCCCAGGCCAAGGCCTGGGCGAGGCGGCTGGAAAAGCAGCGAAAATAGGGCTGGGTTGGCGAATCTCGCTGCAATTTCATGGTGATTGAGCTCTCGCCAGACCGAAGCAATCTTTGTATGGTGCGCCGCGCATTGGGGATTTCGCCGTGAATCGCAATTTTCGCCCGAGATTTTCGGGATGGGCCGTCCTGTTCGTGAGCGTGGCTGCGCTGACGCTGGCGGGCTGCGGCCGCAAGGGCCCGCTGGAATTGCCGCCGACCGCCTCGTCGGCTTCCACGGCCAATCCCCCGCCGGCCACCGACACCGAGCAGGAGGCCGCGAACCGGCCCAGCGTCTTCAATCCGACCTATGGCACGGAAGCTGGGCCGACCGCGCCCAGAGGCGGCAAAAAAGCTTTCATCCTCGACCCGCTTCTGGGTAACTGAGAAGCCATGAACCATTTTGATTATCGCAACGGCGTGCTGCACGCCGAGGCGGTGAACCTCGCTGAGCTCGCCTCAAGCGTGGGGACGCCGTTTTATTGCTATTCCACCGCGACGTTGGAGCGGCATTACCGCGTGTTCACCGAGGCATTCGCAGGCGAAAAAGCGCTCGTCTGCTACGCCATGAAGGCGAACTCCAACCAGTCGGTGCTGCGCACGCTCGCGAGGCTAGGGGCTGGCGCCGATGTGGTCTCGGGCGGCGAATTGAAGCGGGCGCTGGCCGCCGGCATCCCGCCGCACAAGATCGTGTTTTCCGGCGTCGGCAAGACCGACGCCGAGCTGCGCGCCGCGCTCGCAGCGGACATTCTCTGCATCAACATCGAATCCGAGCCCGAGCTGGAACTGCTGTCGCGGCTTGCCGTCGAGACCGGGCGACCCGCAAGCATCTCGGTGCGCGTCAACCCGGACGTCGATGCCGGTACTCATGCCAAGATCTCCACCGGCAAGTCCGAAAACAAGTTCGGCATTCCGCTCACCCATGCGCGGGCGGTCTATGCGCGGGCCGCGAAGCTGCCGGGCATCAAGGTGCGAGGTGCCGACATGCATATCGGCAGCCAGATCACCGATCTCACAAACATGGAGACGGCGTTCCGCCTGCTCGTTGAATTCGTGCAGACGCTGCGTGCCGACGGTCACGATATCTCGCATATCGATTTCGGGGGCGGCTTGGGCATTCCCTATCACTTGGACCGCGCGGTGCCGCCGGAGCCCCACGCCTACGCCGCGATGGTCAAGCGCATCGCGCATAATCTCGGCTGCACGCTCCTGTTCGAGCCGGGCCGGCTGATCGTCGGCAATGCCGGCATCCTGGTTGCGCGCGTCATCTATGTGAAGCATGGCCAAGCGAAGAACTTCGTCATCATCGACGCCGCGATGAACGACATGATCCGGCCGACGCTGTACGAGGCGCATCACGACATCCTGCCGGTGCTTGAGGCTGCAGGGGGCGCGAAGACGATCGTGGCCGATGTTGTCGGGCCGGTCTGCGAAAGCGGGGACTATCTCGCGCTCGACCGCACCCTTCCCGAGCCCAGGGCCGGGGATCTCCTGGCGATCATGACCTCCGGCGCCTATGGCGCCGTGCAATCCGGCACCTACAATACGCGCCCCCTGGTGCCCGAAGTGCTGGTGAAAGGCGACCAATACGCCGTCGTGCGTCCGCGCCTTGATGTTGATGCGCTGATCGCGCTGGATAGACCGGCGCCGTGGCTGTGAGGCATTGCTGCTAAAGCACCTTCGGTGTCCGCCTGACGAAGGCCGGGACCCATACCGCCAGGCGGGACTTGTGGCGCGAATCTCTCTCCTCCGTCATGCCCGGGCTTGTCCCGGGCATCCACGCGCTTGCTCATTGTAGGCTGCAAAGACGTGGATGGCCGGGACAAGCCCGGCAATGACGTGTGGCTTGGTCATTGCCATCCTATGACCGCCTGTGGTTCTGGGTCCCGGCGCTTGGCCGGACGATCGCCTTTATTTGGTGGCGTGAATGCCGGTTGTTTCTCCCACCACGACGCCCGCCGCCTTCTCGATCGGCTTGATCGCCGCGGTGAAATCGGACTCCGCGCCCTCGTCGCGGATCACGACTTCCCATAGCCGCCCGACCGCCTCGGCGACCTCCATCTTCAGGCCCAGAGATTTCATCTCTTCCAACGCAAGCCGCACGTCCTTCACCATCAGCCCCGTGGCGAAGCCGAAATCGAAGCTGCGCGGCAGCACGGAGCGCGGAAACTTGTCGCGGCTTGCGGTGTTGAGGCCCGATCCGGCATTGATGACATCGATCATCACCTTCGGATCGAGCCCGGCCTTCACGCCCATCACCACGGCTTCCGATGTCGCCACCATCGCGGTGGCCGAGAGAAAATTATTGGCGAGCTTCATCGTCTGCCCGGAGCCCGGCTTCTCGCCGATGAAGAACACCTTGCCGATCACCTCCAACGCGCCTCTCACCGCCTCGAACTCCGCGCGCGGCCCCGAGACCATGACCGCCAGCGTTCCTTTCTCGGCGCCGGCGACACCGCCGGAGACGGGGCTGTCGATCTGCACGATGTTGCGCCCCCCGAGCAAATCGTGAATGCGCAGTGCCATCTGCGAGCCGACCGTGGATAGATCGACGAAGCGCCTCACGCGCTTGCCTTCGATCACGCCGGCAGCACCCGTTGCGACATCGAGCGAGGCCTGCAGCGAGGGCAGGCTCGCCATCACGGTCTCGGTGCGATCGGCGATCTCTTTCGGCGATGAGGCGGCCTCGGCGCCGAGCGCGCGCAGCGCCTCGACCGGTTCCTTGCGCGTATCGAATACGGTCAGGTGATGCCCGGCCTCGATCAGCCGGCGGGCCATGGGGAAGCCCATCTTCCCCAGCCCGATGAATCCGATATCCATTGGGCAGCCTCAAGCCTTGTCGATTTCGGCAAACACTTCGCGCGCGACGCGGAAACTGTCGACGGCCGCCGGCATGCCGCCATAGATCGCGACCTGCATCAGGATCTCGCGAATCTCCTCCCGCGTGACGCCGTTGGTGAGCGCGCCCTTCAGATGCGCGCGCAATTCATGCGGCCGGTTGAGGATCGAGATCATGGCGATGTTGAGCATGCTGCGCGTCTTGCGCGGCAGCTCCTCGCGTCCCCACACCGCGCCCCAGCAATATTCGGTGAGCAGCTCCTGGAACGGCTTGTTGAAGCTGTCGACGGTCTTAAGTGTGTTGTTGACATGGGCCTCGCCGAGCACGGCTTTGCGAATTTCCAGGCCTTTGTCGTAAGTTTTCTGGTCCATGAGCGTTCCTCGAGGCTTCACATTGGGCTGCCGACCTTAAGTGGTCGCTCCAGGCCAGTCACGCCTGCGTGTTATGCGTGGATTCGGGGCTGATCCCCGGGGAGGAACGGGTGCCTCACTGCTGCCGTTGTGTTAAGATGTTGTGCCGGCAACCTCGGAGAATTTCTTGAGCGGTGTCACGCCCGACCCGCTGGAGCCGTCGCGAAACAGCGACGCCTTGGCGCGGCTAAAGCTAGATCAGGCCCTTCAGCGGGCCAAATACGCGATCGCCTGGGAACGTGCCTGGCCGCCTTTGGCGCGGCTTTTGACCGTGATCGGGCTGTTCCTGGTGGTATCTTGGTCGGGACTCTGGCTAAGCCTGCCGACGCTCGCGCGCGCGATCGGCTTTGGCCTGTTCGCGGTGCTGGCGCTCGCCGCCCTGTGGCCAATGGTCTGGTTTCGCTGGCCTAGCCGCGAGCAGGCGCTGACCCGGCTCGATCGCGGCTCCGGCATCCGCCACCGCCCCGCAACCGCGCTCACTGACACCGTCAGCACGCAGGATCCGGTATCGCTAGCCCTCTGGCAGGCCCAGCGCGAGCGCACGCTCGCAGCGATCAAGCGCATCCGTGCCGGCCTGCCGTCGCCGCGGCTGGCGCTGCAGGATCCCTGGGCGTTGCGCGCGCTGGTCATCGTCCTCCTGGTCGCGACTTATGTTGCCGCGGGCGATGAACGCATGATGCGGCTTGGTGCGGCGTTCGACTGGAACGGGGTGCTTGCGCCGACCAACATCCGCGTCGATGCCTGGGTCAATCCGCCGCAATACACCGGCAAGCCGCCGATCATTCTCTCGGCAGCAAACAAGGAGGCGGCGGCGCTGCCCGCCTCGGGTCCGCTGTCGGTTCCGGCCGGCAGTACGCTGATCGTGCGTTCGTCGGGCGGCACGCTCGACGTCATCACGGGCGGCGGCATCGCCGAGGCGACGCCGAAAGAACAGGCTCCGCAGGGCACCAACGAAAAACATTACACGATCACCGGTGACGGCACCGTGCATGTCCGTGCGCCCTCCGGTCAGCCGCAATGGCGCTTTGCCGCCATTCCCGACCGCCCGCCCACCATTTCGCTCGCCAAGGATCCGGAACGCCAGGCGCGCGGCGCGCTGCAGCTTTCCTACAAGCTCGAAGACGACTACGGCGTCACCGAAGCCCAGGCTCATCTCGCTGCGCGCGCGGGCGAGGGCGACCAAAGCGCATCTGAGAAGGGCACCGCGGACAAGAGCGCGCCGGCGCCGCGGCCGCTGTTCCAGCCGCCGCAATTCGCGCTGAGCCTGCCCAATGCGCGGACTCGCAATGGCGTCGGCCAGACGGTGAAGGATCTGAGCGAGGATCCGTACGCGGGCGCCGATGTCACGCTGACGCTCTCGGCCAAGGACGAGGCCGGCAATGAGGCGCACAGCGAGCCCTTTAACATGCGCCTGCCGGAGCGATTGTTCACGAAGCCTTTGGCGCGGGCACTGATCGAGCAGCGCCGCATCCTCGCGCTCGACGCCAACAAGAACTCCGACGTCTACGCGGCGCTGGACGCGCTGATGATCGCGCCGGAATTGTTCATGCCTGGTGAGACCGGGCATTATCTCGGGCTCTACAACGTGACGCACCAGCTCGAGGCGGCGCGCACCGACGATGGCTTGCGCGAGGTGGTGGCGAGCCTGTGGGCGCTCGCGGTCTCGATCGAGGACGGCGACATCACTGACGTCGACAAGGCGCTCCGCGCGGCGCAGGACGCGCTCAAGCAGGCGCTGGATCGCGGCGCCACCGACGAGGAGATCAAGAAGCTCACCGAGAATCTGCGCCAGGCGCTGGACAACTACATGCGCCAGCTCGCCGAGCAGTTCCGCAACAATCCGCAGGCACTCGCGCGTCCGCTCGATCCCAACACCAAGGTCCTGCGCCAGCAGGATCTCAACAACATGATCGAGCGCATGGAGCGGCTGTCGCGCCAGGGCGACAAGGAAGGCGCCAAGCAACTGCTCGAGCAGCTCCAGGAGATGCTGGAGAACCTGCAAATGGCGCAGCCGGGACAATCCGGCGACAGCGACATGGAGCAGGCGCTCAACGAGCTCGGCGACATGATCCGCAAGCAGCAGCAACTGCGCGACAAGACCTTCAAGCAGGGCCAGGATTCGCGGCGCGACCGCATGCGGGGCAAGCAGCAGGGCGACCAGGGCATGAGCGACCTGCAGCAGGATCAGGAAAACCTGCGCGACCGCCTGAAGAAGCTGCAGGACGAGCTCGCCAAGCGCGGCCTCGGACAGCAGATGCAGCGCGGCGACAAGGGCAGCCGCGGCCAGCCGCAGCAGGGCCAGCGCGGCGATCAAGGCGGCGATCAGCAGGGCGATGACCAGCAAGCCGACCAGGGCGACAGCGGCAATGGTCTCGGCGATGCCGACACCGCCATGGGCGATGCCTCGGGCCAGCTCGGTGACGGCAATGCCGACGGCGCGGTCGAGTCGCAGGGGCGTGCGCTGGATGCCTTGCGCAAGGGCGCCCAGAGCCTTGCCGAGGCGATGCAGCAGGGCGATGGCGACGGCCAGAACGGTGGGCCCGGCGACCGCGTCGGACGGCAGCAGGGCGGCGGCAACCAGACCGATCCGCTCGGTCGTCCGCTGCGCGGCCGCGAATATGGCGACGAATTGTCCAAGATGGTGCCCGGCGAGATCGACGTGCAGCGGGCGCGCAAGATCATCGAAGAACTGCGCCGTCGCCTCGGCGATCCCTCGCGGCCGCAGCTCGAGCTCGACTATCTCGAGCGGCTGTTGAAGGAGAATTGAGGGCGCTCTGGCGGCGAGGCGAGAGACCTCTCATTCCGTCCCGGACTTCGTCCGCGCCACCTTCTCCCAGAAGGGGAAGTGACGGAGTTCGCTGCGACCAACAGCGCGCTCCGGCGTCAGTGGTGAAGACGCTCGTCCGATTCTGCAACTCGATCGGCGGATGCTCGCGCCTCGCACTCCTACTGAAACGCCACCTCCGCAAAACTGCGCAGCTTGCGCGAGTGCAGGCGCTCCGACTCCTGGTGCTTGAGCCGCTCCAGCGCCTTCAACCCGATCTCGAGATGCTGGCCGACGCGTCGCCGGTAGAACTCGCTGGCCATGCCGGCGAGCTTGATCTCGCCGTGCAGCGGCTTGTCGGAGACGCACAGCAAGGTGCCGTAGGGAACGCGGAAGCGATAGCCGTTGGCCGCGATCGCCGCGGATTCCATATCGAGCGCGATCGCGCGCGATTGCGACATCCGCCGGATCACCGAGGGTCCGCTGATTTCCCAATTGCGATTGTCGACGCTCGCCACCGTTCCGGTGCGCATCAGCCGCTTGAGCTCGAAACCCGAAAGCCCCGTGACTTCGCCGACCGCTTCCTCAAGCGCGACCTGCATCTCGGCCAGCGCCGGGATCGGCACCCACAGCGGCAGTTCATGATCGAGCACATGGTCCTCGCGCACGTAGCCATGGGCGAGGACGTAATCCCCGAGCCTCTGCGTGTTCCGCAGGCCCGCGCAGTGTCCCAGCATCAGCCAGGCGTGCGGCCGCAGCACCGCGACGTGGTCGGTCACGTTCCGGGCGTTGGAGGGGCCCGTCCCGATATTGATCAGGGTGATGCCGCGATAGCCGGGCTCGACGAGATGATAGGCTGGCATTTGCGGCGCGCGCTCGGGAGCACTCCCGCTCGTGCCGCCGCCGAGGCGCGCGTTGCGCGTGATCACGTTGCCGGGACCGACGAAGGCATCGGGACCGGTCTGGCCCGAGCTCAGCCGCTGCAGGCAGAGCTGCACGAAGGCGTCGACATAGAACTGGTAGTTCGTGAAGATCACGAAATTCTGGAAGTGCTCCGGGTCGGTGCCGGTGTAGTGATAAAGCCGGCGCAACGAGTAGTCGACGCGCGCCGCACGAAACAAGGCCAGCGGCTCCGGGGCGCCGGGCGGCAGATCGAGCGTGCCGTCGGCGATCGCGTCATCCATGGCTGCGAGATTGGGCGTATCGAACAGGTCGCGCAGGGATCGCGTCGCGGCCGAGCTGTCGCCCGTGGTGAGCGCCGCCTCGATGTTGATGTCGCGGCGATAGGCGAAATGAATCGGGATCGGCTCGCTGGACTCGCCGACCTCGACCGGCACGCCGTGATTTTCGATCAACAGCCTGATCTGCTCGGTGAGATAGGCGCGGAAAATGTCCGGCCGCGTCACGCTGGTCTCATGCACGCCGGGTCCCGCGACGAAGCCATAGGCGAGCCGCGAATCCAGCCGCGCATAAGTCGAGGTGGTCACACGCACAAACGGATAGTTGGCACGCACCCGCGTGGTGAGCGCCTCGCCGTTGACATAGGCCTCGAAGCGATCCCGCAGGAATTGCGTGTTGCGCTCGTAGATTTCCTCAAGGCGGCCGACGGCAGCGCCGGCATCGGTGAACGCTTCGGTCGCGACCGTCGGCGGGGTCAGGATGGTCGGAGCGGGATTGATCTTGTGCAAGGCCGATTCGCTTTTGGGTCATGTCGTTGCTAGTCAGCCTATAATAGGTCGGGAGCTGTTCATTTCCAGACGCATCTGGCTTTGACGGCACAGGATCTCCAGCGGGCCTATCCTGGCCCACTATCCCCGGGGAACACGCGAGCGGCGCCGCCGGGCAAATTGACCGGCGTTGTACTCGTTCGCTACTGTGCCGCGGCTGCAGACAGGGGCCGGCCATGGAGCGCATCACCGCAACTCTCGATAAGGACCTGGTCCAGGAGCTCGATCGGTTTCAGAAGGACCGCGGCTACCAGAATCGCTCGGAGGCGCTGCGTGATCTGATCCGCGCGGGCCTGCAGGAGGGCGCGCATGGCCATGAAAGCGGCGCCTGCGTCGGTGCGCTGGTCTATGTCTATGACCATGAGGTTCGCGCGCTCGCCAAGCGGTTGACCACGGCTCAGCATGATCATCATGACCTTTCGGTTGCGACCATGCATGTTCATCTTGACCACAACTCCTGTCTCGAGGTCGCCGTGCTGCGCGGCTCCTCCGCCGAGGTCCGTCATTTCTCCGAGCATGTCATCGCCGAACGCGGGGTTCGCCACGGCCGGCTGGTGGTTATCCCGGTGGCGCTGGAGGCGGAGGCGCACGCGCATGGCGGCGGCAAGCCGCACGTTCATCCTCATGCGCATGTTCGTCACACCGGAGCGAAGGCGAAATCCGCGCGCTAGAGCATGATCCGCAAAAGTGGAAACCGGTTTTTCCGAAAAGATCATGCTCAAACAAAGAGATGAGATCATGATCCGATTCCATCTAATCGGATCATGATCTAACGTGCGCCGGAGGCGCTCCCGATCTGGCACAGCGGGCGATAATGGCCTATGGATCGCCATATTCCTTTGCTGCATAGTGGCGGCGTGAACGGGGACGACTCCTTGGCGGGAGCAAAAGTCATGTTGGCACGGGCCTTGGCGCAGCGCTGCGGAGCCTGTCTCGCGCTCGCAGCGCTCATGCTGCAGCTCGTGCTGTCGTTCGCGCACATCCACAATCACGAGCTGGCCTTCGCCAAGCGCGGCGAGGCGGGTGTCGCGGGCGTCGGGCACCTCGCATCACAACAGAAAGCCACGAAGCGGCTTCCGTCGCGGCTTGCCGACGACGACGACCATTGCACGATCTGCTTCTCGAGCTTCCTGCTGTCGAATTCGTCGATGCCGGATGCGCCGGCGAATCCTCCCTTGCCCGAGTTCGCAGAGTTCGGTCGTTCGGTCATTTCGGTTTCCGACATCCCATTCCGGCCGCGCCGTGCGGCTTTCCTGTCGCGTGCCCCGCCCGTAATGCGCGACTGGGTCGAGGTCGCCCGCTCATCCTGATTGAAGGCCGAGGGCGACGTCCCTCGCCGTCGTCTGCATGATGATGCGTGGCGATGCGTCGCGCGCGTCCCGCAGTTGCGCGACGAAGGCGCACCCCTCACCTCGCAAAGCTTGCGCGCATCCGAGATCACACCGTCCGCCGCCCGCGGGCGCTTCGAACCGATTTCCCGATCCGGCAGATGGGCCATGACAAAACTCACCTCATACGGTTTCTGCGCCTTTCTCCTGCTTTCCTCGTTCATGACGGGCGCGGAGGCGCATCCCCACGTCTGGGTCACCTTCCACAGCGAAGTGCTCTACGCAGCCGACGGCACCATGACCGGCGTTCGCCACGACTGGACCTTCGATGACATGTTCTCCGCTTTTGCGCTGCAGGGCATCCAGCACGCCAAGAAGGGACAGTACACGCGGGAGGAGCTGGCCTCTCTCGCCCAGACCAACGTGGAGTCGCTGAAGGAGTATGGCTACTTCACCTTTGCCCGCGCCGACGGCAAGAAGCTGAAGTTCTCCGATCCCGTCGACTATTGGCTCGACTACAAGAACGCCGCCCTCACGCTGCATTTCACGCTGCCTTTGAAGGCGGCCCCCGCGGCGAAATCCGTGCAAATCGAGGTCTACGATCCCACGATCTTCGTCGATTTCGAATTCGCCAAGGACAAGCCGGTTTCCGTGACCGGCGCGCCGCAATGTATGGTGACCTATGATTTGCCGCACCAGCCGACACCGGCCGAACAGGCGCGGCTCAGCCAGCTCGACAACGAGCCGCTCGATCCCTCCAGCACCTATGGAGCAATCTTCGCCAACAAGATGCTGGTGAAATGCCCATGACCAGATCAAGTGCTGCGAAGCTGACGGCGATGGCGGCAGTGTTCGCGATCTGCGCAATTCATGCGGTGTCCGCGCAGGGGGCGCCATTCGGAGCCCCTCATCCGGCCGCTGCCACGTCGGCCTCCGGACTCGCGGGCTGGATCTTTGCGCAACAGGCAGCCTTCTACCGGTCGCTGTCGGGCCTGATCAGGGCAGCCAAGGCGGACGGCGCCGCGATGTGGTGGCTGTTCGGCGTCTCCTTTGTCTACGGCGTATTCCACGCGCTCGGGCCGGGGCATGGCAAGGCCGTGATCTCCTCTTACCTCGTCGCCAACGCGGAGACCTGGCGCCGCGGCGTCGTGCTGTCATTTGCGTCGGCAGGCATTCAATCGGTCGTCGCCATTATCATCGTGGCGATCGCCGCCGCGCTTCTCGGCGCGACCGCCAAGGCGATCGGACTGACGGTCCACCTCGTCGAGATCGCGAGCTACGGCCTTGTCATCCTGATCGGCCTGCGCCTGCTCTACGTCAAGAGCCGCGGCTTTCTCATTGCCTGCCGCGCGCTGGCTTGGCGGCAAGCGCCCCTCCTTGCCTTCGCTCCGGCTCAAGGCGTCAAGCCGCTTCAGCTAACCGGCCAGCGGCTTGGCGCAATCGCCATCCGTGGCGGGCAATGCCAGGTCGAGGGATGCACCGGCCACGTGCACGGCTTTCATTGCGATCACGACGATCACGCGTCCGCCTGGAGCCACGCTCATGGCCCCGAGCCGGCGGATCTCGCCGGCGCAGGCGGCTGGCGACGCGGCCTGTCCGCCGTGGTCGCGGTCGGACTGCGGCCATGTTCAGGGGCGATCATCGTCCTCATCTTTGCGCTGGCGCAGGACCTGTTCTGGACCGGTGTCGGCGCGACGCTGATCATGGGATTGGGCACCGCGATCACTGTAGCCGTGATCGCAACGCTCGCCGTCAGCGCGCGGCATCTCGCAGGCCGCGTGGCGACGGCACGGGCCGGGCTCGGCATGCTCGCGATGAGAGCGGTCGAGGTCGGCGCCGCGGCGCTGATCGTCGGCTTCGGCGCGCTGCTGCTGGCCGGTTATATGGCGAGCGAGCAGCTCTGGATGTTCACGGGGTAGAGCGGCCGGCAATCATGCAGACACCGAAACGACGCGCAGATTGTTGGTCGTTCCGACCTGGCCGAACGGGATGCCGGCAACGACCACCAGCAAATCGCGCTCTTGGGCGAACTCTTCCTCGATCGCGAGTTCGGTCGCATGCGCGACCATTTCCTCATAGCTCTGCACGTCCTCGGAGAGCACGCTGTGAGCGCCCCAAAGCAGGCACAGCCGCCGGCAGATCTCGGGGTTCGGAGTAATCGCCAGGATCGGCAGGCTCGGCCGCTTGCGTGCGACGCGTGCGGCCGTGGTCCCGCTCGAGGTGTAGGCCACGATCGCCGTCGCATGGACGGCCGAAGCGAGATCGGCCGCGGCGGCGGCAACCGCGTGCGGCGGCGTCTGCTCTTCGCCCGGCTGCGCCGCCTCGATGATGGACCGGTACATCTTATGCCGCTCCGTGCTCCTGATGATGCGGTCCATCATCTCGACCGCCTCACGCGGATAGCGGCCGGTCGCCGACTCCGCTGAGAGCATCACCGCGTCCGCGCCGTCGTAGATGGCGGTCGCCACATCGGACGCCTCCGCGCGCGTCGGGGTCGGCGCGGCGACCATCGAATCGAGCATCTGCGTGGCGACGATCACCGGTTTTACGGCCAGCCTGCAGGCGCGCACCAGCTCCTTCTGGCGGCCGGGCACATCCTCATGCGGGATTTCGACGCCAAGATCGCCGCGCGCCACCATGACCGCGTCCGAGAGGCCGATGATGTCCTCGATCCGCTCCAGCGCCGCCGGCTTTTCGATTTTCGCCATCAGCCCGGCGCGTCCGGCGATCAGCGCGCGGGCCTCGATGAGGTCTGACGGCTTCTGCACGAAGGACAGGGCCACCCAGTCAACGCCGAGCCGCAGGCCGAATTCGAGGTCGGCGCGGTCCTTCGCGGTGAGCGGCGAGAGGTCAAGCACCGTTCCGGGAAGATTGACGCCCTTGTGATTGGAGATGGTGCCGCCGACGACCACCTTGGCTTCGATGAAATCATTGCCGAGCCCCGTGATCCGCACGCGAACCCGCCCGTCGTCGATCAGGAGATCGTGGTTGGGCGCCACGGCCGCGAAGATTTCCGGATGCGGCAGCGGGATCGCCGCACGGTCGCCCTCCGATCCTGATAACACAAAGCGGATAGTTTCGCCCGATACGAAGGTGATCTTGCCATCGCGCAAGGTGCCGACGCGGATTTTCGGGCCCTGCAGGTCCATCAGGATCCCGATCGGCCGCCTGCGCTTCTGCTCCAGCGCGCGGATCGCGGCATGCACCCTGGCGTGATCGTCCTGAGTCCCGTGACTGAAGTTCAGGCGGAATGTATCGACGCCGGCGAGAAACAGCGCTTCCAGCATATCGGGAGAGGCGCTGGCAGGACCGACGGTCGCGACAATTTTGGCCCGTCGATGACGACGCATGATCACTTGGCCCTTTCTGCGCCGGCTGCAACCAGCACGGCACGCACATCGTTCATATTCACAAGCGTTGGTCCGATACGGACAAGATCGCTGAGATAATCGAAAAACGTGACGCTGTCATGCCCGGCATGAACCCGGCCGGCATCGCGTCCGCCGACGCAGGCCCTTGCCCTCGCCACTCAAAGCGCCAGCCCTGTCTTCGTTCCACCGATTTAAGACAGGGCTGAGCCTGGGCGAGCCCGCGCAGGATCACCCGATCAGACATTCGAGCCGTGGATCGCGTCGATGACGGCGTCGGTTACCTCTTTGGTCGTGGCCGTTCCGCCGATATCGGGCGTCAGCACGCCGGCCGCGCAGACCTTCTCGACCGCCGCCATCAGCCGCACTGCTGCTTCCTTCTCCCCGAGATGCTCCAGCATCTGCACCGCCGTCCAGAATGTCGCGACCGGGTTGGCGATGCCCTTGCCGGTGATGTCGAAGGCCGAGCCGTGAATGGGCTCGAACATCGAGGGGAAGCGGCGCTCCGGATCGATATTGCCGGTCGGCGCAACGCCGAGGCTGCCGGCGAGCGCACCGGCAAGGTCGGACAGGATGTCGGCGTGCAGGTTGGTCGCGACGATCGTGTCGAGGCTTTTCGGGTTGAGCGTCATGCGCACCGTCATCGCGTCGACCAGCATCTTGTCCCAGGTCACGTCGGGAAAGCCTTGCGCGACCTCGGCCGCGATCTCGTCCCACATCACCATGCCGTGGCGCTGCGCGTTCGACTTGGTCACCACGGTCAGCAGCTTGCGCGGACGGGACTGCGCAAGCTGGAAGGCGTAGCGCATGATCCGCGTCACCCCGACGCGGGTGAAGATGGCGACCTCGGTGCCGACCTCTTCGGGCAGGCCCTTGTGCGCCCGCCCCCCGGCGCCGGCATATTCGCCCTCGGAATTCTCGCGCACGATCACCCAGTCGAGATCGCCGACGCCGACATTGCGCAGCGGTGAGGCGACACCGGGCAGGATCTTAGTCGGCCGCACATTGGCGTACTGGTCAAAGCCCTGGCAGATCGGCAGCCGCAGGCCCCAGAGCGTGATGTGATCGGGCACATCGGGCGCCCCGACGGCACCGAAATAGATCGCGTCGAATTTCTTCAGCTCGGCAAGGCCGTCGGCCGGCATCATGACGCCGTGCTTCTTGTAGTAATCGGAGCCCCAATCGAAGGTCTTGACGTTGAAGGTGATCCCGCCGTCGCGCCTGGCCAGCGCCTCCAGCACGCGGATGCCGGAGGAGATCACCTCGGGCCCGATGCCATCGGCGGGAATGGCTGCAATTGAGTAGCTTCGCATGTGGAATGCTCCATGAGGGAATCACTGCCGCCGACGGCGGGCTCCGCACTTCCGCGTTGGGAGCCGGAGAGTTGAGGGTGAGAAGGGCGGTCGCGCCGGCGGTGCCGCCCGCGCCGCGGGGCAGGCTATGCGAGCGCCCGGTAAATGCAAACCCCGTTCGCGATTACTTTTTGCGATCCTGAAAAACGTGGCTGCGCGTCCGGGCCTCCGCGTCAGATTTCGCGCGGAGTCGCCTTGATCTTCGTTGCCAGGATCTTGTCGATCCGACGTCCATCGAGATCGACGACCTCAATCCGCCACCCCTCCAGATCGAAGGAGTAAGCGACTTCAGGCAGCGTTCCGGATTGCTGCAGGACCAGGCCGGCGACCGTATGATAGCCGCGGTGCGGTGGGACGGGCACCGATAACAGCTCTGCGAATTCGTCGACCGGCATCCACCCAGCGACCAGAAACGAGCCGTCGGCGCGGGCCACGTAGGCAGGTTCGGGCGGCCCCTCTTCGGAATGGAAGGCGCCGACGATGGCTTCGAGGATGTCTGTGGCCGTGACAACGCCCTCGAACGCACCGTATTCGTCATGCACCAGACCGATATGCACTGCCGAAGCCTTCAAGATCGCAAGCACGTCGCGGGCGTCGGCAGATGCCGGAATGATCGGCGCCTCGCGCACGAGGGCCCGAAAGTCGGGCACTTCCTCGCGCAGATAGGCGACCAGCATATCCTTTGCCTGCAGGATTCCGATGGGACGGTCGCGATCGCCGTCGGTGACCGGCAGGCGTGAATGCGGGCTCTTCGCCAAGGCTTCGCGAATCACCTTCGGATCGTCGTTGAGGTCGATTTCATCGACATCGGTGCGAGGTGTCATGACGGCGCCCACCGGGCGGTCGCCGAGCCGCATCACGCCCGCGATCATCTCCTTTTCTCCGGGCTCCAGCACGCCCGCACTCTCTGCTTCCCTCACCACGTGATGGATCTCGTCTTCGGAGATCTTCTCTTCGGCTTCGCCGCTCCTGCCCAGTATCGTCAGGACGGCCTTTCCAGAGATGTCGAGCAGGGTCACGAGCGGCAGTGAGATCCTCGCCAGGAAATCCATCGCCGGGGCTACCTTCACGGCGACAGCTTCTGGATCGCGCAGCGCCACCTGCTTGGGAACGAGCTCGCCCACGATCAGCGTTGCGTAGGTGATGACGGTCACGACAAGGCCGATCCCCAGAACGTCGGATATCGATTTCGAGAGGCCGAGCTCGACGAAGCGCTCGGTCAGGCGCTGACCAAGCGTGGTTCCCGAAAACGCGCCCGACAAGACGCCGACCAGCGTAATCCCGATCTGCACGGTCGACAGGAATTTTCCTGCATCCGAAGCAAGCCTGAGCGCGGTTTCAGCGCCGCGAACGCGCTTTTGCGCGAGGATTTCGAGCCGCGCGGGGCGGGAGGAGACGATCGCCAGTTCGGACATCGACAACAAACCATTGACGACGATCAGGACAACGACGATGGCGAGTTCAAGCAGCAACATTTTGAGTGTACCGGACCTGCCGCGGTTCAATGCGCGGACTCCGCCTTATATAAGCAAGCTTTACGTCGGCTGCCCGATTCTCGTTCCGCTTCAACATTGCAACGCGCCATTCGCGTCAAATTGACACAGCCCACTCCATGGCACGACGCTTGTGCAGGTGGACGGTGGCGGAGCGCTGATCAAAATAGAATCGAGAAACAAGTCCCGGACAAGCGAGCTCCCGGCAACGCTACGCGTTGTCCGCCCGGCAACGCTCCGCGAACGAGCGCCAACCTTCGGCGTCATTGCGAGGAACAAAAAGCGGCGACCCGCCGTCGCTCGCTGCGCGAGCTATGGCGAGGCGTCGCTTGCGCTCGCAATAACGCCGGAGATTGGCGCTCGTCCGGCTCTGCAACTTGGCCGGCGGACGCTCTAAAGCGCGGTGGGATTAGGCTGAATTGCTATCGCGCTTTGGGTTCTTCTTTGAGAATGATCTCGTCGGAAAACCGCTTCACACTTTTCCGGATCATGCCCTAACTTCCGGTGCTGGCGTAGGATTCGCCGGGGTGCCTTCCCGCCCGTTGCGGCAGGAGCAGGATGCAGCCAACGATGAATGCCGCAATGACAGCGGAGGCGATGGGCCGGCTGAGCGCCAGGCCGCCGTGGTCGACGGGTTTGTCAAGGAAGTCGCCAACCGTTGCGCCAAGCGGTCGCGTCAAGATGAAAGCGGCCCAGAACAAGGTCACCCGCGAGATGCTCGTCCAGAAATACGCCGCTGCCAGAATGGTCAGCCCCGCTCCAAACACGAGCGCGCCGCCTTCATAGCCGAGGCCGGTCGTGTCGGCCGCCCAATCTCCCAACGCCGTTCCCAGAGTCTGGGAAAACGTGATGGCCGCCCAGTAAAACGCTTCGACTCTCGGCCGGCTCACCGTCGCAACCGAGATCGAACCCTCGGCAAAATACCAAAGCGCCAGCGTCGCCAGCAGCAGGACCAAAAGCAGCGATGAGCCTCCCGTATAGCCGATCCCCAACGACCGGTCGGCGAAATCAGCCATGGTCGTGCCAAAGGTGGTGGAAGCAACGATCGTCGACCAATAAAGGAAAGGATGGAAGCGCTTGGCGAGAATCTGCGCCACGACCAGGGCGATGAGTGCGGCAAGAAAAATCGCCGTCCCGGTCAAATACCCCCAATCCAGGGTCATCGTCACCGAGTCCCCACCGGTTTCACCGAGAGTGGTGGCGGCAATCTTGATGATCCAGAAGACCAGCGTGACCTCAGGAACCTTCGTGAAAGCGTCGCGTGGATCGTGGGATTTGAAAGCTGTCATGGCATTGCATCACGTCGTTAGAGGGGAATGGGTCGAGTGGTTTCCAATGAAGGCCGCGCGAGGCGTCAAGCGTTTCAGCGCCGAGCCTTCGCTTGCGCCCGGGCGGAATGCGCGTTCAGTCCGGGTGACGCCCCTCCTTCTTGTTTTCGAGCACCTTGCCCGTCCGGGCATCGACGCCGACTTCTTGCGTAGTCGATCCATGCTTGATGTCGAAAGAGTAGCGCAGGCCGCTGCCACCCTTCTCCCATTCAAGCTCTTCATCGGTTATCCTACCGGGATAGGCCTTTAGAGCGATGGCTCTCGCTTGTGCGATCCCGATCTTGGCCTGCTTTGCCAGCTTCTCTCCGGTGTAAGCCCAAGCGGGCAGCGCGCCTAACATGAGGCTCGCTGCGAGGCTCAGCATGGCCGAAGACATTCTTCTCATCTCTAGCTCCTTTCTTGCCCCGCTTACGAAGATAAGGCCGCCGCTTGCTGTCCGGCGATTGGTGCCTGGTCACATCAGGACTTCTCGACCGAATCCATCGCAGACAGAAGTTCGGTGATGGTCTGCTTGCAGTTGACGGGGTCCGGCGTTGCTGCACGCAAAGCTTCGAGGGCACGATCAATCGCCTTGTCGACGATGTGCCACTCGACGGCGGCGCGCGGCTTCAGGGCGGCTTCTGCATCGTCCCACTGCACCTCGAGATCCCTGATCCGCGTCTTGGCGCCCGGCAGATCGCCCTTGTCGATCAAGTCGGCGACGTCGACGACGATGGCGCGGAATGGCGAGAGGTCGCCGAGCTTCGAGGACGTTGCGGCTTCGGCGAGCGGCACGAATGAGCTTCGCTGACCTGCATGCATATGCGGCTCGCCCCAAGCGACCGTCAGCACGCCGATGACCGAGGCCAGGATCAGTCTGTTCATCTGAAATCTCCTCATTGCGGCCCACGCGTGATCGCCCGGGCTTCTGGTGGATATGCAAGATGCGGAAATCACTGCGCCGGATCGGCGCCTTCCGTGCGGTCACCTTCGAACGTCATCCAGGCGACCAGCGCGATGATGACGGTGAGGAAAGCGAGGCTGGTGTGGACTGTGCCGAGACCGACCCCACCGTAATGTCGAGATTGCGACAGCAGGTCCCCGAGCGAAGCGCCAAGTGGCCGGGTGAGAATGTAGGCCAGCCAAAAGGTGAGAACCGAGTTCACGCCAAGCGTATAGAAAACGGCGACAAACGCGATCAGCACGCCGAACACGATCACACCGAGCCGGAATCCGAGCCCGAGCGCTTCAGTGGCCAGGTCGCCCGCCGCCGTGCCCAGCGCGAAGGTGAAAAGATTGGCGGCCCAATAAAACAGTTCGCGGCGCGAGGTCACGATCGTGCGGATCGACAGCGTACGCTCGACGGCGAACCAGATCGCGAATGTCGCGGCCAGCGCGCAGGTGAAGACGGCCGTGCTCACATAGAGGCTGACCTCAAGCTTATCGGTCAGGAGATCGGTGATCTGGGTGCCGACAATGCTGACCAGAACCACGGTCAGCCAGTAGATCCATGGAACGTAATGGCGGGCACGGAGCTGCAGGATCAGCGCGGCAAACAGCAGGGAAGCCATGCATGCCAGCGTCAGGTTCGCCCCAAGACCCACATGCACCGCGAGATAGTCGGCCCCGGTCTCGCCGACCGTCGTTGAGAGCACCTTGATGGCCCAGAAGATCAGAGTGACTTCTGGAACCTTGTTCAGCATCGGCGATAAGCGGATTTGCCAGGTGGTGGACACGCGGTTCTCCCGGAAACGATATAGCCCCAGACACTGTCAAATCATGAGCACGGCCGACTTAGGCGCGACTTAGAGCGATATTTTCCGGAACTGCTCGAACAGGCATTTTTCGCGGCGCGCGATACGCGACGCCGTCCTAAGTCTGCGCTAAGTCTGGCGCATGAGAACGGGGGGGTGCGCCGTCCGTGCCCGGGCAAGGATCAAGAGGATGCGAGTTCTGCTGATCGAGGACGACAGGATGATCGGCACGGCCGTCCAGCAGGCGCTCAAGGACGCGGCCTACGCGGTCGACTGGGTGATGGACGGTGAGACCGCCATCCATGCGGCGGAGAGCGAAGCCTACGAGCTTGCCCTGCTCGACCTCGGGCTGCCGAAGGCCGACGGCCGCGACGTGCTTCGGCACTTGCGTGCACTCGGCCGCAGGCTACCTATCATCATCGTGACCGCGCGAGATGGCGTCGACGAGCGGATCGAGGGACTCGATCTCGGCGCCGACGACTATCTGATCAAGCCGTTCGAGATGCGCGAGTTGCTGGCGCGGATGCGCGCCGTGCTCCGCCGAGAGGGCAGCGGAGCTTCGCCGGTCCTGAGCAATGGAAAGCTCAGCCTCGATCCGGCTACCCGCGAAGCCTCTTTCATCGGCGAGAGCGCAATGCTCACCGCGCGCGAGTTCGCGCTGCTGCAGGCGCTATTGGCGCGGCCGGGCACGATCCTGTCGCGCGGCGAGCTCGAACGGCAGATTTACGGCTGGAACGAGGAGATCGAGAGCAATGCAATCGAGTTTTTGATCCATACCATCCGCAAGAAGCTCGGGGCTGCGGCGATCCGCAACGTGCGTGGGGTCGGCTGGATGGTGGACCGCTCGTCATGATCAGGTCGCTGCGCGGACGCCTGTTCATCGGGCTGACCGCAATCATCATCCTGACGGGCGCCATCGGCGTCATGTTCGTCTACGAATGGGCATTCGGCGAGGCCATGGAGCTGCAGGATTCGGTCCTGATCCAGCTCGCGAGCGTCGTTCAAAACGGTAGTTTTGCCAGCGGCCAGCCTCTGCAGGGCGTTGAGGAGGATACCGACGTCTGGCTGATCGAACTGGGAAAGACGCCGCGCGGCCCGGCCGACGATCGCCAGCTTTTCGGCTTGAAGGACGGCCTGCAGATCGCCACCCGCAAGGGGCAGCCGATCCGGGTGCTGTTGCAGACGCGATCGGACGGAAGCCGTTTCGCTGTCGCGCAACCGACCGCGGTTCGCGACGAGACCGCACGCGACATGGCCTTTCGCACGCTGCTGCCGATCGCCGCGCTGATTCCATGTCTGATGCTGGTCACGGCGCTGGTCATCACGCGGTCGCTGCGGCCGATGGTGCGGCTGGCGGGCGATCTCGATGCAAGACGCGCCGACGAACTCACTCCGCTGCCGCTGTCCGGTACGCCGAGCGAATTGCATCCGTTCATCAACTCCATCAACGGATTGCTGGCGCGAATACGCTCGCTGATGGATCAGCAGCGGCGGTTTGTTGCCGACGCTGCACATGAATTGCGGACGCCGATTACGGCGCTCAGCCTGCAGGCGGAGAACCTCGATTCGGTGGACATTCCCGAGGCCGCGCGGGACCGCCTTGCCGCGCTACGGCAGGGCATGCAGCGCACCAAGCATTTGCTCGAGCAGTTGCTTGCGCTGGCTCGACACGAAGCTCCCCTCGCGGAGGCCGGTGAAATGCCGCTGGCCGCACTGGACGGCGCCACCAAGGAGGTCGTCGCTGACTTGCTCCCGCATGCATTTGATCGCGGGATAGATCTCGGTTTCCAACTTGTTGAACCAATCGCGGTACGCGCTGAGCCTGTGATGCTCACGACGATGGTGCGCAATCTGCTCGATAATGCGCTGCGCGTCACGCAGCGTTCGGGAAGCATAGATGTCGGCGTGTATCGAGAGGGAGAGGTGGCCGTCCTGCAAATCGAGGACACGGGACCCGGCATCGCATCCCCTGATCTGGAACGGATCTTCGAGCCGTTCTTTCGTGGTTCTTATCCGCAAGGCGAAGGCAGCGGCCTTGGCTTATCGATCGTGAAGCGTGTGGTAGAGAGGCTGGGCGGCTCGATCAGGCTGGAAAATATCGGCAGGGCCGACCGCTCCGGGCTTCGCGTGACGGTTCGTCTGCCGCTTGCAGCCGATCCGTCAAAGGAAGTCTCCCGCGTGGCGTAAGTCGATGCAAAGCTCGGGCGAACTCCGCCGCGAGAACGTGGGCTCACGCCGGCGTCATTGCTTCGCTTACGCTCGCAATGACGGGGTGCGCTGTTTGAAAATTGAATCGGGAAATGACCGCACATCGCCTCGGACAAAGTTGTACGATGGGCAGACGCGCGCATGCGCCGTGATCACCGTGGCAAAACTCGGCTCGATCGGTGGGCACATTTCGCTTTGCGCACCCCACGCACTCGCGCTGCCGCTACCCCTTCCGCGCGGCGAGCGCGTCCGCCACCGCGGTGCGGATATCGGCCACCGAAAACGGCTTTGTGACCACGTCATGAACGATGGCGTTGAGATTGGAGGCGCGCTCGCGCTGGTCGGCAAAGCCGGTCATCAACAAGACGGTCAGCCGCGGAAAGTCGCGCGCCGCCGACAGCGCCAGCGCGATTCCGTCCATGACCGGCATCTGGATGTCGGTGAGCAGGAGATCGAAGGCGCCGTCCTCCCGTGTCAGGATCTCCAACGCCTCGGCGCCGTCCTGCGCAGTCACGGTCTCGTGACCGTCCATGGCGATCGCCCGCGCCACCAGCGTGCGCATGGAATCTTCGTCATCGGCAATCAGGACGCGCGACATCGGAGACAATCTCACCAGCGAAAATGCGATTGCTCCGCATTATACACTTCCGCCGGCAATGTCTCGCTTGTTGAAGAAGCGGATATCGATGCTGCGCCCTTCCGCGGGCGGCGATGCCAGGCGCGACTTGAACGCAGCGCGTTCGCCGGGCTTCAGCACCGTCTGGTCCAGCACCGCGTTCCAGGCATAGATTTCCGCTCCCTGCGCGTCGCGCACGGAAAAGCGCAGCCGAGGCAGGTCGACGCTCTTGCGGGTCTCGCCGACGATGGTGCCTTCGATCACCAGCACCGGCTTACCTTCAACCGTTTCGGTCGTGACCTTGACATCCTTGAACTGCACACCGCGCAGGTTCACCCCAAGGCCGGCCATCCGGTAGAAGGCGGCAGTCTGCGGCATCAGCCGCACCACGTCGGCCCGCCAGATCACCAGGGCAGCCGCCAGAGCCCCCAAGGCGGCGCAGGCGGTACTTGGCTTGAGGAGGAAACTCCCGACGCGCCCCCGCGGCGCCAGGTGCGGCAAAAGCTTGCGGAACCAGGGCTGACGGTCGCCGTCTTGCCCTTCCTCCGCCTCATGATGCGCCATAGTTTGCCAATCGGCTTCATCTATGTGAGACGAGAAGTTGCGGTCGGACGGGAAGTCGCCCGCAATGGATGGGCTCTCGACGTGCGGGGGCTCTTCGCCGGCTTCCCCGCGCGCCATGGCCTCCCATTCGGCCGCGGCATCGGCGTCGTTTGTCGGGCTGGCTCCAGCCATCATGGGCGCGACCGGCTCGACCGCGTCTTCCGGGCGCGCCAGCCAGACTTCCTTGCAGCGGGAGCAGCGGACCATGCGGCCGGTGGCGCCCAATGTGGCCGGATCGATCGCGTAAGAGGTTGTACAATGGGGACAGACGATGTGCATGGAGCAGGATTCTCAGCTTACCCTGCAGCAATGCTACAAGGCGACCGTTAACGAACCGGAAACCATAGCCGAAGCAAAACCGCTTCACGGCGCGCGTTTAATGCGCGGTTTACCGGTTCCATCCGGGTCCTCCATCGAACGGAGCTAGGCTTGGTTCGGTTCGAAAATGTCGGATTGCGTTACGGGCTTGGACCGGAGATTTTGCGCGACCTTAGTTTTATCATCCCGGCGCATTCCTTCCAGTTCCTCACCGGCCCCTCCGGCGCGGGCAAGACGTCCTTATTGAAACTTTTGTTCCTGTCGCTGCGGCCGACGCGCGGCCTTGTGAATCTGTTCGGCCACGACGTCTCGCTGCTGGGCAAGGACGGCGTCGCGAACTTGCGCAAACGGATCGGCATTGTGCTGCAGGATTTTCGCCTGCTCGATCACATGACGACGTATGAGAACGTCGCGCTGCCGTTTCGCGTGATGGGGCGCGACGAATCGAGCTACCGCAAGGAGGTCATCGATCTGCTCAAATGGGTCGGATTAGGCGAGCGGATGGACGCGTTGCCGCCGATTCTCTCGGGCGGCGAGAAGCAGCGTGCGGCGATCGCCCGCGCCGTGATCTCCCGTCCGCAGCTTTTGCTGGCGGACGAGCCGACCGGCAACGTCGATCCGACGCTGGGACGGCGGCTGCTCAGGTTGTTCATCGAATTGAACAAGTCGGGCACCGCGGTGGTCATCGCCACCCACGACATCACGCTGATGGATCAATATGACGCAAGGCGGCTGGTGCTGCACCAGGGCCGTCTGCATATCTACGAGTAGGCCATGAACAGGGTTGAGCAGCACGGACCTCTGGTGGACCTCGGCAACGAGCGTCCGCAGTTGCCGGCGCGCGCGCGCAACCTGTCGCCGATCGTGCCGCGGGCTTCGATCGCCGGGCGCGCTTTGGTCGCCGTGGTCGCCATCATGACCTTTCTCGCTTCGCTTACGACAGGTGCCGTACTGCTAGTGAGCGCCTCGGCCGCCGAGTGGCAGTCGGACGTCGCCAGCGAGATCACCGTCCAGGTGCGGCCGCAAACCGGGCGCGATCTCGAGCGCGACACGGCGGCGGCCGCGGCGGCGATGCGCGCGCAATCGGGCATCCTCGAGGTCCGTCCCTTCACCAGGGATGAATCGGCAAAGCTGCTGGAGCCGTGGCTGGGCAGTGGGCTGGCGCTGGACGATCTCCCCGTGCCGCGCCTCATTGTCGGGCGCGTGCAGCCCGGCAGCGCGCTCGATCTGGCCGGCTTGCGCAAGGCGGTGACGCAGGCCGCTCCCACCGCCACCGTGGACGATCACCGCGCCTGGATCGAGCGGATGCGCTCGATGAGCGGCGCCACGGTGTTTGCAGGGCTTGGCATTCTGGCGCTGGTGATCGTCGCGACCATCATCTCGGTATCCTTCGCGACCCGCGGCGCGATGGCCGCCAACCGTCCGATCGTGGAGGTGCTGCATTTCGTCGGCGCCGGCGACCGCTACATCGCGGACCGCTTTTTCTGGCATTTCCTGCTGCTCGGGCTCGAAGGCGGCCTGATCGGCGGCGGCGTCGCCATGCTCGCGTTTGGCTTTTCCGAATCGATTGCCACCTGGTTCTCCGGCACGCCGGTCGGTGACCAGTTCGCGGCGCTGCTCGGCACGTTCTCGTTGCGGCCATCAGGCTATCTCGCGCTGGCCGTGCAGGCGGTGCTGATCGCGGCGATCACCGCCTGGGCCTCGCGGCGGACGCTGTTTGCCACGCTGGACGAGATCGAGTGACGTGGGCGTGACGCGGCGGACTCCACTTCGCCCAAAAAGCTTTCTAACATTACCTGGCGAAGAGGACGTTAACCATCGTATGAGCACGCCGCCACCCGACGACAAGCCGCATGCGCCCGCGCGCCGGGGACGAGGCCGGCTGCGCAGGACCATCGTCGCGGTGCTTGGCCTTGCCGTCGTCGGAGTCGCGGCCGGCTTTGGCGGCTTCCTGGCGCAGCTTCGCGGCGCGGAGATCGCACCCGACCACAAGGCGGACGGCATCGTGGTGCTGACCGGCGGGAGTTCGCGGGTATCCGACGCGATGGAACTGCTGGCCGCAGGTTACGGCAAAAGGCTGCTGATCTCCGGCGTGCATCCCTCGAGCGGAGCTAATGACATCTCGCGCTCGCTTCCCGAAGGCCAGTCCTACCTGGGTTGCTGCGTCGATCTCGACCGCTCCGCCGTCAACACTCGCAGCAACGCGGCGGAGGCGCGGCGCTGGGCGCATGAGCGCGGATTCAAATCGCTGATCGTGGTGACGTCGAACTACCACATGCCGCGCGCGATCGTGGAGTTGTCGCACGCCATGCCCGACATCGAGCTCATCCCATTCGCGGTGGTCGGCGATAAATGGCGCGAAGAACCATGGTGGTCCGGTGGTGCGACCCTGCGACTGGTGTTATCGGAGTATGTGAAATATCTCGCCGCTGAGTTGAGGGTGTGTCTGGCCGATCTCGGCATCGAGCTGAACTTCGATGCGCCGGAAGCTCCCCCGACTTTAAGCCCGCCGCGCCGGCCGGCGACGGCTCAGGCGAACTAATTTGGCGAACTAATTTAAGGTCTTCGATGGTTGCGATTTTCCTGCGTTCGCTCCTCTTCAACATCCTGTTCTATCCGGCGTTCCTGTTCTGGGCCGTGATTGCGGTGCCAACGCTCGTGCTGCCGCGCGCCGCCCTGCTGCGTGTCGGTCATTGGTGGGCACAAACCAACATCGTCCTGATGCGCATCGTGTGCGGCATCAAGGTCGAGTTCAGGGGCGCCGAGAAGATTCCGAAGGGTCCGCTGCTCGTCGCCTCCAAGCACCAGTCGATGTGGGAGACCATTTCGCTGCTCCACTTGTTCGAGGCCCCGTTCTTCGTGCTCAAGCGCGAGCTGCTGTGGATTCCGATCTTCGGCCTGTTTCTGAAAAAGGCGAACATGATCGCGATCGACCGCCGCGCCGGTGGGCGCGCCCTGCTGGCGATGGTGCGTCGCGCGGTGCAGGAAGTTCGTCACGGCCGCCAGCTCGTGATCTTCCCCGAAGGCACGCGCACGGCGCCCGGCGCGGCGCCGCATTACAAGCCCGGCGTGGGCCAGATCTATGTCGAGTGCGGCGTGCCGTGCCTGCCGGTTGCGCTCAATTCCGGCTTGTTCTGGCCGCGCCGCACCTTCATGCGTTATCCGGGAACGTTGGTGGTCGAGTTTCTCGATCCTCTGCCGCCGGGCTTGCCGCGCGAGGAATTTCTCGAGCGCTTGCGTGCCGCGATCGAACAAACGACCGAGCGACTCGTCGCAGCCGGCCGCGCCGAGCAGGCGCGATTGTTCCGCCGCGCGTCTACCACGGTCAAGGCGTGACGCTTTTCTCGCTATCCGGCGCGGCATGCAGCGGATGCGATTCATGCAGCATCAGCGCGAGCTGATGCAGCGGGCCGTCGCGAAAACCTTCGGCTTCGATCGCCTTCACTGTCGAAAGGACGTAATCGCGGTTGTTGCCGGATTGGCCGTGCCCTTGCAGCACATGGCGAAGCTGCTCGGCCGGCGTCAGCCGACCGGCATATTGCACATGGCCGCGATCGACGACGTAAACAAGCGCGCTCACGCGCTGTCGCGCGTCGTCCTCCAGCCAGACCGAACGCGTTACCTCGCGGTAGACCGACGTGACCTGCTCGCGCGCGCGCAAATAGGCGATGGTCTCCGCGCGCCTATTCGCGGCGACCCGGAAAGCGATGCCGCGGCACGCTCCGCCGCGGTCAAGGCCGAGCACCAATCCGGGTTTCTCCGGCGTGCCCCGGTGCACGAAGGAATAGACGCACAGCGCACGGTGCTCGCCGATCAGCCGCGCCGGAACCCGCTCGAGATAGTCGAAGCCCGGTCGCCACATCAGCGAACCGTAGCCGAACACCCAGAGGTCACCTTTGGAAGAGTCCGTGTCGGAAAGGGTCATTGCCGCCATTGCGGTTAACGGCTAGCAGAATTTGGCGAATGATCAAAATGGCCCGGCTTGGCCGTGCCGATCCGTCTCCGCTTTATTGACAAAATTGCTGCTCAAAGGGGTCGGCCCATGTCTGATGTTACGCTTGCGCAGCGCCAGCGCCCGCTTTGGCCGCTTTTCGTTGCTCCCGTTCTGCTTCTGATCGCCGCCATCGGCTGGAGCGCATTCTGGTTTTACGCCGCCTCCCAGGTCGGTGTGAAAGCCGATGCCTGGCGCGCGCAGGAGGCAAAATCCGGCCGGGTCTACGACTGCGCGCGACATTCGATCGCAGGCTTCCCATTCCGTCTCGAAGTCCGCTGCGACGACGTGACCGTGTCACTGATCTCGCAAATGGCCGGCCAGCCGTCGCAAGCGCCGGTTACGGCAAAGCTCGGTGAGATACTCGCGGTCGCGCAAATCTACGATCCGAAACTCGTGATCGCGGAGTTCACCGCGCCGGCAAAGATCTTTGAGCAAAGCGCGCAGCAGCCGAGCTACGTCGTCAACTGGAGCAAGGGACGCAGCAGCGTGTTCGGCTTGCCCGCCACACCGCAGCGCGCCTCGATCGTGTTCGACGATGCCGCGATCGATCGCCTTGAAGGGGCCGTGCAGGTCCCGTTCGCGAGCGCCAAGCATATCGAGCTGCACGGCCGCATCGCGCAGGGCTCGCCGGGCGATCATCCCGATATTGAAAGCCTCGTGGAGATCAACCAGGGCAGCATCCAGGGTGTACATCCGCTGTTGACGCAGCCGTTCGATGCCGATGTGCGGGCGATGGTGAGCGGCCTGAAGGATTTCGCACCCAAGCCGTGGCCGGAGCGCTTTCGCGAGATCCAGGCCGCAGGCGGCCATATCGAAATTCTGCAATCGCGTATCCAGCAGGGGGATGTGATCGCGGTCGCAGCCGGCAAGCTGGGCCTTTCGGCCAATGGCCGGCTCGATGGTGAATTGCAGATGACGGTCGCGGGCATCGAGAAAGTGATCCCGGCGCTGGGAATCGACAAGATGCTGGAGCAAGGCGTGCCGCAAGCAACGCTCGACCGTGTCGCGCCCGGCGTGAAGAGCCAGGACATCAATAATCTATTCGGTGCGCTCGATCGCGCTATTCCTGGCCTCGGCAAGGTTGTGAAGCAGAACGCGAACGTCGGTGTCGCGGCCGGTATCAATGCGCTCGGCACCGAAGCTCAGCTCGAGGGCAAGAAGGCGCGGACCTTTCCGCTGCGGTTCGTTGATGGTGCGGTGTTCTTAGGACCCTTGAAGGTCGCCGATATCCCGCCGCTATTTTGAAGTTCGACCATCATTTCACGTCCTCGCGAGCGGTAATTTACGAAGCTTGTACCGGGCTCGCGGAAGAGTGATGGCTGCTCCTCTTTTGGTCGGGAATGAGAACGCCCAACTGCAGGTCTAGTTCTCAGGCGGCTCGAACCGTACGTTGCGGGCCGTGACAGGAGGATAGCAATGGTTGGTTTCAAGTTATTCGGCGCGGCGGTGCTTTTCTCCGCGCTATTTGCCACACAGGCCTTTGCGCAGGCTGCAGTTCAGGAACCCGGTGCTTTTGCATTCTATCATCCCAACGCCGACGTTCTCAACGCGGGGCGATCGGCGCCGCGCGATGCGCTGGCCTTTTACCCTGCGCGTCCTGACATAGGTGGCCCGAGGCTGGAGGTACGGCCACATCGGATGCATCACAGGCGCTTCGGCAGAGCCTACTGAAATTTCGAAGTCCTCCCTGCGGGCGTCATAACGCCCATCATCTTTCCCGTGTGTTGCTCCAACTGACAGGGCTCAGCCAATCACCGGTTGGGCCTTCCTTTTTAGTCCGGCTTCTTCTGGAGCTGCGGGTGCGGACGCCCGAAGTCGGGTGCAGCGGAATCTTGCCCGATTTCGACAATGCCGCGGCGGATGGCGCGGGTGCGTGTGAAGTGGTCGAACAGCGCCTCGCCGTCGCCGCGGCGGATCGCCCGCGTCAGCTTGGCGAGGTCCTCGTTGAACGTGCCGAGCATCTCCAACACGGCGTCCTTGTTGGCCAGGAAAACGTCGCGCCACATGGTGGGATCGGACGCCGCGATGCGGGTGAAATCGCGAAAACCGCCGGCGGAAAACTTTATCACCTCCGACGAGGTCACCTGCGCAAGCTCGTCGGCCGTGCCGACGATGGTGTATGCGATCAGGTGCGGCAGGTGGCTCGTGATCGCCAGCACGAGGTCATGGTGCTCCGGCGTCATGACCTCGACCTTGGCGCCCATCGCGGCCCAGAACGCGCGCAAGCGATCGACAGCGCCTGCGTCTGTGCCCTCCGGCGGCGTCAGGATGCACCAGCGATTGATGAACAGCTCGGCGAAGCCTGAATCGGGCCCTGAATGTTCGGTGCCGGCCACGGGATGCGCCGGGACGAAGTGCACGTGCTTCGGCAGATGCGGCGCCATGTCCTTGACGACCGCGCCTTTCACCGAACCGACATCGGATACAATCGCGCCGGGCTTGAGATGCGCGGCAATCTCCTGCGCAACCGCGCCGCAGGCGCCGACGGGAATGCAGAGGATGACGAGATCGGCATCCCTGACCGCTTCCACGTTGGTGTCGACCACGCGGTCGACGACGCCGAGCTCGGCGACCCGCGCGCGTGTCTTTTCCGAGCGCGCGGTGGTGATGATTTCGGCCGCCAACCCTTGCGCCCGCGCCGCGCGCGCGATCGAACCGCCGATCAGGCCAAAACCGATCAGCGCAAGCCGCGCAAATTGCGGTGCGACGCCGTTCACTTGCCGCCCATGAAGTCGCGCAAGCCTTCGACGACGAGGCGGTTGGCCTCCTCGGTACCGATGGTCATGCGCAGGGCATGCGGCAGCTTGTAGTTATTCAGCGCGCGTAGCACCAGCCCGCGCTTGGTAAGAAACGCGTCGGCATCGGCCGCGGTCTTGCCCTTCTCGGTCGGGAAATGGATCAGCACGAAATTGGCGACGCTCGGCGTCACGTTCAATCCGAGCTTGCCGATCTCCTCCGTCAGCCAGTTGCGCCATTTCTCTGTATGCGCCTTCGACATCTCCAGATGCGCGGTGTCCTCGATCGCGGCCACCGCCGCGACCATCGCGGGCGTCGAGACATTGAAGGGGCCGCGAATCCGATTGACGGCATCCACAATGTGTTCCGGTCCGAACATCCAGCCGACCCGCAGCGCGGCGAGACCGTGGATCTTTGAGAAGGTATGGGTCATCACGGTGTTCTCCGTGGTCGCCACGAGTTCAAGGCCGCGCTCGTAGTCGTTGCGCGACACGTAATCGGAATAGGCCGCATCGAGCACCAGCAGCACATGCGAGGGCAGGCCGGCGCGCAGCCGCTTGACCTCGTCGAACGGCAGATAGGTCCCGGTCGGATTGTTCGGGTTGGCGAGCCACACCATTTTGGTGCGCGGCGTCACCGCTTTGAGGATAGCATCGACGTCGGCGGTAAACTCGCTCTCGGGCGCGACCACGTTCTTCGCGCCGTTCGCCATGGTCGCGATCGGATAGACGAGAAAGCCGTGCGTCGTGGAGATCGCCTCGTCGCCCTGGCTCAGATAGGTGTGCGCCAGCAGGTTCAGAATTTCGTCCGAACCGGCGCCGCAGATGATGCGGTTAGGGTCGAGCCCGAACCCGCGGCCGATCGCCTCGCGCAACACCCGGGATGTGCCTTCCGGATAGTCCTCCAGATGCGCCGCCGCATCCTTATAAGCCTTGATCGCTTTGGGCGAGGGGCCGAACGGTGTTTCGTTGGCCGAAAGCTTGAACACCTTGCGACCCGGTTCCGGCACCGGGCTCTTGCCGGGCGTATAAGGCGCAATATCGAGAATGCCGGGATTCGGCACGGGGCGGGACATCTTCAACTCCGGAATTGGCGAGGCGGCTATTTGGCCGATCCGCTTGGAGGGACCGTATAGCGCGTTGCGTGGCTGCCGACGAGAGCCGTTGAGCGCACCGAGGCGCCGGCCTCGATGAGCGCCAGCTTGATCTTTTCCAGCCGGTTGGCTCCTGCGATCGAGACCAAGAGCGCCGCACCGTCGAAAGCGGTATCCGGCACGGCGACGATCTCGGCCAGCGGCGACAGCGCGTGTGCGACCTCGGCATTCCAGCCCGAGACCCGCACGCTCCAGGTTTCGACTTCGGTCACCATGGCGCTGTCGGCCACGCGCGAGACCACGAAAACGGGCAGCGCCGCCGGGTGGTCGGCACGCTCGACAAAGGGCAGCCGCGCGATGATCTTCGGGGCACCAACCGCCTCCAGCGTCGTCCACCACGGGATGCGGCTGGAGACGGCGGAGACCAGCGCCAGATCGCCTTTCGACTTCGCGACCGCCTCGACCGCGGCAGCGGCGCTGAAATGCGCGACATAGGGAACGGTGAAGCCGAAATGGAAACGTGCGGAATCCCGCATCGCGGATTCACCGAGCGACACGTCGGCATGCACCGAAAACGGCGCCTGCACATAGGTGAAGGTCGAGATGATCACGCGCCAGATGCTCTCGACGGTGTCGAGCGGCAGGATGCCGCGATGGCGCTGGACCAGGCGGCGCATCATGTCGGCCTCGCGTGCAGGGCGAAAGGCAGAACCGACCTCTTGAGTCTGCTTGACCTGGATCAGGCGGTCGATGATATCGCCGCGCTGCATCAGCAGCCGGTGCATGCCTTCGTCGATGCGATCGATTTCCTCGCGCAGCTCGGCGAGCGAAGGCGGGGCGGGTGGACGCTGGGACATGATTGAATGCCTTGGGAGCCGGATCGGCTGAGTCCGACCGGCACGCTGAGGATTGATTAGGAAAGACAGCCGACGAAAGCAAAGAGAAACGTCAAATCGGCTGGTCCGTGCCCGCAGCGCTCTCCTGCGTTAACCACGCCCTTTGGCTTGACGAGGCGGCGATGGCGGACTACCTTTGTGCAGTTCCGTGGTCATTTGAGCCGGCCGGCTTGCAGCCACGTTAAACAACTCGCTAAACAGGCCGGGGAGAGATGAAATCCCGGCCGAACCTTTGTTCAGGCCGGGTTTTTTGTGGCCTGAATTCAGCGCTGGCTTCTGCGCCATCGCAAACGAGGTCAGTGCAAGATGGCAAGCGTAAAGTCCAGGCCGAGTCCCGCGAAAACTCCGTCGGTCAGCGCGGACGAACGGTCGCATGAGGTGGACCATCCGAGTTCGCCCCTCGCGCGGTTCGGTGCCGATCAGCCGCTCAAGCTCGACTGCGGGCTCGATCTGTCGCCGTTCCAGATCGCCTATCAAACCTATGGCAAGCTCAACGCCGATCGCTCCAACGCCATTCTGGTCTGCCACGCGCTGACCGGCGACCAGCATGTCGCCAATGTGCACCCGGTCACTGGCAAGCCGGGCTGGTGGGAGACGATGGTGGGACCGGGCCGGCCGCTCGACACCAATCACTATTTCATCATCTGCTCCAACGTGATCGGCGGTTGCATGGGGTCGACCGGACCTGCCTCGATCAATTCCTTGACCGGGAAGGTGTGGGGGCTCGATTTTCCGATCATCACCATTCCCGACATGGTGCGGGCGCAGGCGATGCTGCTGGATCGCCTCGGCATCGAGACGCTGTTCTGCGTGGTCGGGGGCTCGATGGGCGGCATGCAAGCGCTGCAATGGACCGCGGCCTATCCCGAGCGCGTGTTCTCCGCGCTTGCGATCGCCTGCTCGACGCGCCATTCCGCGCAGAACATCGCCTTCCACGAGCTCGGCCGACAGGCGGTCATGGCCGATCCGGATTGGCATGGCGGCCGTTATGCCGACCTTGGCAGCCACCCCCATCGCGGCCTCGCCGTCGCGCGCATGGCCGCGCATATCACCTATCTTTCGGACGCTGCGCTGCATCGCAAGTTCGGCCGGCGCATGCAGGACCGCGAGCTCCCGACCTTCTCCTTCGACGCGGATTTCCAGGTCGAAAGCTATCTGCGCTACCAGGGCTCGTCCTTTGTCGAGCGCTTTGATGCCAACAGCTATCTCTATCTGACGCGAGCGATGGATTATTTCGACATCGCGGCCGATCATGATGGCGTGCTGGCGGAAGCCTTTCGCGAAATCAAGACGCGCTTCTGCGTGGTGTCGTTCACCAGCGACTGGCTGTTTCCGACCTCGGAGTCGCGGGCGCTGGTGCATGCGCTCAATGCCTCCAGCGCGCGCGTGTCGTTTGCGGAAATCGAGACCGACCGCGGGCACGACGCCTTCCTGCTCGACGTGCCCGAATTTTTCGACATCTCCCGTGCCTTCCTGCAATCGGCGGGCAAGGCGCGCGGACTCAACAATGGAAGCTGATCATGTCCGTGCAGGAAGCCTTGCCGCTGAATGGCGCGGCAGCAAGCTCGCCCGGTCGGCATCGTGGCGATCACCTTCTGGTGGCTGGGCTGATCGAGCCCGGCTCAAAGGTGCTTGACGTCGGCTGCGGCGATGGCGATCTCTTACAGCTTCTGGAGAGCCGCGGCATTGACGGCCGCGGCATCGAACTGTCGCGTGAGGGTGTCAACCGCTGCGTCGCCAAGGGACTCGCGGTGGTGCAGGGCGACGCCGACACCGACCTCGTCAATTACCCCGATGACGCCTTCGATTATGTGATCCTGTCGCAGACGCTGCAGGCAACACGACAGCCGAAAGCGGTGCTGGAGAACCTGCTCCGGATCGGCCGCCGCGCCATCGTCACGTTTCCAAATTTCGGCTTCTGGAAGATGCGGCTGCAGCTTCTGATCGGCGGGCACATGCCGCGTACCGAAAACCTGCCCGCCACCTGGTATGATACGCCCAACATTCACTTCTGCACCATCAAGGACTTCGTGCAGCTTTGTGACGAGATCGGCGTCAAGATGGAGCGGTCCTGGGCCCTCGACATTTACGGCCGGCCGCTGCGGCTCAAGCTGCCCTGGTGGTTCTGGAACATGTTCGGCGAGCAGGGCGTGTTCCTGCTGAGCCGGGCGGGGAAGTATAGATAAATGCCGTCATTCCGGGGCACGCGAAGCGTGAACCCGGAATCTCGCGCCGCAACCTCCGGATTCCGGGTTCGCGCTTGCGCGCGCCCCGGAATGACATCGTATATCAGTCTGCCACCAACGATCGCGGATCGCGCGGCGGCCAGCGGCCCGCTTCGACAAGCGCGATGAAGCGTTCGACCATTTCGTTGAACAGCGCCGGCTCCTCGAGATTGAGCACATGGCCGGATTTCGGGAAAAACGTCAGTCCGGCCGCGGGCAAATGCTTCTTCAAAAAGAGGCTCGGCTCGACGCAATTGTCGTCCTCATCGCCGCAGATGATGAGCGCCGGCGTCGCCACCTTCTTGATCGCCTCGGTCATCGTGTAGATCGAGGGACGGCCGCCCTGAAAACCGCGCATGGTGTTGGCGGAGCCCTTGGCATCATGACGCGCCAGCGCCGCATAGAAATCCGCGTGTCCGCGCGGATCCTTGACCAGGAAGGGAATCCGCCCCGGCGCCTCGCGCGTCACTTCGGCAACCTTCACCGAGCCGAGTGTCTCGAACTGCTCGGCCGTGGCGCGGCATTGCGCGCGAAAGCTCTCGAGATTTTCGAGGCTCGACCCTGAACCGATGCCGGCGAGCGTCATCGAGAGCGCACGCTGCGGCGAATGAAGCGCGATCTGCAGCGACGAGTAGGAGCCCATGGAAAGCCCCACCAGATGCGCCGCCTCGATTCCGAGATGATCGAGCACGGCAAGTGCGTCGGTATAAAAATGCTTATAGCTGTAGACCTCGGGCGAAGGCGGCACGTCGGAGGGCGTGTAGCCGCGCGCGGAATAGGCAATGCAGCGGTGACCGCGCGAAAAATAGCGCATCTGCGGCTCCCAATTGGTGTGGTCGGCCGCGAACTCATGCAGGAAGAGGATCGGCGTCCCGCTGCCTACCTCTTCGAAATACAGACGGACGTTATCCTTCGTGAGGGCGTGGGGCATGGGCGTTTCCTTGTTGTTTTGGCCGAAGGTAAAAAATCGCAGTTAATGCGGCCGGCAGCAATGCGGCCGCCGCAACGCAGGCATTAAATCATCGCGGAAATTCGCAAAACATGGTTTCTGCATCGCGGCATGCGTCATGTTCTTGCCACATCCGGATTCTCATACGGCCCGCGCGCGTCGGCCCATCGCGGATGGCCGGCACGGAAATGGGGGTGCTAACCAGGGAATGAGTATGGTTGCGTTTTCTGCGTTCGGCCGGTCGCTTGTTGCGCTGGCTTTCTGTTCAGCGGCGGTCGCCGTTTCTTCTCCCGCTTCGGCGAGATCTCATCACGGCTCAAGGCACCATGCGCAGTCGCGCCATGCGAGCCACCACTTCGCCAAGCGGCATGTCCACCACCACCGTACTTACGCTCGTGCTTCGCGCTCGGAGCGCGGTGTCGCGCAAATGGGTTCGGATGGCTTCGATGTGACGCAATCCGGCGCGGCCTCGAGCGGCGTTGCGATGTCGGGCGGGTTCAGCGGTTCGAGCCTGATTGCTGAGGCGCGTCGCTATCTCGGCGGCAATCCCACGGGGCGCGGCAGCCTGTGGTGCGCGCGCTTCCTGAACATGGTGCTGGAGCGGACCGGCCATCGCGGCACCGGCTCCGATCTTGCGGCCTCGTTCGCCCATTACGGCCAGCGGGTGTCCGGTCCCGAAGTCGGCGCGATTGCAGTGATGAGCCGGCGCGGCGGCGGCCATGTCGGCATCATCACCGGCATCGACGCCCGGGGCAATCCGATCATGATTTCCGGCAACAACGGCCACCGTGTGCGCGAGGCGGCGGTCTCGCGCGGCCGCATCTACGCCTATGTGATGCCGAATTGATCTGACATCGCTGGAGCGCGATGAGATCAGGTTGGATCGTCGTCGCGCTTCTCGAATCGAGGGGGACGGCCCGCCCGGCCTCCGCAGTCATTGCGAGCCAACGGGTCCGCGCTAAGCGCGGCCCGATGACAGGCTCCGCGAAGCAATCCAGACTCTCTCCGCAGATGCAGTCTGGATTGCTTCGTCGCTTCGCTCCTTGCAATGACGGACCTCTGCAACTTGATCGGCGGATGCTCTAGCGCATTCGAATTGTAGGGTGGGCAAAGGCGCTGTGCGCCGTGCCCACCACATCTGCCGAAACGCGGATGGTGGGCGCGCTTGCGCTTTGCCCGCCATCCGGATCGTCAAAGCCCAAACGTGAAATCGCCTTGAGCATGATCCGGAAAAGCGTGTAGCGGTTTTCCAAAAGAATCATGCTTAAACAAAGGGATGAGATCATGATCCGATTCTGTCTAATCGGATCATGGTCTAGTCGCGGCGGGGGCGGCGCAGCGTGAAGGTGTCGAAGGGGGCCAACTGGCCATCCGGCCCGACCACATCGTAATAGGTCACCCTGATCGAGGTGGTGCCGCCGCGAGCCGAACCTGGATCGAGCGCGAATGCCGCAAAGCCGTAGGCATGCGCTGCATTTCGTACTGCCGACCAAGGCGCCTGTTCCTTGACATAGACAGGCGGACGCTTGCCCGTCTTCGGGTCGGGCTCGCCAACAGCGGTGATCACCCGGCACGCCGGCGGGTTGAAGAACAACTGGTTCGACGGGGCGGACGTTCCGCCGCCACCGATGACCATGTGGACCGTTCCTTCCGTCGTGTCGATCACGTCCGTTGTGGTCGCAGCGGGCACAGGCGTCAACGTCGCGTTCGACTCCTGCCCGCGGATCGGGTGCGAGCGCTCATAGTGGTGCTCATGTCCGCACACCACGAGATCAACGCCATACTTGTCGAACAGCGGCACCCATTCCTCGCGGATCCCGAGGTCTGCGCCGTTGAACATGTCAGCCGTCGAGATCGCGACCTGATGCATGCACACGACGACCCAGTCGATATCGTGATCGCTGCGCGCCGCGGCCAGTTCCTTTTCCAGCCAGGCCTTTTGAGCCCCTTGCGAATAGCCGCGGACGTAGGAGTTGCCGCCGTCCTGATAACAGATGTCGTCGTTGGCGATGCTGATCACGCGCATGGAGCCGGCCGTGAAGGCGTACCAGAGCCCGCGGGTGACCTCCGTCTGGCCTTCGGCTTCCGGCAGCGAGAAATAGGTCTGGTAGGCCTGATATCCGATCGGTCCATTGCCGAGTTCGTTTTCGTGATTGCCGGGTGAGGGCATCCACGGACGCTTGCGGGCGCTGCGGCTGTTGTTGTCCCAGAAATCCCACCAGGTCCGCACCCGGTCCTCGGCGAGATTGGCGTAGCAGAGGTCGCCGTTGAATAGGTGAAACAGTGGTTTCAACCGCTCAATGCCGAGCGTGGTATCGCCGGCCGCCGGTGAGCCGAGATTGTCGTTCACATAGGTGGGATTGCGCATAGTCACACCTTCAGGCGGCACGAACTTCTTGCCGAGCGTCGGCGTGCCCTGATCGCCGAAGCTCGTGAATGTGAATGGTGCGCGGCCGCGCGGTGCGGTGCGGAAGGTCGCGAATTCCGGTTCGGCGCCGTCATGCATGGCGCCGTAGAGATAGGCAAAGTCGGCCTGCAGACCACCGAGCCTCGCATGATAGGCGTAGACGCGCTTGTTCGACTTCGCATCCAGGTAGCTCGTTTCCTTGGCTTGCACCGTTTGCTCAAGCTTGCCGTCGAGATGCCCGAGCACAACGCGGGGATTTTGCACGGGCTGCAGCGTGTGCCAGGACACCACCATTTCCGACGACGCATCCGCGCCGAACTGCAGGTGCAGCCCGGCGACCGGAGGTATCGTCACCGGATCGGCCGATGCCTCGGGCGAGACGGTGGCGGCCTCGGCGTCGCCGCTTCCTACGAGCGACGCTGCCAGATAAGCCGCACCACCGATGCCTGCTGCAGCGAGCAGTTTGCGGCGGCTGAGATCGAGGTCGATTGTGTCGGTGTCGTGCGTGGTCATTTGAATCGATTTGCTCTCAGCTGTTGGCCGGAAGAGCCTATCGCAGCTTGACGACAGTTCGGCGAACCGGCCTCAAGGGCTGATCCAGTGGTTGTGCGTCCGCCGTTGCTCCCGCCAGAGCACGGGACCGCGCGGCCAGACTGCAGGACCGCCGCGGCCGCGCCCCGACGAGGCCGCGCTATGGCTCATCAATCGTGAGTAGGCGATTCGCGCGACGGGGCAAGATCGGTCGAAATTTTTCTGCCTTGCGTGGTCTCGGGGCTGTCAGTGAGCCTCAAAAACCACGTGCGCGAAAAATCGAATTTCGCGTTTCCGCTCAAGCTGATTTGGACTGTCCAGTCCGCCACGCAAAAATATCCTTCTTTCGCTTTTTCAGAAATCGTGCATGCTTGCATCGTCCGGGCCCGGGAAAGAGGGGCGTCTCGCGAACGTCACGAAACGTTGGGCTCTCAGGATGCGGTGGACGCGAGGGCGTCGTGCGCGCGCGTGGTCGCAGGGCGGCTTTGTCGTGAGCGACCGAACGGCGCGCGGGACGAGCGGCGCTCAAAGCGTCTCCATCAGAAATTCGGCGGGCCATGCGAGAGATTCCGCCGCGCGCGTGGAGGGGTTCGCGGACGGTGAAGTCGTGTGGTCCTGGCGCGCCCATGCAGGCGTCAAGTCTTGCGAGCTTTGCGTTGAGCCCAACCGGGCAGAGATGCGCAGATAATCGCAAGGCGACGGTGGCAAGAAGCTGGTTCACCGGGGAGAGCACGAAGTAAGCCGTAAACCACCGCGCAGGGAAGGCCGGTTGCTACCGCCTGTACCTGTGGTCAACGCGCCTCGCGCAAATTTTCTTGCGCGAGGGCCCCGGGTGCATGCGGCCACCCGGCCTTCCCTGTGCCCTCTGTCTTTTCAAGAGGGACAAGGTGAAAGCAGAACCCGGGCGGGATACGCCGCGGGAATGCGAAGGTGTGTCTTTTGAACGAATGCGCCGACAGTTTGATCCTGATTTCCGCTATGTCCGCCAAGGCGAGAGCGCTTCTCTCAAACCAGCCTCGGTTCGTCCAACTCGATGCGGTCACCCACCCCTATCGTGCCTCCCGAGATCACCTCGGCATAGATGCCGCATTCATTGTGGCCGAGCTCTCGCATGAGCGTGGCGGGGATCTCCAAGTCGCGCGCGCCCGTCTCCGGATCGACATTGGTCGCGGCGCAGCGGGTGATGCACTTGACGACCTTGAGCCGCGCCTCGCCGATTGCGAGCGTTTGGCCGACGAGACCGAGTTCGTGCCAGGCAGGCCAGCCGCGCAAGTAAAGGTTGGCGCGGAAGCGCAAGGGATTAACCTTGGCGCCGACCATGGTCTCGATGGCCGCGATGCTGCCGAGATTGATGATCGAGACAACCTTCTTGGCGACGTCGGAAAAGCTGTGTCCGCCGCCCGACAGCAGCTTCGGCGGCCCCTTCAATTCGGGCTGAAAGTCTTGCGCGAAATAGCTCTCGATGATCTCGCGGCCCTGCGCGGTCTCAAGGTCGCCGCGCGCGACCACGTCGCCGCCTTTGCGAATGGTGAGAAGGTTCGTTGCATCGTCAAACTGGCTGCGCAGCGTGGCCAGCCGCTCGTCGCGCATCAGCATCAAATACTGGGTCTTGGGCCGCCAGGCCGGTGCGGCGGGGTCAAAGCCCGAAGGCCCATTCTCGATGGCATAGCGGCGGTCCGCCGGAAGGGTCTGGCCCACAGCCAGGCTTACCTTCTCCAAAGCCTCAGGCGTGAGGCCCTTCACCGGGTAGCGGTAGAGACCGCTGATTGCGGCGGGGGGTGTATCAGGCATTCGATTCCCTTCGGATTCCTGGTCGATTTCTGCCCCGAGGCTAAAGCTGCGCACGAATTTGTGAAGCCGCCTCTTCCGTTCGGGATAGGCCCTTCCCACATTTGCCGCAAGCTGGCGGAAACGTCGGCGATACCTCCGCTCGGCCCGTTGAGGAAGGTCAACACCAGCAGCGGAAAACCCAATGAAGATGCCAAGTCCGTGCTTTCGAGGCGGGGGTGGCAGGCTTGAGGGAATGACTGATGAATATCGAAAAATATACCGAGCGCGCACGGGGCTTCATCCAGTCCGCGCAGTCGCTGGCCATGCGCGATGGCCACCAGCAGTTTTCGCCGTTGCACCTGTTGAAAGTACTGCTGGACGATTCCGAGGGCCTCGCGGGCGGGCTGATCGACCGCGCCGGCGGCAATTCGCGCGCCATCCTCAAGGCGACCGAGGACGCGCTCAACAAGCTGCCAAAGGTTTCCGGAAGCGGCGCCGGCCAGATCTATCTGTCACCGGACTTGGCGCGGGCTTTCGATGCCGCCGAGAAGGCGGCCGAGAAGGCCGGCGACAGTTTTGTCACGGTGGAACGGTTGTTGCTGGGGCTGGCGCTGGAGAAGAACAGCGAGGCCGGCAGCATCCTGGCCAAGGGCGGCGTGACGCCGCAAAGCCTCAACGCGGCGATCGAGTCCCTGCGCAAGGGCCGCACCGCCGATTCCGCCACGGCCGAAAATGCCTACGACGCGCTGAAGAAATATGCGCGCGACCTGACGCAGGCGGCGCGTGACGGCAAGCTCGATCCGGTGATCGGGCGCGACGAGGAAATCCGCCGCACGATTCAGGTTCTGTCCCGCCGCACCAAGAACAATCCGGTGCTGATCGGCGAACCGGGCGTCGGCAAGACCGCCATTGTCGAGGGTCTGGCGCTTCGCATCGTCAATGGCGACGTGCCGGATAGCCTGAAGGACAAGCGGCTGCTTGCGCTCGACCTCGGCGCGATGATTGCCGGCGCGAAATACCGCGGCGAATTCGAGGAGCGGCTAAAGGCCGTGCTGCAGGAAGTCACTTCCTCCGAGGGCACCTACATCCTGTTTATCGACGAGATGCACACGCTGATCGGTGCCGGCAAGGCGGACGGCGCGATGGACGCGTCCAACCTGCTGAAGCCAGCGCTGGCGCGCGGCGAGCTGCACTGCATTGGCGCCACCACGCTCGACGAATACCAGAAGCACGTCGAGAAGGATGCGGCGCTGGCGCGGCGCTTCCAGCCGATCTATGTCAACGAGCCGACGGTCGAGGACACGGTGTCCATCCTGCGCGGCCTGAAGGACAAATACGAACAGCACCACGGCGTGCGGATCGCCGATTCCGCGCTCGTGGCCGCCGCCACGCTGTCCAACCGCTATATCACCAACCGTTTCCTGCCCGACAAGGCGATCGACCTGGTCGATGAGGCCGCGGCGCGGCTGAAGATGCAGGTCGATTCCAAACCGGAAGAGCTGGATTCGCTGGATCGCGAGATCATCCGCTTGAAGATCGAGCAGGAGGCGCTGAAGAAGGAAACAGACCCCGGCTCCAAGACCCGGCTGCAGGCGCTTGAGAAGGAACTCGCCGATCTCGAGGAGAAGTCGGCCGCGCTGACCCAGCGCTGGAGCGCGGAGAAGAACAAGCTGTCGAACGCGCAGAAGCTGAAAAGCGAGCTGGATGCGTTGCGGGTTGAACTCGCCAACGCCCAGCGGCGCGGCGAATTCCAGCGCGCCGGCGAACTCGCCTATGGCAAAATTCCGGAGATCGAGAAGAAGCTCGCCGAGATCGAGGCCAAGGAGAACAGCGGCGAGATGATGGAGGAGGCCGTCACCGCCAACCACGTCGCACAGGTGGTGTCGCGCTGGACCGGCGTGCCCGTCGACAAGATGCTGGAGGGCGAGAAGGACAAGCTCCTGAAGATGGAGGATGTGTTGAGTCAGCGCGTCGTCGGCCAGGCCGAGGCCGTGCATGCCGTCGCCACCGCCGTGCGGCGCTCGCGTGCAGGTCTGCAGGATCCGAACCGGCCCATGGGCTCGTTCATGTTCTTGGGCCCCACCGGCGTCGGCAAGACCGAGTTGACCAAGGCGCTAGCCGAGTTCCTCTTCAACGACGAGACCGCGATGGTCCGCCTCGACATGTCCGAATACATGGAGAAGCACTCGGTGGCCCGGCTGATCGGGGCGCCTCCCGGCTATGTCGGCTATGAGGAGGGCGGCTCGCTGACCGAAGCGGTGCGCCGGCGACCCTATCAGGTCGTGCTGTTCGACGAGATCGAAAAGGCGCATCCTGATGTCTTCAACGTGCTGCTGCAGGTGCTCGACGATGGCCGCCTGACCGACGGTCAGGGCCGCACCGTGGATTTCCGCAACACGCTGATCATCATGACCTCGAATCTCGGCTCCGAGTTCCTGGTCAATCAGCCTGAGGGCGAGGATACCTCGCTGGTGCGGGAGCAGGTGATGGGCATGGTGCGTGCGCATTTCCGTCCCGAGTTCCTCAATCGCATCGATGAGATCATTCTGTTCCATCGCCTGCAGAGGAGCGAGATGGGCCGCATCGTCGAGATCCAGTTCGCGCGGCTGCAAAAGCTCCTGGAGGAGCGCAAGATCATCCTCACGCTGGACCCCGACGCGCGCGACTGGCTCGCGACCAAGGGCTGGGACCCGGCCTACGGCGCGCGCCCGCTCAAGCGCGTGATCCAGCGCTACGTGCAGGATCCGCTCGCGGAAATGATCCTCGCTGGTGAGATCAAGGACGGCGATAAGGTTGTGATTTCGGCCGAGGGCAATGTGCTGACCTTCAACGGCAAGGCGCCGCGAACGGCAGAGATTGCCCAATTCGAGGCGCCGCCGCCAAAGCGCAAGCTGAACTAAGCGGAATGGCAGATCGGGGCGCGGCTTTAGAGCCGCGCCCTTTCATCTGTCTTGCGATCAGTGTCCTGCGATCAGCCCTCATTGGCGGTTGGCACGCCGCTAGACTCGTCACCGTCGTCTTCGGCCGCCTGAAGCTCCGACAGGATATCGACGAGTTCGCCAACGCGGCCGCTTGGGAGTGGCCTGCCGGTATTGATCAACGGCTCGTCATTGGCGATCCAGGCCTGAGCCTCTGCCAGCTCGTCGACAGTCGCGCCGGTTCCGATGATTTGTGAAATCACGACATCATCGGCGCCCCCGACCGCCTTGATCGCATCTTCGCGCGTGATACGTCGCATGGCATCTCCCCCTTCTGTCAGCGCGATCCCGTCCGCCGCTGGCGGACGGGACTACGCAGGTCAGCGGATTCGGCCTTAGCGGTTCGCAGTGAGCCGGGGCGGGTTCTGGGACATGATCCAAAGCTCGACCGCGGCGAGGATCGCCACCAAGGCTCCCACGATCACATGGACCGTCATCGGTGTGGTCGATGCATGGAACCCGAGCACCCAGGGTGAAATCAGGGTCCACAGACCGACGATCAGGTTGAGCCATTCTTCCCAGACCGCGAAGGCGGACAGTGCCGCAATCGCCAGCACCACGATCGCGATACCGGCAATGGTGGCATTCTGGGACATGTTCCCGGCTTCAAAGGCGAAGATCCAGGGTGAGAAGAACAGGAACGCGCCGAGGATCAGGTTCGCAACGTCGCAAATCTTTGCGTTTGACCAGCTCTCCATGGCAGCCTCCATCGAAACTCGAAGGTCTTTCTCCGAAGGGTTTCAACCTGCGGACTACCGGGCAGTTCCGATGTGGGCCGGCAAATTTTAATGAAACCGGCTCAGAAGCACCCGGGTTTTGCCTATGTCCGCCGTCGGAGGCTGCACCAGATATCGCAGCGACGCGGAACCTCTTCCAAAATCCGGCCAAGACAAACCGGTCCGAGGTGGTCGCCCTCCATCGTTGCCCTGCAGCAGGACGCGCACCAAGCGGAAGGATGGGCCATGACTGGGGATCTCGACGAGAACCTTGTCGATCACAACAAGCCGGTGTTCGATTATCTCCACCCGAGGATCTATGTGGTTGCGATCGGGCTTGTCGTGTGGTTCGCGCTGGCGGCCTGGATCTTCTTCGACCACCAGTTCGGCAAACCGGACGACATGTCGCTGCCGCTCGCGATGGTGAGCGTCCTGCTCCTGTTCGCCGTCCTCTTGCCCTGGGAGCTGTCCCTGGTTGGGAAACGGCACCCGAAGCCGCATGACCGACATCCCCAGGACACGACGTTCCGTGATTGGAGACTCGGCGATTTCGCCGTCTGGGGGAGCCAGCTTCACAGCATGCATGCAGCCATCGACATGCTGCTGCCGCTGGCGGCCGTCGCATTCGGCCTCACCGCGATCGGTATCTTCTTCCTGATATGCGCAAGCCTTGCGAGCTAGACTAGCTCAAGATCAGACCGCTGCTCAGCGGTTCGTCACCTGTGGCGGCCCGCTCGTGGCATCCGAGATGCGCGACACCGCGCCGCCGCGTCCGCTCATCATGCTGTCCAGCCGGTCGCGCTCTTTCTCGAAACCGGCCATCATCGCGCCTTCCAGAGCGCGGCCGCGCGGCAGCTTCACACGCATCGGATCGACGAAACGGCCGTTGACCAGGATCTCGTAGTGGACATGGGCGCCGGTCGACATGCCGGTTGACCCGACGAAGCCGATCACCTGGCCCTGGCGTACGCGTTTGCCGACTTCCATCCCCTTGGCGAAAGCCGACATGTGGCCGTAGGCGGTCTCGTAGCCGTTGTTATGCTTGAGGCGGATGTACTTGCCGTAGCCGCCTTCCCAGCCGATCTTCTCGACGACGCCGTTGCCGGCCGCAAAGATCGGGGTGCCGTAGGCCGTGGCCCAGTCCACGCCGGTGTGCATCTTGACGTAGCCGAGGATCGGATGGCGGCGGCCGCCGAAGCCGGAGCGCATGATCGCGTCGTTCACGGGCTTGCGCACCAGGAATTTCTTCGCGCTCTTGCCGGTCTCGTCATAGTAGTCGACGACGCCGTCGTCGGGGGTCTGGAAGCGATAGTATTTCTTGGTTTCGCCGCCCACGGTCAGCGAGGCGAACAGCACCTCGTTCTTCTCGTTGCTCGCGCCTTCGTCTTCGCCGGCGTAGAACACGTCGAAGGAATCGCCGGGCTGCACCCTCCGCTGGAAGTCGACGTCGTAGGAATAGATTCGGATCATGTCGTCGATGACCGGCATCGGCACCTTGTTGCGCAGCGCGGTCTCGTAAATGCTCTGGTAGAGCCGCACGCCGCTGCCGTCGTCATCGTCATCGTCGTTGCTGCCGGAACTGTCCGCTGTGTCGGTGACGGTGTTCATGCTCTGCACGTCGACCGCGACATACTTGCCGAGATCCGATAGCGCAACGTCCGCTTCGATCATCGTATCGTTGGCGATGATCACGCGATAGGGCTGCAGCCGCGCGCCGGGAGCGGCGCTTGCGGGGCCCATCAGGATGCGCAGTTTTTCGCCTTCCTTGATGCCGCCGTCGCGGCCGCGGGCGCCGAGCAAGGCGGTGATCGCCTTGATGTCGTCCGGATTGGCGCCCTGATCGCGCAGGATGGAGCCGACGCTGTCGCCCTTCTTGACCAGGTGGACACGCTCGCCGGTCGGATTGCCGCCGGTCACCTGGTCCTTGGTCTTCGGCAGCAGCGTTACATTTTCCGGCACCACCCGGGTCTCGAAACCCGCATAGGGATCGGGCGCCGGCCCCTCGCTGGCGTAGGCCATCTTGATGTCGGATTGGGTGGCGCCTGTTGCATCAGCGGTCGCATTGGCAAGCGCATAGCGCACGCCGGCGGCGCCATTGCCGTGCCAGTTGGCGGCATCGCGCACCCGCATCAGGATCTCGTCCAGCGGCACGCCTGCGGCGATCTTGGCTTTCGGCAGCACCGTGCCGAGGTCCTTGGTGACGAACGAGACCTCGGCGTCGGGTTCGGCTGCGTCCGCATTGTTGGCATTGTCAGAGGCGGTCTGCCCGTCGCTACCGACGTCGGCGAGCATGCGCTGGGCATTGAAGGGCGGGATTTTGGCGCTGAGATCGCTGGTCGTCATCGACAGATTGCCGGAAACCCGCACGAATGGCCGTACCCGGATCACTTCGCGATTGCCGACCTTCGTGACCATCGAGACCCGCAGGAGGCTTCGCGCGGCGGTGGCTTCGCCAGGCGGGGGCAAGCGGTCGGCCTTGTGCAGGCTCACTGTGCGATCGTTGGCGCCGAACGCGCCGCGCAGCGCACTTTCGACCCGTTCCGGCACCCGGGCAAAGGTCGTTTCGCCGTCGAGGGACGCAAAAACGGCGCCGCCGATGAGGGCCGCGCCGCAAAGACCGGTCAGAATCGTACCGCTGAACCATTGTACGGAAACACGACGACGATCGATGACGGCGGCTTCCGACCCGTCAACAGAAAGCGGCGGCTCATGACCGAGGTCGATGACCCCGATATCGCGCCCATACCCGCCCCCGCGTGACGTTCGTTGGTTCAACCCAGCGTCCCCCAAACTCCACCGATCGCATGCTGGGAGATCTCTGTCCGGCCGGGATCTCGATTTGCTCCCCGCAAGAGCAATTCGGCAACCGGCGTGCTGCAAGTGTTGTCCGGAAATCAATGGCCCGCAGCTTGATCTTTGGGCCGGCCGGATTCGCGGACAACGATGCTGCTTAGATCTCTCGATGTTTCTCGGTCATCAGGATCGGGAACCGGCGACGGGTCATGGCGATCGCCCATTCCCAAGAAGAAACCGCCGGCAGCCCCCACTGGCATCCGACGATTCAGTGCTTAACTATACGCCAGATCGTCGCAGGATTGTGGCTCAAGTACGGCGCAAGCCCCGCAAAAATCAGGGCTTCTTTGCGTCGCAAAATAAGTTCGCACGATGCGACGATTTGTTGACATTACCCGTTGACAACCCCGATCGGGCGGGGTTATAGACCGCCCCACTGAGCGCGGCGCTGTTTTGGCCCTCGGCCAAGACCGGTTCTCGCGCCTCTTGAAACTCCTCATTTCGATGAGTGAATCAACAGCCGATAAGTTAGTCGGTTGCGATTTGGCGTCGAACGAGGGTTTCGAAAACTCCCCTTAGGGTGGGAGAGGGATCTTCGGGTCCCGGGCTGTTTGACAAGTAAAGATGAAGAAAGAGAAACGTGGACGGCGGAGTCCTTGCGGGTCTCGAAGATAAGGGAGCTTCGGCTTTCCTTGTTCGAGATCGGACGAAAGACTTCGGCGGTCGACGTTTCGAAAGGTAACACCATGGTCTTTTGCGCTGTGAAGCGCAGATGATCGAAGGTGGGACCTCGTCAAACGTTGTGATCAGCCGGTTCAAAGTTTCAAGTCCAACTTGAGAGTTTGATCCTGGCTCAGAGCGAACGCTGGCGGCAGGCTTAACACATGCAAGTCGAGCGGGCGTAGCAATACGTCAGCGGCAGACGGGTGAGTAACGCGTGGGAACGTACCTTTTGGTTCGGAACAACCCAGGGAAACTTGGGCTAATACCGGATAAGCCCTTACGGGGAAAGATTTATCGCCGAAAGATCGGCCCGCGTCTGATTAGCTAGTTGGTGAGGTAATGGCTCACCAAGGCGACGATCAGTAGCTGGTCTGAGAGGATGATCAGCCACATTGGGACTGAGACACGGCCCAAACTCCTACGGGAGGCAGCAGTGGGGAATATTGGACAATGGGCGCAAGCCTGATCCAGCCATGCCGCGTGAGTGATGAAGGCCCTAGGGTTGTAAAGCTCTTTTGTGCGGGAAGATAATGACGGTACCGCAAGAATAAGCCCCGGCTAACTTCGTGCCAGCAGCCGCGGTAATACGAAGGGGGCTAGCGTTGCTCGGAATCACTGGGCGTAAAGGGTGCGTAGGCGGGTCTTTAAGTCAGGGGTGAAATCCTGGAGCTCAACTCCAGAACTGCCTTTGATACTGAAGATCTTGAGTTCGGGAGAGGTGAGTGGAACTGCGAGTGTAGAGGTGAAATTCGTAGATATTCGCAAGAACACCAGTGGCGAAGGCGGCTCACTGGCCCGATACTGACGCTGAGGCACGAAAGCGTGGGGAGCAAACAGGATTAGATACCCTGGTAGTCCACGCCGTAAACGATGAATGCCAGCCGTTAGTGGGTTTACTCACTAGTGGCGCAGCTAACGCTTTAAGCATTCCGCCTGGGGAGTACGGTCGCAAGATTAAAACTCAAAGGAATTGACGGGGGCCCGCACAAGCGGTGGAGCATGTGGTTTAATTCGACGCAACGCGCAGAACCTTACCAGCCCTTGACATCCCGGTCGCGGACTCCAGAGACGGAGTTCTTCAGTTCGGCTGGACCGGAGACAGGTGCTGCATGGCTGTCGTCAGCTCGTGTCGTGAGATGTTGGGTTAAGTCCCGCAACGAGCGCAACCCCCGTCCTTAGTTGCTACCATTTAGTTGAGCACTCTAAGGAGACTGCCGGTGATAAGCCGCGAGGAAGGTGGGGATGACGTCAAGTCCTCATGGCCCTTACGGGCTGGGCTACACACGTGCTACAATGGCGGTGACAGTGGGATGCGAAGGCGCAAGCCCTAGCAAATCTCAAAAAGCCGTCTCAGTTCGGATTGGGCTCTGCAACTCGAGCCCATGAAGTTGGAATCGCTAGTAATCGTGGATCAGCACGCCACGGTGAATACGTTCCCGGGCCTTGTACACACCGCCCGTCACACCATGGGAGTTGGCTTTACCTGAAGACGGTGCGCTAACCGCAAGGAGGCAGCCGGCCACGGTAGGGTCAGCGACTGGGGTGAAGTCGTAACAAGGTAGCCGTAGGGGAA
>NZ_AWZU01000001.1:122500-552131 GCF_000472385.1 Bradyrhizobium sp. ARR65
CAGTCCGATCGGCAACGCGCCAGCCTTTAGGCTCGCATTCGCTGGCAGCAGTTTGCCCCACACGGTGTAGCCGCCTTCGCCGTCGAGCATCTCGCCCTTGCTCAAGCTCCGCTTTGCGACTGCGGCGACATCGCCGCGAAACCCGATCGGTTGTCCTGTGGCTTCCCTGCGCAGCGCGGCCGACAAGACCGAGATGTTCAATTCCAGTCCGATCAGATGATAGGGCTTGTACATCGCGGCATAACGGCCGCTCTCGTCGGTCTTGAGCCCGTATTGCTTGAAGCAGTCCGCGGCATAGTCGTTCGGTGCTTCCAGCACGACATAAACGCCCCAGCGTAGATCGCGAAACACCGGGCGGCCGTCGCGCTCGAGCGAGGACACCACTTCGACCATTCCCGCCCTCTCAAGCACGCCGCCTTGCGCGCGTGGCCGCAACACATGCGGCAGATCGTCGACCCCGCAGGGAGGAAACAAGAGGCCGTTGCTCGGCACGTCGAGCCCCGTGGCGTTCGCGATCGCCGCCATCTCGATTGCCGATTTGGTGCCGTCGAGAAAGGAGTTGAACATCTGCGGGTTCATGCCGGCCGACTGCGCCTCGCTCCGGGTCAAGCCGTAATGCTGCCAGACATCATCAGGCGTGACCTCGTGATAGGCCGGCAGATATTTGGTGCCCTTGCCGGCGCAGGCCACGCGGAAACCAGTGGCGCGCGCCCAATCCACCATTTCCGCCGTGAGCGCCGGCTGATCGCCATAGGCGAGGGAATACACCACGCCGGCTTTGCGCGCTTCGTCCGCCAGCAGCGGACCGGCCAGCACGTCGGCTTCGACATTGACCATGACGATATGCTTTCCGTGCGCGATCGCCGCCCGCGCATGGCGAATGCCGGCGGCGGGATTGCCGGTCGCTTCGACGACTACTTCGATGTCGCTCGCCATCGCCTTCGCGCTGTCAGCGGTGTAGGTCGTGGCCGCAATGCGCGCGGCATCCCAGCCGACGGTGCGGCAGGCCTCACGCGCCCGTTCCGGGTCGAGATCAACGATCACGGACACATCCAGGCCCGCCACATGTGGCACCTGCGACAAGAACATCGAGCCGAATTTGCCGGCGCCGATCAGCGCCACACGCACGGGTTGGCCTTTGGCGCAGCGGGCATTGAGAAGAGGGAAGAGGTTCATGGAGGGATTGACCCGTTGTTTGTTGTCATTCCGGGGCGCGACGAAGTCGCGAACCCGGAATCTCGGGGTTCCGGGCTCGGTGCTGGCGCATCGCCCCGGAATGACGGGGAAAGCCTCTACTCTGCCGCCTGCCGCTGCGCGCGTGCCAGCCGCAGCAGCGCGTCATCGTCCACCGTCGTGATCGGCGCGAAATCGCGGTGCGCGATGTAGTCCGGCCGCGTCGGTGTGCGGATGTAATTGGAGACCGCGTTCAGCGTCAGATAGACGATCTTGCGCGGGTAGGGCGTGATGTTGCCGGCGGAGCCGTGCACCAGGTTGCCGTGGAACATCAGCATGCCGCCAGGCTTGCCAGTCGGCGCCACGATGCCGCCCTGTTTCACTAGCCGCGTCACCGTTTCCTCATCCAGCGTCCACAACGGATAGGAGGTGGTCTGAAGATCGTGCGAAGCCTCGAGGTCGCCGGCATGCTGGCTCTTCGGCACCAGCATCAACGGGCCGTTGATCGGCATCACCTCGTCGAGAAAGATCGCGATGTTCATCGCGCGCGGCTCCGGCATGCCGTCGTCGCGCTTCCAAGTGCCGTAGTCCTGATGCCACTGCCAGACGTCGCCGGTGAAGGCGGATTTGGCGTTGATCTTGAACTGGTGCATGTAGACCTTCTCGCCGAAAATCTGTTCGACCGGTTCGATCATGCGCGGGTGCGCGGCCAAGATGCCGAAAGCCTCGTTGTAGAGATGCGCCGCGAAGGCAGTCCGCGGCGCGCCGCTCTTTTCGCGCCAGACCTCCGGACGGTTCGCATCGTAAATGCGCTCAGCCTCGCGCGCCAGGAAATCGGTTTCCTCGGGGCTGAACAATTCGGGCAGGAACAGCCAGCCCTCGCGGTTGAAGAATTCCAACTGCTCTGTCGACAGCTTCATGGGACTTCCTCCTTGTTTGTTGTTGTCGTTGCTTTGATCGTTGCCATTTCCGCCGCAAGGCCACCGGGCTCGGCATGTTGGCCGATCCGATGATAACTCCGCCGCGACCCCGAAACCTCGAGATTCCGGGTTAGCGCTAACGTGCGCCCCGGAATGACGGCTCGTCACGCCGCCTCAAGTGTCGCCTTCAGCCTCTCTTCCGTTTTCTGACCTGCGTTAAGAGCGTGTGCCAAGGCGGCTGCTTCGGCAGCCCTGGCATTGCCGGAAAGGATGTGAGCCGCGATGTCGGCGTGTTCAGTCCAGGCGCTGTCACGATAGTCGAGCTCCGACAGCACGGTCGCCATCGAGCGGCGCATATGCAGCCATTGCGGCGCGATCATTTCCTCAATCACCGGATTGCCGGCGAGGCGATAGATCGCACGATGGAAGTCCACATCGAACGCAATCAAACGTGCCAGCGGTGTTTTCTCGTCAGCGCTCTGTCCCGCGCGCAGCGCTGATTCAAGCCGGTCGCGCCCGGTCGCGTCGGCCGTGCTGCGTCGTGCCGCGAGTCTTGCCGCGAGCGCATCGATGGCGCCGCGGACCTCGTAGAGCTGACGGATGTGCGGGGGATCGAGCTGGGTGACCTCGAAGCCGCGGCGGCCGCTTTCGGCGACGAGGCCCTGCCGGTGCAACAAATGTAGCGCATGCGAAACCGGCTGGCGTGAGACGCCGAGCTTTTCCGCAAGCTCGTTCTGCCGCACCCGCTGGCCCGGCGGCAGCGTCCGGTCGATGATCGCCGCGAGAATCCGCTCATAGACCTGGTCGGCCAGATTGGGGAGCGGGTCGAGGGGGATCATGCGCGCCGCCTGCTTTTGGAATACGGAATTCCGTATTCGGAAAGCTAATCCGACCACAAGCCACCGTCAAGCCTGGAGCATGATCCGGATCCGGAACCGGTTTTCCCTCGCGACAGATGCGAAGCGTTTGCGCGGAGATCATGCTCAGACGAAGGGATGAGATCATCATCCGATTGCGTCTAATCGGATCATGATCTAGGGCGCCGGAAACGGGCATCTATTGCGACCCCGCCTGCGCGCCGTTACTCAGCCAGAAAATCGAGAACGATTTCGCTGTAGGCCTGCGGTGCCTGCTCGAACATCGCGTGGGTCGCGCCTGCAATCATCTCGGTGCGCGATCCCGCCACATGTGCCGCCAGGGTATGCAGCACCTTTGCCAGCAAGCCCCTGGTAGCGCCACCGCCGATGAACAACGTCGGCGTCCGAATCGATTCCGCATCTGATTTCGCGAATGGAATGCGCGCGTCGCGCGCATCTCCGATCAGAGTGGTGGCGTTATCGCGCAATATCTGTTTTGCGGCTGCGGGCAGCCGTTTCCAAGGCACGTGCAGCGCGCTCAAGAAAATCTCCAGGCCGCCATCGATATCGCCCTCCGCGATTCGCTCAGCCGCTGCCGAGATCGGCCCCGCCATCGCCCACGGGCCAGGCACATAGTCGGAATCGAGGCTGGCATCGATCTCGCCGCCCGGCTCGGCCAGAATCAGCTTGCGCAGCAGGTCCGGTCGTCGCTGCGCGACGCGAAAGCAGATATGTCCGCCCCGGGAATGTCCCATCAGGTCGACCGGGCCTGCATCAAGCTGCTCGATGAAGGCGATCATGTCGTCGATGTGCTGCGCGAGGGAATAAGTATTGCCCGAGCCGTCCCAGTTCTCGGGAAAGAAATGCCGCAAGCTCACCGAGATCACGCGGTGCCTTGTCGTCAATGGGCCCAGCACGGGCGACCAGTTGCGAAAATCGCAGAGCGAGCCGTGCACGCAGACCAGGGGCCGGCCTTGCCCGATATCGAGATAGGCCATGTCATATTCGTTGACGCGAAGACTCTGCATGCGGCGCTCGTGAGGTAATCGTTTTGTGGCCTCCGTTTGTGGCCTCCCTGGCGGGAGGCGGCAGGAGGCAGGATGATAGTTGATGGCGTTAAGGTTTCATCGGAATCCGGGTGGATCGCAACATTCTCCAAGCCTAGATTCCACGCTTAAGGGTAGCATATGGGGTGAATAGAGATTGTTGGAGCCGACCATGCCAAATCAGCATTTTGCTTTGTTCGACACCGCGATCGGCGTTTGCGGCATTGAATGGGGCCCGCGCGGCATCAATGGCGTGCAACTGCCGATGGGCGATGTCGAGAAGACCAAGACCCGCATTCGCCAGCGTCACGGCGAGATCAGCGAAGCCGAGCCGACCGAGGAGGTCAGGCACGCGATCGACGAGATCGTCGAGCTGCTCTCGGGCAAGCCGAATGATCTTGCCGACATCGCGCTCGATCTCGAGGACGTGCCTGCCTTCAACCGCAGCGTCTACGAGATTGCGCGGCAAATTCCGCCGGGCAAGATCATGACCTATGGCGACATTGCCAAGCGGCTCGGCGGCGTGGAGCTGTCGCGGGACGTCGGCCAGGCGCTCGGCCACAACCCGTGTCCGATCGTCGTGCCCTGCCATCGCGTGCTCGCGGCCGGCAACAAGCCCGGTGGTTTCTCCGCCAATGGCGGCGTTGCCACCAAATTGAAGATGCTGGCGATCGAAGGCGCGATCGTCAATCACACGCCGAGCCTATTTGATTGAGGTGCGAACCTGCGTTCCCTCTCCCCGTTCTTACGAGGAGAGGGTTCGGGGGTGAGGGGCTCTCTTCACGCATTCGGTGCCAGCCGATGGACCTGTGCCCTCTCACCCGGATTGCATGTTCGATGCAACCCTGCCTCTCCCCGCAAGCGGGGCGAGATAGGACTGCTCAGCTCACCGTCTCGCATGTGAACGCATTGCCCTTGCGGCGGATCTTTCCGACCGAGGGCGAAGGGAAATGCGCGGGGCAGCAGAGCGTATCGGTCTCGCAATAGCGCTCCAGGAAATTGCGTCGCGTCACTGCCGCCTGCGCGGGATCGACGTCGAACTTCGGCGACAATTGGGGATAGCGCGTCTGCAGCGGAGTGTGCATGAGATCGCCGCAGAACACGGCGCTGTCCTTGCTTTTCCCAAACGCAAAGGCGACGTGACCCGGCGTGTGTCCTGGGGTAGGGATGATGCGCGCGTGATCGCCGATCGTAAAATCGTTGCTCACGATCTCGGCCTTGTTCGCCGTCACCACCGGCAGCACGCTATCGACGAAGGTCGGGACCTCTGTTTTGGCGTTCTGCGTGGTCCAATGATCGAACTCGGTCTGCGCAAACACATAGCGAGCCTTCGGAAAGGTCGGCACCCATCGCCCGTTCTCCAGCCGGGTGTTCCAGCCGGCGTGATCGGGATGCAGATGCGTGCACATCACGAAATCGATGTCGTCGACCGAGACGCCCACAGCCTTCAATCCATTCAGATAGGCGTCATCGGTCTTCATGTGCCAGTTCGGCCGCGTCGGCCGCTGCTTGTCATTGCCGATGCAGGTGTCGATCAGGATGGTGTGATGCGGTGTTTTGACGACGTAGGACTGGAAGCACAGGATCAGCACGTCCGCATCGTCCAGCGCCTTGGCTCGCCGCAGCCAGGCCCGGTTTTCGGCCAGCAATTCCGGTGTGAGATCGGGAAACATCTCCAGTGCGGGCAGGAAGGTCGTTTCCTGCTCGATGACGCGATGGATGGTGAGATCGCCGGCGCTGAAGCTGAGGCTCATGGTGCCACCTTTGTTTCGAGCGCGATTCGCGCATAACACGCCTCGCGCTTCTCGCGAAAATCGACTTAAGGCCGCGCTGCCTTCGGCTCCCGCCCACGCTCCCATTTAGGCCGCGGGCGGCAGCGATACTCTTACCGACGGCCGCTGCAGCATCTTCTCATGAAACGCATCGAGCTTGGGATAGGCCTTGCGCCAGCCGCAATCGGGGAAGCGGAAATCGGCATAGCCGAGCACGCACACAAGTGCGATCTGCGCGATATCGAGCGGGCGCGCCTGCATAGCTTCCACCTGCGCCTCGAACCGCGCCATGCCGAGCCAGGCGCGATTCCAGTGATCGTCGGACCACGCTTTCCAGCGCAAGCCTTCCGGCCGCGTGATGCTCTCGTAGCGGCACAGCAGCATGGAATCGAGCATGCCCTGCAGCAGCGAATGATCGGTCTTGACCTTCCATTTCAGCGGGCCCGCGGTCGGGACCAGCTTGTTGCCCCCGGCGAGCTCGTCGAGATATTCGATGATCACATAGGAGTCGACGACGATATCGCCATCGTCGAGGATCAACACCGGCAGCTTCTTTAGCGGGTGGATTTTCGAGTATTCCTCGTTGGGCTGACCGGGCGCGAGGGTCACCGGCGTCAATTCGATCTTGTCGATCAGGCCGAGCTCGATCGCGGCGATGCGCACCTTGCGGGCGAAAGGCGAAGCGGGGGAAAAGGTGAGCTTCATGCAAATGTCCTCTTGGGTAACACGACTGCTCGTCTTGCCAACGTTTAGGGCGGTCATTCCGGGTTCGATGCTTCGCATCGCCCCGGAATGACAGTGCCGATGGCGACTCGCAGCCCTCAATCCGTCGCCTGGATGATCTGCTGGCGCTGTTCGCCCAGACCTTCGATGCCGAGCGTGACGACGTCGCCGACATTGAGGAATTGCGGCGGCTTCATGCCGGTGCCGACGCCGGGCGGCGTGCCTGTCGTGATGATGTCGCCGGGCAGCAGCGTCAGGAATTGCGAGAGATAGGAGACGCACTTCGCGATCGAGAAGATCATGGTCTTGGTCGAGCCGGTCTGCTTGCGCTGGCCGTTGACGTCGAGCCACATCGACAGGTTCTGCACGTTCTCGATCTCGTCTTTGGTGGCAATCCAAGGGCCGAGCGGGCCGAAGGTGTCGTGCGACTTGCCCCTCGTCCACTGCCCGGGACGGTCGATCTGGAAATTGCGCTCGGAGACGTCATTGCAGATGCAATAGCCGGCCACGTGATTCATCGCGTCCGCTTCGGAGACGTATTTGGCGCGCGTGCCGATGATCGCGGCGATCTCGACTTCCCAGTCGAGCTTGGTCGAGCCGCGCGGCTTTTCGACGGGATCGTTCGGCCCGGACAGCGAGGTATTGGCCTTCAAGAAAAAGATCGGCTCGGCCGGGATCGGGTTGCCGGTCTCCTTGGCATGATCGCTGTAGTTGAGGCCGATGGCCACGAATTTGGAAATGCCGGTCACGGGCGGACCCAGGCGGGGATTGCCGGCCACCGCCGGGAGCGAGGCGGGGTCGATTGCCGCCAGCTTTTTCAGCGAGGCCGGTGTATAGGCCTCCCCATCGAGATCCCTGATATGCGCGGAAAGGTCGCGCAACTGCCCGGATTTGTCGATCAGACCGGGCTTTTCCGCACCCTTCGCGCCGTAACGAACAAGCTTCATTGAACTCACTCCCTAGGATGGACCGCTTGGTTAAATAGCTTCATGGAACAGGGCGGAGGGAAATTCAACTGTTCCCGGGCACTTGCATTGCAGGTCCTCACCACGAGGGGGAAGCCCAGCGGACCTCTCGCGATGTGAGACGACTCACCCCAGCGCGATGAACTTGAAGGCGTCGCCCTCGCGTCGGATATGGCCGGCATCGAAATGCCCGCCGATCACCAGCGTGGGCGTATCCGCAAATCGGGCGAACAGTTGCCGCCGCGTCGCGGCAGACCGGGCCGGGTCGGAATCGGCCGTCGACGACCAGTCCAGATGCGCCATCTGGCAAGGGTGGTGGGCGACGTCGCCCGCCAATAGCGCCTCTTCGCCATCGGATTTGATCAAGATGCTCACATGGCCCGGGCTGTGGCCCGCGGTCGCGATCAGGCTGATCTCGTCGGTGATCTCGGCATTGCTTGCGAGCAGCGTGGCTTTGCCAGCCTCCACAATCGGCTGCACCGCGTCGTCAAAGACCGCGCGCTTGTCTGGCGTCTCGCTATGGTTGCGCCAATGCTCATACTCGGTCCTGCCGAACAGATAGCGTGCATTGGCAAAGGTCGGCACCCACTTGCCGTCGACGAGGCGCGTATTCCAGCCGACGTGATCGACATGCAGATGCGTGCACAGCACGGTATCGATGCTGTCGGGCGGAAAGCCGGCGGCCGTCATGTCTTCCAGAAACGGCCCCTTGCGGTCATTCCAGGTCGGGATGTTGCGGCCTTCCTTGTCATTGCCGAGCCCGGTATCGACCACGATGCGATGCTCGGGCGTCTCCACCACCAGCGAGTGGATGGACATTTTGAGCCGGCCCTCCTCGGTCGCGAAATGCGGGATCAGCCAAGGCAACTTCTGGATTTCATCCTTCGTCGCCTGCGGCAGGATGAAGCGCGTCGAGCCGACCGTCTCCAATTCCACGATCTTGCTGATCCTGACCTTGCCTACTTTCCACTGCATCGCCCGCTTCCCAAGCTTGTGATGTTAGGCCGGAAGATGCGGTTTTCCGCCGTCTGGTGCAATGGATCATGTTGGGCCATGCTGCGTTATCGGGTTCACGTTAGGAGGAAGGCGCAATGCCTGAGCTGACGATTTCGCCGGAAAAGGTCGCTTTTGTGATCGAGAAGGCGCGGGAATTCGATGTCAAGGAGGAGGCTTCCGATCCGGATTCGGGATCGAACGCCGCCGATGACGATATGATCGACGTACTCGGCGACAACGGCCAGGACCCGGTCGTGCGCGAGCTCTCCAGCTTCATCCGGGCACTCAACGAGGACGAGCAGATCGATCTGGTCGCGCTGATGTGGCTCGGTCGCGGCGACGGCACGATCGACGAATGGGAGGATTTGCGCGCCCGCGCGGTGGACGCACGCGGCGAATATCGCAACCCGCGCAGCGAGACGGTGCGCTATCTCCTGGGCGAGCCGATGCTGGGCGATTTCCTTGCCGACGGTCTCGATGCATTCGGCGTCGAATGGGACGAGGAGCACACGACGCCGGATTCCTCCAGCCCGAGCGAGCGCGACGAGGACGAGAGCACGAAGCGGTAAACGGATTTCGCTGCGCTGCTTCCGCAGGTTCAGTCCACCTCTCTTCCGAGAGAGAGGTGGAGCAAATGTCTACAGCGTCCCAGGAAAGGCGCCGCCGTCGAGCAGGATGTTTTGCCCGGTGATGAAGCCGGCTTTGGCGCCACACAGGAACGCGCAGAACAGGCCGAATTCTTCAGGGTCGCCGAAGCGCCCGGCGGGATTGGCCTTGGCACGCTCGGCCAGAAGCTGGTCGGGCGTGATGCCGCGTTTGTCGGCTTCGGCCTTCGCGGTGCCGCGCAGGCGGTCGGTGGCGAACGGGCCCGGCAACAGCGCATTGATGGTGACATTGTTGATCACGGTCTTGCGCGAGAGTCCTGCGATGAAACCCGTCAGGCCTGCGCGCGCGCCGTTGGAGAGCCCCAGAATGTCGATCGGCGCCTTCACCGCGGCGGAGGTGATGTTGACGATGCGGCCAAATTTCCGCGCCATCATGCCATCCACCGTCGCCTTGATCAGTTCGATCGGGGTCAGCATGTTGGCATCCAGCGCCTTGATCCAGTCGTCACGGGTCCAGTTGCGGAAATCGCCGGGCGGCGGGCCGCCGGCATTGTTGATCAGGATGTCCGGATCGGGACAGGCCTTGAGCACCGCTTCGCGCCCGGCGGGCGTGGTGATGTCGCCCACCACTTCGGTGACGGTGACGCCCGGATTGGCCTTGCGAATCTCCTCCGCGGTCTTTGCCAGCGCCTCCGCGCCGCGCGCGGTCAGCGTGACGTGTACGCCCTCATTGGCCAGCGCGATCGCGCAGGCGCGGCCCAATCCTTTCGAGGATGCGCAGACGATGGCGCGGCGGCCCTTGATTCCGAGATCCACTTTTTCGCTCCCGTTGGCTTAAGGTGAGTTGGAAGCCGCCAATGTAGCCAAGCCCGGCGGCCGTGGTAAGCCATCCGGCGCTTTGCAGGTGCAGCAAATGCTCTGTATCAAGGCGGGTTACGGCTGTCTTCCGGAGATTTCGCCATGTCTGATCTGTTCGACGTCAGTCAGGAAACAATTCTGATCACCGGCGCCTCGCAAGGGCTCGGGCGGCAGTTCGCGCGCGTGCTGGCGACCCATGGCGCGGCCGTGATCATTGCGGCGCGGCAGGCGTCCAAGCTGAAAAATCTCGAGGAGGAGATCAGGGACAAGGGCGGCCGCGCGGCCGCCGTGCAGATGGACGTGACCGACACGGCATCGATCGCCAACGCGCTCGATGCCGCGGAGGCCGCGCTCGGGCCGATCACGGTGCTGATCAACAATGCCGGGATTGCGACCGAAAAACTCGCACTCGATCAGAGCGAGGCGGATTGGGATGCGGTGATCGGCGCCAATCTCAAGGGCGCCTATTTTGCGGCAACCGAAGTGGCACGGCGGATGATCGCGCGCAAGCAGGACGGCAATATCGTCAATATCGCTTCCGTGCTCGGCTTCTCCGTGCTGAAAGCCGTGTCACCTTACGCGATCTCCAAGGCCGGCATGATCCAGGCCACCAAGGCGCTCGCGCTCGAGCTTGCGGGCAACAACATCCGCGTCAACGCTCTCGCGCCCGGTTATATCGACACTGAGATGAATCACGATCTCTGGTCGACGCCCGCCGGCGAGCGGCTGATCAAGCGCATCCCGCAGCGCCGCGTCGGCGCCGAATCCGATCTCGACGGCGCAATCCTTTTGCTCGCCTCAAAGGCTTCGCGTTACATGACCGGCAGCGTGGTGACGGTCGATGGCGGGTTTCTGTTGACCTAAGCCGTTGCCCCGGGCCAAGCGAAGCGCGAGCCGGGATTTGTTTGGCGGGTCGTTCCGGGTTCGACGCTGCTGCGTTGCCCCGGAACGACGGCACCGACTGTCTACGACATAAACCGCATCAGCTTTTCCAGCCGTGCGATCTTCGCGCCGTAAGGCGGATAGAGGTCGGCCAGCCGGTTCAGTGCCGAGCGATAGAACACCGGCTTGAGCTTGCTGAACGTCCTAAAGCCCCATTCGCCGTGATAGACGCCGGTCCCGGACGCGCCGACGCCGCCCATCGGCTGGTTAACTTGCGTGAAATGGAACAGGCAATCATTGACGGTGACGCCGCCGGAGATCGTGCGTGCGAGCACCTCGTCGCGTGCGGCGCTGTCCCTGCCGAACCAGTACAGCGCGAGCGGCCGGTCATGCCTGTTGATGTAGTCGATCGGCTCCTTGGTGTCACGATAGGCAAGCACCGGCAGCGCGGGCCCAAAAATCTCCTCCTGCATGATCGCCATATCCGGCGTGGCGCCGACCACGAGCGTCGGCGGGAATTTGCGCCTCGCCTTCCAGTTCGGATCGTCGGGTTTGGCGGGTTGCAGAATCCTGGCGCCTCTGGCGGCTGCATCCGCCACCAAGCTTTCAAGGCGCGCATAATGCCGGTCGGAGATGATCGAGGTGTAGTCCTTGTTCGCGGGCTCGGTGCCGAACATGCGGCGCATATGGCTGTGCACCTTCTCGGCAAAGGCCTGCACGGATTCTTCCGGCACGAACGCATAGTCCGGCGCGATGCAGGTCTGCCCGGCGTTGAGCAGCTTGCCATAGGCGATGCGTTCGGCGGCCTCGTCGAGGTTGGCCGAGCGGTGGACGATCGCAGGCGACTTGCCGCCGAGTTCGAGCGTCACCGGCGTCAGGTTGCGCCCCGCGGCCTCGGCGACCAGACGGCCGACCCGGGTCGAGCCGGTGAACACGAGGTGGTCGAACGGCACGGAAGCAAAAGCTCTTGCGGTCTCCTCCTCCACTCCCGTCACAATCAGTTCGTCGGGCGCGAACTTTGCTGCGACCAGCTCCTTGAGCAGCGTAGCAAAACGTGGCGTCAGCTCGCTCGGCTTGATCATCACCCGGTTGCCCGCCGCGATCGCGCCGATGGCCGGCGCCAGCGTCAACTGCAGCGGATAGTTCCAGGGGGCGATGATGCCGACCACGCCGAGCGGTTGTGGGATCAGCCGGTTCTTCGCCGGCAGGAATTGCATGGCGGTGGCGACCCGCTGCGGCGCCATCCATTTTTTCAGGTGCTTTGCGGCATGCTTGATCTCGGAGAGCAGGAACAGGACTTCGGCGAACAGGGTCTCGGTCGCCGAGCGATGGCCAAAATCGACCGAGATCGCCTGTTCGAACCGGGCCTCGTTGTCGGAAATCATCGCGCGCAGGCGGGCGAGGCGCTCGAGACGCACCTCGAGCGACGGCGGGACCTCGGTGCGCGATTTTTCGAACATGGCATTGAAGGCATCGTCCAGGGCGGCATGCCCTTGGCTCTTCAGCGATTGGTCCATGGCGCTTTCCTCGGCTTCATCGACAGAGGACTGGTCTTTCGCGGAACTTCTGGCAAGAGGCGCGATTTTGGTCCCGTTTGGCGGATTTTGCCTGTCATAAAATCGAAAAAAGAGCGCGCAACACCCTTTCCAAAGCGGTTCCTGGTTGATACATAGCCCCCGCACCCCGATGGCACAGCCCCGGGGCGCCTTCTCAGGAAGCTTAAGGGATCGATCGGCGCGGCTGCCGCGTTAGCCCGCTTTCGTCCCCGGCTTTTCCTTTCAAGGCACGCAACGGTTTATCGCGGGGTGGAGCAGCCCGGTAGCTCGTCAGGCTCATAACCTGAAGGTCATAGGTTCAAATCCTATCCCCGCAACCAAGTTTTAAGCCCTTGAGAACGCATCGTTCTCAAGGGCTTTTTGCTGCCCCAAACTTGGTTGGAAATTTCGCTCGTGGAAGCGGCCGGAGGAAAGTCGCGGCGTAAAATCGGCGAGGGCGGACCGGGCGCGATGACTCAATTGTGATCGGAGGTCAATGGCGAATGCCGTAACTCACGTCGGATCACGGCATGCCTAAACCGATCGCTCAACGCCATCGTACATCCTAGCCCGCGTGCAGGTACAGAAGTAGTCTGTCTGTGGAACAGGAGGTCGGTGGTTCGAGCCCACCCAACTGTACCAACGAATCAAACGGTCATAGAAAACGATCGGTTTCGGAGTCGCTGATAGCTACCGCCTAGCCACCACGCTGCAGCGCCGTGCCAGTTGCCGTGCAACGAGAGTGTCCACCTCACCATCTGCTTGCCGCGCGCTCCGCGCAGCGAAGGTCGGGGCCTTCAATTGAGTCGTGAAGTCGCGCCGTTCTTCATCAAACGCCGGACTGGTCTGCGACCTCCGCTAGACTCTGACCGAGGGGTTTGAAGTCCAACTGTTGCTCTTCGGTGAAGGGCGCTCCGCTGCACGGGAAGCCGGCGATCGTCGCCGAGGGCAGCGCCGCCGAGATTGCGCGCGACCCGCGCCTGATGGGCGCTTATCTCGGCCATGGCGAGACCGCGGAGTAGCCGTCGCAATCAAATCAGTGCTCACGATCGCAGGCGACGTCGCGGGCAGGCACGGCATCGCCGGGCTGATGGCAGTCGCTGGAGTTGTCCAATGAAGAAGCTGATGAATTCACCCGACGCCCTCGTCGACGAGATGCTGGCGGGCCTCGTCGCGGCCCATCCGTCGCTGCTGCAAGAGGAGCGCGTCATCCGCCGCGCTGGCGGGACGAAGAGGGGCAAGGTCGGCATCGTCTCCGGCGGCGGCTCCGGACATCTGCCGCTGTTCATCGGCTATGTCGGTGACGGCCCGCTCGACGCCTGCGCCATCGGCGACGTGTTCGCGGGTCCATCAGTCGATTCCTGCATCCAGGCGATCCGCGCCGCAAATGGTGGCGCCGGCGTGCTGCGGCTCTACGGCAATTATGGCGGCGACCGCATGAATTTCGACCTTGCCGGCGAGATGGTCGACGTGGATCACATCCAGACCACCACCGTGCTCGGCACCGACGACATCGCCTCGGCTGCGCCGGATGACAGCGTCAAGCGACGCGGCGTCGCCGGCATCATCTATGCCTACAAGATCGCGGGCGCGAAGGCCGACGCCGGCGCGGGCCTCGCTGAGGTCACGGCCACGGCGCAGGCTGCCGTCAATGCCTGTCGCACCATCGGGCTTGCGCTCTCGCCCTGCCAGATACCCGGTGCGGCGAAGCCGACGTTCGAGCTGGGGGCCGACGAGATCGAGATGGGCATCCATGGCGAGCCCGGCATCTGGCGCGATAAGCTGCGACCGGCGGATGACGTCGCCGACGAGATGGTGCGGCGCCTGCTGGCCGACCCCGTCGCGCACAAGTCGGAGCGCGTCTCCGTGCTGGTCAACAGCCTCGGCGCGACGCCGCTGGAGGAGTTGTTCATCGTCTATCGTCGCGTCGCCGCGCTCCTGAAGAGAGAGGGCCTCACCATCGTGCGTCCCCTGGTCGGGCATTACGTGACCTCGATGGAGATGGCGGGGCTGTCGATCAGCATGATCCATCTCGACGCCGAGCGCGAAAGGCTTCTGGCCGCGCCCTGCGCCTGCCCGTTCTGGAGGGTGTAACGTGGCGATCACGGCGAATGAAGAGCGCCATGCCGCCCGTGCCAGGGAGGCAGCGACGCTTGCGCAGGACGAGCTCAACACAGCCGACGGCAAGATGGGTGACGGCGACACCGGCGTGATGCTGCGCCGCCTGTTCGGGGCGGTCGCCGCGGCCATACCCGACCAGGAGACGGATCTCGGTTCCGTCTTTCAGGCCTGCGCGAAAGCTTGTGCCAGCGGCACCGGCTCGAGCTTGGGAACGCTGGTGACGGTTGCGATGATGACGCTGGCCAAGGCGACGAAGGGGCGCAGCCAGATCGGTTGGGACGAGCTGGGGCCGTTGCTGGCGCTGGTCCGCGACCAGATGATGGCGCGCGGCGGCGCGAAGCTCGGCGACAAGACCGTCGTCGACATGATCGACGCCGTCGCTAACGCGCTCGTCGATGTCAGGACGCGGAAGGAGGCCTCTGAGGCCGCGCGAAAAGCCGTCATTGAGACGCTCGACGCGTTCCGCGATCGCCCGAACCGGCTCGGACGCGCCCGCATGTTCGGCGAGCGGACCGTGGGGCTCGACGATCCCGGCATGCTCGCCTTTTCGCGCCTGCTCGTCGCCGTCGCGGCTTGAAACGCGAAGAGTACTCGTGAATATGGAGGCAGGGAAAAGGAGGCCGACATGAATGCCCATGCCCTGCCGCGCCCGGCGCCTGGCATCATCACCGAGGTCAGGACGCGGCTTGCCGAGCGCCTCGGTGCGCGGGTCTCGGTCACGCAAGCAGTGCTCGACCAGCACAGCCATGGCGAGGGCTTGCCGGCGGTCGGCGTGCCCGATCTCGTGGTCTTTCCCGAAACCAATGAAGAGGTCGCGTTCGTCCTCGCTCTTTGCAACGAGCGCCGCGTCCCGGTGACGCCGTTCGGCGCGGGCTCTTCGCTTGAAGGTCAGCTCGCCGCGCTCGCCGGCGGCGTGTCGCTGGACATGGGCCGCTTCGACAGGATCCTGGAGGTCTCGGCCGACGCGCTCGACTGCCGCGTTCAGGCCGGCGTCACGCGCGAGGCTTTGAACGCGCATATCCGCGACACCGGCCTGTTCTTCCCGGTAGACCCCGGCGCCAACGCCTCGATCGGCGGCATGGCCTCGACGCGCGCCTCGGGCACCAACGCAGTGCGCTACGGCACCATGCGCGAGAACATTCTCGGCCTCACCGTCGTCACGCCCGATGGCCGTATCGTGCGCACCGGAAGCCGGGCGCGGAAGTCGTCGGCCGGGCTCGATCTCACCCACCTCTATGTCGGCAGCGAAGGCACGCTGGGTGTCATCACGGAGATCCAGCTCAAGCTCCACGGCCTGCCGGAGACGATCGTCGCCGCCGTCTGCCAGTTCAATTCGCTGGAGGGAGCAGTCGCCGCCGTCGTCGCGGCGCTCCAGTCCAACCTGAAGATGGCTCGCATCGAGCTGCTCGACGAGGTGCAGATGCGCGCCGCGATCCGTTATTCGAAGCTCGGCTATGTCGAGACGCCGACACTGTTCCTCGAATTCCACGGCACGCCGGCCGGCGTACAGGAGGAGGTCGAGATGATGCAGGCCATCACCGCGGATCATGGCGGCGGCGAATTCCAGTTTGCCGAGCGTCACGAAGACCGCAATCGACTTTGGAAGGCGCGCCACAATTCCTACCAGGCGGTGATGGCGCTGAGCCCCGGCAAGAACAACATGGGCACGGATGCCTGCGTGCCGATCTCAGCGCTGCCGGCCTGCCTGCTGGAGACCAAGGCTGATATCGTCGCCTCCGGGCTGACGGCGCCGATCGTCGGCCATGTCGGCGATGGCAATTTCCATCTCGGCATCCTGTTCGACTCCAAGGATGCCGATGAGACCCAGCGCGCCGAGGCGCTCGCCTTCCGCACGTCCCGGCGGGCTATCAGCATGGGTGGCACTTGCTCGGGTGAGCATGGTGTCGGGGTGCACAAGATCGTTCACATGCAGACGGAGCACGGAGAGGGTGTCGCCTTGATGAAAGCGATCAAGCAAGCGCTCGATCCGAACGGCATCATGAATCCGGGAAAGATCTATCCCCTGATGGATTGATCGTCCCGAGGGGCTGGTAGGCTCGAAGGTGCAAGCGCGCCGTTATGAGCGGCAGACTATCAATCGCCTTCGTTCCGGGCCCGGCAAAAGCCCGCATGTTTCTTCTGACGCGTCCGCGATCCGTATGCTCTAACAGCGAAACGCTTCGATATCCGCCGCCGAAATGGCTTGCCAGAGCGAAGTGGGCGTCGCCTGCGCTCCATGCCGATCTCGGCGGCGTTCTCGATCGCCGGTTGCTGCCGCCCAAGACGTAACCTCGGGCTCACTTGTGACCCGATCGGCGGCTTGGTGCAGATCACGTGCATGGTCGATTGCTGAATGATAGGGAGCTCGGCACCCGTTCATTGGCTTTGTCCTGACAGCGCTTGATCAGTCTGGCAAGCGGCGAAACGATCGAGGATAGGCGCTTCGAAGATCGGGGATAACGAGAGTGAATCGTTTCGCGAGCGCAGGCGCGATCTTGCGCCAGGCAATATGCGTCTGTGGGTATGGGTCGAATATTCCACTGACCTTGACTGCGGCGTTTTGCTACGCATTGATCGGTTTGCCGCTGGATGCTCGGGCCTCGCTGCCGTGGGTCCGGACCTATCATCCCATTATTCGCAACAGGGCGAACAGAACTGACAGCAGAATCACGATCGTTCCTGTGGCAAAGACCAGCCGGTCGGCAAACAGACGGCGCATTGTTGGGCTCCCTACACGAAGCTGTAACGCTCGGAATGGTATTTCGACATGGGCACTCCCAAGTCCGCGAGCGCCTTCTCGACCGCATCCATCATGGGGCCCGGTCCGCAGATGAAATACTCGTGGTCGGCGTAGGGCCTTGTCAGATGCCGCGCGAGCAGATCGGCGGAGATGAAGCCCCGCTCGCCCGCCCAGTCGGCAGAAGGATCCGAGAGCACGTGAACGATCGTCAGGTCGAGTCGCACCTTGAGGTCTTCGAGTTCCTCGCGAAAGGTGATCGAATCCCAGTCCTTGCTGCCGTAAAGCAACATCACCGGTCGCTTGTCGCCGACGTCCGCGAGTGTACGGATCATGCTCATCATCGGCGTGATGCCAACGCCGCCCGCAATCAACACATGCATGTCCGCCGGATCGCCGATAGTGAAGGCGCCATACGGACCGTCGAGATAGATGCGCTTGCCAACCGGCACGTTGCTGATGCCGCTGGTGAAATCTCCGAGGTTTCTGATCGACATTGCAACGGTGCCGTCCGCGGTCTGGGCGCTCGACGAGAACGAGAATGGATGCGCGGTAATCTTGAACGGATTTCCCCACACCGTCAGCCAGCCGAACTGGCCAGGCTTGAAGCGGAAGCCGTCATGGCCGTCGGGCTGCATCACCAAGGTGACAGTCTCGCCACGCTCCTTGCGGATCTCGGTAACTCGGTAGGGTCGCCGCAGCAGGAACAGCGGTTTGACGATGCGGATGTAAAACAGCAGTGCGATCCAGAAGATCGTCAGGCCGACCCATAAGGCCCACTTGAGAGAATCAGTCAGGTAGAAGCTCCAACCCACCATGTGCACAAGCGCGCCCGCGACGGCGACGAGGGCGAGCGCGATATGGCTGTAATGCCAGAGTTCATAGGAAATCTTCAGCCTTGCGCGCCACAGCGCCGTCACCACCAATACGACAAGCGCGATCACGGACAGGAATGCCGAAACGGCGCCGAGCGGCACCTCGCCATATTGCGGCAGCGCGAGCAGGTGGGGCTGGACGACTAGCATGATCGCCGGGTGCACCAGGGCCAGTGCCACCGCGAACAGCGAAATCTGCCGATGAAAATGATAGATAACATCTTCGCCCCATGGCTCGGTGACAAAGCGGAAGCGAGCCGTGAGGCCGAACTGCAGGCCCATGATCGCCAACGCCGAATAGCCCACTGCGGCGGAGAACTCCGTCCAGAAATCGCGTGCCGGCGGCAGCGAGCCGAGCAGAAGTGCAAACAGGGGCAGCAGAATGAACAGCAGGTAGACGATGATCCAGATGATGCTGCGCGCGGTATAGGTCATTGCTGTCTTCTCCGCGGTTCCAGCGTCACGCCTCGATCAAGTGCAGGTCGTCAGCAGCAGCGTTGGGCCAAGCGTGAAAACGATAGTCACGAAGGCTGCAATCAAGGTCCACAGGATCACCCAGTTGAGGAAGGAGTCCGTGGGGTCGACCGCAGGAGCGCCTGGATAGGTCCCGGCGTAGCTGCGCCACAGCAGTCCGACGAGAGCGAGATGAACGAAGAGAACCAGGCCGAGCCCGAGACGAATCGCATTTGCCGGCCAGGCGAAGGCGCAACCAACGGAATGAAGGACGTATACAAAGCCAAGCGCGCTGCCCCAGACGGAGAAGCCCAATACTAGTAACCAGAGCCGCCGATCTGGAACGGGGCGCATGCTCACTGAACTCCCTTCCGCATTTCGTGGCGTAAGCCCGGCTTCCAGATGTCGAGGCGCTGTCATGGCCGCATTCCCAGCATGCCCACAAGGGCTGGCAAGGCTAGGACTAGCCCAAGCGCGATGGCTCCCGTCATCGCCGTGTAGTCGAGCCAAAGCCGCGTCAGGCGCAGGTCCACCAGCCGTCGGGATGAGACGAAGCCTGAGCTGAAGCGCAGCACGTTGCTAAGGAGGAAAAGAAGGCCAATGCCGGCGTGCAGGGCCACATAGCCGAGCAGCGCGGCGGCCGTCGAACCAAGCGCATGCTCGCGCGGATGTGGAACGACATTTTCGATCAAGACCACGATCGCAACTATGGCAGCGAGCAATGCGACGGCTGCGAGCCCAATCCAGGCCTGCGGCGCGCGGCCGGTGGCGAGGAAGCGCAACGACCCGCGCGCTGCGGCTGCGCCGAGGAAAAGAGCCACGAGCGATCCGGCCGCGAGCCAAACGTTCGTCTCAGGCCGCGTTGGCGGCGGCCAGTTCGGCGCAGAGATCCAAAGATAGAGCACGCCGAACGCTAGTGAGGTAAACAGTGTGCCATTGGCGACCAGCGCGAGGATCAGCGCCAACCATGGTGGAGTGCTGGCCACCTCGGTGTGCGGTGGCACGCAAAGACCGTGGCCAATCGTCAGGGGCTCGTAGTCGCGGGCGTGGCCCGACTTCTGTCCCCACAGCACGAACAGGCCGGCTGTCACCAACGCCATGACAACCGCCAGCCAATAGGCTTGGAACAGCATCGATAGCACCGCTGCAGCGATGAAAAGTGCTGTGTAGAGCGGCATGTAGGTTTGGCGCGGCAGCACGATCAATTGATCGGGCGTGCCCGATATCATGTCGACGCCCAATGTTTCCTGCCAACCGTTCCGCGCGAAGCCAAGATACCCCTCGCCGCGCGCGAGTGATGACCCGAGTTCGCCGGCAGCGATCCGGTCAGCTCGGGTGTCGATGTTGGGGAGCGAAGCAAAGGCGTAAGGAGCCGGCGGGAGCCTCATCGCCCATTCGAGTGTCCCCGCCCGCCAGGGATCGCACCGGACCCGACGCCCATAGCGAACCTGCGCGATGAGGTCGATCGTCACCAGCGCGAAGCCAATCGTCATGATGAACCCGCCGATCGAAGACAGCAGATTAAGCCAGATCCAGCCCTCGGTCGCCGAATACGTGTAAATGCGCCGAGGCATGCCGAGCAGACCCACCAGATGCATCAAGAAGAAGGTCAAATTGAAACCGATGAAGATTAGCCAAAACGCAGGGACTGAGAGCCGGTAAACCGCACTGCGGCCGGTGAGCAGCGGCAACCAATAATAGAGCGCCGCCAACAAGGGGAACGCGGCAGCGCCCGCGATCACATAATGGAAGTGTGCGACAACGAAGTAGGTATCGTGCGCTTGCCAGTCGAAAGGCACCATAGCAAGCATTACGCCCGTTAGACCTCCGATCACGAAGGTCGAAAAGAAGCCGAAGATGTAGAGCATCGGCACATTCCAAACCGGCCTGCCATGGGCCAGCGTAGCGAGCCAGGCAAACAACTGCACCGCCGTCGGGACCGCGACGATGGCCGAGCCCGCCGAGAAGAAGGCTAGCGCGAGATGCGGGATTCCCACGGTGAACATATGGTGCACCCAAATGCCGAAGCTTACGAACGCAAGGCCGATGATCGCGACGACGATTGACCTGTATCCAACGAGAGGCCTGTTGGCGAAAACCGGAATCATCGTCGACAAGAGGCCGGCCATCGGCAGCAGAATGATGTAGACGTCAGGGTGACCGAAGAACCAGAACAGGTGCTGCCACAGCAGTGCGTCACCACCGCGTGTCGGGTCGAAGAAAGGCAAGCCGAACGCGCGCTCTGTCTCCAGCAGGATCGATCCGAGGATCAGCGGCGGAAAGGCCACAATCATCATCGAGGCCGTGACCAACATATACCAGCCGAAGATTGGCATTCGGTCTAGTGACATGCCTGGCGCTCGAATCTTCAACACGGAGACAACGATCTCGACAGCCAGCGTTAGCGCCGATATCTCGACAAAAGTGACTCCCAGCAGCCAAACGTCCGCGTTGATTCCGGGTGTGTAGGCTATCGAATTCAGCGGCGTGTACATAAACCAGCCACCGTCTGGTGCAACCCCGGCGAGCAGCGCGCCGGTGAGGATCGTCCCGCCGAACAAGTAACACCAATAGCCAAAGGCGGTCAGCCGCGGAAACGCAAAGTCGCGGGCGCCCAGCACCTTGGGTGTCAAGTAAACCGCCAAGCCCTCTACCATGGGTATAGCGAACAGAAAAAGCATGATTGACCCGTGCATGGTGAAGACCTGGTTGTAGGTCTCCGCATCCAGGAATGCCGCTTGGGGCGTCGCGAGCTGCACCCTGGTCAACATGCCGAGCACGCCGCCAATTGCAAAGAATACAAACGCCGTTGCCATGAAGCGTACGCCGAGAACGGAATGGTTGACCGACGCAAGGCGCCGCAGCCCGGGACCTGTGGCCCAGATCTGCGCGAGTTGACGGTGCAGGTCGACCGCCGGGGCGGGTTGCGGGGCTTCTTCGGTCGAGACGGTCATCGCGTCACTTTCGGCCTGCCTCGGGGTGGGCGATCGCGGTGGAGAAGTCCGCTGCCGGGTGCGCGACGACATCGAAGCGCATGCCGCTGTGGCCGCTTCCGCAGAATTCGTTACAGAGCCCCTGGTAGCGTCCCTGTACGTCAGCCCGAATTCGCAGGATATTCGTGTGCCCAGGCACGGCGTCGATCTTGCCGGCAAGCCGCGGTATCCAGAAGGCGTGGATGACGTCGCGGCTCGTCACAACGATGTCGACCGGCACGCCCACTGGCAGGTGTAGCGTCCCCTCGGTTTTGATGTCGCCGGAGCCGGGATAGCGAAAGGTCCACGTCCATCGTTGGGCCTCCGCCTCGATCCGCAACGGCTCGGCCGAACCCAGCGGCAGGAGCCGTTCGCCTGTCACCAGCGCGGACGCAACGAGCGGTGTCAGGACGACAGCCGGCAGGCCGAGCCCTCCAAGCACGATCCAGCGGGTCGGCGAGACCCGCGCGCCCCAATCCGGGCGCCAGATCACCAGCGCGTAGAGCGTCATCACAAGAACAAAGAGCGCGGCGGCGCCGGCGAGCATCACCCACCAAAGCGTTGCGATCGATGTTGCCGCCGGCCCGCCCGGATCGAGCGTCGACAGCGGACCCGTGCAGCCTGCCAGTAGAACAGGAAATCCAAGGTAGACCAGCGTGCGCAGCACGCTATGATCCGGGAAGGCTCGTCCCGCAGACGGAGAACGGGTGTCATGCCGAATGACGAGAGCGATACCTCGGCAATGAAAGAAAGTCCGGTCATGCTGGAACTGCTCCGGCTGGACACCGGGTCTGCGGTGGCACTTGTCGGCCATCCGATCCACGTCATGTTGGTGCATTTCCCGATCGCCTTTGTGATCGCGACCCTTGGTGTCGACGTATTCTATTGGTGGTCGGGCGACGGCTTCTGGATGCGTGTCGGTCTCTGGGCCTCGGGTTTTACATTCTGGAGCGGTATCGCAGCCAGCATTGTCGGCACGGCAGAACTCGTGCTGGTTCCGGGCATCCGGACGCGCGAAGCGAGCTGGTCCCACGCCGTAGCGGCCATGACGCTGGTTGCTATCACCGGAGCGAACTGGGGACTGCGCCTGACCTACCCGGAATCGATCCTGCCGCATGGCCTCGCGCTCTCCGCGCTCGCCTCGGCGATGGCAGGCTTGGCGGGCTGGCATGGCGGCAAGCTCGTGTTCGATCATGGCATTGGCATTATGGTTTCGCCCAAGGCCTGACGCAGCCCGCCGGGCGCGAACAGTTCGGTGGCGAACTGATTGGAATCGATGTGAACCTTGGCCAGCACCACCCATATGATCGCTGTGATCAGCACGAGATAGGAGGCCGTCAGCGTAACGTATGAGAACCGGCTAAAGCTGCCGCCGGGCTCGAACAAATGCGCAAGGGTCAATCCGGCAACGATGTGCAGCATCACCAGCAGTGCGACGAGCATCATCTTGAGGGAGAACCACTCCAGGAACGTAGTCTGCAGGAAGATCAGCACCGTTCCGCTGCCGATGGCGAGGAAGGCAGCCGGAGATGTCATCTCCACATAAACGAAGCGCGTCAGCCTGTGCAGTCGATCAAGCTCACTCCCCAATTCGAGATCACGGCGTTGCCAAAATAAAAACGGCAGGACGATCAATCCTGCCGACCAGATGGCAATCGTTCCGAGGTGAATGAACTTGAACAGCGTCGTCATGCGGTTGGCTCAACCGGGCGCAAGCCCGACCACGCAAGCCACAGCCCCAGCCCGAGATAGGGCAGCGGCGCCGGCACCCACATCAGAAGCCCCGCCAGTTGCTGATCGGTGAGCGCACTCAGTCCCCAGGCCTCGGCGCTCGCGAAATGGACGGGATATAGCGCCCGCGGCGAGAATACGATCAAGGCGGCCAGAAGCCCCATCTGACCCATTGCAGCAACGATCGCGACAAGCGCCGAGCCAAGGTGAGTCGTCGGCTCAAGGATTGCGCGCCAAAGCAGCCACGCACTGCCGAGAAGGGTGCCCTGCATCAACCAGTAGGCGGGGACGCTGACGAGTCCCCATTCGTAGGGCCCCGGCATATGCCAGACCCAAAAAATGATCGTGTGAACGCTAACGAGTACAGCGAGCGGGTGTAGGGGTAATGGTCGCGCGGGAAGAGCAATCGCGAGAAGCGGGGCAGCAAAGCAGACAAGCAGCACATGATGCAGCACTCGCGCCGAGAACAGCGCAGAGGCGAGCGCGCAAAGCGGCGAGACAAAGATCACCGCGATCAGCACGAGCGCTGTCCAGCCAGCCCAGGCCTTCGCTGCGTGACCACGCGCGATCACAATGGCCAATACGGCGAGCGCCGCAATGAGCGGTGGATCGAAATTCCAGCGTGCCAAGACATCGCCCGGCACCGCAGCGGGACCGCAGTAAGCGATGGCGACGGTTGCCCGCATAGGTACGCCCTCTCGCGACTATCGTTACGCAGCGGATCTTCGTCACTACGCGTGGTAGCGCCTACATGCCGCCACGAGAACGCACCAAGGCAAACCGGCTGCAAATGGACGGGCGGCGATGAGTCGGACGAGCCAACAATGGATCCGACTACCATCGCGATCAGCTCAAAGCCGCCAAAGGTTTTGGTTTGGTGGAGTTGTGGTCATGTACAAGCCTCGAACCGCGCGCTGCAATGTCTTGGCCAACTAGCTCGCTTGGAGCTTGAACAATACGCTTTCCGCCGAGGATCTGGATATCAGGCAATCTTCTAGTCGCGGTCAGGGATTCCCCTAGTGTCGGTCAGGCTACCGTCTGCTATAGTGTTTGCGGCAATCGTCGTTTGCCTCGCAGTTCATGGAGAACAGAGAGTGTGCACACGTTACCGCCTTTGTCCCTTGTGTGCTGCGGTGGCATCATCGCTGGTCGCGTTTGGCGCCCAGGCCACTCCGCTCTTGCCTTACGCTACGCCGCTAGCAATGCCGGACGCGACGCTGATAGCTGAAACATGCGCGGCGGGATATACTTTGCATCCACGACTCCACCGCTGCGTCGCGGAGCCGACTTGTGGTCCGGGATCCACATTGCACCCGCGTCTCCATCTCTGCGTCGCGGAGCCAACTTGTGGCCCAGGATCGACATGGCACCCGCGACTCCATCGCTGCGTCACCCCCTAGTCGTGGTCGTCGGGAGAGACGCTTGCGGGTGGCCACGGCAATCTATCGAACCACTGGAGGAATTCGCCGAGGCTATATGGCCGAGGCATAGCATTGGCGAGACTGCCTGCGTCCAGCAACGCGATGCATGATGGGCCTCGAATGTTCTGAGGTGCTTTACCGTCAGCTTGAAATCGAGAGCATCGGCTAGCCTCGAGTTGAGGAGATGTACTATTTGTTGCGCGTGTATTGTCCTTTAAATCCGCCACGAACCGCGCGATCATGACTTACCTTCTGTCACGAGGAGCGCCGACCTGCTGACCCTGAAGGGCGGGAGTTAGAGCGGATTACCTCGGTTGCGCCGGACAATCTTAAACACGAGGAGTGAGACACCACCGAGCAGAGATAGACATCCGACCGCGATCACTGGCGACGATTCTTCGTGTAGACCGACCACGATCAACAGGATGCCTAGCAGCAAGAGAAAGACGGCCGCCGATTTCTTGGCCAGGAGAGTTTCACCTGGATAGCTAGCCATGATGAATCGTCCTCTTTGGTCTCAAGATTCCGCTCAAACGATCGTTGACGTTCGCGAACTGTCTTCGTCGATGCAGGCGCTTTTGAGAAATTGCACTCCCTTAAGATTAAGAGGCGAAACATTCTTGCGAAACGGAAGTGCTGGACATCGATGTCGCATGTAGGTTGTTTTCTTACTCTGTTTCAATCGTCCTGTCTGCACGAAACTGGTCGACGTCTGCCTTCGGAGGGGGTGGACCCTAGCTACAGGACCATAGCGCACACGGCGCTGATGAGATCCTTGTGTGTAGCTTGCGGCACGCACACGACTAGCGTATGGCGGCATAGGGTCGCACCCTCTTGGCCGGTGAAGAAAGCGCCGGGTCCACTGGTAGGTACACTGGGAAGTCGCCATTCAAAAAATGATGGACTTCCAGTTGGATGGGCGAGGGTTCGATTCTGCCCCTGGATACCAACCGCTCTCATCGACCCCCCGCGTCGGCTGCATCAGGCCGGCTATTTCAAATGCACAATCGGAACGGCCAGAGCCGTCGGCCGACCGTCAACAGCGGATCCGCTTCGTTCCAACTCCGTTCATGCTCCGATTTGCACTTCTACCGGCCTTTTCGTTTTGATTTCACACGAGAATTGGTGTCTCGGACTACCTCGACATGGTACGGATCGCGCGGCCAAAGTGAACCGGTCACCCTTTAGGCTGAGAGTATTCACTGGTTTCGAGTCGCCTCGTGATCCTGTTCGTGCTGGCAAAGCACGACCGCTTCAAAGCAAGTCGAGAGGAATAGCTACCCGGAAAAGTCACGGCCTTTGCAAATTGGCGCTGACTGCGGCGGCGGTTCGGGATGATCCCCTCTATATTGAGCAAGAATCGGCTCGAGGATCTGTTTCGGCCAGAATTTCGGAGACCCGATCTGCTTTAGGCAGAACGCGTTCCAATACAGCCCGGCGCGCGGCAGCGGCTGATGAGCTGCAACCGCTTGCGCGACAGCTTCAACGTCGCGAGATTCAGGATAAATGTAGACCGTCGTCGGGTTGTCCTTCAGCAGTGGGATGATTTGTCCGGCGTCAGATTGCGACCAACTCGTACAGCCATCGCTGCGTCCGCCCGAGTAGTCCACCAGAGACCCGAATGGAACGTAACCGTCCTGGTTCGCGTATGGGCTGTGCGGATCCTTTCGAAGACATACGCCTTTCAACGCGACGGCAGCATGTCCGCCGATGGCGCGCTGCCTGGCGTTGGCTGTCTCACCTTCCCCATCGAATTGAACAAACGAGCGCATCAGCGCCGCATCTTGTTTTGTTGAAACACGATAATATCCCTTGAAAGACGTTTTCGTCTCTCCCGTGAGATAAGCGCCGCCGGCCGTCAGGTTCGAATCCATCGCGTTGCCGAAATTCTTCGCGCACTCTCTTCCATTCGAGAAATCCGCGATACCCCTCAAATGGCGACCGCTGCCGTGACCCGCGGAGATCGCACGAAAAGATCGATCGGCCTCGCAAATAACGTAAAACCGCTTCCCCAATCTGCCGTCGGTCAAATCGTTGGGGCGCGTCGCGTCCATGGCCAAATAACACGGATTCTTGACGACCCCCTCCTTCACCTTTCGCAGGTAGAGGGCGCGTGCCCTCTGTAGCACCACCTGCGCGATCTGCCCGTCGCCTTCGCCGATATGGCCCCGCAACCAAGCCGGAACCTCCGGCGACTGCTCTGCTGCAAACGAACAAACCGATGCCAGCGTTGCGATCGCCAGACCGAGGCTAACCTCGCTAAGGAAGCGCAATCCTGACCGCAAGGGAACATCTCCATTTCATAAACAGAGGATGGATTGCCCGAGCCGGAAGTTCTGGATGCCGACTCGAAGCAGGGTCTGATCAGAGCCGTGGGCTCGATTTCCTCATCTTCAGTTGTTCCAACGGAACGCGCGTGACGAAATAGCCAAGCGCGCTCAACAACGCGATGCAGAAGCTGACCGGCCAGTCCGTATCATAGGCAATGATGATGCCGAGCCAAGCCTCCGCCAGCGCGACGACCGCCGATAGAACAATTCCGCTCCAAAGCCCGGTCACAAGCCGCTGGGCGGTTGCCGGCGGCCCCACCATGAGGCTGAAGACCAGAAGAATGCCGACGATCTGGGCGCTTTCCGAGACTCCAACAGCGACGATCGCGAGGAAGGCGGTGGATACGAAGCCCACTGGAACGCCTTTGGCCTCGGCAAGCTCCGGCTGAAGGCTGGCAAAGATGAGTGGCCGCATGATCGCGGCCAGAGCCGCCAGCGTGATCAGGCCCATCACGACGAGCGCCATGATCATCGGCCGGTCAACCGCAAGCACATTGCCGAAGAGCAGCGAGGTGGCCTGGACTGCGAACGCCGTGTAGTAATGCAGAAACAGAAGCCCGAAGCCAAGCGCGAGCGACAAGACGACGCCGACGGCCACGTCGCGGCCACTGACGCGCTCGCCCATCATTCCCATGCCGATGCCGGCAGCAACCGTGAGCCCGACAAGTCCCCAGATCGGGGCCAACCCGATCAAGATTGCACCGGTCGCGCCGGCGAAACCGATATGCCCCAGTGCGTGACCGGCGAAGGTTTGTCCCCGTAGCACGAGGAAATAACCCACCAGACCCGAGACGACAGCCGCGACTCCGGCAGCTGCAAAGGCGTTTCTCATGAAATCGTAGTCAAGCATGGCGTTGACGATCGCGGCTGTGCGCATGATCGGCATGCAGATGGTCGTGGTGCTCGATATGCCGGCCGCGGGAAAGTACGAAGACGTGACCGTCAGCGTGCACGACGTCGATATCCGAGCCATAGAGTTTGGACAACACGGGAGACGTCACCACCTCCGCCACCGTCCCCAATGCCGCGCGCCCATTGCCGAGATAGAGCACACGATCGAGCGCACCGATCAGCTGATTGAGTTCGTGCGCGCTGAATAAAACGGTTATATTGCGCTCCCCCGCGAAGCGTCCGACCAGTTCGATGATCGTTTCCTGATAGCGCTGGTCAAGGCTGATCAGCGGCTCATCGAGCAACAGCAGTCCCGGCTCGCCAAGCAGTGCTTGAGCCAGCAGCAGCCGTTGGCGCTCACCGCCTGACATGTCCGTCAGCGGGCGCCCGGCCAAGTCAACAGCCCCCACAGCCGCGAGTGATTCATCGATCATCTTGCGGTCAACGTGCCCAAGCTTCGGCAGACCCCATCGACCGCCGCGAACGGAGCTCGCGATGAAGTCTAACCCGCGCACATGCAACTCCGGCGCCACAGTGCGGACCTGCGGAACGTAACCAATGAGGGCATCGCCGCGCCGCGGCGTACGGCCGAACACGCGGATGTTTCCTGCGCTGGGCCGCAGAAGTCCGAGGATGGCGCGCATCAGTGTGGTCTTGCCAGCTCCATTGGGACCAAGGACACCGATGAATTCACCGCCTTTGATCGCGAGGCTGATGTCCGCCAAAACGAGATGGTTGCCGATCCGAAGTGTTGCCTGGTCGAATTCGACGACGTTCATCAGGGCTTTCCGGCCAGTGCGTTTTCAGTCATGTCGAGCTGCGTCAGCATCCAATTTTGGTATGACAGTGTGGGCGGGGTGGTCTCTGTGACGCCCACGACTGCAACACCGGATTTGTGCGCAAGGTCAACGATATGCTGAACCAAATTATCCGATGCCTGCTTGTTGAAGAACAGGACGCGCGCATTGTGTCGCTCCAAGTCCTGCTCAAAGCCAGCAACATCGCTGGCGCTTGGCTCGGTGTTGTTCATGACGGCAAGCTGAAATCTCTGATTGAGCATCGTTAGATGTAACGCGGCCGCCATGTAGCCGAAAACCGGCTCTGTAGCAGTGACTGGGGTACCTTCATATTTATTACGAATGGAGGCGATTTTTGCGTCCAGTGGCTGGAGTGAGGCTAAAAATGAGTTGAGGCGCGAATTGTAGTCGTCTGAATGAGCGGAATCAGCGGCGACAAACGCGGCAGCGACCGCTTTCGCGACCGCAGGCATCGTGGCCGGATCGTACCAGAGATGCGGATTGTCACCGGCCGCCTTATGCATGAGATCTGCAGCTACGATCACGACGCGCCCGGACTCTGGCGCGGCCTTGAGGAGCCCGCTCATCCATGGGTCGTATTGAATGCCGTTTAGGATCACAACTTGGGCTGCGGCCAATTCGCGAACGATGGAGGGGGATGTTTCGAACAGGTGTGGATCCTGATCGGGACTGCTCAGGATGCTGGTGACAGACACTCTGTCGCCGCCGATCTGTTGCGCGACGTCGCCATAGAAGTTCTCGGCCGCGACGACCGCGATCTTCTCGTCGGCGGCGCGCGCGCTCATGAAGGCGCCTAGCATGATGAGCGCGGCCACGATACCAATGCAAATCTTTCTCATGATTCCTGGTCTTTTGATTCAGCACCCTTCTTGGATAAGAAGGTCGGTTCGAATGCTGTCTTGAGCTCGTCAGCGGTCACATCGGGGATCGACTTGTGAAATCTTGCGATGCATGGCTTGTCCCGCTGGCCCAAGATCGCGATGACAGTTTCCACATCAGGACATCCAGGCTCACGACAGGACAGTTCTGTCACAGAGACCGTGACATCCTCGGACAACCCAAGCAGCTTCCGCGTCTGCAACTTAAGTCGCTGAACCGCTTCGGGATAGCCGGTTCTTTGGGCTCGCCGACCCAAAGCAAAAGCAGCCTTTGACATGGGCGAGCCTCCAAATTGATCTGCGATTTATCCTGGGTCGCTCGGCATGACAGACGAAGTCCCAGTCATGCCGAGATTGCGGCCGCCTCAAGGGGGCTGGCGTCAATGACTCGACCTCTGACAGCGCTTGAAGCCGTCCTTCAGAACATCCTCCGGCAAATCGCGGCCAATGAAGACCAGCCGGCTCGTCCTTTGCTCGTCGGGCTTCCAGGGGCGCTGATGGTCGCCTTCGAGCAACATGTGAACACCCTGAACGACGAAGCGGTCAGGATCATCTTCGAATTGGATAATGCCCTTGAGGCGTAGAATGTCGGTGCCAAATTGCTGGGTAACCTGCTGGATCCACGGCAAGAATTTCTGGGGACCGAGCGGCGCCTCAGCCGTCAAAGACAGGCTCTTGACGTGGCTATCGTGCTCATGATCGTGAACTTCGTTGAGAAAGTCGGGCTCGAACTCGAGAACCCTGTTGAGATCGAACGCATTCCGATCCAGGACCTTTTCGAGGTCGAGCGCACACCGTTCGGTGCGATGTATCACGGCGTAGGGATTGATAGAGCGAATACGCGCTTCGATCACCTGGATGTCGGGTTCCGAGACCAGATCGGTCTTGTTGAGTAAGACCACATCGGCGAATGCAATCTGCTCTTGCGCCTCGTGCGCGTGATCGATTTCACCCAGCAGATGCTTCGCGTCGATCACCGTGACGATGGCGTCGAGCTTGGTGTTGCGGCGAACGTCGTCATCGACGAGAAAAGTTTGCGCGACGGGCGCCGGATCGGCAAGCCCGGTGGTTTCGACGATGATCCCGTCGAACTTTCCACGACGCTTCATGAGCCCTTCGAGAATCCTGATAAGATCGCCCCGAACGGTGCAGCAAATGCACCCGTTGTTCATCTCAAAGATCTCCTCGTCCGCGTTGACGATGAGATCATTGTCGATTCCGACTTCGCCGAATTCATTCACGATCACTGCGTAGCGCCTGCCATGTGTCTCCGTCAAAATTCGGTTCAACAAGGTCGTTTTGCCTGCACCGAGGTATCCGGTGAGAACGGTAACGGGAGTCTGTGCGGCCGTATTGCTCATACGTCGTCCTTTCAGTGGGTGGTACCTGTCGAAGTCGGAATCGCGGGGGCGGAGTTGAATTCCAGGTGAGCTACCGCGCCATCGTGGAACGTGTGCAAGAGGACCGCGACAAGCGCAGCACCGAGCGCGCTCAGGCCAAGGACTGTAGCCACCATCCGCGCTTTTGCGCGCGCCGAAATACCCGTGATCGCGGTAAACAGACTTTTGACGACGGAGCCGTCGAGATTGTGAGTGATGACGACGATCCGCGTGCGTCGATCGTCCGACGGCCATGCCGGCAACCGGTATTGATAGATGACATGCTGAACGCCATGGATCACGAGCGGCCGCTCGGGATCGTCCTCAAGTCCAATAAGCCCCTTGAGCCGCAGCATCTGCGGTCCGGCCACCGTGTTGAGCAGATCAACGAAGCTTGCGAGATTGCGTGCCGATACAAGACGGTTTTCGACCAATGCCACGCTCTGTATGCCGGCCGCGGAATGACGGTTTGCGTCCATGACATTGTCGTGAGATGGGCTATCGTCAGCCAAGGCTTGCTCCAAGGCCAGCCAGCCTTCGACGTCGGACCCCAGCTCGGAAGGAACATAGCGACGAGGCACAAAAACGCTGGCGAGGTCGAATTCGGTCCCGTGACGATCCACGATGGCTGCGGCTGGGTTGATTTGGCTGAGCATCTGCAGCAGATCCGACGGGCGGGCATTCGCTCTGGGCTCGGTGTTGATATCGGTCTTGGTGAGCACGATGAGGTCTGCAAAGGCGACCTGCTTCATGCATTCGAAGTGCCGCTCCAGCGTTCCGTGCGCCATCGTCACGTCGACCGCGCAGACGACGCCGGACAATTGGAAATGGCCTGCCACGACCTGAGCGCGATACCCGGCTCCCGGAACGCTGCCCATTGTGATCTGATTGATGATGGGGGCGGGGTCTGCGAGCCCGGTCGTCTCGACGATCACGCGCTTGAATGGCGGCACCGCATTGCTATCCAGCGCATCGTAGAGTTCAAACAGGGCGGTTCTGATGTCGCTGCTCGCGGTGCAGCAGAGACATCCCGTCGTTGTCACCATCAGCTCTCGCTGGTTGACGTGAACGAGATCGTGATCAATCGAGATGTCGCCAAACTCGTTGATGATGACCGCGGTATCTGCGAAGGCATCGCTCGCCAGAAGCTCATTGAGCAATGTGGACTTTCCCGCGCCCAAAAAGCCGGTGAGGATCGTCACCGGTATCGGTTCATCGAATTTCATCGTCGACCGGTCGCTCGATCTCGAGACGCCTGAACGGCGGGGATTTTCGAACGACAGCCCGAAGAACCCGCCAGAGTCAAAATGGCAAGAAGGTCTCGCAGACAATCCTCGTTGAGATTCCTGGTGACGAGTGCAATGCGGGTGCGGTGATCTTCGATGAGCCACTCGGTCAGAGGCAGCGCGCTGAACACATTCTGCTCGCCGTACAGCAGAACTGGTCCGGGCCAACCCTCGACACTTACGATCGCTTTGAGCTGCAGGAGATCAGTCCCGGCAAAACCTGTCAGGAGTTCAAGCCACGTACACAAGTCTTCGGCGGCGATTGGGCTTTCCAGAGTATGATGGTCGCTTCTGATCCGGGTGCGACGATCGATGTCATAACGGCCTGGCCCTTGCCGGAGAGTCTTCCTGTCGTGCCGATCGTGGCCGCTGGTCTGTCCGTCGTTCGGGGCAGCAGAATATCCGGCAAAGAACCAGCTTGGCGCATCGCTCGACATGCAGTCGCCGGGGACTTTCGTCTCACGTCTCCGAGCTCTCGTGAGCAACGAAAGACATGATGGCTCAGCTGTGTTTCGGCCAGGCAAAATCAAAACCTCACGCGAGACGCGGCGTCGCTGGGGACATGCGCGACACCGAACAAGTGACGACCGCTAGGCTTCGCCTTCGGATCTTGCAATCAGCCGGCCGGTGCCTTGCGCAAGCATGACTCCAGCGGGCCGACGTTATATGTTATGTTATAACATTACACTCGGCGAGGCAACAACCATTTGGGTCGTTGTTGTGGGCTCGGCTCGCGCCCGGTGGCCTAGCTGCGTGCCTTTGCGCAGGAGATCACCACCTTCCCATGTGCTTTCAGCGCCATCTTAGCTATCGCCTGCCGGACGGTACCCGTCCCGCAAATGTCGGCCGCTCGCAGATCCCATTCAAACGTCCGGTGATGCAGACGCGTTATTCACGGCCCGGATACGCCGGCGCATTTCGCGCACTCGCCCTCCACCTCAATGAGCGGGTGCCGGGGCCTGAAGCCGGCCGTTCTCGCAGCACCTCGCAAGCCGCGCGCAACCAGTTCAGAGGCTGTCTCCTGGACCGCGCCACACTGACTGCAAACCATAAAGACGACCGTCTCCCCTTCTTCATGGCGATGATCGCAGGCGAAAAACGCCGAGCGGGAGGCCAGTCGGTGCACGCAGCCTGCCTCCTGCAGGAAATCGAGGGCGCGGTAGACCTGAACGGCCTGCATCTTCCGCGAACCGCTGAGTCTTTCGGCGATCTCGTACGCGGCCATTGGTCTCCCTGACGTCGCGAGCAATGCCAGAACGCGTTCGCGCGTTGGGGTGAACGACGTCCCTTTCGACGCCGCGTACGAGCGGGCACGACTCTGCACCGCCTCAGTGTCGACGGTATCACGACGCGCATGCGTGCAGGCTGCACCAGACTGTGGATCGCGATGCATTCACAATCTCTCGCCTTGACGACGGGTGCCGTCATATTCTAGCAACTGAACGTTATAACATTACATCCGAGAGTGTCCATGACGAAGCTTCGGATCGGGGGAGACGTCCACCTTCCCGGCTCGGTCCCATCGGAACTCCCGAATCGCAAGGAAACAGTCCGCGAGTTTTCCGCGACGGGGAAAATCGTTTTCGGGGTCAACTTCAATACCAAGCGCCACGAACGAATCTACGACGCAGACAAGATATGGTCCGGGGAACATACTATCCTGGACTACGCCGAGATCTGAGAAATGTGCGTCGCACAAGCAGTCCGGCGCGCTGCAACCGATCTGTGGTCGGATCAACGTCGTCGTACCCACGAGCGACGGGATGATCGGGCTTGGCCGTCCATCGGAACGGCGTGAGCGGTTTCGCCGCTCGCCCTCCTGACGCAATCGTGGGAGCCAAGATCTCGGTTTCGAACGATCTCCACCCGACCGTGATCATCGCAGTGGCCGCCGTGCGGATGGTGCAGATGACCGTCTACGAGATAGTCGACATGATCGCCGTGTGGAACCGCTTCGTGGCCACAGCCAGGACCATGGACGTGAGCAGCATCGTGTCCGGAGCAGCGATGGGCGGGCGTGCAGCGATCCGGGTTCTTGTCGCTCACCTCAATGCGATGTTCGTCCACATGATCTGCGTGCGGATGGTGAAGATGACCATCGTGGAGATAATCTAGGTGGTTGCCATGCCGAATGGCGACGTGGCCGCAATGCGGTCCATTTACGTGGTCGTGGTTGGCGTGGTGCGGAAGATTGCAAGTGGTCATTCGATGTCCTTGCAGCGGTCAGATCGCCCATGGCCGAATGGCCGCTCGCGGCGAGTGCGGCATCGCGGGCAGCCAGTCCCGGCAGCACGGGCAGGCCGAACCTTCGGGTGATGAAACGCAAAGCGGACGTCGTGTCGTATTGAGTGTGATCGACATAACTCTTCTTGGCGAAGGGCGAGATGATCAACGCCGGCACGCGCGATCCAGGGCCCCAGCGATCGGCCTTTGGCGGAGCGACATGATCCCAGAACCCACCGTTTTCATCGAAGGTGACGAGCACAAGCATGTGCGGCCATTGTGGGAGAAGACCTCACGATAATCCCCTGGTGAAACCGGCCCACAACGAGATGTTGATCTGCACCTGCCAGAGCGATGCAGTGACGGTAAGAGTAAATTATCGCCGACATCGTCGCGCTCCTCGGTACCCTGACCGACGCAGATGTCAGCGGCTTTGGCCTTAGCGCGGGCATCGCGCGAGGACTCCAACGCCGTCAGGTCGCAAAGGTACCGAGTTCATTTCGAAATCGTGATCGCAGACGTCATATCAAGGAGACCGGCTCTTTCTCTGTTTCAATCGAAGGCAGCGGCTCGCCACGAATCTTGGCCTCGAACGACCGCAGCCGCTGATAGATCGAAATCAGCTCGACGATCGTGCTCCAGGCATTGACAAGATACTGAAACGAGGTTCGAACCTGTGTGAACGCATTCAGGATCTGGTTCATCGCGCCGAGCGTGATTCTGCCAGCAATGATCGTGGGCGCGAGCAGGACGTAGGGAAATATGGCGTCGGTCTGGAGATAAATGATCCGGCCGACGTTGAAATACATGAAGTTCAGATAGAGCCGAAAGTAGTTCCTCCGGATGGCTTCGAACAGGGCGCCTAGCTTCGGAGGGGCAGCGCGGGCTGGATCATCCTCGCCGAACACGAGTTCCTTGCGATAGGCGGCTTCGACCCGCTGATTGAAGAATTCGATCCCAGGCAGACGGATGCCGATCAGGGCGAGCATGCCGGTGCCAAATACCGACCAGATCACGGCGGCAAATACCAGCGGATAGGGGATGGACCCGATCAGCGGCAGTTCCGTAACATTACTCGACAGTCTCACCAGAACCGGCAGAAAAGCCAGCAGCGTCAGTACGGCACTGATGAGGTTCACACCGAGGCCTTCCGTGGTGCTCGCAAAGCGCATTGTGTCTTCCTGCACGCGCTGCGAGGCACCCTCGATGGTGCGGAGCCGCGGCCAATTCGCGACGTAGAAATCGTTCATAGCGGTCCGCCAGCGGAAAATGTAATGGCTGACGAAGAAGCGCGTCAGCACCCCGACCACGACCGCGACCAGAGCGATGCCGGCAAAGGTCGACAATTGGGTGTAGAATTGCTCGATTGTCACCGGAGCCGACTTCGACAGGGCGGCTTGGACGAGATCGTAGAACGGTCCGTACCAGCTGTTGATCGCAACGCTCACTTGCACCTGAAAATAGGAGGTGAACAAAATGAGTGCGGAGCCCAGAATCGACCAGGTTGCCCAGGGATGCGGTGCAAACACCATCCATGCGGCGGCGAAGATTGCCACGCACAGGGCAAAATAGAGATCGAACCAAAGAGCCGTTGCTGACCAGAAGGTCGCGAGGCCGACCGGCGTTCCCGACGCTTCGAAGAAGTTGGCGGCAAAGCCATACCAGGCGGCCATCGCCAGCGTCGTCCAGATGATCGCCGACAGAAAGAACAGCTTGGGCCGAGGAAAAAACGAAACGAACATGTCTCTCACAAGGGTTGGAGAATTGCCGGCCTGTTTTAAAGGAGACGGCGCTGGTGGCGAAGTGCCTGGAAAATTAAATAGACGACATGCGGCGGATCATGGCCAGCCAATCGAAGCCAAGTTATTTGCGAGCGCGCATGCATGGGCGCAGAACAGGCCTCGTGCCATGACTCGGCGGCCATTCGGATTCGAAGTGCCGGCAGCACGCCGGCCCAGCCGTATAAAAACCCACATTACGGCCGCGCTAGAAACCTTGCGATGACTTCCGCCACTCCGACGGCAAACTCCTCATGCAGAGCAAGCTTGCCTTGCGGCATGCAGATGGTTTGCATGCCCTCGACGTGTGCCAGCGCTTGCATCTCGGCCCGCGATCGCGGTGGCGTTTGATCACCATAAACCGTCAACATCGGGATTTTGGACTGCCGCGCCAATGCCAAGAATTGCTGGCGTGTCTCGACCGGATCGAGCGCCCCGGTCACGAAGCGGATGGACGCATATCGAGCGCCGCGCGCCCCGGTGACTGTCAGTTTTTCGCGCAGACGCTCGCCGCTCAGCCATGCCGGGTCGGTGTAGACATGTCCAGCAGCCATGAAGCGAACGACGATGCGATTGACGTTCAATTTGTAGAGCGCAGGTCCGAGAACCGGCAGATCGACCGCCTTGCGAAGTCGATCGAAGAACGGCCGACGACCCCTCATCATGGTCGGCAACGGCCCGCGCCAGGTCGGCGCCAACAGAACGAGGCGCCCCAACGAAGTTGGGCGAGCGCGTGCGTGAGCGAGTGCGTAGGTTGCCGCGTGACCCGCGGCAATAATCGCATGCGGCGAAGGGGCGATGGCCTCGAGAACGTAGTCCAGGAATGCCGTATACGCCTCAGGTGTCCAATCTATTGCAGGGCGCGGCCGGTCTCCGAAGCCCGGCCAATCGAGAGATATCGTGCGATAGTGCGAACTTAGCTGCGTCTGCAGCGGCCACATTTCGCGCCGGGTCGAGATCGAGCTCAATGCAGGCAGCAGAAGCACCGTCGGCCCCTGACCGCTCGTGTCCACGCCGAGTTCAACGGCCTTGTTCTGCCAGGTCCAGCTGAACTGTGCAGATTGCATGTGCGTCTCGCTTTTCAGCGCGGTCGTCGCAGCCTGTCGGAAGTGCGGCGTGCCCATAACAGAGTAACGAATACGCCTGTCCTGTCGCACGAAGCGCTCCGCTGGGTCGACGAATGTAACGTTATAACATCAAAATACCGCTGTGAAGCGACGACGTGGGATGCGTGGGGCGGTCGGGGGGTGGTTGTGCGTTATGTGTTGGTCTCTCTATCGATCCTCTCGCTTTCGGTCGTCCTGCCTCCCGTCCTCGCTGAAGCGCAAGCTCAGACGCCCTCGTCGTCTCCCGGCCAGACAGCGATCTCGCTGCCGCCTGTTACCGTCGATGCGCCGCGACGGCGACGAACGGCGAGATCGGCGGCAACATCCAATTCGCAAAGGGGCCCCGTCTCTGACGGGCGATGATCGCGCCACCATCTTCGGCGCGCTACTCCGGATGGCCGACAAGCTCTAAAGGGATCAGGGCGAACGGGCGCGGGCGCTCTGGGCCGCAAAGGGGAAGCAGGCGTTAGAGGCGGATCCGGCAACACACAGCTCGACAGACCTGTTACTCACCGTTACCCAGGACCAGCGGCAGCCTGATCCGAAATACCGCGCCCCCTATTGTCTGGCTTTCCGCAAAAACTTGCCCCTGGTGCGCTTCGATGATGGTTCGCGCAATGGATAGCCCCATTCCCATGCCCTGCGGCTTCGTTGTGAAGAATGGTTCAAAGACGTCTTTCGCCTTTTCCGGTGGAATGCCAGGACCGGCATCCGCTACCGAGATCTCGCCGAGATCGTCGGCGCGCTGGGTCGAGATCGTTATCCTGCGCTTTCCTGTCGGCAAATCCAACATGCCATCCATGGCATTCGTGACAAGATTGACGATGACTTGCTGGAGCTGGGTTTTGTCACCTTTGATCGGTAGCGCGATGGGAGCGATCAAGCTGGTTAGAGTTACTCCGCGCGCGGCAGTCAATGCGGAGAGAAATTCCGTGGCTTCGCGTACGACATCGTTAAGATCGATACTCTTGAGTTCGAAGGGGGTCTTCTTCAAGAGACTTCGTAACCGGCGAATGACTTCGCTCGCCCGCTCATTGTCTCGTCGAATGTCGGCGACAATCTCTCTTGCTTCGTCTATGTCAGGAACCGAAGAGCGAAGCACCAACTCAAGAGTTTCCGTGTTCGTGAGCATAGCTGCAAGCGGCTGGTTGATTTCGTGTGCAATCGATGCCGTCAGCTCTCCCGCCATCGAAAATCGGTTCGCGCGCGCCAGATCCGCTGTGCGCTTGCGGGCTTGCGATTCGGCGTATTGACGTCGGCGCTGAACGTAGAGAAGCCGGCCGATCAGGGCTGATTGTACAAGTATGATGAGCGAGGCTAATGCAATTTGCCAGCCATATTTTTCCCAGATGGTGGGCTCACGAAAATAGATCTGGCTGCCTGGCGGAAGGAGCGCCTCGCTGATGCCCCAGCGCTGCAGTTGCCGCCAGTCATATTTGGGTGCTCCGTACTGCAGAACTGGCGTCGTGATGTCGCCTGGTGTCTCTCCTGCCAGAATACGCAGTGCAACATTCGCAGTCGCGCGCGCTCCGTCAGCAGCCGAAGTCATGGGGCCGCCGACAATCTCCCCCCGCAAGAACGAATCATCATAAGAGAAAATCGGGGCATCGGCGACCGCGTAGAGTTCTTTCAGTGCCCGCTCGCCTTCGTGCACCGCGCCTACCGCGTCGACCTGCGGCTGATTCCACCAAATCGCGCTATGCGGCGGAAGCGACGCCGCTCGCTTTAGGACGTCTTCAAAAGAAAGATTATTCAGAAAAACAAATTGTACGCGATCTCTCAGCGGTTCAAGCTTACGATTCATCTCAGCGATCCAAAATCGCTCGTTGGGCGAATCGCCGATCACCACCGCTATCGTTTTTGTCTCCGGCAACAGCCGCAGGATGTTTCCGAACAGCACCGGAACGTCCTGCCGCACCGCCACTACTGTGTCGTTCCTAGTTAGAGCCGATTCCTGCACGCGCCGTTGATCAATGGCCGACAACACCACAGGTGCGTTCGGAAACAACTGAGCCCGGTGTCGCTGGACAAAAGCTCCCGCCGGTGCACCGAATGCCACAATCAGATCGGGCGCCTGATGAGAAAACAAGGCGCGCAGATAGTTGGAGAACTCGACTTCGGCGCCTTCATCCTCGGAGCGTGCCGTGATCACGGAAAAATCTTGAACATCCAGGGCCCATTTTGACCTGCTCTCAAGCTCTTGTCGCAACGCCTTGGCATATTCGCCCCAAGGCTTGAAGTTTTGTCCGTATGAATGAAGGACGATCACTCGCTTGGGCTCAGAGGCTCGCGAGATGCTCGATAGGAGCAGGGCGGCGCAGCCCAAGATGAGCAGACAGCTGACCCTCAAGAGGCGGGTGGCCCTGCTATCCACGACGTGTGTCCTTATTCACGAGTGAACGTAGTGCGGTGAGTAAAAGCGTTAACGGGGAAGTAGTCAACGCGTCCACGCTTGCGACCGCAACCAGGTCCGTGCAAATCGACGGGCAGCCCTTCTGATGATCTCAGTCCGCTCGCGCCAGTGCTGGCGAGGGACCCTTGATGTGGATTAATCGGAAGCGGCGATAGCGAGCAACGGCACCGCTCAAGTCAGCCGAAAGACGAGATGTCTGACTTGGGCATCGGCTGAGGGGACCGTCCGGAAGCCAAAGCCGCTGAACAGCTTAAGCATCGGCATGTTCTCAGGCAGAACCTCCGCGGTCAGCTCGTGCAGCCGCCGTTCGCGAGCAATCGCAATCAGATGGCGCAAAAGCGCCGCTCCAATTCCTTTTCGCTGATGCTCATCGATTACGACGAAGGCCAATTCGGCCTGGCCTGGCTTCACAACGATGTAGCGTCCTCCACCGGCGATCACGGGCCGGCCGTCTTCCTCAAGCTGCGCAACCAGTGCGACGTGGTTCTCAAAATCGATGTTCATGAAAAAAGCGACTTCGTTGTCGGAAAATCCCCGTTTCGGAACAAAGAAGCGCCGCTGGAGCGATTGCGCGCTGGTGCGGCCGATTGCAGCGAGCATATCGTCCCGATCGTCCGGCCGCAGGGCGCGGATTTCGATGGCGCTGCCGTTGCGAAGGCGCTCGGTGACTGAATATCGATCGGCTTCGGCCATTGTAGTCTCGCCGGTGAACTGCCTAGAAGCGCCGTTTCATGAGCAAGAGGCAGGTGCGGTGGCTTGATCTGGATCAAGCCTGGTCCGGCAAAAGCATCCGTAGGAGTCACGTCAGCATAGCCGGCGACAACCTGGGCAGGAGCGCTGTCGCGTCGGCGAGGCACTGGATGTCGTTGAGATGCCGCTGCGGGTATTGCGCCAGAGCCGATGGGGCGAGGAGGTGATTCAACTCGCCATTCGCCTCGGCTTGCTCGCTGGCCTGATCGTCTGGTGCTTTGTCCTGGTTCGTCCCTTCATCCCCATCCTCGCGTGGGGCATGGTGCTCACAGTTGCGCTCTACCCGCTATTTGGCTGGTTATCCGACCATTTTGGGGACCGGCCGAAGCTGGCCGCCAGCTTCATCACCGTTGTCGCCGTCGCAATCGTGATCGGGCCAGCCGCATGGCTTGGGTTGGGTCTGGTTGACGGGTTGCGAACGATTTTCGAGCGTCTCGGCTCGGACACGCTTGGCTTACCCTCGCCGCCTGCTTCCCTCAAGGACTGGCCTCTGATCGGGGGCCCGCTGTACGATTTTTGGCATCAGGCATCCACCAATCTCGAAGCAGCCTTTGCACAACTCGCGCCCCATCTAAAGCCGCTGGTGGGCCCTGTGCTGGCGGCGGCAGGCAGCGCCGGTTTGGGCACACTGAAGTTCCTGGCCTCGGTGATTCTGGCGGGCTTTTTGTTTCCGGCTGGACCGAAGCTGGTCCAAGCGGGCAGGAACGTCATGGCGCGCCTGTTGCCTGAGCGTGGCGAACACTTCGTTGCGCTGGCCGGCGCCACGATACGTACGGTGTCGCAGGGAGTCATCGGTATCGCGCTTCTGCAATCATTTCTGTTCGGAATCGGGCTGAAATTCGCGGGAATCTCGAGCGCCGGCTTGTTGGCGTTCGCGGTCCTGATTCTCGGTATCCTGCAAATCGGCTCGGCGATCGTTCTTATTCCCTGTCTCATCTGGATCTGGACCACGAAGGACTTCAGTACGTCTATGTTCTTGACCGTCTACCTGGTTCTGGTCGGCCTCGCCGACAATGTGCTCAAGCCGCTGCTGATGGGACGCGGTCTCACCACACCGATGATTGTCATCTTCATTGGTCTTTTGGGTGGAACGTTGGCCCATGGGATCGTCGGTCTTTTCGTCGGGCCCATCGTTCTGGCCGTGGCCTGGGAATTGACCATGGCCTGGATCCGCGACGAGCGGACGAGCGGAGTCCCGACCGTCCCATCTTGCGCCGCTGCCGAAGTCACAGGTTCCGCGCCGGACGCAATGTCGCAGTTACCTTCCAACTCCGAATAGCACGATACCGCCCACCACCAGAACCAGCGCAAACGCCGGTCAAGCCCGCCTTGACTTATGTCAAAGGTCTGCTCCCGCGCCGCGCAATCCTGATCACCAGCCTCACAGCGAACCCGAGAGATTTCAAGCATGTCCACTGACAAGCCGATGATCTCGAGCGATGCGGCAGCCGGCCTGTTTGCGTCTGTCCAGGAATATCTAGTCGATGCGGGACAGCGCAGCGTTCTCTTTCTGGACGTGATGCGCCAACGCGGAATCCAATATCGCGAGCATCTCGCCGAAACCGCGCCGCACGTCCTCAACTATGGCGTCGAGCTGATCGTCGACGGCCGCAACCTCGAGCGGCCCGTCAACTATGGCCTCGTCCGAATCATCCCGCCGAAAGGCGTCGAGATCGATCTCAAGCGGCGTCCCTTCGTGGTCGTTGATCCCAGGGCCGGCCATGGCCCGGGCATTGGCGGGTTTAAGGCGGACAGCGAGATCGGCGTTGCGATGAGAGCCGGCCACCCCTGCTATTTCGTGGGCTTCCTGCCCGAGCCCATGCCGGGCCAAACCATCGAGGACATCGCCCGGGCGGAAGCCGTGTTTCTCGAGAAAGTGATCGCCCTGCATCCAGAGGCCGACGGCAAGCCTTGCGTGATCGGGAACTGCCAGGCTGGTTGGGCTGTGATGATCCTCGCGTCGCTCCGGCCGGAGTTGTTCGGGCCGATCATCATCGCCGGCGCGCCGCTGTCCTACTGGGCAGGTGTTCGCGGCAAGAATCCGATGCGCTACAGCGGAGGGCTGCTGGGCGGAAGCTGGCTGACCGCACTCACCAGCGATCTTGGCGCTGGCAAGTTCGACGGTGCCTGGCTGGTGCAGAACTTCGAGAACATGAATCCATCGAACACGCTGTGGACCAAGCAATACAATGTGTATTCGAAGGTCGATACCGAGGCGAGCCGTTATCTCGAATTCGAGCGATGGTGGGGAGGGCACGTCAACCTCAACGCCGAGGAAATCCAGTTCATTGTCGACGAGCTATTCATCGGCAACAATCTCGCGGCTGGCCGCATCAAGTTCTCCGACGGCGCAGTCATCGATCTCCGCAAGATCCGCTCTCCGATCGTCGTGTTCTGCTCGAAAGGCGACAACATCACCCCTCCGCAGCAGGCGCTCGGGTGGATTCTCGACCTCTACCGCGATGTCGACGAGATCAGGTCGTATGGGCAAACCATCGTGTACACCGTTCATGAGACCGTCGGTCATCTCGGAATTTTCGTGTCCGGCGGTGTCGCCAAAAAGGAGCACAGCGAGTTTTCCAGCAATATCGACCTGATCGATGTGCTCCCGCCTGGTCTTTACGAAGCGACGTTTGAGGCGAAATCTGCCGATGCCCTCAACCCGGATCTGGCAACCGGAAAATGGATCATGCGCTGCGAGCAGCGCAAGCTCGACGATATCCGCGCAATGGGCGGCAACAGCCCCGAAGACGAACGGCGCTTTGCGACCGCCGCGCGCGTATCCGAAATCAACCTCTCCAACTACAGACATTTCATTCAGCCGTGGGTCAAGGCTATGGCGACGCCGCAATTGGCGGAGTGGATCCGCAAGCTGCATCCACTGCGGCTGCAATATGAGGCCTTGGCAGGCGACAATCCCGTAACCAAGGCCATCAGCGGAGCAGCCGAAAAGGTGCGCGAACACCGCAAGCCGGCTGCGTCGGATAATCCCTTCCTTTCCATCCAAGAAGCGGTCTCGAAAAATATTGTCACCGCTCTCGATAGTTGGCGGGATACTCAGGAAGCGCTCAGCGAAACGCTCTTTCTGGCGATTTACGGCTCGCCGGTCCTTCAGGCCATTGTCGGAATCGATCCGGAATCGGTGCCGTCGCCCAAGCCGGCGATGTCGACTGAGTATCGGAAGCGACTAGACGCACGTATCGCGGAGCTCAAATCCCGCATCGAAGCGGGCGGCTTGAGGGAGTGCGTCATCCGCGGACTGCTCTATGTCGGGATGGCCCGCGGCATGGTCGACGAGCGAAGCCTGGAGGCTCTGCGCCGCGCGCGCAGGAACGACTCTGGCTCGCGGCTCACGCTCGCTCAGTTCAAGACCATGGTACGCGAGCAGTTTTTCATGCTGTTGCTTGACCCGGAGGCAAGCCTCGCGGCCATTCCAAAACTGCTGCCGCAAAAAGCGGAAGCTCGCCGAGAGGGTTTCGCTTTGATCCGTGAGGTTCTGGCGGCGAGTGCGGAAATATCCGGCGAATCGGCCGAGCGGTTGAAACGCGTGGCCGGTCTCTTCGGGGCGGGTCAGGAGGAATCGCCGCGAGTCGACGAGACCTCGCCCCAGGCGAAAGCATCGTGATCCAAGCATTGGAGCCGAAGATGAGCGCACAACAACCGACTGAAGTTACGGAAGCGCGGCCTCATGCGAAATACGAGCGGCTGATCGCGATAGCAAAGAAGATTCCTGCGGCCACAACGATCGTGGTGCATCCCTGCGACGAAAGTTCGCTGCGCGGCGTCAGCGAAGCCACAGAAGCGGGTCTCATCACTCCGATTCTCGTCGGCCCCGTTTCGAAAATCACAGGCGCCGCAGCCAAGCACGGCCTCGATATCAGCCATTTCGATATTGTCGATGCACCCCACAGCGAGGCCGCGGCGGCGAAAGCGGTCGAGCTCATTCATGCGGGACGGGGCGAAATGCTGATGAAGGGCAGCCTGCATACCGACGAACTGATGCGCAGCGTCACCGCAAAAGACAGAGGATTGCGCACCGACCGGCGCATCAGCCACGTGTTCGTGATGGATGTACCGGCTTATACCGAGACTGTCTTCGTCACCGACGCCGCGATCAATATCTTCCCCGATCTCGACTGCAAGCGCGACATCGTGCAGAACGCGATCGATCTGTTCACCCAGGCTGGCTTTGGCACGCTGCCGCGCGTGGCCATTCTGTCGGCGGTTGAGACTGTCACCTCAAAAATCCCTTCCACGATCGAGGCGGCAGCGCTCTGCAAAATGTCCGATCGCGGCCAGATCACCGGAGGCCTGCTGGACGGCCCGCTCGCGTTCGACAATGCGGTCGACATGGAGGCCGCCAGAATAAAGGGAATAAAGTCGGAGGTCGCAGGACGCGCCCAGATCCTCGTCGTGCCCGATCTCGAAGCCGGTAACATGCTGGCCAAAAATCTTGCCTATTTCGCAAAGGCCGACGGGGCCGGGATCGTGCTTGGCGCCCGCGTACCCATCGTGCTGACATCCCGGGCGGACCCGCTAAGGGCGCGCATGGCGTCTTGCGCCGTGGCTACCCTCTATGCCGACGCGCGTCGCCGCCGCGCCGTCAACGCTGCAGTGTGATCGCCATGGATACCATCCTTGTCGTCAATGCGGGTTCATCGAGCGTCAAGTTCCAGGTGTTCGGCCTGGATGGCGAGGGCAGGCTGAACCGCCAGCTCAAGGGGCAGATGGATGGTATTGGCAGCCGGCCGCGGCTCCGCGCGAGCGGGGCCAGCGGGGACACACTGGCCGACCGCGCCTATCCGATAGAAGCCGTTCCGGATGTTGCCGTCGCAATGACGGTCGCTGGAACTTGGCTGCGCGAAGAGCTGCGGGTCACACCGCTGGCCGTGGGCCACCGGGTCGTTCATGGTGGTCCGAACTATGACGGGCCTGTTCTGGTTGACCACGGCGTTGTCGCCCGCCTGGAACGTTTGGAGCCGTTGGCTCCGCTTCATCAGCCCCACAATCTCGCGCCGATAAAATCCATCCTCGCCAACTTTCCTGCGCTTCCGCAGGTCGCCTGCTTTGATACGGCTTTCCATCGCGATCATGATGCCGTCGCAGATTATTACGCGCTGCCTTACCGGCTCCACGAGGAAGGCATACGCCGTTACGGCTTCCACGGTCTTTCCTATGAATACATTGCGAAAACGCTGCCAAAGATTGCGCCCGAGATCGCAAGCGGCCGCGTCATCGTAGCCCATCTTGGCAGCGGCGCCTCGATGTGCGCCCTCCACGGCGGCCGGAGTGTTGAGAGCACGTTGGGTTTCACCGCGCTCGATGGCCTACCGATGGGAACGCGACCGGGCCAGCTCGATCCAGGCGTTGTCCTTTATCTGATTTCCGCAAAGGGAATGACGCCCGACGACGTGCAGGATTTTCTCTATCGCGATTGCGGCTTGAAGGGCTTGTCCGGTGTCAGCAATGATATGCGGGAGCTTCAGACAAGTGGCGATCCTCGCGCGACATTCGCGATCGATTATTTCGCTTACAGGATAGGGCTCTATGCCGGCATGCTCGCCGCCGCATTGCAGGGCCTCGATGCCTTCGTCTTTACCGCGGGCATTGGCGAAAACTCCGCTTCTATCCGCGGGCGCGTGGCTGAGAAGCTCCAATGGCTAGGAGTTGCTCTCGACCCGCTCGAAAACGCGAAGCACGCGGTCAAGATATCCAAGCCCGACAGCCGCATACCTGTTTATGTCGTTCCCACCGACGAAGAGCGCATGATCGCGGAACACACCTTGTCGCTGCTTTGGAAAATGCATCCAGTTAATTCAACGCGCGCGAGGGCATCATGACCATTCCAGTATTTCCTGAGACGAAGGTCGCTCTTAAGGGACGAAAAGGTCTGATCGTGGGGATCGCGAACGATCAATCGATTGCCTGGGGTTGTGCCAAGGCATTTCGGGCCCTGGGCGCCGATTTGGCCGTCACCTACCTGAACGATCGGGCGAAAAGGTTTGTCGAACCGCTCGCCAGGGAGTTGGAAGCGCCGATTTTCATGCCGCTGGATGTGAATGTCGAAGGGCAGACGGAGCAGGTGTTCGAGCGGATCGCAAAGGAATGGGGGCAGCTCGATTTCCTGCTGCATTCGATCGCCTTCTCGCCGAAGGAAGCGCTGCACGGACGGGTCATCGACGTCCAGCGGGACGGCTTTCTCAAGACAATGGAAGTATCCTGCTGGTCATTCATGCGGATGGCGCATCTGGCGGAGCCGCTGATGAGGAACGGCGGCACGATGTTCACCATGACTTATTACGGCAGCCAGATGGTCGTAGAGAATTACAACGTGATGGGCGTGGCAAAAGCGGCGCTTGAGGCCGCGGTACGCTATATCGCGGCGGAAGTGGGCCCGAAGGGAATACGGGTGCACGCTATCTCTCCGGGACCGCTGGCGACGCGGGCGGCCTCGGGCATCCCGGAATTCGATGAATTGCTGGACAAGGCCCAGAGCAAAGCGCCGACTCGGAGCCTCGTCTCGATCGATGACGTCGGCGCGGCGACGGCGTTTCTGGCGCTTGATGGCGCCAAGCTCATCACGGGCGACGTCATCTATATCGATGGCGGATATCACATCATCGATTGAGGCAGTCCGCGCTTTCGCCGGGACAATGAGGCTTCAGCGATAGTGGAGGGCGATGAGTTCGGCAACGCAGGCCGGCCGCTGGGCGCCCTCGATCTCGATGACCATGTGATAGTTCACGCGCAACCCGTCGGGCGGCACGTCCTCCACTTCGGCGATGGTGGTACGCCCTCTTATCCGCGATCCCGCCGGAACGGGAGAGAGATAGCGGATGCGATCGGCGCCATAGTTCAGCGTGTTTCGTAGCCCTCTGAGGCTCATGACCGATCGGATGAACCTCGGCGCGAGGCTGAGCGAGAGCAGACCGTGCGCAATGGTTCTGCCGCCGGGAAGCTCCTCTTTCGCTCTCTCCTGATCAACATGGATCCATTGTTCGTCGCAGGTCGCCTCGGCAAACTGATTGATGCGATCCTGGGTGATTTCAACCCACTCGCTCGCGCCGACTTCCTGACCCACCGCCGATTTGATTTCGTCGAAGCCGTCAAAGATGCGCATGGCGACACCTTCATTTTCTGCCAAGCCTAGATTTGCATCTCCGGGACCTTGTCCGGGATGGACAAGTCGGCCTCCGTCACCGCCATGACCTCGGCCACGCTCACACCCGGCGCAGTCTCGAGCAGCGTGATCTCTCCGCCCGGGAAGCCGATCACCGCGAGATCAGTTACCACCAGATCGACGGGTCGCGATGACGTGAGCGGAAGAGCGCATTTTTGCACGATTTTGGATTTTCCCTTGGCTGCGTGCTGCATGGCGACGATCACGCGCTTGGCGCCGGTGACGAGGTCCATCGCGCCACCCATGCCCGGCACCATCTTGCCCGGGATCATCCAGTTTGCGAGATGCCCCTCGGCGTCGACCTGCAATCCGCCGAGCACGGTGACGTTGACATGCCCGCCGCGGATCAATCCAAAGGACATCGCACTGTCAAACGTGCAGGCGCCAGGCAATGCGCTGATCGGGCGCCCGCCCGCGTCCGTCAGCAATGGATGCGCCATGCCTTGCTCCGGAATCGGACCCGTGCCGATCAGCCCGTTTTCCGATTGAAAGAAGACCTTGAGCTCCGGCGGAACGTAGTTCGCGACCAGGGTCGGAATGCCAATCCCGAGATTGACCAGATCTCCCGATCGAAGTTCGAGCGCAACGCGGCGTGCAATGAGCGTTTGTGCGTCCATGGTTCACCTGTTCGCTACGATATGGTCGACAAGAGGTGCCGGCGTGACGACATGGTCCGGCGCGATCACCCCCACCGGAACGATGTGCTCGGCCGTGACAATCACGGTGTCGGCGGCCATCGCCATCACCGGGTTGAAGTTGCGCGCGGTAAGGGCATACGAGAGGTTGCCGAGATAGTCGGCCAGAAAGGCGTGGATCAGCGCGAAGTCCGAACGAAGCGCGGTCTCGAGCAGGAAAGTCTTGCCGTCGACCCGGATTTGCTGCTTGCCTTCCTCGACGATCGTCCCGGTGCCGGTGGGCGTCAGCACCCCGCCAAGGCCGCATCCGCCGGCGCGAATGCGTTCGACCAGCGTGCCCTGAGGCACAAGATCGACGGCGATCCTCTTCGCCATCATCTGCTCCTGCGCCTTCGGGTTCAGGCCGATGTGGCTTGCGGTCAAGGTGGAGACGAGCGCTGCGTCGAACAACTTTCCGACGCCCCTGCCAGGCACTGCGGCATCGTTGCAGATCAGAGTGAGCTCGCATTTCTTCTGTCGCACCAGCTCGTCGAGCAGGCGCTCCGGCGTGCCGACGCCCATGAAGCCGCCCACCATGATGGTCGCGCCATTCGGGATCATCGCGATCGCTTCTTCAGCAGAGACGGGCTTCATCTGACGCCTCCTTGGGAGCGCATGGCGTTTTGCTCTCGTGGATAGTTGAGGGAGCCGAAATCGGGACCCTTGATCTGTATCAAGGGTCTGCCGGGCTCTGGCCGGCCGAGCCGCTTGGGCGAGCTTTCAGGCGGCTCGCTCGGCCTGCATGCCGATACCTGCGAGCATATCGCACCAGAGCCTTCTCACCTGCAGGTGGCGGCGCTCGACGGCCGAACTGACTGCGTCGCGAATCGGAAGAAGCTCCGGGGACTTCAAGAACAGGATTTGTGCCTGGATCAGCCGACCGCTTTCAAACTCGATCCTCCGCAAGGCCTGAACAAAGGCATCCTGCGGCTGCACGGCCTCGGGCAGCAGCGCTGCAGGACGTATGGCTGCGTGAATGGCATGCCCAAGCGCCGCGAGATCGATAGTGGCTGCCTCGATACAGTCGACGACATCCGGCACCGGAGTGATCAGCCACGCGGCCTCCCATGCTGGTGCGAGAAGCAAGAGCTCGAGGTCCGGGACCCAGGATGTTGCGTGCAACAACAGAGATACGATCTCGCTTTCCCGATAAAACTGCGCATTCAGCTCGCCGCGCCGGCATCCCTTTGACTGCACAGCCATCGCAATTGCGAGATGTCGTGCCAGCGCCCCATGGGCTGAGATCAAAAATGCCGCCACCCGCGTCTGCTGCTGTCGAGGTACGCAGCCGGCCGAATCCAGGGGACCGAGAAAAGAGCTCATGTCCTCGCTCTCTGCGCGGGGATCGCGCGGAGGTGATCGTAATCGGATGGAAACGGGGTGAACGGACCTCCGGGTTCGTCGGGGGCAATCCAGATCGAACGATCACCTTTCCAACGGCTCGCTAGAACGTCTTCGGCAAACCTGCAAAGTAGGTCGATCGTGAGGGGCGCCTTCTCCAGCGTGAATGCGTGATAGGCGCGGGGGACGATGACAAGCGCGCTGTCCGGAATATGGAGGCGCAGCGTTTCGTGGAGGACGCGCGGGGTGAGGAAATCAAATTCGCCGTTCAGGATCATGGTGGGAACGGTGATCGAGGACAGCTCGCCCGTCAGCGGTTTGAAATCGAGGAACGACTCCATCAAATTCTGCAGGGCATAGACATCATTCGTCAACCAACCCTGCCGCTTCACCGCGTCGAGATTTTCGAGCAGCGGCCCTAGCCAGGCGTCGGAGAGATTCATCGGCAGCAGCAGGTCCTGGAGATAGCTCGTCCCGCCGAGGATCAATCCCATGCGTAGCGCATTGCCCAGGAGAAGCAGCTGGGGCGAGAGCTCCGCAAAGCTGCTCATGGCCACCAGGCCGGCGATTCTGTCGGCATGCAGAATCGCATATCGCAGCGCAATCAGACCCCCGAAGCTGATACCGCTCAAGAACACCGGCCGGTCTCCCAGCTGTTCGATCAGCTGCGCCAGCATAGTGATCTGGTCGGCCTGGTTGATGAAGAGAACCGGCTTGTCGGACGCGCCCTGGCCGAGCAGATCGAATGTCGCAACGCGAAACCGCTTGGCTGCGAGCGCGTCACGATAGCTGCCCCAGAGGTCCGCATATTGCGTCAGGCCATTGACCAGGACAAAGGCCGGCCCGTCGTCGGGGCCCGCGAGATCATAATGTATGCGGTAGGAGCCGTGGGCGAGAAAGGGCATGGCAACTCCGTGATGGGGCCTGCCTAGGCTTGGCGCATCTCGCATCAGACCCTTGAGATAAATCAAAGGTTGCCAAGACGTCGCTCCCTAGCGTCGCTGCAGAGCGGGCTGTGAACGCGCCGCCGACCCGGAGAAATGCCATGAAGCGTTTCGTCGTTGCCTTCGTCCTGTTGCTGATAAGCATTTCGTTTGCATTGGCAGATCCGCCTTTCACCCGCCGATCCTCCCAACAACAGCATGATGCGCTCAAGAAAGACTACGAGATCGCCAACTTCCGTCTCGGCGGCCGCTACGACCTTTCGAATCCGGCGAGCTGGGAGTTTGGCGGAGAGGGCGGCAAGACGCTGGAGTCGCTCGGCGCAGGGAAGTTGCGGACCGCTTACATCGCGATCGGGACGCCGCGGCGCAATGAGGCCGGCGAGATCACGAATGCCGTCATCGTCAACTCATATTATTCCGGCGATTCCACCGACATGTACGAGCAGTGGGTCAAGGGGACCGCACTGTCGGGCAACGACCCAGTGATCGGCCCGGGCCGTCCGATCGATACGAACCGCTATTACGTGGTGATGATCGATCCGCTCGGCACCTGGGGGGCAAGCAAGCCCTCTGACGGGCTGGGAGTCAAATTCCCGCAATACAGCTATTTCGACATGGTGCAGGCGAACTACCGCATGCTGCACGATGGCTTGAAGATTGCACATGCCGCGCTTGTCACCGGCGTATCGATGGGTGGGACGCAGACCTATGTCTGGGGCGTCATGCATCCTGAGTTCGTCAGTGCCCTGATGCCGATCGGCGGCACCACGCAATCGGACGCCGAGGATCCGGTGGGCAACTGGACGTTTCAGCTCATGACGGCTGCCATCGAATCCGATCCGGTCTGGCAGAAGACCAATGGTGACTACTATGATCTTCCGAAAGAAAAGCACCCGGTGGCCGGCGTTGCGTTCGGCTGGTCCGTGCTTGGGTTGACCGGTTATGACTTCGCGTTCCGTTCGTCCCAGAGCTTCGCCTCGGTGCAGCCGGAAGTATTCTATTGGGATCCGCCGAACGAGAAGGCTGGTAGCAGCGTGACGAACCGCGCCAAGCTGTACGATGCGGTCGATCTCATCTGGCGCAACCGCGTCGGCGAGAAGCACAATATCAACCTGGATCTCTGGCGCGTCCAGGCGCGCACCATGGTGATGCACATCACCAATGACAATTGGCTGAATTTCAAGCTCGCCGAGCGTGCGGTTGACCGCATTCCTGGAGCGGACTTGATCGCCGAAGAGAGCCCCGTCGCGCATTATGGCGTTTTCTCGATCATCAATCACCGGAGGAACGATCCGAAGTTCGTCTCCTTCATGCAGGACGTCGATCGGCTGGACAGGGCGCAGCAGTTCGTCGACAAGAACTACCGCGTTCCCGGGGTGGCTGAGAACATCGACGCCAGCGAGTCCTTCTGGAAGAACTACGTTACGTATCCGTATCCTGTGAAATACACCAATGTGAAGGATGGCACGGGCACGAGCTGGCAGATCGGTTACATGGACGAGTACGCAGGCAATAAGCCTGATCCGCAAGTGCTCGTCATCATTCACGGCAAGGGCGCATTCGGCGGCATGTATGGCAACATCATGCAGTACGCGTTGCGCAGCGGGCTTCGCGTGATCGTGCCCGACCTGCCGCATTACGGCATGTCGGGGCCAGGCAATCTCGACAAGAGCCCCGCACGGACGATGCAGGACATGCGGGATGTCGTCCATGAGCTCGTGGTGAATCAGCTCGGCGTCAGGAAGGCGGCCTATCTCGGCCACTCGCTCGGTGGTCAGCTCGTCACGGGCTATGCCTTGACCTGGCCAGAGGCGGTGAACGCGCTGATTCTGGAAGCGCCTGCCGGACTGGAGGAATACCCGCTGGAAGTGACCTATGCGCCCGGAAAGAAGGCGCTTCTGTTCGACCCTTCCTTCGCGCGTAACTTCGATAAATGGAAGCGGGCCTGGGATCAGACCGGCATTCTCGGCAATGAAATCGGCCGTACCGAGCAGGGCGTTCGCGACTTCTTCTACATGAAGAAGCGTGATCCCGTGACGGGCGCCGTTTCTCAGAACCCGAACGGCTACTTCATGAACGACAGCCCCTATGCTCGTCTCCACACGGATCAACGGATCGGATTGATCAAAGGCAATCCAAAAGAGCTGGAGCAGTGGGCCAACGTCTACATCTTCGATATCTATACGATGGTCTCCGAACTGCAGAGAGACGATCCCAACAACCTCTATAAACGGCTGACGAAGCTCAACGTGCCGATCTTCCTCGCTTTTGGCGATAAGGAGCCGTACATCCCTGCGACCGCCTTCAACGGCCTGGAGGATCTCGGTCGTGATATCATCACGCCGTTCATGCGGCGGATGACACTCGCGGGCAATCGGCCGATCCTGAAGATCTATCCCGACACCGGCCACTTCATCCACACCGATAATCCCGTGGAATATCCGGCAGATGTGGTGGACTTCGTGACCACAGGCGGTGTTGATACCAGTTCCCCGGTGTCAACCGATCGCCTGATCAATGGAGCAGTTGCATCCGCCGCGGTGTCGACAGCGCCAACACCGTCTTCGGGCTCATCGCCGACGGTGGGCTTGAACAAATAGGGAAGATCATGCCGCGGGTGAAAGCGGGCGAGATTCATCTCGGATGGTGTACATGGGGTGAGGGGGACATTACTGTCGTCTTCATCCATGGCAATCTCGCGTGCAAGGAATGGATCGGTCTCGCCGCACCGCTATTTCCCAGCGGCGTGCGGGTAATCGGCATTGATTGGCGGGGCTGTGGAGAAAGCGATCGCCCTCTCCCGGCGTCGGACTTTTCCAATTATTCGATGCGTCAGCATGCGCTCGACATGCTGGCGGCGCTTGATGGGCTGGGCATTTCCCATTGCCATTTGGCGACGCATTCAACCGGCGGGATCATAGCGACGCGTATGCTTCTGATGCAGCCCGAGCGGTTCGGCAGGGTATTGGCGCTCGATCCGGTGACCCCGCTTGGCATGGCATTCAATGCCGATCAGATCGGCCTGTTTCGGTCCATGATGGCTAGCCACGAGGTCGCGAGGTCCGTGATGGCGACAGCGGCGTCTACGTTGTTCGTCCCCGAAAGTCTGCTGCCGGGCGCCGTGCCGCGCTTTCGCGACGGACTTGGTGACCAGCAAGCGTTTTACGAGCGCATGCTAGAGCGAACCTTTGGCGTCGCTGAAGGGATCTGGCTTGGCACGCCATACAACTTGAATCTAGAGAGAGAGAGCCGCGAGCTGGAAGGGCTGATGCCTCAGGTCACGCATCCGCACCTGGTGCTCTGGGGCGAAAAGGATGGGTGGATTCCGCCTGCCGATCTCCGGAGCATGGCGGCCGCCATGCCTGATTGCCGCCTCGTCGTTGTGCCGGGCATAGGTCACTCGATGAACCTGGAGATGCCCGCCCTTTATGCCGGCTATTTCGGCGCATGGTTCGGAGGTCTTCGCGACCAGGATGTTCCACTGCGTTGACGTCTCAGCCGCGGTGCAAGAGGATCATCCAGCCGGATCTGTTCGAACCAGGCCAGAGCGGTCATAGGTCCAGCTTCGCGAGTTGAGGCCTGTCCAACAGCACGATCTGACGCTGCGTCTGCCCCAAGAAGCCGAGGATACCTTTTTCGTGTAGGCACGACAGCGCGCGCGAAACCGTCTCCAGCGTTAGTCCTAGATAATCGGCGATGTCGCGCCGGCTCATCGGAAGCGCCATCACACCTGCGGCGGTCAGGCGAGTGTCCATCTCGAGCAGGAACGCGGCCACACGTTCCAGCGAAGTCTTGCGCCCCAGAAGAAGCATGTGGTTTTCTGCGTGTTGCAGATTGTTCGTCGTCATCGTCAGAAGATCGCGGGCGACCAGCGCATCCGTTTCTGCGAAATGTTCAAGGCTGACGCGCTTTGCGAGCCGAACGGTCGTCTCGACAATCGCTTCCGCTGTGAAGCGATGGGTCGGGCCATTCTCGAGGCCAAAAATATCGCCGACCAGATGAAATGCGCCAATTTGTCTCCGGCCGTCGGACAGGAGCTTATAGCTTCGCACAGCTCCTTCGACCACTTGATAGACATATTCAGCTGGCTCGGCTTCGCCGAAGATTTCGGCGCCCCGATTATATTTGAATTCGCTTAAAACTACCGGTGCGTGAGAGAGGCCGTCCAGTTCGCCCGCAAATTTGGGTTTATTCGCCGGATTGGCGTTGACGTTGACAAACATGGATTATCTCCCTGTTTGAACAAGCGTTTTGCGTTCGTGAGGGAGCCGCCGCTCCTGCCGCAATGATTGTACGTCGCGGCAAGTCGGACGGACTATTGGCCCAAAGGACAATGTTCGAAAGGTCAGGGCTGCGAGCCTAATCTCGCCTTGAGGTAGCTTCGCCCTGCCACACCAAACGGGCGCGCCAGCATATTCTCATCAGTACAACCGGATGATAGGGTCCAGATAGAAATCGGTCCGGGGACCGGTTGATATAATAATTAAACGGATCAGCGGAGTTTTTGTCTGGCTCCTTGCCTTGGCCGGATCAGCGCCTCGTGCAAATGTTTTCGCAACCTATCCGTCCGTGTCTCGGCCAGTCGAGTTGCGTGAGAGTGGAGGAGTGACTTGTCAGGCAAGATCCACATTGTTGATGACGATGCGTCTTTTAGATCCGCACTCGAACGTCGACTAAAGAGGGCCGGCTACTCGGTTACGACCTATCCCTCCGCTCAGCTGCTTCTTGACCATCTGCCCGATGAGAGCGAGCCAGCGTGCATCCTGCTTGATTTGCGAATGCCGGGCTTGAGCGGAATGGAAGTGCAGACGCGGCTCGCGCAGCGCGGCTCGACGCTGCCACTGATTTTTCTCACCGGCTATGCCGATGTGCGCACCAGCGTAAGAGCGATAAAGGCTGGTGCCGAGGACTTCCTGGCTAAGCCGGTCGGCTCGGAGCAGTTGCTCGATGCCATCGGGCGAGCCATGGCGCGGCATCGAGCGCTTCGCGAACAGGCAGCTGAGCAGGATGAACGGCGAGCTCATCTCGCGAGCCTGACGCCCCGCGAGCGGCAGGTCTTCGAGCTCGTGGTGCGCGGCAAGATCAACAAGCAGATTGCCCTGCAGCTCGGGGCGACAGAACGTACCATCAAGGCCCATCGGCATAGAGTGATGGAGAAGATGGGTGTTCAATCGCTTGCCGAACTGGTGTCTATGGCCGAGCGATTGGGTATTCTCAACCGCGTCTCTGGCGACGGTAAGCAGACCTGAACACTGCTGCTGCGGATGTCCGTTTGTAGTTGTGTTGTCCCAAGGGACAATAGGAACAAAGGCCCGCTCAACATATTAGCAAGACGCTGTGCGCTTCCCTTGGGAAGAAGCGCGGACGTTCATGTAGCTTACAGTCAGCTTACGCGATGGGCGATCCGCCAGCAAACTTGTGTTGTTGTCGGGTTGGTTGGGCAACGCCAGAGGCGGACCTTGAAAGGCGGGGATTGCGCTTGTCGAACCGAAAACTCGTTCTCGTCGTTGACGACGACCCTGGCATTCTCAGGGGGCTGAGCCGACTGCTGAACCGGCATGGCTATGACAGCAAGGTCTTTCAATCTGCAGAGGCATTCGAGGACTGCGGCGATGTTTCTACGGCGATCTGCATCGTACTCGACATTCAGCTCGACGGTCGCTCGGGAATAGAACTTAGATATCGGCTGAGTTCAGCGGGGGTATCTCTGCCCGTCATCTACATCACAGCCAACGACAATGATTCCGTTCGTAGCGCAGCGATCAAGTCGGGCTGTATCGCCTATCTCACGAAGCCCTTTTCCGCGGCCTCTTTGCTTGAACCGGTCGCGCGCGCTGCAGCTGGCCTGGCATAGACCGCACAGGACCGCGAAGGCATAGCTGCTCCTGCTACTCATCCACGTCCTGCTGGAAGGTTTGCGTTGGCGCATTGTCGTGAGCGGCGGCAAACTGTGCAAGTGGCAGAGTTGTCGTGACGGCGAGGACATTGGAGTCCACCACCTCCAGCGAGAGTTTCTGGCCGGCCTCCATTTGCTCAACGAGTTTCGGGTTGGCTACTTGGGCCGCGATGCAGGTGTTCGTCAGGCACCAGACGTAAGGGATCTGGTAGGCGACGCCCTGATCGACGGTCAGCTTTACGCCAGCCGGGAGATAGAGGCCAACAGGCAAGAACAGCTGAAGACGCGCGGCGCCTTCGCCTTCGCGCTCAATCAGGTCCGCGCGCACCGCTGTCTGACCAGTGTCCCATGTGCCGCTGATGCTTGTGCGGCAGACCGTGTTTGCTCCTGGCGTCTTGAAACAAACCTTGCGCCATTCGCCATATCTTATGTCACGCGCCATACGTTGACCGCGCGGTGCGACTGTCGCTTCCGGAGCTTTCTGCGCAGCTGCTGTCCCGCTGGTCTGGTTCGCTTCGTCTGCCAAAGCGACGCTCCAGAGGGCCAGTAATAAGAGCAGCGAAGACAAGGCGATCATGAAAAGTGATGGTGACTCAATTGGAGGGGAGTTGCGGCTGCTCATCGGATCCTCCGTATCATCACTGGTGCCGATCCAAAAACTCGGTGACCAGGGGAGACCAGAGCGGAACGGCTTCCGTGGCATCGACCAAGAAGTGGCCATCGCTGCCGAACGGCGGCAGCATGTGGTATTCCGCATTGCCACCGGCGGCGATGTAGGCCTCGTGCATTCGTTTAGTCAAGGCGGGTCCGAAAAACGTATCGTTCTCGCTGTAGATCCACAGCATGGGCGTACGAGCTGAGCGTCCGAAATCGGCGGTCGCTTCGACCAGCTTGTCAGGTGCGCAGTTGTTGTTCGGCTTGCCGCCGACGCGACCGCCGCGACCAGCCGCAAAGGTGATGATGGCTCGCACGGAGGGCAGATTTCGGCTGGACAGCGCAATTGCAGCCCAGCCGCCCGCGGATTGGCCAACAACAACGGTCTTGTCCGGCGCGATCAGTTTCTGATCGGTCATATACTCGATGATCCACTTGTCGAGTAGGGCAACCGCAAGACCTGCGTCATGGAAGTTCGGATTATCGCAACTCCCAATCTTGGAATAGAACACGCCAAAGAGCCCTTGCTCGGGCACATCGAGTGCCGCTGCGCCATATCCCGATCCCGTTGGCGCCACCACTATGTTGCCCTGGCGCGCGAACCAGATGGCAGCATCCCTGAATTCGACAAGCGGGAAGAAACTGCGTTCGCGTGCATTGAGCGACACGCCGTGGTTCATCACCACTAGGGGGAAGGGACCCTTGCCGACCGGATGAACGACATAGGCCAGGGTTGGCATTGTAAGCGGAAGCGCCCAGACCTCTTCCTGGATGCGGCGCAGGCCTCCGTCCTCGGCCGTAGCGCCGACGGCCGGTATCGCCAGCCCCACAAACGCGGAAGCCGCAAAGAGGAAACGGAGATATCGTAGCATCAGGTTCTCTCGATGGGGTGATCCCGGGAGATTGAGCTTGGACAGACTTTCGCGTCGGCCTCTAGGTGCGTTGATCTAGATCAATGGCGGCGGCATCGAAACCAAAGCGGCAGGAAGGCTAGCTGAGCTTTCCGCCGAGCACTGCGTCGAGGGTCAAGGCACGGGATACGCCGCCGACCTTTTGATCGATGCCCTCGGCTCTGACCAAATCGCGTACCGCTCCATGGGCACCGACGATACGAAATGAAATCCCGCGGGCTGCGAGCCCGTCATGCAGGTTGTGGAGCATGCGAGCCCCGGCGAGGTCGAGATAGGGAGATGCCGAGAGGTCGCAGACTACGAGACTGACAGGTGTTGGCGCCAAGCGAACATGGTCGAGCACCCCTTCCAGGACGGATTCGGCGTTTACATAAATCAGCGAGGCTTCCGGGCGAAAGGCAATGACGCCCGCTAACGGTTCATTTTCAGGATGCCGCGCCATATCGGAGTAAAGATTGGTGCCGGGCTTACGGCCGAGATATGCCACATGTGGGTAGGACACGCGCATGAGCAACAGCAGGATCGATCCCACGGCAGCAAGCAAGATGCCGTCAAGTATTCCGAGAGCAAGGACCGCTCCAAGGGCGATTGCGGCGGCGTAGAAATCCAGCCGGCTGATGCGCCACATGCGCAGCAAAGCCGGGAAATCCACGAGACCGTAAATTGCGGTTAGCACGACTGCCGCCAGCACCGCTTTTGGAAGGTTCTCCAGCAAGTCGGTCAGGAATAGCAGACACAAAGCAAGCGCCATCGAGGCAACGACAAGGGCCAGCGGCGTGCGCGCGCCGGCCTTGTCATTGACTGCCGATTGCGACAGGCCGCCCGCGACCGGATAGCCGTGCGCCAGTCCGGCTGCCAAGTTGGCAGCGCCGATGCCCAGAAGCTCCTGCCGCGCATCTAGTGTGTAGCCGTGTTTGGCGGCGAATGTGCGGGCAGCGGATACGCCCTCGATATAGGCGAGCAGCAGGCAGCCGCCCGCCAACGGAAAGATCCCCTCAACATCCCGTAGCCTGAGCGCTGGCCCGGCCAGGCTGGGCAAGCCCGCCGGAATCTTTCCCGTGACAGCAACGCCCATCGCCGGAAGCTGCCATATCGTCGCGAGCAGAATCGACAGCGCGACGACGCCGAGTGCAACGGGTTTTCCAGGCAAGGCACGCTGGCCCAGCACGAGTAATCCAAGCGCCACGATGCTGACGAGTACAACGGCTAGGTTAAGCTGGCTGATCTGCCCGCCGAACAGCCACGCCCGCTCGAAAAAATTGTGCCCGCCGCCGGATACCCCGAACAGGGCTGGAAGCTGCGTCATGGCAATTGTCAGGCCGGCACCCGCTTTGAAGCCCACGAGAATGCTGTCGCTGATCAGCTTCACCAACGCGCTCAGGCGCAATAACCAGGCAATCAGACAGAGCGCTCCGGTGGTGAAGGCGGCTAGACTTGCGATCTGCGCGTAACGCTGTGCATCTCCGCCCGCCATCGTCTCAACCGTTCCTGCGATCATGAGCGAGATCGCAGACGTGGGACCGACGGCAAGTTGTCGCGACGACCCGAACAGGGCATAGCCAAGCCCACCCAAGAGATATCCGTACACGCCAACTTGCGGGGGCAGGTTTGCAAGGGTCGAATAGGCGAGCGATACCGGGATCGCATAAGCAGCCAAGGTAACGCCGGCGACGATATCGCCGGTCAGGAAGGAGAGGCGGTATTCAGCGAGCCAGCGAGCCGGTGGAAACCACCAGAGCCAGCCTTTGTCAGCTTGCCGGCCTGTGGTGTCGGCGACTGTCTCCATCGGCATCCCGCGCCATTAGCACGAAGTGGTCGCAGACGCTCTCGCGACCAGGGCGAGAGCCCTTGATCTAAATCAAGCGTCAGGGGCGCCGAACTCCGAAATTGCGTCGACCAGTCTCGGATCGGCTGATCCTTGTGAGGGGAGCGATGGCATGAGGAAGTGCTTTGGGTGGATCATTCAATTGAGCGTCGCAGGATTGCTCGCGTCGGGACTTGCGACCGCAACGCAGGCCGAAACCGGTGTGGTTCGCGTCGTGTTTACCAAGGGTGGTTTCATCATTGGCGTCGGCGGTGGCGAAGGTGTCCTGATCTTCCGCGGCCACCGTTATCCATTCACGGTATCCGGCATGAGTATCGGTGCCACGATCGGCGCTTCGACCACCCAGTTCACTGGGCGTGCCTTAAACATCCGCAGCCCCGGCGACATCCAGGGCACGTATAGTGTGATCGGCGCCGGCGGCGCTCTGGCGGCCGGCGCCGGCGGGGTTCAGCTGCAGAATGAAAAAGGGGTGATATTGCAGCTGCACGGCCCGAAGATCGGCGTGGAGCTGTCTGCCGCGGTCGGCGGGGTTCAGATCGCCCTTCGCTGAAGGGGCGCCGGGCGCATTGTTCAATAGCGCTCGGCGATGAATGTCATTCCACGCAGCGACGCTTGGTCGTCGTAGCGTCCCTTGCTGGATCGTTTGGGCAAACGTACCCGATCGTGCGACAGGCGCTTGAACGGGATCGCCTCTAGCAGATGCGCGATGCAGTTCAGTCGCGCCCGCCGCTTGTCGTCTGAGCGAATGATGTGCCAGGGCGCGTGCTTCGAGTTCGTCGCCTTGAACATGAGATCGCGCGCCCGCGAGTAATCGTACCAGCGCCGGTAGGATTCAGTGTCCATGGGGCTCAGCTTCCATTGCCGGAGCGGGTCATCGATCCGCGCCTTGAAGCGTCGCTCCTGTTCGTCCATGCCGACCTCGAGCCAAAGCTTGATCAGGATAATGCCGCCGTCGACGACATATTTCTCGATTTCGGGGCAAAGGGACAAAAAGCGCTCGTGCTCTTCTGCACTGCAAAAGCCCATGACGTATTCGACGCCGGCGCGGTTGTACCAGCTGCGGTCGAAGATCACGATTTCCCCGCCCGCCGGGAAGTGCTGCATGTAACGTTGCAGGAACATCTGGCTCTTTTCCCGGTCGGAAGGCGCGGGAAGAGCAATGACGCGGAACACCCGCGGGCTCACCTTTTCGGTGATCGCCTTGATCGTGCCGCCCTTGCCGGCGGCGTCCCGTCCTTCGAACAGGATGATAACGCGGGCCCTCTTCGCTTTGACCCACTCCTGCAACTGGCAAAGCTGAACCTGAAGCTTGCGGAGCTCCTTCTCGTAGTCTTTCCGCTTCATCTTCGAGGCTGTTCGCTCCTCCGGCGACATCTTCAGCATTGAATTCAACTCCAGCTGATTGTGATCGCAATATCTCCGGGCATCCCGCCGGGAAAATCGATGATCTGATAGCGGATCCGGTATCCGCGCGGTTTCAGGTAATCGGTCCAGAGCTGGAAGATCTCGTTCGGTATTCCGGTCAGGGTTTTCTCCCAGCCCGGCTCCTGCTGATTGATCGCGCGGCCCTTGTCAGTACAGAGCACATTGGGAAAGCGATAGACCTGAACTTCGGTCAGACCGTTCCGAACCGCGCGCTGGATCACGTTGGAGGCGAGCTTGACCTTGTCTTCCTCCGACAGGCCGGATGGTTTGCTGAGTTTCTCGATCAGGGCACGCTTCTCCGCTTCGGCCGCGGCAGCAGCCCGCACGATCTGTTCGGCTTTCTCGGCTTCCTTGATGGCCGCCTGCTTCTGAATCTCCTTCGCCGTCGGCAGCAAGTCGTCGATTTTCTCTGGCATGGCAGCATCCCTTCTCGTTGAGTTCGCCATCTCAGTCTCGAGCGATGCTAGAGCCGGTCCGGAACCGAACCAATTGATCCAGATCAAAGCTAGCCAGAGACGGAGGCGTCGCCTCGGTCCGGAAAACGGAAGCGATTGATGTAGATCAAACCAGCCGCTGCCAGCCGAACCTCAATCGAGGCTCAGAGGCGGTCGATGAATATCCGCCCAGTCGGAAGCACAAGCGGCTTCGGAGAGACCATGAGAACGTTTCGCAAGGCTGTGGTAGCTGCAACCATCCTGGCCGGTACGGGCTTGGCACAAGCCCGGGCCGTCGATCTCACGGGAGCATGGGCGACCAACGCCCACGAGTGCAAGAACGTATTCGTCCGGAGCGGTAAGGGGAAAGAAATCACGTTCGCTCCAACGTCGGAGGTGCATGGCGGAGGATTCATCGTCGAGCCAAACCGCCTTGTCGGCAGGTTCGCAAAATGCGCGATCAAGGCCAGGAAGGATGACGGAGAATCGGTCAACATCGTCGCGGGATGCGCGACCGACGTCATGCTCTCCAGCGTCCAATTCGAATTGAAAGTGGTTGACGCCAACACGATCACGCGAGTGTTCCCCGGCATGGAGGACATGGAAGTCCACTACTATCGCTGCCAGATCTGAAGGAGGCTCAAATGCATGGAGAGCTGCATCCGCTGACGCCTCACCATTTGCCGTTTTTCATCACCAGGCCCGGCGAGACGGACTGGCTGATGATCGTCATGGGCATCTTCCTGATCGGCGCCGTGCTGGCCGTCGGTAACATCTACTTGCGGCTGCACACGCTGCCGGAACGGATGGCCCACAAATCGCAAAAGCTGCAGTTCGAGATCGTCGCCGTTCTGGGCCTCCTCGCGCTCTTTACGCATGTCCACCTGTTCTGGATTGCAGGCTTGTTGCTTGCGCTGGTCGATCTGCCTGACTTTGGCACGCCCTTGGGTCGTATCGCCGGCTCGGTCGAGCGAATAGCGGACGCGGCCGATGCCAGCCCTGAACAGGGCCGGCGTGAAGTGAAGCCCGGCGAAGCAGTGAGTCAGCCAGAGAAACCGGAGTCTGGTGTCACAAAAGAGATAGCGGTCACCAAGAAGGAGGTCCCAAGCCATGCTTGAGCTGCTCCTCTGCTCACTCTTCACCCTGCTTCCGGATTACCTTTACCGCCGCTACGCCCAGGGAAAGCGGCTTGGCAAAGAGATCACGCTCTATTCCGTCTGGTTCGAGCTGAGATGGGGCATTGTGGGCTGCCTGATGCTCACGATCGCGCTCATCACGATGATCTTCTATTTCCATCCGTCGACGACCTCGGCGGCCCTGTTCTTCCGAACCGTCCCGATCGTTCCGGAGATTCCGGGGCGTGTTGCCGAAGTCAATGTCGGCATCAGCGCGCCGGTCACCAAGGGCACCGTGCTCTTCAGGCTGGACAGTTCAAAGCAGGAGGCCGCGGTCGAAACAGCGCGGCGCAAGATAGCCGAGGTCGAGGCGCAGCTCGTCGCTGCGAAGGTCGATGTCGCCAAGGCAGAGGCGCAACTGCAGCAAGCAAATAGCGACTACAAGCAGGCCAAGGACGAGCTGAACGTCAAGAGCGAACTGCAGCGGCGTAATCCAGGGATCGTCCCGCAGCGCGACATCGAGAAGCTTCAGGTTCTGGTCGATGGCAGGCAGGCGGCGATCGATGCGGCGACTGCCGCAAAACGATCTGCTGAAATGCAGGTCTCCACACTTCTGCCGGCGGAGAAGGCGAGCGCGGAGGCGGCGCTGGCGCAGGCCCAGGTGGAATACGACAAGACTTTCATTCGTGCCGGCGTAGACGGCCGCGTCGAGCAGTTTGCGCTTCGGCCAGGTGATATCGTCAATCCGCTGATGCGGCCGGCCGGCATCTTAATTCCGGAAGGCGCCGGCCGGACAGCGCTACAAGCCGGATTCGGGCAAATCGAGGCGCAAGTCTTGAAGCCGGGCATGATCGCTGAGGCTGCATGTGTGTCGTTGCCATGGACCATCATCCCGATGGTCATCACGAGCGTCCAGGACTACATCGCCACCGGCCAATTCAGGGGCGGAGAGCAGCTTATCGACGCGAGTGCGGCCAAGCCAGGGACCATCCTTGCGGTGCTGGAACCGATCGAAAAGGGTGGCCTCGATGGCGTGACAGCCGGCAGCACCTGCATCGTCAATGCCTACACCAGCAATCACGAAATCATCGCAGCAAAGGATACTGGCACGTTCAAGGGCATAGTATTGCACGGCATTGATGCGGTCGGGCTCGTGCACGCCATGTTGCTGCGCATCCAGGCGTTGCTGTTGCCGATCAAGACGCTGGTGCTGAGCGGTCATTAGGCTGCGGGTTGCCTGCAAGACGGCAGCTGCCAGAACGGGAGGACATTCGCATGCGAAGGTATCTGCCAGGTCTGGTGACGCTGATTGTGCTCGCGCTGACAACAGCGCCGTCCTACGCCAAAACCGGGTCTGTTCGGGTCACCTTCGCAAAGGCCGGTTTGGTCGCCGGAGCGGGCGCAGGGCGCGGGGTCCTGGTTTTCGATGGCCGCGAGTATCCGTTCACGGTCTATGGTCTAAGCGTGGGCACGACCGTCGGTGCATCCGTCACCCGGCTGGTCGGGCGTGCCTCATATCTGCACCAGTTGAGTGATTTCGAGGGCACCTATACTGCTGTCGGCACTGGTGGCGCCCTCATAGCCGGCGGGGGTGGCGTCTCTCTGAAGAATGACAAAGGCGTGATCATTTGGCTGCATGGCCCCAAGCTCGGCTTGGAATTTGCGTCCAATCTGAGCGGCATCAGGATCGTGCTGGAGCAGCAGCCGGCTCGCTCGTGAGAACGATGGGCAGCGCGGCGGCATGACGCTCAACGCATGTCGTCGCGGGCATCGGCAAGAAAATGATCGAAAGCCTCGATACTGATGAGGCCGAGCCGAGGATACTCCATGTCCGTCACGATATAGAGCGCGACCGCCAGAGTAAGAGCGAAGATCACCATGTGTATCCAGCTACGCGCGGTGCGCGCGGCGATGCCGAAGCCCGCAAGCAGAGAACAGGCGAGTCCGAGGCCGAACAGCATGAAGTAGATAATCTGGGGAGGATGCTTTTCGCTTGCTCCGGCGCGCAGCAGCGCCACTTCGAACAGGTTGCCGAGTGCTGGGAGCGCAAGCGAACACGCGGGTTGATAACCTGCCTTTGGGCAGGCGGCGTCAGCCGCATTCCACAGGGTCTGCTTGAGTTCGCGCAGCTTGTGCTCCTGCTTGTCTGAAAAATCTTCCGCCCTTCGCCACAGCAAGAAGTCGTGCGGCATTCGATAAAGATCGACTCGCGCCTGCACATAGCCCTTCAGGCCGGCTTGGAGCTTGCGCGCAATCTCCTCGTCGAAGAGGCCAAGCCGGTCATAGGCAGTGCGAGCCGCCGTCGCTTCCTGAATGACCAGTTGCCGGCGGTCATCGAAGCGCTGAAGAGCACCGGAGATGGTGAATGCAAACAGCAATCCCATCAGCCCGAATATGGCCCCTTCGATCGTAGCCAATCCTGCAACGCCGTCCACCCCTTCCTTTGCGCGATAGCGCAAGCCAAGGTGGCGGCCGTAGTTCAACAAGCCGAGTGAGCTGATGAAAAAGAACAACGCTACGCCTGTTGAAAAGAGCAGGAAGATCATTCGCGAGATCTCCGTTGCAAGGCGCTGGCAAAAAATGCAAATCGCGTTGAGTATATTAGGCCCCATCTTGTCCGGTCGCCGATCGATCGGAGATGTCGCATTCCGCGAGTTTCCTTGCAGTCTCGAGGATCATGTCCATGCGCCGCTGGAGCTTGCTGCGCAAGTCCGGGATGTTGACCTTATCGGTCATACGATAGGCGTTGCCGACGCGCTCGATGTAGCCAAGCTTGACCATGTCGTTGAGGCGCCTGAGTACGATCGTCCGCGGGATTTTCAGAGCTTGCGCGATCGTGCTCGCCCGCACCGGCGAACACATAACGGTGCGCAGAAACACATAAATGCCGATAGTGCGGAATGTCGCGCTATCGCTATGCTTGGCGAAGTCTGCGCCATAGTCGTCATTCATGGACTGAATCAGGCCAAGATACAGGCGACACAGGAGCATTCTCTCCCGCGCGAACTCGATGCGGCGCGGTGGTCGAATATCGTCGACAAGAACAAACTCGTGGGGTTTCTCTTCCCGCGTGCCGTTGCTGGCTGGCTCGCTGACGTGAAGTTGGCTACCGCGGACTGGCATGACACTGCTCACGTTGAGGGTGTGCGTTCCACCTCTGGTGCATGGAGGTGATGACCCCTCCCATGAGCCTGTCCGGGTTCGTCGGCTGCTTGATCTAGATCAATATCGTAGATGCGGCCCAGCCGAGGCTTGTGCTGGGTGCTGAATGAGATCGGCACCGTCCACAGCTCGACCTCGACCTGGTTAGTTCCTGCATAGGAACTTTGTGACCCAACCATTTGGCGCTGATCGATCGAGCGTTACCGTGTTTAGAGACGAAGGGGGATGACCAGACGGATGCGGCAATCGACCCCAACCTTGTGATCTGTCAGCAAAGGAGGACACCATGTTGCGGAATGCTCTTGTGGCTCTGGCTGCACTCGCCCTGGTGGGCGCAAGTTTGATTCCGAATGAGGCGTTGGCTCGTCGTGGTGGCGGGGGCGGCTTCCGCGGTGGAGGATTTCACAGCGCCCGCGTCGGTGCAGTTCACGGCGGAGGTGTGCATGTTGCGGGGCGCGGCTATGGATACCGTCCAATTCCTGGCCGCCCGGTAGCGCGCACCGCGGTCCGCAGGGGGGCCTACCGCACGGCCGCGCGGCGTGGAGCGGCCTACGGTGCAGCCGCCGTTGGAGCCGCGGCGGCCGGCGCTGCCTATTACGGTGCCTACGGTAGCTACAACTATGGATGCTACCAAGACGCCTACGGCAATTGGGTGTGCCCAAATCAGTACCACTATTGATGCGCGGCAAGCGTCTTGGTGCAGAGATCAGCGCCGCACGACCAGACGCCCCGGCCCGGCGGGCCGGGGCACAGATTGGCAGGTCTCCAGATTACAAAGGAATTTGAATAACATACGACTTCGTGGTTTTATTCTGAGTGGCGCACCCAACACGATTCGAACGTGTGGCCTCCACCTTCGGAGGGCAATGCATCATGCGGGCTCAACCAGCTTATATGGCTATCTCAGGTGAATGTCGGTATCGGTGGTTGCCGCTCCCCGCAACCAAGATCTAAATCCAGCAATCTTAACGGATTGCTGGATTTTTGGTTTTTGAGGCGAAGTCATCGAACGAGCTCGGTTGAAGGCGCTCCCCGGCTCTGCAACTTGATCGTCGGTTCGAAGCACTCGAATGTTGCGTGAGACAAGGCCGCAATTCATTTCGCGATCGTCCCGGTCCTTGTTGCAGGTTCCGAGCCAGCCGCCTGCTCGCGCATGAACACGGCAACGACGATTCCGGAAACGAACGTCAGGGCGGCTATCGAGCTGATTGCCGCCGAAAGCCCGAACCTGTCCGCGATGATGCCCGCCGACAGCGCTCCGATCGCGTAGCCGAGATCCCGCCAGAAGCGATAGACGCTGAGCGAGCGGGCGCGCCAGTTCGGATGCGATGCATCGGAGACGGCGGCGATCAGGCTCGGATACACCATCGCCGTGCCAATTCCGAGCAGCAGGCTGCCGACGAGCCACCACTCGAAATGCCCCGTTGCAGCGGTCAGGAACAAGCCCGCCGCCTGCACCCACATGCCCGCAACGATCAGGCCCTTGCGGCCCCAACGGTCGGACAAAGGACCCGTGGCGACCTGCAGGATGCCCCAGGTTGCAGGATAGACTGCCTTCAATATGCCGATCCGTTCCACGGCAAGACCGAACGATGCGAAGAACAGCGGGAAGACTCCCCAGCTCATTCCGTCGTTGAGGTTGTTCACGAGTCCGGCCTGAGACGCGGCGAACAGATTGCGGTCCCTAAAGGACGTGAGGAAGAAGATCTCGCGGAAGCTGATGGGAGATGCCTGCCGTGCATGCGTCGAAGTCTCCAGCCGGACGTGCTCGCGCGTGTCGCGCACCAGCAGCGTCGAGAGCGTTGCGCCGAGGATCGCGTAGGCAACACCGAGATAGATCGGCGCCGGCCGCAGCCCGTGCTCCGATGCAACATATCCGGTGAGGTAGGCGGTGACGCCCACCGCGACATAGCCGGCGAACTCGTTCAGGCCCACGGCCAGTCCGCGCGACTTCGGCCCGACGAGATCGATCTTCATGATCACCGTCATCGACCAGGCGAGGCCCTGGTTGACGCCGAGAAGGGCGTTGGCGGCGATGACCCATTTCCAGCTTGGCGCCCAGATGATCATGAACGGCACCGGCAGGCCGACGAGCCAGCCGAGGACGAGAACTCGCTTGCGTCCCCACGCGTCGGCGAGCTGCCCGGAAATCAGATTGGCGCACGCCTTCACGACTCCGAAGCTGACGATGAAGGAGACGACAAGCGTCGTCGAGCCGATCTTGAACTCCTCGGCGCCGATCAACGGCACGACGGTTCGCTCGATCCCGACCATCCCGCCGACGAAGGCGTTGATCAACACGAGCAAGGAGAACTGCGGCCAGTTTTCCTTCAACCCCAACCGGACCGACGCGGCAGCTTGCGGAGTTGGGACCGCTTCGCTCACGGGATCAGGCCGCGGCGGCCGTGACACCCGAGTTGGCGGCTCTGATTTTTGCGGCTTCCGGCGGTGCCGGCGGAATCTCGGCGACCATGAAGCGAACAAACTCGGCTTCGTCCTCGATCATAAAGGCCTGGTTGTGCCGCTTCTCGAAGCCGATCGAGGACCATGGCTTGCCGCTGAGCCGGCGGCCGCAGACCGAGCCCGCATAGGCTCCGGGCAGCACCTCGACGTAGTCGGGAAGCGCCTTCAGTCTTCGTGCACTCCGGAACAGGTGCCTTGCGCCTGCTTCGGCGCTGACGGCGAGTTCGGTGCGGCCGAGATCGCCAACCATGAGAGTGTGGCCGGTCAGGACGAACCAGGGTTCGTCGGCGCGCGTTCGGTCCGTCACAAGAATGCAGATGTGCTCGGGTGTGTGACCGGGCGTGTGCAGCACGGTCGCCGAGACATTGCCAAGCGGAAGGACTTCGCCGTCGCGCACGCCTTTGAACGCAAACGATACGCCTGCCTCCGCCGAGAGCACGTATTCGGCGCCCGCCGCATCGGCGAGAGCCCGCCCGGCCGAAAGGTGGTCGGCATGGATATGCGTATCGATGACGAAGTGAATGCGCATGCCGGCATTGTCGGCGGCTTGCAGATAGGGCTGGATGTCGCCGACCGGATCAACAACCGCTCCCGCGGCCTTGCCGCCGCAGCCGAAGAGGTAGGAGATGCCGACCGGATCACCGTGCAAGAATTGACGCAGGATCATGAGCTTGCACTCCTCTGTGAGAGCAGCTAGACATACATTCAATCGTTCCGCTGAATGATATATTAGGAAGATGCCGTGTCAAGCACCGGACCGAAACGGGCAATCTATGAGAACCTCGCTGAAGTGGCGCAGGCGCTCGGTCACGCTCACCGGCTTGAGCTGTTGGAGCACCTCGCCCAGGGGATGCGCAGCGTTGAGGAGTTATCGGCCCGGGCGCATCTGACGTTCGCCAACACCTCCCGCCACCTGCAGATCCTCAGGCGAGCACGCCTCGTCGAGACGGAGCGTCGCGGCAAGCATGTTCTTTATCGCCTTTCGGGCGATGCCGAGGTGGTCACGCTGATCAAGGCCCTGGGTCGCGTCGGCGAGCGCAATGTCGCTGAGATCGGCCGTGTCGTGAGCGATTACTTTCAGGCCCGCGACGCGCTCGAACCGGTGTCGCGTGATGACCTGGTCGCGAGGCTGCGCGACGATCTGGTCACGGTGCTCGATGTGCGACCCAAAGACGAATTTGCGATGGGGCATCTTCCGGGGGCCCTTAACATTCCGCTCGCCGAACTGGAGCGACGCTTGGGCGAGCTCCCGAAGAGCCGCGAGGTGATCGCCTACTGCCGTGGCCCTTATTGCGTCCTTTCGTTCGAAGCGGTCGCAGCGCTCAGGGCCCGCGGCTATCGCGTCCGCCGGCTTCAGGACGGCTACCCTGAATGGAAGGCGGCGGGCCTGCCGATCGAATCCGTCGCTTGAGACAAGCGGACCTGATGCATCATGGACGAGAGAATTGACCGCGCCGACATCGCTTGGCCGATCATCGGCGGGAAAGATCACGCGGCGCCTTCCGTGTTCCGGCCCGAAGCCCTGTTGAGGGAGGCGCGCAGGCAGAGGCAGTTGCCGCTCCTCGCCGTACCCGAAATCTGCGTGCTGGATCCGGACGGCGACGTCGTCCGCCACCTCAAACGGACCGGGACGGGCCGCATCCATGAAGGATGGGCCTGCTATCACACCGAACTTCTCGCCTTCGATCTTGACGGCATCGGCGAGGCCGGCATCGTGGGATGCGCGGTCGGTGCGCCCTTTGCGGTGCTCGTCGCCGAGCAACTCTTCGCGTCCGGCTGCCGACTGCTCGTCAGCGTCACGTCCGCCGGCCAGATCACTCCCATCGGGCCCACGCCGTACTTTGTCCTCATCGACCGTGCGCTGCGCGACGAGGGGACGAGCTATCACTATCTGGCCGGTTCGATGTTCGCCGAGGCGCCCGACGCAGCGCTTGTCGCGCGCGCGGAAGAGAGGGGACGTGCGCTCGCGAACATCGCGCTACATCGCGGCGCGACCTGGACGACGGATGCTCCCTATCGCGAGACCGCATCGGCGATCGAGCGGGCGCGCCGTTCGGGCATACTCGCCGTCGAGATGGAAGCCGCAGCCCTGTATCCGTTCGGCGCCACAAACGGACGTTCCGTCATCTGCTTCGCGCATGTCACCAACGCCATGGCGCAGACGGACGGAGACTTCGAGAAGGGCGAGGCCGATGGCGCGAAGGCGACCCTGGCTGTCGTCGCCGCTGCGGCTCGCGCCTGGCGCAGTTAGCGGCTCGTGCGATCGCGCGAGAAAGCCGGCGGACAAGCCTCAAAAGAAGTTGACCCCGCGCGGAATTAGAACGCCTCAAATTGCACCGACCCGAAACCGGCGGTACGACCGTCATCGGACAACCTTCAACCTGGCATCCCCGTGAGTCTGCTATCCTTGCCATCGCGCCTCGCAATGCTCGCCATGCTGCTCGCGCCATTATTCTTCGGCGCAGCGATGGCCGAGACGAGCGATGTCGAAACCACGTGGCGATTGTTGGATTACATCGCGGTGGATTACGCCGGCGCCGTGTCGCATGGCGCGGTCACGAGTCCTTCCGAATATGCCGAGCAGAACGAGTTCGCGGCGACCGTTACCGCGAAGCTTGCTGCGCTTCCACCCAAGCCGGAACGGCAAGCGCTTGCGAGGCAAGCCGTCCGCCTGCAGCGCGCCATCGCAGACAAGGCTGACGCCGAGGAGGTTGCGGGCATAGCGCGTGGCCTGGCGGCTGCGTTGCTTGCGGCCTATCCAGTGCCGCTGGCGCCGAGCAAGGTTCCGGACGTCGCACGCGGCGCCACGTTGTTTGCTCAGAACTGCGCCGCCTGTCATGGCGAGGCCGGCGACGGTCATGGGCCGAACGCTGACAAGCTGGATACGCCGCCGGTCGCGTTCACGGATGCCGAACGCGCCCGCCAACGAAGCGTGTTCGGCCTTTACCAGGTGATCACCCAGGGGCTCGATGGCACGGCGATGCCGAGCTTCGACAGTCTTCCGACCGATGATCGCTGGGCTTTGGCCTTATACGCCGGTCAGTTCGCTTTTCCCGAGCCCGCCGCGGTGGAAGGCGAACGGCTGTGGAAGCAGGACGCCGCGCTTCACGGGCTCGTTCCCGATCTGAAGACGCTCGTCGGCACGACGCCCGCAGCGCTCGCGAGCAAGATCGGCCAGGATAAGGCCGACGCTCTCATGGCTTATCTGCGTCGCCATCCCGATGCCGTCATGCAGCAGCAGGTCGGATCGCTGTCACTGGTGCGCAGCCGCCTGACTGAGAGCCTCGCCGCCTATCGTGCAGGGGACCGCAAGCATGCCGGCGAGCTAGCTTTGTCTGCCTATCTCGACGGATTCGAACCGGTCGAACCGGCGCTCGGCGCGCGCGATCGTACGCTCATGGAGCGGATCGAGGGAGCGATGGGCGACTATCGCGCCGCCATCCAGAGCGGAGAAAATGCCGATGCGCTCGCCAAACGTGTGCAGGTCCTCGACGATCTCTTTGATGACGCGGAGGCCTCGCTTTCACCCGATGCGGCAAGCAGCCTCTCAACCTTTCTCGGGGCGGCGACAATCCTGCTGCGTGAGGGGCTGGAAGCGCTGCTGATCGTCGTTGCGATGATCGCCTTCCTCCGCAAGGCCGAGCGCATCGAGGTCATGCCCTACGTCCACGGAGGGTGGGTGGGTGCGCTCGTCGCCGGCTTCATAACCTGGGTGGTCGCGACCTGGGTGATCGGGATCAGCGGCGCGAGCCGAGAACTGACCGAGGGGTTCGGCTCGGTCTTCGCTGCGGTCGTCCTGCTCTCGGTCGGCATCTGGATGCACGGCAAGGCGCAAGCCGACCAATGGCAACGCTACATCCGCGAAAAGATGGCGAAGGCGCTATCCGGCGGTTCGGCCTGGCTTCTATTCGGACTCGCCTTCATCGTCGTCTACCGCGAGGTGTTCGAGACGATCCTCTTCTACGCGGCGCTATGGACCCAGGGAAACGGCGGTACCATACTTGCCGGAGCACTGAGCGCGTGCGCCGTGCTCGCGGTCATCGCCTGGGCGATGCTGCGCTACAGCCGGCGGCTGCCGATTGGCAAGTTCTTCACCTACAGTTCGTGGCTTATGGCTGTTCTGACGGTCGTGCTGGCGGGCAAGGGCATCGCGGCGCTGCAAGAGGCCGGCATCGTCGGCATCGCCCCGCTACGCTCGGTGCCACGTATCTCGTTGGTTGGTTTGTTCCCAACGACGCAAACGATTGCGGCCCAGGTTCTCATGATTGCGGCCCTGGCTATCGGCTTCGCCCTCAATCGTCGAAAGGTCGCATAGAAGAACGGATCGAGCCTTAGTCGCTGCCGCCGCCTTTCTTCGCGAAGACACCGCGATGGGTGCAGTTGACAAAGAGCGGCGAAGACACAGCCGGCGTGATGCGCTTTTAGAAATAGAAAAGCTCCGGTCTTGAAGCATTCTACCGCGCGATCCCGTGTCAACGCAGCTTCGCTGCGTTAAGGCGAGCGACGCTGCAGCATGATGCAGTCGTTGCCAAGTGGGGGGATGTTCGGTGGGCGCACGGGAATGCAGGCGCTGGCGGCTCGTTATCGGTGCCGTCAGCTCGATTGGTGTCGTCGTTAACGTCGCTGAGGTCGCCGCGCAATCGCCAGCTGCCAGTTCGCCGGCCGATCTCGACACCGACAATCTCCTCATCAACATTTTTGAGAGGGACCCCATCATGACATTGGCCCCGTCTGACAGGCCGGGCTGATGGAACCGGGGCGCGTGCGCTCCGATCATGCGCCCGTTCACCGGTTTTCCAAAAAGATCACGCCCGGCCGGAAACCTCGCGCACGATGGCGAATTAATCGCAATCGCGCTCCACGCTGCGGGGTCATAGCCAGGAAGGGAAACGCATCATGCAGGACAGCGCCCGGACTCACGCCGCTTCCCCGGCCATTCCGTTCGATACCAAAAGGCTCGACGAGCTGATGGAGGAGGCCGGCATCGACGTCCTCCTCGCCACATCCAAGCACAATGTGCAGTACCTTCTGGACGTCGAGCGGGCGATCTTCTTCGACTACATGGATGCGCTGGGCGTCAGCCGCTATCTGCCGATCGTGATCTACGCCAAGGGTGCGCCCGACAAGGCCGCCTATGTCGGGCATCGGCTGGAGACGCATCAGCGCGAGGTCGCCCGTCCCTGGGTGCCGGAGCTGCGCACCACGGCCCACGGAACCACGGATGCGATTGCGCTGGCGACGCAATTGATCCGCGCCAGTGGCATGCCGGCGAAACGGATCGGCCTCGAGTGTGCCTTCATGCCGATGGATGCCGGGAAGGCGCTGCAGGATGCGTTTCCGAACAGCCAGGTCAAGGACGCTCTTTATGTGCTGGAGCGGCTACGCGCGGTGAAGCGGCCCGCCGAGCTGGCCAAGCTACGCATGGCGTCCGAACTCGTCATCGAATCGATGCTCGATGTGATCGCCCATCATGGGCCGGGCACCAGCAAGCGCCAGCTCTCCGATGCGCTGCGCGTGGCGGAAACCAGGCGCGGGCTGACGTTCGAATATTGCCTGCTGGCCTGCGGGGCGAGCCACAACCGCGCGCCCTCCGAGCAGCGCTGGGAGCAGGGCGACGTGCTCTCGCTCGATTCCGGCGGCAATTATCACGGCTATATCGGCGACCTTGCACGCATGGCGGTGCTCGGTGAGCCGGACGCGGAGCTGAAGGATCTGCTGGCCGAAATCGAGCAGGTGCAGCGCGCAGCCTTCGCCGCGATCAAGCCGGGTATTGCGGGCGGCGAGATTTACAGCGCCGCCGAACGGGCTCTGCAGACGATGAGTCAGCGCGGCAACACTGAGTTCCTCGCCCACGGCATGGGGCTGGTCAGCCATGAGGCGCCGCGCCTCACCGCCACTGGGCCGGTCCGCTATGACGCCGCCGACGCCAAGCGGCCGCTTGAGCCCGGCATGGTGGTTTCGGTCGAAACCACGATGAAGCATCCCAGGCGCGGCTTCATCAAGCTCGAGGACACGGTGGCGGTGACGCCGACCGGCCACGAGATCTTCGGCGAAAGCGGCCGCGGCTGGAATCTCGGTGGCACCGCGCTGCGGTAGGAACCGGCTCGCGGAACCGGCGATGAACTATCACCGTCACCCCCTGAGGAGGCCGCGCGAAAGCGGCCGGCTCGCCCGGCTCTCGCAGCGGAGCCGTTCATCTTTCGAGGCTCGCTGCGGATGACGGATTGAGATTGGTCGGTTTCAGCTCGTGAGCTCACAAACGCTCGTGTTCTGGGGCGCGACGTCCTTCTCGCCCCATCTACCGCTCAACCGAATCGGATTCCGGATAGGCGACGCCATATCCTTCACGCACGGCATCCTCCAGCTTTCGCCCTTCGCGATAGCTTGCGAGATTGGTCGGGCGCGCCACGCCGGGGAGCAGGCGCGTGCAGGCCTCCGGCGCGCCCAGCACTGTGTAGACCGGCAGGCGTTCGGCGTAGATCGGCAATTCGTAGTCTTCATCGTCGTCCGCGACGCCCTTGGAGCGGATCTTCGCCGAGGCGCGTTCGATCTCCATGGTGACGACGGCGGTCGCCTTGATTTCCTGCTGCGTGCTCTGGCGCAACTGCGCGGTGCGGCCGGGGAAGAAGCGATCCACCATCATCACCAACGCGCGTTCCTTCTCTTCCGGATCGCTCACCAGCCTGGCGCGGCCGAACGCCATCACCGAACGATAATCGGCCGAGTGGTTGAAGCCGCAGCGGGCGAGCACGAGGCTGTCGAGATGGGTCACGGTCAGGCAGGCCGGCTCGCCTTCCGAGAGATTGCGCAGCATCCGGCTCGCGCTGCTGCCGTGCCAGTACAGCCGCGATCCCTCTCGCCAATATAGCGTCGGCGTGCAGAAGGGCTGGCCGTCGATCACGTAGGCCACGTGGCACAGCACGGCTGAATCGAGCAGCGCATGCACGGTTTCGACGTCATAGAAGCCGCGGTCGTGGCGCCGCTTCACGCGGTTGATCTCATCGACGGGATAGCTCGCACTGGTCTTACTGGTCATTCTCGCACTTTTCCGAAGTTGAGCGCCATCTAGGCCACAGTTAAAGTGGTCGGCGCGAGGTCCAATTTTGAGCTGATTATGCCAACCACTTCCAGACGACGCGGCGCCGTGCTCGATGTGCCGCTGCAGTTGGAGCGCGCTGCGGGAAGCCAGGCGCTGCAGGTCTATGCGGGCCTGCGCGGCGCCGTTCTCGACGGCCGGCTAGCCGCAGGCCTGCGGCTACCCTCCACGCGCGCGCTCGCCGACCAGCTTCGGGTCAAGCGCAACGCCGTCGTCATTGCCTATGAACATCTGCAAAGCGACGGGCTGGCCGAGGCGCGCACCGGATCAGGGACGTTCGTCGCATCGCTTCCCGCCCCGCCGCGCCGTGCAAAGCCGCCGCAGGCGGTCGTGCCCGCAGAGGTCAAGCGGCTGCCCAGCAGACCTTTCGCATTGGGCAAGACTTACGCCGATCCACAATTGCTGCGGCGGCTCGCGGCGGCCACACGCCGCCGCATCATCAAAGCCAGCGATGCCGATTTCGGCTACGGCGATCCGCGCGGCAGCGAGCACCTTCGCGTTCAGATCGCGCGCTATCTCGCCGCAAGCCGCGGCTTTGCGTGCGACCCCGATTGCGTCGTCATCGTCAACGGCATCCAGCAGGGCCTGCGGCTGTGCGCCGAGGCGCTGCTGGCCCCCGGCGATGCCGTGTGGATGGAAGACCCGGGCTATCCGGCCGCGCGCAGGACTTTGACCAGGGCCGGCCTGAAGGTGGTGCCCGTCCCCGTGGACGCCGAAGGCCTCGACGTACGCGCCGGGCAGAGGAAGACGGGAGGCGCGAAAGCAGCCTATGTCACGCCATCGCATCAGTTTCCGACCGGTGTCACCATGACGATGGCGCGTCGCACGGCCCTGGTCGACTGGGCGCGCGCGTCAAAAGCGTGGCTGCTGGAGGACGATTACGACAGCGAATTTCGCTACGGCGGTCCGCCGCTGACGGCGCTGGCCGGTATCGGCGGCGGCGATCGTGTGATCTACCTCGGCACGTTCTCAAAACTCCTCGGCGCCGCTCTGCGCCTCGCGTACATCGTGCTTCCGCCTGCCGCCGTCGAGGCCGTTGTTGCGGTGCGCGAGGGACACGATCGCTTTCCGCCGACCCTTGCCGCCGACGCGGTGGCCGATCTGATGGCGGATGGCTTTCTTGCCGATCACACGCGCCGCATGCGCCGGCGTCATCGTGCAGGGCGCGACGCCGTGGTCGCGGCACTCGAGGCCACGGCGGATGGCGCCCTCGACATCGTGAGCCCGCAGCAAGGGTTGCACCTGCTGGCGCTGCTGCCGAAAGGCTTGCCGAGCGATGCAGCGGCCCGGATCCGCGCGCAAGCGCAGGTCGAGACCTGGCTTCTGTCGGAAACGCGCGCGAAGCCTGCGGACCCTGACGGGTTCATTCTCGGATTCGGCGGGCACGATGTCGGCGAGCTGACCGCCGCGGCAAATGCCTTGGGGCGCGCGGCGAAGCACTGTCTCGCAGCCTTGCGCTGAGCGCGCCTCGATCCCGTGTTGCTTCGCCCGGCCGCCCGCGCGGCCGGGCCGTCTGCGTCAGTAGTCCATGGCCGGAGCAGCCGGTGCGTTCGCCTCGGCTTTCTTCGGCTTGTCCGCCACCAACGCTTCGGTGGTGATCAGGAGCGAAGCGACAGAGGCGGCATCCTGCAGCGCAGCGCGGACAACCTTGGCGGGATCGATCACGCCGGCCTTCACCAGATCCTGGTAGTCGCCGGTCGCGGCATTGAAGCCCCAATTGAAGTCCGGATGTTCGAGCAGCTTGCCGACGATCAGCGAGCCGTCCTCGCCCGCGTTGATGGCGATCTGCCGCGCCGGCATCTGGATCGCGCGCCGCACAATGTCGACGCCCGCCTTCTGGTCGTCATTGGCGGTCTTGATGCGCTTGAGCGCATTGAATGCACGCAACAGTGCCACGCCGCCGCCGGGCAGGATGCCTTCCTCGACCGCCGCACGGGTTGCGTGCAGCGCGTCGTCCACGCGGTCCTTGCGCTCCCTGACCTCGACCTCGGTTGCGCCGCCGACGCGGATCACCGCGACGCCGCCGGCCAGTTTCGCGAGCCGCTCCTGCAGCTTCTCGCGATCGTAGTCGGATGTCGTCTCCTCGATCTGCGCCTTGATCTGGGCGATGCGCGCCTCGATATCCTTCTTGGCGCCGGCGCCATTGACGATCGTCGTATTCTCCTTGTCGATCACGATCTTCTTGGCGCGGCCAAGCATGTTGAGCGTGACATTCTCGAGCTTGATACCGAGATCTTCGGCGATGGCGGTGCCGCCGGTAAGGATCGCAATGTCCTCAAGCATCGCCTTGCGGCGGTCGCCGAACCCCGGCGCCTTGACGGCCGCGACCTTCAGGCCGCCGCGCAGCTTGTTGACGACCAGCGTCGCCAGCGCCTCGCCCTCGACGTCCTCGGCCACGATGAGCAGCGGCTTGGCCGACTGAGCGACCGCTTCAAGCAGCGGCAGCATCGATTGCAACGCCGACAGCTTCTTCTCGTGGATCAGCACATAGGCGTCCTCGAGATCGACCCGCATCTTTTCGGCATTGGTGACGAAATAGGGCGAGACGTAGCCGCGGTCGAATTGCATGCCTTCGACGATTTCCAGCTCGGTGTTGAGGCTCTTGGCCTCCTCCACCGTGATCACGCCCTCATTGCCGACCTTCTTCATGGCGTCGGCGAGGAATTTGCCGATCTCGGCATCCCCGTTGGCCGAGATGGTCGCGACCTGGGCGATCTCTTCGTTCGCCGTGACCTTCTTGGCATGCGACTTCAGGTCCTCGACGATGGCGTCGACCGCGAGATCGATGCCGCGCTTTAAGTCCATCGGGTTCATGCCGGCGGCGACCGCTTTGGTGCCTTCCTTGACGATGGCTTCCGCCAGCACGGTCGCGGTCGTGGTGCCGTCGCCCGCGCGGTCGGATGTCTTGGAGGCGACCTCGCGCACCATCTGCGCGCCCATGTTCTCGAACTTGTCCTCGAGCTCGATCTCCTTGGCGACGGTGACGCCGTCCTTGGTGATGCGCGGCGCACCAAAACTCTTTTCGATCACCACGTTGCGTCCCTTGGGACCGAGCGTGACCTTGACCGCGTTTGCCAATATATCGATGCCGCGCAGCATGCGATCGCGGGCTTCGGTTGAGAATTTCACGTCCTTGGCAGCCATGATGCGAAACCTCCTTGTGTTCTGTCAGCTCTTTTAACTCGGCCTTCGAGCATGATCCGGACCCGGGGGCGCTCCGTCATGCGCAACAGCACGCGGTCATGCAGCGGACGGAAATGCATGCACCGCGACGTCATAGGGCCTGGCTGGTCCGCAAAGCGGCCCGGGCGAGAACCGACCTAGGAAAGAAGAGGAACCGTTCAAGAGACTCGCGAAAATTTTTTGGCACTCCCGCGTCCGGACTGCCAGATGTGCCATGAAGGCGCCTTTTCTGCGCCCCAGCTATTCGCCCGCGAACAGCCTCGAAAGCTTCGTGGGAAGGAAAATGAAGGTTTTGCAATTGTTTAACCGCGCGGCCGTCTGGCCCGCGCTGTTGTGGTTGCTCATCGCGGGTGCGGCCGCCGCCCAAATTCCGGACCTTGGCACCGGCCGTGTGCCGACGCTGGCGCCGCTGGTCAAGGAGGTGACGCCTGCGGTCGTCAATATCTCGGTGCAGGGCCGGATTCGGGAGGACAATCCGCTCTATCAGGATCCGCTGTTTCGCGAATTCTTCGACGTCCCCCGACAGCTTGAAAAGGAATTCAGCGCTACCGGATCGGGCGTGATCGTCGACGCACAGCGGGGCTATGTGCTGACCGCGAACCATGTCGTGGCGCACGCCTCCGTGGTTCAGATCACGACCAAGGACGGAGGGAAGTTCGCGGCCAAGCTGGTCGGGCGCGACCCGCCGACCGACGTCGCGCTCTTGCAGATCAGGGATCCGAATGGGCTGAAGGCGCTCAAGCTTGGTGACAGCGATGCCCTGCAGGTCGGTGATTTCGTCATCGCGGTCGGCAATCCTTTCGGACTCGGTCAGACCGTCACCTCGGGCCTGGTAAGCGCACTGGGACGCACTGGGCTCGTCAAGCAGGGCTATGAGGATTTCATCCAGACCGATGCGGCGATTAACCCGGGCAATTCCGGCGGCGGCCTCATCAACCTCAAAGGCGAGCTCGTCGGCATCAACACCGCGATCATCTCGCCAGCCGGCGGCAATGTTGGGATCGGCTTTGCGGTACCGATCAACATGGCGCGCAAGGTGATGGAGCAGCTCGTTGCATCAGGCCATGTCGAACGCGGTCGGATCGGCGTGGCCTTGGCCGATCTCGACGAGCCCGTCTCAGGTCACCTGCAGGGTGCGCGGATCACGGAGGTCAGTCCCGGCTCGCCGGCGGAACGCGCAGGTCTGCGCAAGGGCGACATCATTTTAAAGGCCAACGACGTCACCATCCGCAGCGCCACGCAAATGCGTAACCTGATCGGGCTCACGCCCGTCGGCCAGCAGGTGCGGCTGACGATCGAGCGCGACCGCGCGACGGAAAGCGCCACGGTCGAGGTCGAGCCGCTGGCGGAGCGCAACGCGCGGGCGAAGGTGAGGGGGTAATCTCCCAAGCGGTAGGGCCGAGCAAAGCGAAACCCACCGATCTTGGAGAGGTGATGGGTTTCCGCTCCGCTCAACCCTCCTACAGATCGGGGCGAATTGCTCACGCATTGCTCGCCAGCCGCTCCGCATAGTCGATCGCCTCGATCAGGCTGCGTTCGTTGGCGATGCCCTTGCCGGCGATATCGAACGCGGTGCCGTGATCGACCGAGGTGCGGATGATCGGCAGGCCGAGCGTGATGTTGACGCCGGACAGCTCCTGCCATTTGCCCGTGCCGGGATCGACTTCGAAGCCGAGCAGCTTGACCGGGATGTGTCCCTGGTCATGGTACATCGCGACCACCGCATCATATTGCCCGGCACGCAGCTTGACGAAGACGGTGTCGCCCGGGATCGGTCCAACCACATCAAGGCCATCGGCGACCGCCTTGGCGATGGTCGGCGCTGACACGTCGATGTCTTGCCGGCCGAACAATCCGCCTTCGCCCGCGTGTGGGTTGAGCGCAGCGACGGCGATTCTAGAACGCGCGATGCCGAGGCCCCGCAACGCCTCGTGCGTCAAAGTCGATCACGCGGCGCAATCGCTCCGGCGTCAGTCGCGCCGGAACATCCTGGAGCGCGACGTGGGTCGAGACGTGGCTGACCCGCATATTGCCATGGGCCAGCATCATCACCGAGCCGCGCACGCCGGTGAGTTCCGCAAGCATCTCGGTGTGCCCGCGATAGTGATAGCCGGCCTTGTTCAGCGCCTCCTTGTTGAGCGGCGCGGTGACGACACCGCCGACGCGTCCGGCCATGGCCAGACGCACGCCTTGCTCCACCGCCTTGTAGGCAAAGCGGCCGCCATCGGCGGACAGCACGCCTGGCGCGATGGCGCTGCTCTCTTCATCGGCCTGCAGAAAACCCAGATTGGGCCAATCCGGGTCATCGAGGCAGACGGGGGCCACCTGCACATCGGCACCGAGTTGCCGGTTGGCCTGTTCAAACGCGCTTGCGCTGCCGATGACGAGAAGCCGGAGATCGCCCGCCGCGAGCCGCTCGCGCAGCCGCGCGCAGGCCTTGACGATGATCTCCGGGCCGATGCCGGACGGATCGCCCATCGTTATTGCCAGATGTCGTTTCGCCATGGTCCTTCTTGCCTAGATGAGCGCGTTTTCGCTTAAGAGTTGCCGCCACAGGTCTGGCGGCCCAAATGCGCCGGATTTGGAGATCACTTCAACCCCCTTCCAGGCGCCATCCTCGATCATGGATCTGGGAACGCCGGGCTCCAGCCGTCCGGTGACTGTTAGCGCATGGGCGCCGATGGCAAGACATTGCGCCTTCAAGGTCTCGCCGCCGGAGCTGATCAGGGTTGCGGGACGATCGATCTCGCTACTCAACACCGCGAGCTCGGCGGCGAAGCGCCGTGCGGCTTGCGCTCGCGCGCTTCCCGCCGGTGCATCCAGCTTGACGAAGGCGAGGCCCTCGGCCAGGCGCCGCCTGACGCAATCGACATCGATGCGGCTTTCGGCCGTCAGCGGGACCGTTGCACCAGCGCATCTTGCCACCTGTGCCGCCGTTGCGGCGTGGTCGGAGCCGAACACTCCGAGCACCGGCGCGGCGATCTTGCGCGAGGTTTTCACTTCGGTGCCTGATGCAAGCGCGCTGGCAAGGCCGCCCGCGCCGCACCATAAGACGCGTCCGGCATGCCGCCTGCCGATCTCTACGATGCGCAGCAGATCCTCATCGCTCTGTGCATCGAACACGGTGACGCCGGACGAGAGCGGCTCCGCGATGCTGCCCAGCCCGGCCGCGATGTTCTGGTCCCGGAGCTGCTGAACGATGTCAGGACCGACCGCGCGCCAGCTGCCATCCGCCGCCAGGGCATATTGCCGGCCGTCTTGCGTGCGCCGCCCCTGGTCTGCAGGCAGGCCGCCAGTTCCGCCACCCACGGTCCACGCAGCAGGCTATCGATCTTCTTGAATGCAATCGTGGCGCCGCGGAGCATCGGCGCGAGTTTTTCCACTTTTGCCAAAGCCTGCGTGTGACCCAGCTCGCGTGTGCCGCTGTCGATCGCCAGACTACCCTCGACATGCGATATTGGGCCGTCCGGCCAAAACACCCTGATCGCGCCGCACAGGCCCGTGAACTCGGCGGCGGAGTCGAGCGCTCCGGTCAAATCGTCGGCCAACAGTTTCAGCATCATTCATTCACCGGTCATCTCGCGCTCGATCCTTGCCGCGATGACGGCACAGTATCCCAACGATGTCGTCGTGGCCAAAGCCAGGACCCATAACGCCAGGACTTTGTTGTTGCGAACGTCGTCGGCACCATGACGATTAAAACCCGGCTCGGCAGGAACAACTGTCCCATATGTCCAATCAGGAATAGAGATATCAAACCCGAAGCTAAGAAGGTCGCTCTTTCTCGGGATGCTGATCGCCCAGCCCTTATCATCTCGGAGGACATCAAATGCCCATGTTCACCTGCTTTCAGTGCGGCGCGCAGTTTCCCGAAAGCGACAAGCCGCCGGCGTCCTGTCGGATTTGCGAGGACGAGCGGCAGTTCGTGCATTGGGGCGGGCAAAAATGGCTCACCCGCGAGGAACTTGCGCAATCGCACCAGCCGGTCTGGCGCGATGATCTTGGCCTCGTCGGCATCGGCCTCGAGCCGAGCTTCGCCATTGGCCAGCGCGCGCTGTTGATTCCCGAGCGTGACGGCTGCGTAATGTGGGACTGCATTCCGCTGGCGACGCCCGCGGCCGTGCAGCATGTTCGCTCGCTCGGCGGGCTGAAGGCGATCGCGATCTCGCATCCGCATTATTATGGCGCGCTGGCCGATTGGAGCGAAGCTTTCGGCAATGCGCCGGTCTATCTGCATGCGGACGACCGCCAATGGGTCACCCGGCCGTATCAGGGCATCGTGTCCTGGTCCGGCGAAACCTGCAGGCTTTCGGATGACATCCTGCTCGTGCGCGCCGGCGGGCATTTCGCCGGCGGCACTGTGCTGCACTGGCGCGCCGGTGCCGATGGCCGTGGCGCGCTGCTGACCGGCGACATCGCACAGGTCGCGATGGACCGCCGTTTCGTCAGCTTCATGTACAGCTATCCGAACTATATTCCGCTCAACGCGGAGGCGGTGAGGTCAATCGCGGCAAGGATCGCGCCGCTCGCCTTCGATCGCATCTACGGCGCCTGGTGGGACCGCAACATCGCAAATGGCGCGAAAGCCGCCTTTGATACCTCGGTGCAGCGCTATCTGTCGGCGATCGCGTGATCGTCCTTGGCGCGCGTGGGACCAAAGCGCGCGACCTGGTCCTGCTGCCGCGACCACGACACGTAATAGGCGACCGCCGTCATCAGCACGAGCGCGGTAACGCTGACCAGCACCTGCAGCAGGTAGGAGTTCGGACTGGTGATCAGCACGATGTACCCAGCCAACGAGAGGAACACGCCGGCGCAGAAGCAGGCCAGCCATTCTTCGCCGCATTTCAGGATGGGCTGCATGAGCCTGCTGTGAAACCCATTCCAATCTGCCGGCACGAGCCAGGTGAACAGCAGGGCGATGCTCAGGATATGAAGGACGCGGGCAAGTCCCAAATTCTCGCGGTCGATCGGGATGAACGCCTTGGTGAGGATGTCGGGAAGCATGCTGCCGATAGCAGGACTTTCCGCTGCAACCATCATCAAAAGCGAGAACACAAGATAGGCCAGCGCCAGCACCCGCAGCGGCCAGAGTTCTTGCAGCGTGCGCACAAATTTCCCGCCGGAAAGCGCAAACCAGGCGCCGAGCACGAACAGGAGCTGCCAGCAGAATGGATTGAGATAGGCGCTGCCTGCCGGGAAGGCCGGCAGGCCCCAGCCGAATTGGCGGGATACAAAATAAAGTACGATCGATCCGAGCATGGTCAGATTCGGCCAGCGCAAGAGGCCTGCCAGCGCGACCGGAAAGAACAGCAGCAGCACGATCGCCATTTGCAGCACGTCGAGATTGAGCGGCCGCGATTGCAAGAGCAGACCATGCGTCAGCACCCGCACCGGATCGTTGAGAATGCCGATCACGCGATATTCTTCGATGATGTCGGGCGCGGCATAGCGCGCCGCGGCCCAGCCGATCGCGTTGATGTAGATCACGAACAGGACGATGTGGGCCGCGTAGAGCTGCCAGGCTCTTTTGATGATTCGGCTCGCGGCGACGATGAAGCCGCGCTCCAGCGTCATCTTGCCGTAGAGGATCGCCACCGCATAGCCGGAGACAAAGACAAACAGATCGACGGCGCCGCTGAAGCCGAAATTTCGCATCGTGAAGAGGCCGACCACGTTGTGCGGGATGTGGTCGATCAACATGAAGCAGTTGGCGATGCCGCGCGCGAAATCGATCCGCAAATCGCGGCCATGCGCAGCGAGGCTCGCCTTCATGGTCGGCTGCATAGAAATTGTGCTGGAATCAAACGCCACTTGTCAGAACCGCCATCTAGGGACTTGAGGGCGGCTGTCCAGCCCCGTTGCAATAGCGTTTTTGTGAAGTCACGCCGCATTCGGCGCGGCAGCCCTCGGCTCTGCGATCATATTCCGGGAAAAGTTAACGTGATGCGTTTAGACCGGCGGCCGCCAGGCGTCTCGCAAGGCCGATGCTGGGGAGATCGGCGAGCTCCGGCCGAAGGCCTGATACGCTCTGGTAGCGGCGCACCGTGGTCGGCATTGGGAAGCCGCTCCTGCCGGAAACGCTTGCCAGAGCGCGCGGCAAGGCTGCCAACGTCCAAAAACGGATCGGCCCGCGGCGGGCCGATCGCATCCCTGTCCGCAAGGTTGCGCCTTAGGTGAGATGCGCCGCCTCCTCGGCCTCCTCGTCGTTCCAATTGGCACTGGCGATGGACGTGTCGATCAGTTCTCCGCGCAGAAGTGCCAGCGGCGACTTGTAGTAGAGCGCGATGTTGTGGAACGGGTCGGTCAGAACCTTGAATATCCACACCAGCCCGGTCGAAGCGCCGCGGGTGATGAAGAGCTGCATCATGCGGAACAGCCCGCCGCCGATGCCGATGACCAGCCAGACCAGGCCGACGTGGCGAACGAAATCGAACCTCGCAACAGGCGGGGCAAAGATGCCGAACAGCGTTGGGAAGAAGAACAGGGCGACTGGCGCCAGGCCCCACACGATGAGAAGCACGATCTTCCGATTCTGGTTGTAGCCGACCTTGATGGCTTCCTTGTATTCGTTGGTCGCCTGGTTCATGCTGTCATAGCCGTTGGGCTCGAAAAAGAAGTGACCGGTCTGCCGTGTCAACATCGCGAGCCAGCCGACCACGCCGGCCGTCGCCGGATCCTTGAAGAGAAGGGCATAGCAGGCCAGGAAAATCACGGCGCTGATCAGGTGCAGCGTCTGATTGATCCGGCTTTGATGATAGTAGCGATAATCGTCCCAACGCTGTGTGCGCAGCGTGTCGTTGAAGCGGCTCATGCGAATCCCCAGTGGTTAAGCAGCAGGCGCACGCGTAGGCCGGTTCGGTGAATGGGCTGTGACAAATGAGTGTTGTCATACAATTTGTGCGTTTACATGCCAATAAGTTGCAACTGCAACAAACGTCTTGTTTCGTTGATCAGTTCTACTGCGGCATAAGCGGCTCTATCCCCTCACCTTGAGGAGCTTGCGCCAGCCAAGCGTCTCGAAGGATGAGGTCGTATCGGGACCTCATGATTCTCCTGGCGATGCGGAGCATCGTCCGGAGATAGCGCATTCGCGCCTCCTCACCATGAGGATTTACCGACGCAGTCGGACTAGCTTGAAGGGATGGTTCACATGATCGATCAACCCAATAACCGCTATATTCCAGCTCATGCCGGTGCCTTCGAATATCCGCTGATCAACTTTGCCAGGTGCCTTCGTGCGCCGGAGAGAATCAAGATCGTGGCGATCGGCTCGTCCTCGACCGCAGGCGAAGGCGACATCGTGCCTTATCCCTATCGCCTGGAAACGGCGCTGCGGATCAAATACCCGGACCGCGTCATCGATGTCCTCAACAAGGGAATTGGCGGGCAGGAGGCGCCGGAGGAGCTCGAGCGCATGCGGCGCGATGTGATTGTGGAGGCGCCTGCGTTGACGATCTGGCAGGTTGGCACCAACGCTGTCTGGCAGCAGGGACACGATCTCGACTTTGTCGCGGCCAAGATCGATGAGGGGTTGAAGCTGCTTGCCGGCACGGCCACCGACGTCGTCGTCATGGACCTGCAATACGCACCCGCTGTGCTGACGGACGACAAGATCGATGCAACGCGCCGCATGCTGTCGCTGATCACCAAAATCGCGGCTGCCAACAAGGCGAACGTCTTTCGCCGATTCGAGCTGATGCGAAGGTTTGTCGAAGTCGAACGACGCTCGTTCGACACCATCATCGATCCGACCGACCCGGATCGACTGCACCAAAGCGATTTCAGCGCGCGCCGCATCGGTTATGAGCTTTGCGAGGCAATCGCGGCTGCCGCCGCGAAGGTCGGCGAACCTCCGGCGTGATGTTGTCCTGACTGAGAACGATTTTTTTTTGCCACTTTGTGTCGGAAACGACCATCCTCCTTCGTCTTGCAGGCACTGACCACGGCAAGAGGAGAGAGGCATGGCGTCGTCCTATCGCTGGGTGATCGTGGCCTGCGGTGCGCTGATGACATGTGTTGCCATCGGCGCGATGTTTTCGCTCGCCGTCTTTCTGCAGCCGATGTCGGCCGCGACCGGGTGGTCGCGCACGGGGATTTCGAGCGCGATGACGCTCGATTTCCTGGTGATGGGGGCGGCCGGCTTCGGCTGGGGCGCGCTGAGCGACCGGATCGGACCGCGTGCGGTGGTGCTGGCTGGGGCCGTCCTGCTCGGTCTCGGACTGGTGCTGGCGAGCGGGGCGACGTCGCTGTTCCAGTTCCAGCTCACTTACGGCCTGTTGGTGGGGCTCGCCGCCGGCGCCTTCTTCGCGCCGATGATCGCGGCCGCCACCGACTGGTTTACCGACAATCGCAGCCTTGCGGTGTCGCTGGTCTCAGCCGGCATGGGCGTGGCGCCGATGACCATCTCGCCCTTGGCGCGCTGGCTGATCTCGGCTTACGACTGGCGCACCGCAATGATGGCGATCGGCATGCTCGCCTGGGCATTGCTGATCCCCGCTGGCCTTCTGGTCCGGCGCGCCCATGCCGCGAAGGCTGCTCCCGCGGCAGCGCAGGCCGCGGCCGCCGAGCCTGCGATGTCGGCGATGGAAGCGTTCCGCTCGCCGCAATTCATCGTGCTCGCTCTCACCTTCTTCCTCTGCTGCGCCGCGCATTCCGGGCCGATCTTTCACATGGTGAGCTATGCCATCGGTTGCGGGATCGCACCGCTCGCCGCGGTCTCGATCTATAGTCTCGAGGGTTTGTCGGGGCTCGGCGGGCGGCTTCTGCTCGGGCTTCTCGCCGATCGCTTCGGGGCCAAGCCGGTGTTGATCGCAGGCCTCATGGTGCAGGCGGTTGCGATCGCCTGCTATCTCTTCGTCAGCTGGTTAGGCGAATTCTATGTGCTCTCGCTGGTGTTCGGCACGGCCTATGGCGGCACGATGCCGCTCTATGCGGTGCTGGCGCGGGAGTCCTTCGGCCAGCGCGCCATGGGCACCGTGTTCGGCGCCATGACCATGGCGTCCGCCATCGGCATGGCCTTCGGCCCCTGGGCCGGCGGGCGCATCTTCGACGCCTTCAGCAGCTATATGTGGCTCTATCTCGGCGCCTCGATGGTCGCGCTGGGCGCGGTCGCCGTAGCCTGCGTTTTCAGCGCGCGACCGCAAGGCAGCCGGTTGCAGGTGGCATGAGACGAGGGGCGGCGCAATGCGCCGCCCAGGGCCGCAATCGCAAGGCTTGATCGGAAGATCGGCTTCGCTATATCGACGTCTTGCCATTCCTTTCCGGGTAGGACGTATGACCACGAGCGACACCGTTTCCGCGACCCAGCCGTTCCAGGCCGAAGTCTCCGAGCTCCTCAATCTGATGGTGCATTCGGTCTATTCCGAGACCGATATTTTCCTGCGCGAATTGATTTCGAATGCCTCGGATGCCTGCGACAAGCTGCGCTACGAGGCGATCGCCAGACCTGAGCTGATCGGCGACGGCGAGCCGCCGAAAATCCGCATCCTGCCGAACAAGAAGGCCAATACGCTCACGGTCGCCGATACCGGCATCGGCATGGATCGGCAGGAACTGATCGACAATCTCGGCACCATCGCCCGGTCCGGCACCAGGGCCTTTGTCGCCAAGCTCACCGAGGCGAAGGACGGCGCCGGTCTGATCGGCCAATTCGGTGTCGGCTTCTATTCCGCGTTCATGGTGGCCGAGCGCATCGTCGTCACCAGCCGTCGCGCCGGATCGAGCGAGGTGTGGACCTGGTCGTCTTCCGGCGGCGCCGGCTTCGAGGTCGCACCTGGATCCGAGGACGAAGCCAAGCGCGTCACCCGCGGCACCGAGATCGTGCTGCATCTGAAATCCGAGGCCGCGAAATATCTCGAGACTTACGAGATCGAGCGCATCGTCGGCGCCTACTCCGACAACATCCAGTTCCCGATCGAACTGGTGGCCGAAGAAGGCGAGCCGCGGCAGATCAATTCGGCAAGCGCGCTGTGGCAGCGGTCGAAATCCGAACTGACGCCGGAAGACTATAAGCAGGCCTATAAGTCAATTGCGAATGCCTTCGACGAGCCGGCGCTGACGTTGCATTACCGCGCCGAGGGCCGCTACTCCTACGCCGTCCTGCTGTTTGCGCCTTCCACAAAGCCGTTCGATCTGTTCGAGCCGGCGCGCAAGGGCAAGGTCAAATTGTATGTCCGGCGCGTTTTCATCACGGATGATGCCGATCTGTTGCCCGCTTACCTGCGCTTCATCCGGGGCGTGATCGACAGCGAGGATCTGCCGCTCAACATTTCGCGCGAGATGCTGCAGAATAATCCGCAGCTCGCGCAGATCCGCAAGGCCGTCACCGGTCGGGTCATCAGCGAACTCGAGCAACTCGCCGAGAAAGACCCGGAGAACTTCAACAAGATCTGGGATGCGTTCGGCGCCGTGATCAAGGAGGGCATCTACGAGGATTTCGAGCGGCGTGACAAATTGCTGGCGCTCTCACGCTTCACCACCACGAGCGGCGAGCGGCGCTCGCTCAAGCAATATGTCGCGGAGTTGAAGCCCAACCAGACCGAAATCTATTTCCTGGTCGGCGACAGCCTCGACCGGCTGAAATCGAATCCGCGCCTGGAGGCGGCGCACGCGCGAGGGCTTGAGGTGTTGCTCCTGACCGATCCGGTGGATGCCTTCTGGACTTCCATGCCGTTCGAGTATGAGGGCAAGCCGCTGAAATCGCTGAGCCAGGGCGACCTCAATTTCGATCTCATTCCGCTCTTGGACGAGCATGCCAAGGAGAACGAGAAAGCCGAGCCTGCGGCGGACGAGTCGGCCACGATCGCCCTGATCAAGGCGAGCCTCGGCGATCGCGTCACCGACGTCAAAGCCTCGACGCGGCTGACCACCAGTGCGTCATGTCTCGTGGCCGGCAGTGGCGGGCCGGACCGCGCGCTGGAGCGCTTCCTGGCGCTGCAAAATCGCGGCACCAACGCCAAGCCGATCCTGGAGATCAATTTGCGGCATCCGCTGGTCACGGCGATCGCGAGGAACGCGGCCGGATCGAAGCTGGTCGACGATCTCTCGCTGCTCCTGCTGGAGCAGGCGCAAATCCTCGACGGCGAATTGCCCGAAGATCCGGCGGCATTCGCCGCGCGGCTGAACCGGCTGGTGCTGCAGGGCGTGGGAGCGGGGTAGAGACGCAAATTACGAACTCCGTCATTCCGGGATGGTCCGAAGGACCAGACCCGGAATCTCGAGATTCCGGGTTCGATGCTGGCGCATCGCCCCGGAATGACTGAGCCTTGTTACTCCTTTCTTACCCCCGACAGCTCCACCACCTTGCGCCAGCGCTCGGTCTCCGTCGCAAGCATCGCGCCGAACTGCGAAGCATTGCCGGTGATCGGGATCGCGCCGAGTTCGGCGATGCGCTGCCTGATCGCCGGATCTACAAGCGCGGCATTGATCTCCTTGTTGAGGAGATCGACGATCTCGCGCGGGGTCTCGTGCGGCGCCCCGACGCCGTAGAAGGAGCTGGTCTCATAGCCCGCCAGGGTGTCGGCGATCGGCGGCACATCGGGCAGGATGTTCGAGCGCTCGCGCGTGGTAACGCCCAGCGCGCGGAGCTTGCCGGCCCGCACCAGCTCGAACGACGAGGTGACGTTATCGAACATGCCCTGAATCTGTCCGGACATCACGTCGGTCAGCCCCGGCGCGGAGCCGCGATAGGGTACGTGCGTGAACTGCACGCCTGCCAGCGCCTTGAACAATTCGCCGGATAGATGCAGCGACGTACCGATACCGGAGGACGCGATCGAGAGCTTTCCGGGATTGGCCTTGGCATAAGCGATGAACTCGGCGACATTCTTGGCCGGCAGGTCGTTATTGACGACCAGCACCAGCGGAATGCGCGCGACGCCCGCGACCGGCGCAATGCCTTTGGCGAAATCGAACGGCAGCGACGGATCGAACGACGCGTTGATGGCGTTTGCCGTCGAGGTCAATAGCAGCGTGTAGCCGTCCGGTGGCGCGGCAATCACCGCCTGCGTGCCAATATTGCTTCCTGCACCCGGCTTGTTCTCGACCACGAAGCTCTCGCCGAGCCGGTCGGAGAGCCGCTGACAGATCAGCCGAGACAATACGTCGGTCGCGCCGCCCGCGGTGTAAGGCACCACCCACCGCACCGGGTGCGACGGATAGGCCGCGCTGGCGAGAGCCGAAGCGGCCGGGCGAAAGACAGGCAGCGCTAGGCCGGCGACGGATTTAAGAAAACGTCGTTTGCTGATCATGATTACCAAATTCTGTTTTGACGCATCTTCGTGCAGGTCAGTGGTGAGCGCGTCACCCGTAACCAGGATCGCCGAATGCTTCTGATCTTGCAGGAATTGGGCCAGTGCGCACCAGCCTCCCGGAATCGTGGTAAAATTCACATTGCAGGGGAAAAGAGCGCTTGGGAGCAGCGTGCTGGGCGTTGTTCGCCGTTACTCGGCGGCGTCCTTCAGCTTTTGGCTGTGATCGTTCGGCTGCGCATGCGCGGCCTTGCGCGGCGTGGTCCAGCGCGTCAGCGCGTTGGAGAGAGTGTCGAGGTAAAGGTAAATCACGGGCGTCGTGAACAGCGTCAGCGCCTGGCTGACCACGAGTCCGCCGACCATGGCATAGCCCAGCGGCTGACGAATCTCCGACCCTGTGCCCGTGCCCAGCATCAAGGGTACGCCGCCGAGCAGCGCCGCCATCGTCGTCATCATGATCGGGCGAAAGCGCAGCAGCGCTGCTTTCCGGATCGCCTCGCGCGTGGACAGGTGCTCCTCGCGTTCCGCGGCGATCGCGAAGTCGACCATCATGATCCCGTTCTTCTTGACGATGCCGATCAGCAGGATGATGCCGATCAGCGCGATCAGGCTGAAGTCGAAGCCGAACCCCATCAGGATGGCGAGCGCGCCGACGCCGGCCGACGGCAAGGTCGAGAGGATGGTGAGCGGGTGAATATAGCTTTCGTAGAGGATGCCGAGGATCAGATAGACCACGACCAGGGCCGCCAGGATGAGTAGCGGCACGGTGCTCAGCGATTGCTGGAACGCCTGCGCGGTGCCCTGGAAGCTGGAATTGAGCGTCGGCGGCGCGCCCATGCTGGCCATGGCCGTCTGGACCGCATTGGTGGCTTGTCCCAGCGCCACCCCGTCGGCGAGGTTGAAGCTAATGGTAACAGCAGGAAACTGGCCCTGATGCGCGATCGCCAGCGGGCGCACCGGCACGGTGGTCCATTTGCAGAACACCGAAAGCGGAACCTCCTCGCCCGTGGCCGGCGATTTCAGGTAGATCCTGTCGAGCGTTTCGACCTTGCCCTGCAGCTCGGGCAGGATCTCCAGGACCACGTGGTAACTGTTGAGCTGGGTGAAATATTGCGCGACCTGACGCTGCCCGAATGCGTCGTAAAGCGTGTCGTCGATGAGCTGCGGCTGGATGCCGTAGCGTGATGCGGTGTCGCGGTCGATCCGGAGCTGCAGCGTCGTGCCCTCGGTCTGCTGGTCGGTGGCGACATCGCGCAGCTCCGGCAATTGCTGCATGCGCTCCAGGATTTTCGGAGCCCACTCGTTCAGCTCCTCCAGATTGGCGTCCTGCAGCGTGAATTCGAATTGCGTGCGCGTGGCGCGGCCCCCGAGCCGCACGTCCTGCGACGCCTGCATGTAGAGCCTTGCGCCTTCGACCTTCTCCAGCTTTGGCCGCAGCCGCGAGATGATCTGCTGCGCATCGACATTGCGTTCCTCGCGCGGCTTCAGCGAGATGTACATGCGCCCCGAATTCAGTGCAGTGCCGCCGCCGCCGATGAACATGGCGATACTATCGACGGCGGGATCGGCCTGCACGATCGCGTTGAGCTCCTCCTGACGCCGCTTCATTTCGGCAAAGGAGATGTCCTGCGGCATCTCCGAAACCGCGGTCAGCAGGCCGTTGTCCTGCTGCGGGAAGAATCCCTTGGGGATGATCAGGAAGAGATAGACCGACAAGGCCAAGGTCGCAAAGAAGATGCAGAGCGTGACAAAATTCCATCTCAGCGCGAGATCGAGGCCGCGCTCATAGGCGTGCAGCAAGCGCTCGAACGCGCGTTCGCTCCATTTGTAGAACCGCCCATGCCGCGCCTCGCTCTCCGCGCGCAGAAAGCGCGAGGCCATCATCGGGGTCAGGCTCAGCGACACCGCCATCGACACCAAGATCGCCATCGCCAGGGCCACCGCGAATTCCCGGAACAGGCGGCCGATTACCCCGCCCATCAGCAAGAGCGGGATCAGCACCGCGACCAGTGAAATGCTGATGGATACGATGGTGAAGCCGATCTCGCTCGCGCCCTTGAATGCCGCGGCGAGCGGCCGTTCGCCGTGCTCGATATAGCGGCTGATGTTTTCCAGCATCACGATGGCGTCGTCGACAACGAAGCCCACCGCGATTGTCAGCGCCATCAGCGATAGATTGTCGAGCGTATAGCCGAACGCCCACAGCAGCGCGCAGGCACCTAAAAGCGCCAGCGGCACGGTGACCGCGGGAATGAAAGTGGCCCAGAAGCTGCGCAGAAAGACGAAGATCACCATGATCACGAGGCCAATAGTGATCAACAGCGTGATCTGCACCTCCTGGACGGCGGCGCGGATGGTGACAGTGCGGTCGCTCATGATCCTGATCTTGATCGCCGCCGGGATCGCCGCGATCAGGCGCGGCAGCTCCGCCTTGATGCGGTCGACGGTGGCGATGACGTTCGCGCCGGGCTGCTTGAAAATGACCAGGAACACGCCGCGCTGCCCGTCGGCCCAGGCGGCCGTCTTCATGTCCTCGGACCCCGCAATGGCCTGCCCGACGTCGCGGATGCGCAAGGGCGCGCCGTTGCGGTAGGCGATGATGACGTCGTTCCAGTCCTTGGCGTCGAGCAGTTGGTCGTTGGCGTAGATCGTGAAGGCTCGCCTGGTCCCATCGATATTGCCCTTCGGGCTGTCCACGGTGGTGAGGGCGATCTGGCTGCGGACATCCTCAAGCGACAGGCCCTTGACGACCAGCTTGGCCGGATCGACCTGGACCCGGATCGCCGGCTTCTGCTGTCCGCCGATGAAGACCTGCGCCACCCCCGAAATCTGGCTGATCTGCTGGCCGAGCTGAGCATCGACGGCGTCGCTTACCTTGATCAGCGGCAGCGTGTTCGAGGTCGCCGACAGGATCATGATCGGCGAGTCCGCCGGATTGACCTTGCGATAGGTCGGCGGGGAGGGAAGGTTTTTCGGCAATTGCCCGCTCGCCGCGTTGATCGCTCCCTGCACATCATTGGCGGCGCCATCGATATTGCGGTTGAGCTCGAACTGGATGGTGACCGCGGTCGAGCCCAGCGAACTGGTCGAGGTCATCTGCGCAATGCCGGGAATCTGCGCAAGCTGCCGCTCTAGCGGCTGGGCCACGGAAGAAGCCATGGTTTCGGGGCTGCCGCCCGGCAGGCTGGCCGAGACCTGGATGGTCGGGAAATCGACCTGCGGCAGCGGCGCGACCGGCAGCAGGGGATAGGCGACAAGGCCGATGAACAGGATGCCGGCCATCAACAGCGATGTGCCGATCGGGTAGCGGATAAACGGCGCTGAGATGCTTTCGTTCATGCGCAAGGTCAATTGGCTGGCGCATCTTTTCCCGAAAGCCGGGAGCCGCGCCCGAAAGCCGCGGGCGCAGACGTGCGTTTCCTCTCCAAAAGTCGGGCGGGTTCAAAGAATCCGCGATTCCTGACCCGCCCGTTGGGGCCAGCTAACCACTCCTCAGGCGCTTGCGCGAACGGAAAGGCAGGCCGGATGCATTCGACCTTCGTCCTATCGTCGGCTGCCTGCGAGAGCGCCCTCCATGGGGCGCGCGCCAAGCGGCCCTTTAACTGTCCCAGTTAACACCTCCTGAAGCCCCGCCGTCTATAGCTTGGCCGAGGCAAGCAGAACTTTGGCCATGAACGCAGGCGTGATCGATCGATCGACCGAAGACAGGAACTCGCGAAAGTCCTCAGCCGCGAAGGCCTGGCTCAAGGCGATCGAGCTGACCTCGCGGATCGAAACTGAACCGCACCGCCTGTTCGCGGATGTGGTGGAGGACTGGGCCAAGCGGCAGCCACAGCGCCCCGCGCTGATCTCGCCGCGCGAAAGCTTCACCTACGAGCGGCTCGCCGGCCGGATCAGCCAATATGCCCGCTGGGCACGCGGTCAGGGAATTGCGCACCGCAACACGGTCTGCCTGATCATGCCGACCACGCCCGACTATGTCGCCTGCTGGCTCGGCATCAGCAAGATCGGCGCCGCGGTGGCGCTGATCAACACCAGGCTGGTCGGCCAGTCGCTCGCCCATTGCATCAACGTCGCCGGCGCTGATCACGTCATTCTCGCCGCCGATTATCTCGACATGTTCGAGACGGCGCGTCCGCATCTGGCGCGCGCGCCCAAAGTCTGGACGCTGGGCGCTGGCACCGACGGCGCAGCTCTGGACGCCGCGCTGGATGCGATGCCGGCGGACCCGTTGTCATCTGCCGAGCGCGACGAGGTTAGGATCGATAATCGCGCGCTGCTGATCTACACCTCCGGAACCACCGGCCTGCCGAAAGCGGCCAATATCAGCCATCGCCGTATCCTGAATTGGGGCGGCTGGTTCGCCGGCCTGACGGACGTTTCGGTTGATGATCGGCTCTACAATTGCCTGCCGGTCTATCATTCCGTCGGCGGCATCGTTGCGCCCTGCAGCATGCTGAGCGCCGGCGGCTCGGTCGTGCTGGCGGAGAAGTTCTCGGCAACGAGCTTCTGGACCGACATACTGCGTTTTGATTGCACGCTGTTCCAATATATCGGCGAGCTCTGCCGCTATCTTCTGAAGGCGCCGATCTGCGAAGCCGAAACAAGGCACCGGCTGCGCCTCGCCATCGGCAATGGCTTGCGCGGCGATATCTGGGAGGCCTTCGCCACGCGCTTTGCGATCCCGCAGATCCTCGAATTCTACGCCGCGACTGAGGGCAATTTCTCGCTCTTCAACGTGGAGGGCAAAGTCGGCGCCATCGGGCGGATTCCGCCGCTGCTGGCGCATCGCTTTCCCGCCGCGATTGTGAAGATCGATGCCGAAAGCGGTGATCCCGTTCGTGGCCAGGATGGACTCTGCATTGCGTGTCCCCGCGGCGAAGCAGGCGAGGCGATCGGGCGGATCGGCACCGCCGATCAGGGCGGCGGTCGCTTCGAGGGCTACACCGATGCCGCCGCTTCCGAGAAGAAGATCTTGCGTGACGTCTTCACGATCGGCGACGCCTGGTTTCGCACCGGCGATCTGATGCTGCTGGACGAGCAGGGCTACTTCCATTTCGTCGACCGGGTCGGCGATACCTTCCGCTGGAAAGGCGAGAATGTCGCGACCAGCGAGGTCAACGATGCGATCAGGGACTGTCCGGGTGTTCTCGACGCATCGACCTATGGCGTCAGCGTCCCCGGAGCCGATGGCCGCGCAGGCATGGCCGCGATCGCGCCGGGCGACGGTTTTGATTTGAGAACCTTCAGCGACCATTTGGCGCGCCGGCTGCCGCTTTACGCGCTGCCTGTTTTCGTGAGGTTCTGCCGCGCGCTCGATGCGACCGAAACCTTCAAGCAGAAGAAGCAGCAATTGATCCGCGAGGGATTCGATCCCGCCATCGTGCGTGATCCGTTGTTCGTGAAGGATCCGGCAAGTGGCGACTACCGGGCGATCGACAGCGCGATTTACGCGTGCATCGTGGAAGGTGCGATCAGGCTTTAGGCCGGTTTGGCAATGCACGGCATTTTATGCAATGCGGCAAGCAAGACGTTTACCACGCAATGCGAAAGGCGGCGGAAGAGCGGAGTTGGTTCAGATTTTCGCCCTATGATGGACGACAGCAAATTTAATAAAAAGACGAGGCAATCGATGTCGGTACGGTTAAAGATCTTCTCGGCGATGCAGCAGATTGCCGAAGAGCAAAAGGTCACGCTCCCGCAGCTCCAAGACGATCTGTCGCTGCACGAGACGGGCTTCGATTCGCTGGCGTTTGCGATCCTGGTGGCGAGGCTCGAGGACGAGCTCGGTGTCGATCCGTTTACCCTGGCCGAGGATGCGGCCTTCCCGCTGACGATCGGCGATTTCGTCCGGGCCTACGAAAATGTCCCCGCGTGAGGTCTTCGCGCTTCGCGACTATCTCAGCCCCGATTTGACGGGCCGCACGATCTCCGACGCGCGGCACAGCGTGTCCCTGAGCGGCATTCTTCAGCAGACCTGCCTCATCGACCGCTGGCGCGAGCTGTCGGGACGTTCGGTGCTGCTCTCGACGTCGGGCCAACTGTTGGCCGCGCTCGCGATGATCGAGCTCGATGGGGTGGCGCGGCGCCTGCTGCTGTGTCCGCCCGATCTGAAGGACGATCACATTCAAACCTTGATCAACGACGCCGATATCGATGCCATCGTCACAGACCAGCCGCTGCGCTGGTCGAATGCCGGCGTGTATCTGATCGTCGGCGCATGCCTGCCCGAACGGGCGCGTGCAAAGCCGAGGACCGAACGGGCAACCGAATGGCTGATGCTCACCTCGGGCACGTCGGGCGCGCCGAAGATCGTCGGTCACACGCTGGAGGGATTGACCGGCGCGATCGGCACTGACGCGCCTGCGCGCGGCGACGGTGCCGTGTGGGCGACGTTCTACGACATCCGCCGCTATGGCGGATTGCAGATATTCCTGCGTGCCGTGATCGGCGGCGGATCGATCGTGTTGTCCGAGCCGGGCGAGCCGCTGGCCGATCATGTGGCGCGGCTTTCCGCGCGCGGCGTGACGCATATTTCGGGCACGCCGTCGCATTGGCGCAAGCTCTTGATGAGCGGAGCGGCATCGAGCTTCTCCCCGCGCTATGTCCGCCTGTCCGGCGAGATCGCCGACCAGGCGGTGCTCGATGGCCTGGCCCAGGCTTTTCCGAATGCCTCCATCGGCCACGCCTATGCCTCGACCGAAGCCGGCGTTGGCTTTGCCGTGAATGACGGGCGCGCGGGTTTTCCCGCGGGCCTGATCGGGCAAAATCGCGACGGCGTCGAGATGAAGGTCGTCGACGGCTCGCTTCGCATCCGCTCCAAGCGAACCGCGCATGCCTATATCGGCGCGAACGCCGCGGCGCTGACGGATGCGGACGGCTTTGTCGATACGGGCGACATGGTGGAGCTGCGCGATGACCGCTACTATTTTGTCGGCCGGCGCGGCGGCATCATCAATATCGGCGGCTTGAAAGTTCATCCCGAAGAGATCGAAGCCGTGATCAACCGGCACGCCGACGTGCGGATGTCGCGCGCACGCTCGCGCAAGAGCCCCATCACCGGCGCCATCGTGGTGGCCGATGTCGTGCTCGCCAACGGCACAGATGCCAGCCGCAGCGAAGCCATCGCCAGGGAAATTCTCAGCGTCTGCCGGGCTGCGCTGCCCGCGCACAAGGTGCCGGCCACGATCCGTTTCGTCGAGCAGCTCGACGTTACGCCGGCCGGAAAGCTGGCGCGCGCCGATGCGTAATGTTCTCGTCACCGGCGGCAGCCGCGGCATCGGGCTTGCGATTGCGCGCAGGCTCGTGACTGTCGGCTACAACGTCATCGCGGTGGCCCGGCGCGAGAACGACGAGCTGCGTGCCGCGATCCGCGAGGTCGGCGAAGACCGCCTTCACTTCAGGGCCTTCGACCTCAGCCAGGTCAACGCGATCCAGTCCTTTGTCAAGTCGCTGCGCGACGAGTTCGGCCCGATTTACGGCCTCGTCAACAATGCGGGAATTGGCACCGAGGGGCTCTTGGCCACCATGCACAATTCCGAAATCGAGGCGCTGATCCGCCTCAACGTGCTCTCACCGGTCGTTCTCACCAAATATGTCGTCCGGCACATGATGGCCGACGGCGCCGGGCGCATCGTCAACATCTCCTCCATCATCGCATCCACCGGCTATAACGGCCTCTCCGTCTATGGCGCGACCAAAGCGGCGGCCAGCGGCTTCACGCGCTCCCTGGCAAGAGAGGTCGGCAAGCTCGGCATCACCGTGAACGCGATCGCGCCCGGCTTCATCGATACCGAATTGACGCAGACCCTTTCCGATGAGGGCCGCAAGCGGATCGTCGGCCGCAGCGCGCTGCGCCGCTTGCCCGAGGCCGACGATGTTGCGGCCATGGTGGAATATCTGCTCGGCGACGGCGGTCGCAACATCAGCGGGACCGTGCTGACGGTGGACGCCGGCAACACCGCGTGACCGCCCTCTAGGAGATGACATCTACGAGGCGGTCGCGGCGCGGACCGCGGCCCGAGATTGGGAGCCTGGCGTCCGGCAGGCCATCTCCGCGGCGAGCAGCACGGCAGCCTTGGTTGCGCCGATCGCGGCAATGCCGCGGCCGGCGATGTCATAGGCTGTGCCGTGGGCCGGCGTGCAGATCGGAAACGGAAAGCCGCCGAGCAGCGTCACGCCGCGATCAAAGCCCAGCAGCTTCATCGCGATCTGGCCCTGGTCGTGATACATCGTCAGCACCGCGTCGAATGCGCCATCGCGTGCACGCAAGAAAACGGTATCGGCCGGAAACGGTCCCTCCGCGGCGATGCCGTCGTGCCGCGCGGTCGAGACCGCGGGCGCGATGATGTCGATCTCCTCGGTCCCGAAATTGCCGCTGTCGCCGGCATGCGGGTTGAGCCCCGCCACCGCAATCCGCGGGCGGGCAAAGCCGGCGCTGCGCATGCACTGGTCGGTGAGTTTCAGCGCGCGATGGATGCGTTCGACGCTCAGGCTCGAGGCCACATCCTTGAGCGCAATATGCGAGGTGACGCGCGCGTTCCAAAGTCGCTCCAGCACGTTGAATTCGCTCGCCGGCGTGGTGAGGCCGACGACCTCGGCGGAAAAGGCGATTTCATCATCATAGACAGGCCGCGCCAGTCGCATCGCGCGCTTGTTGAAGGGCGTAAAACAGACGGCGTCGGCGCGACCGTCGCGGGCGAGCGTGAGCGCATGGCGATAGTTCTGAAGCGCGAAGGCTCCGCCCGCTTCGCTGGCCACCGCGCGCGTGATGCCCGCAGGGTCAAGATGGGCCAGATCGATGAACAGCGGTTCGTCATTCCCGGCTTCGACCTCAGTGCCGGGCGCAATCGTCTTGAGCTCAGGCTTGATGCCGGCGATTCGCGCGCCTTCGTCGAATACACGACGGTCGCCGATCACGACCAGGCGGGCTTGCGAGCTTACCTCGTCGAGCGACACCAGCTTTGCCGTCAGCTCCGGGCTGATGCCGGCGGGATCGCCCATTGCGAGCGCGATGATGGGACGGTGGCGTGCCTGGCTCATATGACCCTCACTTTTTCGTGCCGCGCCTCGGCGCCGCCGCGCAGCAGGCGCAGCACTTGCAACAGGAGCGGCAGCAGCAACAGGGCGATGCCGACGATGACAAGGCTCGTCACCAGCCGGTTGTCGAAGAAGATTTCAAGCGAGCCCTTCGACATCAGCATGGATTGCCGGAATGCATCCTCGGCCTTGTCGCCGATCACGATTGCCAGCACCAGTGGCGCCAATGGATAAGAGAGCTTCTTGAAGAGATAGCCGACCACGCCGAAGCCGAGCATCAGCACGATGTCGAGATAGGAGTTCGAGACCGAATAGGCGCCGACCGCGCAGATGATCACGATCAGCGGCGCGATGATGACGAAGGGAATCCGCATCAATGCCGCGAAGACGGGCACGGTAAGCAGCACCAGCGCCACCGCGACGATGTTGCCGACATACATCGAGGCGATCAGACCCCAGACGAAATCCTTCTGATCGACAAACAGCATCGGTCCTGGATTGAGGCCCCAGATCATCAAGCCGCCCATCATGACGGCGGCGGTGGCCGAGCCGGGGATGCCGAGCGAGAGCATCGGCAGCAGAGCGCTGGTGCCGGCGGCGTGGTCGGCGGTTTCCGGCGCGATGATGCCTTCGACCTCGCCGCTGCCGAAGCGCTGGCCACGTCGTGAGAAGCGCTTGGCAATCCCGTAGCTCATGAAGGAGGCGGCGGTCGGGCCGCCCGGGGTGATGCCCATCCAGCAGCCGATCGCGGCGCTGCGCAGCAGCGCCGTGGCATGCTTCGGCAGCCGGGCGACTGCGCGGAACACCTCCAGCCAATCGATTTTCGAGGAAACGGCGCGGGCGTGAATTTCCTCCTCCACCGCGATCAGGAGTTCGCCGATGCCGAACAACCCCATTACCGCGACCACGAAACTGACGCCCTTCACCAGCTCATCGACGCCCATGGTGAGCCGCACACTGCCCGACACGGTGTCGATGCCGATCGCGGCGATAGCAAAGCCGATCGCGAGCGCCACCACCGTCTTCATCGGCGCCGCGCCGCCCATGCCGACGAAGCTGGCGAAGGCCAGGAAATAGACGGCGAAATATTCCGCCGGCCCGAAGGCGAGCGCGACCTGCGCCACCCAGGAGGCAAGAAAGGTGATCAGGATGACCCCGACCAGCGCGCCGAACGCTGCCGAGCCGAAGGCGGTGGCGAGCGCGGTGGTCGGCCGTCCTTCGCGCGCCATCGGATAGCCGTCGAAGGTGGTCGCGACCGAGGACGGCTCGCCGGGAATGTTGAACAGGATCGAGGTGACGGAGCCGCCGAACAGCGCGCCCCAATACATGCTGGAGAGGAGGATGATCGCCGAGACCGGCTGCATGCCGAAGGTCAGCGGCAACAGCAGCGATACGCCGTTGGGTGCGCCAAGCCCCGGCAGCACGCCGACGAGAATGCCGAGCAGCACGCCGACCACCATCAGCACCAGATGCTGTGCGCTGAGCGCGATGGCAAAGCCGTGCAGCAGCGCCTCTAGGTTTTCCATCGCTTGGCCTCCTAGTAGCCCAGCGCCGCGGCGAGTTCGCCATGCGGCAGGCTCACCTGGAACATGCGCTCGAACACGATGTAGAGCGCGACCGGTGTCGCCACCGCGATGATCAGCGAGCGGGCGAGCGATTGATGTTTGGCCAGCGCCAGCACCCCAAAAATGTACCCGGCTGAAGCGACATACATGCCCGCCAGCGGAACGGCGCCGACAAAGATCGCCGCGGGCACGAACAGTCCCGCGATGCGGCGCAAATCGGCGCGGGACACCGCGATGCCCGCGGCGAGCCAGCCGCGCGCGAGATTGTAGAGGCTGCCGGCGAGGATGATCACGCCGGTGAGGAAGGGAAAGGTGCCGGGATCGACGCCGGCCTCGCCCCAGCCGATGCCGTTGTCGAGGCTGGAGATGATGACCGCAAGCCCGAAGCTTCCCGTCAGCAACGCCGTCAAGAGTTCAAGGACGCGCCGCGATATCATGATGACCGATCCTGTGGAAAGGAGCGCGGACGGATGCCGCGCCGGGTTGCATCACTTGACCAGCCAGCCCTGCTCGGCGGCGACCTGCTTCACATGTTCGAGGTCCTGCTTGATGAAGGCGTCGAAAGCCTCGCCGGTGAGGAACGTGTTCACCTGCGAAGTCTTCTCGATGTAATCCTTCCATTCCGGCGTCCCCTGCACCTTTTTCATGAGATCGACATAGTAGGCGGCCTGTTCGCTCGTGACTTTGCCGGGCAGCCACACGGTGCGCGGCTGCTCATATTGCGGGATCGCAAGGCCCTGCTCGACGCAGGTCGGCACATCGCTCCAGCCTTCGCTCGCCGTGACCTTCGGGCCGTCCGGCAGCCGTTTCGGACTGAAGGCGCAAAGCGGACGCTGCGTGCCGCCACGCCATTGGCCGACGCTTTCGCTGGGATTATTGACATGGGAATCGATATGGCCGCCCGCGAGCTGCACGGCAGCCTCCGCGCCGCTCTTGAACGGGATGTAGGTGAGCTTGATATGGCCGACCTTCTCGATCATCCGCGTCAGCACTTCGTCGGTGTCCTTCGATTGCGCGCCGCCCATCTTGAAAGCGCCCGAGGTGGCCGCCTTCAGGTAGTCGCCGACCGTCTTGTAGGGCGCGTCCTGCTTCACCCACAGCAGGAACTCATCCTGCGCCATCGCCGCGACCGGTGTGAGGTCGGTGTAGTTGAATGCGACCTTTGAGACCAGCGGCTGCTGCCAGGCATTGGATGTGCCGAAGATCACCTTGTACGGATCGCCGGCGGAAGCCTTGCCATAGACGTAACCTTCCGCGCCGCTGCCGCCGCCCTTGTTGACGACGACGACCGGCTGATCGGTCAGCTTGTATTTGGTGATGATGCTCTGCACCGCGCGGGCGAGATTATCCGTGCCGCCGCCGGGCCCGGCGGTAGCGACGAACTCGATCGGCTTCTGCGGCTGCCAGGCGGCCTGCACCGGCATCGCGCCGACAAGCGCACACGCAGCCGCGGACAGCAAAAATCCTGATGTGATCTTCATGGTTTCCTCCAGCTTTTGTTTTTGTTGGTTGGTCGCCGATCTTACGTCATGCGACCTGTTGACCTGGTTTGGGAACGTCTTCCGCGGCGAACACGGCGCCCTCCCGTTCGAAGGCCTCGATCTGCGCGTGGTCGAAGCCGTATTCGCGCAAGACCTCGCGGGTGTGCTCGCCGTAAACGGGCGCGCCGCTGCGGACCTTGCCCGGTGTCTCCGAAAATTTCACCGGCAGGCCAATGGTCTTGACCGGCCCGAGCGTCGAATGATCGACCGCAACCACCATGTCGCGCGCCAGCGTCTGCGGATCGCAAAGCGCCTGCAGCATGTCGTTGACGGGACCGCAGGGCACGCCTTTCTCTTCCAGAGCGGCGAGCCAATGGTCGCGCGTCTGTTTACGAAAACGCCGGCTCAGCTCCGTCTCCAGCTCTTTCAGATTCGCCATGCGGTCGGAGCCGTTGACGAAGCGCGGGTCGGCGGCGAGCTCCGGTGCACCGAGCGCCTCCAGCATCAACAGCCAGTTCTTCTTGTTGGCACCGCCGACCACCAGCCAGCCGTCCGAGGCCTCGAACGCCTGGTAAGGCGCATTGAGCGGATGCGCCGAGCCCATCGCGCGCGGCGCGGTGTCCGTGGCAAGCGCGATGGTCGATTGCCAATAGGTCTGCACGAGCGCCGCTTCGAACAGCGAGGTCTCGACCCATTGTCCCTCGCCGGTCTTCAAGCGATGCGCATAGGCCGCGAGAATGCCCATGGCCGCGAGCAGGCCGGCGGTGATGTCCGACAGCGGTGGACCACATTTGACCGGCGGGCCGTCCGGCCGCTCGCCGGTAAAGCTCATGATGCCGCTCATCGCCTGCGCGACGAGATCGAAGCCGCGGCGATGCTTGTACGGGCCGGTGCGGCCAAAGCCCGACAGCGAGCAATAGATCAGCGCGGGAAAATCCTTGTGCAAGGCTTCATAGCCGAAGCCGAGCCGCTCCATGGCGCCGGGCGCGAAATTCTCCACCAGCACGTCGGCGCCGGCGATCAGCCGCCGCAAAATCGTCTTGCCGCCGTCGGTCTTGAGGTCGAGCACAATGCCGCGCTTGTTGCGGTTCATCATGAGGAAGGAGGCGGCCTCGTCGCCGATCTTCGGCGGCACGGAATGGCGCGTATCGTCGCCGTTCGGCCATTTCTCGATCTTGATGACTTCCGCGCCCATGTCGGCGAGCATCAGCGTGCAGGTTGGCCCCGCCATCACATGGGTGAGATCGATCACCTTGAGGCCGGCGAGCGGCCCGGCGGCGCGCGGCTGGGTCTCGGCGGCAGAGATCGGCTTGTTCATCTTGCTAGGGCGCCTCTCTTCGTGTTTTGGAAATTTTGAATGCAAAATTGCGATTTATCAAGCTCGAACCCTCGATATTTTGGCTAATACCGGCTATTTTGAATGCAAAATTGGCTAAGGTATCATGCTGCACACTGAGGTCGTCGGCGCCATCCGCGCGATGCTGCTTGAGGGAGAGATTCCGCCGGGGGCGCGCATTCCCGAGCGCGAGCTCTGCGACAAGCTGCAGATCTCGCGTACGCCGCTGCGGGAGGCGCTGAAGGTGCTGGCGGTCGACGGCCTGGTGCAGCTCCTGCCCAACCGCGGCGCGCGCGCGGCAAAGCTCACGGATAAGGACCTGCGCGATTTGTTCGAGGTCTGCCAGGGTCTGGAGGCGCTTGCCGGCGAACTCGCCTGCGAACGCATCGGCGATGCGCAAGTCGCCACGATCGAAGCCGCCCATATCGAGATGGCGCAACATCATCGCGAGGGCGACCTCGCGGGCTATTATCGCTGCAACCGTCTCATCCATGAAGCGATCGTCGCAGCCGCGGACAATCCGGTGCTATCGGGGCTCTACGAGTCGGTGACCGCGCGCATCCGCCGCGCACGCTATGTCACGCCGATGACGCCGGAGCGCTGGGCGCTGGCGATGCAGGAGCACGATGCCATCCTCAACATGCTGAAGCGGCGCGACGGATTCGGGCTCGCTCACATCCTGCATACGCATCTTCGTCACAAGCGCGAGGAGGTCATTCGTGCCGGTTTTGCCGAGGACGGCCGCATGAGCGAGATTGATCGTTAGGGATGCGCTATGGCCGCGCGTCGCAGTTGGCTTGCGTAGGCTCGCTGCACGCTCCCTGCGCCTGCCAAGGTTTTCGACTGATTGGAATCAATTCATCCCGTGCGCATTTGGTGCTATGTTTGGTCACGAGATCGGTTCCAGCCTTACGTCAATCGATCTGCCCTTTCTGACGAGGGAGCTGACCATGGTCACTTCGCGTTCAGGTTCGTCATACATGGGCTCGGCGCCCGCCGAACGTCAGCAGAAGAAACCTGGGCTCGCCAATTCCGGATCCCAATGCGGTCCGATGACGCAACAGGGCACCATGGCTGCGCACAGCCATGATATGCATCCGCAAGGATTCTTGCGGCTGATCGGCGTTCACGAACCGGGGCAGAAGAAGCAAGACGTGGCGCGGCGTTTGCACGCCTGAAGGTTGCCGAAATTCATGTCCTGCGCTTCGGCAGGTCGACACGTTCGCCGCAAAACTCCGGCGGCCCGTCGATGAGCCTGCGGATGCGTCGCTCGCGTTCATCCGGCGGCAGCGAGGGATCCAGGAGCTCGGTGATCTGCTTGACCGCAAACGCCTCGATCTCGCTGGAGTTGCGATGTCGACCGTAACCCGCAACCGGCGCGACCTTCAGCCCCAGCTCCACCAATTGACGGATGGCTTCCGCGCGCACGGTCTGGTGGGCCTCCGCCCAGGCGTCGATCGCTGCGGTGAGCCTTTGGGATAATCTGACCGCGCTCGTGGCGTCGTGGCCCGCGCGCACAGCATGACTTGTATCGGTCTTGCTCTTGCTTGATTTGGCCACACCCGACATCCGACGGCGAGGCGCCGGTCTCCCTTCGTGTCCACGGTATGTGTTTTCACGCCTGCCGCATTTGACACTGATCAAAGACGACGCGCGATCTTGTCCTGCCGCGCCAACCATATTATGCGCAAGCGCGGAAGCGGGCCGATCGAGGTGGCGGGTGCAATTCATCAAGACCTTTCAGCTTTACGATTTTTTCGACACCTTGGTGAGCCTGCTGGGTGCCTTCGTATTCGGTACGCTGATCGGTGCCGAGCGCCAGTACCGGCAGAGGAGCGCCGGACTGCGGACCAACGTGCTTGTCTGCGTCGGCGCCGCCGCCTTTGTCGATCTTGGCAATCGCCTGACCGGCGCCGAGGGCAGCGTGCGGGTGATCGCCTACGTCGTCTCCGGCATCGGATTCCTGGGCGCCGGCGCGATCATGAAGGAAGGCGCCAACATTCGCGGTCTCAACACGGCGGCGACCTTGTGGGCCTGCGCCGCGGTGGGGGCTTGTGCGGGCGCGGACATGCTGGCGCAGTCCGCCGCGCTCACCGTTTTCGTGTTGGCCGGCAACACGCTGCTGCGCCCGCTGGTGAACGCGATCGATCGCATCCCGCTGCATGAAAAGTCGTCGGAAGCCAATTATGAAATCATTGTGACGACCAATTCCGAGCGTGCGCCCGAGATACGGGAAGCGCTGGGCAAGAGGCTGGAGGCGGCAAGCTACCCGATCAGGGAAACCAAGGTCGTGTATCGCTCCGATGAGAATGTCGAGGTGGCCGCCGAGCTGGTCACCCTCGCGGCCGAGCCGGACGAACTCGACGCCATCATCGCCGATCTTTCAAGGATAGCGGGCGTCAGTCACGCGACCTGGAATGTGAGCGCGATGGAGTAGGGCGCCGGGCGCTGCGGTCGTACGAGCCGTCATTCCGGGGCGGTCCAAAGGACCGAACCCGGAATCTCGAGATTCCGGGTTCGATGCTGCGCATCGCCCCGGAATGACCAGGCCGGTCAATGCCGCGTATAGATCTCGTAGAACGTGATCAGGATCTCGAACGCAATCAGAAACACGACGATCATTTCCAGCCGCAGCGCGCGCTTGGTATCGATGATGTCGGAGAGCGTGGTCGCGGTATCGGCGATCACCTCGAGCTTGCGGTTCATGGTCTCGGCGCGCTCGCTGAGCTCATATTCGTCCTCCAGCCGCGCATAGAGGCGTTCGAGGTCAGGACGATCCCACAGCACGTCGGGCTTGTCGCTCACGGCGACGCGGCCGGAGAGCCGGTGCTGGACGAGAAGGGCGTTGCCCAGAAGCTTGAGCAGGTCCCCGCGGTTTCGCGATGTGCGCCCCTCACGTCCGAGCTCGCGCGCAAAGGGTTCTATGGTGTCGAACACATTGGCAACCTGCCTTTCGTCGCGCGCCAGCACGACGCTCTTGGCCAGCGCATCGGCAACCACCAGCAGCCGCTCCACCGACAATTCCCGCACCAGGATCGGGCCGCCGACGGGAATTGGCTCGTCGCCCTCCTTGGCCACCTGAATTTTCGCCCACTCGTCTTCATATGGCGCGATCTTGCCGAAGGTGCGCGTTTCCAGCTTGCCCAGAAACTCCGCTTCCTGATCGGCGGTGAGTCCGACGAACACCACGACACCGTAGCGAAACACCACGGCGAAGCCATTCGAGCCGACCCGCACGGCCAAGGGCGCGGTGGACAGAAGTTGTCCCTCGAAACCGGCGGTATTGATGCGGTCGCCAATCTGCAGCGCGTGCGCCGAGACCTGATCTGTCGCGGAAGCGGTGGAAGCGGAATCTGCCATGGGCCTTGCCGAAGGGGATCGAGGACCGAACAACGTGTCTCGCGCTATCTTCCTTTCAAATATAGCAATGGTAAATGGAGATGATCGAGAGGCCGGGGCTTTCCCGATGCGGCGGCCGTCGTCCCGGGGCAACGGCACTTGACTGAAACCAATTCAGGACCCGCACGTATCTGCTGATAATCGTGCCCCAGCATTGCGCCAATCCCATGACCCCAGGCGGCAGCGACAGCTTCTATGGCGCTATTCCAGTGTTTCGCGGCTTTGAGCGGCTGATGGAGCCGTCCTTGTATTCGCCGTTACCTGACGACTGGACGGTTGGCGTTGCCGATATCGTCAATTCGACCCAGGCGATTGCGGCCAAGCGCTACAAGGCGGTGAACATGGCAGGCGCCGCCGTGATCGCGGCGGTGACCAACGCGCTGGAGGGCCGCGAATTCCCCTTCGTGTTCGGCGGCGATGGCGCAAGCTTTGCCGTGGCGCCGGCCGATCTGCCGCTCGCGCGGCAGGCGCTGGCTGCGACAGCGACGTGGGTGAAGGAGGACCTTGGCCTTGAGATGCGCATCGCGCTGGTCCCGCTCAGCGCCGTCCGCGGTTTGGGACTCGATGTGCGCGTCGCCCGGTTCGGGCCGTCGCCGAATTTGTCCTATGCGATGTTTTCCGGCGGCGGGCTCGCTTTCGCGGAAGCGGCGATGAAGCGCGGCGAGTTTGCGGTGACGCCTGCGCCGCCGGGCAGTCAGCCCGACCTGTCGGGCCTGTCATGCCGGTTCGAGGAAATTCCGACCTCGCGTGGTCTCATTCTGTCGGTGCTGGTCGTGCCGGCGCGCGACGCCGATCCGGCCGCCTTCCGCACGATGATCGAGGATATTCTCAAGGTCGTTGAACGCAGCCCGCAAGCGGGGCGGCCGGTGCCGGCGGGTGGCCCGGCGTTGCGCTGGCCACCGGCGGGCCTTGACTACGAGGCGCGCGCCTGGCGCGGCGGCTCGCTTGCTAGGCGGCGTGCGCTCGCCCTCGCGCGTACGCTGTTCGTCTATGCCGTGCTCCGCTTTGGGATCAAGATCGGCGGCTTCGTGCCGAAGCTCTATATGCAGCAGGTGGTGGAAAATTCCGACTTCCGCAAATATGACGACGGGCTGCGCATGGTCATCGATTGCACGGAAGACCTGGCAGCCGCTCTGGCGCAGCGTCTCGCCGCGGCGGCCGCGCAAGGCATCGTGCGTTACGGCCTGCACCGGCAGGATGCGGCCATGATGACCTGCTTCACGCGCAAGGTCACGCGCAGCGACCATGTGCATTTCATCGACGGCGCGCGTGGCGGTTATGCGTCCGCCGCGACGGCGCTGAAGGCGATGGCGATGTGAGGCCGAGCCAAAAAAGGACGGGCTTTTGGTCGAATCAGTTTCCGCGGATGCAGCGACAGTTCACTGCTCTGGCGCACCCGCCGATCAACATGCACAGCAATGATGCCGGAGGTTGGGCGCGCGCCCTCTCGATTCGGCTGGCTCGACGGCTGCTTTCGTTCAGCGCGCCCGGGTCCAGGTCTCGCCGCCGCAGAGCGCGCCGACGCAGCCTTCGACGTTCAGCGAATCGGGCCCCGTCATCGAGACATGGCTCGCATACATATTGCCGTCATCGGCATTGTAGATCTGGCCGGCCCAGCGATTGGCGCCGGACGGCTCCATGTCGGAAAACAGCGGCAGCCCGATCATCGGCCGCTTGGCGAGCGAGGGATTGGGATTCTTGCTGTCGGTGGCAGGTTTTCCGGTCGTGGAATCGACGGGCTCGCGCAGCCAGACGATGACTCCGCAGATTCCTTCGCCGCACTTGCTGACCCGCACCTTGGCGTCGCCCGCCTGCGTCAGCCAGACGCCGCTTGGCTCGAGAGCCTGCCCGTAAGCGGCGCCGGCGGCGAACAGACCCGCGAAAACCATGCCGATGACGGCCGCTCTGCAAACCATGAAGCTCCCCCTGAAAAAAGCAGGACTGAATAGCAATAAATTGGATTCGTGCAATGGGTTCGTCTGCGCAGCGATGAGCGTCAGCGCCGCGATGTCAGGCGCTTGTTGCCCTGCGGTCTTTTGCCCCAGCATTGCTGGTATGCATTGTGTTCGGTTCGTCTCACCAGGGCAGCCCGCAAAGATCGATCGTGCCTTGCCGAAGCTTGCGGCGGAGATCGTAGACGTACGGCGCGATCGCGGTGAAACGAATCCGCCCGCTTGGCTGCTCGGCAAAGATCTCGCCCTCAAACGGCGTCCAGCCGCGCGCCGCGTAGAACGGCACGTTCTTCGGTTCGCAGAACAGCATCGCGAAATCTGTGGAGGCTTCGTCCTTCAGGGTACGGATCGCCGCGTTCAGCGCGATCGTCGCATAGCCGCGGCCGCGCTGGTCTTCCCGGGTCAAGACCCCGCCGATGCCGCCGGCGCGCAGCTTGCGCCCATTCCAGGTCACGTCGCGACGATGGACGCCGACATGGCAGATGACGTCATCCAATTCATCTCTGACCAATACCCGAAGCTCGGCATGGGCGAAGACAATGCCTGCCCAGGGCAGCGTCGCAACGACGTGCGGCGGCCACACTGCGTCGAACAGCGGCTTTGCGTCCTTCCACGAGGCGTCCCCGTTCACAATGTCGATTTCGATGCTCATATCGCGTGCAAATCTTGGCGAGGACCGGGGCGCCGGATCGGGCCGGCAGCTCCTTGTCGGTTATCGGGCAGACGATTATCCGACATACCATCAATTTTCTCGACGGCGGTGAGCCGCGCCTGCCCGCGATTTTCGAATTTGGGATGTTCGAAATTGCGGTGTTTTACCCCGCTGGAACCTTCTATAAGAGGTCCCGTTAGAACCAGTCCCCCACTATGTTGGACATCACCCATGACCTTTACGCTTCCCCCCCTGCCTTATGCCTATGACGCCCTTGGGCCCCACATGTCGAAGGAAACGCTGGAGTACCACCACGACAAGCATCATCAGGCCTATGTCACCAACGGCAACAACGCGATCAAGGGGACCGAATTCGAAGGTAAATCCCTCGAAGAGATCGTGAAAGGGTCGTATGGCAAGAACGCTGCCGTCTTCAACAATGCCGGCCAGCATTTCAATCACATCCACTTCTGGAAGTGGATGAAGCCGAATGGCGGCGGCAGCAAATTGCCCGCCCGCCTCGAGAAGAAGATCAACGAGGACCTCGGCGGGTTCGAGAAGTTCAAGACCGACTTCGCCGCCGCCGGCGTTGCCCAATTCGGCTCCGGCTGGTGCTGGCTGCAGGTCAAGAACGGCAAGCTCGAAATCTCCAAGACGCCCAATGGCGAGAACCCGCTGGTGCATGGCGCCACCCCGATCCTCGGCTGCGACGTCTGGGAGCATTCCTACTACATCGACTATCGCAACCGCCGGCCCGACTATCTGAAGGCGTTCCTGGATCACCTCGTGAACTGGGACTACGTCGACGAGCTGTTCGAGAAGGCTTGATCATCGGTCTTGGTCATTCCGGGGCGATGCGAAAGCATCGAACTCTGATGTGCAATTGCACATCTGAGAATCTCGAGATTCCGGGTTCGCCTCGGAGCCTGTCATCGGGCCGCGCTTCGCGCGGACCCGTTGGAGGCGCCCGGAATGACCGGCTGGGCTCGGCATCAACCGGTCTCCCCTTTGTTTGGATGCTCGCGCAGGTCCTGCATCGCTCCGGCGTTTGGCAAGACCGTGAGTCCTTACGAGAAATGGGATCGTGATGGACAGGGGTGGTGTTATAATATAACATTACCTCATGGTTCCCGCCGACGAGTTCCACAGCCACCGGCATGATCACGGGCATATGCATGGCCACGCCCATGGGCCGGCATCGCCGCATCCTGCGCAGGCCGCGCCCTGGTCGATCCTGCGCATGGCCGTGCCCACGCGGCTTGCCGCGGCGCTGGTCGTCATTGCCGCCCTGTGGGCGGTGGTCTGGGCGGCGATGAGGTGAGCATGCCGGCGCTGCTGACCTTCCGCGACGTTACGCTTGGCTATGACCGCCACCCGGCAGTGCACCATCTCAGCGGTGACGTCGGCTCCGGCGCGCTGCTTGCGGTGGTCGGCCCCAACGGCGCCGGCAAGTCGACGCTGTTTCGTGGGGTTGTCGGCGTTCTCAAACCGCTGTCGGGATCGATCTCGCTGTCCGGCCTTCATGTGCGCGACATCGCCTATTTGCCGCAGGTCGCGGAAATCGACCGCAGCTTTCCGATTTCGGTGTTCGATTTCGTGGGTACCGGGCTGTGGCGCGTCACCGGCTTTTTCGGCGGCATCGGAAAGGGGGGGCGCGAGAAGATCGCGCAGGCGCTCGCGGCCGTCGGTCTCACGGGTTTCGAGAACCGCACCATCGGCACCCTCTCCGGCGGGCAGATGCAGCGCATGCTGTTCGCACGTGTGCTGTTGCAGGATTCGCCGCTGATCGTGCTGGACGAGCCCTTCAATGCCGTCGATGCCAGGACCTCGGCCGATTTGCTCGCGCTATGCAAGCGCTGGCATGGCGAGGGACGCACGGTGATCGCGGCGCTCCACGACATGGACTTGGTGCGGGCGCATTTTCCACAAACGCTTTTGCTCGCGCGCGAGCCTGTCGCCTGGGGCGCGACCTCAGAGGTGCTGACGGCCGAAAACCTGCTGCAGGCGCGGCACATGTGCGAAGCGTTCGACGAACGGGCGGCCGCCTGCGCCGCCGATTCACAGCCGCGGGCGGCCTGACGTGTCGGTTTATGCCGCGCTGGTCGCGCCGTTTACCGAGTTCGAGTTCATGCGCCGCGCGCTTGCGGCGACCATCGCGCTGTCGCTTGCCGGCGCCCCCATCGGCGTATTCCTGATGCTGCGGCGGATGAGCCTGGTCGGCGACGCCATGGCGCATGCGATCCTCCCTGGAGCCGCGATCGGTTTTCTGCTGTCCGGCCTCAATCTGTTCGCGATGACCACCGGCGGGCTGATCGCCGGCTTTACGGTCGCGATCCTCGCCGGACTGGTGTCGCGGACGACCGGGCTCAAGGAGGACGCCTCGCTTGCGACCTTCTATCTCGCCTCGCTCGCGCTCGGCGTCAGCATCGTTTCCATCAAGGGCTCCAATATCGATCTCCTGCACGTGCTGTTCGGCAACATTCTCGCGATGGACGACCAGACGCTGCTGGTGATCGCGGCCAATGCAACGATCACGCTGATCGTGCTGGCGGTGATCTACCGTCCCCTGGTGATCGAGAGCGTCGATCCCCTGTTCCTGCGAACGGTGAGCCGGGCCGGCGCGCCGGCGCATCTGTTGTTTCTGGCGCTGGTCGTCATCAATCTCGTCAACGGCTTTCAGGCGCTCGGCACCCTGCTTGCGGTCGGCCTGATGATTCTGCCCGCGGGCATCGCGCGGTTCTGGGCGCGCGATATTACCGGCCTGATCTGTATCGCGGTTATCAGCGCGCTGATATCAGGCTATGTCGGGCTGGTGCTGTCGTTCCAGACCCGGCTGCCCTCGGGGCCGGCCATCATTCTGGTGGCGGCGGGGCTCTATGTTGCCTCGGTGCTGTTCGGCACTGTCGGCGGGCTACTGCGGCAACTGTTTCCCGGCCGTCATTTGGAGGCGTGATGCGGCGTTTGTGCATTTGGTTGGCGGCGATGGTGGTCGTGTTCAGCGCAGCCCCATTGCGCGCGCAAGAGCACCTCAAGGTCGTGGCGAGTTTTTCGATTCTTGCCGACTTCGTCCGCAATGTCGGCGGCGACCGCGTCGACGTGACGACATTGGTCGGCGCCAATGGCGACGTCCATGTCTATACGCCGGCGCCTACGGACGCGAAGAAGGTCGCCGATGCGCGGCTCGTCATCGTCAACGGGCTCGGCCTGGAGGGTTGGCTGCCGCGGCTCCTGCAATCGCCCGGCAGCAAGGCGGCTATCGTCACGGCGACGGAGGACATCAGCCCGCTCAAGCTGGGCTCGCAAGCCGATCCGCATGCCTGGCAATCCGTCCAAAACGCCAAGACCTATGTCGAAAACATCCGCGATGCGCTGGTTGAGGCCGACGCCGCGGACGCCGATTATTTTCGTACACATGCGCAAGCCTATCTCGCCGAGCTCGACGGGCTCGACAGCGAGGTGCGCGCGGCCATCGACAAGATCCCGCCCGAGCGGCGCAAGGTGATCTCCACCCATGACGCCTTCGCCTACTTCTCCAGGGACTACGGCATCGCGTTCGTCGCGCCGCTCGGCGTCTCCACCGAATCCGAGCCGAGCGCGCGCGATATCGCCACCATCATCGCCCAGGTTAGAAAGGATAAAATCCCCGCCGTCTTCCTGGAGAATATCAGTGACGACCGGCTGATGCGGCGGATCTCGCAGGAGACCGGGGCCAAGATCGGCGGGACCCTCTATTCCGACAGTTTGACCGATGAAAACGGCCCTGTTCCCACTTACATTGCCCTGGTCAGGCACAATATAAAGGCCCTGACCAGCGCGCTTGCCCCTTGAGGGGCGGGGGCTTCCCTGCCGTCGGCGGCGCCGCAATGCTCAGTTCCCTAGGACAGTCTGAGGTTTTCGCAAGTATGTCTGAAACGACGTCAGAAAAGATCCCCGTGACCGTGCTGACCGGCTATCTCGGCGCCGGCAAGACCACGCTGCTCAACCGCATCCTGTCGGAAAACCACGGCAAGAAATACGCCGTCATCGTCAACGAATTCGGCGAGATCGGTATCGACAACGACCTCATCATCGGCGCCGATGAGGAAGTGTTCGAGATGAACAATGGCTGCATCTGCTGCACCGTGCGCGGCGATCTCGTGCGCATCATGGGCGGGTTGATGAAGCGCCGTGGCAAGTTCGACGCCATCATCGTCGAGACCACGGGCCTTGCCGATCCGGCACCGGTGGCGCAGACCTTCTTCGTCGACGAGGACGTCCAGAGCAACGCACGGCTGGATGCGGTGGTCACCGTGGCCGACGCCAAATGGCTGTCCGACCGGTTGAAGGACGCGCCCGAGGCCAAGAACCAGATCGCCTTTGCCGATGTGATCGTGCTCAACAAGACCGACCTCGTGACCAAGCCAGAGCTCGCCGAGGTCGAGGCGCGCATCCGCGGCATCAATCCTTATGCAAAATTGCACCGCACCGAGCGCTGCAAGGTCGCGCTCTCGGACGTGCTGGAGCGCGGTGCCTTCGACCTCGACCGCATCCTCGACCTCGAGCCGGATTTCCTGGAGGCCGATGATCATGATCACGACCATGATCATCACCACCATGACGGCCATGATCACCATCATCACCATCACGATCACGACCACGGCCTGAAGCACTATCACGACGAGGAAATGCAGTCCTTGTCGCTTCGCACCGACAAGCCGCTCGATCCGACGGTGTTCATGCCCTGGCTGCAGAAGCTGGTTCAGCTCGAGGGACAAAAAATCCTGCGCTCGAAGGGGATCCTTTCGTTCAAGGGCGATGACGACCGCTACGTCTTTCAGGGCGTGCACATGATGCTGGAGGGTGATCACCAGCAGAAGTGGAAGGAGGGCGAGAAGCGCGAGAGCCGCCTCGTCTTCATCGGTCGCGAATTGCCGGAAAAGGCCATTCGCGAAGGCTTCGAAGCCTGCATCGCCTCGTGATGAGCGCGGACCAGGCCTCCATTGCGTCGGTCACCGAGCGGGTCCACCCGGTCGCGATCGGCGCACCCGTCACATCGCTCCATTTCCTCGGCGACCGCGCGGCGTTCGTGTGCGGCGAGGAGAATGTCGCGCTGGTGGACCGGCAGGGCGAGATCGCCAAGGTCGCGGTCCATGGCGGCGGAATCCTGAGCGCCGCTTCTGACGGCGAGCGTATCGTCATGGGCGGCGATGACGGCAAGGTGGTTGCTCTCGATGCCAAGGGCGAGGTTGCAACGCTGGCGACCGATCCCAAGCGGCGCTGGATCGACAATGTCGCGCTGCATGCCGATGGCACGATCGCGTGGTCGGCGGGCAAGACGGCGTTCATTCGCAGCCCCAAGGGCGAAGAGAAATCGTTGGAGGTGCCCTCGACCGTCGGCGGGCTCGCCTTTGCACCGAAGGGGCTTCGGCTCGCGATCGCCCATTACGGCGGCGCCACGCTGTGGTTTCCCAACATGGCGGCGACACCGGAATTCCTGGCCTGGGCGGGATCACATCTCGCCGTCACCTTCAGTCCGGACAACAAGTTTCTGGTCACCGCGATGCATGAGCCGGCGCTGCATGGCTGGCGCCTTGCGGACAACCGCCACATGCGCATGACCGGCTATCCGGCGCGCGTCAAATCGATGTCGTGGAGCGCGGACGGCAAGCTCCTGGCGACGTCGGGCGCCGACACCGTCATCGTGTGGCCGTTCGCCGGCAAGGACGGCCCGATGGGCAAAGGGCCCGCGATGCTCGCGCCCTTGCAGGCGCGGGTCGCCGCCGTCGCCTGTCATCCAAGGGATGGGGTGCTTGCGGCCGGCTACAGCGACGGCACCATCCTGATGGTGCGGCTGGAAGACGGCGCGGAAATCCTGGTGCGCAGGAACGGCACGCCGGCCGTCTCGGCACTCGCATGGAACGCTAACGGCACGTGGCTCGCTTTCGCCGACGAAGAAGGCAATGGCGGCCTGCTGGAGCTCTGAGCATGATCCGGAAGAGTGTGTAGCGGTTTTCCGAAAAGATCACGCTCAATCAAGGAGCTAAAGCGCGATGACGCTTCAACCCAATCTCATCGCGCCTTAGGTTCCGTCCAGTTTCAGTGCGGAACATTGGCCTCCACCGGTCGTTGGTCTCGCCGGATCCTCTTGCAGGTCGAGCGCGATGCCAACAGACGAGCGGAAACGCGAGATCAATCGACATCTGGCCCTTGCCGCCGCCCTGGTTGTGGCGGGAGTGGTGATGTCGGGCCTCTCGCTTGCTGAAATCGTGGCGCGCGGCCCCCTACAGTTCGCTGAGAGCACGCCGGGCACGCCGCCGTTGCAAGGCACGCCCGCGCCTGAGCAGAGCAGCAAGCCTGCCGAGCCAAAGCCCGGGGGCACACGGCCCACGACGCCGGCGCCCGAGCCCGCGCGCCCCGATACGCAGGCACAGAAGGAAGGCGCCAAGCCCGTGCTGCCGCCAGCGCCGGCGGAAAAGGTGGCGCCGCCAATCAATCCGTCAGAGAAGGCGAAGTAGCGCTTCGCTAGCCGGGACAGCGCTTAGAACGCACCATCTCAGCCCAGTCGTTATACCCCACGTATGCGGGGTATCCAGTACGCCGCGGCATCTCGGCTCACGCTCAAGCGCCTCTGGAATACTGGATCACCGCTTTCGCGGGTGATGGCGCGAAAAGCGGATGATGACAGATGATGACAGGAGAGTGATCGGCGCGCCTCGGAAGTGATGATGCCCGACATCACGGCGTTACGCGGCCTTGCAAATATGTTCCCTGCCATTTGCCGCTTTTAAAGCCTCGCGCCGTCCGCGCGACCCATCCATAATCCGCGCATCGCGGTTGACAGGGGTAAGCTCATGAAAATCGAGGACATCAGGCGCAACGCCTATTCCATGCCGCTCACCAACCCGTCGTTTCCGCCGGGACCCTATCGCTTCTTCAACCGGGAATATTTCGTCATTACCTACCGCACGACGCGGAAGCGCTTGCCGCTGTGGTGCCGGAGCCGCTCGAGCTCGCAAAGCCGCTGGTCAATTACGAGTTCATCCGCATGCCCGACTCCACCGGTTTCGGCGATTACACCGAGACCGGGCAGGTGATCCCGGTACGCTTCAAGGGCGAGGAGGGCGTCTATGTCCACTCGATGTATCTGGACGACGAGGGCCCGATCGCGGGCGGACGCGAGCTCTGGGGTTTTCCGAAGAAGCTGGCGCGGCCCAAGGTCGAGGTCGAGAGCGACGTGCTGGTCGGCACGCTGCATTACGGCTCGGTGCTCTGCGCCTCCGGCACCATGGGCTACAAGCACCATGCGGTGGATCACGAGACGGTGCTGAAGGGAATGAAGGTGCCGAACTTCATTTTGAAGATCGTGCCCCATGTCGACGGCAGCGCGCGGGTCTGCGAGCTCGTGCGCTACCATCTCGAGGACATTACGTTGAAGGAAGCCTGGACCGGCCCCGCCGCGCTCGGCCTGTTTCCGCACGCGCTGGCCGACGTCGCACGCCTGCCCGTGCGCGAGGTGGTCTCGGCGCTGCATTTCAAGGCGGACCTGACGCTCGGACTTGGGACGGTCGCGTTCGATTATCTGGCGAGGTAGCGCGACGTCATTCCGGGGCGGTGCGAAAGCACCGAACCCGGAAATTCGTGCCCCAAACCTCGAGATCCCGGGTCTGCGCGCCTTTGGCGCGCATCCCGGGATGACCCCTTCGGGGTCACCGCACCAGCACGTTCCGGAACTGCCAGGGATCGCTGCTGTCGATGTCCTCCGGGAACAGGCCGGGCCGGTCGGTCAGCGGCGTCCAGTCGGTGTAAAAACCTTTCACGGGGCCGAGATAGGGCCGCTGGATCTGCAGGCAGCGGTGGAAATCCATCTCGTCCGCCTCGACGATGCCGGCGTTCGGGTTTTCGAGCGCCCACACCATGCCGGCGAGCACGGCGGAAGAGACCTGAAGGCCCGTGGCGTTCTGGTAAGGCGCGATGCGGCGCGTCTCCTCGATCGAGAGCTGCGAGCCGTACCAATAGGCGTTCTTGGCATGGCCGTAGAGCAGCACGCCGAGCTCGTCGATACCATCCTCGATCTCGTTCTCGTCCAGGATGTGCCACTTCGGCTGCATCTTGCCGGCGGCGCCGAACATCTCGTGCAGCGACAGCACCGCGTCATTGGCGGGATGATAGGCGTAGTGGCAGGTCGGCCGGTACACCACCTTCTGCCCGTCGCGCACCGTGAAGTAGTCCGCGATCGAGATCGACTCGTTGTGGGTGACCAGGAAGCCATATTGCGCGCCGGGCGTTGGGCACCAGGAGCGCACGCGGGTGTTGGCGCCGGGCTGCTGCAGATAGATGGCCGCGCCGCAGCCATAGGCGTGGGTGGCGCCGTTCTCCGGCATCCAGTTCTCATGCGTGCCCCAGCCTAGCTCGGCCGGCTGCATGCCCTCGGAGACGAAGCCTTCCACCGACCATGTGTTGACGAACACGTTCATCGGTTTCGGCTTCTTGGAACGCTGGGTGTCGCGCTCGGCGATATGGATACCCTTCACCCCGAGCTTTTGCGCAAGCAGGCCCCAGCCTTCGCGGCTCTTCGGCTCGCTAGTCTCAACGCCGGTGTCGCGCGCGATATCGAGCAGCGCCTGCTTGACGAACCAGGACACCATGCCGGGATTGGCGCCGCAGGTGGAGACTGCGGTCGGCCCGCCCGGGCTCTTGCGGCGCGCCTCCAGCAGCGTCTCGCGCAGCGCGTAGTTGGAGCGCTTTTCCACGCCCATGCTCTTGTCGAAATAGAAGCCGGCCCAGGGCTCGACGACGGTGTCGATGTAGAGCGCGCCGATCTCCCGGCACAGCGTCATGATATCGACGGAGGACGTGTCGACCGAAAGGTTCACGCAGAAGCCCTGTCCGCCGCCTTCCGTGAGCAGCGGCACCAGGAACTCGCGATAATTGTCGCGGGTCACCGCCTGCTTGATGAAGCGCACGCCATGCTTTTTGGCGAGCTCGCCGTCCTCATGCGGATCGATGATGACGAAGCGCGACTTGTCGTACTCGAAGTGCCGTTCGATCAGGGGCAGCGTGCCTTTGCCGATCGAGCCGAAGCCGATCATGACGATGGGGCCGGAAATCTTGGCGTGGATCTGCTGGGGTGGGCTCATGGACTTTCGTTTCTCCGAAAATGTGCTTGGGAAGGGCAGGTCAGTTAGAGCGGCGCTTGGCCGTGACTTCGATCTCGACTTTCATCTCGGGCTTGAGAAGCGCGGCGACGACGAGCAGGGTCGCGGCCGGTCGGATCTCGCCCAAGTACTCGCCGCAGACCGCGAAATGGGCATCGGCGTCCTTGACGTCGGTGAGGTAGTAGGTCGCGCGGACGATGTCGCCCATCGAAAAGCCCGCTTCTTTCAAGGCGGCTTCGATGGTCTTGAAGCAGTTGCGTGACTGGCTTGTGACATCGGCAGGCATGGTCATGGTGGCGTAGTCGTAGCCGGTGGTGCCGGCCACAAAGCAGAAATCGCCGTCGACCACCGCGCGGCTGTAGCCGGCGGCCTTTTCAAACGGGGAGCCGGTCGAAATCAGACGGCGTGACATCAAATACCTCCGCTTGCTGGGGTTTCTGTCGCGGCCGGGATCGGCCCGCGTGCTTGCAAAAGCTTGGCTATCTCAGCGCGAACGCTGTGTCACGTCGGACTGGGGGCCTCTTTCGCCACCCCAGCGGCGGACCAGAATGTCCCTGACGATCATGACCGCGACCATCACCAAGACGATCGTGGTGATGATGCTGCGCGCGAACGAGGGTTCGATCCGGCGCGGCGTTGGCCGGTTTGCGGACGACATGGTCGGAACCTCAGGCCGCGTGCGGGACCAGCCGCGCGGTCTTCTTCGCACGGGCCGTCCCGGCCTTGATCCTGGCTTTGGCCGCTGCGCCGGTTGGCACGATCATGCCCCAGGCACCGTCCAGCGCGCCTTGCTGCAATTCGAGGCCGAGCAGGCGCTCGCGCTCGAAGGCGCCGGGCAGCATGAGTTCGGCGGTCTTCGCGGTCGAGAAGCCGAAGCGGGCGTAATAGGGCTCATCCCCCAGCAGGATGACCGCGCGATGGCCGCGCGCACGAGCCGCCGCAAGCGCGCGGGCCATCAGCGCGGCCCCGACACCAAGCTTGCGGCAATCAGGATCCACCGCAAGCGGGCCGAGAACGAGCGCCGGGACGCCCCCGGCGCTGACGTGCCACAACCGCACGGTCCCCACAAGCTTGCCCTCGCGCACGGCCGAGAGGGCAAGGCCTTCGGCAGGCGCGCGTCCGTCGCGCAGGCGCTGACAGGTGCGCGTATGGCGGTCTTCACCAAAGCAGGCATCCAGCAGCGCTTCACGCGCGACGACGTCGGAAGCACGCTCCGCACGGATCGCGAACGGAGCGCCTTGCGAGGGGAGGGCAACGGAGGTGTTCCGCAAGTCGGTCATGGCACGTCAGTCCCCGCTTGGCTGCGTGCGCAAAGCCACGCAGCCCAAGCGTCGTCAGCAAACCTGTTTGTTGGAAGGGAGCCGACGCGTCGGCTCCCGCTCTCTCGTCCCAGCAGCCCCCGCGGAGGGCGCCGGTTGCGCCAAGCCTATCGGCTGTCGGCGCGCTCAGATGTGGTACGTCTTGAGCGGCGGGATGCCGTTGAAGGCCACCGACGAATAGGTCGACGTATAGGCCCCGGTCCCCTCGATCAACACCTTGTCGCCGATCTCCAGCGTCACCGGCAGCGGATACGGAATCTTCTCGTAGAGCACGTCCGCGGAGTCGCAGGTGGGCCCGGCGAGCACGCAGGGCGTCATCTCGGCCCCATCATGCGGGGTGCGGATGGCGTAGCGGATCGACTCGTCCATGGTCTCGGCCAGCCCACCGAACTTGCCGATATCCAGGTACACCCAGCGCACCTCGTCTTCGTCGCTCTTCCTGGAGATGAGCACGACCTCGGACTCGATGACCCCGGCATTGCCGACCATGCCGCGCCCCGGCTCGATGATCGTCTCCGGGATCTGGTTGCCGAAATGCTTGCGCAGCGCGCGGAAGATCGACCGGCCATACTGCACGACCGGCGGCACATCCTTCAGGTACTTGGTCGGGAAGCCTCCGCCCATGTTGACCATGGACAGGTTGATGCCGCGCTCGGCGCAGTCGCGGAACACGGTCGCGGCCATCGCCAGCGCGCGGTCCCATGCCTTCACCTTGCGCTGCTGCGAGCCGACATGGAAGGAGATGCCGCAGGGCTCCAGACCCAGCCGCTTGGCGATGTCGAGCACCTCGACCGCCATCTCCGGGTCGCAGCCGAACTTGCGCGACAGCGGCCATTCGGCGCCGGCGCAATCATAGAGGATGCGGCAGAACACCCGCGCGCCAGGAGCGGCGCGCGCGACCTTCTCGACCTCCGCGGCGCAGTCGACCGCGAACAGCCGAATGCCGAGCGCGAAGGCGCGCGCGATGTCGCGCTCCTTCTTGATGGTGTTGCCGTAGGAGATGCGGTCCGGCGTCGCACCTGCCGCCAGCGCCATCTCGATCTCGGCCACCGTCGCGGTGTCGAAGCAGGAGCCCATCGAGGCGAGCAGCGCCAGCACCTCAGGCGCGGGATTGGCCTTCACCGCGTAGAACACGCGGCTGTCCGGCAGCGCCTTGGCAAAGCTCAGATAGTTGTCGCGCACGACCTCGAGGTCGACGACGAGACAGGGCTCGGTGTCGAGGCCCTTGTTGCGGCGATCGCGCAGGAATTCCCTGATGCGTTCGGTCATAGCACCCCTCCAAACGACCTCAAGCGACGAGGCCCGTTCAAAATGTTCTCGGACAAGGATGCTTCGGCGCTGCCGACGCGATGGAGGCGCGACAGGGCCTAAAGGACCCAGACCGAATTGTGCTGCCGTGGATTGGTTGGGAATTTTCCCGCCCGCTCACCTGGCAATGAAGGACAAGCCTTTTCAGTAGCCCGCGCCGGCGTTGGACTGCCGGTAGAGACCAAAAAAGCCCGCTCCGTCGTTGCTTTAAGTCGCGTCCCCCGTTGAGAACGAGGTGCGCCGGTTCGCCTCCGGCTGCCAGTCACGGTTGCAAGGGAGGAAGTGACCTTCAACGGCATCCCTTGAGAGAGATGCTGGCCTCTCGCGCGTTCGACCCAACGTTGTCTTGGTTGAGTCTCGGTCTTGAGCGACCCTCGGTTCTTCATCCCTTGGCGGCTGTCCGGCCTCTTGTCCGGATACCTACCGACTGACACACGACCACAGGCACGTGCGAAATTGGGCAAGCGTTGAGATAAGCTCTTTGACTCTGCTTCGCAAGAAAATTTTTAGGCTGAGGACAAATTTGCCTAACGCGAACTTGCGATCGCGCGCGTGTGAGCATCGAAGATGAACGCGCGTTAAGTCTTTGCGCGTGAGCTACAAGCCTTTGCCAGAGAGTGACGTCGCACTTGTGCCGATGGCACAAGGCGTTCTTGCATCGAACAACTTACGCGCGGCGCGTGAACGGTTCGACGCGCGAGGCGTTGCGGACGAACGCGATCATCACGAACACGCCGAAGGCAAACAAGAGCGCCTGCAAGATGTGCGCGCCGGTGTCGCCGAGATCGAACAGGATGGCGAGCGCCCAGCCGCCGGCGAACGCGGCGCCGAACACTTCGGCGCTGATCAGGATCGCGGCGCTGATCACAGTAACGACGCTCGTCCAGACGATCCGGCGAGAGGTGGAGGTAGATTCGGGGCTCTGCGAACTCATGGCTTCATCCTGGCTTTTTCGGGGGGCAATCTCTCCGAAAAGTGCTGCTGTATCAAGCGCAAAAGGCCCAAAAAAGCCCTACCGCGTGCTATACTTGGCCCAAGGTTTTAAGCGACAAAACGGATAATTCCGATGGTAGAGATCCTGCAGACGACGATGCTTCCGCAAGCGCATACCAACCCGCTTTTGAAGGGCTGGGAGACGCCGCATCAGACGCCGCCGTTCGATGAGATCACGCCGGAGGACTTCCTGCCGGCGTTCGAGCAGGCCTTCACCGATCATTCCGCCGAGATCGCCGCCATCACCCACGATCCGACGACCCCGGACTTCGACAATACGATCACGGCGCTGGAACGTTCCGGTAAGTTGCTCAACAAGATCTCGGCCGTGTTCTACGACCTGGTCTCGGCCCATTCCAATCCGGAGATCCTCAAGCTCGACGAGGAGGTCTCCTTGCGGATGGCGCGGCACTGGAATCCGATCATGATGAACGGTGTGCTGTTCGGCCGCATCGCCATGCTGCACGACAACCGCAACAGCCTGAAGCTGACGGGCGAGCAGATGCGGCTGCTCGAGCGCACCTACACCCGCTTCCAGCGCGCCGGCGCGGGCCTTTCCGAGGACGGCAAGAAGCGGATGGCCGAGATCAACGAGCGTCTCGCCCAGCTCGGCACCACCTTCAGCCACCATCTGCTTGCGGACGAGCAGGAATGGTTCCTCGAGCTCGGCGAGGACGATCGCGAGGGGCTCTCCGACACCTTCATTGCCGCCGCCAAGGCCGCCGCCGAGGAGCGAGGCATGCCCGGCAAGGCGATCGTGACGCTGTCGCGCTCCTCGGTCGAGCCGTTCCTGCAGACGTCAGGGAGGCGCGACCTGCGTGAAAAGGTGTTCAAGGCCTTCATCGCCCGCGGCGACAACGGCAACGCCAATGACAACAATGCCGTCATCATGGAGATCCTCAGCTTACGCGAGGAGAGCGCGAAGCTGCTCGGCTATCCGACCTTCGCCGCCTACCGCCTCGCGGATTCGATGGCCAAGACGCCGGAGGCCGTGCGCGGCCTGCTGGAGCGGGTCTGGCAGCCGGCGCGGGCCCGCGCCCTTGCCGACCGCGACGAGCTGCAGGATTTGATCCAAAAAGAGGGCGGCAATTTCAAGCTCGCGGCCTGGGACTGGCGCTACTATGCCGAGAAGCTCAGGCAGGCCAAGGCCAATTTCGACGACGCGGCGATCAAGCCCTATCTGCCCCTCGACAACATGATCGAGGCCGCCTTCGACTGCGCGACCCGCCTGTTCGGCATCACCTTCACCGAGCGCGACGACATTCCGGTCTGGCATCCGGACGTGCGGGTCTGGGAAGTGAAGGACGCGAGCGGCCGCCACAAGGCACTGTTCTACGGCGACTACTTTGCAAGGCCTTCAAAACGCTCCGGCGCGTGGATGACCTCGCTGCGCGACCAGCAGAAGCTGGACGGCGAGGTGGCGCCTCTGGTCATCAATGTCTGCAACTTCGCCAAGGGAGCGGACGGCCAGCCCTCGCTGCTGTCGCCGGACGAGGCGCGAACGCTGTTTCACGAGTTCGGCCACGGGCTGCACGGCATGCTGTCCAACGTGACCTACCCCTCGCTATCGGGCACCAGTGTCTTTACCGATTTCGTCGAGCTGCCTTCGCAGCTTTACGAACACTGGCAGGAGCAGCCGCAGGTGCTGCAGAAGTTCGCCCGGCACTACCAGACTGGCGAGCCGCTGCCGGAGGACCTGCTGCAGCGCTTCCTGGCCGCGCGCAAGTTCAACCAGGGCTTTGCCACCGTGGAGTTCGTCTCCTCCGCGCTCATCGATCTCGAATTCCACATCCAGCCGGCCTCGAGCGTGCAGGACGTGCGCGCCTTCGAGCGCGCGGAGCTGGAAAAGATCGGCATGCCCGAGGAGATCGCGATGCGGCACCGGCCGCAGCAGTTCGGCCACCTGTTCTCCGGCGGCTACTATGCGGCCGGCTATTACAGCTACATGTGGTCGGAGGTGATGGACGCCGATGCCTTCGGCGCCTTCGAGGAGGCCGGCAACATCTTCGATCCGGCGGTGGCCAAGCGCCTGCACGACGACATCTACTCCAGCGGTGGTTCGGTCGATCCGGAAGCGGCCTACGTCGCCTTCCGCGGCCGGGAGCCGGAGGCCGACGCGCTCTTGCGCCGGCGTGGATTGTTGGACGACGCCAAGGCGGCGTGAGAGCGGGTGTCACCTCGCCCCGCGCGCACGGGGAGGGACTCTGGGGAGTCTCCGCGAGTTGCGCTCGTGGATAGGGCGCCTCACCCCAACCTTCCGGCGCGAGCTTGCTCGTCGCGTCCCCGTGAAAAACGGGGAGAGGGGCAGATCCAGCTACTCACCCGCAGCGACGGCTGCATCTGCCTTTACCGCCGCGGCTGTCCTGCCATGTGCCTGCGGCCGCACCGCGCGGCCCAGCGCCATCAGCGGGAAGTAGTGCCTGTACATGTCATAGCGCAGCATGAAGGCGCGCGAGAGCTCGGGGCCCTGCATCAGGCGACCGGGCAAAGAGGGGTCAGTGAGCTTGATGGTCTGGCCGACGCCGTAGCCGGGAAAGCCGGTGCCGGTGAACTGCGGCTCGTGCCAGGTGCCGCCGGACTGATGTTCGACCAGGAACATGCAGCCGCGCTCGATCGCCTCGCGATCCCCGGGCCGATTGGCGGCGAGCAGCGCCATCAGCGTCCAGGCCGTTTGGGACGCGGTCGCGGTGCCGCGGCCAACCGCCTTGATATCCATGTAGGACGCGCAGCTCTCGCCCCAGCCGCCATTGTCCTGCTGATGGGCGACCAGCCAGTCGCAGGCTTTGCCGATGAAGGGTTGGCTCATGTCCTCGCCGATCGCCGCGAGCGCGGGCAGCACGGCGCCGGTGCCGTAGACATAGTTCACGCCCCAGCGGCCGAACCAGGGGCCGTCAGGCTCCTGCTCACGCCGGATGAAGTCCAGCGCGCGAACAATCGTGGGATGCTGGCGCGACATGCCGAGCTTGCCGAACGCCTCGATGACATGCGCGGTGACGTCGACCGACGGCGGATCCAGCGCTTCGCCATAATCGCAGAACGGGATCTTGGTCAGGATCTTCTTGTCGTTGTCCTTGTCGAAAGCGCCCCAGCCGCCGCCTCTGCTCTGCATGCCGACCAGCCAGTCGACGCCGAGCCGGATCGCTTCCTCGATGCCCCTGGCCTTCCATTTCGGATCATGACGCAGCGGCGCCAGCGCGATCAGCGCCACCGCGGTGTCGTCGACATCGGGATAGTAGTTGTTGGCGTATTCGAAGGCCCAGCCGCCCGGCTTGACGTGAGGAAGCTTCACCGACCAGTCGCCGGGCACGCGCACCTGCCGGTCCAGCACCCACTGCACGGCCTTTTCGACGGCTTGCGGATAATCACCGATCACGCCGGCATCGTCGAAGGCGAGCAGCGTCAGGATCGTGTCCCAGACCGGACTGTTGGTGGCCTGGATGTAGGTCGCATCGCCCACGTCGACCCGCCAGCCGGGGTCGTTCAGCGCATCGAGCCCCTTGGCCAGGACCGGATGGTTGACGGGATAGCCCTCCGCATAAAGCGCCATCAGCCCGTAGATCCAGGGCGGCTGGATTCCGCCCCAGGCCCCGTCGTAGTCCTGATGCCGGATCATCCATTCGATCACGCGGCTGACCGCCGCGTCGCGCCACAGCCCAAGGTTCAGCCGGTTGCCGAGGTTCTGCAGCGCGTGAAGCACCTTGTCAGCGCCGCGGAAGAACTTGTCCCAGCCGCCCGCGCCGGCCTTGATCGGCAGCTCGTAGTCGAACTTGTCGCGGCCTTCCGGGAACAGCGCGTCGAGCCGGTTTTCAGGCGGCAGCGGACGGCTCGGGCGGCGCGCCGAGAGCAGGGCGATCGGCATCAGGGTTGCGCGCGCCCATTGCGCAAAATTGTAGATCGAGAACGGAAACCAGACCGGAAACCAGATGACCTCCGGCGGAATGTTCGGCGTCTTCTCCCACGGCCATTCCCCGAGCAAGGCGAGCCAGTAACGCGTGAAGACGCGGATGTTGCGCAGGCCGCCTTTCGCGGCGATCCACTCGCGCGCGCGCACGAGCGCAGGTTCATCGTCGCGATAGCCGAGCGAGCGCAGCGCGGCGTAAGCCTCCACCGTGGTGTTGATGTCGCCATTCGGCGCACCATAATAGACCTGCCAGGCGCCGTCCGGCCGCTGCGTATCGAGCAGCGACTGCCCCAGGCGCTTGCGTAAGGGGTGATTTTCGAGCCCCATGAACCACAGCGCGAGGCACCACTGCGCTTCCATGCAGGCGTTCGATTCCGCGCGTCCCACCCAGTGTCCATCCGGCCTCTGGTGCTCGATCAGCCACTCCGCCGCGGCCCGCACGCTCGATTGCAAGGCGGTGCGGAAGTTGTGAGGGTCCCTCGTCGTGCTCTCGAACGTCGAGCCGTTCAACGTCATCAGAATCTCCCGGCGGCCTTCGCAAGGCGCCTTCTCGTCCGTCAAAATCCTGCCCGCCGTATAGGTAATTTTTTCGGTGAAGCCAATTCGGCCGAGCCGCGCAGGGATGAGATCAAACGCGGAACGAAGGTCGCGCGGAGTGCGAACCTCAGATCGGCAGGTAGCCGCGGATCAGCGGCAGGAAGAAGATGGCGACATTGATGATGAAGGCGACGCTCCAGAGGATTGAGCGCAGGCTGGGGCGGTTGCCGATATAGGTCAGCACATAGGCCAGCCGCACGATCACGAACAGCACCGCCAATTCGTTGATCAGGTTCTGCGGCGCTCCGCGGAATTCGGCGAGCAGCACGGCGATTGCGAAGAACGGGAACGCCTCGATGCCGTTCTGGTGCGCGCCCAGCGCGCGGGCGCGGATTCCGTCTTCATAAAAGGCAGGGTCGCGCGGTTTTGAATTGTCGTAATCGCGAAATCCCAGCCATTTGATCGGGACGATCGTCAAAAGGTAGAGCGCCACGCTGGCGAAAACGCAGTATTCGGCGATCGTCATTCGTCACCCCGCCAATCCGCGCGGGACACTAGCCAACGGCGGCTTGGCTTGACAAGGATGGTGCGAGGCGCCAATCCAGCTCACGCTATGACGGCGGTGCTTCCCAGGGAAAGCGCGAAGGAAAGCGCGATGCAAGGCGTGAAGACGTCGGCCACGGCGAGCCTGCCGCGCGTCGGCGTGCTTCTGGTCAATCTCGGCACGCCCGACACCGCCGACGCCGAAGGCGTGCGCGTTTATCTGAAGGAGTTCCTGTCGGATCCGCGCGTCATCGAAGACCAGGGACTGCTCTGGAAGATCATCCTCAACGGCATCATCCTGCGCAGGCGCCCCAAGATCAAGGCGCGCGACTACCGGAAGATCTGGAATAACGAAAACAACGAATCCCCGCTCAAGACCATTACCCGCTCGCAGGCCGAGAAGCTCGCCTCGGCCATTGCCGACCAAAAGCATGTCGCGGTGGAATGGGCGATGCGCTACGGCAACCCATCGATCCGTGCCGGCATCGAGGCGTTGATGGCGCAGGGCTGCGACCGCCTCCTGTTGGTGCCGCTCTATCCGCAATATTCCGCGGCGACCTCGGCGACCGTCTGCGACGAAGCCTTTCGCGTCCTCGCGTCTTTGCGCGCGCAACCGACGTTGCGCGTGAGCGCGCCTTATTATGACGATCCCAATTACATCGAGGCGCTCGCGGTCTCGGTCAACACGCATCTTTCGGCGCTGCCGTTCGAGCCGGAACTGATCCTGGCCTCCTATCACGGCATGCCCAAATCCTATGTCGATGCCGGCGATCCGTATCCTGCGCAATGCGCCGCGACCACGGAAGCGCTCCGGAAGCGTCTTGGCCTCGACAATTCAAAGCTCCTGATGACCTTCCAGTCGCGCTTCGGCAACGAGGAATGGCTGCAGCCCTACACCGACAAGACGGTCGAGCGGCTGGCGAAGGAGGGCATCAAGCGCCTTGCGGTGGTGATGCCAGGCTTTTCCGCCGATTGCCTGGAGACGCTGGAAGAGATCGCCGGCGAGAACGCCGAGATCTTCAAGCATAATGGCGGCGAGCAGTTCTCCGCCATCCCCTGCCTCAACGACAGCGCGCCTGGCATGGACGTCATCCGCCAATTGGTGCTGCGCGAGTTGCAGGGCTGGATTTAGCGATTGGTTGTAGGGATCAGGCCACCCCCGCCCGCAACAGATCGTGCAGGTGCAAGATCCCCACCGGCTTGTTCGCTTCCGTCACGATCAGCGTGGTGATCTTGGCCGAATTGAGCAGCTCGATCGCTTCGCTGGCGAGCGACGAGGCGTCGATGGTCTTGGGATTTTTCGTCATGACGTCATCGACCGCGGCGGTGATGAGGTCGGGCCGCATCTGGCGGCGCAGGTCGCCGTCGGTGATGATGCCGGCGATGCAGCCGCGCCCGTCAACGATGGCGACGCAGCCAAAGCCCTTGGCGGACATCTCGACCAGCGCGTCCGACATCTTCGTGCCCAGCGGCTTGATCGGCACGGCCTCGCCCGTGTGCATGAGGTCGCTGGTGTGCTTGAGCATGGCGCCGAGCTTGCCGCCGGGATGGAAGTTGGCGAATTGCGAGGCCGTAAAGCCGCGACTCTCCAGAAGCGCGATCGCGAGCGCATCGCCGATGGCGGCCTGCATCAACGTCGACGTGGTCGGGGCCAGATTATGCGGGCACGCCTCGCGTACCTTCGGCAGTTCCAGCACGATCCGCGCCGCCGCACCCAGCGATGATTCCGCGTTCGAGGTCACCGCGATCATCGGGATCGCAAAGCGCGCGGAGTAATTGACGAGGTTCTTCAACTCCGGCTGCTCGCCGGACCAGGACAGCGCGACGATGACGTCATCCGCGGTGATCATGCCGAGGTCGCCGTGGCTCGCTTCGGCCGCGTGCACGAAGAAGGCGGGCGTGCCGGTCGAGGCCAGCGTGGCGGCGATCTTGCGCGCGACATGGCCGGATTTGCCGAGCCCGGTGACGATGACGCGCCCGCGCGCCTGCCGGATCAACTCGACCGCGGCGGCAAAGGACGCGCCCAGCGGGCCGCGCAAGGCTGCGGCCATCGCGGCAATGCCGCTCGAGCCGACGTCCAGCGTGCGCAGGGCCGATTGAATGGCGTCGGCATGGTCGGGTGATGTCGCCATAAGCGGTTTGGTTTGAGGCATGTCGCTTTCCAGGGAGGAGGCCAGACGGCAGTTACGCAATGCTTAACATGCCCGCTCGGGCGGGGCGACGGCACCCGTCCCACCCTCAACGGGTCATTAACCATAATTGTTTTAACTCCATTAACGACATGTTCCGCAAGGCGTCCCGCGCCCGGCCGGAAATGTTCGATGAAGTGCATGTTTTCGTTGGGGTTTTTTCATCGTGGGGTGGGGGCCGGAATGGGGCCGGGAGACTGGCGCGCTCGTCTTGCGCGCAGGCGTGGCTTGCCTGTGGCTTGCCGCCTTTGCCCCGTCTATCGCCAGCGCTCAGACGCTGACCTCCGACCTGTTCAATCCGAAGCGCGGCGCGTTCGTCCCGGCGCAGCAGATGCCGTTCCGCAAGATCGGCGACGATAGCGCCGATGATTCGGTGGGCTCTTCGCCGCCCAATCCCAACCAGGCGAGGTCGCTCGCGCCCGGCACGCTGGCGCCGGTCGGGCAGTCTCCGGGCTTCGGGTTGCCGGCCGGCGACGGCATCGGCGATGCCGGCTTCGATTCGCTCAATCGCAAGCGCAAGCTGCCAAAATATTATCCCGGGCAGGTGCGGCCCAAACCGTCGCCCGGTCCCGGCACGCCGCCGCCTCCTCCGCCGCAGGTCAATGCGGTCGGCGATCTGCGCCTGTCGATCCCGCCTTCGGAGATGGCCGCCAGGCCGCCGGTGCCGCCGGCGGTGGCCGGCAGCGTGCCCGGCCAGCCGCAGCGCCGTCGGCTCAAGCTGGACGACGATCCATTCGGCGCGGTCGGCGACTATGCGGGGGCGTTCCTGGTCAAGACGGCGGTGGAATTGTCCGGCGGCTACGACACCAATCCCGGACGCCTCAACGAGCCGCACGGCTTGCCGTCCTGGGTGGTCGCGCCGGAGTTTCTGGCGGTCTCCAATTGGGATCGTCACGCGCTCGTCGCCGACCTGCGCGGCTCCTTCACCGGCTATGGCGGCAGCCTGCCCACGACCATCGACGGCGCGGCATCGCCGGCGCCGACCAATGTCGATCGTCCGAATTTCATCGGGCATGTCGACGGGCGGCTCGATGTCTCCAGCGATACCGACATCACCGCGCAGCTCCGCCTGAACGTTGCGACCGACAATCCCGGCAGCCCGAACGTGCAGGTCGGGCTCAAGAGCTATCCGATCTACGCAACACTCGGCGGCACGCTCGGCTTCGACCAGCGCTTCAATCGTCTGACGATTTCCGGCGGCGCGACGGTGGACCGCACCTCCTACCAGAACTCGACGCTCACCGACGGCACCACCTCCTCCAACGACGACCGCAATTTCAACCAGTATGGGGGGGTCGGGCGCATCTCCTACGAGGTGCTGCCGGGCCTCAAGCCCTTCGCTGAAGTCGAGGGCGACACCCGCGTGCATGACCTGCAGTTCGACCGCAACGGCTATCAGCGCGATTCCTCCGGCGGCTATGCCAAGGCCGGCACCTCATTCGAGTTCACGCGCCTGATCACCGGCGAAGTCTCGATCGGCTATGCCGCGCGCAACTATGTCGATCCCCGGCTGAACCGGCTCGATGGCCTGCTCACCTCGGCCTCGCTGATCTGGACCGCGACGCCGCTCACCACGGCAAAATTCTATTCCGACACCCAGATCGCCGAGACCACCGTGCCCGGCACCTCGGGCACCTTGATCCACACCTACACCTTCGAGGTCGATCACGACTTCCGCCGCTGGCTCACCGGCATCGGCAAGTTCACCTACGGCACGCTCGACTACCAGGGCGACAACCGCAACGACACCACCTACTCGATCGAGGGCGACGTCATCTACAAGATGACCCGCTATCTCTGGCTCAAGGGCACACTGCGTTACGATGCGCTGGATTCGAACGTGGTGAACGCGAGCTCGAAGGCGACGGTGGTGATGTTGGGGGTGCGGCTGCAGAATTAGCGCATCAGCCGATCAAGTTGAGAACCGGACGAGCGCCTTTAGCCAGGCCCGTCATTGCTGTGCGTCCTCTCGATTCACTTACTCGCGCATCTGCACCAGAAGTGGACGCTCACCGCGCCCCGTCTAATCCCTGGCCAGCCGGAGTGACGGTCGGATATTGACCTTCTCGCACCAATCCGCTTGCTTGGGCGCAAAGCAAACCTTCCGGGAAAAACGCCAGGAATCATCTCCAGGAATCACCACCATGTCTTTCGTGCTGGCCATCGATCAGGGCACCACATCCTCGCGCGCCATCGTGTTTCGCGGCGACATTTCCATAGCGGCGGTGGCGCAAGCCGAATTCCCGCAGCACTTTCCAGCCTCTGGCTGGGTCGAGCACGAGCCGGAGGATATCTGGACCTCCACCGTCTTGACCTGCCGCGACGCGTTGGAGAAGGCGGGCCTGAAGGCAAAAGACATCGCCGCAATCGGCATCACCAACCAGCGCGAGACCACCGTGGTGTGGGACCGCGCCACGGGGCAGGCCGTGCATCGCGCGATCGTCTGGCAGGACCGCCGCACCGCCGATATCTGCGCACGCCTCAAAGCGGAAGGCCTGGAGCCGGAGATAAGTAGGCGAACCGGCCTGATCATCGATCCCTATTTTTCCGGGACAAAAGTCGCCTGGATCCTCGACCAGGTCCCCGGCGCCCGCGCCCGCGCCGAGGCCGGCGAGCTCCTGTTCGGCACCGTGGATTGTTACCTGCTGTGGCGGCTCACCGGCGGCAAGGTGCATGCGACTGATGCCACCAATGCCTCGCGCACGCTGTTGTTCAACATCCATACCGGCGAGTGGGATGAGGAGCTGCTGAAGATCCTGCGCGTGCCGCGCTCGATGCTGCCCGAGGTGAAGGATTCGTCCGCCAGCTTCGGCGAAAGCCTGCCGGAATTGTTTGGCGGCGCGATTCCGATCGCCGGCATCGCCGGCGACCAGCAGGCCGCGACCATCGGGCAGGCCTGCTTCACACCCGGCATGATCAAATCGACCTACGGCACCGGCTGCTTTGCGCTCCTCAACACAGGTAGCACGCCTGTTGCGTCCAAGAACAAGCTCCTCACCACCATCGCCTATCAGCTCGGCGGCAAGCGGACTTATGCGCTGGAAGGCTCGATCTTCGTCGCGGGCTCGGCGGTGCAGTGGCTGCGCGATGGCTTAAGGGTCATCAAACAGGCCGCCGAGACCGGCCCGCTCGCCGATCAATCCGATTCCATGCAGAGCGTTTATCTGGTGCCAGCTTTCGTCGGCATGGGCGCGCCCTATTGGAATCCGAACGTGCGCGGCGCGCTGTTCGGGCTTACGCGCAACACCGGCCCCGCCGAGCTCGCGCATGCCGCGCTGGAAAGCGTCTGCTACCAGACCTTCGACCTCTGGGAAGCCATGCGCGCCGACTGGCCGGAAGCCAAAGCCGCCAACATCGTGCTGCGCGTCGATGGCGGCATGACCGCCTCCGATTGGACCATGCAGCGCCTCGCCGATCTGTTGAACGCGCCGGTCGATCGCCCGATGATCCAGGAAACCACTGCGCTCGGCGCCGCCTATCTCGCCGGCCTTGCCGCCGGCGTCTATCCCGAGCCCGCAAAATTCGCCGACAACTGGCGTCTCGAACGCCGCTTCAAGCCGAACATGAGCCAGGCCACGCGCGAGCGCAAGCTGAAGGGCTGGGCAAGAGCGGTGAGGGGTGTGCTGGCGAGTGATGAGGGATAGGGCCCCCGATCGCTACCGCGACTTCTGCTGTCATCGTCCGCGAAAGTGGATGATCCAGTATTCCAGAGACGCCGTAATAACATCGCGACGGCACGGCATACTGGATATCCCGCATTGCGCGGGGTGTGACAGCGTGGGTGAAGAGAGAAGGTATCGACCATGTTCCTCATCGGCCAATACGACTCCCCTTTCGTTCGCCGCGTCGCGATTGCGATGCGGCTTTATGGACTGAAGTTCGATCACAAGCCATGGTCGACCTTCGGCGATGCCGACAAGATCGCGCCCTATAATCCGTTGCGGCGGGTGCCGACGCTGGTGCTCGACGACGGCGAGGCGCTGATCGATTCCGCCGCGATTATCGATTATCTCGATGAACTCGTCGGCCCCGGCAAGGCGATGATCGCGCCCAAGGGAATCGAGCGGCGCAGGCATTTGCGCATGATCGCGCTGGCGACCGGTCTTGGAGATAAATCGGTGAGCCTCGTCTACGAGGGCGTGCTGCGCAAGGAGCAATTAAAACTCTGGGTCGATCGCTGCGAAGCGCAGATTTCAGGCGCGCTCGATGCGCTGGAGCAGGAGCGCGCGACGACTGCGACGCCTTACCTGTTCGGCGATCGCATCGGCCATTCCGATATCGCGATCGCCTGCGTGCTGCGCTTCACCAATGAAGCGCATTCGCATCTGTTCAATGCCGATCGCTATCCGGCGCTGGCCGCCCACGCCACGCGTTGCGAGGCGCTGCCGGCGTTCAAGGACATCGTCCAGCCGCTGGCGCCGCCGAAGGGGTGAGTTGAAGTCCATAGCCTGCAGGATGGGTTGAACGAAGTGAAACCCATCGCGTTTGCGCGCGCCCTCATCACCCTCTACTGATCATCCGGCTGCACCGGCATGGGCGCCGGCGGCCGCGCTCTGGCTTGCTGCGGCAAAGGCGCCGGAACGGGCTTGCGTGCCGGGGCGGCGATCGGCCTCGGTGCCGGCCCTGAGGCCGATGCCGGCGTGGGGGCGCGCGGGGTCTGCTGGGAGACCCTTGGCTCCGAAGCCTTCTGCTCGGAAAGCTTGGCGATCAGGCGTGTCATTTGGTCCTGCCCCGCCTTGAGCTGCTCGACAGCCCTCGCATTGTCGCTGGCAGTCTGGGCCTGGTCCGCTTTGAGCTGGTCGATCCCCTGTTGCAGGTTTGCGATATCGCGCGCCATCGACTGCAGGAGCTGTGCCAGTTCGGCGGTGGAGGGGCCCGCTGGCTCCGAGGTTGTCTGCGGCGCGGCCTCTTGTGGAGAGGTCTGCGCCGCCGGCGTTGCGTCCGCAGCCGCCGGATCCGCTGCGGCCACCTGAACGGGAGGTGGGGCGGACTGCGCGGAAGGTGACGCGTTTTCCGCCTGCGCCGATGGCGTCGACATCAGTTGCGGCGCCCACCGGGCGATCATCAGCTTGACCGGCTTGCCATAGGACGACTGCGCAACGAACGCAGCGACAATGATGCCGGCCGCAAGCAGCAGGCCGATGAGGCCACGCAGCAGCGCGCTTCCACGGGATGCCCGCCGGCCGGGCACGGCGGACGGATGGCGCCCCGCGGTGTGCTCCAGCCTTGAAAGCTGTTCGGTGACACGCGCGAGCTGGTCATCGGCGCGCGCGATCTGTTCATAGGCATGCGCGAGCCTTTCATCCGCACGCGCGGCCAGCATACCGTCGGCTTCAATGGCGTTCGGTGTGGAATTCATTGGCACTCCCTTTCCCCGTTTCAAAATCACCCGAAGGAGGGCAGTCAGATTTCCACCAGAGCATGATTCGGACCCGGAGCGCCGCCTTGGCGCAAATTGGCTGGCGGTTTTCCAAAAAGTTCATGCTCAGTCGAGGGCTTGGCGTGCGATGTCAGGCCAACCTGACCCCATCGCGCTTGCCGCTCGACGACCTCTCAAGCACTCCGCTCAGTTTTGACCAAAGCATGGCTGTACGAAGGAGAGTCTGGGGCCGGACCGCGAAGTCTTTTGGGGAACGTGGAACAAACGTCTGCACCATCGGTCGCTCGATTGCAGGTAGCTGGGCATGGGGCATACGCGCCTTCCATCTCACGACGACGGAGAGTTCGATTCGCCCGTCGGGCAAGACCATTCGATTTGGCTTTGCTGCTTCTCGCACGAGGCGCCTCAAGCCGACGAAAACGCGTGCGCGCAAAAACCAATTTCGCGTGCGGTTTCAAGCTGATTTGGGTCGTCCAGATCTGCGCGTAAAAATATTCCGCTTTGTGATCACCCCAAATCAGTCGCATCCTTCGCGCGTCCCGCCTCGATTGACAAGGGGCGTATCGCGATCGTCACGAAACGTGAGGCGGGATGCGGTGGACGCGGATGTGTCGAAGACGAACGATACGGAAGCGGACGGCGAAGTCGTGTGGTCCTGGCGCCCCAAGGCTGGCGCCAAGTTTCGCGACGATGCATTCGCATCGCGCAGGCGACGGTGACAACAAGGTCTGGCTCACCGGGGAGAGCACGGAGTAAGCCGTAAACCACCGCGCAGGGAATGCCGGACTGCTCCGGCTGAACCTGTTGGTCAACGCGCGCGCGTTGCGCAGTTTTTTGCGCGGTGGCCGTGGGTGCAGCCAGCACCCGGCATTCCCTGCGCCCTCTGCATTTTCGAGAGGGTGGTCGTTGAGCAAAACTCGGGCGAAATGTGCCGCGGGAACGCGAAGTCGTGGCCGCAATCTTGACGCGGCCCATCCTTCGAGACGCGGCCTGTCGCCGCTTCTCAGGATGCAACACGTGGGCACGACATCAGACCCCTATGGTGAGGAGCGCGGCAACGCCGCGCGTCTCGAACCATGAGATCCATAGATGCAATACGTCCGCCCCGCCGCCCGGCCTACACCGGCACACGCACGGTGGCGCGGAGGCCGCCCATCGGGCTGTCGCCGAGCATGATGTCGCCGCCATGGGAGCGGGCGATGTCGCGGGCGATCGCGAGCCCAAGGCCGGTGCCGCCCTCGTCCTGGTTGCGGGCGCCGTCCAGCCTGAGGAACGGCTTGAACACCTCTTCGCGCATGTGCGCCGGAATGCCCGGTCCGTCATCGTCGACCATCACGGTGAGATAGCGGTGATCGCGATGCCCGGTGATGGAGATGGTGTTGGCGTGGCGTGCCGCGTTGGAGACGAGGTTGGCAAGGCAGCGTTTGAACGAGGCCGGCTTGACCGTGACCACGGGCAGCCCGCGGAAGGCCACCGTGGCGGAATGGCCGTGGCGCTCGGCATCATTGCGCAGCTCCTCCAGCGCCATCGCCATGTCGGTCGGCTGCGCATTCTCGCCGGAATCGCCGCGGGCGAAGGCGAGATAATCCTCCAGCATCATCGACATTTCGTCGACGTCCTTGCGCATGGCGTCGATCTCGGGACTCTCGCCGAGCAGGGCAAGCTCCAGCTTGAAGCGCGTGAGGATGGTGCGCAGATCGTGGCTGACGCCGGCGAGCATGGCCGTGCGCTGCTCGATGGTGCGCTCGATGCGCGCCTTCATTTCCAGGAAGGCATGCGCCGCGCGCCGCACCTCGCGCGCGCCGCGGGGTCGGAAATTCGGCGCCTCGCGGCCCTTGCCGAAACTCTCGGCGGCATCCGCAAGGCGCAGGATCGGCTTGATCTGGTTGCGCAGGAACAAGACCGCGACGATGAGCAGGATCGAGGAGGTCCCGACCATCCAGAACAGGAAGATCTCCGAGTTCGAGGCATAGGCGGCGCTGCGCAGCGCGAACACCCGCATCACGGCGTCGTCGAGCTGGATGCGGATCTCGACCAGGTTGGACTTCCCGACCGTGTCGATCCAGAAGGGACGGCCGATCTGGCGGCCGATCTGCGCCGAGAGCGATTGATCGAGCAGGGAGAAGAAGGGCTTTGGCCCTGGCGCCGGCATGTCGCCGACGGGGAGGAAATCGACCACGAGTCCCAGCCGCTGCTGGGCTATGCGGCGGAGCTGCGCGCGGTCCTTGTCCTGCGGGTAGCCCTTGTAGACGTCGATCAGCGCGGCGATGTCCTGCACCACCGCGGCCGAGAGATGCCGTGTCACCGTGTTCCAGTGCCGCTCCATGAACACGAAGGCGACCACCGACTGCAGCACCACCATTGGCACGATCATGATCAGCAGCGCGCGGGCGTAGAGCCCGGTCGGCATCCAGCCCTTGAAGGCGCCTCCCAGCCGGCCATTGGCGGCGGACACGCGCCCCGCGGCACTTCGCAGCAGAGTGAGGCCGGCGTCGATGGTGCTCATGGGTTGCGGGCCATCGCCTCAAAGTTCAGCACATGATCGCTTTGGCTCGAGGCGAGCGCCCATCGCGACCCGTCATCCTGAGGCGCGAGCCACCGGGTCCGCGCGAAGCGCGGCCCGATGACAGGCTCCACGAGCCTCAGAGGATGAACGGCCCGGCTGCTCGCAGCGGGGGCCGTCGCCCTTCGAGGCTCGCTTCGCGAGCACCTCAGAGTGACGGTGTTGGTTGGGAATTCGTCTCGATGGCACACGACCATGCCCTACGGCGAAGCGACCAGGCGATAGCCGACGCCGCGCACCGCCTGCAGGAACAGCGGATTGGCGGGATCGCGCTCGATCTTGCGGCGGAGGCGGTTGATCTGCACGTCCACCGCGCGCTCGTTGACCGTGCCGTTGCCGGTCAGCGCTCCGCGCGGCACGGTCTCGCCGTGGTTCTCGGCGAGGATCCGCAGCATCTCGCGCTCGCGGTCGGTGAGGTGGACGATCTCCTCGCCCTGGCGCAATTCGCCGCGGCCGAGGTGGTAGATGTAGGGGCCGAAGGCGACCTGCTCCAGCGCCTCCGCGGGCGGGGGCGTGGTGCGCTTGAGGATGTTGCCGATCCGCAGCGCCAGCTCGCGCGGCTCGAACGGCTTGGCGACATAGTCGTCGGCGCCGATCTGCAGGCCCTCGATGCGGGCTTCCGCTTCATGCCGCGCGGTCAGCATGATGATCGGCACGGTGGAGGACTGGCGGATGAAGCGCGCCAGATCGAAGCCGGTCTCGCCCGGCATCATCACGTCCAGGATCAGCAAGTCGAAATGCAGGCCGATGAGCTTGGCCCTCGCATCGCTCGCGCTCATCGCGGTGGTGACGCGATAGCCCTCGCTGCAGAGAAAGCGCGAGAGCAGATCGCGGATACGGCGGTCGTCATCGACGAGGAGAATATGCGGTGCGTCGTCGGCCGGTTGCGGGACGGGGCGCGCGGCAATTGAGGCGAGAGGCACGATCATTCCTTTGCGCTGGCGTTTTTGAAAATCGTCTCCAAAACCTTGTCCGGATCATCGCGATCGATCATCGCGCGCAGGAAGCGCCGCACCGTTTCGGTACCGGAAGGGTCGATGCCGGCGAGCGCGCGGTCAATCCGCGTGGTCTGCAGCGTCGCGAGTTTCGTAACCAGCGCCTCGCCCTTGGGGGTGGCGAAAAGAAGGCGTTGCCGGCGATCGTTGCTGCCGGTTTTTTGCACGATATAGCCTTCGTCCAGCAATTGCTTGAGCACCCGCCCCAGCGACTGCTTGGTGATGCGCAGGACGTCCAGGAGATCGGCGACCTTCAGGCCGGGATAGCGGGTGACGAAATGCATCACGCGGTGATGCGCCCGGCCGAAGCCAAAGGCTTCAAGCTCCTGGTCGGCGTCGCCGACGAAATCGCGATAAGCGAAGAACAGGAGTTCGATGATATCCCAGCGCAATTCGCCTCCGCGCGGTGCTGTATCCCGCGGCTCCGTCGCTCGGGAATCGGCGCTTGCCATGGCGCCTGCCTCGGCACTCGAGAAATTTATGTCAGCCATGTTGACGTTTCTACGGTCCAATGTTACAAAACAATCGGTCACCACGAAATATTAGATCGTTTCGTGCTGCGACGACGTTTTTAAGGACGTTCCAAGACGGGCAGAAATGCTCATATAAGCGGCATGCGCCGCGCCCCGATGTACCGTGCAATGAACGAGCGGCATGTCGGCAAACATACTGGACTTCGGCATGCCGCAAAAGCATGTCGTGAACCGCTTGATGGCGATAGAAACCGGCCGCGAGGTCGGCGGCCGTAGTGAAGTCCAGTGCCCACAAGCCGGCAGGTCCGGAGAAACAGGCTGGCGGCAGAAATGGCGCCGGTTCCGACAGCGGAAAGCAAGAGAATGAGTTTGAAATTCGAAATCCAGCCTGCGACGAACCCGACCTCCGACAAGGAGCGCGCGGCAAAGCTGGTGGATCCGGGCTTCGGCCGGGTTTTCACCGATCACATGGCTGTGGTCCGCTACACCCACGCGAAGGGCTGGCATGACGCCCGCATCGAAGCCCGTGCGCATTTTCCGCTCGATCCGGCCGCGGCCATCCTGCACTACGCGCAGGAGATTTTCGAAGGCCTCAAGGCCTACAAGCGCGAGGATGGCGGCGCGAACCTGTTCCGCCCCGATGCCAACGCCCGGCGCTTTCGGGATTCGGCTGAGCGCATGGCCATGCCGCCATTGCCCGAGTCCGCTTTCATCGAGGCGGTCGAGCAACTCGTGCGCATCGACCGCGCCTGGATACCCGGCGGCGAGGGAAGCCTTTACCTGCGGCCCTTCATGATCGCGAGCGAGGTCTTCCTCGGCGTGAAACCGTCGGCGGAATACATCTTCGCCGTCATCGCCTCGCCGGTCGGCTCCTACTTCAAGGGCGGACCCGCGCCCGTGTCGATCTGGGTTTCGGAGAACTACACGCGCGCCGCGATCGGCGGCACCGGCGCCGTCAAATGCGGCGGCAATTACGCCGCGAGCCTGCGTGCACAGGCAGAGGCGATCGATCACGGCTGCGACCAGGTCGTTTTCCTCGACGCGGTCCAGCGCCGCTACGTCGAGGAACTCGGCGGCATGAACGTCTTCTTCGTGTTCGACGACGGTTCGCTGTCGACCCCGCCGCTCGGCACGATATTGCCGGGCATCACCCGCGATTCGATCATCGCGCTGGCGAAGGATTCCGGCACGCCTGTGCGTGAAGAGCCCTACACGATCGACCAGTGGCGCACCGATGCCGCAAGCGGAAGGCTGAAAGAGGCCTTCGCCTGCGGGACCGCGGCTGTGATCTCGCCAATCGGCAAGGTGTGTTCGGCAGGCGGCGAGTTCCTCATCGGCGGTGGCGCGGCCGGTCCGGTTGCCATGACGCTGCGCAAGAAGCTCGTTGACATCCAATACGGTCGCGCGGCCGACCCGCACGACTGGATCAAACGGTTGCTGTGAGCGGCGATGGAATGATTCCCGCCGCTCGCTATCGGCGCGTGCCGACGCGTAAGGGGCGGGTGCTCCAGCCAGGTCCTCCGTCATGTCCGGGCTTGTCCCTGGCATCCACGTCTTGGCACCGTCATTCCAGGGCGATGCAAAGCATCGAACCGGCAAATCTCGACATTCCGGGTCTGCTCCTTCGGAGCATCCCGGAATGACGCGCTTCAATTAGGCACCCGTTGCCGCCTCGCTGCATCGCTGCTAAACGCCGCCGATGGCCGACAAACCCAAAAAACCGCAAAAGCTCAAAGCCCGCCTGCCGCGCGGGCTTGAGGATCGTGGTCCCGCCGCGATCAAAGCCACGCGGCAGATGGTGGAAAAAATCCGCCAGGTCTATGAGCGCTATGGCTTCGAGCCAGTGGAGACGCCGGCGATCGAATACACCCATGCGCTCGGCAAATTCCTGCCTGACCAGGACCGTCCCAATGAGGGCGTGTTCTCCTTCCAGGACGACGACGAGCAGTGGCTGTCGCTGCGCTACGACCTCACCGCGCCGCTCGCGCGCTACGTTGCCGAAAATTTCGACACGCTGCCGAAACCGTACCGCAGCTACCGCGCCGGCTACGTGTTCCGCAACGAAAAGCCCGGCCCCGGCCGCTTCCGCCAGTTCATGCAGTTCGATGCCGACACCGTCGGCTCGGCCTCACCCGCAGCCGATGCCGAGATGTGCATGATGGCGGCCGACACGATGCAAGCGCTGGGCGTGCCGCGCGGCTCGTACGTGGTGAAGGTGAACAACCGCAAGGTGCTCGATGGAGTGCGTGAGGCGCTTGGGATTGCCGGTGAAGCGCAGTGGCTGACAGTGATGCGCGCGATCGACAAGCTCGATCGGTTGGGTGTTTCCGGAGTCCGACAATTGCTTGGCGAAGGTCGCAAGGATGAATCAGGCGACTTCACCAAAGGTGCGGGACTGCAGGAGAGTGATATCGCGCTTGTGCTTTCGGCCATCGAGCAGGATCAAAGCGCGCCCATGGATGCGCGTTTGCGCGACAGCAAGATCGGGCAGGAAGGTCGCGACGAACTCGAGCAGATCAATCAGTTCGCTGCTGCATCCGGCTATGGGACCGACCGCATCAAGATCGACCCCTCCGTCGTGCGCGGTCTCGAATACTACACGGGCCCGGTCTTCGAGGTTGAGCTACTGCTCGACACCAAGGACGAGAAGGGCCGGCCCGTGCGCTTCGGCTCGGTTGGCGGCGGCGGGCGCTATGACGGCCTGGTCTCGCGCTTCCGCGGCGAGGTAGTGCCGGCGACAGGATTTTCCATCGGCGTGTCGCGGCTGCAGGCGGCGCTCACGTTGCTCGGCAAGCTCGATACGCGGCCCGAATTCGGCCCCGTGGTGGTCACCGTGTTCGACCGCGATCGCATCGCGGATTATCAGAAATTCGTCTCCGCGCTCCGCAACGAAAACGTCCGCGCCGAGCTCTATCTCGGCAATCCCAAGAACATGGGCAACCAGTTCAAATATGCGGACCGCCGCAATTCGCCTTGCGTCATCATTCAGGGCTCGGACGAAAAGGCGCGCGGCGAGGTGCAGATCAAGGACCTGATCGAAGGCGCCAAGGCGGCCGCCGCCATCGCCTCCAATCAGGAATGGCGCGAGACGCGGCCCGCGCAGTTCTCCTGCAAGGAAGAGGAGATCGTCGCCAAGGTGCGCGAGGTGCTCGCGCGCCATGATGTGAAGTGGGGATAGGGCGTTTTCGCCATGCGCGGACTTGACCCGCGCATCCATCTTTCAAATGATGCATTGCCTGCCCGCATAGCGGGCCCGGCCATGCCGGTCTGGCGACCAACCAAGAACAAGGGAGTAAGACAATGCCTGAGATTACCGTGAGCATGGCCGCCGGCCGCACCGAGGAGCAGAAGGTCGGCATGATGCGCGACATCACCCAGGCGCTGGTGAAAAATCTCGGCGTCGATGCCGAAGCCGTCGTGATCCAGATCAACGAGGCGCCGCTGATCCATAAGATGAAGGGCGGCAAGACCTTTGTCGAACGCGCGGCTGAGCAGAAGAAGTAATGGAGCCGTCATTCCGGGGCGCGCGCCAGCGCGAACCCGGAATCTCGCGCCACAACCTCGAGATTCCGGATCGGTCCGCGCGCCGCGGCCCGTCCGGAATGACGGTTTCCCGAGATGGACGCACGCGACGTCATCAAGATCGGTATGAGCGCCGAGCGCACCCTGGTGGTGCCGCCGGAGCGCACGGTGGGGCATTTCGTGTCCTACATGCCCATGGTCTACGCGACGCCGATGCTGATCCTGGAAATGGAGATGGCGTCGGGCGACGCCATCCATCAATATCTCGCGCCTGGCTGGGTCACGGTCGGCACCGAAGTCGACATCCGCCACATCGCGGCGACGCCGGTTGGCGCCACGGTGCGCACCAGCGCGAAAGTGATCGCGGTGGAGCGCCGTGTTATTCGCTTCGAGGTCGAAGCATTCGATGAAAGGCGCAAGATCGGCGAAGGCCGTCACGCGCGCGGGCTGGTGAATGTGGCCGCGTTCAAGGAGCGGTTTGGCGTCCCGTAGGTTCACTCGTCATTTCGGGTTCGATGCTTCGCATCGCCCCGGAATGACCGGAGGTCACTTCGCCAATTCCTTCGACCGCGCCGTGGCCGCGGCAATCGCGCGCGTCATCAGCTCCTGCAAGCCGTCCTCGCCCATCAGCACGGACAGCGCCGCCGCGGTTGTGCCGCCGGGCGAGGTCACGTTCTCGCGCAGTGCGGCGGCGGACAGGTCTGAGCGGTGCAAGAGTTCGCCGGCACCGGCCACTGTCTCGCGGGCGAGTTTTGCGGAAAGCGCCTGCGGCAATCCGGCGGTGACACCGGCGCGCGCGAGCTCTTCCGCGAGCAGGAACACATAGGCCGGGCCCGAACCCGAGACGGCGGTCACCGCATCCATCAGGTGTTCGTCGTCGACCCACTCGACCGATCCGGTCGCGCGCAGCAGCGCATCGGCCGTGGCCCGCTGCACGGCGCTGACATCTTTTGCCGGGACGGCCACGGTGATGCCACGGCCGATCGCGGCCGGCGTGTTAGGCATTGCGCGCACCACCGCGCCACCGCAGACCTCCTGCAACGAGGCGATCGTCATGCCGGCCATGATCGAGACGACGAGCGTCGCGGGGCCGACAAACGGTTTCAGCACGGCGCCTGCGTCGCGAAAGCTCTGCGGCTTGACCGCAATCACCAGCGTGTCCACCGTCGCCGTCTGTTTCGGATTGAGCGCAACGCCTTTGGCGGCGAGCGCGCTGATGTCAGCCGACGGCGCCGGCTCGATCACCGCGACGCGTCGGGGATCAAGGCCGCCGGCCAACCACCCAGTCAGCATGGCGCTGCCCATCTTGCCCGCACCAGCGAGCGCGATCGTGCCGTTGATGTCTTGTAAGGAAGAGGTGTTACTCACGATCTCACCGCGAATACCGCTGTCTTCCCGGCGAAAGCCGGGACCCATAAGCACAGGCGGTTGTAGTGAAGCACGGGGCCAGCGACAAGCATTAACGCGTCATTGCCGGGCTCGGCCCGGCTATCGATCAGCTAAGACTGATTACTTGATGGATGCGCGGGTCAAGCCCGCGTATGCCAACCGAAGGCTTGGCGAACGACTACGCCTCGCCCTCGGTGTCGAACATCGCCGCGGCCAGGGCTTCTGTCGTGGATTTGCCGGCCCAGACTACGAATTGGAACGCGGGAAAATAACGTTCGCAGGCGTTGAGGGCGCCGGCCAGCATGCTCTCGCATTGCCGGCTTGTGGCCGTCATGCCGCCCGGCAGCACTAAGGCCTGCCGATGCATGATCATGCCGGTGTGGGTCCAGAGATCGAAATGGCCGACCCACAATTGCTCGTTGATGCCGGCGATCAGTTGCTGCACCTCGGCCTTGCGCGCGGTCGGAATCTTCATGTCGAAGGCGCAGGCCAGATGCAGCGCCTCGATCTCGCTCATCCAAGTGAAGGAGAGCTGATAGTCGGTCCACTCGCCCTTGGAGACGATGGTGACCTCGTCTTCGCCGGAGCGTTCGAACGGCCAGTTGTTATCGGCCGCGATATCCTCGACCACCGAGAGCGGGTGCTTTGGGGAATCGACGATGCCTTCGAGCAGGGACATGCCGTCTCGACCTTTTCTTTTTCGATCTGTTGGTACACACGCGGCGACCGGTTCGCGCGCGCCTCCCGCGCGGTGCTGCCGGTTGCAACCCCGGGGGTCGGGCCTGCCGGGATCAAGTGATGTGATTTGCGGAATCCGCGCAACGGGGCCCCGAATCCGTCCACAACCAAAGGGGCGGCCGTCCACAGCACAATCGTTAACGGGAGAACAAACCGGAATCGGAATCGGCCTGGCAAGGAATCGTTAACTTTTGGGCCTGGAAGCCGATGTTGATTCGCTCCGCGCTCATCCTGCCTGCGGGGAGAGGTCGACGCGCGAAGCGCGGCGGGATCACGCCGACCCTCATAGTGCGAGCTTCGCTCGTCGCGTCCCCGCAAGAACGGTGAGAGGGAACGGCAGCAGCAATTCGCGCTCCCGGCATGGGAACCATGAGGATTTTCCATGCCAAAGCCGCTTGCTGGGATCGTGCGCATTCGCCATAGTTTCGGACAGGCCATCCATTCCGGGTGGCTTTAAGTTCTCAGGGCGGGGTGAAAGTCCCCACCGGCGGTAAGGGCTCCAAGCCCAAGCCCGCGAGCGCCTTCCCATCGAGGGAAGGGTCAGCAGATTCGGTGCAAATCCGAAGCCGACGGTTAAAGTCCGGATGAAAGAGAACGGTCGCGATGACCCGCGCTTTGGCGCGGGACTTGTCGTTCCGTGTGCCCTGATTCTGGTCCTGAAACGAGGAAAACCATGAATCAGATGTTGCAAGACCCCCAAGTCCAAGACTCCCAGCTTCAAAATCCTCAAATCCAAGGCTCTCAAATCCAAGGCTCTCAAATCGAAGAGTCCCAAGTTCTGGAAGCTTCCGCCCAAGGCGCCGGTGTGTCCGCCGGCGATGCACCGCCGCGGCCCCAGCACCCGCGTTTCGCAAAGCCGCAGCGCGTGGCCTTTGTGCAGTCCTCCTGGCATCGCGACGTGGTGATGGAAGCCCGCATCGCCTTTCTTGATGAGATCGAGGCGCGCCACATCGCGCGCGAGCGAGTGGACATTTTCGAGGTGCCGGGCTCGTTCGAAATCCCGCTGCATGCGCAGATCCTCGCCAAGACGCGGCGCTACACCGCGATCGTCGCGGCCGGACTCGTGGTCGACGGCGGCATCTATCGGCATGAGTTCGTCGCAGACACCGTGATCAAGGCGCTGATGGACGTGCAATTGCGCACCGAGGTGCCGGTGTTCTCCGCAGTGCTGACCCCGCAGCAGTTCCACGAGACCCAGGCGCATTTCGAGTTCTTCAAGAAGCATTTTGCGACGAAGGGCGTCGAAGTCGCGGAGGCCTGCGCCAACACGCTGCTCAGCCTGGAGCGGCTGCGCGGCCAGGTCGCCGCCGGGATCGTCGCGGGCGGTTAGGCCGCCACAATGGATTGATTGTCATCCCCGTCGCCGGGTTGGTAAGCTCGGCGGCGGGAGGAGGCTTGCCCGTGGCGACGGGTGGGCCGAAAAGATCATGTTCGAAGGACACGATCCCTATCTCGTCGCGCTCTCGGTGGCGATCGCGATCCTGGGAGGCTACACCGGTTTTGCGCTGGCAGCCCGCGTCCGCAATGCGGTGGGTGTCAGCCGCCGCGTGCTGCTGGCCGGCGCTGCCGCCTTTCTCGCAGTCGGCATCTGGACCATGCATTTCGTCGGGATGCTTGCGGCACCGATTCCCCCCGAGGCCGTCTATCTCGTCCTGCCCACCGTGATTTCCTTTCTGATCTGCGCGCTGGTGGTCGGCATTTCCCTGTTCTTCGTGTCCATCGGCGAACCGTCACTGTTGCGTGTGGTGTCCTCGGCCGTGCTGCTGGGGCTCGGCATCGTCAGCATGCATTATGTCGGCATCCACGGCCTTGCCGGCGATTTCGCGATTGCGCATGACGGCGCCATGGTCGCGCTTTCGGTACTGGTCGCGATCGTGACCGCCTACGGCGGCCTGCGCGCCTTCCTCGCGCGGCATGATGGCGTACGGCTGACCGCGAGCGCGATTGCCTTTGGGCTTGCCGTCTCTGGCATGCACTACACGGCGATGAGCGGTATGCATTTCGCGTCCGTGACGGTCGCGGCGCATCATCACGCGGCAATAGGGCTTGCCGCCTCGCCGCAAATCCTGTCGATCGTCGTGGCCGTGCTGTGCTTCGTTATCGCGGCGGGGTTCTTGCTGTCGCTGGTGCCGGATCCGCGGCGGCAAAATCTCGGGACAGCGGCGGAGCAGGTGAGTGCCGCCGAAGCCGTTGCTCTGCAGGCCGAAGCAACGCCGGTTGCATTGGCCGCGCCGCGGCTGACGGCGGCGCCGCTCGGCGGGCTCGGCCGGCCGCCGCGGCCTGCGCCGGCGCCAAGGCTTCCCGTCGAGGGCGCCGACGGCACCCACTTCATCGACACCGCCGATATCCGCAGCTTGCGCGCGGACGCCCATTACACGCGTGTTCACGACGGTACGCGGGAGCGGATGTGTCCCTGGTCGATCTCAGAAGCCGAGGCGCAACTCGATCCCGGCCTGTTCGTCCGCGTGCACCGCAGCCATATCGTGGCCATCCCGCATGTTACCCTGGTCCGCAAAGAGGGAGACGGCGCGGTCATCGAGCTCGACGGACCCTCGCCGCATCGCGTTCCCGTCAGTCGCGCCAAGATTGCGGAAGTCAAAGCCCGCCTCGGGCTTGTGCGCCGCAGCGCGCACGCGCCTCGGTCAACGCTGTCGCCGTCAAGCTCAACTTCGTAGATAGTTGAGCGCAAGCCTACGGGTTACCTCGAAGGGCGACGGCCCGGCTCTCACAGCGCGGCCGTTCATCCTTCGAGGCTCGCTCTCGCTCACACCTCAGGGCTGACGGAGCAACAGCCACGACCAATTAGGTCGCTCACTCTGACGCAATTCGTGCGCCGACGGCCGCATCTCGTGCGAATTTCGCGCCTTTGTGCCCGCATCATTGCGAACTCACTTATGCGGAGAGACCGTCTCCGCCAACGTCTGCGCGAATCCAACGCGTGCAAAGGACGGAGGGAGGAGACGATGATTCCCGGCACATTCAGCTATCACCGGCCCGCGAGTGTGGCCGAGGCGATAAACCTCTTGTCCACTTTCGGCGAGGAGGCTCGTCCGCTTGCCGGAGGCCACAGCCTCATCCCGATGATGAAGCTACGTCTGGCGACCCCCGGCCATCTGATCGATCTGCACGGGGTTGCCGGATTGACGGGCATCCGCCGGGACGACGACAAGATTGTCATCGGCGCGATGACCACCCAGCAGCAGCTGCTGGCCTCCAATGAGATCAGAACAGCCCTGCCGATCCTGCAGGAGGCCGCCGCCCTGATCGCCGATCCCCAGGTGCGCTACCGCGGCACCTTGGGCGGCAATGTCGCCAATGGCGACCCCGGCAACGACATGCCGGCGCTCATGCTGACGCTCGGCGCCACTTACCGGCTCGAAGGGCCGAACGGCGCCCGCAATGTCGCGGCGGGCGAGTTTTACCAGGGCGCCTATTTCACCGCGCTCGAGCCCGGTGAAATTCTTACCTCCATTACCATTCCCGCACCCGCGGCCGGGCATGGGTATGCCTACGAGAAGCTGAAGCGCAAGGTCGGCGACTACGCGACTGCAGCCGCAGCCGTGGTGCTGACGATGGCCGACGGCAAGGTCGCGAGCTGTGCGATCGGGCTGACCAACCTGCACGAGACGCCGTTGCTTGCCACCGACGCAGCCAACGTCGTGATCAGCACCGGCCTGGACGCGGCGACACTGAAGCAGGCAGCAGCCGCGGCGGAGGCGATCATGTCGCCCGCCGCGGACGCACGCGGGCCGGTGGAATACCGCAAGCATGTCGGCGGCGTCATGGTGATGCGGGCGCTGCAGCGCGCCGCCGGGCGCGCGAGATAAGGGAGAGAGATCAATGGCAAAGACCCGCATCAGCATGAAAGTCAACGGCACCGAGGTCGAAGGCTTGGTCGAGCCGCGCACGCTGCTCGTGCATTTCATCCGCGAGAACCTGCAGCTCACCGGCACCCACATCGGCTGCGAGACCACCCATTGCGGCGCCTGCACTGTCGATATCGAGGGCATGTCGGTGAAGAGCTGCACGATGTTCGCCGTCCAGGCCGACGGTTCCGAGATCACCACGATCGAGGGCATGGCCAACGCCGACGGCTCGCTGTCGCCGCTGCAGGAAGGTTTCAGGATGATGCATGGCCTGCAATGTGGCTATTGCACGCCGGGCATGATCATGCGTGCGCATCGGCTCTTGAAGGAGAACCCGGCTCCGACGGAGGAAGAGATCCGGCAGGGCATTGCCGGCAACATCTGCCGCTGCACCGGCTACCAGAACATCGTCAAGGCGATCCAATACGCCGCCGCCAAGCTCAACGGCGTGGAATTCAAGGAGGCTGCGGAATGAACGATGTGACTCCCACGCGGGAACAACGCACCGCCGCGCTCGAAGGCTTGGGCTGCAAGCGCAAGCGCGTCGAAGACATCCGCTTCACCCAAGGGAAGGGCAATTACGTCGATGACGTGACGCTGCCTGGCATGCTGCACGGCGATTTCGTCCGCTCGCCGCATGCGCATGCGCGCGTCAAGTCGATCAATTCGGAAGAGGCGATGAAAGTGCCGGGTGTGCTCGCGGTCATCACCGCGGAGACGCTGAAGACCGTCAATCTCGCCTGGATGCCGACACTGGCCGGCGACGTGCAAATGGTCTTGGCCGACGGCAAGGTGCTGTTCCAGAACCAGGAGGTTGCCTTCGTGGTCGCGACCGACCGCTATGCCGCCGACGACGGCGTCAGCAAGGTGGTGGTCGAATACGAACCGTTGCCGCCGCTGATCGATCCGTTCAAATCCATGGCGCCGGATGCACCGGTGCTGCGCGAAGATCTCGCAGGCAAGACATCAGGCGCCCATGGCCCGCGCAAACACCACAACCACATCTTCGAATGGACCGTTGGCGACAAGGAGCTGACGGATGCCGCGTTCAAGAAGGCCGATGTCACCATCAAGGAGCTGATCTCCTATCACCGCACCCATCCCTCGCCCTTGGAGACGTGCCAGTGCGTCTGCTCATTCGACAAGGTCAAGGCCGAGCTGACCATCTGGGGCACGTTCCAGGCGCCGCATGTCATCCGCACCGTGGTTTCGCTGATCGCAAAGCTGCCGGAGCAGAAGATCCACGTGATCTCGCCCGATATCGGCGGCGGTTTCGGCAACAAGGTCGGGGCCTATCCGGGCTATATCTGCGCGGCGGTGGCCTCGATCGTCACCGGCAAGCCGGTGAAATGGGTCGAGGACCGCATCGAGAACCTAACGGCGACCTCGTTTGCGCGCGACTATCACATGACAACCGAGATCGCCGCGACCAAGGACGGCAGGGTTATGGGCTTGCGCGTTCATGTGCTCGCCGATCACGGTGCCTTCGACGCCTGTGCAGACCCCTCGAAATGGCCGGCGGGTTTCTTCAACATCGTCACCGGATCCTATGACTTTCCGGTCGCGCATCTCACGGTCGACGGCGTCTACACCAACAAGGCGCCGGGCGGGGTCGCCTACCGCTGCTCCTTCCGCGTGACGGAGGCGGCCTATTGCATCGAGCGCGCCATGGACATCCTGGCGCAAAAGCTCGGTATGGATCCGGCCGAATTGCGGCTTAAGAACTTCATCCGGCGCGAGCAGTTCCCGTATCACTCGGCGCTGGGGTGGGAATATGATTCCGGCGACTATCACGCCGCGATGCGCAAGATGATGGAGGTGACGGATTACGCCGCGCTTCGCAAGGAGCAGGCTTCGAGGCGCGCGGCGTTCAAGCGCGGCGAGACGCGCGAGATCATGGGGCTCGGGGTCTCCTTCTTCACCGAGATCGTCGGCGCCGGGCCGTCGAAAAATTGCGATATTCTTGGCATCGCGATGTTCGACTCCTGCGAGATCCGCATGCATCCCACAGGTGCGGGCATCGCGCGCATGGGGACAAAGAGCCAGGGCCAGGGACATGAGACCACCTGGGCACAGATCATTGCGAGCGAGATCGGCATCCCCGCCGATAACATCATGGTGGAGGAGGGCAACACGGATACCGCGCCTTACGGGCTCGGCACCTACGGTTCGCGCTCGACTCCCGTTGCGGGCGCCGCGATCGCCATGGCGGCGCGAAAGATCAAGGCCAAGGCGCAGATGATCGCGGCCTACAAGCTCGAGGTGCACGAGGACGATCTCGAATGGGACATCGACGGCTTCCGCGTCAAAGGCCTGCCGGAGAAGTTCATGTCGATGAAGGATATCTGCTGGGCGGCCTACAACTCCGTGCCACCAGGCATGGAGCCTGGGCTGGAAGCGGTGAGCTATTACGATCCGCCCAACATGACCTATCCGTTCGGCGCCTATCTGTGCGTGATGGACATTGATGTCGATACCGGCGTCTACAAGATCAGGCGCTTCTATGCGCTCGACGATTGCGGCACCCGCATCAACCCGATGATCATCGAGGGCCAGGTGCATGGCGGCCTGACCGAGGCGTTCGCGATCGCGATGGGCCAGGAAATCCGCTACGATGACGGCGGCAATGTCGTGACCGGCTCGTTCATGGATTTCTTCATGCCGACCGCAGTGGAGACGCCGCATTGGGAGACCGATTTTACGGTGACGCCTTCGCCACATCACCCGATCGGCGCCAAGGGCGTTGGCGAGAGCCCGAATGTGGGTGGTGTGCCGGCATTCTCCAATGCCGTAAATGACGCTTTCTCGTTCCTAGGATCGACACACATCCAGATGCCGCATGACTATTGGCGCAACTGGCAGGCGGCGAAGAATTTGGGCGCCGTCGCGGCGTAGGCTGGTACGGTCGTCATTGCGAGCGGAGCGAAGCAATCCAGAGCCTCACGCGAGACTCTCTGGATTGCTTCGTCTCTCCGCTCCTCGCAATGATGAGGAGGCGTCGGGAGAATGAAAACAAAAGACGAGATCGCGAAAGCGCTCGCGACATGCGGCTACATCGCCGACGCCGAGCTTGCGACCGCGATATCGCTGATGCAGCTCCTGAGACGCCCACTGCTCCTGGAAGGCGAGGCGGGCGTCGGGAAGACTGAGGTGGCCAAAGCCCTCGCCGGCGTGCATGCGACCGAGCTGATCCGCCTGCAATGTTATGAAGGGCTGGATCAATCCTCGGCGCTGTATGAATGGAACTATCAGCGGCAGTTGCTGGCGATCCAGGCGCACCATGGCGCCGACGCCGACACGATCGAGGACCAGATCTTCTCCGAGAAATATCTGCTGCAACGGCCGTTGCTGGCGGCAATCCGCCAGGAAAAACCGCCGGTGCTTCTGATCGACGAGATCGACCGCGCCGATGACGAGTTCGAGGCCTTCCTGCTGGAGCTGTTGTCCGATTTCCAGGTCTCTATCCCCGAGCTCGGCACCATCACCGCAGCCTCAATCCCGCACGTCGTGCTCACCTCGAACGGCACGCGCGAGCTCTCCGACGCGCTCCGCCGGCGCTGCCTCTACCATTATGTCGATTATCCCGACGTCGACCGCGAGGCGCGCATCATCATGGCGCGGATCGACGGCGCCTCCGCTTCGCTGTCGCTGCAGATCGCGCAGATGGTCCAAGGCGTGCGCAAGGAGGACTTGCGCAAGGTGCCGGGCGTCGCCGAGACGCTGGACTGGGCGGCGGCGCTGGTCGGGCTCGACATCCGCGATCTCCATGACCTTCCGGAAGTCGTGCACGAGGCCCTGATGTGCCTGCTCAAGACGAAGGAGGATCGCGCGCGGATGACGCGCGAGGTCATCGACCGCCTGTTGGGGAAGGTCGCATGAGCTGCTGCGGCGATAATCCGCGTTTCGCGGAGATCGATGAGGTCTCGTGCCTCTCCGCGCAAAAGCTCGCCGCCTTTCTGCGGACGCTGCGCGACAACGGTTTTGCGGCCGGACTTGCCGAGGGGCAGGACGCCGCGGTCTTGATGGCTTCGGGTTTCGCCGCGAGCCCCGGCCTGTTGCGGTCGGCGTTGAAGCATCTGTTCTCGGCGCGCAAATCCGACTGGGACAGATTCGACGGGTTGTTCGATGCGTTTTGGCTCGGCAAGCGCGTGCGGTCGCGTTCGAGCACAATGGGCGCGACAAAAGCGGTGAGCAGTCCGTCGCTGAAGAGCCTACAGGACAAAGGCGCGCGCGACAGTCCCTCCGTGAGCGACCAGGTGCCATCGGCCGGTGGCGCGCCGGAAGGCCGCGGCGGCGAGGGACGTATGGAAGGCGCCTCGCGCGCGGAAAATCTCGGCGAGACCGATTTCCGCAATTTGGCCGATCCCGATCAGGTGGAGCAGGCCCATGCCGCCGCGGCGCGGCTTGCAAAGGCAATGCGCACGCGGCTGACACGGCGCGATCTCGCGCGGCGGCGCGGCTATCGTCTCGATCTCAGGCGGACCATTCACCGCAATATCAGTCACGGCGGCGTGCCGATCTCGCTCGTCAAGCGCCGACGCAAGATCAAGCCGCTCCGACTGATCGTGTTGCTCGATGCCTCCGGCTCGATGAGCATGTATACCGGCGTGTTTCTGCGCTTCGTCCATGGCGTGCTCGATGAATTTCGCGAGGCCGAAGCGTTCCTGTTCCACACCCGGCTCGCCCACGTGTCAGATGCGATGAAGGAAAAAGACGCAGCCCGCGCGCTCGACCGGCTGTCGATTCTGGCGCAGGGCGCGGGCGGCGGCACCAGGATCGGCGAGAGTCTCGCGACCTTCAACCGCCACCATGCTGCGCGGGTCATTCATTCGCGTAGCTGCGTGATGATCGTCTCCGATGGCTATGAGACCGGCGATGCCAAGCTGCTCGGCCGCGAAATGGCGGCGCTGACAAAACGCTGCCGCCGCATCGTCTGGCTCAACCCGATGATGGCATGGGAAGGTTACACGCCGGTCGCTGCCGGCATCCAAGCCGCCCTCCCGCATGTCGATCTCTATGCGCCCGCCAACACGCTGAAAAGCCTGGGCGCGCTCGAGCCATATTTGGCCAAGCTCTAGGAGTGCGTCATGACCGCCCATGTCGATGTGATGGATCTGGTCGCGCAAATGAAAGCCGCCGAACAGACATTTGTATTGGCGACCGTGGTGCGCACGGTCTCGGTGACCGCGGCCAAGGCCGGGGCGAAGGCGATCATTGCGCCCGATGGCACGGTGGTGGCGGGCTGGATCGGCGGTGGCTGCGCCCGCGGTGCGGTGCTGAAGGCGGCGTGCGAGGCGCTCGCCGACGGCGAGCCGCGCATGGTCTCGGTGCGGCCGGAGAACTTACTCGCCGAACTCGGCGTGAAAGCGGGCGAGCACCGCGACGGCGTGCGCTTTGCCGTAAATTTTTGCCCGAGCAAAGGCACCATGGACATTTTCGTCGAGCCGGTGCTGCCGCATCCTTCGCTGGTTGTTTTCGGCGCTAGCCCCGTCGCGCTGTCGCTTGCGACGCAGGCGCGGCAGCTCGGCTATCACGTGACGCTGGCGGCTCCTGCGGCGGATCGTCCTTCAACGATCGATGCCGACATGCTGATCGACGGCTTTGCGCTGGGCGAGTTGCATCAGGCCAGGCGCTTTGTCGTGGTCTCGACGCAAGGCAAGGGCGACGAGGCGGCGTTGCGCGCAGCGCTCGCCACTGAAGGCTGTTATCACGCCTTCGTCGGCAGCCGCCGCAAGATGGCCGCGCTCCGCGACAGGCTGCTGGCGGAAGGCATCGCCAACGAGATGATCGACCGCATCAAGGCGCCGGCGGGCCTCGATCTCGGCGCCATCACACCGGAGGAGATCGCGATGTCGATCCTTGCCGAGATCACGGTCGAGCGACGACGAGGGCAGCGGCAAATCAGCCAGGCGGACTAGCGATCGCATATTTTGGCATGTCGTGGATCACGCTTCCGCTTCCCGCAACCAGGGCGGCTTCGCTTTCACGAAATCGCACCATGCGTTCCATAACCGCGGCTCGGAACCGGCCATGGCGTGAGCCTGCCACCCCGTAATTGCGGCGGCTGCCGTGCCGCAATCCGAGGTCTCCGCACCGAGCCCGGCAAGCAACGACGCCGTCGTCGCCATGTCGTTGAAGGAGCCGAGTTGTTCCTGTAGCTCCGCGAGCTTGGCGCTGAAGCGTTTCGTCGCCTTCTTTCGCCCATACAAGGGCAACAGGAAATCGGCGACATAGCGCAATTTCTTCACGGCGAGCCGCAAGCGGTGCCGCTCTTCGGCGTCCAGCGATTTGAAGCGGCGGCCGCGCTTGAGTACCTTGGCATATTGATCGGACAGGATGCGTCGCGCGAAATTAATCGCGGGCTCCGCCAGTTGTCCGAGATCCTCGGGAGCAATGTCGCCACGCCAGCCTCTCGTTTCGATCCAGCCGCCCAGCTCAATCAGGAAATGCGCGCAGCGGCGGTCGGCCAGCACGAAACGCACGTTGCGATAGGCCGCCGAGCGGCGCTCCTCGGCAACCTCTTCCAAATTGTCGAAGCCGCCGATCGAGGGACAGCCTTTCGCGACCTTCGGCAACGTCTCGCCTTGAAAGATGTCCCAATCGCGCGCGGCCGAGAGGCTTTGCGCCAGCCATTTTGCTTCTGACTGCAGCGATTCGAGCTTGTTGTTTGCCCCGACCGATCGCATCAAATGCAGCGCCGACCGGAGCCGGCGCAGCGACACGCGCATCTGATGGATGCCTTCGGGATCGCGGCCATCCTCGGCGGCCGGCAGCGACTGCAGAAGATGGCCGAGACAGGAGCGCAGCGTCGTCGCGAACGCGTCATCCAGCGGGATCGACGGGTCGAAGCGAAGCTTTGGCGGTTTTCTCGCGGCAGGTGGCGTGTCATCCGCCAGATCAAATCCGCGTGCGGCCTTGCTGCGGATCGACGGCCTGACCGGCCCATGCTCGGCGAGCCGGAGCGCGAGTTCGTAGATCGCGCTGGCGCTGCCGCCCTTCAACTCCAACTCGATTTCGCTCAGAGTGAGCGAGCGATCGTCCGATTTTAGAACGCCCTGATCGAAAGCAATTTCGACGGTGCCGGATGGCAACTCGATGATGCGCTGGTGTCGCCGGATATCGGCAATGAAAACCGCTTCGAGCCGGTCGGATTCGACGTCGGCGCGAAGCTTGGCCGGAATGAAGGGCATCGCAAGCGCGAGATCGGGCGCCATGGATGGGACGCTCGCCTCCCACTCGCCGCGGCGGAGCGGGTCGTCACCGGATTCGGCCTTGACGGTCTGCAAACAGCGCGCGCCGCTCTGGCGAACCCGCAAGCTCAGGCCGTTGCGCCAAAGCGTCCGCTCCGGCGTGTCGTAGTACACGGACTTGAGATGCTTTCGCGTGCCCTTGCTGCGCGCGTTCGTCGCGATAACCGGCGCGTCGTTGAAGTCCGCCAGCCGATCGGACTCGACAAGGAGCTTGAGTTCGAATTCGCTGCCGCGTGGCGCGGTACCGTTTGGCGAAGAAGCGTCCGATGCCGCTTCAATTCTAGCCGGCGTTTCCGCCGGAGTTGCTTCGGTGGACGTCAGCTCTTCAACGGGAAGCTCGGCTGCGTCTTGCTTCGTGGCAGACGTTGCAGACTTTCTTGTCTGCCTTCTGCTTGGTGGCGGACTGGCATCGTCCTGGAGCCCGGTCACGGCGCGCAAGCCTTCACCGGCGAGCGCTATCGCATCGTTTTCAGGCATTCTGTGATTGTGTGACAGTTTAATGACAGTTCGCACCATATACCGGATTCGACCCGAAAGAAAGGACGACGACGATCCGTCGCAAGCGGGGAGCGCGATTGCGAGTGATTTGCGCGCTGGCAGTTGCGTTACTTTCGAATTCGCTGCGGTCGTTCGGCTGTTTGCAATCGAAATTGCGTGCACGCAAATGTCAGTGGCGCCTGCGAGGCTGATGCGCCCGAAACGAGACGACGGGGTGGTGATACTCGAGTTGATCACTGAGCCGATCACGTGCTGCGCGCGGAAATCGCGCAATAACTGAAACGGGCTCGTCCAACTCCGAGCTTCGCGTTTCCCATTGTCGCTCCGACGCGAAGTGAACATTCGGCGAGAAGACCGTCGACCCGATACTCGCGCCGCAGCACAGGAACTTGGACCGTAGCTCGTTACCGAGACCACGCTCATCGGGGCTCGATGGGGGTACCCATTCTCCAAAGATCGAATTCATGATTGACAAACGAATTTGATAATAGCTAATTCGCAGTATCCGCCGCAGAGCGGGCGAACGTAAGGGAAGGAAACTCATGAGACGGCTTCTGGCTTGCGCCATCCTCGCAAGCCTTGCATCGACTGCGCACGCGCAGATTTCCGACGACGTGGTGCGGATCGGCGTCCTCACCGACCTTTCGAGCTGGGGCCGCGACAACTCCGGCCCAGGCTCGGTCGAGGCGGCCAAAATGGCCGTGGAGGAATTCGGGCCCACCGTGCTCGGCAAGCCGATCGAGATCATCAGCGCCGATCATCAGATGAAAACCGATGTCGGCGTGCAGATCGTGCGCGGCTGGTTCGACAACGGCAAGGTCGATGCCGTCGTCGATATTCCAAATTCCGGGATTGCGATTGCGGTCCACAACATGGTGCGCGAGCGCAACAAGATCGCGCTGTTGTCCGGCCCGGGCGCGAGCTCCCTCACCGATGAGCTGTGCAGTCCCAATACGGTGCACTTCACCTACGACACTTACGCGCTGTCGAAGGTCACCGCCTCGGCGATGATCAAGGAGGGCGGCAAGTCCTGGTTCTTCGTCACGGCCGATTATGCTTTCGGTCATCAGCTCGAGGCCGACGCCACGCGCTTCATCAAGGGGATGGGCGGCACCGTGCTGGGCAGCGTGCGTCATCCGACCAATACTGCCGATTTCTCCTCCTTCGCGCTGCAGGCGCAGAGCTCGAGGGCCGACGTGGTCGCCTTTGCCAATGCCGGCCAGGACACCGACAATGCGATCAAGCAGTCCGGCGAGTTTGGCCTCGCGCAAGGCGGCCAGAAGCTCGTCGGTCTCCTGATGTTCGACACCGACGTGCATGCGATCGGCCTGAAAGCCGCGCAAGGCACCTACATGACGACGGCGTCATACTGGAACATGGATGAGGCGACCCGTGCCTGGTCGCAAAAATTCTTCCAACGTGTGCATGTGATGCCGACCATGATCCAGACCGGCGTTTACGGCGCGGTGCTGCATTATCTGAAGGCAATCAAGGCCGCCGGTACCGACGATCCAGCCAAGGTGATGGCCAAGATGCGCGAATTGCCGATCGAGGACACTTTCGTGCACGGCGGACGCTTGCGCGAGGACGGGCGCGTGATCCGCGACATGTATCTGGCAAAAGTGAAATCACCCGAACAATCCAAGGAGCCCTGGGACTATCTCGACATCGTCAAGACCGTGAAAGGCGAGGACGCTTTCCGCCCGGTCTCCGAGTCGAAATGTCCGCTGCTGAAAAAGTGAGGGTGCGCGATGGGTGCGATCATCGACAACACAGGCGAGACTTACGAGTGCGACGTGCTCGTCGCCGGATCGGGATGCGCCGGCATGGCCGCGGCGATCACCGCGCGGCATCGCGGCCTCGACGTGCTTGTTGTCGAGAAGGAGCCACGCTTCGGCGGCACCACCGCGCGCTCCGGCGGCTGGTTGTGGATTCCCGGCACCTCGCTCGCGCGCGCCTACGGCATCAACGAGTCGCAGGATGCCGCGCGCACCTATCTGCGGCACGAGGCCGGCAACAATTTCGATGCGGCGAGGGTCGATGCCTTCCTTGCGGCAGGCCCCGAAGCGGTTGACTTCTTCACGACAGAGACCGCGCTCCGCTTCGACATGCCACTGGTGTTCCCGGATTATCACGCGGAAGCACCGGGCGGGGCGCAAGGCGGCCGCTCCATGGTGACGCGTCCCTTCGACGGGCGCGAGCTCGGCGAGCACATCAAGAATCTGGGCGCGCCGCTCCCCGAACTCACCGTGTTCGGCATGATGCTCGGCTCGGGCAAGGAGATCATTCACTTCATGCGTGCGACGCGCTCGCTGACCTCGGCGGCTTACGTCGCAAAGCGGCTGTCGCGGCATCTGCTGGATGTGCTGCGCCATGGTCGCGGCATGACTTTGACCAACGGCAATGCGCTCGCGGGGCGGCTGGCGAAATCTGCACTCGACCTGAAGATACCGCTCTGGCTGTCATCGCCGGTGCGCGAGCTCATCGTTGAAAGCGGCGCGGTGCATGGTGGGATCGTCACGCGCGAGGGCCGCAGCGTGCACGTGCGCGCACGGTGCGGCGTCGTGCTCGCCTGCGGCGGTTTCCCGCATGATGTCGCGCGACGCAAGGCGATGTTTCCGCATGCGCCGACCGGCGCGGAGCATTTTTCGCCGGGACCCGTCGGCAACACCGGCGACGGATTACGGCTCGCGGAGGCCGCGGGCGGCCGCATCGAGGATCGCCTGCCGAATGCAGCCGCCTGGGTGCCGGTCTCGCTCACGCGGCGCAAGGATGGCTCGCGCGGGGTGATGCCGCACTTCATAGACCGCGCCAAGCCCGGCGTGATCGCCGTGATGCGCGACGGCAAGCGCTTCGCCAATGAAGGCAATTCCTATCACGATTTTGTCCAGGACTTGATGAAGGCGGCAAAACCGGGCGAGGAGATTGCCGCGTTCCTGATCTGCGATCACAAGACGTTGCGGAAATACGGCCTCGGCTGCGTTCCGCCGTTTCCGATGCCGCTGGGCCACCATCTGGGCTCAGGCTACCTGATGCGCGGCTCAACACTCGCCGAGCTCGCCGGCCAAGCCGGAATTGACGCGAAGGGTCTCGCCGAGACCGTGGCGCAATTCAACGCCACGGCAGGTGAAGGGCGCGATCCTCTCTTTGGCAAGGGCACGCGTGCCTATAATCGCTACCAGGGCGATGCCCTGCACGGGCCCAACCCTTGCGTTGCGCCGATCGCAAACGCGCCATTCTATGCGATCAAGATGGTGATCGGCGACCTCGGCACGTACGCCGGGATCGTCACCGACGCAAACGCGCGTGCGCTCGATGCCGAGGGCCGCGTGATTCCGGGGCTTTATGCCGCCGGCAACGACATGGCGAGCATCATGGGCGGCAACTATCCGGGCGCCGGCATCACCCTCGGGCCTGCCTTGACCTTCGGTTACATCGCCGGTCGGCATCTGGCCGACAGCGCGGCGGAAAGGAGCGCGGCATGAGCATGATCAGCGATCTCCTCGCAGGCAAGCGTGCGTTGATCACCGGGGCGGCCCACGGCAACGGGCGAGCGATCGCGCTCGGGCTCGCCGCGCATGGTGCCGACGTGGTGGTCAGCGACGTCGATCTCGAAGGCAGCGAGCGCACGGCGGGGGAGATCCGCGAGGGCGGCCGCGCAGCCTGGGCGTTCCGGCTCGATGTGACGGATCCGGAAGCCTGCAACGCGCTGGCCCGCAGCGTGGCGCGCGACATCGGTCCGATCGCGATCCTCATCAACAACGCCGGCATCATCATCCGCGAGGGGATCGACTCACCCCATGCGCCTGAAAACTGGCGGCGCGTGCTCGACGTCAACCTCACCGGCGTTTTCAACGTCACCCACGCCTTTCTACCCGCGCTGCGCCAGACGCGCGGCGCGATCGTCAATCTCGGCTCCATCGCCTCGTTTGTCGGCGTCGGCGGCACGCTCGGCTATGCGCCGTCCAAAGGTGGCATAAAGCTCCTGACGCAGGCGCTGGCACGCGATCTCGCGCCTGACGGCATCCGCGTCAATGCCATCGCGCCGGGCGTGATCGCAACCGCCATGACGCAAGCAACGCGCGATGATCCGGCGCGATTGGCGTCGTTCATGAGCCGCACCCCACTCGGCCGCGTCGGCGAGCCCGACGAGTTGGTCGGACCCGTGGTGTTTCTCGTCTCCGACATGGCATCTTATGTGAACGGCGCGACACTGCCCGTCGACGGAGGATTTCTGGCGGTGTAACGGCATGTCGAGAGCAGATCAGCCTCGCTGATGGGGCCGATGCTCAAGGCGAACGGCGAACGGGGACACATGGCCAGGCAAAGCCGCGGCATCCAGTCGATCGAGGTGGGCGGGGAATTGCTCCGCGCCCTGGCGCGCAGCGGCGAGCCGATGATGCTGCGCGATCTCGCGCGCGAGGCCGGCATGTCGCCGGCAAAGGCGCATCCCTATCTTGTGAGCTTTTCCCGGATCGGACTGATCGAGCAGGATGAAACGACCGGCCGCTACGAGATCGGCGCGCTCGCGCTCGAGCTTGGCCTGATCAGCCTGCGCCGGCTTTCGGCCGTGCGGATCGCGACGCCGAAGATCGCTGCACTCGCCAGCGCCATCAAGCATGCCGTCTCGCTCTCCGTCTGGGGCACCCATGGCCCCACGGTGGTCCGGCTGGAGGAGCCCAGCCACCCCGTCCATATCGTGATGCGCGTCGGCTCGGTGATGGCGCTGCTTGAAACCGCCACGGGCCGCGCCTTTACAGCGTTCCTGCCGCCGAAGATCGTGAACGCCGCGCTCGAAAGCGGCCTCGATCATCTCGGCGTCGGCTACAACCCGAAGCGTGCACCGAAGAGTCCGAAAGTCGCCGAGATGCTCGCCGAGGTCCGCACCCACGGTCTTGCGCGCGCCATGGGCGATCCGTTACCGGGCGTCAACGCTTTCGCAGCTCCGGTCTTCGACCACGCCGGCCATGTCGCGCTCGTCATCACCGCCATGGGCCCGGAAGGCACCTTCGACGCAAGCTGGGACGGCCCGATCGCGAACGCCTTGCGCTCCTGCGCGGAAGATATTTCGAAGCGGCTGGGATACGGGACGGCGTTGGCGGCGGGGTGAGCAGTGTGGCTCGGCTTCAGTAGGTCTCAAGCGGCAGCCATCAAGAGCGTCGAGCTTTGCAGCAGTCTCGGGCGCAATGTGTCGCCAGATTGCGGGCTCGCGCCTTTTCGATCGTCATGCCCCGCGCATGCGGGGCATCCAGTAGCCGCGGCTTCTCAACTGAACCTCGACCTCTCTGGAATACTGGATCGCCGGTCGAGCCGGGCGATGACGGCTGAACGAAGGGCGCTTGAAATGCCGATAGCAAAACGGGCGAGGTTTAATCGAACAGGCTCGAAACCGACTCTTCCGCCGCAGTGCGCCCGATGGCTTCTGCGATCAGCGAGGCGATCGAGAGGGTGCGGATGTTGGGCGCGTTGCGTACCGCCTCGGTGGGCTGGATTGAATCGGTGATCACCAGTTCCTTAAGACGCGAGGAGGTCACGCGCGTCACCGCGCCGCCGGACAGGACGCCATGGGTGATGTAGGCATAGACGTCCTTGGCACCGTGCGCGAGCAGCGCGTCGGCCGCGTTCACCAGCGTGCCGCCGGAGTCGATGATGTCGTCGACCAGGATGCAGGTGTAGCCCGCGACGTCGCCGATCACGTTCATGACCTCGGATTCGCCGGGCCGCTCGCGGCGCTTGTCGATGATGGCGAGCGGGGTGTTGATGCGCTTGGCGAGCCCGCGCGCGCGCACCACGCCGCCGACATCGGGCGAGACCACCATGACCTTGGCAAGGTCAAAGCGGTCCTTGATGTCGCGCACCATCACCGGCGAGGCAAAGAGATTGTCGGTCGGGATATCGAAGAAGCCCTGGATCTGCATCGCGTGCAGGTCGAGCGTCATCACGCGGTCGGCGCCGGCATGCGTGATCAGGTTCGCAACCAGCTTGGCGGAGATCGGCGTGCGCGAACCTGACTTGCGGTCCTGCCGGGCATAGCCGAAATACGGCACCACCGCGGTGATGCGGCGGGCGGAGGCCCGGCGCAGCGCATCCGTGATGATCAACAGCTCCATCAGGTGGTCATTGGCCGGGTAGGAGGTCGATTGCAGGATGTAGACGTCCGACCCGCGGACGTTTTCCTGGATTTCGACGAAAATCTCCATGTCGGCGAAGCGCCGCACCACCGCCTTCGTCAAGGGCAATTCAAGCCATCCGGCGATGGCCTGAGCCAGCGCGGGATTGGAATTGCCGGCAACGAGCTTGATGGCGCCATTCTTGGCCGACATCGAGAGTTCTCCCCGCGGCGTGGAGACAACGTTCAACATATCGGGTTTCCCCGTGGAACCGGCTAAATTCAACGGGGCAGGGAATATCAGGGAGATAACGCAGATGGCAACCCGCCGGTGCGGTTTTCCCGGCCAAAAATCCCTCTGTCGGGCGAGATTTGACTAACGATCCGTGTAGCTGAGCGGCCCGAGACCATCGCCGCCCGATACCGGCGCGGTGGGTTCCGCGCTGGCGATCGCCGGACCCGATTTTGGTGTCGCGGGCGCCGGAGGCGGAGCATCTTCCGGCATTCCATTCAGCATGCCGGAGAGCCCGCTGAGACCTGCTTGCGCGATCTTGTGCAGGACCAGGTCGTCGGCGGCCGCCCAAGGATCGTTGCCAGCCTTGCCCGCCTGCTCTTCGCCTGAGAGCCGTAGCGCGCGCTGCTGATCGCGGTCATAGACGTCCCAGACCCAGGCGATCACGGCGCGGCCGCGCACCACCTGCGCTGCAAGATAGCTACGCACGCGGTAGGCGGCCTGCCCTTCGCGGGACACGACGGAGAGGTTGCGCAGCTTGCTCTCGCTGTCGAGCACGCCGACCATGCGGTCGAACACCTGCGGCGGCGGGCCGTCGATCGATTCGAATGCAATCGTGGGGCCTTCCGTCGTCGCCATTGCATAGGCGCCGCTCGGGCCCGCACTGCCGGCACAGCCGCCGAGTGCGCCTGCTGTTGCGAGCAGAACCGCAGCGAAACAAGCGCGCAGGCCGACACGGCTCGCCCGCTCCAGATGAATTGACGCTTCCCTCATTGAGAGGAGCGATATCGTTAAAATGCATTAACGTCTAGGGCGCTGGCGGGGTACGGATGATGAACGACCGCGGTCACGATTCCAGCGCAATCGCGTGGATGTGCCGGCCATAGTCCGGCTCCTTGCGATGCACGGAGCGGCGATAGCTGAAGAAGCGATCGTCCGAATAGGTGTCGACACCGAGATCGTCGATCATCAGGACTCCGGCGTGCTCCAGCCGCATTCGGATGTAGCCCGCGAGGTCGAACATGGCGTGCGCGGCGCGCGCGGAAGGAAGGAAGAACATCGCGTTCTCCGCATCCGCATCGAGAAAGCGCACGACGAATTCGTTGCCGACCTCGTAGCTTTGTTGCCGGATCAGGGGCCCGATCGCAGCGATCATACCGGCACGATCGGCGCCGAGTTTTTCCATCGCCGCGATGGTGGATTCCAGAATTCCGGTCAGCGCCCCTTTCCACCCCGCATGCGCTGCGCCGATCACCCGCGCCTTCGGGTCGACCAGCAGGACGGGACCGCAATCGGCCGTGGTCACACCGATCGCGAGATTTGCGGTTGCCGTGACGATGGCATCGGCCTTCGGCCGCGCGCTTGGCGGCCACGGGCCATTGGCGACCACCGCGTCCGGCGAGTGGATCTGATGCGCGCTGATCAGATGTTCCGCTGCAACGCCCAACCGCTCCGCCATTCGGCGGCGGTTTTCTGCGACTTGGGCCGGATCGTCGCTGGAGCCCAGCCCGGCATTGAGGCTTTGGTAGATGCCGTCGGAAACGCCGCCCTCGCGAGTGAAGAACGCGTGGCGCAAGCCGGGGATGGCCGAAAGCAGAGGCGATGACAGCATCATGATGCGGCAGGCTCCTCGTCGCTCAAGCCCGGAAGGGAGGTCAGGTGAGGCGCCGCGACGCCGAGCACCTTGAACATCGATCCCATGCCGCCGCGGCCGCCACCGATGAGCCGCTGCAACGCGCCGGCAATGTCTTCCGCCATCTCGGGGCCGGCCTTGGCCATCAACGTCGCCGCGCGGGTCTCAATCCCGAGCCGCCGCAAGAACTCGCCCTGGGTCACCGGGCCGTGGACGCGGGCGCCGACATCCTCGGCCGCGCGTGAAAGCGCCTCGAAATCGACATGCGCGGTGACGTCGGCCCGTCCCGGCGCCTCCAACGGATCGGCGAAACTGTGGCGGGCAATGGCCTGCAGCGTATCGCCGGCATCGCTGTGCAGATGACCGTAGTCGATGATCAGCGCGGCGCCATCCTGGTTGCGTACCCTTGATGCGATCTTCATGATCTCTACGTCGGGACGCCATTCGAATACGGCGCCGATGGGCGCCGCGCGGACCGAGGACGGGACCAGCACGTCGAAATGCGGCATCGGCTCGGCGGCTTCGCCGAAGGCGAGATCATCATTGCTGTCGAGCTCAATGACCCGTTCGTGCCAGCCCGTCTTGCCCTTGACCGCCTGATGGATCGGCAGCACGTCGAAATATTCGTTGGCGAGGATGATCGCCGGGCCTTCCGGCACCTCGTCGAGATGGTTGTGCCAGGTGACGCTGTGCACGCCCGAAAGCATCGCACGCTGCTTCTCGCGCAGCACTGGATTGATCTCGACCAGATGGACGCTCAGCGTTTGGTACAGCGGCGGCACCACGCGCAGGGCGCGCAATGCGTCCGCCATCATGGTTCCGCGGCCGGGGCCGAGCTCGACCAACCGCAGCGTCGGCGGCGAGCCCATCGACTTCCACACCGAGGCCGACCATAGCCCGAGCAGCTCGCCGAACATCTGGCTGATCTCCGGCGAGGTCGTGAAGTCGCCCTCACGGCCGAGCGGGTCGCGCGACACGTAATAGCCGTACCGCGGATGCATCAGGCACAGCTCCATGTAGCGCCAGACCGGCATCGGGCCGGAAGACCTGATCAGCTTCTTGATCTCGTTCAGCAGCAGCGAAGACCCGGTCACGCCCTCAGAGCACCCTTGGATTAAGGAATTAGCGGCTTGCCGGCGCGGACTTGGCCGTGCCGTGCCGCCAAGCCAGCACAACGATGAGAATGCCTGCAATCACCATCGGCAACGACAGCAGCATACCCATGGTCAGTCCTCCCCACAAAAATCCGAGCTGCGGGTCGGGCTCGCGAAAATGTTCACCGACGATGCGCGCAATCCCGTAAATCGTGATGAAAGAGCCGAGGATCAACCCGGGTCGCTTCAGCGCCCCGAGCCGAACCATGACGGCCAAGACGGTGAACAGAAAAATGCCCTCCATTCCCGCTTCATAGAGCTGGCTCGGATGGCGCGGCACCGGTCCGCCGGTGGGAAAGATCATCGCCCAGGGTAGGCTTGGGTCCGCCGGCCGGCCCCATAGTTCGCCGTTGATGAAATTGGCGATGCGGCCGAGGAACAGGCCGATCGGCCCGACGGCGGTCGTGATATCGCCGAGCGAGAGGATCGGCACGTTATTCTTGCGTGCAAACCAGATCACCGCGACGACGCAGCCGAGGAAGCCGCCGTGGAAGGACATGCCGCCCTTCCACAGTTCGAAGATCTCCGCCGGGTGTTGGATGAAGAAGGGGAGATTGTAGAACAGCACATAGCCGGTGCGGCCGCCGAGGATGATGCCGATGGTCACCCAGAGGATGAAATCATCGAGCTGGACGAGCGAGATCGGCGCCGGTCCGCCCCACAATGTCTCGTTCTTGAGCAGCGAGCGCGCATAGATCCAGCCGATCACGATTCCGCCGATATAGGCGAGCGCGTACCAGCGGATGACGATTGGCCCGATCGCAATCGCAACCGGGTCGAAGACCGGAAAGTTGATCAGCAGAAAAGGCATCAAGCAGCGATGGCGACGGCCAAGACGTTTCGGCCGTTGCGCTCCGGATGGGTGAAGAGGGGTGTGCTGTGGCCCTCCTCGGTCGCGGTCTCGATCTGCCGGTCGATCATGGCGCTTCTGTGTGTCTTTTTGTGTGTCTTGGGGGGTATCCTGGGCTCAGCCCGCTCATTACGATGGCAACGAAACCGCAGCATGACAAGGCGGCCTGTCGCAGCGGTGGTCAGCGGGTCTTGAACGCGGTCCCTGGTATCGCCATTCTCTGGCTTGGACAATGCGCACAAGGCGTTAGCCACCGGAGTTGTTTCCATGACCCAGACTACCAATCGTTTTTTTGATGAGATCGGCCGCTTGATGAACGACGCCGCGGGCGCGGCGCAGGGCATGAAGAAGGAGATGGACGCGCTCTGGCGCAATCAGGCCGAAAAGATCCTGCGCGATCTCGATATCGTCAAGCGCGAGGAGTTCGAGGCGGTCAAGGATATGGCGCGCCTGGCGCGCGAGGAAAACGAGGCGCTCAAGGCGCGCATTGCGGCCCTGGAAGCCAAGCTCGGGGTCTCGCCGAATGGCCCCGATCTCGGCGGCACAAGGGCGGACGGCTAGAGCTGCGCGGCACCCGCATTCCGGGGCGATGCGAAGCATCGAACCCGAATCTCGGGATTCCGGGCCTGCTCCATCGGACCATCCCGGAATGACCGTGTTAGGTGTTGCCGGCCGTCTCGCCCCAAGCGGATATCGGCAGTTCAGCAGAAAAATCCCTTCATTTCCTTGTCATTTCGCCGCTTTGCGGCTAGAACGCCGCCACATCCGCAGCCCCGACACCCCTGGAGGCATGCTTGCGGAGTGAGCAAAACGGGCCGCGTTTGCGGCCTTTAGCTTTTAAAAACAAGGACTTAAGACAATGGCGACCGTCAAGGAATTGAAGGCGACCGCACGTCCGTCAGTCGGCAAGGGGGCCGCACGGGCAGAGCGTCGCGCCGGGAAAGTTCCCGGAGTGATCTATGGCAACAACCAGCCCCCGCTGCCGATCTCGGTCGAGGACCGCGAACTGCGCCAGCGTATCCTGGCGGGCCGGTTCCTGACCACGATTTACGACATCGAGCTCGACGGCAAGAAGCACCGCGTGATCCCGCGTGACTTCCACCTCGATCCCGTGCGCGACTTCCCGATCCACGTCGACTTCATGCGGCTCGGCGAAGGCGCGACCATCCGCATCAGCGTGCCGCTGCATGTGCAGCGTGCGGACATCTCGCCCGGCGTCAAGCGCGGCGGCACTGTCAATATCGTGACTCACGCGATCGATATCGAATGCTCGGCCGAAAACATCCCGCAATACCTTGAGGCTGATGTTGGCGCGCTTGAAATCGGTTACTCGCTGCATTTGTCCGATATCAAGCTGCCCGCGGGGGTGAAGGCGTTGGCGCGCGAGGATGCAACACTCGTGACCATCGTGCCGCCATCCGGTTACGCCGAAGAGCAGAAGGCGGCGGCTGCTGCTGCGGCTGGCGCTCCTGCGGCGGGTGCTCCGGCCGCTGCGGCTCCAGCGGCTGGCGCTGCGGCGGCACCTGCGGCCGCTGCGGCTCCCGCGGGCGGCGCGAAAGCGCCTGCTGGCGGCGACAAGAAGAAATAAGCTGGCGCGGGATGCCGCGTCATGCAGCTCTTCGTCGGACTCGGCAATCCCGGCGCGAAATACGCGCGTAATCGGCACAACATCGGCTTCCTTGCTGTCGACGAGATTGCGCGGCGTCATGGTTTCGCACCATGGCGCCGTCGCTTTCAAGGCGAGACGTCGGAAGGCAGCCTCGATGGCGAACGCGTGATCCTACTCAAGCCCGCGACCTACATGAACGAATCCGGGCGCGCGGTGCAGGAGGCGGCGAACTTCTTCAAGCTCGGCGCTTCCGAGGTCACCGTGTTCCAGGACGAGCTCGAACTGCCGCCGGCAAAAGTTCGCGTCAAGATCGGCGGTGGCATCGCCGGCCACAACGGCCTTCGTTCGGTCAGCTCGTATATCGGCAACGATTATCGCCGCGTGCGGCTCGGGATCGGTCATCCCGGGGTCAAGGAGCTGGTGCACGGGTACGTGCTGTCCGATTTCGCCAAGGACGAGGTGCCCCGGGTTAGCGCACTTTGCGAGGCGGTCGCCGACAACGCGGCCCTGCTTGCAACCGGGCGCGACTCGACGTTTCAGAACAAGGTGCATCTGGCAATGCAGGCGAAGGGGTTTTTCGAGAAGGGCGACGACGCCAAGGAATAAGCACGGGCTGTCATCGCCGGATTTGATCCGGCGATCCAATCTATCAGGGAAAGATGGATGCGCGAGTCAGGCCCGCGCATGACGAGCTGGTAATTCACGCGCAGCGCAGCTGTGCGAAGAAGTGGACAAAGCAAGATGGGATTTAAATGCGGTATCGTCGGCTTGCCCAATGTCGGCAAATCGACGCTGTTCAACGCGCTGACCGAAACGGCGGCGGCGCAGGCGGCGAATTATCCGTTCTGCACGATCGAGCCCAATGTCGGCGAAGTCGCCGTGCCCGATCCGCGGCTGGAAAAGCTCGCCGAAATCGCCAAATCGGGGCAGATCATTCCGACGCGGCTGACCTTTGTCGATATCGCTGGCCTGGTGCGCGGAGCGTCGAAGGGCGAGGGGCTCGGCAACCAGTTCCTCGCCAACATCCGCGAGGTCGACGCGATTGCCCATGTGGTGCGCTGCTTCGAGGACTCCGACATCACGCATGTCGAGGGCAAGATCGCCCCGCTCGCAGACATCGAGACCATCGAGACCGAGCTGATGCTGGCCGATCTCGATACCCTGGAGAAGCGCGTCGACAATCTCGCCAAGAAGGCGAAGGGCAACGACAAGGACGCCAAGGAACAACTCGATCTCGTCAACCGCACGCTGGAGCTGTTGCGTGTGGGCAAGCCGGCCCGCTTGCTCGAGCGCAAGTCCGAGGAGGAGCGTGCCTTCGAAATGCTCGGGCTGTTGACCTCAAAGCCCGTGCTTTATGTCTGCAATGTCGAGGAGGCCTCGGCCGCCACCGGCAATGCGTTCTCCAAGATGGTCGCTGAACAGGCGGCCAAGGAGGGCGCGGTTTCGGTGGTGATCTCGGCGAAGATCGAATCGGAGATCGCGACGCTCTCGCGCGAGGAACGCGCCGATTTCCTGCAGACGCTGGGACTGGAGGAGGCCGGCCTCGATCGCCTGATCCGCGCCGGCTATCAGCTCCTTGACCTCATCACCTATTTTACCGTCGGACCGAAAGAGGCGCGTGCCTGGACCATTCACCGCGGCACCAAGGCGCCCGCGGCCGCCGGCGTGATCCACACCGATTTTGAGAAGGGCTTTATTCGCGCGGAGACCATCGCCTATGCCGACTACGTTGCGTTCGGCGGCGAGGCCGGCGCGCGCGAGGCGGGGAAGCTGCGACTGGAAGGCAAGGATTACGTCGTCGCCGACGGCGACGTGATGCATTTCAGGTTCAATACCTAGGCCGCTGCAACAGCGTCATTCCGGGTTCACGCTGGTGCGCGCCCCGGGACGGGACTCATCGCATCCCGCCCTGGTCGCGGATGGCGCCGAGATGCTCGTTGATGCGAAACACGATCAGGATGAACTCGGCGAGAATTCGCGAAAACACGATGCCGACCACGACGCTGGCGATGGAGGAGAGCAGCACCAAAAACCCGCCAAACGGGCTGATCGCCATGGCGGCCAGTCCCGAAAAAATACCGGACAGGCCGAACAGGCAGATCAGCGCAATCACGAGCCCATAGAACGTCTTGATGATTGTCGGCGTGATGAAACGGTCCCACTGAAACAGGTCCCGAAATTCAAACATCGGTCGGCTCTCCCCCGGCAAAGCGAAATGTGCTTACGCTTGAACTGATGGCTGATAGCTCCCGCCTAACCCCGAATGCGCTCTCCGACAAGATCGAGCATCGGCCATGCGGGTAAACAGGATTGAGATTGCCTCAAAGTACGGCCACAATCTGGCTTTCCGCACCGCAATTCCCCGATGACCACACTAACCTTTGAAGATTTTGCGCCCGGCCGTTTCGGCAGCTTCGGACCGCGCCGCGTGACGCGCGAGGAAATCCTCGCCTTTGCCGCTGAATTCGATCCGCAGCCGATGCATCTGGATGAGGCGGCGGCGAGCCAATCCATGTTAAACGGCCTTTCGGGCTCGGGCTGGCATCTCTGCTCCCTGATGATGCGCATGCTCTGCGACGGCTTTGTCGATCGCACCGCTTCGCTCGGTTCACCAGGTGTCAACGAGGTGCGTTGGCTCGCGCCGCTGCGGCCCGGCGACGAACTGACGCTCGAGGTCGATGTCATCGAGGCGCGGGTCTCGCGCAGCCGCCCCGACACCGGCATCGTGACGTTCAAGAGCACCGCCCGCAACACGGCAGGAGAGGCGCTGTGCGAGATGACCTCGCCGATGATCATCGGCCGGCGGACAGCCGCTGCGGAGGGCATGCGCTGATGCGTTTTTTCGAGGACATGGAGGTTGGTCAGCGGCGCGAGGTCGGCTCCTTCACCTTCACAGCTGCCGCGATCAAGAAATTCGCCGCGCAATTCGATCCCCAGCGCTTTCATCTGGACGAGGAGGAAGGCCGCAAATCGCTGTTCGGCGGGCTCGCCGCTTCCGGCTGGCATGTCGGTTCGGTCTGCATGAGCCTTCTGGTCGCCGACGCCCAGCGCCAGATGCGGGAAGCGGCGGCGCGCGGCGACAAGATCGCGGTGTGGGGACCCTCGCCCGGCTTTCGCGAACTGCGCTGGCTCAAGCCGGTGCTGGCGGGGGACACGATCAGTTTCGCGAGCGAGATCGTCTCCAAGCGGATCTCGGCGTCGCGGCCGCAATGGGGAATCCTTGAGGGGCGCAACACCGGCACCAATCAGCGCGGTGAGCTCGTCTATTCGGTGCTCGCAACCGCCTTCGTGCCGCGGCGCGTAAACGAAGATGGTTAACGAACGGGTGCCGCGTTTCACCGCTTTTCACAATGTTGCGAAACTCATTCTTTGCTAACGCATTTTGAACACTGTCCTGCCCATAAGAGAGCAACCTAGAAGACGGCAGGGGACAAACGATGGCGGATCGCGGCGCTTTGAAATTGGTGGGTTTTATTTTTGCGAGCATCACGATTGCGGTGATGCTGACCACGACCATGGTGGTGAAAGGCTATGCCGACGGGGTCTACTCGCTTGAGACCACGTCCGCCGATGGCCACTAAGCAGGTCTTTGCTAACCATACTTGCTAACCATACGTCGCATTTTGCGACCGGATATTTCCTCCTGCCGGCCGCGAATCAGAACCGCCGCGCTCCCATTGAGGGGAGGCGGCGGTTTTTTCAGAGAAGACGAACGAACTTTAGCCGTTGCGCAGGTTCTCGGCAGCGCGCTTCCACTGCGAAACGTTGTCCGAGATCATGCGCGTCGATTTCATCGCCGCCTGGCTGAGCTGGGCATAGCCGGAAATCTCGCGCTGGACGCGCTGGCCTTCGGCATGCAAGAGGTCGCGCAGGCTTTCCAGCTCGGTGATCAGGTTTTCGATCTCCGACAGCGAGGTGCCCGCGACGCGCTGGATCAGCGAGTTGACATTGTTCACGGTTGCCTCCGCGCTTGCATCGAGCGCGGGCTCGGTGCCGCCCTGCGACGCCGGCCGGCGCAGATAGGCGATATCGTTACGGACGAAATCGCGAATGCCGGCCTCGACCTCCGAGACCGCGGCGAGATTGTTGTCCATTACCTCGGTTTCGGTCGCTTCAACTTTTTCCGAACGCAGAATGCTCATCGGCTTTAACCCCTGTTTCGCGGTTAGCGCGAGTGTCCCCCGCACGACGAATGGAAGTACAGGCTCCCATGTGGCGGACTGATTTTGACCGCATCGCGGCCGATCTGCGGCAATGCTCGATCATTCGATGGATTTGCAGTGGCAGGACGGCTTTTTTGAAGGCTTTTTGAAGAAGAGAGTGGCCTGGCCCTTGCCTCAGCGAGAAGAAAGCGTGTCAAGCTTGAATAAAATTTACCCTATTTCTTAGCGATTACCAGCTCCGCTTGAAGCCTGCGGTCACGCTCTTGTTGGTCACGCCCTGAGCGGTCTCGCCGATCGAGCCCGAGATGGTGACGCCGTCGGTGAGCTTCTGCTCGGCGCCGAATTTACGCAGCCATCTGTCGTCGGATGAGGAGAGGCTCTGGCCGGCGACGAGGCTCGTACCGGTGTCGCCGATATCAAGCTTCGCCGATTGGTCGGTGTCAAAGCCCCGGCTCGAGTGGGCTCCGATGCCGGGCAGGGGGACGGCGCCCTGTTCGGTCACGTCATAGCCGTTCTGCAGTGTCAGCGAGTATTGCCCGGACAGCGGCACCGATTTGCTGATGGAGGCGCCGACCTTACTCTGGTCCTGGGACGGATCGACGCGGGCTTCGACCGACGTCTTGTCCCACAGTGAGCCGGCGCCGGGCGCGGTGATTGCCGCCCAGGCCGTGCCTCCCGACTGAGGGACGTTGCCGCCATTGGCCGTCTTCTCCGCAAGCAATTCGGACATCGTGGTGGGCTCCCGCGCAACCGTCATGTCGGCGCCGACGCGGGTGTCCCAGAACGGGGAAAGCGATTGCTTCACCGACACCGCCGATCCGCCGTTCGGGTTGTCCTTGGCCGACCATGTCATATCGGTAATCGCAGACTTTTTCGGCGCGTTCGGCATGGGGCGCGCCATTGCCTCGCCGCGACTGGAGGCATCGACATTGAGCTGGCTCCAGTCGAGCTTGCTCACGTCGATATCCTTCATGTCGTGATCGTCGGCGGCGGGTGCCGCGATCTGCTGGGCCGGCGCCTCGGCATCTTCCGGCCAAGGGCTTTGCGCCGATGCCGGCAGCGCGATGACCGCGGTAAAACCGGCCGCCAGCATCAGAGCCTTCAGCCTGCAGGACGATATATTGGATGTCATGAACCCAGCCCGCGAATTTCGCCGCCCATAATGCGGAGATTCAGGTGCAGAATTGTGACGGGAGATTCACACTTGCGTCAAGCGTGCGAGAGTGTTGCTCCGTCCCCTCACGCGAACGACGTTATCTTCGGCAGATGGATCGGCCGGCCGAGCGTTTGCTCGACCAGGTCGAAGGTGTCGAGCAGCACGCGGATGCTGCGCAGCCGCCCACCCTTGAACTGGGCGAAATGCGCAAGTCGCAGGGAAATCGGCTTGTTGGAGTCGAGCGAGGTGAGCGAGAAGCGCAGCATCGAAGCCGCCGTATCGGCCCCGAGCAGCACCGACTCGCGATCGAAGCGATAGACCCTGACGTAGTTTGCGATCTGCCTGATCACCTCGAGCACGGCGGACTTGCCGCGACGTGCGCCGAGAAAGGGAAACATGTCGATCGGCCCGTAGATCGCCCATTCCACGTCGTCGTCGATCAACGGCTCAATGGCTTCCAACTGGCGTTCGTTGATCGCGCGATGCAATGCGCGCGCAAAACGCCAGAGACTATGCTCTGTCATTTACCTGCGATCCTGAAATGAAGTGCAAAAAACAGCAAATGGGCCGACCGGGGGCGCGTCATTCGCGACGCGCGCGGCTCCATTGCTGCACTGTTGTTTGCGCACAAATAATCGAATTTGCCGAAAACGCAATCCGCATTTTTTGCATTACACAGATGCGGGCGGTTCCAAATCAAATGGACGACAGCGCTACCCGCCCGAGCCGCCGCTTTCCCGTTCGATGGCGTCTCGTCGTGGCGGCAGGGCTCGCGTAGGGTTCAAGGCGCGGCGCGCAAATGTCTTGCCTGTCATTGCAGGGCGCCTTGAAAGGGCGAAGGTAAGAGGCGGTAGCAATTAAGCGTCGCTCTGCTTGTTGCCGAGCAAGGTGGCCGTGAGGTCGCGCTCGAGCACCTGCTGCACCAGATCGAACGAATCCAGAATCTCGCGGATATGGGTGATGCGGCCGTTCCTTAATGTATAGAACGCCGCCATGTCGAACTGAACGATGCGCCGGTTCGCGCGCTTACGGTAGTAGGCGCGCATGTCGACCGCGACCTTGTCGTCTTCGGCGACGATGGTCTTCAACTCGTGGCGGATACTGGAATAGCTGCCGTGGATGGTCTTCCACATCTGCCGTACCTCGTCCTTGCCGCGGCGATGGCCCATATGCGGCAGGATGTCGACGGGGGCGTTGGCGACGACGTCAATGTCGTTGCTGCAGCGGGCCAGCGTGGCTTCGGTGTCGCCAGTCTCGAACCTTTTGAGAAAGCTGATCACGCGTTGGCGGTTGAGGTGGTTGACCATTGTTGTTCCGACCGCAAACTCTTTCCATTTGCATTGCTGTTTGTTTCCGAACTCGGATGCCTCCCGATCGGCGCGCGGATGAATCCGCAAAAGCCTCTGAGAGATCGTTAAGTGATAGGTCGGCAAAACGTTGACGGCGGTTCACCTTTCAACTGAAAGCTGCAGTACGATTGAATGCACGTCACGCGGCGCCCGAAATGCCTGGTCCGACCGTTGCTTTCCGACGATTGTCTCGCAATTGCCGCTCATCCTGCGGCGTCGCCCGCGTATCCTCGTGGATCAAAACAAGCTGTGGGCAAGTGACGAGGACACGGCGATGTCGGCCGAGCGGTATCGTCAGCCGCTCGCGCGCAAGCGAGGTCATCCCCGGAACCGCCGTCAGTCATCCCCGTTATTGATGCAAAACCTTTTTGGAGCAGCGCGTCATGAAAATCCCGTTCGCCATTCTCGCCGCGACGCTCGCGCTTGCCGCGAGCTCACCGGGCCATGCCAAAGGTTGCATCAAGGGCGCCGTCGTCGGCGGGGTCGCCGGCCATTATGCAGGCCACCACGGCATGCTCGGCGCCGCAGCCGGCTGCCTCTACGGCCGCCACCACGCCAAGCAGCAGGAGCGGCAACGCGAGATGCAGCAGAACCAGGCGAACGGGCAGGGGAAGATATAATCCGGGCGAGAACGATCAGCGACAGCGCCGCTCTCTTCATGATCGTCCTGGCGAAAGCCAGGACCCATAATCACAGGGCCCATAACCACAGGCCTTCGTTGCTACGAAGGACGTCCACTCGCATCCGCCACGGATAGATTCCGCGGTCGGGGTCCTGGCTTTCGCCAGGACGACCCGGCGTTGGTTTCCGATTCAACTGTCAAACAGCCTGCTCCGCAATGACGGCAGAGACACGCCTTCGCATCCTCGCGACGCATTGCGCGCCCGAGCTCTGCATCATCGCGACCCACCGAAGAAGAGAGGGCGCAGGGAAGACCGGGTGCCCGCTGCGCACCCACGGCCCCCGCGCAAAAAAATTGCGCGAGCGCGCGTTGACCACAGGTGAGCGCGGAAATCACTCCGGCCTTCCCTGCGCAGTGGACAGGATTTTTGCAATCGCGCGCATCGGGCGATGGTTCAGTGTTTCGCTGCTGCGCCGTTTTGCGACAGGATGGGAACGGCAGGGTGCAAATCGGCAGGGTTCCGATTGGCATCGCCGGCCGCTTCTCGTTAGTCTTCTCTATCCGCGCAAGCGATCAGAACAGCGGAACGGGTGGGAGGACATTCGACATGCAGCAGATCCGCGTCTGCACCTACGACGGCCCTGGCGCAGAGCCTGTCATTCGCACCGTGCCGTGGCCGAAGATTCCGCGCAAGGCGGCGCTGATCAAGGTCGGCGCCTGCGGCGTGTGCGGCACCGACCTGCACATCCTCAAAGGCCACTGGCCGAAGCCCTTGCCGTGGCCGTTTACGCTCGGACATGAGATTGGCGGCGTGCTGGTCGAGACCGGTTCCGAGTTCACTGAAGATTTCATGGACAGGCCGCTGAAGGTAGGGTCGAAAGTGATGATCCCGCCCTTGATGCCGTGCGGCCGCTGCTATTACTGCATCCACTATCCCGAGCACGCCAACAAATGCCTCACGCCGGTGTATTACGGGCGCTATCTCGGCTTCGACAAGGCGCCGCATCTGTGGGGCGGCTGGGCCGAATATGTCTATGTCGATCTCGAAATGCTGCCGGGTACCAAGATCTACAAGCTTCCGGACGACATGTCGCTGCGGCTTGGCTCGCTGTCGGAGCCTCTGACGTCCTGCATCCGCGCCTTCAACCGCGCCACGCGGGCAGGAGGTTTCTCCTGGGGCGACACGGTGGTGATCCAGGGCTCCGGCCCGATCGGAATTTTGGCTGTGGCCGCGGCGCAGGAGATGGGGGCGGCCAGGGTCATCTGCGTTGGCGCGCCGGAAGAGCCGCGGCTGAAGCTCGCGCGCAAATTCGGCGCCGAAACGACTGTCGACATTGAGCAACTGAAAACGGCCGAGGAGCGCATCGGCGCGGTGCGCGAGATCGTCGGCGGCTTCGGCGCGGATCTTGTGATGGATTGCTCGGGCCATCCGAGCGCGGGGCCGGAAGGCGTCGAGATGCTGCGCGACGGCGGCACGTATGTCGAGATGGGACAGTTCACCGATGCCGGCTCGATTCAAACCTCATGGCACCGCATCTGCACCAAGGACCTCAACGTGCTCGGCTCTTGGGGCTTTACCGGCAATGACCTGCCGCTCGGCGTCGACATGCTTTATCGCACCCGCGACAAATATCCGTGGCTTGAGATGCAGACCATCTATCCATTCTCGCAAGCGGGCATCGCTCAGGCCGTGAAGGATGCGATGGCGATGAAGACCGTGAAATCAACGATCGTGCCCTGGCCAGAACTGGTGGAATGACAAGGAGGGCGTAAGGGCACGGACTCATTAAGCCCGAGCCCGCAGCCATGGGCAGACAGGTTGTCAACACTATATGCTAGGTGCACCCTAACCGGCGACAACCGTCCTTCGAGCATCCAATGGTTGGATTTATACGGCCGCCCTGCGACGCCGGGGTCGTCGAGGCGACGCCGGCTTTTGACGCGGCCCTGTCACAGAGACGCAAGTGGCTGACGGTAGCGGCGACCATAGTCGGGTCCAGCATGGCCCTCCTCGACAGTTCAGTGGTGAACATCGCGCTACCCGCAATCCAACAGGCGCTGCATGCGGATGCCGCAGGGACGCAGTGGATCGTCAACGCCTACCTGCTCCTGCTCGGTGCGCTCGTGCTGATCGGCGGCTCGGCGGCGGATCTTTATGGTCGACGTCGGATTTTTATTCTGGGCGTTGCGGTCTTTGTCGCCGCCTCCATCGCTTGCGGGCTCTCGCCGAACGTTGCGGCGCTTATCGTCAGCCGCGCGATTCAAGGTGTTGGCGCCGCCCTGTTAACGCCGGCCAGTCTGGCAATGTTAGGAGCGACCTTTGGCGAGCAAGAGCGGACTCGGGCAATCGGGATATGGGCGGGCGCAGGTGCGCTGACGATGGCGGCGGGTCCGTCGCTGGGCGGCTGGCTGGTCGATCAGGTATCATGGCGGGCAATCTTCCTCCTCAATGTCCCACTCGCCATTGCCGCGACCGGACTAGCGCTTCGCTTCGCCTGCGAAAGCAGCGATCCCAACGCGAAGCAACTTGACTGGAGCGGCTCCGCCTCAGTCGCGATTGGCCTTGCTGCGATCACGTGGGGCCTAAGCGCCATTCCGGCGTCGGGAATTCGCGATAAAGCAGTGCTGGCCGCCCTAGGAGTGGGAACCGCTTCGCTAATGTCGTTCGTCGTGATCGAAGCCCGCCTCCATGAGCGGGCGATGATGCCCTTATCGCTCTATCGATCACGCAATTTTTCAGCAGCGAATGCATTGACGCTGTTGCTCTATTTCGCGCTCGGAGGCGCGCTTTACTATCTGCCGTTCGGCCTGATTCGTCTCGGCGGCTACTCCGCGACAGAAGCCGGCGCAGCATTGCTGCCTTTTGCCTTGATAATGGGATTCGGGGCATCTTTCGCCGCAACCATGGCCGAGCGTTTGGGGCCGCGGTTGCTACTCGCAGCCGGGCCCATCGTCGCGGCCTGCGGATTGGCGATGCTTGCTTTTGTCGACCTCAGCCAGACTTACTGGATTGGCGTGTTTCCACCGATGCTCCTTCTAGGCGTGGGAATGGCGATTACGGTGCCGCCGCTGACCTCGACGGTGATGGGGGCCGCCGGCAAAGCCCATGCCGGCATTGCCTCGGGCATCAACAATGCGGTCGCTCGAGTTGCTGGCCTGCTTGCGATCGCAGCGCTCGGAGCGGCGTTCTTTGCAAGCTTCTTGTATCATCTTCCCGGAACGACGCCGGCGCAAGCCAACGAGGCTCTGAACGCCGTGATGTCCGGACAAGCCGACGCTAATGCCGAGGCAATCGCCGCATTCGAGCGTGCGCTACGCACGATAATGCTGGTCCCGGCGAGTTGCGCCGCACTTGCCGGTCTCACTGGCTGGATGTGGATCGAGCCGAGTGGACCGCGCGCAAGTAGCTGAGGCACTGCCATCAGCCAGGCATTTGACCTGCACAACTTGAGGCAGGATCGACATACGACACCGAAGAGGTACGCCGTGGTCAGGCTCTGACGAACCACTTGACGTGGCCAATGTCTGGAAGCGGCCGCGTCGGAGTACGGTTTATGGGTTTTGACCCTGGCTTTACCTCTTCTTCCATCCACCGCGTCTCCCCGGCGCGCCGCCGGTCGAGCGTGGGCTGGGCGGCTCAAGCCCCGCAGCTTCGCGCGAGGAGGTCGGCTGCCAGATGCGGCTGCCGCTCTCGCCATCCCCCTCGTGTGTTGGCTTTTTCGGCAGCACGCGGTTGGGGCGATGGGGCAGGGACTCCGGGCCGTGCATCTCGTCGAGATGGGGCTTATGGACTTTGGAGCGGGAGCTCGATTTGCCGTCCCGATCCTCCTCGAACGGCGAGGGGAAGAGGGAGTCATCCGTTGACGCTGTTCTTCGTGGGGCTTGCACCTCACCCCGCGAAGAGCGGGGAGAGGGAGAACCGAACGGCGTCGTGGTGCGCCGCGGGCCGCCGCTCTGCTTGGCATATTTGCCGGCGCGGCTGACGAGTTCGGGCAGATTTGCGGCTTCGCCGTATTTCTTGGGGCCAGCGTAAGAACCCGCGCGGTCCTGCACGGTGCGCTGTTTTGCCGTGGGGTCGTCGACCACGGCGAGCTCGGTGGCGCGCAGGCGCTTGACTTCATCGCGCAGGCGCGCGGCTTCCTCAAAATTCAAATCGGCTGCGGCCTCGCGCATGCGCGTCTCGAGGTCGGCGAGCACGGCCTCGAAGTTGTGGCCGATCGAGATGACGTCGTCCGCCATGCCGCGGTCGCCGAGATCGACCATGACATGATCGCGCTCATAGACCGAGTTGAGGATGTCGCCGATCGACTTCTTCACGCTCTCCGGCGTGATGCCGTTGGCCGCGTTGTAGTCCATCTGCTTCTCGCGGCGACGGTTGGTCTCCGCGATCGCACGCTCCATCGAGCCGGTCATGGCGTCGGCATAGAGGATCACCTTGCCGTCGACGTTGCGGGCGGCGCGGCCGATGGTCTGGATCAGCGAGGTCTCGCTGCGCAGGAAACCTTCCTTGTCGGCGTCGAGAATGGCGACCAGCGCGCATTCGGGAATGTCGAGGCCCTCGCGCAACAGGTTGATGCCGACCAGCGCGTCGAACGCCCCGAGCCGAAGATCCCTGATGATCTCAATGCGCTCGATGGTGTCGATGTCGGAGTGCATGTACCGGACACGAATGCCCTGCTCGTGCAGATATTCGGTGAGGTCTTCCGCCATGCGTTTGGTCAGCACCGTGATCAGCGAGCGATAGCCGGCGGCTGCGGTGGCGCGCACCTCGCCGACGAGATCGTCGACCTGCGTGCGCGCGGGGCGAATTTCGACCGGCGGATCGATCAGCCCGGTCGGTCGGATCACCTGCTCGACGAAGACGCCGCCCGATTCGTTCAGCTCCCAGCCGCTGGGCGTCGCCGAGACCGCAACGGTCTGCGGCCGCATCATGTCCCACTCTTCAAAACGCAGCGGGCGGTTGTCCATGCAGGAGGGCAGGCGGAAGCCATATTCGGCGAGCGTGGCCTTGCGGCGGAAGTCGCCGCGGAACATGGCGCCGATCTGCGGGATGCTGACGTGGCTCTCGTCGCAGAACACCAGCGCGTTGTCAGGCACATATTCGAACAGTGTCGGCGGCGGCTCGCCGGGACGGCGGCCCGTGAGATAGCGCGAATAGTTCTCGATGCCGGCGCAGCTTCCGGTCGCCTCCATCATTTCGAGATCGAAGGTGGTGCGCTGCTCGAGCCGCTGTGCCTCGAGCAGGCGCCCTTGCGCGTTGAGCTGGTCCAGCCGCTGCTTCAACTCGACCTTGATCGCCTTGATCGCCTGCACCAGGGTCGGGCGCGGCGTCACATAGTGCGAATTGGCGTAGACCTTGATGAATTCGAGCTCGTCCTGCTTGTGGCCGGTCAGCGGATCGAACTCCTCGATGTTCTCGACCACGTCGCCGAACAGGTTCACGCGCCAGGCGCGATCCTCATAGTGCGCGGGGAAAATGTCGATGACATCGCCGCGCACGCGGAACGTGCCGCGGGTGAAATCGGCCGAGGTGCGCTTGTACTGCAGCGCCACGAGATCGGCGATGAGCTGGCGCTGGTCGATGCGCTCGCCCTTCTTCAGGGCGAAGGTCATCGCGGTGTAGGTCTCGACCGAACCGATACCGTAGATGCAGGAGACGGAGGCGACGATGATGACGTCGTCGCGTTCGAGCAGCGCGCGCGTCGCCGCATGGCGCATGCGGTCGATCTGCTCGTTGATGGAGGAGTCCTTCTCGATATAGGTGTCGGTGCGCGGAACGTAGGCTTCCGGCTGGTAGTAGTCGTAATAACTGACGAAATACTCCACCGCGTTGTCGGGAAAGAAGTTCTTGAACTCGCCATAGAGCTGGGCGGCCAGCGTCTTGTTCGGCGCCAGAATCAGCGCCGGACGCTGGGTGGCCTCGATCACCTTGGCCATGGTGTAGGTCTTGCCCGAACCGGTGACGCCGAGCAGCACTTGCGTGCGGTCGTTGCGGTTGATGCCTTCGACCAGTTCGGCGATCGCGCCCGGCTGGTCGCCCTTGGGCTGATATTCGGACTTGATCTCGAAGCGGACGCCGCCTTCGCTCTTCTCCGGGCGCGGCGGACGGTGCGGCGTCCACACGCGCATCGAGCCGTCCTCTTTCCGGAACTCCGGGCGGCCCTCGCGGATCAGAGTGTCCAGCGCTTCGGCCGTGGCCTTGACGCCGAGCGCTTCCATCTTGCTGCGTGGCGGGCGGGCGAGCGCCTCGGCATCGTCTTCCTCGGTCGGCAGCCCGAGCTGGCGCGCGAGTTCAGGATCGAGCGTCGGCACCGTCGCGGCCGTGCCATACCGCGCCTGCGGCGCTTCGCCGAGTTCGTCCTGGCCAGCGCCCGCGGACGATGCATCGCGCCTTGCGACATCCTCGCTCTTGTCGCGGGTAGAGGCGCGCGCGCGATGCGCGGCCGCTTCACCGCCCGAACGGCGATCCCAGGAATTGTCGGGCGGCGGCTGCAATCCCGTCGACGAGCCGATGCCGCTTTCGCCGCGGTTGATGGCGGGATTGAGCAGTTCGGCCAAAGCCGGCCCGATTGCCTGAAGCTCGGGGCGGTGGGCCTTGGATTTCGGGGTTTTGGAGGGCTTTTTCGGCCGTTCTGGATTCTTCGCCATGGCGCGAATATGGGACGAGTCCAGCGGACATGAAAGAGGAAAGCCCGGCACGCGGGGGCGGCGGGAACTGGCGCGCGGCTGTCAGCAGTTGGCAGCGAGCGTTGGCTGAGGACGATGATGCAACGCGATCATTTGGACTGACGCAATTCCTTATGCAGATCCTTATGCAGACCCGTCGTCGCCGCGCAAATGGCTTGGCCGTTTGTTGCTGGAAGAGCCCGCGAACCGCGGCCGTCTCGAAGGATGCACGGCCTCGCCGCTGCAGCGGGGCCGTCGTGCTTCGAGGCTCGCTTTCGCGAGGACCTCGGCGTGGCGGGAATAGATGAGGCTAGGCTAGTGCCCTGTCGCCCCGGGCCGCACGATGTCCAGGTGAATCCCGCCGCAGCTTGTGCAGCGTTGGGCCCAGTATTCGGATCCGGCGCGGCCGCTGAAGACGCGCAAGATGGTCAGTTCGCCCCGGCATTCCGGGCATTCGGAGCGGACCGGCGGCGACGATAATGGAATCGGGGAGATAGTTTCAGCGCGTTGCATAGTCGGCTCCGCGCTCACAAAAACGGCTGCATTTCCAATTCGGCGGCTTCAGGCTCCGACCAGCGGTCCTCGCTGCGGTCGATATGCTGCTTGGCGTCGGCGACCGCCGCGTCCTGGCTGGGCCAGGCCAAGCCAACCTCGACTTTCGGAAACAAAGCGCCATCGATCAGGAACGGCTTGAGATCGGCCCGCCTGATCCGGGCATGCCAGAGGCCTTTTCCTGCCTCGAAGGACTCGATGTCGTAACCCTTGTAAAGAAAAGTCATTTCAGGTCCCCGCGCGTGATGAGGGGGACAGGCAATCATGAATCCTCGGGATGACTTGTGAAGCCGTTCACAGAATCAGCTCTTTTTTGCCATGCTTTTTTCCTGGACGCGCCGGCCTGCGCGGCTGGCGCGGTGGCGGCGTGCATGATCCAGCGCTGGAACGCGGCAAAGTCGCGCTGGCCGGCTTGGAAGCTGCGATAGACCAGGTACCAGCGCATGCCCTTCGGCACGGTCAGCGCAAAGGGCGCGACCAGCCGGCCGGCGGCGAGGTCGTCGTCGATATAGGGCCGGATGCCCATGGCAACCCCGAGCCCATCCACCGCCGCCTGCAGCGCCTGGCCGTAATATTCAAATTCGGGGCCGCGCGCGCTCAGGCGCGGCACGCCGGCGGCCTTGAGCCAGAGCGGCCAGTCTTCGCCGGCATGTGCGACGCGCAAGAGGCTTGGCCCCTTCAGGTCGGACGGACGCTTCAGGCCCACCGCCAGCCGGGGTGCGCAGACCGGCACGAGATCGGCCGCGAACAAGGGCTCCGCAACCAGGCCCGGCCAGGCGCCGTCGCCGAGCTTGATGCCGCAGGTCCAGTCGTCGCCGAAAGGCGCCAGCACGCCGCCGGCGGTGATGCGGACCTCGATGTCGGGATGGGCTTTGCGAAAGTCTGCGAGATGCGGAATCAGCCAGCGCATCGCGAAGGTCGGCCCGACGCCGATGGTCAGCACGCGCCGGCTGGAGGGGGCCGTCACCTGCGCGGTCAGGCTCGCCAGCGCATCGAAGATCGGAGTGAGCCCGCTCTGATAGACGCGGCCCGTGGCGGTCAGCACCAGGCGGTTGGCCTTGCGCTCGAACAGCGCAACGCCAAGCCGCTCCTCCAACAGATGCACCATGCGGCTCACCGCCGCCGCCGAAACGTTGAGCTCCTGGCCAGCGGAGGCAAAGCTGCCGCTGCGCGCGGCCGCCTCGAATGCCTTGATGCCGTTGAGAAAGAGTAGCCGCCGCACCGCGAGCCTCAGGAAAACTGATGCTGGGCAAGATAACTCGGTTTGTGCGGCAAGGACAAGGAAGGCAGAAGGAGGGAGAAGGTCGAGACTTGAACCGAATCGCACTTTCTTCACCTCGCCCCCATGGTGGGCGGGCTCACCCCGATCGGCGTGCTGCTCGCAATGATGCGGCTGCCCGCTGCGATGGAGCTGCATGCAATCGCCTCGAACCGATCGGCAGTTCACAACTTCGCCAACCGCCTAATCGCGGTGGTTGTGAGCTGCTATATTCTCTATCTCTATGGCGGCTGGCGATTGCTGCTGCCGCGTTTAGCGAGTTCCTGATCCAACAACGACTACGGAGAACGCCATGAGCGATGCCGAAAATCCGCTGGTGCTCGACTTCGTCGAATGGATCGCGCGCGAGCCGCGCGCCTATTCGGAGGTGATCGGAACCTGGAAGACCTCCTGTCCGCGCCTGACCATCTGGGAAGATGCGACCGACCTCGGCTATGTCGCCCGCGAGACCATCGCCGGCTTCGGCATGATCGTCACGGTGACCGAGGCCGGCGAAAAACTCTTGCGCGCCAACGGCCGTATGTTCTGAGGCGGCTTCTCTTCAGGTTTCTACCGATCACGTTTCTGCGCCCGTTTGCCGGGCGGCATTGACTTCGCTGTGATCAGGCGCGAAATTCATGCAATCGCATCTTTTTGCAATTGCCGTGAAAAACTGCCGTGAAAAGATGCTTTCGAAAACGTCAGCAGGAACGCCGCCATGATCGACCTTCACTATTGGACCACGCCGAACGGCCACAAGATAACGATGTTCCTCGAGGAGACCGGGCTCAAATACAAGATCTTCCCGGTCAACATCGGCAAGGGCGATCAGTTCAAGCCGGAATTTCTGGCGATCGCACCCAACAACCGCATCCCCGCCATCGTCGATCACGAGCCGAAGGGCGGCACCAAGCCGCTGTCGATCTTCGAGTCCGGCGCCATCCTGCTCTATCTCGCCGAGAAGACCGGCAAGTTCATCCCGACCGATGTCTACGGCCGCTATGACGTCATCCAGTGGACGTTCTGGCAGATGGGCGGGCTCGGGCCGATGGCCGGGCAGAACCACCATTTCCGCAACTACGCGGTCGAGAAGATCCCCTACGCCATCGACCGCTATGTCAACGAGACCAACCGTCTCTACGGCGTGCTCAACAAGCGTCTCGCCGACCGCGAGTTCATCGCCGGCGAGTATTCGATCGCCGACATGGCGTGTTATCCCTGGGTCGTTCCTTTCAAGAACCAGGGCCAGGACATCGAGCAGTTTCCGCATGTGAAGCGCTGGATGGAGACGATCCAAGCGCGGCCCGCGACCGAACGCGCCTATGCGAAAGCCAAGGAGGTCAACCCGAACTTCGGGCAGCCGTCGCTCCGCACCGAAGAGGAGCGCAAGATCCTGTTCGGGCAGACGGCCGCGGTGGTGAGGTAAGCCACGCGCGCCGTCATTCCGGGGCGGTCCGAGAGGACCGAACCCGGAGTCTCGAGATTCCGGTTCGATGCTTCGCATCGCCCCGGAATGACGTCGCATGTGGACGCTTCGCTTTGCGGCGATAGCGGAGCAGATGTGGGGCACTGCATGACTCTAAAACTTTTCGAACTCGTCGGCATCGATGCAAGCCGTCCGTTCAGCCCGTTCTGCTGGCGGACGCGGATGGCCCTCGCGCATAAGGGGCTCTCCGCCGGCTCTATTCCCTGGCGCTTCACCGAGAAGGGCGCGATCGCGCCGCATGGTTCGGACAAAGTGCCGGTGCTGCTGCATGGCGACACGCCGGTCGTCGATTCCTGGGTGATCGCCAATTACCTGGAAGATGCGTTTCCCGAGGCACCATCGCTGTTCGGCGGGGAGGGCGGCCGCGCCTTGATGCGGATGATGAACTGGTGGGGCGACGTCGTCGTGGTCGGCGGCATGTTCCCGCTGATCGTCGCCGACATCCCGGCGCAACTGGCACCAGACGATGCGGCCTATTTCCGCGCATCGCGCGAGGCGCGCTTGGGCAAGCCACTGGAAGAGGTGTGCGCGACCCGTGACAAAAGCGTGATCGCTTTCCGCAAATCGCTCGATCCGCTGCGCCTGACCTTGAAGACGCAAACCTATCTCGGCGGCGCCGCGCCGAATTACGCTGATTATATTGTGTTCGGCGGCTTTCAGTGGGCGCGGGTGGTGAGCCCGTTCAAACTGCTGGAGGCTGACGACCCGGTCTATGCCTGGCGCGAGAAGCTGCTCGACGCGTTCGACGGCATGGCCCGGCAATCGCCTGGCTTTGCCGTTTAGTCGGCTACGCGGCCGACTTCGCGGGCACGGCGGAACCGCTGTTCTTGCCGCGCGTCTGCCTAAGCCGCCATTCGCGGCGACTCCAGCTCAGCACGCCGGTCGCCAGCAGCGTGAGCAGAACGAGCGAGATCAGGAAATTGACCGGGCTCGTGATCATCACGGCGCCGTTGCCCTCATGCAGCAGCCGCGGCCAATTGCGCGCCAGCGGCGTGATGCCGTCTGCCCTCACCGCAAACGCGCGCAATTCGCCGCCGTCATAGATGCGCGCCGTCACGTTGTTGCCGCGCGAGACGATTGAGATTACCTGTGCGAGATCATAGGATTTTGCAACCACGCGCACGGCATCAGGCAGGGAAAGCGCGCGACCGGCGCCCGCCGGCGGAGCGCCGCTCTGAAAGGTCAGGCCGAACGCCATGCAAAGCCCGGTCAAGGGAATGAGCAGGATCAAGGGCAACGTGAACCAGGCTGCGCCCTTGTGCCAACCGGCGAGATTGTTGCGCAGCCGCGGCAGCCCCATGGCGATGCCGAGCAGCATCACGACGAGCATCGCAATGGTCGAGGCGATCACCAGCCACGACTGGCCGAGCAGGCGTTCATGCGTGAAGCGCGCCCAGACAATGACGTCGGCGAGCGTCGTGCCGCTTGGCGTGAGCTTTTCACCGCTGACGAGATCGATCTGCGCCGCGCCCGGCCCCTGGAAGCGCAGCCGCTGTGCTGCTGAATTGATGAAGATCCCGCGCGCCTTGCCTTCCGGATCGTAACTCTTGATCAGATCGACAACACGCGTGGCGTCGATCGATTGCGGTCTGATTCCAGTGAACTGGACCATCGGCTCGAACGACAGAATCGCTCCGGTCAGGATGATCGCGAACAGCGGCAGCGCAAACACAAGGCTCGTCCAGCGATGCAGTCTGAGAAGCAGGGCTTTTGTCACGGCACTCTCCAGCGGACGGGCGAAGCTCGCGCAGCGCAGATGCAAGACAAATGGCGCTTTGTCCATTGCCGCCGCATTGATTCAGAACAAATCTAAATTGAAGCGCTTGCGTGTTTTACAAGCGACGAACGACGCGCGCTTGATGACGAAAAGTTAATCGAGCAATGCGGAGTCGTTTTGCGACTGAGCGAACCGTAGCGAGGCTTCGATCTTCTCAGTTGGAAGAGACGTTTGCGAACGTCGCGGCAGCGAGCTTGCGCAGGCAATCCCGGCACAGGCAATCCGCGCCTTCCGCCGGCATCGGCAGGCGAGCCGTTTCCTTCCCGCACCAGCATTGGCCTGACAGTTCGCAGGTGAACGGAGTTCCGCAACCTGAACAAAGGAGCCGGCGCGCGGCCGTTTCTTTCCGATTTGTCATGATCGCTTACGCAGAATGGCCGCGTTTTTCATGTCGGGTTCATCTCGAACCGCGCTAGGATGATGCTCGAAAAATATACCAGTGCGGCGCGCCGGGCAAAGCGCCAAGGCGAGCCGAAGCGCCAAAGGTAATGGCGTCAAGAACAATAGCGCCAAGAACAATAACGCCAAGAACAATAACGCTAAGGGTAGCCGAGCATGTCCCGCGATCCGCAAGCCGCTCTCATCGCGCTCAATCGTTTCGGTTTCGGTGCGCGCGGGGGCGCCTCCGGCGACTTCGTCAATGCCGCTTCGGATCCGCGTGGTTTCGTCAAGGCCGAGCTCGCGCGCTCCAGCGGCGTGCTTTTGGAGTTGCCCGCCCTGCAATCGACGCTGGCGCTCGCGCAAGAGGCGTTTGCCTATCAGTTCGAGGTGAAGCAGGCGCGAGAAGCCGCGGCCAAATCAGCGCAAGCCTCCGAAGCCGCGCCCGCCTCCGAGCCGATGCAGCCCAATGCGGCCAAAATGCAAGACAAGCCGCAAGCCGAGCCGCCGGCGCAGCCGCTCAATGTCATTCAGAAGACCTATCGCGCCGAGGCCTTGGCGCGACTGCAGCGCGCCGTGCTTGCCGATTGCGGCTTCACCGAACGCCTGGTGGCGTTCTGGTCGAACCATTTTTGCATTTCCGCGGGCAAGGGCGCGCTCGCCCGGATCTGGGCGGGCGCGTTCGAGCGCGAGGCGATCCGCCCGCATGTGCTGGGGCGCTTTGCGGATATGGTCAAAGCCGTCGAGCAGCATCCGGCCATGCTGTTCTTCCTCGACAATCAGCAGTCACTGGGACCGAACTCCCGCGCCGGGCTGAACCGCAAGCGCGGGCTGAACGAAAATCTCGCGCGCGAAATCATGGAGCTGCATACGCTGGGTGTCGGCGGCGGCTACACCCAGGAAGACGTCACCTCGCTCGCGCGCATCATCACGGGGTGGAGCTTTGTCGGGCGGCAGGGAATTCTGGGCACACCGGGCAGTTTCGTCTTCAATGCCAATGCGCATGAGCCGGGGCCGCAGCGCCTGCTTGGCAAGACCTATCCGGCCGGCGGCGTCGAGCAAGGCGAGGCGGCACTCGCCGACATCGCGCGCCATCCGTCCACGGCAAAATTCATCGCGACCAAATTCGCCCGCCATTTCGTCGCCGACGATCCGCCGCCGGCCTTGCTCGCGCGGCTGCACGACACATTCGTCAAGACCGATGGCGATCTGAAAGCGCTGAGCCTGGCCCTGGTGGATTCGGATGAGGCCTGGTCCGCGCCGCCGACCAAGATGCGCAGTCCTTACGAGTTCCTGGTCGCCACGGGGAGGCTCCTGGCGCATGTACCGGAGGACCCCGGCCCGTATCTCAACGGCCTCAACGTGCTCGGCCAGCCCCTGTGGTCGCCGGCGGGACCGAACGGCTTTCCCGATACCAGCGCCGCCTGGGCTGCGCCCGAGGGCATGAAGCTGCGGCTCGACATATCGGCGCAACTGGCCTCGCGCGTCGGCAATACGGTCGATGCGCGCGATCTCCTGCAGTCCGCTTTTGGCGAGGCAGCCTCGCCGGAGACGCACCGCACGGTTGAGCGCGCGGAGTCGCGGCAGCAGGCCTTGGCGTTGTTGTTGATGTCGCCGGAATTCCAGAGGAGATGATCATGGAATGCTGTGAAAGCCGTCTGTTGACCTCGCGGCGTTCGCTTCTGCTCGGCGGCGCCGCTTTCGCGGCCTGGGCTTACATGCCGAAATTCGCGCGCGCTAGCGACGGGCGCGATCCGCGCCTGATCGCGGTGATCCTGCGGGGCGCGCTCGATGGGCTTGCGACGGTGGCGCCGGTCGGCGATCCCGACTACGCCGCGCTCCATGGTTCGATCGCGCTCAGCGTGAGCGGCCCGCATCCGGCTGTCATGCTGGACTCCTTCTTCGCGCTGCATCCGTCGATGCCGGAATTTGCGCGCATGTATAAGGACAAGCAGGCGGCTGTGGTCCACGCGGTGGCGACGCCTTATCGCGACCGCTCGCATTTCGACGGCCAGGACGTACTGGAAAGCGGCTTTGCTGGGCCAGGCCGCGTGCAATCCGGCTGGCTCAATCGCGCGTTGCAGGCGCTGCCGCAAGGCGAGCGCGTCTCGGGCGCACTCGCAGTCGGTCCGACTACGCCGCTGGTGCTGCGCGGTCCGGCGGCCACCGTCGGCTGGGCGCCGGTGGCGCTGCCGCAGGCCGATGACGATACGGCGATGCGGCTCATCGAACTCTATCGGCACCGCGATCCAACGCTGGCCGAGGCGCTGACGCAGGGCCTCGCGCTGGAGAAGACCGCGCAAGGCGGCGACATGAAGACCAAACCCGGCGGCGCGCCGGCGCAGATGCGCAACGTGGCGCGCGGCGCGGCCAAGGTGATGGCGGCCGATGATGGACCTCGCATCGCCGCGCTCGCCTTCGACGGCTGGGATACTCATGCCAATGAGGGTGGTCCGGTCGGGCGGCTTGCCAATCTGCTCACCGGCCTCGACGGCGCGCTCGCCGAATTCGAAAGCGGGCTTGGCGCGCATTGGCGCGATACCGTCGTTGTGGTCGCGACCGAATTCGGCCGCACCGCCCGCATCAATGGCACCGAAGGCACCGATCACGGCACCGGCACCATCGCGCTGCTCGCGGGCGGCGCAGTGAAAGGCGGCCGCGTCATCACGGACTGGCCGACGCTGAAGGCGGCAAGCCTTTATGAAGGTCGCGATCTCGCGCCGACCACCGATCTGCGTGCGGTGATCAAGGGCGTGTTGGCGGATCACTTAGGGTTGAGCGCGCGCGTGCTGGCGGACGCGGTGTTCCCGGATAGCGGGATGGTGAAACCGATGCAGGGATTGATCGCGTAAACTTTCGCCGCGCCGCTCGCCGCGAATTCTGCTACTGACGCTGTGGAAAGGCATCGATCGACACAGGCAGGAGGCGGCTCAAATGTTTATCGCCATGAATCGTTTTCGCGTGGCCAATGGCTCGGAGGCAGCGTTCGAGCAGGTCTGGCTGTCGCGCGACTCTCATCTTGAGAAGGTGCCGGGTTTCATCGAGTTTCACCTGCTCAAGGGGCCGGAGGCGGAGGATCATACGCTCTACGCCTCGCACACGATCTGGGCAAACCACGCAGCGTTCGAGGCCTGGACCAAATCGGAGGCGTTTCGCGCAGCGCATCGCGACGCCGGCAACAACAAGCCGCTCTATCTCGGTCACCCCCAATTCGAGGGTTTCGAGGTGCGTCAGACGGTGGGGCGCGGCGGGAAGTGACGGAACAATGGCCTTCTTTAAAGCTCTCCCCGCTCTTTGGCCGACGAGGGTTACAAGGTTCTTCGCTCCTGGAGCACGATGTGCTTGGCGAGGTCGAAGGCATTCTTCGCAAAATTCTGAGCGAACTCGGCGGATAGAGCCCCTCACCCCGCCTCCTCTCCCCGCGAAGAGCGTGGAGAGGGGGCACTACTAGCTACTTCGTGATCTCGTCGATCTCCGCCATCTCCTCCGCGCTCAACGTCCACGCGATCGCCTTCACGTTCTGCTCGACCTGCTCGACGCGGGTGGCGCCCGCGATGATGCTGGCGACTTGCGGGCGTGCGGCGAGCCAGGAGAAGGCGAGCTCCAGCAGCGTGTGGCCGCGCGCTTGCGCGAAGGCTTGCAGCTTCTCGGCGATCTCCTCGTTGCGCGGCGTGACATAGTGGTCGCGCAATCTGGGCGTCGTGGCAAAACGCGTGCCCTCCGGCGCGGCTGCGCCGCGTTTGTATTTGCCGGTCAGAAGTCCGCTCGCGAGCGGGAAATAGGGCAATAGCCCCAGCTTGTATTCCTGCGCCGCAGGCAACAGCTCCTTCTCGATGCCGCGCACCAGCAGGCTGTACTCATCCTGGCAGGAGATGAAGCGGTTGACATTCGCCGCGCGCGCCGTGAACTCGGCTTCCGCGATGCGCCAGGCCGGAAAGTTGGAATTGCCGATATAGCGGACCTTGCCCTGCCGGATGAGATCGTCGAGCGCACGCAGCGTCTCCTCGAGCGGCGTCAGCGGATCGTAATCGTGCTGCTGGTAAAGATCGATATAGTCGGTCTTCAGCCGCTTCAGGCTCGCTTCGACCGCCGACATGATGTAGCGGCGCGAGGCGCCCTGCTTGGTGCCGTCGGTCGCCATCGGCTTGGAGAATTTCGTCGCGAGCACGATGTCCTTGCGGCGGTCGCCGAGCACGGTGCCCAGCACCGTCTCCGAGCCGCCCATGCCCGCATAAATATCGGCGGTGTCGAACAGCGTGATACCGAGATCGAGCGCCCTGTGGATCACCTTGCGCGAGGTTTCGAGATCAGCGCGCTGGCCGAAATTGTTGCAGCCGAGACCGACCGCGGAAACGCGCAGGCCGGAGCCGCCGAGATTGCGAATTTGCATGGACCTATCCTGTTACGGAAGAGCAGGGCACGCATTGTGGCGCGCGAGCCCTGCTGTCGCAAGCGACGGTCCCGCATGGCTATTCACGCACGGCGGCAAAATTGGTGTCGCCGCAAGGTGCCTGCCTCGCCCGTCAGCAGGAGGACTTGCCCAAAGTATTTGCCCGAATGTCGGTCACAAAACGTGGGATCAAAAAAGTGCGGCCCCGGTCAGACGCGGCGACTGACGGGGACCGCTGGCGCTTGATCTGTGACGGGGGCCTGATCAGACGCAAGCGAAAGCTTAGGCCTGCTTTGTTACGTCGCAGTGACAGGCGGACTTATCCACAGGCGTGGAGAATCCTCACGCGTCAGAACAACTTGCGATAGACGATGAAGCCGGACCGTTCGGCGATGCGATCGTAGAGCTGTCGCGCGGTCATATTGGTCTCATGGGTTTGCCAATAGACGCGCTTGGCGCCGGCGAGTTCGGCCTGCCGGTACACGCCTTCGATCAGCGCGCGGCCCACGCCTTTGCCGCGCGCCGCCTGTGCGGTGAACAAATCCTGCAGGTAGCAGACCGGCTCGATCGCGGTGGTGCTGCGATGAAACAGATAGTGCGCCAATCCCAGCAACTCGCCGTCGCCTTCCGCAACCAGCGCATGAACCGGCTCATAAGCATCGAAGAAGCGCGACCACGTCATGTCAGTGATCTCGCGCGCAAGTGCCGTCGCGCCGGAGCGGCCGTAAAAGGCGTTGTAGCCGTCCCACAAGGGAAGCCATTTGTCGAAATCACTCCGCTGAACGAAGCGGATGGAGAGATCGTTGGACATCCTTCTACTCAGAACCTGTGCTGTAGCAGTCGCCGAGCTGCGCAAATCGGGAGAGGGTGCAACTTCTGTCGTCATTGCGACGGGGGCTTGACCGAGAGGTCCGTCCGGTTCTGCAACTTGATCGGCGAATGCTCTATCCGTTACCCTATTAAGAACAGAAGCGGCCACGATCAATCTCGAACTCAGGAGATGTTGAAAGAGGTCCACGCATCTACTCCGCCGCACGGAGCTGGCGGACAAGTCCAAATTCGTCGCTCACCCGCAGCGAGCGATGATATTCGCCGTCGGCGGGATCGTCGGTATGGCGGATGAGATCGGTCACCGGCGTGTAGCTCAGCATGCGACCGCCGCCGGCGAGCGCGGTGCAGGAGAAACGGAGCGCCGTGCCGTCCTTGAGCCTGATGATGATCGGTGTGGAATCGCCGGCGCGCATCATCTCCATGCGCCGCGCGATATAGGCGTTGAGCTGCTCCTCCGGCAGCTCGAATGCGCCAGTGTCGCGGCCGTGATACATCAGCGCGATGAACGGCGGCTTGGAGTTGGCCTTGGCATCGGGCAGCGAGAAATAGAAGCGGAAGGCGCGGTTGATGAATCCGGCGCGGGTGTCGGCATCGAGCAGGACAATGCCGATGTCGATCTGGTCAAGCGCGGCAGCGAGCCGTTGCGCAGTGACATGCTCCATGCGCTCCTGCGCGAAGGTGTCCAACAATTGTTGCCGCAGGAGGCCGGTGATTGCGGCAGTGCCGCAGGCCGTCACGCTCAGCATGGCCAGGCGGAGCAGCTCGGCGCCGTCAAAGTCGGCATCACGACTGAAGACAAGCAGCGCTGAGCCGATGATGGCGATTGCGGCGCTCGGCATGGCCGAGCGAAGGCCGCTGAGCGAGCCCGCCAACGCCACGATGCAGACGTAGAGCGGCGCGGGATTGGGGACGCCGATCAGATAACGATCGATGCTGATCGCGGTCAGCGCTGTCGCTGCCGCCAGGACCGGACCGTAAATTGAGCGCCAGTCGAACTGCATGCCGGTTCTCGCTCGCCTCGAGAACTTAGACGGCAAGTTTGACCGGTCAGCCGGCGCACACAGGATTTTATTGCGTCGTGATTAAGAGCGGGTTGCGCTCGCGGCGCGAGTCTTAACCGATGATCGGCATAGCCATGCTGGCCTTGATTGAGAGCACGGTGATGCCGACGACGAGGCACAGCGAAAACGCGCCGATCGCGAGCGAAGCGGCGACGGCGTCGGTCAACCGGGATGAAGCAACTGGTGCGCTGTGGCCGTTGAAGCCGGACGGGCCGGGCGAGGGTGTCATGCTCTTTGATCCTGGCCTTCGCTCCTGGGCCCGAAAGATCCTCGCGCGCGGGAGCGAATCAATTTCGCGCGCGACGCGAAACTTGCAGGGCTTGCCGGCAAGATTGCGGCAGCCGCCGTTCAAAAGGCAGTTAAATCCCGGGAAAGATTAACGTTTCAGCCCAGCCCGTTAATCGCTTGTTAACCTTTGTCTAGAGGCTGGCGGCGATGCTGGCGGGGTTCTCGATCTCGACCGTCCGCCAATCCATCGAGACGAAGCCCGGGGTCTGTTCAACCCGCTTCAGCCAGCCGCGGATCGACGGGAAAGGCTCGAGATCGAAGTCGCAGCGATCGGCGAGATGGGTGTAGCCGTAAAGCGCGATGTCGGCGACCGTGAGCTGGTTCGCCGCGAAGAACTCGTGGCCTTTGAGGTGATTTTCCATCACCTGGAGCGCGCCATAGCCGCGCTCCATCCAGTCTTCCAGCGCGTGCGTCTGCAGATCGCGGCCACCCTTCACCAGCGCGAGCCAGAAATAGGCGGCGCCGATATTCGGCTCCAGCGCGTGCTGTTCGAAGAACATCCACTGCAGCGCCTCAGCGCGCTCGATCCGCGATTCCGGTGCGAGTGGCGTGCCGCCGCAGACATACCAGAGAATGGCGTTGGATTCGGCGATGTAGCGTCCTTCCGCCACTTCGAGCAGCGGCACCTGGCCGCTCGGGTTCTTGGCGAGAAACTCCGGCGTGCGGCTCTCGCCGCGCAGGATGTCGATTTCGATTGCCTGATAGGGCGTGTTCAGGATCGCCAGCGCAAGGCGGACCTTGTAGCTGTTGCCGGAACGCTGCATCGAATAGAGCTTGTACATTCTGCGATTCGACCGGTGTGACGCGGGGAGGTGAAGCGAGCTTCTTCTTGTCTCGCAACGCGGGTAAACAATGATGCCGTTGCGCATGCACCGCAAGAGCCAATCCTTGGAAAAAGTCGAAAAGCTCTGCCGCAGTGCAACGGCAGGCAAAAACCTTCCAACACGCTCAAACAAATCCGATCACAGTTGCGCTATGTATGCGCCATGTAAAAATTGTGAGTCGGTCGGTGACAGCGCGCGCAAGCGTGCGGCGAGTCACCGGCCAGACATTGCGTCGCGATCCGGCCGATTCCGATGCCCCGCGACTCCGCGCTGAAAATCATGCGACTGAAAAGTCATGCGACTGACAAGAACGCCGTCGGCCGAGTTCTCGTCGCCTTGCTCGCGTCGTCGCCGAACATCGCGGCGCCGGACAAGGGCGGGGCAGATAGGGCAGGGTTAGTGGCCCGCGCCGAAAAACCCCGGCGGCTTACGGCAATCGCCGGAGACCGGCCGAGCGGCGTGCCCTGCCGAACATCTGCCGGGCGTGGTGCGCATGCGGCGGGGCGCGCCGCGGCAGTCCGCGCCAGCCCCGGCCAATTGCCCTCACAGCAGTGTTGCCGGATATGAGCCGTTTCACCGCGGAACCTTAGGAATATTGCGCGCCTCGGGGGCGCCGGCATTGGCGGGCCCCAAACTTAATGTTTCTCCAGAAAGCTCCTTGCGGTGCAGCGGAACGCGCCTTAGGGTGGGGCCGTTCCCCCATCATAAAGAGTCGTGGACGGATCGGCCGTTTCACGACGCCTGCAAGGAGGCCACGATGCCCTTTCTGTCCGCTGCGCTCGACCGTGTGAAGCCGTCCGCGACCATCGCGGTCACGGATAAAGCACGCGCGCTCAAAGCGGCGGGGCGCAACGTCATCGGTCTGGGCGCCGGCGAGCCGGATTTCGATACGCCTGCCAACGTCAAGCTGGCGGCGATCCACGCGATCGAGGCGGGCAAGACCAAGTACACCGATGTCAGCGGCATCCCCGAGCTGAAGGAGGCGATCATCGCCAAGTTCCAGCGCGAGAACGGGCTCGCCTACAAGCCGAACCAGATCATCGTGTCCACCGGCGGCAAGCAGGTGCTCTATAACGCGCTGATGGCCACCCTCAATCCAGGCGACGAGGTGATCATTCCCGCGCCCTATTGGGTGAGCTACCCGGAAATGGTTGCGCTGGCCGGCGGCGAGTCGGTGCCGGTGGTTTGCCCCGCGGAAAGCGGCTTCAAGCTCAAGGCAGAGGACCTGGAAAAGGCGATCACGCCGAAGACCAAGTGGCTCATCCTCAACTCGCCCTCGAACCCGACCGGCGCGGCCTATACGCGCGCCGAGCTGAAGGCGCTCACCGATGTGCTGGTGAAGCATCCGCAGGTCTGGGTGATGACCGACGACATGTATGAGCATCTCGTCTATGACGACTTCCAGTTCACGACGCCGGCGCAGATCGAGCCGAAACTGTACGACCGTACGCTGACGGTGAACGGCGTCTCGAAGGCCTATTGCATGACCGGCTGGCGCATCGGCTACGCCGGCGGACCTGCGCCGCTGATCAAGGCGATGGCGACCATCCAGTCGCAGTCGACCTCGAACCCGTGCTCGATCGCGCAATGGGCGTCCGTGGAAGCCTTGAACGGTCCGCAGGATTTCATCCCCATCAACAACAAGGCGTTCAAGGAGCGCCGCGATCTCGTGGTGTCCATGCTCAATCAGGCCAAGGGCATCGATTGCCCGCGGCCCGAGGGCGCATTCTACGTCTATCCGTCCTGCGCCGGCACCATCGGCAAGACCACGCCGTCCGGCAAGGTGATCGGCAATGACGAGGATTTCGTCACCGAGCTCCTGGAGAGCGAGGGCGTTGCTGTCGTGCACGGTTCGGCCTTCGGTCTCGGACCCGCGTTCCGTATCTCCTACGCGACCAAGACCTCCGATCTCGAAGATGCCTGCAAGCGCATCCAGCGCTTCTGCGGCAATCTGCGCTGACGAGAATCCGGCGACACTCTGAACGGTCGCTGAATGAAAAGGCCCGCTCGTGAGCGGGCCTTTTTTCTTATTCGCATTGTCGTCGTCGCGTTTTCTTTGGCGCGGAATCCGATGTTGTGGCATAGACGAAGAGGCGCCTAGAGCATGATCCGGACCCGAAGGGCCGCAAAGCGCAAAGTGGAAACCGGTTTTCCGGAAAGATCATGCTCAAGCTAATAGGCGCCGTTCTCGTGTCTGCTCGCATCACAGTCTTTAGCCAGGGGTTTTCTTCATGCGCCGCTTTACTGTTCTTGCCGTGCTGGTCGCGGCTACCCTCACCGCGTCGTTCAACGGGGCCGACGCGCAGGATCGCGTGCGGGTCGGCGTGCTCGAATGCCGCGGCGGCGCCAGCGTCGGCTTCATCGTCGGGTCGGTGATCAATCTTGGCTGCGTGCTGCGCGTCGAAGGGATGCCGGAGGACCGCTATATCGCCACCATTCGCAAGGTCGGTCTCGATCTCGGTATCACGCAGGAGACTGCGCTTGGCTGGGCGGTCTATGCGCCGGTCGCACGCCTCGGGCAGGGCGACCTCGCCGGCACTTATGCCGGGGCGCAGGGCAGTGCGACGCTCGGCGTCGGCGTCGGCGGCAATGTGCTGGTCGGCGGTTCCAACAACTCCATCGCGCTGCAGCCTTTGAGCCTGCAGGGCCAGGTCGGCATCAACGTCGCCGCCGGATTGGAGAGCCTGGAACTGCGGCCGGGGAGGTGAGGCTCTCACAGTCATTGTCATTCCGGGGCACGCGACGCGTGAACCCGGAATCCCGAGATTTCCGGCTTCGATGCTGACGCATCGCCCCGGAATGACGGAGAGTGCGGCTGACCGCTCATCGTTCCCAAGAGCAATTCCAACAGCATCTCTCAGCTCTCCGCAGCGCAGCGATCTTTTTTCCCGCTTGCCAAACCGCCTCCGCAGGCAGAGCATCGTTCGCGCCGACCCAATCACGGGCCGAGCTCCACAAGCAGGAGGCGGCGAATGGGACAAGACGTCAGAAGTCCCCGCGGTCCACGGTGCATCGCACTGGTGGGCCCTTTCCAAAGCGGTAAAACCACTCTTTTAGAAGCAATCCTGGCCCGCACGGGCGCGATCGCGCGCGCAGGCAGTGTCGACGCCGGAACCTCGGTCGGCGACGGAAGTCCCGAAGCGCGTCATCACAAGATGAGCGTCGCTTTGACAGCCGCCTCGGCGAGCTTCATGGGCGAGGCCTACACCTTCATCGATTGTCCCGGCTCTGTGGAATTCTCGCATGACATGCGCGCCGCGCTGCCCGCGGTGGATGCCGCCGTCGTGGTGTGCGAGGCCGACGAAAAGAAGCTGCCGCAACTGCAGATCATCCTGCGCGAGCTGGAAGACCTGAAAATTCCGCGCTTCCTGTTCCTCAACAAGATCGACCGCGCCAACAACAACCGCATCCGCGAGACGCTCGCGATGCTGCAGCCCGCATCGCGCGTCCCTCTGGTGCTGCGCCAGATCCCGATCTGGAACGGCGACCTCATCGAGGGCTTTGTCGATCTCGCACTCGAGCGCGCCTTCGTCTATCGCGAGCACAAGGCCTCCGAAGTCGTAGAGCTCGATGGCGGCAATCTCGACCGCGAGAAGGAAGCGCGCTTCTCCATGCTGGAAAAGCTCGCCGATCATGACGACGCTCTGATGGAGCAGTTGCTCGAGGACATTCAGCCGCCGCGCGATGCGGTGTTCGACGATCTCGCCCGCGAACTTCGTGAAGGCCTGATCTGCCCGGTGCTGCTCGGTTCCGCCTTGCGCGAGAACGGTGTGCTGCGCCTGATGAAAGCGCTGCGCCACGAAGCGCCCGGCGTAGCCGAGACCGCCGCGAGGTTAGGGGTGCCTGCGTCCAAGGATGCGCTCGGCTATGTCTTCAAGACCATGCATCTGCAGCACGGCGGCAAATTGTCGCTGGCGCGCCTGCTCGCGGGCCATCTCGATGACGGCGCAACCTTGCAATCCTCGTCCGGCCAGAGCAGCCGCATCTCCGGCATCTTCGCGCCCGGAGCGGCCCAGGACGGCAAGCGCGCTTCGGCCGAGGCGGGGGATACGGTCGCGCTCGGCAAGCTCGATGCCATCAAGACCGGCGACACCTTCTCGAGCGGCAAGACCGCGCCGGCTGCCCTGGTCGCGGTCGAAGCGCTGCCGCCGGTGCTGGCGATGTCGATCGCCGCAGCCGACCGCAAGGACGACGTCAAGCTCGGCCAGGCGCTGCTACGGCTCAATGAGGAAGATCCGTCGCTGACCATGGTGCAAAATCAGCGGACCCACGACATCGTGCTGTGGGGCCAGGGCGAGATGCACTTACGCGTCGCGCTGGAACGCTTGCGCGAGCGCTACGGCGTCAATGTCAAATCGCAACCGCCCGCGATCGGCTATCAGGAGACCATCCGCAAACCCATCACCCAGCGCGGCCGGCACAAGAAGCAGTCCGGCGGCCATGGCCAGTTCGGCGACGTCGTGCTGGACATCAAGCCGCTGCCGCGCGGCGAAGGTTTCCGCTTCTCCGAAACGGTGGTCGGGGGCGCGGTGCCGCGCAACTACATCCCCGCGGTGGAGGAGGGCGTCATCGACGGGCTGGCGCGCGGACCGCTCGGCTTTCCCGTCACCGACGTCGCGGTGACGCTGACCGACGGCTCCTATCATAGCGTCGACTCCTCCGACCTCGCGTTCCGGACCGCGGCGCGGATCGGCATCAGCGAAGGCCTGCCGCAGTGCCAGCCGGTGCTGCTCGAGCCGATCCACACCGTGGAGATCGTCTGCCCGACCGACGCCACCGCCAAGATCAACGCCATCTTGTCGGCGCGGCGCGGCCAGATCCTCGGCTTCGACACCCGCGACGGCTGGTCGGGCTGGGACTGCGTGCGCGCGCTGATGCCGGAGGCCGAGATCGGCGAATTGATCGTCGAACTGCGCTCGGCGACGGCGGGCGCCGGAAGCTTTACCCGGCAGTTCGACCATATGGCCGAAGTCACCGGCCGCGCCGCCGACCAGATCATCGCCGCGCATCGCGCCGCCGCTTGATCCTCCCCGATTTCGGGCCGCACGCGAAAAGCGTGCGAGCCCGAAACGCCGGCTCTTTTCAAGCGGGCCGCTTTCATGAACACTCTCGTCTCCCGCGACGACGACCCGCAGGTTCATGGATTCTCCCCGCAACATCGCGCTCGCCTGCGCGCTGAGCATGCTTGCCGGCTATGTCGACGGCATCGGCTATCTGCATCTCGGTGGTCTGTTCGTCTCGTTCATGAGCGGCAACTCGACGCGAATGGGCGTGAGCCTTGCGGCGGCAGAGTGGCCGCTTGCGGCGCAGGCGTTCATGCTGGTCGTACTGTTCGTGATCGGCGCGGCCTGCGGCAGCCTCATCGTGCTCGGCCGCGGGATACATCAGCAGCCCCGGCTGTTGTTTGCCGAGGCGATGCTGCTCGTCATCGCCGGACTTTGTCATGCGTTCGGCTTCTCCGCTTACGCGATCGCGGCGATCGTGCTGGCGATGGGGCTTGAGAACGCGGTGTTCCAGATCGAGGGCGGCGGCGGCCTCGGCGTCACTTACGTGACCGGCGCGCTGGTAAAGGCGGGTCAGCTCATCGCCGCCGCACTCACGGGCGGCGCGCGCTTTGCGTGGCTGCCGAACCTGTTGTTATGGGCGGCGCTGGTTGCGGGCTCGGTCCTTGGCGCGCTGGCGTATCACTGGATCAATCTGGCGTCGGTCTGGTTTGCCGCCGGTTTTGCATTTGCGCTGTGTGCGTTCGCGGCGCTGACCGTGCGCCGATGAGCGTTGATTTGACATTGACTTGGCATTGACTTGGACTTGACTTGGACTTGGCATTGACTTGAGCACGTGCTTGGCGGATTGAACGAGGATGACAACCGAGACCCGAGCACCCGCCGCATGTCTGATCGGATGGCCGGCCGCGCATTCACGCTCGCCGCTGATCCATCACTACTGGCTGCGCACGCTCGGCATTGCCGGCGGCTACTCGATCGAGGCGGTGCCGCCGGAAGGCTTTGCCGATTTCGTACTGCGCCTGAGGGATCACGGCTTTGTCGGCGCCAATATCACCATCCCACACAAGGAGCGCGCGCTGGCGCTGTCGAGTCCGGACGCCCGCGCCCGCGCGATCGGCGCCGCCAACACGCTCTGGTATGAGGGCAGCGAGCTGCGCTCGACCAATACCGACGTGGAGGGTTTCATCGATAATCTCGATGCCTCCGCGCCCGGCTGGGACAATGCCGAGGACGCGCTGGTCGTCGGTGCGGGCGGCTCTTCGCGCGCGGTGGTGTTCGGCCTCATCGAGCGCGGCATTGCCCGCGTGCACCTCGCCAACCGCACCTTTGAGCGCGCGCGAGCGCTGGCGGACCAGTTCGGCGCGAAAGTGCATCCTCTGCCCTGGCAGGACATTGGCGACGTGCTGCCGCGCGTGGGTCTTCTGGTCAACACCACCTCGCTCGGCATGCATCGCCAGCCGGCGCTCAAGGTCGATGTCGGGCGGCTGCCGTCGCATGCGGTCGTCAGCGATCTCGTCTATGTGCCGCTCGAAACGCCGCTGCTCGCGGCGGCGCGGGCGCGGGATTTAAGGACCGCCGACGGGCTCGGCATGCTGCTGCATCAGGCCGTGCGCGGTTTCGAATTGTGGTTCCATCGGAGGCCGCAGGTTACGGCCGAGCTGCGTGCGCTGGTCGAGGCCGACCTCACGGGCGGCTGATCAGAGGCAAGCCCGCCATCACGTTATCGCTCTCGCGGTTGTGAGGCGGAATATCACGAAAACTTCGGGGTCTGTCGCTAGATCAAACCCGTGCTTCCGGGAGATCTTTCATGCCCGTCCGATATTCCGCATTCGTCCATCCGCTGCTGGCCGTGACGATGGTCGCGGCCTCCACGCTCTACGCCATCGCCCAGCAGGCGCCTTCGCCGTCGCGCATCCGCGGGACCATCGAGAAGGTGGAGGGCGACACGCTGGAGGTGAAGTCGCGCAGCGGCGATGAAGTCAAGCTGCACATGGCCGACGATACCAGCATCGCCGGGATCACCAAGATCTCGCTCTCCGACATCAAGGTCGGTTCCTTCATCGGCACCACGACAGTGCCCGGCCCGGATGGGAGCCAGCAGGCCGTGGAGGTTCATGTCTTTCCCGAAAATATGCGCGGCACCGGCGAAGGTTCGCGCCCCTGGGATCTCCGCCCGAACTCCACCATGACCAACGCCACCGTCAGCGAGAGCGTCGTCGGTAATGACGGCCACACGCTTCTGGTCAAATACAAGGGCGGCGAGAAGAAGGTTGTGGTGCCGGATCAGACACCCGTGGTGACCTATGTTCCGGGCGACAAGTCCGATCTGAAGGTGGGCGCGAAGCTGATCGCCTTCGTGAAGCAACTGCCCGACGGCTCCTTCGAGACCAGCCGCATCAGTGTCGGCCGCGACGGTCTCACGCCGCCGATGTGAGGGCATGTCATTCCGGTGCGGACGCCACCCCGTCCGCGCGAACGCGCGGCCCATTGGCAGGCTCCGCATCGAAGCCGGAGTCGCGAGATTTCGGGGCTGGTGCTTGCGGACCATCCCGGAATAACGGTCTTGGTAATCAACTCCGCCCGTCGTCCTGGCGAAAGCCGGGACCCATAAGCCCAGGCCTTGATTGTTGCGAGAGAGAGAAGTTCCGGCCTTCGCGAAAACGAAGGCCGCTGGTTATGGGTCTCGGATCGGCGCTCGCTGTCGCGAGCTTGTCCGGGATCACATTCGTCGAAATCGCAGGGCCTCCGCTCCTCACTTCGCCAGCACCTGCTTGCCGATCTCGTCGATGGTGTTGACGCCGCACAAGCCCATGGTGGTCAGGAGTTCCTTGCGGATAATGTCGATCGCCTTCTCGACGCCGGCCTGTCCGCCGGCCCCTAAGCCATAGGCATAGGCGCGGCCGATCATGCAGGATTTTGCGCCGAGCGCGAGCGCGCGCATCACGTCCTGGCCGGAGCGGATGCCGCCATCGAACATGATTTCCATCTTCGAGCCGACCGCGTCGACGATTCCCGGCAGCACCTCGATCGAGGACGGCGCGCCGTCGAGCTGACGGCCGCCATGGTTGGAGACGACGATCGCCTGCGCGCCGACCTTGGCGGCTTCCAAGGCATCCTCGACGTCGAGGATGCCTTTGAGGATCAGCTTGCCGGGCCAGATGTTGCGGATCCAGTCGAGGTCCTTCCAGCTCAATGAGGTGTCGAATTGCGAGGCCGTCCATTCCGAAAGCCGGTTGAGGTCCTCGGTATTTTTGACGTGGCCCGCGATGTTGCCGAAGGTGCGGCGCTTGCCTTGCAGCACGCCCGCGACCCAGGCGGGTTTGCTCGCGAAATCGATCAGCTTCGACAGGGACCACTCCGGCGGCACCGTCATGCCGTTCTTGATGTCGGCATGGCGCTGGCCGATGACCTGCAGATCGACGGTGAGAACCAGCGCGCTGCATTTGGCCGCGATCGCGCGCTCGATCAGCGCTTTGATGAAGCCGCGATCCTTCATCACATAGAGCTGAAACCAGAACGGCTTTTGCACATTGGCGGCGATGTCCTCGATCGAGCAGATCGACATCGTGCTCTGTGTGAACGGGATACCGGCCGCCTGCGCCGCGCGGCAGGCGTGAATCTCGCCGTCGCCATGCTGCATGCCGAGCAATCCCACCGGCGCCAGGATCAGGGGCAGGGACGAGGGCTCGCCGAGGATGGTGGTCGAAGGATCGCGCTTGGAGACGTCGACCAGGATCCGCTGGCGGAATTTGATCTTCTTAAGGTCTTCGCTATTGGCGCGCAGCGTCTCCTCGGCATAGGAGCCGCGGTCGGCGTAGTCGAAAAAAGCTTTCGGCACGCGCCGCTTGTGCAACAGGCGTAAATCTTCGATACAGGTGATATGCTTCATGGACGTTTCCGGTCCCTTTAGTCCCGTCTTGTATTTCGCGAACGCGGTGTCATCTAGCACGGTTGAGGGCGTCGCCAAATCTGAACGCGGAAGCGGCGTCGCAAGGAGGGCGTCATGACCCAATCAGGTTCCAAGCCCAAACAGGCGGAAGAGACTGAAAAGCGCCGGCTCGAGGAGGCTCTCGAGGAAGGGCTGGAAGAGACCTTCCCGGCCTCCGACCCCGTGGACGTGGCGCAGCCGCCTCCGTCCAAAGCCGATCACCACGTCCGGCGCAAGGAGTAGCAGCCCGACATAACCGCAAATTCCAGCGTTAACAAGACCTTAACGAGCCGGTCGCCGGGGTAGGCCGTAATGATTAATCATTTTTTTTGAAGCCATTTTAGTGACAAAGGCATTATAAGACCCGGGAAAGTGGGACTAGGGGCCTTCTCGCAAGTTATGCGAGCACTGGGGGCTTTTCTGGGGGATATATGAGCCGCAACTATTTCGGTACGGACGGAATTCGGGGACGTGCCAACGGTCTGATCACGCCGGAGCTGGCGCTCAAGGTCGGCCAGGCCGCGGGCCTGGTGTTTCAGCGCGGCGACCATCGCCATCGCGTCGTCATCGGCAAGGACACCCGCCTGTCCGGCTACATGATCGAGTACGCCATGGTGGCCGGCTTCACCTCGGTCGGCATGGACGTGCTGCTCGTCGGCCCGATGCCGACGCCGGCGGTGGCGATGCTCACCAAGTCGATGCGCGCCGACCTGGGCGTGATGATTTCCGCGTCCCACAATCTGTTCGAAGACAACGGCATCAAGCTGTTCGGCCCGCAGGGCTTCAAGCTCTCCGACGATGTCGAACGGCAGATCGAGCAGTTGCTCGACGAATCGCTCGACCGGCGGCTGGCACAGAGCGCCAGTCTGGGTCGCGCCCGCCGTATCGACGGCGTTCATGACCGCTATATCGAATTCGCCAAGCGCACGCTGCCGCGCGACCTCTCTCTCGACGGTCTGCGCGTGGTGGTGGATTGCGCCAACGGCGCCGCCTACAAGGTGGTGCCGGAAGCGCTGTGGGAGCTGGGCGCCGACGTGATCTCCATCGGCGTCGAGCCCGACGGCTTCAATATCAACAAGGAATGCGGCTCGACCGCGCCGGAAGCGCTCTGCCGCAAGGTGCGCGAGATGCGCGCCGATATCGGTATTGCGCTCGACGGCGACGCCGACCGCGTCATCCTGGTCGACGAGCGCGGCCATCTGGTCGATGGCGACCAGTTGCTCGCCGTCATCGCGCAAAGCTGGAAGGAAGACGGCCGGCTGGCGCGGCCGGGCATTGTCGCCACCGTGATGTCCAATCTCGGGCTGGAGCGCTTCCTCAAAGGCCAGGGCCTCGAACTCGTGCGCACGCCGGTCGGCGACCGCTACGTGCTCGAGCGGATGCTGAGCGATGGCTACAATCTCGGCGGCGAGCAGTCCGGCCACATCATCCTGTCGGACTATGCCACTACCGGCGACGGCTTTGTCGCCGCGCTGCAGGTGCTCGCCGTCGTGCAGAAGCTCCGCCGCCCGGTCTCGGAAGTCTGTCACCGCTTCGATCCACTGCCGCAAATCCTGAAGAACGTGCGCTATCGCAGCGGCAAGCCGCTCGACGATGCCGACGTCAAATCGGCGATCGTAGACGGCGAGCAGCGGCTCAACGGCCATGGCCGGCTTTTGGTCCGCTCCTCCGGTACTGAACCCGTGATCCGCGTGATGGGCGAGGGCGACGATCGCATCCTGGTGGAAGAAGTCGTCGACAACATCGTCTCGGCGCTGGGTCAGGCCGCCGCGTAAGATTCTGCCGATCGAGCCACTTGCTCCTCCACCTCTCCCCGCCGGGGAGAGGTGGAGGGCTTTCGTGTGGCGGCACAGGTGGGTCGCTGACGATTGCATCGCAGCTATCGGCTATTGCCAGTGGTGCGCATCGGCTTCGCGCGTTAGTTACAGCGCATTGATATTCTGCGCTGCCGCGCCTGCCGGGAATGCTGCTTTGAACAAAGCCGTTATTGTCTCCAAGAAAGCACCAACCGAAAAAGTCGTGCTGACGGATGCCAAGGCTTCGTTCGCAACGAAAGCCGCCGGTCCCGCCTACGTCGTGCTTGCCGGCATCAGCTTCTCGCACTTCCTCAACGACACCATGCAGTCGTTGATTGCGTCGGTGTATCCGATCCTGAAGGACAATTACGCGCTGGACTTCGCGCAGATCGGCCTGATCACGCTGGCGTTCCAGTTCACCGCCTCGCTACTGCAGCCGATGGTGGGACATTTCACCGACAAGAAGGCGCAGCCGTTTTCGCTTTCGATCGGCATGGGCTCGACCTTCTTCGGCCTGCTGCTGCTCAGCATCGCGCACCATTACGTGGTCATCCTGATCGCGGCGGCGATGATCGGACTTGGCTCCGCGGTGTTCCACCCGGAATCCGCACGGATCGCGCGGCTTGCTTCCGGCGGCCGCTACGGTTTCGCGCAATCGGTGTTCCAGCTCGGCGGCAGCTTCGGCACCTCGATGGGCCCGGTGCTGGCGGCACTCATTGTCGTGCCGTTCGGGCAGGGCAGCATCGCCTGGTTTTCCTCGATCGCCTTTATCGCGATTGTGCTCTTGTGGCGGATCGGTCTCTGGTACAAGCCGCAGATCACGGCGAGAAAGACCGCGCCGATCGCGCCCGAAGCGCATGGCCAGAGCCGCGGCACCGTGCTGCTCGCACTCGGCGTGCTGGTGCTGCTCTTGTTCTCCAAGCAGCTCTATGTCGCGAGCCTGTCGAGCTACTACATCTTCTACCTGATCGACCGGTTCGGCGTCTCGACGCAGGCGGCGCAAATCCATCTCTTCGTCTTCCTGGCGGCGAATGCGGTCGGTGCCTTTTTCGGCGGACCCTTGGGCGATCGTTTCGGCCGCCGGATCGTGATCTGGCTGTCCATTGTCGGCGCGCTGCCGTTCACGCTGGCACTGCCCTATGCGGGCCTTGCGGCGAGCGCCGTGCTGTCGGTGATCATCGGCCTTATCATCTCCTCGACCACATCCTCGATCATCGTGTTCGCGCAGGAGCTGGTGCCGCATCGCTTCGGCATGATCTCCGGCGTGTTCTTCGGCGTCGCCTTCGGCATCGGCGGTCTTGGCGCGGCAGTGCTCGGCAAGGTCGCCGACTACACCAGCATCGAGTTCGTCTATCAGGTCTGCGCCTTTCTGCCGGCGATTGGCCTGTTCGCGGTGTTCCTGCCGAAATTGCCGCAGCACGCGCGGTGAAGCAGGCGCCTATCAAGTTGCAGAGCCGGACGAGCGCCTTCAGTCAGACCGGTCATTGCGAGTATCGAAAGCGACTAACCAATCCAGACTGCATCCGTGGCGAGATCTGGATTGCTTCGCTTGCGCTCGCAATGACGGCGGAGGTTGGCGGAACGTCCTCCGATCCGCTTATCTCGGCCAATGCGCTAAAGCAGGCGGGAAGTAGCGAATAGCAGTCGTGCGCTCTTTTTCTATTCGCTACTCGCCGTCGCTGTTCGCCTTTCACACATTGTTAGGGATTGCCGCTCGCGCGCTCTCGCAGCGGTGTCGTTGCCGACAATCGTGACACAATATCAACCTTAAAAATTAGGGTTAAGTGCGGCTTAAGCTTTTCATGGCATCGTCCAGCCGTGGGTTTTCGACGTGGGGCTTTTGTTTTCGTGTGCCTCACCGGCCAAGAGGACGAAGCCAATGCGTAGCGTTAAGTTTTTGATTGCCGCTGGAGCGGCCTCACTGTTTTCCACGGCGGCGTTCGCTGCCGATATGCCGATCGCGCCGCCGCCGATGTACGGACCGCCGCCAGTTGCGGATTTCGGCGGCTGGTATCTGCGCGGCGATATCGGCATGACCAATACGCGCGGCAAGTTGTTCGCGCCCGCCTATAACGATTCGACGACCTTGTCGGTGAATCAGGTCGGCCACGAATTCACCAGCGGAACGTCGTTTGACGTCGGTGTCGGCTATCAATTCAATAGCTGGTTCCGAGCCGATATCACCGGTGAGTATCGCTCTAAAGTGCATTTCAGCGGCAACGATTTCGCGAGGGTGAATTTCGGGCCCGGGCTTGGCGTGTTTCCGATCGGCGATACTTATAGCGGCGGCTTTTCGAGCTGGGTCGCAATGGTCAACGCGTATGTCGACCTCGGCACCTGGTGGTGTATCACGCCGTTCGTGGGCGCCGGCGTCGGTGCTGCCTACAACACCTTCAGTGGGCTTTCGGATACCACGACGTTTCCTGCCAATCTTTCGGCCGCCGTCGGCGTTCCGCTGACCAGTCTGTACCAGGCGAATAGCGGCAGCAAGTGGGACCTCGCCTGGGCCGTTCATGCTGGCCTCGCCTATAAGGCCACGAACAGTCTGACCATCGAACTGGCATATCGCTATCTCGATCTTGGCAGCGCCATCACGGGCGGCGGTGCGACGTTCGACGGGACCACGAGCAGCCGGGCCTTCCAATTCCACGACCTGACTTCGCAGGATGTGCGGCTTGGCCTGCGCTGGACCTGCTGCGACCTGCCGCCGCCTCCACCGCCTCCGCTGGTCACCAAGGGCTGACGAGCCCCGTCTCTCTTAAGCTTTGCTAACGGCGCGGGAGCTTTCCGCGCCGTTTTTGCTGCGGCCCGCATCTTCGCGCGCAACAACGTGCGACTACGCAGTGCGCGACAACCATTGGTTAAGGTTAACGAGCGATGATCGGTGCGATGTTGAAGCGTTTTGATTGGAGCGTTGGGATGCGTGGGCTGTGGGTGGCGGTGGTGATGTGCGGAATGATGACGGGCGCGAGAGCCGCCGATCTCCCGATCCTTCGCGGCGGCTTCACCGACGGGCTCAGCGCGTCTCATCCGAACTGGGAAGGATTTTATGTCGGTGGCCAGGCCGATTGGGGTTCGATCAGGTCGAGCATTCCTGCCAATATCAACGCCGATCTGCAAGGCGCCTTCGTTCCGCCGCCGAACTACAGTTATGGATGGGCGCCGCTCGGGACGGCGCATAGCACGAATACCGGCTTTGGCGCGTTTGCGGGCTACAACGGTCAATGGGACGACGTCGTCCTCGGTGTCGAGGCGAACTACGTGCATGGCGGGTTTAGCGCCACGTCTAGCGGCACCGGCTATACCTACGACTTGAGGAGCTTCCAGGCGACGACGATGACGCATTCAACTGCGACTGTCGGGGTGTCAGATTTCGGCTCGTTGCGCCTGAGGGGCGGCTACGCCATTGGATGTTTCCTGCCGTACGGTTTTATCGGCGCCGGCTTTGGCGATCAGACGGTCGACCGCAGTGTTTCCGCCACCCCTGCTCCAATGCTGTCGCCTGCGACCTCGGCCAGCAAGGAGAAGCTGGTCTACGGATACTCGGCCGGCGTCGGCTTTGACGTCATGTTGGTCGGCGGGCTGTTTGCGCGCGCCGAGTACGAATATCAGCGTGTGACGTCGGATATCGAATCCAACATCAACACCGTACGCGCCGGCCTCGGCTACAAATTCTGAGCCGACCGTTTCGTTTCGCGGCGAGCGGTGGTTGACAGCGTCGCTGCCGCCTGTTGCTCTGTCCGCCCAAAGGCGGGACGGCAGAGATGAAAATCTACGGCGACGGCAATTCCGGCAATTGCCTGAAGGTGAAATGGGTCTGCGATGATCTTGCGCTGCCCTACACCTGGATCGAGGTCGATACGCTCAATCGCGAGACGCGCACGCCCGAATTCCTCGCGCTCAACAGTGCCGGCCAGGTGCCGATGGTTCAGTTCGATGACGGCCGGACCCTCGCGCAATCGAACGCGATCATCCGCTATCTCGCGCGCGGCAGCGATCTCATTCCCGCCGACGACTTCGCCGCCGCCAAAATGGACGAATGGCTGTTCTGGGAGCAATACAGCCACGAACCCTATGTGGCGGTGTGCCGCTTCCAGATGCGCTACCTCGGCAAGCCCGCCTCCGATCTCGATCCCGACAAGGTCAGGCGCGGCTATGCGGCGCTGGCGCGGATGGAGCAGGAGCTCGCGGTGACGCCGTTCCTCGTCGATGGCGGTTTCTCGCTCGCCGATGTTTCGCTGCTCGCCTATACCAGGCTTGCGCATGAGGGCGGTTTCGAGCTCGACGCGTATCCCGCGATCCGGCGCTGGATTGGCTCATGCGAGCAGCGTCTGCGGCTGCCGCCCGCGCCTTGAGAGTCGAAAGGACAATGATGACTGCCAGCTCCATCATCCTGCGCCGTGCCCGCCGCGAGGACGTCGGCAAGATCGTCGCGATGCTCGCGGATGATCCGCTCGGCCGCGGGCGCGAGCGGATCGAGGCGCCGCTGCCGGACTGCTATTTTCAGGCTTTCGCCAGGCTGGATGCCGATCCGAACATCCACCTGACGGTTGCGGAAGAGGAGGGGCATGCGGTGGGCTGCCTGCAGCTTTGCATCCTTCCCGGCTTGAGCTCGCAAGGCGCCTCGCGCGGCCTGATCGAAGACGTCCGCGTCGCATCGGATCGCCGCAGCCGCGGCATCGGCGAGCAACTCGTGCGCTGGGCGATCGCGGAGGCGCGCGCGCAAGGCTGCGGGTTGGTCGAGCTGCTCACGCATCACACCCGCCTCGACGCGCAACGCTTCTATGAGCGGCTTGGATTTTCGAAGAGTCACGTTGGAATGACGATAAGATTCTAGGATGGCCGTCTGAGCTCGCGACGGGCACACACTTTGAACCGTCATCCTGAGGCGTGAGCCACCGGGTCCGCGCGAAGCGCGGCCCGATGACAGGCTCCACGAGCCTCGAAGGATGATCGGCCCCGCTTCGGCAGCCGGGCCGTCGCCCTTCGGGACGCTTGCTACGCAAGCTCCTCAGAGTGACGGTGATGGTTGGGCAGCCGCTGCAGTAGAGGGCGGCCGCGCCTTAATTCGCGTTATTTCATCCGAAGGGCAGGGAGGCCGTGCAATGTCTTCCATCCATCCTTTGACGGCGCTGGCCGTCGTGATCGCCACCGCGGCGACCGATGCGGTTTACGTGATGTTTACGTCGTCAGTGGTGGCGCGAAAACGCGTTCACGCGGCGACCTGGAGCAGCATCTGGTATCTGCTCTCGTCCTTCGCTGTCATCAGCTACACCGAGAACTGGATCTACGTGCTGTTCGCCGCCATCGGCTCGTGGATCGGCGCCTACGCGTCCATGACATTCCTGCACCGGCCCGGCGGCGGCGCGCCGGTGGGGGCTGCGCCGGAATAGCGCGGGGCTTTGTTCGTGCACGACCGTTCGCGTCAGTTCGTTGCCTCCGGCATCAATCGAACGTGAGGGTTGCGAACTTCCTTGACGTTTGCACCCGATTCCCTTATGCACCGCGGCGGGACACCTCCCCCCAACGGGAGGCTTACTATCTGGAAGGGTAGACCATGACTGCAGCGAAGCCCGCTCAGCGGCCGATCGTGCCGCATTTTTCGTCCGGCCCCTGTGCGAAGCGCCCCGGCTGGAACCCCCAAAATCTCAAGGACGCAGCTCTCGGCCGCTCGCATCGCGCGAAGGTCGGCAAGACCAAGCTCAAGCTTGCGATCGATCTGACGCGCGAAGTGCTGGAAGTACCGGCCGACTACCGCATCGGCATCGTGCCGGCCTCCGATACCGGCGCCGTCGAGATGGCGCTATGGTCGCTGCTCGGCGCGCGCCCCGTCACCATGCTCGCCTGGGAGTCCTTCGGCGAGGGATGGGTCACCGACGTCGTCAAGCAGTTGAAGCTCAAGGACGTCACCGGTGTTACGGCGCCTTATGGCGACATCCCCGATCTGTCCAAGGTGGATTCCGACACCGACATCGTCTTCACCTGGAACGGCACTACCTCCGGCGTTCGCGTGCCGAACGCTGACTGGATCAAGGCGGATCGCAAGGGGCTGACGATTTGCGACGCCACGTCGGCCGCCTTCGCGCAGCCGTTGGATTGGGCCAAGCTCGACGTCGTCACCTTCTCCTGGCAGAAGGCGCTGGGCGGCGAGGCGGCGCATGGCATGCTGGTGCTGAGCCCCCGCGCGGTCGAGCGGCTCGAGACCTACAAGCCCGCCTGGCCGCTGCCGAAGATCTTTCGCATGACCAAGAACGGCAAGCTCAACGAAGGCATCTTCGTCGGCGAGACCATCAACACGCCCTCGATGCTCTGCGTCGAGGATTATCTGGACGCGCTGAACTGGGGCAAATCGATCGGCGGACTGAAGGCGCTGATCGCGCGCGCCGATGCCAACACCAAGGTGCTCGCCGACTGGGTCGCGCGTACGCCGTGGATCGATTTCCTGGCCAAGGACGCGGCGCTCCGTTCCAACACCTCGGTGTGCCTGAAGTTCACGGATCCCGCGATCACCTCGCTCACGGCGGACGCGCAGGCGGATTTCGTCAAGAATCTCGTCGCCATGGTCGAGAAGGAAGCCGCCGGTTACGACTTCGCGCATTACCGCGATGCGCCGGCAGGCCTGCGCATCTGGTGCGGCGCCACGGTGGAAGCGACCGACGTCGCGCTGCTGACGCAGTGGATCGACTGGGCCTTCGTCGAGGCCAAGGCGCTGCTCGCCAAGGCGGCCTGACTCACTCCATCGTCGTCCGGGCGGGCGACTTGTCCGCCGTAGCTCAAAGAGCGAAGGCGGAAGCCGACCCGGGACCCATAACCACCATCGGGAGTATGGGTCCCGGCGCTTTGCGCAAGTGGCGCTTCGGCCGGGACGACGGATTTAATCCATTCTCAGGATCACACCCATGTCCAAACCCAAAGTTCTCATTTCCGACGCCCTCTCGCCCGCCGCCGTGCAGATCTTCAAAGACCGCGGCGTCGAGGTCGATTTCCAGCCCAACCTCGGCAAGGACAAGGACAAGCTCGCCGAGATCATCGGCCACTATGACGGCCTCGCCATCCGCTCCGCCACCAAGGCCACCGCCAAGATCATCGAGCGCGCCAAGAAGCTCAAGGTGATCGGCCGCGCCGGCATCGGCGTCGACAATGTCGAGATCCCGGCCGCCACGGCAAAGGGCATCATCGTGATGAACACGCCGTTCGGCAATTCGATCACGACCGCCGAGCACGCCATCACCCTGATGCTGGCCTTGGCGCGCGAAATCCCGCAGGCCGACGCCTCCACGCAGGCCGGCAAATGGGAGAAGAACCGCTTCATGGGCGTCGAGATCACCGGCAAGGTGCTGGGCATCATCGGCTGCGGCAATATTGGCTCGATCGTCGCCGACCGCGCCATGGGTCTGCGCATGAAGGTGATCGCCTACGATCCGTTCCTGTCGCCGGAGCGCGCGGTGGATCTCGGGGTCGACAAGGTCGATCTCGACGAATTGTTGAGGCGCGCCGATTTCATCACCCTGCACACTCCACTCACCGACAAGACCCGGAATATCATCGACGCGGCCGCGATCGCCAAGATGAAGAAGGGCGTGCGCATCATCAACTGTGCACGCGGCGGCCTGGTTGATGAGCAGGCGCTCGCCGATGCGCTCAACTCCAAGCATGTCGCGGGCGCGGCCTTGGACGTCTTCAGCGAGGAGCCGGCGACCAAGAACGTGCTGTTCGGCCATCCCAACGTGATCTGCACGCCGCATCTCGGCGCCTCCACCACCGAGGCGCAGGAGAATGTCGCGCTGCAGATCGCCGAACAGATGTCGGATTATCTGCTCACCGGCGCGATCTCCAACGCCATCAATTTCCCGTCGATCACGGCGGAAGAGGCGCCGAAGCTGAAGCCGTTCATCGAACTCGCCGAAAAGCTCGGCTCTTTCGCCGGCCAGCTCACCGAGACCGGCATCCGCAAGGTCGAGATTACCTATGAGGGTCACGTCGCCGAGATGAAGATCAAGGCGCTGACCTCTGCTGTGCTCGCCGGCCTGCTGCGGCCGATGCTGGGCGAGGTCAATGTCGTCTCCGCGCCCGTTGTTGCCAAGGAGCGCGGGATGATCGTGGACGAGGTCGTGCGCGCGGCGCAAAGCGATTATGAGAGCCTCATCACGGTTACTGTTGCCACCGAGCGGCAGCAGCGCTCGGTGTCGGGCACGGTGTATCACGACGGCAAGCCGCGTCTGGTCGATGTCAAGGGCATCCGGATCGATGCCGAATTCGGCAAGTCGATGATCTATGTCACCAACGAGGACAAGCCGGGCTTCATCGGCAAGTTCGCAAGCCTGCTGGGCGACGCCAAGATCAACATCGCGACGTTCCATCTCGGCCGCACGGCGCCGGGCGGCGATGCCATCGCCCTGGTCGAGGTCGACGGCGCGGTGCCGGCGGAGTTGCTCGGCAAGGTGCAGGCCCTGCCGCAGGTCAAGCAGGCCAAGGCGCTGGCGTTTTAGTCAGGATACTCGCCGGCCATAGCAATCTCGCTCGTCATGCCCGGGCTTGACCCGGGCTGAAGCCCCCTCGGCGAGGCAAGGCCCGGGCATTCACGATTGCCCCTCGTCATTCCGGGGCGATGCGAAGCATCGAACCCGGAATCTCGAGATTCCGGGTCTGCGCTTCGCGCATCCCGGAATGACGGGTAATACGGCGGTGGCCGGGACAAGCACGGACATAACCGCGCTCTTGCGCACCGGCTCGCGATCGAGCCGCACTCATTTGCGTTGATGACCGCCCAAGCGACGTGCTGGGCGGTCCTTTTTATGCCTTGCAGCCGTTGATCCAGAGCAAATGCCGGGAACCGCAGCCTGCTAGCAAGGTTTATACTTATGGCCCGGTGTGCGGGCTTAGCAGGCGGAGCACGAGATGAAATCGGACCCCTCCCAGCGCAAACAGGCCATTGCGATGGGGTACATCTTCGCCGCCGGCATCGGCATGCTGGTGCTGCAATGGTTGTTTACGACGTACAATACCGTTGAGACTATTCCCTATAGCCAGTTCGAGCAGCTCGTCAGCGCAGGCAAGGTCGCCGAAGTCGGCGTCGGGCAGGACACCATCACCGGCAAGTTGAAGGAGAACGAGAAGCTCCCGAGCGGCAAGTCGGCCTTCGTCACCGCGCGCGTCGATCCGGCGCTGGCCGAAAGACTCGCGGCCAAGGGCGTCGTCGTCAACGGCGTGCCCTCGGGCGGGCTGCTGCAGACCATCCTGTCCTGGGTGGTGCCCGCGCTGATGTTCTATCTGATCTGGATCTTCCTGTTCCGCCGCGTCGCCGAGCGCCAGGGCTTTGGCGGGCTGATGTCGATCGGTAAGTCGCGCGCCAAGGTCTATGTCGAGAAGGACACCAAGACCACCTTCGCCGATGTCGCCGGTGTCGAAGAGGCCAAGTTCGAATTGCAGGAAGTGGTGTCGTTCCTGAAGGATCCGAAGAGCTACGGCCGGCTGGGCGCGCATGTGCCCAAGGGCATTTTGCTGGTCGGCCCGCCCGGTACCGGCAAGACGCTGCTCGCGAAAGCGGTGGCCGGCGAGGCCGGCGTGCCGTTCTTCTCGATCTCCGGTTCCGAATTCGTGGAGATGTTCGTCGGCGTGGGCGCGGCGCGCGTGCGTGACCTGTTCCAGCAGGCGCGCGAGGCCGCGCCCTGCATCATCTTCATCGACGAGCTCGACGCCCTGGGACGCAGCCGCACGTCCGGCGCGCTCGGCGGCTATGACGAGAAGGAGCAGACGCTGAACCAGCTACTCGCCGAACTCGACGGTTTCGATCCCTCGACCGGCGTGATCCTGCTCGCCGCCACCAACCGGCCGGAAATCCTTGATCCCGCCTTGCTGCGCGCCGGCCGCTTCGACCGACAGGTGCTGGTCGATCGTCCGGACAAGAGCGGCCGCATCGCCATTCTGAGAGTGCATATCCGCAAGATCAAGGTTGCCATCGACGTCGATATCGACAAGATCGCGAGCCTCACCGCCGGCTTCACCGGCGCCGACCTCGCCAACCTGATCAACGAGGCGGCGATCGCGGCGACCCGACGCCGGGCCGACCAGGTCTCGTTCGACGATTTCACCCTGGCCATCGAGCGCATCGTTGCCGGCGTCGAGAAGAAGAGCAGGGTGCTTGGCAAGGAGGAGCGCCGGCGTGTCGCCTATCACGAGATGGGGCATGCGCTTGTGGCCGCGAACCTCCCCGGGGTCGATCCGGTGCAGAAAGTCTCGATCATTCCGCGCGGCGTCGGCGCCCTTGGCTACACCATGCAGCGGCCGACCGAAGACCGTTTCCTGTTGTCGGCGAGCGAATTGAAGAACCGCATTGCGGTGCTGATGGGAGGGCGCGCATCGGAGCAACTCATCTATGACGGCGACGTCTCGACCGGAGCCGCCGATGATTTGCAGCGCGCAACCGAAATCGCGCTGGAGATGGTCACCAAATATGGCATGGACGCCACCATCGGCCAGCGCACCTACGCACCGCGGCCGCAGACGTTTATCCAGGCCGCGCAGGATCAACTCGTCAGCGCCGCCGAAGCGACGGGGCGCGAAATCGATCTCGCGGTGCGCGGCTTGATCGAGGACGCGGATAGACGCGCCCGCTCGATCCTGGAGTCACATCGCAATGATCTCGAAGCCGGCGTCCAGCTCTTGATCGCGAAGGAAACGCTGACGGTCGACGATTTTCCTCCGCTGCGGGGCATCCCGCCGAAGGAGACCCTCGCCGAGCGCACTGGCGAGGCTTGGCGTCCGCGCGAGCCGGCCCCGGCGCAATGATCGCAAGGCTCTCCTGCCGGGTTCGCCATGCTTGTGGCGCCCGGATCGAGCGAAGCCGCTACGCGTGGCCGCCACTCCCGCGGCGAATTAGACCATCGGATTCACCTATGCGAATGCTGGAACCCGCCAAAGGTAAGATGATGGTGGAAGGTCCGCTTCGTCCGTGTGGCGGATCGCCCCCGAACGGCCTCAGCATCCGCCCCCACACAGAATGCTGAGGTCGTTTTCGTGGCTTTTCGGCCGCCGGGCCGTTGGAGGGCGACCGTTCTGGCCGTGCCTGACGGTTCTGCTCACGCAACTCCCGCGCGTGGAGGGGACCGATTAACACAGTTGGCTACAGTCGTGAGCGCATGAAGCGCAAGCGGGCGTGGTCAGGCTCGACGCGTGTCGTCCGGAACCGTCGCGCGTCGAGCCGCTGTTTCGACAGGTGGGCGGCTTGGTCTGAGAATAACCCCGCTTCGCGTCTCGCGCCGATCAATCGATGCGCATCTCATTCCAGAGGCTCAGCGTCCGCGGCGCCTGTTTGCAGGTCCTGTGAACTCGGCACGTGCTTTCTCCAGGCCGTCCACACGCCCGGCGAGCGCGCCAATCTGGTCCGATAGCAGCTTTCGTTCGCCTTGTTCGGCCGATAGCTGTCGTTGCAGGTCGGCGACCTGCCCCTCGTCGCGTTGACGGGCGGACTGAAGGTCGTTCACTGCTTGTTGGAGCGAAGCCAACGTCTGTTTTGTCTCGTCATGCGCCGGAGGCTGCTCGGTGGATTGATTTGCAGCCACGGTCGGAGAATTTTTCTCGGCACGGTTGCTCGCCCAAAACAATGCGCCGCCGATGACCAGCAAGATGACGACCAAGACCCATGGAAGGACCCTGCGCTGTCGCGCCGGTCCGCCTTCATCGTGGTCCGCGCCGAAGAGATCACTCATCCCGCCAACAAGTCAGGCATATGAAAATCGTTCCGTCGATTTCGAGATGGTGAGCGCCCGGACTCAGGTGCCGCGTGCACGGCAATCTTGCTTGCCAGCGGCCGTTGCATTTCTTCGTCGCGTTGCACGCTCTGGCTGCATCGTAACAAAACGTGATGGTCGCAGCGGGAACTCGCATCTGCACTTCTGAATAGATCACCCGATTATCGAGAGGGATCCTGCCGATCACCGTTGCAGGGTCGTCCGATCGTTCGCAACGTCGGCGCGAGTGAGGGCGCTTGCGTCGATTCCTCAGTCGGAAGCTGGAAACCGTGACCGCGGAAGCCGCATCGGCTGCCGCTTGTCCTGGGGATCCTGCCGCTTGTGCTAGGGCTCGTCGATTTAACGAGCAGTTGCCGAGCTGAGCGAATCGAGGGAAGTCGCGCCCGACTTCGAGCGTCATTGCGAGCGCAAGCGAAGCACTCCAGACCTTCTTTGCCGATGCGGTCTGGAGTGCTGCGGTCTGGAGTGCTTCGTCGCCTTGCTCCTCGCAATGACGGGATGCTCTAGCTATTGGGTCCGCGGTCCATGCTGATGGGCTGCCAGCGCCGGAGTTTCGTGTTCTGCAGCACCGCGGGGTTGACGCAGCTCACCGGCCACATGCCCTGCAAGACCAGCGACAATTCGTAGCCGACCCGGCGCTTGCGCGCTTCATCGAAGCGCGCGGAGGCGGAAGCGACGTGCGCGGTCAGCGTGACGTTCTCCTTCCGCAGCAGCGGATTGTTATGCGAGGGCGGCTCCTTCTCCAGCACATCGAGTGCGGCATGCGCGATCCAGCCCTCCTGCAGCGCCTTGATCAGCGCCTCCTCATTCACGGTGGCGCCGCGGCCGGTGTTGATGAAGATCGCGTTTTTCTTCATTTGCCTGAAATGCTGCTCGTTCAGCATATGATGCACTTCGGGACGGGCCGGGGCGTGCATCGAGACGAAATCGGATTGCGACAGCACCTCCGACAGCGTCGCAGGCATCACGCCGTGATCGTACATCAACGTTTCCTGGATGAAGGGATCGAAGGCCATCATGCGCAATCCGAACGGCGCGGCACGTTTTGCCACCGCGCGCGCCACCCGCCCGAAGGAGATGAAGCCAAGCGTCTGTCCCATCAGCCGCGGGATCTTGAGCAGCGCCGGCCGGCCTTCGCTCCAGCGGCCTTCGCGTACCATCTTGTCCTGCTCGACGAGGCGGCGAAAGCCGGCAAGCAGCAGCATCATGGCGTGATCGGCGACCTCCTCGATGAACGTGTCCGGAATGTTGGTGACGGGAATGCCGCGCGCAGTCGCGGCTTTCACATCGACACTGTCGACGCCGACGCTGCCGAGCGTGATGACTTTGCAGTTCTCGAGCGCATCGATGATGGCCTTGGTGATCGGCATGCCCTTGGCGTAGATGGCGTCGGCGCTCTTCGCCGCGGCGATGAATTCGGTCTCATTGGCCGGTGCCTCGACGATCTCCGCGCCGATCGGCTCGAGCGCTTCCATTTCGTAACCGTAGCCGCCGCCGGCAACCGTGAAACTCGCGCCTTTCGGCGTCACCACCTTGAACTTTGCCATCGCTTGCTCCCGAATGTCCGCTCCCGGCGGCCCTCTTTCTTATCGCGCCATCAAAGCATGACCGGACGCGGTTCGACTAGGCTCTGCGGATGCATGGCGTCCCGCAAATTGCGGCAAGCGGCGGTGCCTGGGCGAAAGATCGCGACGGATCGCCGTCAGCAGTCGCGATCCCGAGGGGATGCGTGCGTGCGCCTGACACTCGCAATTTGCTTGGCCATCTCACACTTACCCGCACTTCTACGGAGCGGCGCGTAACTGAGCGCTAAGGGATTTCACTCTATCGTGAGCGAAATCTTTCAATTTCTACTCAATTTTTCCACGCGCCGAAAATTGCTGGGGGCATATCCGTGAAGCTGAACAATCTGAAGATCGCACCCAAGCTAGGTATTCTGGTGGGGCTCACCTTGTTTGGCCTCTGCGTTGCCGGCGCGCTGGCTCTCTATCTGGTGCGGCAGGAAATGCTGAATGCACGCGTCGAGCAGATGCATTCGATCGTCGACATGGCGCGCAACCTGGCGCTCGGCCTGCAGAAGGACGTCGAGGCCGGCAAGCTCACCAAGGAGCAGGGGATCGCGGAATTTGGCCGTCGCGCGAACACGCTGACCTACAACAATGGCAGCGGCTACCTGTTCGGCACGACCTTCGACGGCATCACGGTGCTCTCGCCGAACCCGAAGGATATCGGCCAGAACCGCGGTGACGTCGTCGTCAATGGCAGGAATATCGGCAAGGAATGGCGCGACGGCGTCATGGCCAAGGGCGAGCACACGCTCTTTTACGACTATGTGAAGCCGGGTGAGCAGAAGCCGATCCGCAAGATGGGCTATGCGGTCGCCATCCCCGGCTGGAATATGTATGTCGGCACCGGGGTCTATCTCGACGATCTCGATGCCAAGCTGGCGCCGGTCGCCTGGCTGCTCGGCCTGTCCATTCTCGGCATTGCCCTGGTTGGCGGTAGCATCGCCTGGCTGATCGGCCGCAGCATCAGTCGTCCGCTCAATCTGCTGGGTGCGCGGATGCGCGCGCTCGCCGACGGCAAGCTCGATGGCGACATTCCGGGCGTCGGCCGCGGCGACGAGGTCGGCGCCATGGCCGCGACCGTGCAGATCTTCAAGGACAACGCGGTGCGCGTGCACGAGCTGGAAGAGGCGGAAGCCGATACGCGCTCGCGCGCGGCGGCCGAGCGGCGCGCGGCGATGGAAGAGCTCGCCAATGACTTCGAGCGCAGCGTCAACGGCATCGTCCGTTCGGTTTCGAGCGCCGCAACGGGCATGCAGAGCACCGCGCAATCGATGACCTCGACCGCAAGCGATGCCAGCGCGCGGGCCGCGACGGTGAGCGCGGCCTCGCAAAATGCCTCCAACAATGTCAGCACGGTGGCCGCCGCGGCGGAGGAGCTGTCGAGCTCGGTGGCCGAGATTTCCCGCCAGGTCACCCGCTCCAGCGAGATCGCCAGCAAGGCGGTGGGCGATGCCGAGCGCACCAATGCCACCGTGCAGGTGCTCTCGACCGGGGCGGAAAAGATCGGCGAGGTGGTCAAGCTGATCCACTCGATCGCCGCGCAGACCAACCTGCTGGCGCTGAACGCCACCATCGAGGCGGCGCGTGCCGGCGAATCCGGCCGCGGCTTTGCGGTGGTCGCCTCGGAGGTCAAGGCGCTGGCGAACCAGACCGCGAAAGCGACCGAAGAGATTTCAGCGCAGGTCGCGGCCATGCAGCAGTCGACCAGCGACGCCGTCGATGCGATCACCGGCATCACCCAGACCATCGCCCAGATGAACGAGATCACGGTCAGCATTTCGGCGGCCATCGAGGAGCAGGGCGCCGCAACGCGGGAGATCGCGCGCAACATCCAGTCGGTCGCGGAGGGATCGAGCGAGATCAACGCTCATATCGGCGGCGTCACTTCGGCGGCGGCCGCCACCGGCACGGCGGCCTCCGACGTGCTCGCCAACGCCCGCGAGCTCGACAACCAATCGGGCATGCTGCGCAGCGCGGTCGATGGCTTCCTCGCCAAGGTCCGCGCCGCTTAAGCTGGACTGTTTCGCCTGCAGCGGATTCCCAACATCACCGTCACCTCCGCGCAAATGGCGTGAGCCGTTTGCGCAGGCACGACGGGTTGAGATGAGTGCCGCGCTACGGCCGGCCCGATCCCTGCCGGGATGCGATGATCACGCCGGCGAGCACCAGCGCGTAGCCGATGAGGTGAAACAGCCGCAAGCTTTCGCCGAGCAGCAGGATCGCCATCGCCGAGCCGAACACTGGCATCAGGTGAAAGAACGGCGCGGCCCGGTTCGGCCCGATCAGCGCAATGCCGCGATTGAAGAAGAGATAGGCCAGCGTCGAGGGAAAGATCACGACATAGCCGACGGTGGCGAGTGTCAGCGCATCGAGTGTGAGAGCGGATCCGGTCCAGGATTCCCAGACCGCGAACGGCAGCAACATGGCGGCGCCGCAGCCGGTGGTGAAGGCGATCAGCGACAATTGATGGGTCACCGGTCGCTTCGTCATCAGCGCCGAATAGAGGCCGAAGGCGAACAGCGAGCTTGCGAACATCACATCGCCCTTGTTGAGGCGAATGCTTGCAAGCGCGGAAAAATCGCCGCGCAGGATGATGGTGATCACGCCGAGCAGCGAGATGACGATGCCGGCGAGTTGCGCCCTGGTCAGGCGAACGCCGAACAGGAGCAGCGACCACAACGCGACGAATAATGGCCCGGCGGACTGGATCAACAAGGCGTTCAACGCCTGCGTATACTGCATGGCCCAGTAGGAAACCGCGTTGTTGAAGGCAAAGCCGGTCGCCGACAACAGCAGCATCAAGGGCAGGTTCTTGCGCAGGGCAGGCCAGTCGCGCCGCAAATGCGGCTTGGCGAACGGCAGCAGGATCAGGAAGACGCCGATCCAGCGGATGCAGGACAGCGTCAGCGGCGGAACGTGGCCCGCGACATAGCGTGCAAGCACGATGTTGCCGGCCCAAAACAGCGAGGTCAGGCTGAGCAGGAGATAGGGCTGGTTGTTGAGCCAGCTCAGCGGTGAATGTGATTTGGCTTCGGCGGGCAATGTGGCGCTATTTGTGCTGCCTGCGCGAGGCCACGAACACGCCGGTCAAGACCAGCGCAAAGCCCACGACATGGAAGGGCTGCGGGTGTTCGCCGAGGAAAACGATCGCCATCACCGAGCCGAACACCGGTACGACGTGAAAGAAAGGCGCGGCGCGGTTGGCGCCGATCAGCTCAATACCGCGGTTGAAGCAGAGATAGGCAAGCGTCGAGGGAAACACGGCGACATAGAGCACTGACAGCAAGTTGGCCATGTTGAGCGCCATGGGCGCGCGCGAGGCCAATTCCCAGATCAGCAAGGGGATGAGGCAGAGCGCGCCGCAGCCAAACGTAAAGGCCACGAACGACAGGCCGTGAATCGCCGGACGCTTCAGGGTCAGGACCGAATAGAAACCGAAGATCACCAGCGCGATGATGAAGATCACATCGCCCTTGTTCAATTGGATGTTGGCAATCGCGGTGAGATCGCCGCGCAGCAGGATCACCAGCACGCCGATCATCGAGAGCAGCACGCCCGCGGCCTGCGCGAGCGTCAACCGCGCGCCGAGCAGGACGAGCGACCACACCGCGACGATCAGCGGGCCGGCCGATTGCAAGAGCAACGTGTTCAGCGCCTGGGTGTATTCCAGCGCCCAATATTGCATGGTGTTGAAGGCGCCGATGCCGGTGACGGAGAGAATGATCATCACCGGAAGCTTGGCGCGGATGGCGGGCCAGTCGCGCACCAGGTGCTTCCGGGCAAAGGGAAGGATCAGCAGGAAGGCGAACCACCAGCGCAGGAACGACAGCGTCACCGGCGGAATGTGTCCGGCCGCGAGCCGGCCGACAATGGCGTTGCCGGCCCAGCACAGCGCGGTGATGCTGAGCAAGAGATAAGGCTGGTTGGCAAGCCAGGAATGCGACGGGGCGGCGCGCGAGGTTCGCTCGGAGACAGACATCGAAGCGGGTGAGCCTTGGACTTCAAGACACGTCATGATGCCGCGGCCGCCGGCCCGGCATCGGCTGCCCGGCCGGAGCATGACCCGGCTCGCCTAAAGACACGGATTCTCGACTGGCGGCAATGGCGCCTGTCGCATCGCGACCATGCAGAGAGTTGCGCGGAGTGCTTTGCATGCGGCTGCGACTGCTCGCGATGCGACGGCCGCATCATGCGCGGGGACGAATGGAGCGAATCGGAAGAAGCGCCCACGCTTACTGACGCCGGGCGCGATCCTCATTCGGCGCGCGAGCCGAAACAGAACTGTCACATGCGCGCCCACCGCGTCACGGCGCGCGGCGCGGGCGAGCTGCCGGTCCGACCATCCGAGGGATGGCAGCGATGAAAGCTGATCGGGCCAAGGCCGCGAGCCCCGATTGCCCCTGGACGTCACGGCTATTGCCATGTTTCGGACACAAATTTTTAGGGGGATATCAAAGGCTTGGGAGCGAGGCCGAGGGTCGCCAGAGCCCCTTCTTGCTTGCGTCGCCTGCCTGCTTCCTTTATCCGGATGTCTGCACCCTTAAGCGAAGCGGCGCCGCAAGCCGCCGATTGGGCAGGGGGCATGATCACGGGCATGATCTGGAAAGATGGGTAGGGACCGTTTTTTCCGAAAAGCGACCGTGCTTGTGTGAGCGATGGTTTTAGAAGGAATAGTCCGCGAATGACCAATGTTGTCGTCGTCGGCGCCCAGTGGGGCGACGAAGGGAAGGGCAAGATCGTCGATTGGTTGTCGGAACAAGCCGACATCGTTGTGCGCTTCCAGGGCGGCCACAATGCCGGGCACACGCTGGTCATCAACGGCGAAACCTACAAGCTCGCGCTGTTGCCCTCCGGCGTGCTGCGGCCCCAGAAGCTGGCCGTGATCGGCAACGGCGTGGTGTTCGATCCGCAGGCTTTCCTCGACGAGGTCGAAAAGCTGAGAGGCCAGGGCGTGGCGGTGAGCCCGGATAATCTGCGGATTGCCGAGAACGTGACCCTCATCCTGCCGCTGCACCGTGAGCTCGATGCGCTTCGCGAATCCTCCAATACGGGAACCGCGATCGGCACCACGCGCCGTGGTATCGGCCCGGCCTATGAGGACAAGGTCGGCCGCCGCGCGATCCGGCTGATGGATCTCGCCGATCTCGATACGCTGCCGCACAAGATCGACCGTCTGCTCGCCCATCACAATGCGCTGCGGCGCGGGCTGAATTTGCCCGAGTTCGACGGCAAGAACATCCTGCGCGAACTGAGCGCGATGGCGCCCAAGCTCCTGCCCTATGCCGAGACGGTCTGGCGGCTGCTGGATACCGAGCGGCGCGCCGGCAAGCGCATCCTGTTCGAGGGGGCACAGGGCGCCCTGCTCGATGTCGACCACGGCACTTACCCGTATGTCACCTCGTCCAATACGGTAGCGGCGCAGGCCGCGACCGGAACCGGCATGGGCCCGGGCGGGGTCGGCTACGTCCTCGGGATCTGCAAGGCCTACACGACCCGGGTCGGCCAGGGGCCGTTTCCGACCGAGCTCACGAATGAGATCGGTGAAGAGATCGGCCGCAGGGGCCGCGAGTTCGGCGTCAATACCGGCCGCAAGCGACGCACCGGCTGGTTCGATGCCGTGCTGGTACGCCAGACCGTGCTGACCTGCGGCATCAACGGGCTGGCACTCACAAAGCTCGACATTCTCGACGGCTTCGACACCATCGAGGTCTGTACCGGGTATAAACTGGATGGCAAGGAGATCGACCACCTGCCGGCGGGCGAGGGCGCGCAGGCCCGTGTGGTGCCGATCTACGAGACCATCGAGGGCTGGAAGCAGCCGACCGCCAAGGCGCGTTCCTGGGCGGATCTGCCGGCACAGGCGATCAAATATGTGCGGCGGGTCGAGGAATTGGTGGGTTGCCCGATCGCCCTGCTTTCCACCAGCCCCGAACGCGAAGATACTATCTTGGTACAGAATCCATTTGAGGCTTAACGAGCTATTTCCGGGACGTGCGCATAGTTAACGAAAATGGCTGACTATTACCCGCTCATCGCCCGTGCCGTTGCCGGATTGGACCCCAATGCCCCCGGCGAGAGCCGTCGCGCGCTATACGAGCGGGCCCGCGCCGCCCTGATCGCGCAGCTACGCAGCGTTGAGCCGCCGCTCAGCGAATCGGAGATCACCCGCGAGCGGCTGTCGCTGGAAGAGGCGGTGCGCAAGGTGGAGTCCGAGGCCGCCCAGCGTGCCCGCGATGCGGCGCGCGGCGTCACCTCGCGTCCCGCCGATCCATCGCGCCGTAGCAACGGGCGCTCCGCCGCGGAGGTGCCGCAAGCCGGCGCACCCGCGCCAGGCGCGCCAAACGCGGCACGGCCGCGTCCGGCCGCGCCACCGCCGCCGTCGGCGCGCAACGACCGGCCGCCGCTCGGGCTAGAGGAGCGCGCCGGGGCGCCAGACCAGCAGCGGCCCCGCAGCGGACGCGCCGAGGCGCCGCCGCCACCGCCGATTCCCGGCCGGTCGCAACCGCCATCGCCAGATGCTCAAGTGCAGCCGCTGCGAGAGCGGGCGGGCGCAGCACCGCGCCGTGGCGCCGACAACGGCGCCAACCAGCCGGGCGTGCGCGGTTTCCGCGATATCACCGCCGACGTCGATGATCTCGGCCGCGCCGCCGCGCAGGCCAGCCGCGCCGCGCGTAAGACCTACGCCAACGTGCCCTCGCCCTCATCGGAGTTCGACCGCATCGAGCCCAGCATGGACGATCGCGGCGGCGAAGAGGAGCCTCCCTATCCCTATGACGAGTCGGCGGAGGACGCTGATCGCTACGGGCCCGCGCGCGCGCGTGGCGGCGCCGACGCAGAACCAAAGCGCGTCCGCGCCGGCTCCATGTTCCCGTTCAAGACGGCGATCGCCATCGGCATCGTGCTGATCCTGGTCGGCGCGGGAATCCTGTGGGGCAAGTCCGCGGTGACCATGGTGAGCGGGCTGCTGAAGTCCTCCCCCACGCAAACCGCCGAAACGGCGAAGGACACCTCCGCGCCGGCGGTCAAGCCGAAGATCACCGATCGCGTCGGTCAGCCTTCAACTGAGCAGGCGGTTGCGCCGGTGGCGCAGCGCGTCGTGCTCTATGACGAGGATCCGTCCGATCCCAAGGGCAAGCAATATGTCGGCACGGTGGTCTGGCGCACCGAGCCGATCAAGGCGTCCGGCAGTCAGCCCGGCGACCTCGCCGTGCGCGCGGACATCGAAGTACCCGACCGCAAGTTCAAGATGACGATGTCGTTCCGCCGCAACACCGATTCGTCCTTGCCGGCGAGCCACACGGCCGAGCTCACCTTCATCCTGCCGCCGGACTTTTCGGGCGGCGGCGTTTCCAATGTGCCCGGCATTCTGATGAAGTCCAATGAGCAGGCGCGCGGCACGCCGCTCGCGGGCCTTGCGGTGAAGGTCACCGACGGCTTCTTCCTGGTCGGCCTGTCCAATGTCGATGCCGACCGCTCGCGCAATGTCCAGCTCTTGAAGGAGCGCTCCTGGTTCGACGTGCCGCTGGTCTACACCAACCAGCGCCGCGCCATCATCGCGATCGAAAAAGGCCCGCCCGGCGAGCGCGCCTTCAATGATGCCTTTGCGGCATGGGGAGAGTGAGCGCGAGGTCAACGCTTCGCGCCGTCCGGCTATGAGAGGCGCCAGAGGCGAGCATGAAGCGCTATGTGATCTTCGCGTTGGTCGGTCCGTTCTTCGGCGGGTTCTGGCTTTTGCTGACCACCACGCTGATGTCCGGCTACCTGCATCAGGCAGGTTACGCCGAGGTGGGCAAGCTCATCGCGGTGTTCTTCAAGTCGCTGCAATTCAGTTACCTGTTCGGTATCCTGCCGTCGCTGATGCTGGGTGCAGTCGACGACATTCTCTGGCACGTCAAGCGGATCAGACCGGCTCTGCGCGTGCTTCTCGTGGGCTTGATCGGCTTTGTGGCCGCGGAATTGATGTACGGCTCGCGCGGTCCCGACTCCGGCCTGCTGCAGTTCATCATGTATGGCCTGGTCGGTTTCATTCCCGCGACGATCTCGTCCGCGCTGGCCTATAAATTTGCCGATGATCAAGAAGCGGTCGCTTCCGCGTGAGTAGATCATGATCCGATTAGACGGAATCGGATCATGATCTCATCTCTTTGTTTGAGCATGATCTTTTCGGAAAACCGGTTTCCACTTTTCCGGATCATGCCCCCAATGTCAGCAGCTTGCGCGCGCTCCGGTAGGCAACCCCGGCAACAGCAATGCGTTACAATTCCATGACCATCCACGACCGTGACATTCATGCCCGACGCCATGGGACATCGCAGCGGACCTCGCGCGCAACCTTCACGGAAGCCGAGGCGCGCGGCCCGATCATCGACCAGGAGGGACAGGAGATTCCGCCGGAATCGCTGCGCGACGGATTTCGCGAGTTCCGGTTCGATTTCTCGACCGCCAATCCGTTCGGCAATTTGTCGCGTGAGCAGCGCCTGGCGCGGCTGGAGGCGATCGCAAAGCTGCTCGACGTCGCCTTCATCCTGCCCGGGACCAAGGTCCGCTACGGCATCGACGGCATCATCGGCCTGATCCCGGTGGTCGGCGATATCATCGCGACCGCGCTATCGCTATGGCTGGTGCGCGAGGCGCGAGCGCTGGGCGCGCCCTGGCACATCACCGCGCGGATGCTGGGCAATGTCGCCATCCAGGGCGTGGTCGGTACCGTCCCGGTGGCCGGCGATGCCTTCGACGTGCTGTTCCGCGCCAATATGCGCAATGCGCGGCTGCTGCGCCGCTGGCTCGAGCGGCAGCCTCATTGAGGCGTTAGACTAGCGCCGATTTTGTCCCGTCATCGTGAGAAGCCGCGCAGCGGCGTCAGCGACAAAGGCAAAGCCGTTTGCGCGGGGGGGTGGCGGTGATGCAGAGATGACAGGGCCCCAAAAGAAAAACGCCCCCGGACATCAGTCCGAGGGCGTGGTGCAAACTGGTTGCTCTTACGCGGCGTCCTTGTCGCCGTCGGCGGAGGCGGCAGCACGCTTGCGGCGCGGCAGCGGGAATGCGTCGCTCTCATAGAGCGAGCGGATGCCGCTCTGGTCGAAGCGCGCTTCCTCGACCTGCAGGTAGGCACCGTTCAACGAATCCGCCGGCAATTCCTCCATCGCAAAGCGAACAGCTTCTGCCGCGGTGCCGAAGCGACGATAGGTGAAGCCAGCCCGTTTCTTCTTGCGGATCGCAGCGGGAAAAAGTTCGGCGGCGGTGTTGAAGTTGAACGGACGCATAGGACGCATGGTCGAGGACCTCTTGATCTTTTTGGCGCTCGGAGCGGTTGGGGATGAATGGCGGTCAAGCCGCGACCAGCGGCGCACCGCGCGTGTCGTTTCGGCTCCTAATATAGGCTTTCTTGACAGAATTGCGAATCCAGAAAGACCAAGAAATGAATCGCACTCCGGTGACCTGGATCAGAAATGTGCAGGAAATGTCAGTATCTTAGCCGGGATTATAGCTTGCCCAGCAACAACAGGGCGACAAGCACGACCAAAACAACCGTGCCGAGCCCAATTCCGGAATGACCCATGCCATAGCCATACCCGCCAAAGCGGCCGCTGATGCCACCGACCAGGTAGATGACGACCAAGATGATCAGGATCAATCCAAGGGACATCGGGCCCTCCCGTCCGGCGACCGAATCCGCTCGTCCGCCGTGCGCGCCCAGCGAATTGTGGCAGCAAAGCACATTCCCGCACGCGGTTCCAAGCGGAACCGAAGACGGGAAGGCTGTCTGGGATTTCGTCTCGCCGCGCGATCCGACTTCACCTCTCGAGTGGCGAGAGGTGAAGGTAAAGGTGGTGGCCGCGCGATTAGCGCGGCTTCAATTTCAGCGCGGCTGAATTAATGCAGTAACGCAGGCCGGTCGGGCCAGGGCCGTCATTGAAGACATGGCCGAGATGCCCGCTGCACTTCGAGCACAGCACTTCGGTGCGGACCATGCCGTGACTGTAATCGGTTTCCTCGTCGACATGGCTCTCGGCAGCGGGCTGAGTAAAGCTCGGCCAGCCGCAGCCGGAATCGAACTTGGCGTCGGATTCGAACAGCGTCTGGCCGCAACCGGCGCAGATATAGGTGCCCGGTCGATGTTCATGCTCATATTCACCCGAAAACGGCCGCTCGGTCGCCTTCTCGCGCAGCACCGCGTACTGCATCGGCGTCAGCTCGCGCCGCCATTGCTCTTCGCTCTTGATGATTTTTTCTGAGGTTTTGGTGTCGGACATGGAATCTCCTGATCTAAACAAGTCGAAGCGAGCGCCATCCGCCAACCCGTGATCCTGAGGAGGCGCGTGAGCGCCGTCTCGAAGGATGAACGCCCCGCTGCAACCACCCGGGCCGTCGCCCTACGAGGCCGCTACGTGACGGTACCTTCCGCGACAAACGGCAAAGCCGTTTGCGCGGGGGGGGGGTGATGGTTGGGAGCCCGTTCGGCGAGAGCTAGTTGGAAACGCTGCGCACCAGCGTGGGCTTCTCCTGATAGTTCTCGGCAAAGATCCTCTTCAGGTTCTCGATCTTCGGTAAGTCGTTATAGGCGATATAGGGCTGGTTCGGGTGCAGTGTCAGGTAGTCCTGGTGATACGCCTCGGCCGGATAGAAACCCTGCAGCGCTCCGATCTTGGTCACGATGGGCTTTGGATAGACCTTGGCGGCATCGAGCTGGGCGATATAGGCCTCGGCCACCTTCTTCTGCGCATCCGTGGTGGTGAAGATTGCCGAACGATATTGGCTGCCAGTGTCCGGGCCCTGGCGGTTGAGCTGGGTCGGATCATGCACGACCGAGAAGAATATCTGCAGGATCTTGCCATAGGAGATCTCTCTCGGGTCGTACTTGACCTGGACCGATTCGGCATGCCCGGTCGTGCCGGTCGAGACCAAGTCATACTGGGCATTCGCCTTGCTGCCGCCGGCATAGCCGGAGACCGCGCTGACCACGCCCTTGGTGTGCTGGAACACGCCCTGCACGCCCCAGAAGCAGCCGCCCGACAGCACGACGCTCTGAACGCCCTCGGAGGCCGGCAAGTCGGTCGCGGGGGCGGGAATCACCACCGCGTCTTCAGCGGCAAGCGCAGGGGAGAGGACGAAGGCGGTGATCGCCAGCGCGCCGATCGCGCCGCAAAGCGAAAGACGAGTGAATGAGCTTGTCCGCATGGCGTATCCTCTTAGGGCCAAGGTTTGAGGATCCGTCGGCAGTTTAGCCGAGCCCGTGGCTCTCACAACCGCCGACTGGCTCCCCAGTCAGCCAAAATACGAGGCCGGAGGCGTCTCGTTACAGGGGCGCGGACACGACTGCGTGAACGGAGGAGCTTCGAATTCCTGCTGCTGTCATTCTGGGGCGGTGCGTAAGCACCGAACTCGGATGTGCAATTGCACATCCGAGAATCCCGAGAGTCCCCGCCGCGCAATTGCGCCTAAGCTTCGCGCTAACACGCGCCCGGGAATGACGGTGCGCGTCACACCACCACGCTCAGCCGCTTGGCCGCCCGCGTGATCCCCGTATAGAGCCAGCGCGCGCGGCTGTCCTGGAAGGCAAAACTCTCGTCGAACAGCACCACGTCGTTCCACTGCGAGCCCTGTGACTTGTGCACGGTGAGCACATAGCCGTAATCGAACTCGTCATAGGGCTTGCGCTGCTCCCACGGGATTGTCTCGATGCCGCCCTCGAAGCAATCCTGGCGCACCGAGACTTTCGTCACCTTGTGGCCGAACTCTTCGTCCGGCATCACCCGCATGGTCAGGATCTTGGAGGTCGCGCGCGGTGTCGTGCGCGACTTCACCCGCCACAGCCCGCCATTGAACAGCCCCTTCTTGCGGTTGTTGCGCAGGCAGACCAGCTTGTCGCCGGCTACGGGAAACTTGTCTTCGATGTTCTGGCGCTGCCGCATCCGCATGTTGTACGCGCGGCGCGTGTTGTTGCGCCCGACCAGCACCTGGTCGGCTTCCATCACCCGCTCGGGATCGAGCTCCTTGCGTGACACCACCTCGCTGTCGCCAAAGCTGCCGAATTCGAGCGAGCGGCCCTCGCGCACATCCATCGACATCCGCACGATCGGATCGTCCTGCGCCTGGCGATGCACCTCGGTCAACATGGCGTCCGGCTCGGCATCCGTGAAGAAGCCGCCGCCCTGTATCGGCGGCAATTGCGCGGGGTCTCCGAGCACGAGCAGCGGACAATCGAACGATAACAGATCCCGGCCCAGATCGGCGTCGACCATGGAGCATTCGTCGATCACGATCAGCCTTGCTTTGGAGGCCGGCGCATCGTCCCAGAGCTCGAAGCTCGGCTGCTCCTCGCCGCTTTCGCGCGCGCGATAGATCAGCGAGTGAATGGTGGAGGCGCCTTCGCAGCCCTTGTTGCGCATCACCAGCGCGGCCTTGCCGGTGAAGGCCGCGAATTTCACCTCGCCGTCGACCCCTTCAGCGATATGACGCGCCAGCGTGGTCTTGCCGGTTCCGGCAAAGCCGAACAGACGAAAGACCTGCGGCGTGCCGGCACGGCCCGGTTTCGCCTTCAGCCAATCGGCGACGGCTTTCAGCGCGGCATCCTGATGCGGGGTGAAGGTCGGCATGGGTCTTTTGAACGGGAGCGGGCGATCGAAGCTGTAATCCAGTCGCGAGCCGCAACCTAGTGATTTCGGCAGCCGGCGCAAGCATCTTCCACGATGCGGAATTGGGCGGACGTGGCGTCGGCTGGACTTGTCACCGCCCTCCGCTACACTTCTGCGCATAACAATAAAGACGTGCGGGAGAAACCGGTCATGAAGTTCGGCATCTTCTACGAGCTGCAATTGCCGCGGCCCTGGTCCGCGGGCGACGAACTCAAACTTTATCAGGACGCGCTGACGCAGCTCGAGACCGCCGACCGGCTCGGCTATGACTATGCCTGGGTGGTCGAGCATCATTTCCTCGAGGAATACTCGCACTCGCCGTCGCCGGAATCCTTTCTCGCCGCCGCAAGCCAGCGCACGCAAAACATCCGGCTCGGCCACGGCATCTTCCAGCTCACCACCAACCATCCGGCGCGTGTTGCAGAGCGCGTCGCCGTGCTTGACCTCCTAAGCCGCGGGCGGTGCGAATTCGGCATGGGCGAAAGCGCCTCCATCACCGAGCTCGAACCGTTCGGTCGCGACATGGAGATCAAGCGCGAGGTGTTCGAGGAAGCCGTGACCGCGATCTTTCCCATGTTCAGGGAGGGCGGAAGCGAGCATCACGGCAAGTATTTCGACATCCCCCTGCGCAACGTGGTGCCGAAGCCGGTGCAGAAGCCGCACCCGCCGCTGTGGATGGCCTGCTCGCAACTGCCGACGATCGAGCGCGCCGGGCGATGCGGCTTTGGCGCGCTCGGCTTCCAGTTCGTCAGCGCGGATGCGGCGCACGCCTGGGTCCATGCCTATTACAACGCGATCACGAAACGGCTGACGAAGCTCGCGGATTACGAGATCAATCCGAACATGGCGCTGGTGTCGTTCTTCATGTGCGCGAAGACCGACGAGGAAGCGCGCCGGCGTGCCGATGGCGCGACCTTCTTCCAGTTCGCGCTGCGCTACTATGGCGCCGCGCAGAACCGGCAGCGCCCGGCGCCGGGCACGGTGAACATGTGGGACGAGTACAACAAGTGGAAGCGCGATAATCCGCAGGCGCAGGAGCAGGCGTTGCGCGGCGGTCTGATCGGCTCGCCCGAGACGATCGCGAAGAAGCTGCGCCGCTTTCGCACCTCGCACATCGACCAGGTGATCCTGCTCAACCAGGCCGGAAAGAACAGCCATGAGCACATCTGCGAATCGCTGGATCTGTTCGCCAGGGAGGTGATGCCCGAGTTCAAGAGCGATCCCGAGCACGACGCCTGGAAACAAGCCGTGCTGAGCGGCGAACTTCAGCTCGAGGAGATCGATACCGAGGCGTTCACCGATCGCTATGGTAAACTCGCGCTGAACGTCGCGCCGCAACCGCCGAAGATCGCGGTGGGAGGGTAGCGCTTGGCTACTTGAAGCCAAGCGAAGTTGATCTAGACCCGTCATCCCCGCGCAAACGGCTAGGCCGTTTGTCGCTGGAGGCGCGAACGCAGTGAGCCCCGAAGGATGGACGGCCCCGCTGGCAGCCATCCGAGCCGTCGCCCTTCGAGGCTCGCTTTCGCGAGCCCCGCAGGGTGACGGATCAACCTCAGAGTCCGTTCGAGCAAACGCCATCGTGCTCTCGGAAGCTTGATCCCGCACCCGCCTTCACATTTGCGTGGTGAAAGATTTTGCCTGCACGCGCTCACCTTGCGAAAACAAACGCGATGCCGGCTGCCCGTACGAGAGTGCGGGCATCGTTATTTTTGCGCGCCGCTCGACAGCTTTTCGCGCCCGCACCATCATTTTCGGACATCGCATGCGAATACGCGCATGCGCGTCGGAGATGGTGATGAAGCGTCGGGACTTTCTTCAACTCGCATTGGGAACCGCGGTCGCAAGCGCATTTTCGGCGCGCGCGAGCGCTGATGCGGGCCCGAAGGAGATTCGTATCGGCTATCAGAAGAATGGTGTGCTGGTCATTGCGCGTGAGCGCGCGACCTTGGAAGGACATTTTGCCCCGCAAGGCATCGCGGTGAAATGGGTCGAATTTTCGTCGGGGCCGCCGATGATGGAGGCCATGAATGTCGGCAGCATCGATTACGGTGCGGTCGGCGATTCCCCGCCGGTCTTCGCCCAGGCCGCGGGTGCGGCCATCGTCTATGCCGCGGGCCAGCCGATCACCAATGGCCAGGGCATCCTCGTCCCCAAGGATTCCCCTATCCGCACGATCGCCGATTTGAAAGGCAAGCGCATCGGCTTCACCAAGGGGTCGAGTGCGCACAACATCGTAGTGCAGACGCTGGAAAAAGCCGGCTTGACCTATGGCGATATCACGCCGGTCTATCTGGCGCCCCCCGAGGCCGGGCCCGCCTTCGCCAATAGCAGTATTGACGCTTGGGCGATCTGGGATCCCTATTTCGCGATTGGCGAGACCCGGCAGCAGGGGCGCATCCTCGTCAATGCACGCGAGATCACCAAGACCAATTCCTTCTATATCGCCAATCGCGACTTCGCGAACAAGCACAGCTTGATCCTGCAGCAGATCATAGATGTGACCGCCTCGACCGCCGGATGGGCGGAAGCGCATCGCGAGCACGTGGCGAGGAGCCTGAGCGCCGTGACGGGCATTCCGCTCGACATCCAGACCGTCGCGGCCAATCGGTCGTCCTTCGCGATCGGACCGATGACCGACGATATCATCGCAACCCAGCAGGGCGTCGCCGACCGCTTCTTCAAGCTCGGCCTGATTCCGCGGCAGATCGCGGTACGCGACATTGTCTGGCGCAATCAGCAGACGTGATCGCCAGCCCCACAGCAACGCAAGGCAGCATCATGAAGCGCTTCGTAAAACGTTGGATCACGCGCGCCGTGCTCTCGGTGAGCCTTGTCGCGGCAACCGTCAGCGCGTCCTACGGTGAGGACAAGCTCGTTCGCATCGGCTACCAGAAATACGGCAAGCTGGTGCTTCTGAAAGGGCGCGGCACTCTGGAAGAGAAGCTCAGGCCGCTCGGCTACCAGGTGTCGTGGACCGAGTTTCCGTCCGGCCCGCCGCTGCTTGAAGCGCTCAATGTCGGCTCGATCGATTTCGGGATCGCCGGCGAGACGCCGCCGATCTTCGCCCAGGCTGCCGGCGCGCCGCTGGTCTACCTCGCTTATGATCCGCCGGCGCCGCGAGGCGAGGCGATCCTGGTGCCGAAGGATTCGAGCCTGAAATCGGTTGCCTATCTTCGCGGCAAGAAGGTCGCGCTGAACAAGGGCTCGAACGTTCATTATCTCCTGGTCAAGGCGCTGGAGCATGCCGGCCTTAAATACACCGACATCCAACCGGTGTTTCTGGCGCCGGCGGACGCGCTGGCCGCGTTCACGCGCGGCTCCGTCGATGCATGGGTGATCTGGGATCCCTATGAGGCCGCGGCCGAAGCCTCCACCGGCGCGCGAATCCTCGCCGATGGGACAGGCCTCGTCGCCAATCATCAGTTCTATTTTTCGTCGAAGAAATTCCTCGCCGAGAACGCCAGGGCCGTCGACGTCCTGCTCGAGGCGCTCAACGAGGCCGACGACTGGACCAAGAACCATATCGACGAAGTCGCAGCGCAATTGAGCCCGTCGGTCGGTTTGCCGGCACCGGTGCTCGCGACGTCGCTCCGGCGCGAATCCTACGGCATCCGGCCGATCAATGACGAGGTGATCGCAAGCCAGCAGCGCATCGCCGATACCTTTGTCGCGCTCGGCCTGCTGCCCAAGCCCGTCACCGTTTCCGATCTTCAGCGTAAGCAAGGTTCATGATTATGCCTGCCCAAAAGCCTTCCAAGGCCAACATCCTCTGGTTTCTCCCGACCCACGGCGATGGCCGCTATCTTGGTACCACGAGCGGCGGCCGCGAGGTCAACTTCAACTATCTGCGCCAGATCGCCCAGGCGGCGGACCAACTCGGCTATTACGGCGTGCTGCTGCCGACGGGGCGAAGCTGCGAGGATTCCTGGATCGTCGCCTCCGCGGTCGCGCCATTCACCGAGCGCCTGCGCTATCTCGTGGCGGTCCGGCCGGGGCTGCAATCGCCAAGCGTTGCGGCGCGAATGACCGCAACGCTCGACCGCATCTCCAACGGGCGGCTTCTGATCAACGTCGTCACCGGGGGTGATCCCGTCGAGAACAAGGGCGACGGCATCTTTCTTGCGCATGACGAACGCTACGCGGTCACCCGCGAATTCCTGCAGGTCTATGGTGACCTGCTCGCAGGCCAAACGGTCAATTTCGAAGGCAAGCACATCCGCATCCAGGATGGGCGGCTGTTGTTCCATCCGCTGCAGTCGCCGCGCCCGCCGCTTTATTTTGGCGGATCGTCCGACGCCGGCATCGATGTCGCGGTCGATACGGTCGACAAATACCTGACCTGGGGCGAGCCGCCGGCGCAGGTTGCGGACAAGATCGCCCGGGTGAAGGCCGTGGCGGAGAACCGCGGACGCAAGCTCTCTTTCGGCATTCGCCTGCATGTGATCGTGCGCGAAACCAATGCGGAAGCCTGGGCGGCCGCGGACGACCTGATCAAATATGTCACCGACGAGACGATCGCATCCGCGCAGAAGATCTTCTCGCGGATGGATTCGGTCGGCCAGCAACGCATGGCGCAATTGCACGGCGGCCGGCGCGACAAGCTCGAGATCAGCCCGAACCTTTGGGCCGGCGTCGGGCTCGTGCGCGGCGGAGCCGGTACCGCGCTGGTGGGCGATGCCGAGACGGTCGCGGCGCGGATCAGGGAGTATCAAGACATCGGCATCGATACTTTCATCCTGTCCGGCTATCCGCATCTGGAGGAGGCCTATCGTTTCGCGGAATTGGTGTTCCCACGGCTCGCCCTGGAGGAGGGCGGCAATGTCACGCCGCTTCGTGTCAACACCGGTCCGTTCGGCGAGACTATCGGCAACGAGTACCGGCCGGCTGTAGGGGCATCGCAGTCATGAGCCTGATCGACAGTCTCCCGCGCGTGCGCGCACTCAGGCTGCCGCGCGCTGACGGTTTTGTTCAATGGATCGTGCCGCTGGCGATTCTCGTCATTTGGCAGGCGGCGTGCAGTGCCGGCCTCGTGCCGACCCGCGTGCTGCCGGCCCCGAGCGATGTGGCCTTGGCGGGATGGAAGCTCGCGCGCTCCGGCGAGCTCGCGACCAACATCTGGGTCAGCTTCTGGCGCGCGGCCATCGGCTTTGTGATCGGCGGCGGCATCGGCTTTGCCTTTGGGCTGGCGAACGGCCTCTCGCAGCTCTCGAGCAAATTGAGCGACACGACCTTGCAGATGGTGCGCAACGTGCCGCATCTGGCGTTGATCCCGCTCGTGATCCTCTGGTTCGGCATCGACGAGACGGCGAAGATATTCCTGGTCGCGCTCGGCGTCTTCTTCCCGATCTACATCAACACGCTGCACGGCATCCGCACCGTCGATCCGCAGCTCATCGAGATGGGGCGCATCTACGGCATGTCGGATCGCGAATTGTTCACCCGCGTGATCTTCCCGGGCGCGCTGCCCTCGATCTTCGTCGGCATCCGCTTCGCACTCGGCATCATGTGGCTGACCCTGATCGTGGCGGAAACCATCGCCGCCTCCTCAGGACTCGGCTACATGGCGATGCAGGCGCGCGAGTTCATGCAGATCGACGTCGTCGTGCTGAGCATCCTGATCTACGCGGCTCTCGGCAAGCTCGCCGACAGCGCCTCGCGCCTGCTCGAGCGCTTGACGCTGTCCTGGCATCCGGCCTTCCAGAAACATTGAGAAAGTCCCCATGCAGGAAGCTCTACAATTTCGCGCTCCCGCTGAACCCTTGGATCGCACCGATCTGGTCGAGCAGGCGAGAGTCCTGCGGCACCCGCCGCATGGCTCGCGGCGCGGTCTGCCCCTGACCATCCGCGGCTTGCGCAAGTCATTCGGCGATCATGAGGTGCTGCGCGGCATCGACGTGCATATTCCCGCCGGGCAGTTCGTCGCCATTGTCGGCCGCAGCGGCTGCGGCAAGAGCACGCTGCTGCGGCTGATCGCGGGGCTGGAGAAAATCGACGCCGGCACCATCAGCTTCGGTGAGGCCGCGCGGCGCGAAGAGATTCGGGTGATGTTCCAGGAGCCGCGGCTGTTGCCCTGGGCACGGGTGCTCGCCAATGTCGAGGTCGGCCTCGGGCGCGAACGCAAAACGGCCGCCGCGCAAGCGCGGGCGGAACAGGCGCTCGCCGAAGTGGGGCTCGCGGAGAAGGGTGGCCAGTGGCCTGCGGTGCTGTCCGGCGGCCAGAAGCAGCGTGTCGCGTTGGCCCGGGCGCTGGTCGGTGATCCGCGCGTGCTCGCTTTCGACGAGCCGCTCGGCGCCCTCGATGCGCTGACGCGCATCTCGATGCAGCGGCTGCTGGAGCGGGTCTGGCGCGACCAGGGCTTTACCGCGATCCTAGTGACGCACGACGTCTCGGAGGCGGTGGCGCTCGCCGATCGCGTGCTGGTGATCGAGGACGGGCGGATCGCGCATGATATCGACGTAAACATGCACCGGCCGCGGCAACGCGGCTCTGCCGATCTGGCACGGCTCGAGGGCTCGATCCTGCGCGAGCTGCTCAAAAAAAGCGGCGATGAACAGTCCGCAGAGGATCAGTCTGTCTTGTGAGAATGCGATGAGCTCTGCCCAAATCATCAAGCTCGACCGCGAGGTCCACGCGCACGATTTCCGCACCGCGATGCGCCATCTCGTGGGAGGAGTCAGCGTGATCACGGTCGGGCAGGGAGCGGACGTGACCGGCATGACCGTTACCTCGGTGTCCTCGCTGTCGGTCGATCCGCCTTCGCTGATCGTTGCCGTCAACCGTGCGGCCTCGTCATGGCCGCTGCTCAAGCGGTACGGCTTCTTCGGCGTCAATATCCTCGCAGCCGATCAAACCGACATTGCCGAGCGATTTTCCGGCAAAGGCGGTCTGAAAGGCGCGGAACGTTTCGCCGGCGCCCGATGGGTGGCGCGCGCGCCGGGCGCGCCCCTGTTGGTCGGAGCACTGGCGGCGCTCGACTGCGAGGTTGAGGACATCATTGAGCGGCATTCCCACGGGATCGTCATCGGGCGCGTGCGTGACCTGCAGGTCGCCCCGCGAGGCTCGGCGCTCGCCTATTGGCACGGCGATTACGTTGCGATCGACCGCGACGAGGACATCGCCAAGCTTGCCGAAGTGAGCATCCCCGCGCCGCGACTGGGCAAGAGCTAGCGGCAGATATGCGTTCGGTTCGCCTCTCCTCGTGGGGGAGAGATGAGCCGGCTCTAGCCTTTCGTCAATCCGCCCTCTAAAAGCGCCTCATGAACTCCCGGTGGAGATGATGAAGCGCATTGCGACTTGGGCATTTTACGTCGTCGGCACGCTCGCGATACTTTATCTCGCGCTCTACGCCTATGCCGTCTTGACCGGGCGTCAGCTCGAGCCAGGCGCTCCCATTCACATTTTCCGGAATCCCGACGCGCCAAGCTATTCGTGATCCGGCCGCGCGGCATATTCGCCCGGATCGTGGTCGGGGCGTGACTTCCCTCAGCGGCCACAAGGCTGCTATGCTTTGAGGACGAAAAGAGAAGCGTGGGAGAGCGCCATGAAGCCTCACGGGGCTTTGCAGGAGGCGATAGCCGCCGGCACTACACCTGCCGTGCTCGCGATCGGGCGGCCAGACGCGCGGCTCACGAAGACTTAAGGTGCCCGGCGCTATTCATGAGGGCCGACCGTGAGCACCGCTCCCCGCTTCGACATTGATGTTGCCGCATTCTGGGATGATCCTTATCCGGCACCGGCGCAGATGCGCAAGGAGGCGCCGATCGCCTTCGTGCCGCAACTTGGCAGCACGCTCCTGTGCAGCCGCGACGACATCTTCGTGTCCGAGAAGAAAATCGACGTGTTCAGCTCGGACCAGCCGGGCGGGTTGATGAACCGCCTGATGGGCCAGAACATGATGCGCAAGGACGGGGACGCGCATATGACTGAGCGAAACATCTTCTTCCCCGCGGTTTCGCCGAAGGCGGTCAGGGCAAATTGGATGACGCAGTTTCGGGCCCATGCCGATCGCATTGTCGATGCGCTCGATCCGGCAGGTCCGATCGACTTCGTTCGTGATTTCGCGCTTCCCTTCTCCGCCGAGTGCCTGAAGTCGATCACGGGCCTTACCAATATGCGGTTTCAGGACATGAACGCATGGTCGCAAGGCATGATCGACGGCATCGCCAACTACATTGGCGATCCCGCGGTGGAGGCGCGCTGCCATGCGGCGACATCAGGCATTGATGCCGCGATCGATGACATGCTGCCCATATTGCGCGAGGCGCCGGACCACAGCCTGCTCTCCGTGATGGTCGCCGCGGGCATGCCGATGGAGAGCGTGCGCGCCAACATCAAGCTCGCCATCAGCGGCGGCCAGAACGAACCGCGCGATGCCATCGCCGGCACGGTATGGGCGCTGCTGACCCATCCCGATCAGCTCGCGCTGATCCGCGACGGGCGCGTGTCGTGGCTGCAGGCGTTCGAGGAATATGCCCGCTGGATCTCGCCGATCGGCATGTCGCCGCGCCGCATCGCCAAGCCATGGACGATCCGCGATGCCGCCTTCCAGCCGGAGGAGCGTGTGTTTCTGATGTTCGGCTCGGCCAACCGCGACGAGAAGCACTTTGCGCACGCCGACCGGTTCGACCTGCGCCGCGATGCCAGCAAGAGCGTCGCCTTCGGCGCGGGCCCGCATTTCTGTGCCGGCGCCTGGGCCTCGCGTGCAATGATCGCCGACGTGGCGCTGCCCACGGTCTTCTCCCGGCTGAAGAATTTGCGCATCGTCAATAGTGACCCGATCAGGATCGGCGGCTGGGCCTTCCGCGGCCTGCTCAATCTGCCGGTGACGTGGGACAGGTGAGCGCGCGTCGAGCGCGCCGGCAAAGCTTGCGCGCTCCTCCGGCGCAGCACTTTGCTTCAGTGCTGACGATTCAACCAAATTCCATCGTTCCCAGCCTCCGCCGTCATTGCGAGCGCAAGCAAAGCAATCCAGACTTTCTCCGCGGAGAAAGTCCGAATTGCTTCGTCGCTTTCGCTCCTCGCAATGACGGCGGGGAAGAATCAAAAGCGCGATGGCGATTGAAGCTAATCCCACCGCGCCCTAGGCCGCACGGACGTAGCCGTAGCGCAGGTTCGAGGGCTCGTTGGCCGCGCGCGCGTACTCGTTCTTGAGCGTCGCGAGGCGGTCCTCGGAAAAGGCCGGCATCTTGGTGTTGTCGGCTGCCCTCAGCTTGATGTTGTAGAACCTGGTCGCGTTGCCGGCGAAGATCAGTTGCTTGGTGGCGCTGTTGGCATCGCCGAGCGGCGCAAATCCGTACTTCTTCTGCATATCATCAGGGATTTCGAGCCGGCGCAGCGCCTCGATCTGCCACTGCGGCGAGCCGTACCAAACGGAGTCGGTGCCCCACATGACGTGGTCGACGCCCATGCCCTTGATCAGCGTGCCCACGAGTGCGGCGCAGAACTTCGGATGCGCCACCGCCGAGTTGGCAAAGGACGTGCCGAGCTCGGCATAGACATTGGTGACGCCGAACTTTTGCGGGATCTCCGCAAGATCCGTGGCCCACTGGATGCGGCCGGTCTGCTCGAATTCCGCCCATGCCTGGTCTGGCAGCTCCAGGAACGGTCGCAGCGCCGAGTGATAGATCACGAAGTTCATCTGCGGCCAATCCTTGGCGGCCTTGCCAATGTCCCACGCTGTTGCATATTCCCACACTCCGGCGAACGACTTCTCGTAGTCGGGCGGCAGCAGTCCCTTGTGGATGCACAGCGTGTTGATGCCGGCCTTCACCGCTTTCTCGTAGAACGGATACATCACCTGCTCGTCGTCGAGCCGCCACGGAAATTTCGAAGGCGCCAGCGGGTCGCCGATCGTGTAGGACTTCCAGGAATCCGGCTTGTAGACTTCGATCGCCTTGTCGACCTCCTCCATCCAGCCGGGCTGCTTGGGAGTGATGACGGTGTGCGCCAGCAGGCGCCGTGAGCCGGCGAAGCCGTTGATCAGCTCGCGCGCCTTGACGATCTGCTCGTTGGACAGGAGCCACCAGCTCGGGTCGTCGAATGGCGCGCCGCTGAGGAGCGCCATGTTGGTATCACTGTCGTAGTAGATCTCTTTCACGTAGTTCTGGAACTTGTAGCGGGCGAGCGAGGAGACGCCCTCCTGCTTCATGACCGGATTCCAGTGCTCGCTCGCGAACTTGGCCAGTCCCAACAGCTCCTTGTGCTCGAAGTCGTCGCGCACGAAATGGGTCTGCACGTCGAAGATGAACTGGTTGGCGAGGCTTTGCGCCCGGGCCAGCATGAGCTCGGGCTCGCGCGCCTCGGCCGGCGCGACCTGGAAGACATTACCGTAGATGTCGTTCATGGCGAGGAACGCCGCCGCCATGCCGCAGCTCGTGTGCAGGAACTGCCGACGGCTCAAGCCGAGCCGCCTGGCATTCACGTCGGCGAGTTCGTTGATCCGCGCTTCGACCTTCTTCTGCGTGGCGCTCTGCGGCGGCGGCAGATACTCTCCGTTGGAGACGATCTGGGTCGGAATCGGCGTTGCCGCCGATGCCGTCTCGGCCCCCGCGACGAGGCGCTGTTCTCGTTCACTCAGCCAGGTGCTCATCGTTTTCCTCCCTTGACAAGTGCTGATCGTTGCGCGCGTGCGCCCTGTGCGATCTATCGAAGACCCGCCAGCGCATCCTCCCATCAAGTTGCAGGGCCCGGACGAGCGCCCAAGCCCGTCATTGCCAGGAGCGACAGCGGCGACCCGCCGCCGCTCGCTATGCGAGCTATGGCGAGGCCTTGAGTCCCGCCGACGCGCCTTTGCGCGTAGGCCGAAGCAATCCAGACTGCATCTCTCGGAGAGAATCTGGATTGCTTCGCTTGCGCTCGCAATGACGCGCAGGCTGGGCGCGCGTGCCTCGATTCGCTCGGTTCGGCGACTGCTCTAACCGTCCCGTCCTCAGCTCCGCATGAATCCTTCACACTCGCCTTCCGCCCAGGCGAGCGTGCTCTCCATGGGCTCGCCTTTCGCATGGCGCAACACCATCTTGGTCAATGTCGCCTGCGTGTAGATTTGCTGCGCGATCTTCGGCGGGGCCGGCGCGGCGGCAATCGACAGCTTCTGATGGTTATAAGGGTTCGGGTAATGGAAGAGCGTGCCCTTCGGTGGCTCCGCTTCCGCCCAGACCTTCAACGTCGTGAGCTTATTGTAGGCCGGCAGGTCATAGCCGCCGCTGGCGATCACCAGCTTCTCGATCGATGACGGCTGCGACAGATGCCTGAGCAGGCTCTTGGCGGCGTCTTTGTTCTTCGAGAATGCCCAGATGGTCCAGAAGAAAGGCACATAGGGCGCGAAGCGGCCGGCGGGACCGGCCGGGAAGCCGTGGGTCCAGCATTGCGCGGCGACTTGCGGTGCATCGCGCTTGGCGACGGCCCAGGCGCTCGGCGGGTTCATGATCAGCGCGCCCTTGCCGGAAATCAGCCACTTGTTGTTGGAAGCGTCGTCCCACGCCGCGACATCCGCGGGAAGGAAGGGGATCAGCTTCTTGTAGAAATCGAGTGCCTGCCGAACGGCGTCGGTCTTCACCGTGAGGTCGCCCCTTGCATCGACGAGTTCGGCGCCAAACGATTGGAAGACGGCGCCGGCGGTATCGACGCTGTCGGCAGTCTGGCCGAGACCAATGCCGAATGGGAAACCGCCCTTGTAACAGCCTTCCGCTGCCTTCAGGAACGTTTCCAGGGTCCAATCGGCAGCCTTGGGCGGGCTGCCCGCCGGATACATCGCCTGCACGTCGATATTGGCGTATGTCTTCATCAGATCGATACGCGAGCAGGGCCCCTTGATCTGGCTGCCGAAACAAGCGGGAACGCCGAGCCAGGCACCGCTGGCTTGGCCGAGATACTGGACCGTGTTGTTCACCTGGCCGTTCTGAGCGATGACCGTCTCCATGATCTCGTTGAGCGGCTCGAGCAGTTCGGCGTTGGAATGCGGATTCCATGCCGGCATAGTCAGAATATCGTGGCCGGTTCTCGCTTGCGCTTCGGCAGAGATGGTCAGGAGGAGTTTATTGCCCTGGCTCGTGATGTAGTCGATCTGAGCCTCGACTTTTTCATTTTCGGCCCATTCCTTCACGAGTTCGGTCAGAGCCTTGTTGGCGCCGGGGACCCAGTGATCCCAGAAGCCTATCGACAATCTGCCGCCTGCGTGGGCGCTGCGCACATAAGGCGCGGCGATGAGCGCTGCGGATGTCGCGGCGGTAGCAGCTACGAATTGTCGTCGAGACAGCTTTCGTGACATTTGCTCCCTCCTGCTGATCTATTTGTCGGCTTGTTCTTGGTTCTTGGCCTCCATCAGCACTGCGCTGAAAAGAGCGCGTGGCCATCGAGATCGAGTTCATGCAATCGGAAAAGAATTGATTGCGCGAAAAACGGCACCATACGCTGCAGGACACCTGCGGTAGCGGTGTTTGAACTCAACGCTCAAAATTGTGATAGCGCAAGCGATGTAATGTGGCAGCCATACTGTCGCAACTCACGTCTCCACGTGCCTCGGTGCAATAGGCTTGCCCGTTCGCTCTCCGACCCATGGCGGACAACCCGTAATCGCGCCGGAGGAGCGCACTCAAACACTCGCAACGTGAGTCGCCCGACGGGCAAAATCAGGCGCCCTTTCTCTCTGGTCGCCCGTTGTTCAGGCATTCGGACGTTCAAAATGCGCTGCGCGAAAAATCGAATTTGCTGAGGCCATTCAAGCCGATTTGGGTCGTCCAGATGCGCATGCTAAAATATTCTGCTTCCGTTTTTCCGAAATTGGTGGCTCCTTAGCGCCGTCCCGCCTCGATATGAGGGGCGGATCGCGATCGTCACGGAACGCGAGGCGGGATGCGGTGGACGCGTTGGTGCCGCCAGACGAACGGCATCGATGCGGACGGCGAAGTCGTGTGGTCCTGGCGCCCCGAGGCTGGCGCTAAGTTGGCGACGATGCTTATCCATCGCGCTGACGACGGTGACAACAAAGTCTGGTTCACCGGGGAGAGCCCGAAGTAAGCCGTAAACCACTGCGCAGGGAAGGCCGGGTTGTCTCGGCTGAACCTGTCGGTCAACGCGCGCTTCTCGCGCACTTTTCCGCGCGGTGACCATGGGTGCAGCCAGCACCCGGCCTTCCCTGCGCCCTCTGATTTTCGAAGAGGGTGGTCGAAACCAAAGCTCGGGCGCATCGCGTCGCGGGAGTGTGGAGTCATGGCCGCAGCGTCACTCGTGGCCCATCCTTCGAGACGCGGCCTCACGGCCGCTCCTCAGGATGAGGTCGTGATGCGCGGCACACCTAACGCCCATGAGACCCTCATGGCGAGGAGGCGCGTGAGCGCCGTCTCGAACCATGAGGCCCGGATGCCCGAGATAGGCTCCCAAAACGCCGATGCCCGGCACGAGGCCGGGCATCGGAGCGTGGAGCGAGCCTGTCAGTGGTCACATCGCGTTCGGCATGCGTGCATACTCGCCGGCGCCGGGCGGCGGGATCGGGAGGCCGCCGTCGGCATATTCGTTGAGTTTGTTGCGCAGGGTACGGATCGAGATGCCGAGAATATTGGCCGCGTGGGTGCGGTTGCCGAGGCAATGCTTCAGCGTTTCCAGGATCAGATCGCGCTCGACATCGGCGACCGTGCGTCCGACCAGGGCGCGGGTGACCTGCTCGGCGGCGAGCGTTGCGTGCGCAACCGCCGGCGCGGTCTTAGCGATGTCGAGCCGGTCGCCGTCCGGTGTCAGAATGGCGTCGGGCCCGATCTCGTCGCCCTGCGCCATCAGCACCGCGCGATGCATGGTGTTTTCCAGCTCGCGGACGTTGCCCGGCCAGCGGTTGGTGGTCAGGACCCGCCGCGCCTCCGCCGAAAGCGCGCGCACGGCTACGCCGTTGGCCTGCGCGTATTTCTTGGCGAAATGCTGCGCGAGCTCGAGGATATCGGCCGGCCGCTCCCGCAAGGGCGGGATCTTCAGGTTGACGACATTGAGGCGGAACAGCAGGTCCTCGCGGAAGGTGCCCTCGCGCACCGCGTCCGCAAGATTGCGGTTGGAGGTCGCGATGATGCGGATGTCGACCGGCACCGGCCGCGTGCCGCCGACGCGATCGATCACGCGCTCCTGGATGGCGCGCAACAGCTTCGATTGCAGGCGCACGTCCATCTCGGAAATCTCGTCGAGCAGCAGCGTGCCGCCGTTTGCCTCCTCGAATTTGCCGATGCGCCGCGCCACCGCGCCGGTGAAGGCGCCTTTCTCATGGCCGAACAACTCCGATTCCAGGAGGTGTTCGGGAATAGCCGCGCAGTTGATGGAGATGAACGGCTTCTTGGCGCGGGAGGAGCGGGAGTGGACATAGCGCGCCAGCACCTCCTTGCCGGTGCCGGACTCGCCGGTGATCATCACCGAGGCTTCGGAGCCCGCGATCTGCTGCGCAAGCTTGATCACCTTGGCCATCGCCTCGTCGCGATAGACCAGATCGCGGGAATCGTTGGCGACAGCCGCCAGGATCGCCGCGATCAGTTCGGAATCGGGCGGCAGCGGGATGTATTCCTTGGCGCCGGCATGGATCGCCGCAACCGCGGCGCGGGCGTCGTTGGTGATGCCGCAGGCGACGATCGGGACATGGATATGCTCGGCCTCGAGCCGCATGACCAGGTCGCGGATGTCGAGACCGACATCCACCAGGAGGAGGTCGGCGCCCTTGCCGCCGCGCAGCACCCGCATCGCCTGCTCGTTGTCTTCGGCATGGGTGACGGTCGCGCCGTTCTCCATGGCGATCTTGGTGGCCGCGGTGAGCTGGCCTTTCAACGTGCCAACAATAAGAAGCCGCATGTCGATCTCCTTGTGCGTCTGTCTGCGCCGTCCACGGCGCGAGCGTTATCGAAGAAACTGTGTCATCGCAGTCGAGCGCGTCTTTCCCGGAACCCGACTTTCCGGCCCGGGTCAGCCGCGCTCGGCCTTGATGATCTCCGTCATGGTTACCCCGAGCTTGTCTTCCACCAGCACCACTTCGCCGCGTGCGACGAGGCGATTGTTGACATAAATGTCGATCGCCTCGCCGACCCGGCGGTCGAGCTCGAGCACGGTACCCGGTCCGAGCTTGAGGAGCTCGCCGACCTCCATCTTCGAGCGGCCGAGCACCGCGGAGACCTGCACCGGCACGTCGAAGACGGCTTCGAGATCGGCGGCAATGCGCGCCGCCTGCTCGTCTTCGTTATAGGCCACGTCCCCGGTGGGCGGCGCCTCCGCCGCATTCAGATCAGGCAACGGGACCTGTGTATCGGTGTCACTCATAATCTAATCCCCGCCTCCCTATTTCCTGGACGCTATGTAGCGTCCGACAAGTTCACTGATCTTCGCGTCGATCGCCGCGCGCTCCAGCACCACGCCCCCGTCGGCCCATTCGATCCGGCAATCGCCGCTCGCGATCTCGGGTTCGGCGAGAATGACGAGGCGCCCCTGGAAGCCGCTCTGCTTGGCCATCTTCTCGATGCGCTCATGCGCCGATTCGTAAAGCCCGTCATTGATGCGCACCACGAGATGCGGGGTCGACACCAGATGGGCAAAGCAATCCCGCACCAGGCCTTCGATCTCCCCGAGCGGCTCGGCGGCGATCAGTTCGCCGCAGAGCTTGCGCGCGACCGCGACCGCGACATCGACCGCCTCGGTCTCCATCCGCGCCTCGACGCCGGCAAAGCCCGCGGCGATTCCCTGCAGCGCGATCTTGATTTCCTCCAGCGCGAGGGCGGAACGGCGGTCGCTCTCGGCCTTGGCCTCGCGCTGGCCTGCATCGAAGCCGTCGCGATAGGCGCGCGCTTCGGCGGCGGCGACCTTTTGGGCCACCTCGGCGGCGGTGGCGGCGCGCTCGCGCCGGTCGGGCGCGGAGAAATCGGTATCGAACAGGAATTTTGCGGGCGCAGCCATCAATACACCAGTTCGTCGTCGGCTCGGTTCTTGGTCAGCATGATCTCGCCCTTGGCCGCGAGATCCTTGGCGAGATTGACGAGCAGTGCCTGCGCCTCGTCGACGTCGCGCAGGCGGACCGGTCCCATCGCGGCCATGTCGTCGAGCAGCATCTTGCCGGCGCGCGAGGACATGTTGCTCAGGAAGAAGCCGCGGACCTCTTCGTTCGCGCTCTTCAGCGCGACACCGAGCTTCTCCTTGTCGACATGGCGCATCAACGTCTGCGCCGAGCCGGAGTCGAGCTTGACGAGGTCGTCGAAGGTGAACATCAGCGCCTTGATGCGCTCGGCTGACTCGCGGTTTTCTTCCTCGAGCGCGGTGATGAAGCGGGTTTCGGTCTGGCGATCGAAATTGTTGAAGATCTCGGCCATCACCTCATGCGCGTCGCGGCGGCGGGTCTGCGAGAGGTTGGACATGAACTCGACCCGCAGCGTCTGCTCGACGCGCTCGATCACTTCCTTCTGCACCGCTTCCATCTTCAGCATGCGTCCGACCACGTCGAGCGCCATGTCCTCGGGTAGAATGGCGAGCACGCGGGCGGCATGTTCCGGCTTCAGCTTGGACAGCACGACAGCGATGGTCTGCGGATATTCGTTCTTCAGATAGTTGGCGAGGACTTCTTCTTGAACGTTGGAGAGCTTTTCCCACATGTTGCGGCCCGCGGGACCGCGGATCTCGTCCATGATGCCGGACACCCGGTCAGGCGGCAGGTATTGCTGCAGCAGGCGTTCGGTGGCATCGAAATTGCCCATCAGCGCCCCGGATGCCGACATGCGCGAGACGAACTCGAGCAGCATATCCTCCACGGTTTCGGCTTCCACGGTGCCGAGCGTCGACATCACGATCGACAGTTCGCGCACCTCGTCATCGTCGAGCATCTGCCAGATCTTGCCGCCATATTGCTCGCCCAGTGCCAGCATCAGCATGGCCGCCCGCCTCGGGCCGGGGATCTTCGCCCGCTGCCTGCCGGCCTGGCGCTGCGCCAGGCTCGCGATGACGCTCGTGATGTCGTTGTTGTTTGCAGTCTGTGGAACAGCCATGACGGATTATTCAGCGGGTTCGTTCAGCCATTGACGGATAATGGCGACGGTTTCGTTGGGATTGCGGTCGGCCAGCTCACCGACGCGATGCACGGATTGGGCGTGGAGCTGACCCTGGACCTGGGCGACGTCGATGAGTTGGGCGGTGTTGTTGTTGCCGGGAAGCAGCGCTTGTCCTGCGGGGGCCTGCGGAGCTTGGGCCGGGGCGGGTTCGGCCAGCGCCGGGGCCGGCGGAGCGAGCGCTGCGACCTCTTCGGAGGCGATGATGCGCTTGACCAGCGGCCGCACCACCATGAACAGCACCACAAGGCCAAGCAGCATCATGACGCCGAGCTCGATGACGTACATGACGTCATCCTTGGTGAATTGCAGCATACCGAGCAGACCGGTGGGGCCTTCGATCGGAGCCACCGCGGGTCCCTCTGCGAACTTCAGGTTGACGACCTCGACCTGATCGCCGCGCTTCTGGTCGAAACCGATCGCCGAGCGCACCAGCGCCGCGATGCGGTCGAGCTCTTCCTTGCTGCGCTCCTTGTAGACCAGCTCGCCCTTTTCGTTCTTGCCGTAGCTCCCGTCGACCAGCACCGCGACCGAGATGCGGTTGACGCGTCCGGCCTCGGTCACCTCGGTCTTGGTGGTGCGGGAAATCTCGTAATTGTTGGTTTCCTCGGTCTTCTTGCTCTGGTCGCGCGCGGTCTGCTGATTGTTGTTCTGCTGCGCGCCCGGAAGTTCATTGCCGACCGTGACCTGGCCGTTGTTGTCGGCGGTCAGGGAGGATTCTTCCCGCGTCTGGCTGGAGCGCAGCACTCGCCCTTCAGGATCGAACTTGTCGGAGGTTTGGGTAATCTTGTTGTAGTCGAAATCCGCCGAGAGCTGGACGCGGGCGCGACCCGCTCCGACCACCGAGGACACGATGTCCTCGACCTGCTTGCGCATGCGCTTCTCGAAGGCGGCGCGCCGCTCGTCACCGACCTGCTGATCAATATCTGTTGCCGCGCCGTCGGCCAGCAGCTGGCCCGATTCGTCGACGATCGAGACCCGCTGCGGCTTCAGCCCGCTGACCGAGGAGGCGACCAGATGACGGATGGCGCGAATCTGCTGCGGCTCGAGGCTCCCGCGCACCCGCACCACGATGGAGGCGGTGGGTTCGGGCGTCTCGCGCGAGAACAGCGGCCGTTCCGGCAGCACGAGGTGGACGCGCGCGGCCTGGATGCGATCGATGGAGGAGATGGTGCGGGCGAGTTCGCCCTCGAGCGCGCGCAGGTGGTTGATGTTCTGCACGAAGCTGGTGGTGCCGAGCGCGTCCGACTTGTCGAAGATCTCGTAGCCGACGCCGCCGCCCTTGGGCAGGCCGCCTTCGGCGAGCTTCATGCGCAGCCGCGTGACCTTGTCCTTCGGCACCAGAATGACGCTGCCCTCGTTGCGCAGCTCATAGGCGATGCCCTGGCGCTCCAGGTCCTTGATGATGCTGGAGGAGTCCTCCAGGCTGAGATCGCTGAAGAGGGTGGTCATCTGCGGCGTGGTGACCCGCATGATGACAAACGCGAAGAAGCCGATCAGCGCGGCAGTAACCGCTACCATCGCCATCAAACGCGCGGCACCCAGACCTTTAAGGAAGTCTACAAGCCCCTGCACAGCTACCCCAGATTCGCCACCTGTCGAAACTGGGCAATTATTGCCTAGGGTATGGTTTCGATATGGTTAACGAAGGTTAAGGGGAGTATCGAACTTGTTCGGTCATGAAAAAAATTGGCCTCGCAAAGCGAGGCCGATTTTTATCAAACTGGGTCTGGTCCGTTTTCAGCTCATTGGCGATATTGCTGGATCCGGGTGGTGCGCAACCCCGCAAGACCGTGCTGGTCGATCGAGAACTGCCAGGAGAGAAATTCGTCGACCGTCAGCGTGTAGCGGCTGCAGGCCTCTTCAAGGGAGAGCAGGCCGCCACGGACGGCGGCAACGACCTCGGCTTTACGGCGAATGACCCACCGTTTCGTCCCGGGCGCGGGCAGATCCGCAATCGTAAGCGGGCTGCCGTCAGGCCCGATGACGTATTTCACCCTCGGGCGATGGGGTTCTGTCATGGCGTACTCACAAACTCTTAACCACTGAAACTCACCGCAACAAAGCTACGCTCAGCGGCTTAAAATTTGGCTAAGCCCAAGGGTTCAATAAGATTCTCCTTTGACAGGCCTGGAACCCGCTCTTTGCGCGTCGCGGCGGGAGGACGTGTAAACCAATTGGTAACTTTCTCCTCTCGTTGCGCGGGCGGGCGGCGGCGTTAGTTGAGGATGCTCTTGATTTGGCTGACGGTGTAGTTCTGGCCGTTGATCGACAGCAAGGGCGGTGTCTGCGTGAGATCGACTGAGGTCACCACGCCCTGGATCAGCGTACTGACGCCGACCGAATTGCCCGAGATGTCGGTGGCGGTCGCGGTCAGCGTGTACTGGCCATCGGGCATTTGCGAACCGTCGTTGGCCTTGCCGTTCCAGCTAAAGGGCTGGTTGTTGCCGGCGGTCGCCGTATAGGCCCCGCTGAACACGGTCTGCCCGGCCTTGTTGGCGATCGAGATCTGCAGGTTGCAATTGCTGGGAATGTTCAGGGCCCAGGTCGCCTGTGAGTTCGACAGCGCCGTGGTGCTGCCGTTCACGGTCGCGGTCTTGCCCACAAAGGTCAGCGCCTGGGTCGATTGCGCCGTCTGCTGCAGCGTGACCAGACTGCTCAGCGAATCATTGGTCTTGAGCTGCTGTTCGACGCCGGCGAACTGGACGAGCTGCTGCGTGAACTGGTTGGTGTCCAGCGGATCGAGCGGGTTCTGGTTCTGGAGCTGGGTGGTCAGCAGTGTCAGAAAGGTCTGGAAGTTTCCGGCAATGGTCTGGTTAGCACTCGAGCCCAGCGTCGAGCTCGAGGAGGATGAAGAGGCCGGAGGCTGGGTCGTTCCTGAAACGACCTTGCTCCCGCTAACTGCCGCGCCTGCTGTTGCCATCTTGCGTCTCCTCAGACTCTGATATCCACACCGCCGCTCAGCCCGAGCATGCGGCCGTAGGATTGGCCCGCAACCGCTGCGGGCAGTGTGTTCTCATCGTTGACGACCAACCGCTGCGCATTGCCGGGCATCTGCTGGTTGCCGTTGTTCTGGCCGGACGAGGATTGATCGCGCAGGCTGAACTGCAGCCCGCCGTTGCCGGTCTTCAAGCCGGCGTCGTTCAACGCCTGCTGCAATTGCCGCGAGTCCTGTTGCAGCATCGAGAGCGTCTCCGGTTTCTCGACAATCAGATGCGAGGTTACCTGGCCGCCGCGATTGACGTCGATGCGCACGTCGATGCGGCCGAGATCCGCCGGATCGAGCCGCACTTCGAAACGGGTTTTGCCGCTTTGAACGGATGCAGCGATCTCGACCGCCAGCCCGCTCACCGGCACCGGTGCGCCGGTCGCCGCAGTCACGGTCGGCGTGCTGGTCGCGGCCAGCAGTGAGGCGCTGGGCACTTGCGTCGGCAGCGTCGCCGCCTGGATGCTCGGATCGGGCGTGGCGGGTTGAGGCTGAGCGGTGGTGATCGCCTGTCGATCGTGAGCTGTCGGCGAGGCCGCGGCCGAGGGTCCGCCGTCGGTCTTGTCGCCCTTCAACGCATCGGTGAGCGCGGGAGGCGCATCCTGCTTGGCTGCGACCGCGGCTTGCGATGCGGCATTGCCGTTGGCCGCCGTTGACGGGGAGGTGCCTGCATCTGTTGGATTTAAGCCCGTCGTTGCCGGGGCCTTCGCCGCTCCGCTGGCCGGAGTTTTGAGTGAGGTCGCGTTAACGGAGCCTGGCGCCGATCCGGCGGCGGCCGCGGCAGCCGCCAACGCGTCCGGCGTTGCGGCTTCATCCGACGTTGCATCCTGACCGGCGGTGGTCAGCGCGGCAACTTGGGACTGCCCCTTTGCTGCGGATACCACGCCAGCCGTGGCAGCGGTGCCGGTGGCGGTTGCCGGATCAGCTTTGGCTTGGCCGCCGTTCGCGGCGGCGGGGCCACCTGCGGGAGAGGTGCTGGCGGCAATGGCTGCGGCAGCGATCGCAAGCGGAGCGCCCGATTCGCCCGTTGGCGCGGGCGCGGCGGAGCCGTCGGCCGGTGTCGGACTGGTGACGGCGGTGGCGACCGGGGTCGGGGCGTTGGCCGGAATTCCGTTTGAGATTGCCGTCGCGGTGGAATCGCTGCTTGCGGTACTGTCGGTCGACGACTTGTCACTCGACTTGCCGTTCGACTTGGACTTGTCGGTTTTACCGTCTCCCGATTTCGCCTCCCCAGCCGCGTTGGCCTTGCCTGCGCCGTTCGCATTCGCGGAGCTGGCGCCGCGGTCCGGCGCGGAACTGTTATCGGTGTTGGTGGATGCTGCGGGGGACGGTGCTCGACTGCTACTCGCCGGATCAGACGATGCCGCGTCGTTTGTCTGCGTCCGCGCGCTGCTGGAGGAGGGCATATTGGCTGGATCCGGGCCCGCGGACGGCGCGCTGAAATAGTTGGCCGGCGCATTGGCCTCGATCAGCGCCGCAAAGCTGTCGCCCGGCAGCGAAGGCTCTTGTCGCATGGATTTTGGGGGCGCGCTTGCATAGGACGCGCTGGCGGCAACATCTGACGTAACGCTTACCACGACCAGCCTCTTGTCATGAAACTCCGTCTTAGGAGTTAGCAAGGAGCGGGCCAGCCAAGGGGGCACAAAATCCGCTGTCTCTTCAAATGTTTAGCGGATCGCCTTGCAGGCGGGATCCCCGTCTTTTCTGCCTGTCGGCAAGAATTGCCGCGGTCAGCCCCTGGCTGTGATTGCCTCACGGGAATACGGCCTATATTAAAGACTGGCCTTGCCAGTCGTTTCCGTTTCAAACCCTTTGTTCGGAACCGCCCGGGAGGCTCCCCGACCGTAAAACGGGCTTTGTTCGCACTATGGCTTTTTTGATCGTGGTCGGCCGCCGGCTTTATCGCGATCGTTAATGTGACCGCACCGATGCTCAACAGTCTCGATCTCGAAGGTCGTCCGCAGGACACGAGGGTCGTTGTCGCCATGTCCGGCGGCGTGGACTCCTCGACGACGGCTGCGTTGTTGAAGGCGGAGGGCTATGACGTTGTCGGCATCACGCTGCAGCTTTACGACCATGGCGCGGCCACGCACCGCAAGGGCGCCTGCTGCGCCGGCCAAGACATCCACGACGCCCGCGACGTGGCCGAGCGGATCGGCATTCCGCATTACGTGCTCGATTATGAAGACCGCTTCCGCGAATCGGTGATCGACAATTTCGCTGCAAGCTACGCTTCGGGCGAAACACCGGTCCCCTGCATCGAGTGCAATCGTGCAATCAAGTTTCGCGACCTGCTCAAGACGGCGCGCGAGCTTGGCGCGGCGGCGCTGGCGACCGGCCATTATGTCGCCTCGCGGCGGCTTGCCGACGGATCGCGCGCGCTGGTCTGTGCCGCCGATGCCGATCGCGACCAGAGCTATTTCTTGTTCGCCACGACACGGGAGCAGTTGGAATATTTGCGCTTCCCGCTCGGCGACATGACAAAGCAGCAGACGCGTGAGCTGGCGCGGCGCTTTGGCCTTTCGGTTGCCGACAAGCACGACAGCCAGGACATCTGCTTTGTTCCGACCGGGCGCTATACCGATATCATCAGCCGCCTGCGGCCGAATGCGATGGAGCCCGGCGACATCGTCGACGTCGACGGCCGTGTGCTCGGCCGTCACCAGGGCATTGCGCATTTCACCGTCGGCCAGCGCAAGGGGCTGGGGATCGCGGCCGGAAGCCCGCTTTATGTCGTGCGGCTCGATGCCGCGAGCCGGCGCGTCGTGGTTGGTCCGCGCGAGGCGTTGCGGATGGACCGCATCCAGCTTCGCGACGTGAATTGGATCGGCGACGGTGATCTCGATGCCGCCGTTGCGGGCGGGCTTGAGATTTACGTCCGGGTGCGATCGACGCGTGCGCCGCAGCCGGCCTGGCTGCGGGGCTCAAGCGGGCATTATGAGGTCGAGCTGGTCGTGGGCGAAGAGGGCGTGTCGCCGGGGCAGGCCTGCGTGTTCTATGATGCAGCGGCGGGACAGGCGCGCGTGCTCGGCGGCGGTTTCATTCAGAGCGCGGCGGCCAAGCGCGTGGCCACAGGTGCTGCGCGGCCGTTGGTCGAAGCGATACGCGGGTAAGCGTTCGGGGCGCAGGGGGGATGGCTTCCGACATCGACCGCGCAGGGGTCGAAAAGGCCTACGAGCGCTGGGCACCGGTTTACGATCTGGTGTTCGGCAAGGTCTTCGATCAGGGCCGCCAATCCACCATTGCGGTGGCAGATCGCATCGGCGGACGCATCCTTGATGTCGGCGTTGGGACGGGCCTTTCGCTGTCGGATTATTCGCGTACGACCCGGATCTGCGGCGTCGATATTTCGGAACCGATGCTGCGCAAGGCGCAAAACCGCGTGCGCGCGCTCGGTCTTGGCAATGTCGAATTGCTCGCGGTGATGGACGCCAAGAACTTGGCGTTCAAGGATGGTTCCTTCGACGCGGTGGTGGCGCAATACGTCATCACTGCGGTACCCGATCCCGAAGCAACGCTCGATGACTTCGTTCGCGTGTTAAAGCCCGGCGGCGAACTGATTTTGGTCAATCACATTGGCGCGGAGAGCGGGCCGCGCCGTGCGTTCGAGCTTGCATTTGCGCCGCTCGCGCGCCGGCTCGGCTGGCGACCGGAGTTTCCCTGGCAGCGCCTGGTCAACTGGGCACAAAAACACGGCGGGGTCGCTCTGACCGAGCGTCGCGCGATGCCTCCGCTCGGGCATTTTTCCCTGATCCGTTACCGCAAAACGTAATGATTGGGAACCGGAACCTCCGCCTGTGGGGTGTGTTTTCGCTGCATGCAGTTGAAACCGACCCTGATTCTTTCGACAATGCTGGCGGCTCTTGCTGCGGCACACGCGCAAGCGCCGCCTGCACCTTCAACCCCGATGGCGGAGACCGCCCCTCCAACCGCAGGGGACTGAGTGCGCGCCGACCGCCAAAACCACTCCGGATCACGGCCCGAACGCGACGGAGGGGAAAACAGTTGGCCAGGCGAATGAGGCGCTTGGCGACAAGCTTGCCAAATCCAACGGGGTATTGTGCCCGCCGGCGGGCGTCGATCCCCAAATGCGGGCGCCGCCGCCCGAAGCTGGCACAACACCCGTGATCCCGCCGCCCGGCAGCCCCGGCGGCAATCCCAATGTGCAGCCAAAATAAGACGGCGTTGCAATAGCTTAAAGAACCGGCGCGGCTTGCTTGACAGGCGCGAGACGTGCTCCTTATATGCGGCGCGTTCGCGCCCGCGGCTCTTCGTCTCGCGCGCGTGTGCCGTGGCGGGGTAGCTCAGCTGGTTAGAGCACGGGAATCATAATCCTGGGGTCGGGGGTTCGAGTCCCTCCCCCGCTACCACCGCTCCCGATTTTTCTATGCCGACTACGATCCCTACGATTTTGTGTCCCGGATGGTAGCGGTCGGTGCGAATTGCATTGGTCGATGAGAACAGCGAAAAGCTGCCGTTCGGGCCGATCCATCTTTCGGTCCGCCTGTCGCTGCTGCTGTAATGGCCACGACGCGGCGGCCACATCGCAAGCTTGCCCGAGTCACGTCCCTTGTAGCGAAGAGCATCGACCAGGAGCGAGAAAGCGGGCGAGGGCTGCCGCCGGCTCGGGTAGTACAGGTGGTACCCAGAGAACGGCGGACACCAGTCCGCCAGCACCCGTATAAGGCGGCCTTGCGAGAGGTAAGGCTGAACGTGGGCTTCCATCAGATAGGCTAGACCGAAACCCTTCAGCGCGGCGTCGAGCAGCGCGCCGGCCCCGTTGAAAACCAGTTGCCCATCGACACGGACGTGGAGATCGCGCCCGTTCTTCTCGAACTCCCACGCGTACAAACTGCCGCCGTGCGTAGGAAGGCGCAGGTTGATGCAGTTGTGTTCTGTCAGGTCCCGTGGGTTGCGAGGCCTCTTGCGGCCCTCGAAATAAGACGCTGCGCCGACGACAGCCATGCGAAGGTTGGGCCCCACTCTCACGGCAATCATGTCCTTCGCGACCAATTCGCCGGGACGGATCCCCGCATCGTACTGGGCGGCGACGATGTTCGTGAGGCCGTAGTCGATCAGCACTTCGACCTTGATGTCGGGGTAGCTCGGAAGAATCTTCGCAAGGCCCGGCATGAGGATGGCTTGAGCCGCGTATTCCGTCGCCGTGATCCGGATCGTGCCGGCGGGCTTCTCCCGCAGTTCGCTCAGGGCCGCCAGCTCGGCGTCCATCTCCTCGATCTTCGGACCGATCTTCAGGAACAGCCGTTCTCCGGCCTGAGTTGGGGTGACGCTACGCGTCGTGCGATTCAGAAGCCTCACGCCGATGCGCTCTTCGAGGTTGCGGACGAGGCGACGTCGTGTGGTTTCCGCCGGGAATGAAGCATTGGCACGGCGCTTCGCCGACTACAGCTATGACCCACATCGCAATCCAAGAATCGCTAGGGGGCAAGAACGTGGACTGGATGGAGAAGGTCAGCGACGAGCAATACCGGAAGTAATCAAGGTTGCTCGGCGCGATGGCCAGGCACGCTGGCCCGAGCCCTTGCTCGGATGCGGTCGCTTTCGTTGTCGGCCATGCCATGGTGATCGATGGCGAGCGCTGCCTAAGCGACGGCTAAGAAGCTCGCTTCAACGAACAGAGGCTAAAGGAGCCTCGGCCCCTGGTTGAGAAGGTCGGCACGAAGCGATATCGAGTGTAACGGCCCGGCGCATAGATTCCGAGTTTCGAAGGAGTTCGCATGAAACCGCATGTCATTTGCCTTATGGCTTGCAGCGTGGACGGTCGAACGCTCCCAAGCCGCTGGCGTCCCAAGGGCGCGGCCGGAGATGTATTCGAGCGCGCGCACGAAGAGCTCGCCGGCGACGCCTGGCTCATCGGCCGCGTCACCGGCCAGGAGTTTGCGAAGGGCAAGCCTTATCCCGCTTCGGCGAAGGAAACCTTTCCGCGAGGGCCCTGGTTCGCACGGCGCGACGCCAGGGCCTACGGTGTCGTGCTCGACGCGCACGGCAAGATCGCTTGGGGCCGTTCTGATATCGGCGGCGATCCGATTGTGGTCGTCCTTTCCGAGTCGGTGCCGGACGCGCACCTGGCGGCTCTGCGCGGCGAGGGCGTGTCCTATGTCTTTGCCGGAAAATCCCAACTCGACCTTTCGCTCACGCTGGACATTCTCAATCGCGAACTCGGCGTGAAGCGCCTGCTCCTCGAAGGCGGAGGCGGAACGAACGGAGCCTTTCTGCGTGCGGGACTGGTCGACGAACTCAATCTGCTCCTCTGTCCCGCCGTGGACGGCGCGAAGGGCGCACCAAGCCTATTCGATTCCACAGAGGGGGAGGCGGATCAACGAGCTCCAGTTTCCGCCATGATGTTGGAGAGCAACCAAGCTCTGGAGGGTGGTGTAGTGCTCCTCAGATACCGGATCGAAAACGCGCCATCCCAAGCGGCCGGTCAATAGGCTCCAGTAGCCGTCTCGCGCTCGTTCATCGCGCGATAGTCCGTCGGCGCTGAGGCGCTTATCGGCGTCTCGCTGTTCGGCGGAGTCAAAGGTCGTTTCGGCGAAGCGGCCGCTATCTATCCACTTCGCTCAACCGACAACCCGAACAGCGGACGCAATCGCGTCCCGAGAATGCTGCCGGCGAACGCTGCCGCTAACCACAGCCAGCCGTGCAGGCTTCCCGAGGCGATGCCGCTGAAGTAGGCGCCGATGTTGCAGCCGTAGGCGAGGCGCGCGCCGTAGCCAAGCAGGAGGCCACCGACAACAGCGCACAGGAGTGAGCGCGCCGGGATGCGCCAGCTCGGCGCAAACTTTCCGGCGATGCCAGCCGCCGTGAGCGCGCCCAGGATGATCCCGAAGTCCATCACTGACGTCACATCGCGGAATATGCTCTGATGCAGTGCCGCCGATCGGGCTGGGTTCTGCCAATAACCCCAGGATGCGACATCGGCTCCCGTCAGCGCGAATAACTTCGAGCCCCATAGCGCGAACGCCGAGGTCACTCCCCACGGCCTTCCAGCAAGATAGAGCGTCGCGAAGTTGCCCAGTGCGAGAGCGACGGCACCTGCGGCGAGTGGCCACGGCCCACGCAGTGCGCGCCGCCAGCCGCGATGGCTTGGTGCAGCACTAGTCAGCAGTGTGCCGTGTCGGCGTTTCTCGATCACCCAGGTGGCGATCGCGATCGCGCCAAAGACCGCCAGACTGATCGCGAGCGCTGGTCCCCAGCCAAGCGTCTCAATAAGCGAAATGGAGCCGATGTTCGGCTGCGCCGACCACCAGGGCAGATGCAACGCGCCAATAGCGGAACCTATGATGAAAAAGCCAAGCGTGACGAACATCCGCATGTTGCCGCCACCGGCGGTGTAAAGAGTTCCCGATGCGCAGCCTCCACCGAGTTGCATGCCGATACCGAACAGGAAAGCACCGACGAGAACCGACGCTCCAACAGCGCCATACTCGCCGTGGACAGCTTGTCCGAACAGTGATCCATGCGCGAGCGTTGGAAAGAACAGCACGACCGCGATCGCGAGCATGAGCATCTGTGCGCGCAGCCCTGCGCCGCGCCCATCGGCGATGAAGACCCGCCATGCCGAGGTAAAGCCGAATAGTGCGTGATAAAGGACAAGTCCAAGAAACCCGCCCAACACGAACAGTGCCCCCAGCCGCCAAGAGTAGGCATCTGCAAGAGCAACAGCGCCTGATGCCAGAGCACCCAGCCCGACCATCACTACGGCCTTGTTAATTGAATTCGGCTCTGAAATGCGTGGGTGATCGGGCGCGAGCAGTCTTGCGTCGACGGAGAGGTCGGTCATCAAAGTCCCAAGAATTTAAGGGTGGCGACCACGATCTAGAGACAGTCCTGTCGACCGCAACTGGACGCGATCAGAAAAGAACTTCATTCCCTTTAGATTGCTGCCGGTGAAACGTGCATCCTTTGATCGGGAGCAAGAATAGAATGGCAAGGAATGGCGCGCATCCGTTGTCAGGCTCCAGCACCCCTCTCAATTTCCGAAACGAGTCCGATCCGGTCCCGTGGGGCCAGTCTTGCTGTAGCCTGGTGTTGATCCAGAAGCCGGATGCTCCCTCAGCTAACCAGCAAGCTCCCGGCAGACGAAGGAAGCGGCGGTGTGCCCTAACGCCGGGTTCTGGAACGTGGTACCTGGGGAACACCTCACCCTTCGCGGAAGTTGATGCGGCGATCAGCGGTCGACGCCTCCAGGTCTCGGTTCGTTCTTTGGGCCTGAGAAGCTCCGACGTGTAGCGGTCAATTTGAATCATGCTAGCAGCGACCAATCGCACGATTGCCGTGTTCGGGGGAACTGGCTTCCTTGGACGTCGCGTCGTTCGGCACCTGCGCTCCAGCGAATTTCGCGTTCGGATTGTGTCCAGGCATGCAGATCAAGCGCAGCGCTCGTTTGGCTCTGATGATTCTCACCTCCAATTTGCTCAAGCCGACATCCAGCACGAGCGGTCAGTCGCCGATGCGCTTGCCGGCGCTTACGGGACGGTGAATGCGGTCAGCCTTTACGTCGAGCAGGGGCGAGTGGCTTTCCATTCCATTCATGTCGATTCCGCGCGACGGGTAGCCGCTCAGGCTCGGCTGGCCGGGGTCCAGCGGCTCGTTCATGTTTCGGGAATTGGCGCCAATAGCCGCTCGTCATCGCGGTACATCCGAATGCGAGGCGAAGGGGAATTAGCGGTTCGGGCCGCATTCGAGGACGCTATTCTAGTCCGTCCGGCGGTCATGTTCGGAGAGGATGACGCGTTCGTCGCGACCATCCTCGAACTCCTTGGTAAGCTTCCGATCTATCCAATGTTCGGCCGGGGCCTGACCAGGTTGCAGCCAGTCGATGCGGAAGATGTCGCGGAAGCGATTACTCAGCTCTTTCTGCGAGCCGAAACGCGTTCGAGACTATTCGAGCTTGGTGGCCCTCGCGTCTACTCTTACCAGGAATTACTCAGGACTGTTGCGCGCGAGGCCGGCCTCTCGCCTGTCCTTGTTCCGATTCCGTTTGCTGCTTGGCACGCTCTGGCTTGGCTTTCGGAGATGCTTCCGCGCCCACTCCTCGCCCGTAATCAGGTTGAGCTCATGCAGATCGACACCGTTGCGTCGCCCGAGATCGCTGGATTTGCCGAGCTTGGGATGACGCCACATTCGATCGAGGAAACGGTCCAAAAGCTTTTGTTGAGACGAGACGCACGCCTCGGGCGAATTGTTTAGGGAGAGCTTCCGGAAAATCGCCACCATTCGCATCAAGCATCAGCGTCATCCCGCGACATCGGAGCATCGAGGCCATGCGCACCATCACGCTTGAAGAGCATTTCGCGACGCCGGGCTTTCTGGACGGCCCCGGCCGCGACCTCAGGGAACAGGCGCGCCAGGTCGGCAGCCGTGCCGAGCGGCTGATGCGCGACTTGTGCGACATCGGCGACGGGCGGATCGCCCAGATGGATGCCGCCGGCATCGACATGCAGGTCGTCTCGCTGACCGCACCGGGTGTCGAGCAATTGGAGGCCGCCGAGGCGGTGGTGCTCGCGCGCGAGGCCAATGATGCCCTGGCCGAAGCGATTGCCACGCGACCGACAAGACTGTCCGGCTTCGCTGCGCTGCCGATTGCAGTCCCCGATCAGGCCGCCAAAGAGCTCGAACGCCGTTTCAGCCACCAGGCCTTCGCCGGTGCCGTGATTAACGGCCATCAGCGCGGACGCTACCTCGACGACAAATTTTTTTGGCCGGTGCTGGAGGCCGCCGAATCGCTCGGCGCGCCGATCTATCTCCATCCAACCAGGCCGCCGAAGCCGGTGATCGATGCCTCGTTCGGCGGCTTCGCGCCGCTCGTCACCGAGATGCTCGCGGGCCCAGGTTTCGGCTGGCACATCGAAACTGCGGTGCATGTGCTGCGCATGGTGCTGGGCGGCGTATTCGACCGCTTCCCCAAGCTGCAGATCGTGATCGGCCATATGGGCGAGGGCCTGCCGTTCTTCATGCAACGGGTCGATGTGATGCCGATCGAGCTAACTCGGCTCAAGCGCCAGGTCAGCGAATATCTGCGCGAGAATCTGCACTACACCTTTGCCGGCTTTAACTTTCCGCCGACATTTCTCGATCTGCTGCTCGAGGTCGGGGTCAGCCGCATCATGTTCTCGGCCGACTATCCTTATGGCTCGATGGCAAAGGCCCGCGCGTTTCTGGAACAGATTCCAGTTTCTGCGGCCGACCGTGCGCGGATCGCGCATGGCAACGCCGAGAAGCTGTTCAGGCTCTGAGCGTGCATACGATCCATCATTTATGTCGGGATTTGTGTCGAGATTTCGAGCCGGCGAAATGCGGTGCGCAGGAAACCAAATCCGTCCGCTCCGTCAACCTGGCAGGTTCTGAATTCGACCCCAGGTGCTCTTGGTGCCCCAGATGCCCGAACGCAGTGCCTCAAGCTGCACAATCTGGCTGTGGTCGACGAAAAGGTTGATGTTGTTGCCATAGTTCTTGACGTACCATTCGAACACCGCGGGCTCCGCAGCTTCGAACATGACCTTCTCGAGCCCCAGCTGGTCGACGATTCTCGCCACCACATCGGTACGCCAGCTCCTGACGTTCTCGGTAATACCCTCGCTTTCGATCATGATCATATCGGCTCCGGCGTCGATGGTCCGCCTTGCCTGCGCGATGAGCCAGCCCACATCCTTGGTCCCCTCGCTCTCCAGCTCCTCGGCCGCGGTCGCGCCGCCGGCGCCGAACTGAATCCCGAGCTCGGGCTTGGCCTTCAGCCCTGCCGCCTTGACCTTCTCGATGAGGCGCAGCAGGGCATCGGTCGGCAAGCTGATGAAGCCGGCCGACAGTTCGATCACATCGAACTGGAGCGCCTTTGCTTCCCCGATATAGCGATCGACAGCATCCGCTCCGAAGCGCAGCACGTTCTCGATCCAGCCGCCGGTGGAGACGTAGATATCATGATCGTGCGCGATCTTGTTGATGCCCTTGACTGCAGCCGGTGGCATCAGGGCAAAGGATCCGCCGGCAAACTTCAGACCGTCGATCCAGAAGCCAACGGTTTCCAGCAAGTCTTCGAGATGGCGCGGACCGTAGGCGCTATAGTAGGGACCACGGATCTCAGTGAGGCCGATCCTGCGCGGCTTGTCCGGACGCGCAGCGCGGGGAATAAAGGAAAACGTTGTTTCTGCCATCGGAGTTCTCCTCAGATATGCTCGCCTCCTACGGCCGGCAATTGGATAGTGCCGAGAAGCGATGCGAGGGCGGCAACCGGACGCGCTTCCAGCGTTGCGATGACCTCGGCCAATGCGTCGCGTTCGGAGGGGTATGTAAAGGCGGACGTCACGCGATCGAACTTGCTGCGCGCCGTGGCCCAATCGAAGGGTCTGGTATGAAAGCCGTGATAATCGTCCCGCCGCGCGCGAAGCACAATCCCGTCCTGCCGCTCCACTTCGAGCTCGGCAGGAAGCCGCTGCGGGAATTGCGCCGAAAGGCCTGGATCGGGCGTGACCGTCACCTTGCGGAGCAATCTCTGGACATCGTCGGCAGCGATCCGTTCGGGTGCGAATTGCGCCGGCTGCACTTCCCCGTCGATCAGCGCGATGGCCAGCACGTAGGGCAGACTGTGATCTGCCTCCTCCTTGGTTCGGACGATTCGCTTGTCACCCTCTTGTCCGCCGCCAATGATGCGATGAGCTACCGCAAACGTCTTGAGCCGTATTGCAGCGACAGCGGACGCGTCAAAGCCCGGGCGAGCATGTATGTCGAGCGCCGCGTCGATTGCCGATTGGGCGTGGATCTCGGCATTGTGCTGCTTCACGTCGCTTCGTCGCACGCCTTCCAGATTCTCCTCTCGCCAGTCGATCTCGAAGGGGCCGGCGATCACCTCTTTAAATCCGTTGACGCCCTCGAACACAGCTTCGGGCCCCGTGACGCCTCGGCTCGCGAGCAGCGCGGCGTGTGTCGCCGACATCGCGACATTCGGATAGGCGAGTCCCTTCCAATTGGACAGGGCGCCCGTGCGCGTGACCCGCAGCGCATTGTTGGCCGTACCGCTGATGGCGATCGCGTGCGCGATCTGCGCGCGCGGCAGACCAAGCGCCTTGGCCGCGCCCGCAGCGGCCGCGTACGCCCCTTGCGTGGTATGGTCAAAGCCCTTTTCGCGGACCGGAGCGAGGTCGCTCAATCGGATGTGAATCTGGTAGGCGACCGCGAGCGCGGTGAGAAATTCGGCCCCGCTCGCCCCACGCATCTCGGACGTCGCCAGGACGGCGCCGAGATTGTCGGATGGATGGCACGTCTCACCGGGAGCGATATAGCTGTCCATGAAATCGAGGTAACGGCTGAGAGCGCCATTGTAGAACGCGGCGCGGTCCGGCGCGGTGCGGCCGCCGCCAATGAGCGTCGAATGAGGGCAGCCGCCAAGCTCGTCGACGAGGTTGCGGATCGCTGCGACCGGCGGAGCGCTCAGGGCCCCGATGGCCACCCCGACCGTATCCAGAACACGGACCTTCAATTGCTCCAGCGCCGGCTCACTCAAGTCCCCGAGCCGGGCACGTTCCACAAACCTCGCAAGTTCCAATACTTCGGTCATAAACCACCCTGTCCAGCCAGTCGCAATCTGGTGTCGGGCTCTGCGGGTCAAACCGCTTTACGACCATTGGATGCCACCTGCCGCTCAAGTGATCGCTGATCAGAAAATCAGGTCGGAACGCGAGCCAAGGTGGCCGTACCGTATGCGGTACAGGATTTTTCGAGCGGGCGACCTACATCCTCCAGCGTAAATGTGGGGCATGGCTGAAGGTTTCACGCGCCGAGTATCGTTTTCCGTGCCAACACAAGGAATCCTTCCGCGCCTACGTACCTTCCTGCACTCGGTCGGCTAATGATCGCTCATGTTCGTCTTGTCCGGTCCGTCAAAGGTCGCCGCGCCAGCCCACACGATGGCAGCCCTCGCCACCACGGGCCAGTAGCTCACCTGATCTCATCGCGGCTCAGGCCGGAGTTCGAGCGGATGTTGGAGCTTGGGTCGCCGCGACGGCAGCAGGTTTGCCCTTCACCAATGGCGCTAGGCCCAAGGCTGTAAGCAGATGCAGTCGCGCCAGCACCGCATGCGCCACCAACGGAAGGATGACGCCGGCAGCGGTGCCGGCGAACAGGTAAGCCCAGGGCTGCGGCGGCACATGCAGCTTGAGCATGACGATGCGCATGCCCGAGCCCGCAAGGATGTGGAGTACGTAGATCGTCATCGACGTTACGCCTATCACAGCAAGCCAGCGGTAACGCTTGTCATCGAGCAATTTGCAGAGGGCCAGGGTTCCGCCAATTCCAAGCATACAGGCCGGCAGCGACGCCAGCCCATTGGCATCCATGTCCGACAGATAGCCACCCAGCGCCACCGCGCCTGCGAAGGCGAGCACGATGAGTGCCAGCACGGACCAGCCAGAAGGTCGCCAGGCCGCGGTGGCGCCCGCGCCGTAAAGCCCGGCGACATAAAAAACGAAGTGATGCAATGTGAGCGGCAGACCTGCCTGGACCGGCAGCAGCAGGAACACCGCAAGGGCGATGAACGCGATCGCGATCATCGCCTTCCGTGAGGGGACAAGGGCCGCCATTACGTGGCAGATCATCAGCGCGTAAAGAAACCAGAACTGTGCGATCGGGCGATACCAGATCGCGGCAAGATCGCTCGGGAGGATCGGGATATTGGCATCACGCGACAGCAGCATGGTCGTGCCGCCCTGGACGAGCGACCACAGCACATATGGATAGGCAATCGTCCATGCCTTACCCTCCAGGAAAGATCGCGCGCCGCGCCGAAGGCTGTGCTGCACGTTCAATCCAGCAAGAAAGAAGAACAGTGGCATGTGGAAGGTATAGAGCGTGTAGTCCATCCACTGCGCGGCTGGCCCATCAGGAAAAACATTTGCGCGCACCAGTCCGCCCAGGACGTGACCATACACCACCAGGATTATGCCGATGCCGCGCGCGAAATCGATCCATCTCGTCCGCGTGGCATCTGCCGCCGGCCTCAGGTCGCCCGATTTCATGGAACTGCGCCTACACGGTTGCATGGCGGCTTGATTGCCTCGCACTCAATGTGCCTGGCCTGATCATCTGTGCTGCTCGTTGAGCATTCCTGATTATTCTGCGGCCAGGCCGAGTGGCGCATAAAGCGAGACCAGCACCCGAATAAGCCGTCAGCAAGCCGATGGTCAGCGCGATCAACGGATGCAGCGCGAGTCGGTGAACTTGGTACGACGCTCCATAGAGGAGCGCCGCCGACACAATGATGGAGAGGCCAATAGGAAACAGCATGTTGAGAAAGTGCGACAATGAAACCGGTCCGTGGCGAGTTGCGCCCCACAGGGTCAAGCCATGTATCGGGATCGAAAAGATCGCCGCCGACACCGCCACCCCTACCGGACCCCAAAGCAAACCGAGCACAAGGGACAGCACCGACAGGACCTGTCCAACGAGACCATAACGAAGCATCTGGTCCGTGCGGCCCTGGCTTACAAACAACCACGACGCCGCCGTTCCCGCAGGAGCCAGCAAGCCCGCCACCGAAAACCATCTTACGATGTCCGAAGCGGCGATCCACTCGCTGCCGTACAGCACCTGGACGGCGTAATCGGACATGAACGCGAGGCACACGAGGCCGGGCGTGAGAAAGAGAATGAGTGCCTCCGAAAATTGAAGATGCGCCTGGCGGTACTGGTTAAGGTCGGCGTACAGCCGAGCCAACGATGTCTCCGCAATCCGGGAAAGTGGAGTGAGGAACTGGACGGATGACATGCTGACAAGCTTGTAGCCCCTGTCGAACAGCCCGACCTGCTGCGCTCCGAATAATCGGCCGATGAGGAGCGGACTGAGACTCGTCGCCGCGAACGAGGCGATTGAGAGTCCCGTAAGATGCGCGCCGAACCTCATGAGGGGCAGCGCTTTGGCCAGCGCATGCGGCCGCGCCGGACGAAACGGTGACAAGGTCCAAGCGAGCAAGCCGGCAGTAAGGGCATGCACCATTTGTCCGATGACGATCGCCCAATAACCGAAATTCAGCTGCGCTGCAGAGATTGAGGCGATGGCGTTTGCGAGAACCGGCGCGATATCGATGAGCAGGATCGGAACCGTTTGCATGCGCCTGTGCATCAATGCCACTTGTTGAAAAGACAGGCTGTTGACAACGATTACCAGTGAGAGTGCAGCCAGCACCTCGGCGACCCTGTGATCGTTGTAAAAGCTGGCAAGGGCCGGAGCAAGCAACAGCAGCACCAAGGCCAGGACGCAGCCGAGCGCGAAATTGATCCAAAAAATGTTGTTGCTGTCATCCACGCTCAAGGATGGGCTCTGTATCACTGCTTGCGAAAGGCCGAGATCGTTGAATAAGCAGCACAGGCCGAAAATCGGCGCGCACATGGCGACAATGCCAAAGTCGGCTGGGCCAAGCAGGCGAGCAAGGACGACCTGTGATCCCAGCAGCAGCAACGACTTTGCGAACTGAACGGCGACGCTGGACACGGCCCAGCGGGAAGCGACTGCCATAACGTCTGTGGGTCTTGCGGCGGCGGTCATCGTCGGTGCTTGTCTTCTTCGCTAGCCGGCGGGACGAAATGCAGCGGCTGTGGCTCTATTCGATAGGACCGGATTAGCAGGAAAAGAGCAGCGGCAACGACGATATGGCAGAGATTGGTTAATCCAGATGTTAACTAAAGGGAAAGTATCTGCTTTCGCCGGCGGCGGTATGGCGATAGTCGAATCAGACCCGGCCATCTGGTGAACAACCGGGTTCTTTATTGGAGCCCAAAGTGGTTGAGGGTATCACTTGCTCGTCGCCTGAGGCATTGACCGGCCAGCATGCATTCGGGACAGATCGCGACGAACCCGAATGCCCGGCGTGCAAGTCGCGGTCGCTGGCATCGTTGCGAACAGTCTCCGCTCGCGAAGCAGCTCAGTTCTTCGCACCAGAGCGCGCGGATGCCGAGAGCCACGAACGGATCTTTGCGTGCGTAACCTCCCTGTGGGGCGGGCAAACCTGCCATATCATGAGCTGCAGGGATTGCGGCTTTGGATTTGCTTGGCCTTTCGTGGCTGGAAACGCAGAGTTCTATAACTTCACCGGAGCCGCAGGAGTTTACCCCAGGTCCAAATGGGAATTTGCGCGTACCGCAGCTGAGGTCGAGCGTCTGAACAGACCCGGGGCAAAGGTGCTGGAGGTGGGCGCCGGGAATGGATACTTCCTCGATCTGATCTGTCCCAGCCTCGTTCGCGCAGAGGACGTGATAGCGCTTGAGTACAATGAAAAATCAATTCCGATCCTGAGAGGTAAGGGATATCAGGCGCTTTCGGTCGATCTCCGGGATAAGGCCTTGGACGGTTATCGCGCGTCCTTCGATTTCATTTTTCTGTTCCAGATCGTCGAGCATCTTGACGGTCTCGACGAGTTGTTCGGTCGAATCCGCTCGTTACTGAAAGCGGGTGGTTCGGCATTTTGCGCCGTGCCGAACCAAGCTCGAATTGAATACCAGGAAGCAAACCGGTCCGTCCCGGACCTTCCGCCCAATCATATCGGCCGGTGGACGCCACAGGCCTTCGAGGCGGTTTGCCGACGCAACGGTTTGATGGCCCAATCAGCCGAACTTGAGCCGTTAAGCTGGGGTGAATTCCTGTCGCACGACATTTCCTACAGCCATATCCGGCGCACCCAGCTAGATCCGGACGGCATCATAGCTCGAATTCGAAGTCTGCCGCGCGGCCGAACACGGCGGCTGATGGAGGCGGCTCTCGCAGCACTGTTCATCCCCACTCGGTTGTCGGCTTGGCGCCACGCCTACAGAAATCGCGAAAAACTTGGGGCTTCCCTGTGGGTCCGGTTAGACCGGTGTGAACGGCCAGACATCGCCGAGCTGCAGGACGCGGAACTGGCCCCGGCCGTGACTGCGGGCAGTTCGTCACCGGCGGAATCGGAGGCGATGTTCTCCTGATAGGTCTCCGGCCCGATCCAGATCGCTGCCACCGTGCAAGCGGCAAGGAACATTGCGTAGCAGGCGACCGGCCACCACGCTCCGTAGGCCGCCACCAGCGCGGTCGCCACGAACGGCGCGGGGCCGCCCGAAAGCAGTGAGCCGAGTTCGCGCGCAAAGGCGAAGCCGGCGAAGCGGCGCTGCGGCGGGAACAGCTCGGCGAAGTAGGCCGCCTGCGGCCCGAACATCGCCGCCGTCACCACGGCACGGGCGAGGATGAAGGCGAGCGCTATCATGATCCACTGCTTGGTGCCGACCATCCAGAAGAACGGAAACGCCAGTGCGAGACCCGCGAGCGCGCCGAACATGTAGACCGGCCTTCGCCCGATCCGGTCCGACAAGGCGGCAAAACCGAGAATGGCGAACAGCTCGATCGTGAATGCCAGCATCAATGCGCTCAGCGCATCCGATTTCGGCACGCCCACCGTGCTGATGACATAGCTCAGGCCGAACACAGGGAAGAAGTAGCCGAGCCCATTCTCGGCCATGCGCGCGCCCAGCACGACCAGGAAGTTGCGCGGGTGCTGACGCAGCGCCTCCATCGCCGGATTGCTCTCCACCTTGCCGCGCGCGACAACGGCCTCGGTATAGATCGGCGTTTCGCTCACGCGCAGGCGGACGAAGATGCCGACGAGAATCAACAGGAAGCTCGCCAGGAAGGGCAGGCGCCAGCCCCAGTCCATCAGGTCTTGGCGCGGCAGCATCGTCACCAGGGCGAAAGCACCGGCGGCGAGCAGATTGCCGACCGAGACGCCAAGTGGCGCGAAGCCGCCCCAGAAGCCGCGGTGCCTCGGCGGCGCATTCTCGACGAGATAGATCACCGCGCCGCCATATTCGGCGCCGGCGCCAATGCCCTGGATGACGCGCATCGCGACCAGCAGGATCGGCGCCCAGACGCCGATCTGTGTGTAAGTCGGCAGCAAACCGATCGCGGTGGTGCCAATGCCGATCATCAGAAGGGTTGCGACTAGCACCGGCTTGCGGCCATAGCGATCGCCAAGGATCCCGAACAGAAGACCGCCGAGCGGCCGGACCACGAAGCCGACGCCAAAAGTGAGAAACGATAGCAGAGTGCCGACAACTGGATCGCTCTTCGGAAAGAAGAGATCGCCGAACACCAGCGCCGCGGCCGTTCCGTAGAGGAAGAAGTCGTACCATTCGAGCGCTGATCCGATGCTCGCAGCAAGGATCACACGCAAGCGCGATTTACCGGCTCCGCCGGTTGCCATCTTGGTCATTCGTTTCCCCGGAATGTTGTTTGTTATGTTGTCTTGAAAGCAGTAATGCCCGCGGCGTCACCCGCGGGCATCGTCGTTTTGGTTACGCGGCACGCGTAAAGTAGGACTTCTTCGCCGCCGACTGGGTCTCGTAAATTGAGCCTTGTCGCTTCGCCGGAGGAAGAGGCATCCGCACCGGCACGTTGGCGAGCCGCGGAGTGATCACTGAAGGCCCTGCGAGCAGGCGGCTGTCGAATTCGGCAAAATCCTTCACGCCCATCAGCGGCCAGGCGTCGCTGGCGGCGACTTCGTAAAACAGGAGATTGCGCGGCCTGTTCGACGTGTTCGTTGCGGAGCCATGGAGCGCCCGCACGTGGTGGAATGACATGCTGCCCGCCTTACCCATGCAGGGCACCGCGCGCTTGATCTCGTCCTGGATCAGATCGGGATCGATCAAGCCCGCGAAGCAGCCGTCGTCGCCATGATGGTTCCACACCTCGCGGGTGTGGGTACCCGGCGTCACCAGCATCGGGCCATTCTCAAGATCGCAATCGTCGAGCAGCACGCCGATCGCGAGCACATCGTCATTGGTGTGTGGATAGAAAGCCCAGTCCTGATGCCACTCGACCGGCGAGCCATATTGCGCGGATTTCATGTTCAGCTTCGAGCCATGCAGGCGCAGCCCGGGGCCGATCAGCTTGGTGAGGATCGAGATCACGACCGGGCTGCGGACGATCTCATCGAAAATCGGATGCACCTTATGCGGCGCCTTGATGCGGCGGACCCGCGGGTTCTCCGGCGTGTGGCTGGGCTCGAGGTCGTAGACGTCGGTGTGCTCGGTGACTTCGGCCGCGCCGGCGACCAGTTCGGCGAGAACGGCACGCACCCTTTCGAGCGTGTCCCTGTCAAGCACGTCGGGGACGACGATCACCCCATCGCGCCTATAGGCCTGAACCAAGTCGTCCGAAATCATGCAGCTTCTCCCTTAGCATTAGCAATTGTGTTAATGTTAGCGCTAACATTGCGTATGTTAGCGCTAACATAGCGGATAAGCAAGCTGGAATCGTGCAAGCTTTCGCGCCATGAGTTCCGAAGTGCCCAAGACTGAGACAAGCACTGCGCCCGTCCCTCCAACGCTTTCAGCGGTCGGCAAGCGAGCCGGCGTCTCTTCGATCACGGTCAGCCGCGTGCTGCGGGTGCCGGATTTGGTGGCGCCCGAAACCCGCGCTCGCGTCGAGGAGGCGATGCGGGAGCTCGGCTATGTCCCGAACCTGGTTGCGGGCGCCCTCGCGAGTTCGAGGACCAATTCGGTCGGGGTGCTGGTGCCCACAATCGCCAACTCCATCTTCGCCGACACGGTGCAGGGACTCTCCGACAAGCTCGAGCCGCTTGGCTTCTCCGTGATCCTTGCGCAGTCGCGCTACGACGCCGCGCGCGAGGACCGCATGCTGGCGGCGCTGCTGTCGCGGCGGCCGGAGGCAATCATCATGGTCGGCTCCCCCGCGACGGAGGAAGGCAATCGCCTGTTGCGCCACGCGCGTATTCCGATCGTCGAGACGTGGGATCTGCCGGCAGCTCCGATCGACGCCGTTGCCGGCTTCGACAATTACAAGGCCGGCGTTGCCGTCGCAAAGCACCTGATCGCGCAGGGGCGCAAGCAGCTCGCCTTCATCGGCGGCGACGATCCGCGCGCGACGCGGCGCTGGCTCGGATTCTGGGACGAGATCGTGGCCAGCGGTCTGCCAGAGCCGCGCCGCTTGATCCTGGATCGCAACGCCTCGGGCAGCGTGGCGGCTCATGCGCGTCTGCCCGATGTCGACGCGGTGTTCGCCGCCAACGATGCCCATGCCATCGGCTTTATGGCGGGCTTGCGGAAGGCCGGCCTGTTGTGCGACGGTCCGGCGTCGCAGCAGCCGGTTGCGGTCATCGGTCTTGGTGACCTTGAAATGGGCCGGCTGTTCTCGCCGGCGCTAAGCACGATCAGCGTCCATGGAGATGCGATCGGCCGAACGGCGGCAACGCTCACACTTGAACGCGGCGGAGAGCGGAAAGTCGATCTTGGCTTCGAGCTGGTCTTGCGCGACAGCGGCTAATACGCAAGCACCAAGTGCCGTAGCATCGGTCGGCTCCTCCAACTCGGCTGACGCACGGGTCCAATTATGCCTCGTTCAAGGCCTGCGCGATATCCGCGATCAAATCGGACGGATGTTCTATCCCGATCGATAGCCGGATCGTTGAGTCGAGGACGCCTATCTTCTGGCGAATGTCTGCGGGAACGCCGGAGTGCGTCATGCTTGCCGGCAGGCTCGCAAGCGACTCGGTGCCGCCCAGGCTCACTGCGAGCTTGAAGATTTGCAGCGCGTTCAGGAATTTGAATGCGGCCGCCTGTCCGCCAACGATGTCGAACGAGAACGTTGAGCCCGCGGCAGTACATTGCCTCGCGAACAGACGTCCCGCCGGGGAGGTGTCTTCGTGATGGCCAAGATAATGCACTTTGGCGACTTTGACATGGTCGCGCAGGTAATCTGCGACGATCCGCGCATTTGTGTCGGCTTTTTCCATGCGCAGTCCCAGAGTCTCGAGCGACCGGCTGATCATCCAGCAGGAGTGGGGGTCCAGTTGGGTGCCAATGGCGCCTCGCAACGCCTTGATGGTCTTGATGATCGTTTTTGAACCGAGCACAGCACCCGCGATCAGGTCTGAATGACCGCCCACATATTTGGTCAGCGAGTACAACGAAATATCCGCGCCGTGTTCAATTGGTCGCTGAAATACCGGCCCAAGCAGCGTGTTGTCGCACGCGACGATCGGAGCGTGTCCCTGGGACCGCCCGATCATATCGGCGACGCGGCGGATCATTGCGATATCGACGAGGCCGTTGGTTGGATTGGCCGGCGTTTCAATGAAGATCATCGCGACCCGCCCTTTGCGCACGGCATCCTCCGCCGCCAGGCGGACCGCGGTTTCGTCGATGCCGTCGGTAAAGCCCACGGCGCCGATGGAGAGGCCCGCAAGCGTGTTCGCAAGCAGAGTTTCTGTTCCGCCATAAAGCGGTTGAGAGTGCAAAATGACGTCGCCGGGCCGTACGAACGCGAGGATCGTCGTCGCGATCGCCGACATGCCGGATGAGAACAGCGCACAACTCTCGGCGCGCTCGTACACAGAGAGCCGGTCCTCGACGATCTCGCTGTTGGGGTGATTGAACCGCGAATAAACCAGGCCCGCACCCATCCCTTCCGGAGGCTCTCGCCGGCCCGAGACGAAATCGAAAAAGTCCTGACCGTCTTCGGCGGACCTGAAGACGAAGGTCGATGTCAGGAAGACCGGTGGCTTGATGGCTCCTTCCGATAGTTGCGGATCATAGCCGTAGCCGAGCATCAGCGTTTCGGGATGCAGCATGTGATTGCCGATGTGGGTCTTCGACGGGAACGGTTTCACCATGGCCTGTCTCACTGTATGAATTCGGATGCTTGCCCTGCGCGAGGACTCTTCCGCGATGGCGATGCCGGTCAAGGGCGATAGATGGGACGCATCGAGCGCCTGCCTCACCATTTCGACGGCGCCTTAGGGCGATCACCTTAGCAAAGATGGGGAATAATCCCGAAGACAATGCGGCTCGCACCGCACAGAATGATGTTCCAACGATGATCCTGTCCGGCAATCGGAGGGACCATGACGGGTCCTTCATCAATTATCTCTTCTTCATCAATTATCTCTTCAACGAACGGAGGTCTTCATGCTCAGGAAAATGCTGATTGCATTGGTCGTCGCAACTCTGGGTACTACGCTTGTTTCCGCCGACGCCTCTGCGCGGGGCGGGTTCGGCGGTGGTGGTTTTCGTGGCGGCGGCTTCCACGGCGGGTTCGCCGGGGGCGGTTGGCGGGGTGGCGGCTGGGGCGGAGGCTGGCGCGGCGGTGGCTGGGGTTGGCGTGGTCCGGCGTTCGCGGCCGCGGGCATAGGCCTGGGTTTGGGTCTTGCCAGCGCCGCCGCTTGGGGACCGGGCTGGGGCTGGGGACCGGGCTGGGGGTGGGGCGGTGGGTGCACACAATGGCGTCAGGTCTGGACCGGCTGGGGTTGGCGCGTTGTCCCAGTAAACGTCTGTTGGTGAGACATCAGATCACGCCAGCGCAGGCGCTTCGACGGTTACGACCTTGATGCAGGCCAACGATGCGACGGCGGCGTCGATCGCCGATCGCGGCCAGACCCGGACTTGTCCATGGCACGAACGGGATCGGCCGTTCGTGCGTGGCCGCCATTGCTCCCGTTATCTCAAGAAATCTCGGAAGCGTCGAAGAGAGAAAAAGAACAGAATCGCGCCTATCACCAGTAGCGCGCCGATCTGCGGCCAGACGACGGCCAGCCCGGCGCCACGGAACAGCACGGCTTGCGCAAGAATGACGAAGTGGGTGTTCGGCGCCGCGAGCATGATGTTCTGGATGATCTCGGGCATGCTCTCCCGTGGCGTCGTGGCCCCCGACAGCATCTGCAGCGGCATCAGGACGAGCATCAGCAGAAGGCCGAACTGCGGCATGGTTCCACCAACCGTGGCCAGGAAAATGCCCATGCTGGTCGTGGCGAAGAGATAGAGTGCCGTACCGAACAGGAACAACGGGACCGAGCCTCCAATCGGGACCGACAACAGTCCCTGCACGATGAACACCAGCGACACGCTGGCGGCCAGCAAAACCACAAGACCCATCGACCAGATCTTGCTCGCCATGATCTCGAATGGCGTCACCGGCATCACGAGCAGGTGTTCGATGGTGCCATACTCCCGCTCGCGAATGAGCGCGGCTCCGGTCAGAATGATCGACAGCATCGTGACGGAGGAGATCACGTTGTTGATCGCGCCGAACCAACCCTTGTTGAGCTCGGGGTTGAAGCGTGCCCGCAGCGCCAGGTCGATGGGGGGAGGGGCCGCTGAGCGATAGCGAGCGAGAAATTCGCTGACCTCGTCGCCCACGATCGTCTGGATATAGCCGCTCCCGGTGAAGGCCTGCGACATGCGGGTCGCATCCACGTTTAGCTGGATGGCCGGCGATCTCCTGGCCAGCAGGTCGCGTTGAAAATTCGGCGGAATGTTGAGCGCGAAGGTGTCGAGTCCCGCATCCATGCGGGGGTTCACCTCCGACTGCGAAATCAGGCGCGGTATCGTGAAATATGGCGGATTGAACGCGGTGATGATGCGCGTCGAGGCTGGCGACTTGTCCTCGTCGACGATAGCGAGCGCGGCCCGATTCAAGGTCTCTGGCTGTGCGCTGGACGCCGTATATATCGAGACCGTGAAGGCATAGACGATCAGGATCAGCATCATCGGATTGCGCAAAAGGCCCCACAATTCCTTGATGCCGAGCTGAAGGATGTTGGCGGTACGCATGGCTATCTCGCCTGTTTCCTCAATAGCGCCACGCCGAGACCAAGTAGCACCGGGACGGTCACGAGCAGCGCAACAAAGGGTCCCGTCAGGTCGCCGAAGTCGAGCCCCTTCGAGAAGGTGCCGCGCGTGATCGTGACGAAATGAGCGGTCGGGTAGATTCGTCCAATGAAGGCACCGGCTCCCTGAAGGGACGACACCGGATCGACCAGCCCCGAATATTGGGTGGCCGGGATCATGGTCAGGAGCGCGGTCGCGAAGATCGCGGCGATCTGACTGCTTATGAACGCCGAGATCACGAGTCCCATCGCGGTGGTAATAATGACATAGAGGAGCGCAGCGGCTGTAAAGGCGAAGAAGCTGCCGGTGAACGGGACGCGGAAGACGAATACGGCGAAGGCGGTCAACAGGAAGAAATTCAGCATGGCGAGCGCCGCATACGGAATCTGCTTGCCGACCAGAAACTCCAGCCGTGTCACGGGCGTCACGTAGAAATTGATGATCGATCCCAATTCCTTCTCCCGCACGACGCTCAGCGTCGCCAATATCGCCGGTATGATCAGCAGGAGCACCGGGATGACGGCGGGAGCCATGGCTACGATGCTCTTCAGATCCGGGTTGTAGCGGAAACGGACCTCGAGCTGGAAATCGCCTGTGGTCGCGGCATTGCCGTAGAGCTGCCGGGCACGCTGCGCCAGCCAGGTTGCGTGCATCGCCTGCACGTAACTCCTCACGGTTTCCGCGCGCGAGGGCATCGCACCATCGATCCACGCGCCGATCCGAACGTTGCGACCGTGTGCCGCATCGCGCGCGAACCCCGGCGGAATCTCTAGCGCGAGACTGAGTTCGCCGCTGCGCATGCGGCGATCGAGATCGTCATAATTGGTAATCGGGGGCAGTTCCGTGAAATAGCGCGATCCGGATATCTGCAGGATGTAGTCGCGGCTTATCGTCGTGTCGTCGTGATCCATGACGGCGAACGAAAGATTCTCGACATCCATATTGAGGCCGTAGCCCAGCACAAACATCATGATGAGGCTGCCGAGAATGGCCAGCGTGGCCCGGATCGGATCGCGTCGCAGCTCGAGCGCTTCCCGATGGGTATAGGCGAACATGCGCCGCAGGTCGAAGAAGCGCATGAGCCGGCCGTGTGCCGCGCCTTCGTTGCCGTGCGGCTCAACCTCGATTGGTGCCGCCGGTGCGGCGCTCGGTGGCTTGGTATCCGTCGCGCCGATGGCATCTTGCAGATAGGCGACGAAGGCTTCTTCGAGGCTACCGTCGCCGCGCTGTTCGGCAAGTCTCTCCGGTACATCGCTCACAAGCACCTTGCCCGCGTGCATGAGCGAGATACGGTCGCAGCGCTCGGCCTCGTTCATGAAATGTGTCGACACGAAGATCGTGACATTGTCCTTGCGGGAGAGGTCGGACAGGCTCTGCCAGAAGCCGTCGCGTGCCACCGGATCGACGCCGGACGTGGGCTCGTCGAGGATCAAGATGTCGGGCGCATGGATCATCGCTACCGCCAGCGAAAGGCGCTGGCGGACGCCAAGCGGCAGTGCATCGGGCAGCATATGCATGGAATCTGCGAGGTCGAACCGCTGCGCCATCTCCTGGACCCGACCTTCGATCGTGTCGGGGGCGAGCCGAAACAGGCGCGCATGCAGGTCAAGGTTCTGCCGGATTGTCAACTCGGAATAGAGCGAGAAGGCCTGCGACATGTAGCCGACGCGGCGCCGCACATCCATGTCCTTGGGATCGACCTCGTGACCAAACAATCTTGCGGTGCCTTCGCTGGCGGGCAACAGCCCGGTCAGCACCTTCATGGTCGTGGTCTTGCCGCAACCGTTGGAGCCGAGAAAGCCGAAGATCTCGCCGCGGGAAATGCGGAAACTCACATTGTCGACCGCGGTAAAATCGCCGAACCTTACGGTGAGTTGCTCGGCTTCGATGGCCACGTCATCGGCGCGTCCGCCTGGGCGAGGCGGGATCACCACCTCCCTGTGGCCCCGGCGCTGCTCCTCCGGAAGCAGGCCGATAAAAGCGGCATCGAGGTTGGTCATACCCGTCTGCCGCAGCAAGTCCGAGGGCGTGCCCGTCGCGAGCACGCGACCTTCGTCCATTGCGACCAGCCAGTCGAAGCGAGCTGCTTCCTCCATATAGGCGGTAGCGACGATGACACTCATGCCGGGATGGCTGCCGCGGATCACGTCGATCAGTTCCCAGAATTGGCGGCGCGAGAGCGGGTCGACACCGGTCGTCGGCTCGTCCAGGATCAGCAGGTCGGGATCATGGATCAGCGCGCAGCAAAGGCTGAGCTTCTGCTTCATGCCCCCCGAGAGCTTGCCGGCCGGTCGACCGGCGAACGGCGCAAGCCCCGTGCCCTGCAGAAGTTGATCGATGCGCTGTTCGCGCTCGTGCCTGCCCTGGCCGAACAGACGGCCAAAGAAATCGGCATTCTCGAAGACGGACAATGTCGGATAGAGATTCTTGCCGAGTCCTTGCGGCATATAGGCGATCTGCGGACAGGTCAGCCTGCGGTGCGCGGCGTCGGCCATATCGCCGCCGAGCACATGGACCCGCCCTTCCTGAACCGCACGGGCGCCGGCGATGAGGGACAGCAGGCTGGACTTGCCGACGCCATCAGGTCCGATCAGCCCGACCATGCGTTCGCCTGGGATATCGAGCGTGATGGCATCCAGCGCGCGCGTCTTGCCGTACGACAGCCCCACCGCTTCCAGGTGCACCACGGGCGCAGGACGGTGAGAGCCATCTGCGGTCGGCGCTCGTTTCATTTGACCAGCTTCTCGGTCAGAAACGCCGGCCACTCGGCATTCGAGTCGATCCGCACGAAAGCCCGGCCGGGAAGGCCGGTTTTGACCTGTTCGATGTATCTCTGCAGCAAATCCGGCGAGATATGTGCCCTGATGCGGAACATGAGCTTCTGACGTTCGTCTTCCGTTTCCACCGTCTTCGGCGTGAATTGCGCAACGTTGGCGACGAAGCTCGCTTTGGCGGGAATGACCCATTGCGGCGCGGCATCCAGGATGATGCGGACGTCCGCACCGATCGCAACGCGCCCCGCCTGAGCTGTCGGCAGGAAGAAAGTCATGTAGACGTCGCCGAGATCAACCATGTTGAGCACGCGTCCGCCGGCGGCGAGCACCTCCCCCGGCTGTGCCACGCGGAATTGCACACGCCCGTCGCGCGGCGCCCTCAAAGTGCTGTCGTTAATGTCGGCTTCGATGCTCTCGATGGTGGCCTTCGCCGCATCGACCGCCGCCTGTGCATCGACCACCTGTGCCTGGGCAGAGCTGATGGCCGCCTCCGACGCCGCAAGCTGCGCCTCTGCCGCAGCCACTGCGGCCGTCGCACCCTCGGCAGCCGCCCGATCGTCATCGAACGTCTGTTGCGAAACCGCGTTTGTCCTTATCAACTGAGACGAACGCTGGAATTTCCGCTCCGCGGTATCCAGTTCGGCATTGCGCTGCGTGATCACGGCAACGGCGGATTTCTTCTCGGCCTCTCGCTGGGTCACCACGCTCTTGGCCGTATCGATGCCGATGCTGGCGCGGCGCAGCTGCGCCTTGGCCTGACGGAGTTGAGCGTTCAACTGCGCCGTATCCATGCGCGCCAGGATTTGTCCTGCAGTGACGAAATCACCCTCCCTGACCAGGATGTCCTGAATGCGTCCCGCCGTCTTGCTCGCAATATCGATTTCAGTCGCCTCGATGCGGCCGTTGCCACTGGCAATTCCCGGTGGGAGATTGCCTCCGCCGAGTTTCTGCCAGGCGAAATAACCGCCTGCTGCAAGAACCAGCACGAGGAGGGCGGTCAGCCAGCGTTTTCGGCTCGTCGTCATCGTTTAGATTTCGGGTCATCGACACATGGGTCAGGCCGTCCGGCTGCCTTGAAACGCGCCTTCACCAGCTCGCGTATTCGCTCATTGGCAAACGCGCTGGGATCGAACGCGTTGCCCCGAACATTGACCCGCCAGGTGCGGCAGTCGAGATTGAACTTCTTGCCATGGACGCAGCCAAGCGTCGCTTGCAGCGCGCCGAAAATGCGACTGATCGTCAAGCCTATCGCCGGCCTCTTGCGGCGATCGATATCAAGATAGACGGAGCGGCTGGTAGCGGTGAACAAGTTACAGACACGCACAAGCCGTGGATCAGCCTTGGCTGCACTTATCAGCGCGTCGGTCATCCCGCTGCCGTTCGCCGGATGTTGTGCTTTTAGCGCCTGGAGCTGGTAGCAGGCCGATATTCCAGTTAGATACATCTCTCGCTCCTTGCACGGCTGATGCCCACAAGGTCAGCGTTTCCCGAAAGGCCTCAGCCCGATTTCGATACACCAAGGCGGCCCTCGGTCGCGCGTAGTGTTGGAGCGGAGGCCGGCCGTTTGATCCGCCGGGCTCTTGTTCTCATATGATCTCATGCGAAACGCCTGCTCATCACCGCCATCCGCAACGCCGGCGGCCGCGATGCCACCAGCAAACCCAGCGCCGCCTGCGGCGAGTTCGCGGTGGTGGTCGGCGCCAACCCGGACGTCGGGGTCCCCACTGCGCTTGCGTAGCGGGCGGCGACGATTTTTCGATTTCCTGCAGATCAGGCGCGGCGGGCATTGCCTCTGCACTGTCAATGAGACTGACGCTTGAGGCGCCTATAGCTGCAGTAGCGACGACACCGGGGATGAGACGAAGGAAAGCGCGACGACTTTGTGCGTTCATGATTTCCTCCTCACTCACACAGTTCCTCGCACCGATTGAAACGCGTATAGCAGCCATGCGACCCCATGAAAAAGCAGATCGACGCCAAGCACAAATCCCAGGGCCCAGAGGCCGATGTCCGGGATTCCGAACAAAATCAAAAGACCGGCGAGCACGCCGAACGCGCCGGAGATCAGCATCATCCATCCGCCTTGCCGCCAGTAGGCGAAACTGAGGACGCCTCGGATGATGCCCGACGCCAGCAGCAGCGCCGCGAGCAGAGAGGTCAATATCAGTGCGCCTGCGGTCGGCTCGCTTAGCAGCACCAGCCCAAAAGCCAGATAGATCGTGCCCAGAAGTATCTGCCAGACGAACCCGCCCCATCCTTTGCTCCAGAACGCATGAACAATCTCGAACGCGCCTGCGGCGATGACCGTAAGTCCGATCAACTTGACGCTGATCATGGTCGCGAACGTCACGTCGCTGAGCGCAAAGATGCCGGCGGCGATCATGACGATGCCAAGAAGGCTACAGATCCAGAGTGGCGGCGGACGCAGGGTCTGAAGGCTGGAGCTGGTGCCGTAGACCGTCATGCAGTCCTCCCGAATGCGCGCGATAACGATTGCACGGGTCTCGGCGAAATACCCTGGGAGCTTCGAAGGAACTTCCTGGATGGTAGCCTTCGACGTTCGAGAACGACATCAGGCGAAACCCTGAGCGAAAGGGAGGAATGTTCCGATCGGGGCGCGGAGCGCCGCCGCTCATCTGTCGGGAGGCAGGGCGGCCACATTGCATCTGTTCGGACGGACTAAACGCGGCCCGCTTCGGAACGCTCCATGGCCGGGAGTTGACATCATCGCACGGCTGTTTCCCAAAGGAGCAGATTGGTCACCCTGCCAACAGATTGATCCCGATCGCGCTCGATCGGCGGCTGCGTGACTTTTCACCTCGCGGTGTAGGTACGAACTCGCCGACTGCCATAGTGCGGATGTTTTCCGCCACGAAAACGCCAGTACCGGTGTTTGGGCAAGGCCGTGTTGGTGTTGGGCGTATTGGCAGCAGGAGCGGCGCTCTTCGGCGCGGAGACGTTGGCGTCATTCGTCTGCGCCACGGACTTGGGTGAGAGCGCCGCGACCAGCAGCAGTACCGCCGCAATGAGAGCGCCGCCTACAGCGTTGATCTTCACTCTTTCCTCCTTCGGTTAACAACTATTCCCGGCTTCAATTCGCAGCTTCCAAATCGCTGTTTCCTTGCGATGCTGCCCAGCGATCAAATTGAAATGGCTCCGATCGCGAGGCCGTAGACTCCGGCACACGCCGCGATCAAGATCGCGGCAAACACACCAGCCTCGATAGGCTTGAATATCCGCTGCTTCCGTTCGCGTTTCGCGAGCAGGAACAGCAATGTTCCGGGTGCATACAGGATCGCGGACAGAAGAAATTTGAGGCCACCCGCGTAAATCATGCCGGCGGTGTAAATTGTCGCCATCGCCGAGCGGATCCATTCGATCCTGCGAGCCCGCTGGTTGACCGCGTAAGTCTCGCCTGTCCATGCCAGTTTCAAGCCGTAGAAGCGCAGATGCCGCCGCAATTGCGGTTGGCGTCGTGCCGTCGCCGAAGATCGGAAAGCACTGTCCCAGCGTGGCCTTGATCAGAATGAGACGGGCGACGTCGGCAAGGCAACAGCCGATCCAGTAGCCCGCCGCGGAGGCAAAGCCCAAATAGTCTCCGAACCCGGCCCTGGCATACGCATAGATGCCCGCATCCGGGTCGGGCTTGCGGCGAGACAGCGTCTGAAACATGAGTGCCAACATCAGCATGCCGATACCCGCGATAGCCCAGGCGATGACGGCGCCCAGCGCCCCCGTCGCACGCCCGAACGAAGCCGGCAGCGCAAAGATGCCGGAGCCGATCATCGACCCGATCACCAGCGCTGCTCGCGAGAGCTTTGGATCAAATCCATTCGATATCGGTGCCATCGCAGCTCAAGATCTTCCCGCAAGCGATCGCGGGACCAGCAAAGGCGCGGACGCGGGATGCCCGCGTCCCGATCAAGGCAAAGCTTATCGGCGGCTTTCCTGCTCGGACATCCGGGTTTGTCTGTAGGAAGTAGCGGCAGCAAATCGCACGGTGCGGACCGTGCCATGCTCGGAGCACGCAGGGAATGTCCGCCACGAGTGGCGGCTTGGTCATGCGAAAGGTCGTTGCGATTAGATGACCTGCGAACTGGTAGAGCAAGCGAAAGAATGTCTCCGCCGCCGGTAGTCGAGTGAATGTCTGGTGATATGCGGGGAATGGCGTTCCCGATCCAAAAACTTTCGCTGTTTGCGCTGATTAGGATGGTGGTCGGATCCATGGTCGGCTCCGGCATCTTCTCATTGCCTCGCACGTTCGGCATCGCAACCGGTCCTTTCGGAGCCATCTTCGCCCTGGTGCCTCGCCGTCGGAGGCATGTACACCCTGGCACGAGTGTTTCAGGCCTTAGCCGAATGAGAGCCTGATCTGGATGCTAGCGTTTACGCCTATGCGAAGCGAGATTCGGCGATTATCGCGGTTTTCTTTCAGCGTTTGGCTATTGGATCGGAAGCTGCATAGGCAACGTGTCCTATTGGGTGACGCCTTCCAACTGCGATACTCTGCTCTTCGACGACGTGTTGTGGGTCGATAACGCCAAGCGCGATCATCTCGATTTCATGCAGAAGACGCGCGATCGCGGCATCGAGGTTGTCGAAATGCACAACCTGCTCACGGACACTGTCGCGATTTCCGAAGCCAGGAAGTGGATACTCGATAATCAGATCGTTCTCAACCGGGTCGGCCTCGGCCGGATCGATGAGCCATCCAGCCGATCCAGCAGCCTGCTCCAACTGCGAAGGGAAAGAGTAGATCCAAGACGAGCGGCGGGAGCAGCCGCTAGCCGCGTTGTCCCGGCTCGGACCAGCACGCGCACTGCGCATGTATCCGAGAACTGGTGGCGTCTTCGTCGCCCACGAGAACTGCTTGCCCTAGCTGGGAGCCTCCAGCCGAGCCTCCGCCGCCTGTTCCAGCGGAATGGCTGTCGGCCGCGTAGCAAGTGCCCGGATTGAACTTCGCGGTTGGGCGGAACTGAAGGGAACAGCTATCCGGCCCCGGGAACTTCCGGTGGAACTCTGGATCATGATCTAACAGATTGTGGCCGTCACAAATCCGGCGTGCCGCGGCTCGCCGCTCGTGAGAGCGATGACGGTCGAGAACATGCCTGGTACGCCGATGGGGCCGGCGCGCAACCCGACCCTAAGTACAATCTGTGATTTATACTGCGGCCAATTTGTGTTGGTGTGAAACTACCTTAGGGTGTATAGTTGTTGCCGGCCCCGCGATGTGTACAAAGTCACAAGAGAAAGGGGGCACGCCGTGAAGCCACGCAGCTCTTCCGCTCGCGGACCCAATCGAATCAATGTCCAACAGTGTGCAGGCATTGGTCCGTGTGAAGCGAGCGACCGGCTTTATTGGAAACACGCTACGGATTGTCTCTTTGCCGTGTGCCCGCTATCCCGAGGGCGATTTGTCTACGAAGCCATAAACCCAGCTTTCGAAACTCTGCTCGGAATTTCGTCCGAAGATATCCGCGAGATGGAAATCGGCGAGTGTCTGGCCAGCGAGGATGCGAAGTCGATCCGTGACATCCTCGACGCCTGTCGTGCGAAAGGTATCGAAGTCCGAATCCGGCAGCGCCTCTCCTTTGGCCATCCGCTCCGAACTATCGAGACAGTCGTGAGTCCCGTCTACGATGCCGTTACAGGCAAGATTGTCAGGTTGATTGGCTGCCACCGGAGATTAAGCGAAGGTGGCCGTGACTGCGAGTCGGAGGCCCGTCCAGACATGGACGGAAGGTTGCTATCAATTCAGCAGGGTATACAGCAGCGGATCGCATCCGACCTTCACGATTCAACTTGTCAACACTTGATCGCTGCCAGCCTAAGCGTCATGCGGATTCGTCCCATTTTGCGTGCCCCGGCCGGTGCGGACAAGCTTTGCGACGAAATTGACGCGTCGATTGATCAGGCACTTAAGGAAATTAGAGCTTTTGCTTATCTGCTACACCCCCAGGACCTGACAGCTGACGGGGCGAAGGCAGCGATCGAACAATATGCCGGCGGCTTCGCGGCGCGCACATCCTTGAAAGTCACGACTGAGATTTCATCCGAGATTGATCGGCTGTGTTACGAGAAGCAGCACTCGTTGCTGCGAGTTGTTCAAGAGGCGCTCACGAACGTCTTTCGACACGCCAAAGCAACGGAGGTCGAAATCAAGATCGAATTGAAGTGCGGCCATTTTCAGTTGAGAATAAGTGACAACGGGCGCGGAATGCCAGTTGGCCGGGCGCGATGCGGCACCAGAGCGATGCCGCCCGGCGTGGGCATTCCAGCCATGCAAGTCAGGCTGCAGCAACTGGGAGGCTGGCTTGAGATTCAATCCGCACCGGAGGCGGGACGTCCGGGGACCACATTATGCGCCGTGTTTCCGGATGAACCTGCGAGAACACCACGCAGCCGACCGAAAAGCCGTGTTCGTCAGAACGGAGCACACCACGTCCTGATGCAAGGAAGTTGAGCGCGAGGGCGCTACGCTGCGCGCAACGAGTGGGAGAGTCCCGCGATGAAGCGGATTCTTATCGCCGATGATCATGAAGCCGTGCGGACGGGATTGCGAGCGGTTCTAGAGCAACATGTGGACTGGTCGGTGGTTGCCGAGGCGAACGACGGGACCAAAGCGCTTTCGGCGGCAATCGAAAATCGCCCCGACGTCGCGATCGTGGATTTCTCCATGCCCCGCATGACGGGAGTGGAAGTCGCGCGGCGGATCAGGGAATATCCGTTGCACACCGAGGTCCTGATCTTCACGGTGCACAACTCCAGCCTGCTTGCACAGCAGGCGTTTCAGGCTGGCGCCCGGGCATTCCTGGTGAAATCGGATGCGAACAGGCTGTTGCTGGGAGCGGTTGAGTCGCTATTGGCGCATAAGCCGTTCTGGAGCGGCAGGTTCTCGGGCGAGGTAAATGCCGGATCGAGCAGAGCCAGAAATGGTCACCAAGCGCTCTCGCCGCGCGAGCAACTTGTCGTCAAACTAGTCGCTGAGGGCTACAGCAACAAGAGCATCAGCGCGATCCTGAATCTCAGCGTTAAGACGACGGAAGCGCACCGGGCCTCGGCGATGCGCAAGCTGGACCTGAATTCGACTGCCGGTCTGGTTCGATATGCGGTTCGCGCCAAACTGGTGGAAGCATGACAACATGGCCGAACCGGAGCTGATCGGCTAGAGGCCGAGCGGCTACGAGGGGGATCGGTGAATTGAGCGTTGGCTGCCGTCGCAGCTGCTTGTTGCGAACGGGCGGCTCGCGAGGCAAGCGTGGGTAAATTCACTCCGAATTATAGGGGTTTGACAGGATAACTGTTCGGAGGCTGATCAGTATGATCAAGCCGGTCTTGCTACCGGTTGTCGCCCCGACCCCCTATGGGCAAAGCATTTCAGGAACGGCGCCGTGAAACGCATCTTGATCGCGGACGATCATGAAGTCGTGCGCTCCGGACTTCGCGCGATCGTCGAAAGTCATACCAACTGGGTTGTTGCTGGAGAAGCCATCGACGGTGAGCAGACCGTTGCGCTGGCGCTGGAAACCAAGCCGGATGTCGCGATCATTGACTATTCGATGCCTGTCATGAACGGCTTGGAAGTCAGTCGTCGCATCAGCTCGCTTCGTCCGCGCACGGAAGTACTCATTCTAACAATGCATGAAAATGAGGAGATTCTGACCGAAGCCATTCTGGCCGGAGTTCGTGGATTTCTGTTCAAATCGGACGCCAAGAAGCATCTTATTTCCGCGATTGAGGAACTGCTCGGTCACCGGCCGTACTTTACCAGCGCATTGCTGGAGAAATTGCTTCACGACTATCAGCAGAACAAGCAGAACAAATCCAAAATGCTCCTCACATTGCGGGAGCAGAACGTCGTTCAGCTCATCGCGGAGGGGCATACCAACAGGTCCATCAGCTCCATTTTGAATCTCAGCGTGAAGACGGTGGAGACACATCGCGCAGCGGTCATGCGCAAGCTCGGGATCTCGTCGACCGCCGAACTCGTACGCTATGCCATCCGTAAGAAGTTGATCGCGCCCTAACGCGCGCAGCATCTGCGCAGGCACCGGAGTTCGTTCGCCGAACGCGACAATCTTATGGCTTCTTGAGGGCGATGCCTTCGCGGCCGCTCGACCGCGTGTGTGCAAGCAGGTCCTCCGATGCCGTAGGCAGTAGTCTAGAGGATGATCCGAAAAAAGTGTGAAGCGATTTTCCGAAAAGATCATGCTCAAACAAGAACCCAAAGCGCGATAGCTATTCAGCTAATCCCATCGCGCTTTAGGAGATTCCCCATCGTTGATCAGGCAATTACCCGATATCCCGAGTTCCGGAAAGGTGCATTGTCCGTCCCTCAGGAGGGCGACTAAGTGAAATATTGCTGAGCGCCCGCAGTTGAAGTGCCGGAGGGAGACCCCGCCGCCGAGCAAAGAATTCCGCTGTTTGCGATGGGCCGCGATGATGGTGGGCCGCCCGGCCGGGGCGCTGCGCGAACGTGAGGAGGCCGCCTGGCGAATGCGCGGGCTAGCCAAAGCCCGGCTCTGATTGATCACTTTGATCAGGGAGGAACGAAGATGCGAATATTGATCTTGCTGGCAACTGGGATTGTGGTGATGCTGGGCGTCACGATCCTGCCGACATCGGGGAATGCTCAAGAGCGGCAGTGGTGCGCGCGACACAAAGGGGTTCTCCATTGTATGTACGCCACCGAGGAACAATGCCGCGCGTCCATTAGCGGACGAGCTGGTACTTGTGTCCGCCGACATCAGTCGATGCGGTGATTCTTTTGCACATCACAACAGGTGAGCATGGCCCCCGCAGTCGTTTAGAACCATCGCGAAAGTACACGTACGGCCGCAATTGAAAGGCCGCTGATCCAGATCGCAAGGAATGTCTCGGCTATCAGCAATCTAACCTCGAGACCACAAGCAGGAGCAGTTTCGATGCGCAGAATTCCACTCGCTGTCATCTCCGTCTCTTTGGTTTTGGCCACGGTCGGATCCGTCTCGCCCGCAGTCGCGGCGCGCTACTGCCTCCGAGGCAGCCACTGGGGTTATCCTGGTAATTGCCAGTTCTCGACCCTGCAGCAGTGCAGGGCAGCCGCCTCCGGCACGTCTTCTTACTGCGGGATCAATCCGCGCCACGCGTTCGCGCGCCAGCAGCGGGGCCGCGAGTAATCGAATTCCGCGGTCCTTGTCATCAGCGGGACGGGTGCTTAACCCGTGGCTGTCGTTCGCATCCGATCCGTGGAGCGCGCCGCAACAGCACCCTTGTCCCTCCGCAGAGGTGGGACCATCGCTGGCTTTGCCGTCACTCGCCGGCCGCGTTAGAGACGTGAGATTGGACCGAGCATCCGGCTGCCGAGACTGGACGCCCGAGATGTCGTCTGGAAGCTAAGCCCGGCCAGATGCCGTAATATGCGCCTCGGGCGACTACGCCTACCCGGACGCTGGAGCCTCAGGATGCCGAATGGTCCGCGAACCGAGCCCAAACCATTCGTCCGCAATCATCATCGTTGGTCCGGGTTCGTGGCCTTGTCATCAGCGCTGATGGTGTTTCTGCCGATCGCAATGCGCCGTTCGTAATGTCTGGCCAAATCAAGAAGGCGCTTCTTGATCAGGGGATCGGCATTTTCGGCAAGGGCGCGGACGGTCCTCGCCCGTTCCCGGCAAAAATCATCATCCATCTCGGTTTCCTGGAAGCCAGTATCGAATGGAAGGAGTGTATATTGATTGCTTTGAGTAGCCTGTGATCGGGATCACAAAGTCCTGGAAGATCGAAGGTGCGAAGATCTCCCCGGATGCGCGGACGCCGAGCTGCAGGCGAAGCGGTGGATCATGCGGGAGCTCCGCTCTCGAGGGCGGGATTGGCAGTCGACGTCGGCGCGTGATCAGCCTAGGCAGTGGACGTCGCGTGCCTGATTCGGTGCGAGGCGATCGGTTCTGGGCTCCAGCGTCAAACAGTCAGCGGGCTTTCGGCACGGCAAGGTCAGAGCTTGCGGAAAAATCCGTGCGTGAAGGCACCAGAATAAACGTAGCAGATCTGCTCCGGCTTATTTCTCAGGAATTCATCGCAAGCTTTTTTCACCCCTGGCAGGTGATTCCAGCCATCGGGGTTGATTGCCGTGTCACAATAATCGTCGATCAAACAAACGGCGCCGGCGCTCAATCGCGGATAGACATGCTTTAGACTGATCATGATGGAATCATAGAGGTCTCCATCCAGGTATGCGAAGCTTATCTTTTCCGGCAGCCCGGCTGGGAGAGTTTGGTCGAACCATCCTTTGTGTATCGTCGGCAATTCGAGCCCGTGCAGGTTGAAGTGCTTGCGAAGAACGTCTTCGGATGTTGCCAGATCACCCTGCTTGTACGAGTGGCCATCGACGAGTTTGGTGGCGGGAAGTCCCTCGAAGCTATCATACACATGAAGCTTCTTATCGGAATGAAAGCTTCGCAGGACCTTCGCGATTAGAACAGAGGACTGTCCTTCGTTGCAGCCGATCTCGACCAGGTCTCCTTCGACGTTGTAGGCCAGCGTTTGCGAAACGAGATGGTACATGTTGATGCGCTGCTCAACGTTTGTCGACACGCCCGATCGCGTGGCGGCGAATGAGAGCCCGGTAAATCTCCGGATGAGCCGATCGATGCATCCTGCAGTGTCGGCTCTCATGCCAAACGGCTTTGCCGCGATATTCAGCGCTCGGTCAAGGTGAGACGATCTCCGCACTTGCCAGTCGAAATCTCTGACGATGAAAAAATTGTCCACCATGGCTATTTCCCGAAGGGCAATGGCATCCGCATATTAGCATAAGAGAATCTGATCAGATCATCAACTTATGGTAGTTAGCGGCGGAACTGGCCGTCCACACGCCGACATCTAATTAAATCAGACGCGGACGAAATCATTGTGACCACAGCTATCCGATGGAGTATGGCGTTGCCGCGGGCGGTAAGTCCCAGGAGACAGTCGCTCCCCGGAAACGGTCTTGATCGCCGCAACACGCAGATTGCGTAAACCGGCGAGCAGGTCAGGCCGATACGCCACAGGCCTCATTGTAGACGGAAAGCGTCTCTTTGGCGGCCCGTAGACATGCGAGCCATTCAAGATTGCGGCTGGCGTTGGCACGCCAGGTCTGCCGCAGATCGGCGTCTTCAATCAGATGGGTCAATGCCTCGGCCAAGTGAGCCGGAGAATGCGCAGGGACCAGAATGCCTGCCGAGCCGCGGTCCAGGACCTCCGGAATTCCTCCCGTTCGGGTCGCGATGATTGCGCAGCCCGCTTGTCGTGCCTCTGCTAGCACCAGGCCGAAACCCTCACGGTGAGATGCCAGAACAAATATGTCCGCGCTTCGAAGGTGGGATGCTGGATCCGCGATTGAACCGCAAAATGTGATGCGGTCCGCACAAGAACTCGCGAGCGCCTGACGCTCGAATTTGGAGCGTTCGGGGCCGGCCCCCACGATGTAAAGATGGGCGTCGCGCGACTTGGCGGCCACGATAGAAAAGGCCGCAATTAAGTCACCGAGACCCTTGAAGGTCACCAATTCTGCGATCGTGATCACTGCCGGACGCTTGAGGGTGACGTCCCTGGAGGACGAAGATTCGCGCGGCGATCCCAAAGGTCCGTTGAGCACGACACGGATCTTCCGCGAAGGTATTCCGCGCGCACGCATTTCGGCAGCAAGATAGTTGCTGGCGCAAATCGAGATGTCTCCAACCGACATCAGCGGCGTACCAAAACGTCCGGAATTGTGCACGCTCGTAATGAGCTTGAAGCGGGCGCCGCGTTTGAGAACATAAGCAAACAGCGCGCCCGGGATCATATGAGCGTGCACGATGTCGGGATCGAACTCGCCGACTACACGGCGCAAGTTGCGGTACGTCGAGAGAAGGTGTCGTTTTGAACTCACCTCGATCGAATGAACGGTCACTCCCTCCCGCGTAAGCAACTCACGGAAGGAACCGCCCGCCCCTACAAACACGACATCGATCCCGATCCGCGATTGCATGCAGGCGAGATCGACGGCTACGTTCACGACGCCATTGCCGCAGTTATTAAAGTGCGGAGCAATATGAACGACTTTCATCGCATGGCTGGAAATAGCTTGATTAATCAAACGGTCCGAAAACTATAATATCTCCAGATCCACCATTTTGGTGAAATTTATGTCGATTGGAAGCCTGCTTCCTCACTTGGCGAAAGCGGCCGGACGGTCGATTTTTCGTCGCATTTTCTACTCTCCACATTGGCGCATCGGCTGGCGTTTTGTTGCGGACGACGATGATGTCTNGAGCCGCGGAAACCTTGGCGGCACGGCCTGGAGTGTCTTGCGCAACGAGCCGTTTCGTTTTTTTGCCGATCCCTTTCCCGCAACATGGGAAGGCAAGACCTGCCTCTTTTTTGAGGATTTTGATCATCGGCGAGGCAAGGGACAGATTTCAGCGGTGGCATTCGATGCCGGCGGACCGGTGGGTGAGATCGTGCCCGTCTTGAGAGAGCCGTGGCACCTTTCGTTTCCATACGTATTCCAACACCAGAAGGCGCTCTGGATGCTGCCGGAAAGCTCGGAAAACCGCACAATATCGCTATACAGGGCTGATGGCTTTCCGTCACGATGGGTCAAGGAAGCCGACCTCGTAACGGGCATCGAGGCCAGCGATAGCATCATCGTACAAGTCGACGACCGGTTCTGGCTGTTCACGACGGTGGCGAGCGGCGGAAGAGCGGTTTCTGATGCCCTGCATCTCTTTCGAGCAAATTCTCTCTTCGGCCCCTGGCTACCTCATGTCGGAAACCCAGTGCTGATTGATGGCAAATCCGCCCGCTCGGCGGGACCGGCGGTACTCCGAAACGGAGTGCTGTGGCGAGTGGTCCAGGATTGCGAGCAGCGCTACGGCGCGGCGCTCGGGCTTGCCAGGGTCAGCCGTATTGATGACGACGGATTTGAGCAGGTCGTCGAACGGGTGATCAGGCCTGATCGTCATTGGCCAGGCTGGCGGTTGCACACTCTTAGCCGAGCGGGCTCGCTCGAGTGCATCGATGGTTCAGCGATTGCCTTGCGCAAATATGGAGTTATCGGACAGGCTGCACATTTGACTGAAGATGGGGCGGGCGAGTGAAATACGGAACTAGAGCAGGGAAGCCAATGCGAGGTCGTCGGTGCCGAAAGGGCTGGCTTTTCCCGAGCATGTTAGCTTGCGTCGGCCGCGGATCACAAAGTAGTATTCATCAACCGGTTTTCATCCTAAAATTCTTGCTCGTTCCTACTTTAGTTGTTCGCCATCTTCGCTTTCGAGCCAAACGATCTCCCTGGGGAGGATGCATCCTAGCGCCATGATCGCTGACAGCGTTAACCTCGATCGCTTCGATGCAATCGTCTTGGGCGCTGGGATCAGCGGTCTTGTCGCGACCTCTATTTTACTTCAACAGGGAGCTCAGAATGTACTCGTGGTCGACGAGTACTCTCACTGCGGCGGAAATCACATCGACTGCCAAATTGGTGACTATACATTCGATGTTGGCAGCTACATTTTCCAGGATGACTCGCCGTTATTGGCACATTTTCCCGAGCTGCTGCCGCTCTACGTTCCGATAAGCCCGTCCTGGGGCCGGCTCACTCCATACGGGATCGTTACTCACTATCCCATCTCAATCAGGGATGATCTTTTCCTTGCCGGACCAGTAGAGTGGTTCCGCATACTATCTTCCGTCCTTCTTGCCCGATTAATTCCTAGTCAAATGGCCAACGCGAAGGATTTTGCGACCTTCTGGATCGGAGCCAGGTTGTTTGATCGCTCTGGACTCGAACATTATGTGGACCGCTTCTATGGGGTTCCCGCCGAGAAAGTCGATATAAAATTCGCCGAAAAGCGCATGCTATGGATCAAGGAGCACGCAACTCTGCGGAACCTTGTCCGAAAATTGATGTCTCCTCCCAGCCCTCCGACCAATCGGCAGCTTGCCCGGCCAAGAGAGGGATTTGCTTATCTTTATCAACGCGCGATGGAGCGGCTGGAGGGGCGAGGAGCGAAATTCCTCCTTGGCACTAAGCTCGATCGCATTCGAAAGGAAGATGAGCATTTCACCATCGTAGCCGGGAATCGTGAAGTTGCGTGCAGGCGCCTTATATCCACCATTCCTCTCACCAGTACCCAGAGGCTTTGCGGAATTGCACCGGAAGATGACCTTCATACGGTGACGCTGATAAGCCTGTTTTACAGCTTTTCAGGCGCACGTGGCTTCAACCAATCGATCTTGTACAATTTTTCAAATCAAGGGGCGTGGAAGCGTCTGACCGTTCATTCGGATTTTTACGGAAGGTGCCGCGGCCGGGAATTCTTTGCTGTGGAGGTCAACGCCGATGGCGTAGGCGGCGATGTGGCCGAAGCGGAGCGCGACTTCAGAGAGCATGTTGCCAGGAACGGCTTGTTTGCGGGGGATCTGCAACTCGAGGGCTCTCACACGCTCGGGAATGCTTATCCGATTTACACGAAGAATGCCGATGACCGTGCACGAAAAGCTATCGCCGCACTGCGCGCGTTCGGGATCGAGTCAATCGGTCGTCAAGGCGGCTTTGATTATCAGCCGACCGCGCGCGATTCGACGGTAAAGGCCGAAGCCGCACTCCGCAGTGGCAACTGTTCGTCCCAATAGGTTTGTCGGGCCCGGCCACAGCCAATTTTATTCAGCTTATGCGCGGATGGGCCTTTTGGTGCCAGGCCCAGGCGGAGCGCACGATGGTTCTCAGATCTGAGCGAGCGGGCAAGAAGTCGAGCGTTCTGCGCGCGCGCGACGGATCAGCGACGAGTTCGGCCGGATCACCGGGGCGACGTGGCATAATGGTCCGCGGCACCTCCCGGCCAGTCTCTGCGGCAATCGCTGCCAGCACTTGCCGGACCGAGAAGCCAGATCCGGTCCCCAGATTGAAGCTGCCTCCCTTGTGGCCTTTGAGCAGAAGCCGTAGCGCACTCACATGAGCATCGGCGAGATCTGTGACGTGAATGTAGTCACGGATCGCGGTGCCGTCCGGCGTCGGGTAGTCGTCACCGAATATCGCGAAGTCGGCTAGGTGCCCTTGGAGCGCCATCATGGCGCGAGGGATCAAATGAGTCTCCGACTTTCGGCGTTCTCCGATCGAGCCGGACTCGTCGGCGCCGCATGCGTTGAAATAGCGCAGGCAGAACGCAGTCAGGTCGTAAGCAGACCGGTAATCAGCGAGGAGCCGCTCGACCATCCATTTCGAGGCGCCATAAGGATTGATCGGTTTACATTCCCGCGCTTCGCTTACCAGGCCGCTCGGGACCTCTCCATAGACGGCCCCCGTGCTCGACACGACCAGTCGGTTGCAGCCAGCCTCACGCATCGCGGCCAGCAGCGTCAGCGTACCGGCAAGGTTGTTCTGATAGTATTTTTGCGGATCGGCGACCGATTCGCCGACGAGGCTGAAGGCCGCGAAGTGCATCACCGCCACGATTTGGTGCTGCCGCAGAGTTTCCCTGACCTTTGCCTGATCGCGGATGTCGCCGTGTACGAAGGTGCCCCAACGCACGAACTCGCGGTGTCCGGTTTCGAGGCTGTCGTAGCAGACAGGGGAAAAGCCGGCCTCTGCGAGCGCTTTGCACGCGTGCGCTCCGATGTATCCGGCTCCTCCGGTTACAAGGACAGCGGGTTGTCCAGACATGCTTTAGACCTCAAGGCGGATCTGACTAGACATCAGCTCGTTTCAGCGCCGTGAGCCAACTTGAGCTGTGGGCTGATGAGCCAATCTTCTGATGGCGCCGATCAGCCCGCGTAAGCGACCGCAATTGCCGCAAAAGACAGGAGTATCGTCCAATGCTCCTTCGGCGCAGTCGAACGTCACCGCCACGGTCTTGCAGTTCGAACAAATTGGCTCGAAAGCTGCGCGACCGCTAGATGGAGAATGGACGCTCATCGTTAGTTTCTCTCCCTTGACGAATGGCTCTCAGCTCAGAAAGCCAGCAGCCGTTTAAGCACTACGACAAGGCCCCAGCCTATGAATCCGAGCCAGCTTACCATCGCAGACACGATAAGGCCGGCCAGCAGATACATGATGATCTTTTGATCGTTCGGTCTAGACGAAGATTTGGAGTCTCTTGCACTCGGTTGCGCTTGCATATGCGAGTGCGCGAGCGCGCGGCTTTGACCAGAGGTGTTCAACCCCGTTCCTCCTTTGACGTAATTGAGCATGACGGAGCCGATCAATAGGCGCCGTCGGAGAATAAGGCGGGGATCGTGACGACCAGGATTTTGGTGTCGAGGGCGAGGGACCAGTTCTCCGCATAGAACGTGTCATACTCGACACGCTTGGCATACGTGGTCGTGCTGCGGCCGCTGACCTGCCAAAGTCCCGTGATTCCAGGTCGACAGGCGAGATAGGCCGAGACCGCGCCCGCATAGCGAGCCAGCTCTTCTTCGGTAACGGGACGGGGACCGATAATGCTCATGTCACCGCGCAGGACATTGAAGAGCTGCGGCAGTTCATCGAGGCTCGATTTCCGCAACAACGCTCCGATCATCGTGACACGCGGATCGCAGCGCAGCTTATGACTCGCTTCCCACTCGGCGGCGGCGGTTGGATCGGAATCGAGCAGCCGCTGCAGGCGTTCAGCCGCGTCCGGTCGCATTGTCCGGAATTTCAGGCACTCGAAAGTCTTGCCGTTGAAGCCGATACGGCGATGACGAAAGAGTGCGGGCCCCGGAGAAGAGAGGACCGTGGCAGCGAAACAAATCACCAAGAGTGGCGCCAATAAAAAAATTCCTAACAGCGCCAAAACAATATCAATCAATCTCTTCGGTACTGAACCAATCGGATGTGGCGTATCCGCCGAAATAAAACGCAATATGCCACGAGTATCGACCAAATCGGCCATAGCGGTACTCCACAGGCAAAATCACAAACTAATTTACGCCCCGCCCAGCACGCCAAAAAATTTTCAACGTCTTCCTCAATTACAGGTTAGTGCGCGGTGCACAATTTACACAAGTTTAAATTTTTGGCAAGCGACCGCGGTTTTCCGATCAGTGCAACCGAAAGCATCACGTATGTTAATCCCACCAGGAATTCGACATAATGTTGAATTGGCTGCGTCATGATTCTGTCGTGCCTCCAGCCAATTTGCTTAATTTGAAGGCGTCCGGGGCGGTCCATATTGGCGCACTGCCAAAAACTTCAGTGTGCGGCCGCATAAATATTCCGTGAGGCGTTGAGAGGCCACAATTTGCAGTTGGGTGCTGCGATCCAGACGTGGTTCTCGCCGCGCAAGGGCCAGCCGATGACCGCGAGGGGCCAGGTCGAGAGCACCAGATTATCGTTAATTGCGGGCAGTGGCGCTTATTTCATCTGCGCCAGTCACCTCTTCCATGTAGTAGGCGTAGCGCCGGTCTGAATGGCCCTCGAAGCGGTGCATGAACGTCTCGTCGGCCTTGTTAAGAACAGCCCCCAGCAGGCGTTCGGAGACGAGCGGAGACGAGCGTACCGCGTTCAGTATCTCATTGGTGGATGTGTTGCCCCATTCCACGACCAGAACGAACGCGTCGAAAAGATGTGCAGTTGCCTTGACGTCTACGACGGGCAGGACTGAGGGCAGGTCGCAAATGACATAGTCATAGTAACCGGCAGCCTTTTTCAGCAGGTTCCTCATGGCCGGCGCATTCAGCGTATCGGCGCTGTTGGGAGCCCTGAGTGCGCTGGGAGACGGCAATACGTCGAACTTGAACTTCGGATCTGCGATTACGACATCTGCGAAGTCCAAGCCATCCCCGATGATGTTGATCAGTCCCGGTCCCTCATTATGGCCGAGCACGCGAGATAGGGACGATCTGCGCAAGTCGGCGTCGATCAGCAGAGTGCGCGCGCCTGCCTTTGCCAGGAAAGCCGCAAACGCAGCCGCGATTGTCGTTTTGCCCTCACCGGGAAGCGCCGATGTGATGCCTATGACCTTGGCTCCAGTCGGGTGAAGATCAATAGCGACCTTGATGTACCGCAAGGCTTCAGCGGTCGCCGAGAATGGCGGGGCCTCGCTGATCTGGGTAAGTGCGTTCGAATTTTTGCCCCAGGCTTTGCCGATCGGCTTGTTTATCGCCGGCAAGACCGCGAGGCAGCTCGTGCCGAGCAGTTTTTCCAGTTGATCGCGGGTGTGAATCTGGCGGTTGAGCAGTTGCTCGCGGGCGATCGCAGACATCACCCCTAAGCCCAGTCCGCAGAGGGCCGCAAACGCGAGAGTTATGGCGATCTTTGGCGAACTCGGGGCGCGCGGAACAGGCGCATCGGTCACCACGCGGGCTTCAGTCGAAGGAAATGACTGCTGCTGCACGGATTGCGTGAATCTCGACAGGAACGTCTCGTAGATTCCGCGATAGGTATTGGCACCGGTTTCCAGCTCGCGCAGACGGACCTGTGCCTGCCTCGTCGCGCCGGACTTCTGGAAGACCTCGAGCATCCGCTTGTCGATGGCTTCTTCCTGGCTCTTGGCGATCTGGAGCTCGCTCTTGTAGCTCTCCGCTATGCGAGAAATCTCGTCCCAGATCGAGTTCTGCAGCGCGGCCATTTCCGCGCGCAGATTTTTGACCGCAATGTGATTGGCGCCATACTTGGCGCTCCATTCCGCCTGCTTGTTCTGGTCATCGAGGAATTGCTGACGCAGCTTTGTGATGACGGGGCTGCTCAACGCATCCGTGACGACCGGGTCGGGAATGCTGAAGTCATCGGTATTGTTTGGGCGCTGCTCGAGAACACGTTGGATGCGCTCGAGCTTTGCTCTGGCCTGGCTGGTGTCGGCACGAGCCTTGGCCAGGGCAATCCCAAGCTGGTCCAACTCGACGTCGCTTGCCAGCTTGCCGTCCACGCCGATGATGATGCTGTTCTCGGCCTTGAAGTCCTGAACCGCCTTGTACGCGTCGCTGGCCTGCTGGCGGAGCTCGCCGATCCGTTTCTCGAGCCATTCACTCGCCCGCCGGGTCTGTTCATACTTCGCTTGCAACTGGTCCTCGATGTAGGCCTCTGCAAACGTGTTCGCGATCTTGGCGGCCTTTTCCGGATCGAGGGATGTGTACGCAATCTGCTCGACGTAACTGCGCCCCAATCGGGTCACGCGCAGATTTTCCTTGATCACGGAAAGTGCGCGCCGCGTGAGCTCGTCGCTTGATGGCGTCTGCTCGGGACCGCGCCTGAACAGGGCGAGAATGCGGGCCTTGATTCCGTGCCCAGGCCCGACGAACTCCGGATCTTTGGTCAGATTAAGCTGGCGAACGACAGCATTGGCGACTCTTTCAGATCTGGTCGTCTCCAGTTCGGTTTCCACGGTGGCATCATCGACAGTGCGTGTTTCCGCGGACATGTCACTGTGGGTCCAAGTAATCTTCTTGGTGTCGATGATCATGTCCGTTTGCGCGGTGTATTTGCGCGGTGCGGTCGCGACGTAGGCTGCGCCGACAGCCAAGGACAAAGCGGTCGCCAGCGCGATGACTCGCCATTCGCGGCTTAGGAAATCGCGCAGATGCACGAGAGATCGTGTTCCGAGATCGGGCGCGTCGGCAGCGGCTGTAAAGGATCGAAACCCACCGGCAATGTTCATGCACGGCCCTCAACTCGAGTTTATAAACAAGTATAAGTCAATAAGCCTAACATACTTTCGATGACCGTCAGCGGTATCTTACGGTCCAATTTGACGGCAGGATGTCAGACGATAGCGCGAATTCACCCTTTGGTCGATCCGCCAAGATCAATCAGCGAAGAACCTTAGATTGCTGCAAGACCTTGTACAAGATTACGAATTCGGCCCAGACCCGACAAGGCTTGGTGGTCCAGCCTGACTGAGCACATATTTGCGGCGGCTCTGCTCAAGAAGTACTCGCGCACATGACCGGAAATGGGGCTCAATTGGTCCTCTCTGGTGTCATTCGACCGGTCAGATCCTGGCCAGCTTCGGCTCGGCGGCATCCGACCGTTGGGCCAGCAGGGAATCGATGTGGATGCGCATCTTGCGAAAGAATTGTTCGCGGCCGAATTGTCTGGCGTGGGCTGCTATCCTTTCGGAGTTGATATCCATGTGAGCGAGGCTCCTGACGGCTTGTATCACTGCCTCGACCGTTTGTTTTTCGAAGAATACGCCTGTGTGGCCTTTTGCCACCGTCTCCTTCGCACCTCCGCGTCCGAACGCAACAACAGGACGTCCGCTCGCCATCGCCTCGACCGGCACCATTCCAAAGTCTTCCTCACCGGGGAAGATCAGCGCGCGGCATCGGGCATAGTGCTCCTTGAGCACGTCAAACGGTTGCGGTCCCAATACCGAAACGGTCGGACCTGCGAGGCGGTGCAGCTCGCCGAGCATTTCGCCGCCTCCGATCACAACGAGCTTCATTTTGAGTTCATTGAAGGCCTGCACGGCAAGGTCTGGTCGCTTGTAGGAAACCAGCTCGCCAGCCATGAGATAGTAGTCGCCGATTTCGGATGAGGCCGCTGTCGAGAACGCTTCCGTATCGACCGGGGGGTAAATAACCGTCGAGGCAGCGCCGTAGTAGCGGCGGATGCGGTCCGCGACGGTGGCGGAGTTCGCCACGAAGCTGTCGACGCGCGCGGCCGAAGCGACATCCCACATCCGCAGGTAATGCGTGAGGGTGGGCATCATGCATCGCGCCAAGAGGCCAGCACCTGCTCGGTAGTCGTGATACATGTTCCAGATGTAGCGCATGGGCGTGTGGCAATAGCAGACATGGACCGCGCTAGATGGGGCAATGATGCCTTTGGCCGGGCCTGATTCACTGCTGATGATGAGATCGTAGTCGCGGAGATCAAGCTGCTCGAGAGCCAGCGGCATCAGGGGCAGATAGGTCTTGTACATACGCGCAGCGCGCGGCAGTCGATTGATGAAGGTGGGAATGATGCGATGACGGCGGATCCGTTCCGAGACCATCTCCGGAACATAGACATGCGTGTAGATGTCCGCCTGCGGGTACATTTCGCAGAGAGCTTCGATCACCTTCTCGCCGCCTCGCATGCCGACGAGCCAGTAATGAACGATGGCGACTTTCATAGCATTGCTTTCATGCGTATGGCCTCGGTCCGAAAGAGTTAGTGTTTGTTCGGGACATCCGGCGGCAAAACAGTGGGCCCCGGAGGACACCCTTCCGGAGGGCCGGCGTCGCGCCCGTAGACATGGACATAGTCGACGAGCAGCGTGGAGGGGTTGGGTGTCTTGTCGATCGGCCAGCCGCTTCCAAGCGCGAGATTTACCAGGGGGTAGAGCGGTCCATCGAGTTCGGGAGGCGTTGGCTGGCTCCAGACAGGCTTGCGGTCGAGAAAGAACACGATCGCCTGCGGCGAGATATCGACACCATATGTGTGAAAGTCTTGCACCAATGAGCCGTCCGGCACGGCGATCTTCTCGGCATTGCCGCGGTGCTTTTGCGGGTCCTTGTACCAAATGTGCAGGACGGACTGATAAACGGACGTGAACTGCCCATAATATTCGATGACGTCGATTTCGACGTTGCCGTCAGAAACGTTCGCGGGCTTCAGCGCGGCGAGCCAGAATGCAGGCCACGTGCCAGGGCCTGGCGGCATCTTCATCCGCGCTTCGAAATAGCCGTAACGTGTCCCGCTGCCCGCGCCGGAAGCATCGGCCGCGGCGATCAGGCCGGACGTCCACCGGCCCTCCCGATCTTTCCAAGCCGTGATTGAGAGCATTCCGTTCTCAACCTTGAACGGTCCTCCCAGTCCCGGATCCGCGAACCTCGCATCGCCGAAATCGCCACCCCAAGGCGTGTGGGCTGTCCATCGCGCGGGACCGATCCGGCTGGATGCGATGCTGAAGTCGTTGAAATCCTCAAGCAGCACAGGATGAAGCTGGCAGGATCGGGGGGGCTCGGCTTGAGCCGCATGCGCGACTGAAATGCTCAACGCAACGAGGCACGCGTGTATTCCGAGGATCGAGCTGTTCATCCGACGCTCCTCATGAGAACTGGGTATGACATGGCCGAGCGCTGGATCGGCGCGAGCCATCTCTCGCTTGCCCGCTCCTATTGCCTCGACATGGCCGTTGAGGCGGATCCCAAGATCCATCAGCGATCCTAGCTGACACCATCGCCTCTGCTTTCCGATGGTGACAGCGCGGTCCGGGCAGATTTCCGTTTCTCTCGAGCGACAGGCATGATTGCGGCCGCGCGCTCCGGTTCAATATGCCCCCTCAGCACGTCGGCGAATCCTCGGAGATTTCCTCTGAGCCGACCCCGTCGATCAATGAAGGGCTCGGGCTTGGGCGCGCGCATCAGATTTTTGGCCACATTCCCGAAGATGTGCCTTGCGACCTGTGCGCCGGTCATCGTGCCCTTGCGCAGCAGGTAAATCGGGTTCACGATTTGCGAGTAACCGAGCCGATCTCCTGCGACCCTTCCGCCTTTCACTCCCATATGGACTCCGCGCGCGCTCGCGCATTTGATGAGCCTTCCGCCGCGCTTTGCGACAGACCCCCCGAAGTCGCGATCCTCCTGCCAGCCGTACAGCACGAGCCGCTCGTCGAATCGTAGCCCGGCAATGGCGGATAGACGGAAAGCCATGTTGCAGCCATACGGACTGAAGGGCTCGATCCGAGATGGAGAGGCCGGATGCCTCTCGGTCGCAAGAATTTCCAGTGCATCTTCAAAGCTTAGACCCGGTCCGAGGATGCCGTCGGCGACAACATGTCCGGTGAAACCGGCCACATCCGGTTCGTCGCGAAAGGCTCGCGCGGCAGCCTCCAGCCAACGGGCGTCGGCCACGAAATCATCGTCAAAGAAGGCCACGAGGTCCACTGAAGATTTTAGCGCGGCCAATCCGGTGTTTCGTTGGGTCGGAAGCCCGGGTGCCCCCAGCACAACGGTGACGCCGGGCAGATCGGCGGCGGTGCCCGCATCTTCCGGGAGGACGCATGACAGGATGACGGCAGCCGGTTTCAACGTCTGGGTCTTGAGCAGGTGAGTGAGCGTGGCTGTAACGATCTCGCCGCGCCCCCGCGTTGCGATCACCACGGCGATGCTGGGCAAAGGCCGATCTTCAGCGACCTGCGGTGGACGATAGGTTCTTGGCGCACGCATGAGGTCGAGATATCCCGCAGCGGTCTTATTCCAGGAGAACCTTTGGACTCGCTCGCGGCCGCGCCCGGCGAGATCGTTCTGCAGCTCTGTCGATGTTGCGAGCCGGCGGACCTGGCCGACCCAGTTGGCGGGATCGTCTGGGGCGGCCAGAAGGGTCGCGTCCCCGCAGACTTCGGCCATGCTTGCACGGTCGGACGAGACGACGGGGCAGCCCCGCGCCATCGCCTCGACGATCGGAAGCCCGAATCCCTCGGTCCAGGAGGGAAACAGCAGACAAAGCGCGTGATCCATCAGGTAGGCTATGTCGTGGTCCGTGACATAGCCCAGCATCTTCACCGTCGGTGCAGCGGACAGTTTCTCCGCGGCGTAGATGCCGGCGCCTCCGCCCGCAACGATCACGTCAAGCCCCATCGCGGCAAGCTCGGGAGCGATGTCGAGAACCAACTGCAGGTTCTTGTGCCGAGCCCGCGACCCCAGCGCGAATACGAAGCGGCGTCCCGCTTCTGACACGATCGAGGGCGCCGCGCGTGCAAGCGACGGATCCCAGGCAAGGGCATGTTCGTGGCCGTCGGGAAGAACGACGATGTCCGCGGCGCGGATCGGCAGATGCCGCGCGATCTGGCGAGCGGAATCGGCCGAGACCGTTGTGATCCTCGCCGCTCGCCGCGCAAGCAGCGGCTGTAGCAGACGGTATGTCGTACGAAAGGCCGTTCCGTAGCTTTCGGGTGCCGCAAAGACGTTGGTGTCGTGGATACAGACGACCTGATCCGCCTTGATGGCCGGCGCCGTATTGCAGAGGTTGAGCAGACGTCCCGGCCACCGTGCAGGAAGCACGAGCTGCTCCCAGAGGTGCCCGTTCAGCGGCCTCGCGGTGATGAGCGGCATGGCCGGCAGTCCCGGATCGCGGGCCGAAACGGGCGCAATGATTGGCACTTGCTCGGCAGTATCGGCAAGGGCTTCGTTCATGGCCGCAATCACGTTCATTGCGTAGCGCTGAACGCCCGTCACCGGTTGGGTCAAATAGCGGCCGTTCACGCCGAAGCTTACCGGGGAGCTCATGCTCTTAATCCTACTGGTCGATGGGCCGCCACTTCGATCTCCTGAAATTCGCGCTCGGGTTCGGCGCAAGCGAGCCCGGCAAGGACATAGAACAGCAGCCCCTGTTCGATACTCGGGGCCGCGAGAGTATCTCCGATGATGAGCGCCAAGCAGGCATTGCGGGCAGCCATGCGAACGTCCGCAGGGAACGATCCTGGTACGCCTCGTCGTCGCAGCAGTGCTGATGCGATAAAGAGCAGGTAAAAAGCGGTTCCAAGGACGCCAACGCTCGATATGAGCGCGACAGGAAAGCTTGACGTGCGTACGGTGCCGAGCCCGACACCGATCCCGAGCGAATCAAAAAAATTCTGGATCGCATAAGCATTCCAGGAGCTGCGCTCGATACCGGAATCCGACGACGATTTACTGAAGATCAACAGATCGAAATAGCTGCGTATCGTTTCCGCGGCCGCGTCGTTGAGAAGCACGGCAAGCGTCACGGCGGCAATGACAATTGGCGCGCACAGCGCGACGGCCGAGCTGAGCGGACGGCTTGGGTGAAAGCCGCCACGCAGCATCAACGTCAGGTACAGCATCAGGACGACCACGGGCGTGCCTGCAAGCCCGGTTGATGATGTAGAGAGCACGACGAGGACCAGCGAGGCCACGGCGAGAGGACCGGTCCATGGCGAATATCTGCCGCAGAGCCACAGCGTGCCGGTGAAGGCAAGCGCGCCGAGCGTCGCGCGGGCAAAGGCGGATGCTTCCGGATAGGAGCCGACAATGCGTTTCAAGCCGTAAACCTCGTCATCCAGGTGAAGCGTGTACTGGGCGTTACGAATGAAATCCAACAGGGCCTGTGTCCCTGTCGTGTAGGTGCCGATGTCCAGCACTGCGAGCAGAACGTTTCCCGCGGCAAAGGCCAGTACCGCGGAAGTCACCGTGCGAAAGCCGGCCTGCGTAGATGCGATCGCGACCGTCAGTGCGAAACAAATGAGATCGGCGATCATGTAGACGGATTGGGTAAAGTTGCTGGACACCGGGCCAAGGGGCACCGTCGTGCCGGTGTTGGCATATTCCGAGGTTCCCAACGGGACGATCTGCGGACCGCCTGCGAGCAGACGCGGGATCATGATCGCACTCGCCACTCCATAGACCACCAGGCACAAGAGCCAGAAGCCCGGTTGGCCGGCGCGCACGGCGGCAACCGCGGCAGCGGTTTCGGACGGCCGCGCGAGCATTGAGGCGATCGCAAAGCCCAGAAGCAGATGTGCCGGCTGTATGTTTGCTCCGCCGATCAGAATGGCCGCAGCGGCCCCAAACAAAGCAGCAACGATCACGCTGACAAACGCGGCGCGATATCCCAGCCGCATCGCCAGCAGGCCGACCAAGATCGTCAGGAACCCGATCGGCTCTATACCCATCGGACATGCTCCGCGAGTTCTCGTCTCAACCCGTGCAATCGTGATCGTCTCATTTGATCATCATTGGCCGCGGAATACGGCTTCGCTGTGCTGGCCGTGCTACGAAAAGCAGGGGACATACAGATTTGAACTTGCTTCCAATTCGCACAAGACCGCTCCACCTGCGTGTCCGTTAACGTTGGCGGGCGAACATTCCCCGCAGGGAATAAGCAGACTCGAGCATTGGCAGGAGAGCGTATCTCAGCACGGGAAATTCGCGCGCTATGGCGCCCTCGCGCCACAATTGGGTTCGCACCGATGCCAGCCTGCTCAGCCACGACCTCGGCGATGCCACCGACAGGACGCGAAGCATATCGGAGCGGCCAAAATCGACGGACCGGCCGCCAACTTCCAAGCATCGCAACTCGTCAGGTGTCGGTCGCGTGATAGCCCTTTTCAGGCAGAACCAAGCCGCTTCCGCGTCCCGCAAAGCGATGGTGCCGCCACCGATCGCAAGACTGTCAACGTAGCTGAGGGCGCCGGAGAGAAGACTATTGCCCCGGCTGGGATCAATTGAACCGTATCCGATCTCGCCGCAGTTGGCTGTCACCGTGTTCGGTCCGCCCTCCGCGAAGGTACGCACAGACGGAATTTTCGGCTCGAACAAGCTTTCGATCAGATGCCAATAGCGCAAAACGCATGAATGCACATCGAAGGGACTGTAATAGTTCTGCTCGACCAAGAGGCCGGCGACTTTCGGGAAGTGCTCTTCACCGTGGCCTTTGTAATTTGCGCGGGCGAACTGAATCGTCTCGATCCTGAGCGCCGGGAAGGCATGGGCCAGCAGTCGTTGTGTACTGCCGTAAAGGCCGGTATCGCATAACACGATGCGCGCGGCGTCACCACGGAGCTTGGCAAAATGCCGAACGAATAATGCGTTCTGCTGCTCAATGTCAGCTAGTACCTCGCTCCCCGACCTGCCGAACAGCAGCATTGCGAAGCGATTCGCCGCGAACGGCTGCTGCCATTCCGGCGAAAGTTGATACGTTCTCCCACCCAAGGCCTTTGCGACGTCCGCAAACGAGCCTCCTCTAAATTCGCGCCCCAGCTCTTCAAGTGCCGATCTGCTCTGGACCAGCAGCGCGGCGCGGGCGGCGATCAGCCGCGAGATCATGACGTTTTCGCGTGCGATCGAAAGAGGCAAACCGAGTCTTGCCAATACGCGTTCGAAGACCTCCCTTATCCCGATCCCGCCTCTCGCACAGAACAGCAGGCTTGCCCGGTCGCACGTCTCGACCTGCGCGGCGTATAGCCAAATACGCAGGCAGAACTGCGTTACGATCGGTCCGAGAACGAACTTTCCGAAATCGAATGCGTTCTCCAACTTGGGAATAGCAGCTCTCGCAACGCGTGCTCGTCGTGCCCCGATACGTCGGGCTTCGGCGAGCGCCGCATCCGCCATTCGTCCGTAGCGAAGATGAGGAGGACGAGGCAGGTGAACGACGGAAATCCCGTGGTTTGATGGCGTCCGCACGTCGGCTCGCAGATCATCGCCGATATGCAGGATCCTGTCGAAGCGCGTGTTCTCCATCTCCGCCACCGTGAGGAACAGGTCGCCATCTCGCTTGGTGCGCCCGTGATCGGCGCTGCTGTAGACGCGGTCGATCAGGTTCGGCCCGTGGAAGTGCCGTATGAGTTCCGCAAGCGCCTGGGCGGAAAGCGTGGTGTCACTGACCGCGATGATCTTTGCGCCGGCGTGACGGCGCGCGCGCAAGATCGCAGCCAGTGGTCTATTGGCGACGAGAGAGGCTTTCTCAACCTGCAGCTCAATGTTCAGGCGTTCGTCGAGCAATGAGCTGGGGAGGCCCAGCACATGCAATTGCCGGACAATGATGTCGGTCAGCCGCACCTCGCCCGCTCCACGAATATCCAGTGCTCGAAATGCAAGCCGCTGAGCATCCAGTCTGGCGCTTATGAGCAGGTCATGATCAATTCGCCAGCCGCGAGAAGCGAGCAGCTTGCCGAATAGACGCTCACCTCGCGCAATTCGTGAGCGCTCTGAACGAATCCGGCGTAGCAAAAGTGTGTCAAATACGTCGGTGGAGATCAAATCAGCTCCAACCGCCAAATCAGAAAATCTATCGAGTGTCATGGTAGCCGCGGAAGCTCCACTCTCCTATGACTTACAATTCTCCACTCAGATGTGCGCTTGCTTTTCCTTTCTTCCGAACACCTGAGAATTAACCCCAAGCCTATAGAAATCAAAAATGACCGATTGCCTAGTTCCGGCTGTTCTAATAGCATTTTGCGTGCCAGCCGCATAGGTCTTTGCGGCCACTGGGAAATTGCACCAAGCCTATACTTAATTGTCACGTCAGTGTCATGCCGGTCTCTCCCGAGACTGGCTCGACCGGGGAGATTAGGAATGCTCCAGCTCACGAAGCGCGGCATTTCCGCTCTTGCTTATGGAGCCCATAAGGCCGCGGAGAGCACCTCTCTGCGCAGAATGCTTTTCAATTCGATCCGCCTGAAGCGAGTCGAAACCGAACGCTTCAGTCAGATGGAGCAGTTTCGGTTCCTTGCTTATTGCTTCCTGAACCGCCATCAATCGCGATCGCAAATCCTGCAGGATTTGTGGGTGGCTTATGAACTCGGCGAAAGACGAGGGGGCTTCTTTGTCGAGTTCGGGGCTACGAACGGATATGTGAACAGCAATACGTGGTTGCTCGAGAAAGAATACGGCTGGCAAGGCATTCTGGCGGAGCCCAATCCGTTTTGGCACTCGGCACTTGCTGAGAACCGCAATTCGGCTATCGATCATCGCTGCGTAAGTTCGACGTCGGGCAAGAAAGTTCGATTCTTGACCACGGATGCCGTCGACCCCGAGCTAAGCGGAGTAGCGGAATTTGCTGGCGGAGACCATTTTGCGGAAGTGCGTTCCGGCGGAGCAGAGATCGAGGTCGAGACCGTATCGCTCAACCAGCTACTCTTGGACCATCATGCTCCCACCAGGATCGACTATATGTCGATCGACACCGAGGGAAGCGAATACGATATTTTGCAGAGCTTTGATTTCTCGCGCCATGTCATCGAGCTGATTTCTGTCGAGCAGAATAGGAAAACCGAAGCCGCCATTGCCGCTCTGTTGGTCCGCCAGGGATACCAACGCGTGTTTGAGGAGTTTTCGCAATGGGACGGTTGGTATGTGCGCTCCGAGCGCCGGTTGTCCGATGGGAATATTTGAAACGAGCCCGATGGCATTTCAGGCAGTGCGCGAGCGCATTTCGATTTGAAGACGAGGTCGGCGGAAGTTCTTTTTCCGAATTGGCTCTCATGATTGAGGGCTTCCACCAAAGGAAGAGTGATGCATTCTTTGGCTCGATTGGCAGACGTACCGGCGGATACCGGAAGAGAATCCCTCAAAGTAGCGATGCTGTTGAGCTGCGGCTCGTTCGAGGGTTTCTTCGGCGGGATTCAAGGCCAGACGCGGTCAAGCTATCTGGCGAGCTATCGAAACGATTGGGCCTGGTACTACGCCCGAGGTCTGCTTGAGAACGGCGTTACGCCGATCATCTACATTCCCGCGCTGCGCGAAAGCGGAAGGCATGAGACAGACGCCGGAGTTGCGGTTCGCTTTCTTCCGCTCCATCCCTCCTACAGGCTGATCGAACAGGTATGGGTGAAGCGGCTGAGCCGGCTCACGCGATGGTCTTTGTACGCGGAAGAGCGCCTCAACACCATCGCGTTCATGCGACCTCTTCGCGAGGCGATGATCGCGGACAAGATCGATCTGCTCTACATCCAGGAGTATTGGAGCGGGAGGTTTGACCATCTCGTGCATCGCGTCGGAGTGCCTGTGGTCGGCGCCGATCACGGCGGTCTGTCGGATCGCGTTGTGAAGCTCTTCAAGCGGAGCGCGTTTAGCAGAGCAGGGCTTTGCTACGGCCAAACCGAGGATGAATGCCGCATCGTCCATCGGTATGGAGGGCGGCCGAAGCTGCAGCCTAACGGATGCGACGTCTCGGAGTTTTTTCCGGATTCCGCGGCAAAGCGCGGCAAGACCGTCCTCACGGTGGCGCGACTAACAAACAAGCAGAAGCGTACCAGTGACCTGATCCGGGCGATGGCCGAACTGCCGGAGGAGTGGAGCCTGGATATCGTCGGGACCGGACCCGATAAAGACATGCTGCAGCGGCTCGCGACCGACCTGCATTTGGCGGGCCGCGTGAGATTTCATGGATTCCTGGGACGCTCGGAGGTACGCGATCTTCTTCGTCGCTGCGGCGTATACGCCATGCCTTCCTCCAACGAAGCCGTGGCTTTGGCGGTGTTGGAGGCGATGGCGTGCGGCGCAGCGGTGGTGCTCAGCCGGATTCGAGCGTTCGAACAACTCGTCACGGACGGTACAAATGGCAGGCTTGTCCCGGTCGGCGACGTCAAGGCATTGGCCGCCGGAATCCTGGATGCGTGGGCGCATCGGGAGCGGCTGGGAGAGGCCGCGGTAGAAACCGTGCGAAGCCGCTACGACACGCGGATACTCTATTCAGAACTGGCGGAGTCGCTCCGACAATCCGTTCTTGAGCATCATGCTTGTAAATGATCGAGTTGAGTTTCGGCTTACCGAAGAGGACGAGAGATGAAGGAGATGTACGAGGGCGAGGCCTATGCGGAGAAAAATCCGACCTGGCATGAGGAAGACTCGCCCTGGAAAGCCGGTCATATCGAGCGGATGATCAAGCGCAATAGCCTTCCGCACGAACGGATCTGCGAGGTAGGCTGTGGCACCGGCGAGATCCTGCTGAACCTTGAAAAGGCGTTCCCCGCCGCCCGTCTGTCAGGTTATGAAATTTCTCCGGCGGCGTTCGATCGGGCAATGCGGAAAGAGACGCCGAATACGAAGTTTTATTTGAAGGATCTCTTGGCCGAGACTGACGTAAACTTCGATCTCCTTCTTGTTATCGACGTGATCGAGCACGTTGAGGACTACATATCGTTCATCAAAAAGCTGCAGCCGATCGCGACGTTCAAGATATTTCACATCCCCCTGGATCTTTCCGCGCAGTCGATCTTGCGCGCTTGGCCTATTGCTGAGCTCAGGCGCAACGTGGGGCACATCCACTATTTCTTCAAGCAATCGGCGTTGGCGACGCTGGAAGATTGCGGGTATACGATCGTCGATCATTGCTATACGGCAAGCCGTCTGGAATTGCCGAACCAGGCTTTTACAAGCCGTCTGATGCGGTTGCCGCGGCGCCTGATGTTCGCACTTGAGCCCGATCTGGCCGTGCGGCTGCTCGGGGGTTACTCGCTGATGGTTGTTGCGAAGTAACGGCGAAACGCCGAAGCCGTGTCATGGACTGACAGCACGAGCGCCGGGCGGGCATCAACTAGAGCCGGACTCTTTCCGACCAGGACCGCGGCAGCTTGCGTTGAGCGAATTTGAAGCCGCGGCGGATCAGCAGTCCGCCGAAATAACAACCCTGCAAGATGGCCTCCGAGACGAGAATTATCAGCAATGTCTCGAGCCAACCGAGGCCACGGGCGAAGGAGAACAGCACGCAAGCCAGGAAAAGCAGCATCACGAACGGCAGTAAGACGCGAAACCGGAATCTGAGACCGAGGATCGCTCCGAAAACTGCCAATGCACCTGCGGCGTATTCCATTCCCGCTCCTTCGTCGGCACCAAAACGGCGCCCACATCAAGTCTCGAACGCGAAGAAGAATGAGAATAACATAATACCGACCGAAGATGAACGCCCTCCGGTTTGGGGGCAACGCCTGAAGCGGCGCCCTGCCGCAATTTGCCCCAAAAAATGACATCGTCGGCCACAGTGAATCACACCTGCCAACGAGAGGACAGCGCATTTTTTGGGATCGGCGATGTGAAATGGTGGAAATCATCCCCCCGACGACCTTCAGCGCTGGGTAAATTTGAGCCTGCAATCCGATAGCAACGATGCTCCGGCGTCCGAAGGCTGGACGCTCTGACGTCAAATGGGCGGACTGCCTATTTTCTGTGCGGTGTGCCGGCTCGCCTGTGGTTTAGATGCAACGGAGCCGCAGAAAGACCATCCACCCGCCTCACTTCGCTTCCGGTCGAGGGCGTGTATCTGTAACTTTATCGCGGAGGGGACTCAGCCTTTAAGGGTTTCGGAAGGGATCAGCTTTGTAATCCCATGGTGAATCTCAGGTTTTTTCGACCTGAGAGTCCGTTGACCCGTGATTTGCGTTTGTATTCGGGCAATGGAACCCAGGATGAGTAGTAGTTGTGGCGAGATTTATTTGATGGCCAAAGGACTGAGTGTCCGATTCTTAGCTATTATTCTCGCGGGCTCTTTGCCCGCCTGCTCGCTGTTGCCGGGAACCGGCCCGCGAAGCGACGATGTTAATGCAAACGCGACCGCTGGGATCAGGTCCACGGCCTCGCTGCCTTACGCCTTGGTCGACGTGAGTGCTGATACGATCGGCTTTCTATCCCAGCCGAACCTCGTGACCTTCAAGGGAACTTTTAGCGACAGGCGGCCCAAGCAGCTTCAGGTGGTCGGCGTCGGCGATTTCCTAAATATTTCAATCTTTGAGGCTCAGCCCGGCGGCTTGTTCACTCCCGGGACGGCGTCAGGTGCGCGCCCGGGCAATTTCGTCGACGTGCCGGTCCAAGAGGTCGATCAGGAAGGCAATATTCACGTCCCCTACGCGGGATCGATCCCTGCGGCAGGACGCACGATACCTGCCATCCAGGACACTATCGTCGAGCGCTTGCGCAACCGCGCGATCGAACCGCAAGTGGTCGTCAGCCTGAACCAGCAGCATTCAAACATCGTCAGCGTTCTGGGCGACGTGAACGCACCGGGCGCGTTGCCGCTGAACAGCTCGGGCGAGCGCTTGCTGCAGGTGATTGCGCGTGCAGGCGGCCCGAAGTTCGAGGCGATCGAAAGTTACGTCACCCTGCAGCGGGACGGCAGGCGTGCAAAGGTCCTGTTGAGCCGCGTTGTCCACGATCCGAGCGAGAACATTTTTGTCCGTGCGAGGGATGTGGTCTTTGTTACGCGTGAATCGCCGACCTTCACCGCGCTGGGCGCATTGAATCAGAACGTTTTTGGCTTCAATTCCGAAATCCCGTTCGATGTTGAAACGCTGACGCTTGCCCAGGCGCTGGGTAAGTCGGGCGGACTTAACGATCAGCAGTCCGACCCGAGCGAGGTCTACGTCTACAGGTACGAGGACCGTCCGTTCCTGAACAAGCTCGGCGTCGATACCACGCGTTTCATCTACGACAGAATACCGACGATCTACCGGCTCAATTTGCGTGACCCATCCGGAATGCTGCTTGCGTCTGGCTTCCAGATGCGAACGAAAGACGTGATGTATGTCGCCAATGCCCGGGTCGTGGATTACTACAAATTGCTGACGCTCATAAACAATACGACGACGACCGTGCGGAATGTTAACTCCGCGGTGCATGAAATCGCTACGCCGCTTAACTAGAGGTCGTTAGGCTCGAAAGCATCGGGCGCGACTAGGCTTCCGGCCTGATCTTTTTCTGACGGTCGGAAGCCGCTGCCCGGAAATGGCGTTCTGCGTTTGCTAACGGCAAATGCATCGCGCCAAAGATCGGGCTTGCGAAGATGGATGGGACATTCCTATCCTTGGCCATTTCGGTGCGGCGGGCTCGTCATGCGTATTTTGCAGCTGCTCAACCACACGCGACGTCTGAATGGACATGTCCATGCGGCCGTCGATCTGGCATGCGCCCAGTCCAAGCTGGGCCATCAGGTCGCGATCGCAAGCGGCGGCGGCGACTTTGACGAACTGCTTGCGGCCAACAATGTCGAGACGATGTTGGTGAGCCATGAGCGCCGGCCGACGGAGCTCTTGAAGTCAGTCGCGACGCTGTATCGGTCGGCGCGCCGCTGGCGTGCAGAGGTCGTGCATGCCCATATGATGACGAGCGCCGTGTTGGCCTGGCCGGTATGCAAACTGCTTGGCATCCCTCTGGTGACGACGGTTCATAACGAATTCGAGAAGAGCGCGATCCTGATGGGTCTTGGCACGCGGGTTATCACCGTGAGCGCAGCCGTCGGCGAGTCCATGCAAAAGCGCGGGATCGACAAATCCCGCATCCGCGTGGTTCTGAACGGAACCATCGGTGCGGCCCGCTTCGAAGGGAAAGATCGTGCTCCGCGCCCCCTTCAGTCCCCATCGATCATCTTTGTCGGCGGCCAGCATCCGCGGAAGGGTCTGCCGGATCTCTTTGCCGCGTTCGACCTGCTCTATAAGAGCCACCCAGCGGCCCGCTTATATGTCCTGGGCGATGGTCCGCACCGCGAGGAATATATGGCCCAAGTGAACTCCTTAGGTTGCGCTCAGGCCGTGACTTTCATGGGCGCTCAGGACGATCCTTTTCCGTTTCTGCTCGGCGCAGATATTTTCGTGCTGCCGTCTCACGCCGACCCCGCCCCTCTGGTGTTGTCGGAGGCACGCGAAGCCGGCTGCGCGATCGTCGCCACCAATGTCGATGGAATTCCCGAGTTGCTGGAGCACGGCAAGGCTGGCATTCTGGTTCCGTCCCGGAATCCGGCCGCGCTCGCGCAGGCGCTGGGCTCACTGATCGAGAACGCGGATACGCTTACGGAGTGGAGGAGCAAGAGCCAGTTCAATCTGGACTATCTGACCATCGAGCGCGTTGCCCGTCGGACGCTCGATATTTATGAGGAGGCGTCTCGCCAAATCCATGGACGCGCCTGAAACCAGCGAAGTGATCGGACCAGAGCCTGAGATCCGGCGGGGCCGTTCGGAAAGCGCCAGCCGCGACGCTGCGAAGCTCGCCGTCATCATCACCTGCTACAATTACGAGGCCTTTGTCGGGCGGGCGATCAATAGCGTGCTGGATCAGAAGCGCGACGACTGCGAACTTGTTGTCGTCGATGACGGGTCAACCGACGGCTCGTGGCAGGCGATTGGACGCTCCGGCGCCAGAGCGTTCCGGATCGATAATCGAGGCCAGTTGGGCGCTTGCATCTATGGCCTTGAGCGGACGCAGGCGCCATTCGTACTATTCCTCGACGCGGACGATGAGTTGAAGCCCGGTTCGCTTGCTACGCTGATCGATAAACTGGACGAGCGGGTCGCGAAGATTCAGTTCGCACTTACGTTGATCGATGCCGATGATCGTCCAATGGGAGCATTTTCCTCGCTGGACGCATTCCGGGATCGCGAGGGCCTGCTGGACGAGGTGCTCAGGCGCGGCGTCTACAAGACCCCTCCAACCTCAGGGAACGTCCTTCGTCGCGACGTCTGCGAATTGTTGCGAGAAGTGGACTATGACAAAGCGGTGGACGGCATTATCCTATTTGCCGCACCTCTGTTCGGAGACGTTGTAAGCCTGTCTGAGGAACTGGGATATTATCGCGTCCACGGCCGCAACGATTCACGCTTCGGTCAGATTCCGACGGCGGCAATACTTGAACGCGACATCAACCGGTTTGTGGTGCGGACGGAGCATCTGCGGCGCGTTGTGCAGCGGCTTGCGCCCGGGCGTCAGCTCGTACAGTGCCGCGACGCATTCTATTATCGCGAGCGCAAGTTCTGCCTCGATATCGTATCCGGTCATCGGCCGCGCGTGACGGTCCTGCCTATGTTGCTCGCCGGGCTCGCGGCCGAACCCTATTCCCTCAGGGTAAAGCTTGCTATGATGGTCTTCTTCGTGCTGGGCTCGGTGCTGCCGAGCGAGGCGGCGAAAACGTTGCTCGCCTATCGATCGAAGAGTGGAGAGCGGTCTGCGCTGGGCTTCGCCAGGGAGTTCTTTCGTTTCCGTGCGCCAGCCAGGCGATAGCTGCGCAATTGCCGTGAGCAAACAAAGGGACGGGGCATGTCAAAAACGTTTCGGATCGCAGTTGCCGCCGCCGTTGCGGCGGTTGTCCTCAGCGGGGCATCTTCGTCAGCGCTGGCGCGTTCACGGCTGTATCCGCTGACCCCATGCGGCCCGGACCTTGCCGACCTCTGTCCCATCCACGGCTATTTCGATTCCGTGCCGTTCCACTACAACCTCGCAGTTTACCCGGGCTGCTTGCGGACGGAGCGTGTCGAAACGCCGCGCGGGATCCGGCGCCGGCTGGTTCTGGTTTGCGGTTGATCCGGAATAAGACTGCCGACGGCTCGAGCAAATGCTGCGCGTCCGCCGGGCCGCGAGCTTGAACTCGACCCAGCGCACGGCAACCCAGTGCACGGGGTGGCCAGGCGCCAATGAAAGCTGGATTTGATGACACCGAGGATTTTTCGCGCGTTGAATCCAGGATAAATCCCGACGCGCGGTCCATGACTCGTCGCTAACCGATAAGCGCCTCTACTCCACTTGCAACCTGATTGCCTTCTCGGCACTGGCCAGCAGATTTTCCCGAGCAAGTTTCTCGATTGCCGACCAGTTCTCCTGAAAGATGGTCGCTGCCCCCGCCTTGCTGCTTGCCCGAATGATGACGCTGCAGGCATGCCGCGCACCGCCACTCGTCATCTGGAAGTTGATTCTGAAATCGGCTGCGTCTTGGACAAACGCAAGCGGCTGCTGCTCGTGGCGCATTGTGACGTCCCCCAATTTTCGGAAAATGAATATACATTTATGATTTAGCTTTTCGTGGGGCGCGATTGTGGCCCAGTCGTTGAATTGCGTTGTCGTCAAATCGTTATATTGGGCAATTACGGTCTGGCGTGATCGGTAAGCTCGTCATGGCGACAGGAAAGCAGCGTCGCTGCCGCCCCGACGATGGAGTTTTAGTGCCGCCCGTGGCGTGCAAAGGATCGGGACGGCGACCGGGAGGGGCTCAGGCAACGTGCGGCTGCTATATCTCGCCTGCGTTCGGTATCGGTCCCCGCACTGCTGTTGGGACTGACTTTTGCAATCGCATCTTCTTCGTCGGTCTTGGGCCAATCGTCGCCGCCGGGCGAGCTCGGTCCACCTGAACCGATGGTCAGGATCCTCGCCGCCGTCGAGAAATTGGCGCCGGGACAAACGCTCGTCGCCCTGCTACGGCGCGAACCGATCTTCCTGTTTCGGGAGCTCACCAAACGCGGGCATCGATGGCGCGGCGGCTTGGTGCCTGGAGGAGATAGCTACGAACTGACCGTCAGGGTGTGCGCACATGACGACCAATGACGAGAATCTCGCTGCGCGGGTGAGGGAGGCACTGCGGGTCGTGATCGATCCTGAGCTCGGCCACAATATTGTTGACCTTGCTTCGTCTACGACGTGTCGATTTGATTGACGGCGTGTCGGTCGTCACGCGTCATGCATCACCAGTTGGAGGTAGTGTGCCAGCTCGGCGCGGCGGAAGGGCTTGCCGATGATTGTAAACTCGTCCACCGCGCCGTATCGCGCGAGTACATCTGCCGCATTCCCGGAGGTGAGCAGGATCTTGATGCCGGCGCATAATCGCTTCGCTTCCCGTGCAAGTTCAACGCCGTTGATTCCCTGGGGCATGACGACGTCGGTGAACAGGAGATCGAATTTCTTGTCGTCCTTGAGCAGCCGGATGGCGTCAATGCCATTACGGGCGCAAAGAACCTGATAGCCAAGCTTGCGCAACATCGCAGATGTGACGTCCAGGACATCGTCATCATCCTCGACCACGAGCACCCGCCCCGACCCTGGCGGTGCGTCCTGGCTTGGGGCAATCTCTGTCTCCGTGTCGGGCGTTTGGGAGGATCTGGGCAGGTAGAGGCTGACCGTAGTCCCCGCTCCGAGCGCGCTCTCGATTGCGACATGGCCGCAGGATTGTCGGACAAATCCATAGACCATGCTGAGACCAAGTCCGGTCCCGCTGCCGATGTCCTTTGTGGTGAAGAAAGGCTCAAATACGCGATCCAGGGTTTCAGGAGACATTCCGCAGCCAGTGTCACTGACCGAGATCCTGACGTACGACCCCGACGCAATGCCGGTCACGGCATTTTCCTCCATATGGACGTTTCGTGCTTCGATCTGCAGCGTACCGCCGTTTGGCATGGCATCGCGCCCATTCAAGATCAGATTGAGGAGGGCAGTCTCGAGCTGGGCGGGGTCAACTTGGCACGGCCATAATTGGTCGTCGATGATCAGCTTGAGCTCGCAGCTTTCTCCGAGGGCACGACGGATCAGCTCCTGAAAGTCTCGAACGAGATGTCCCACATAGATCGGCTTCGGATTCAGTTTCTGTCGGCGGGAAAAAGCGAGCAACTGCGTGGTCAGGCTTGCGCCTCGATAAGCGGCATTCCGCGCCGAGGCCGCAAGCTGCCGGATGCTGTCGTTATCTCCCGCACGTTCCTCGATGAGTTCGAGATTTCCGGTGATCACCATCAGCAGATTGTTGAAGTCGTGGGCCACGCCTCCCGTGAGCTGGCCGACAGCTTCCATCTTTTGGCTCTGATGAAGCTGATCCTCCATCTGCCGGCGTGCCTTGATAGCGTGCCTTTGTTCGGTGATGTCGCGGAATTGGACGGCGAGGCCTTCGCCGGAAGGGAATGCATTAACTTCGTACCATTGCGCCCGGTAATGGCAGAATATTTCAAAGCGGGCCAGGTGCTGTTCCGACATTGCCTCGCGAAGTCGATCGGAGAGGTCGCCTTCGATGAAATCCGAAAGCGCTTGCCAGAAATCCATGCCGACGAGGTTGCGTTCGTCGGCAAAATGCGCCTTCGCATGCTCGTTGAGATAAGTGATGTGCCAGTCTCGATCGAGGATGAGCACGCAATCCGCCGTGCTCTCAAATATCGTCGTGATCCGGGCCGCGGCTTCCTCGGCCGCCTCCTTGGCGCCGGACAGCTCGCGTTCGCGCTGCTCGAGCGCATCGGCCATGGAATTGAAGGCATGAGCCACTGCGGCAATTTCCGAGCGATTGTCCTGGATCTGCACGCGAGGGGTATAATCTCCGAGCCGCCATCGATCCGCGGCATTGGCCAATAATTGCAGCGGGTGACGAATAAACCGGCGGGCGCCCAACCACGTCAACATCAGCGCCAGCGACGTACTCAAGGCGATCAACAGGATGCCGCGGCGCGTGCGGCGATGGATACTCGCGAATGCTTGTGCCTTGTCGAGGGCGACACTGACAAGGAGCCCTCCCGATTCATCTGGCAAAGCGGCGTGGCCCACGATCCGCTCTACGCCATCGATGTCGCGGGTGTCATTTGTGCTCCAGTGCTCGCCGCGTGGGTACCGTTCCAGGGGCATTTTCCGACCAACGAATCGATCGCCATTGGGATGGCGCGCAAGATAGGTGCCGTTCCGGTCAGCGATAGCCATCGCCGTGCCCGGCGGGACATCCATCTGGGCGATGAATTGGCCGAGCCAATCGAGGCTAAGGGTCGCTATGATGATCCCCGCCATGCCGCCTTGGTCGCCATAGAATGGTAAGGCGAATTGAATGACTTGACGACCCGTCGACAGTCCGATCGAAAATTCCCCGACTGTGAACTTTCCGGTTCGCGTAGCCTTGGCAAAATAGGTGCGGCCGGCGACATTCACGACCTCGCCATGGGTGGCGCAAAAGGCAGCGCCGTTCATGTCGACGGCCACAAAGGTGAGAAAGGCTGGAAAGCTCCGCTTGATCGTTGAAAGATATGAACTGCATGCTTCGGGCTGCCTTGTCTTGATCGCGGGCAGCTCCGAAAGCGCAATCAGGACCTGGTGAATTCCCTGGACTATCTCCTCCTGTTGTGCCGCAGCAATCTTGGCGAGACCGGTCGCCTCTTCCTGCACTTCGATTTGACGAGAGCGGGAGAAGTCAAATTCGTTATACAATTGGATAGCGATCGTTGGCACCAGCGCGACCGCCACCAACAGGAATAGGCGCGAGAGTAGGGCCAAGGCTCGTCTTCCAGGATTAAAGATCCACAGGCCGGCAAGTTGAGCCTGCCATGTTGTTGAGATGGTCGGTAACGGCCGCTATGCGAAGCGGCTCGTTACAAGCGCCGCCAAATCATGCGAGGACTGGCGTCATCTTGCGCCTTTCTCTTTCGATCCGAAGAGGAGGCGGCTCTGCCAATCGGCGGCTTCGGCGTGACAACTCTCGCAACAAGTCCATCTTGATCGGTTCTGACGGGAACTGCCGAACAGATCCTTTGATCACCAGACTCAGCAATCCAGGCAGAAGCGGACAACGTGCTCGATTTGGAATCGATTGGGAATGCCGAGCTTCCGAAGCGTCTGGTCGTCGAGTTTCTCCAAGCCGGCGACAGCTCTCTTGAATTTGTGGTCGTCAAGTCGTCCATCGCATTGATCTGCGGTCTCGTCCAACGGTTCGCGCGGGCGGCCGGCTTCATGTGACCTGCTGATTGCAGGTGCGGGCGAGATGTTCGAACGCAGCCTCGCTCGTAAGCTCAATGGGAAGGGCGGAGCGGATAGAAAAGATAGAGGTTTGGGCAAGATCGCAATCCCAGTAAGTTTGACGCAAGAGACGTTCCTGCATCTCAGTTACCGGATAATCACAGTTGCTGGAAAATGAGGTTACAATTGTAATCGATAGCCGCAACTATGTGCGGAGAGAGCCGACACGCGCGGCGCGCTTCCAGAAGGGGCGCCGCCGCGTCGATAGACAACGGATGTCGGTTGGGGGCAGGTGCACGCCGCCGAGATCAAGCGAGGCACTGGTCTCGAGCAATCCGCGCAGACGACGGTGGTTCAATTCCGTGATCTGACCCAACCGGCTCCGAATGGACCAACACAAAAGCGAGCGATAAGGTAGTTGGGAATGAGTGGTCGGGAAGAGGGCCCGACGGCCAGTTTTCCGTAGGAAGGATGCAGAGAGCGATGTCGCGAACGACCGCATGCATGAAGGATGCCCGTAGCGGGTGCCCCAACGATAAGCCCGGCGGTCGCAAACGAACAGCGTACCGCAATCGATTCGCCGTCGCACTCATCGTATGCCTGACGCACCCGCTGGCGTCGGCGGCGGAGCAGGGCGGAGCCGAGATCGAACAGAAGTTCGCTAGCTCGTTGACTGCGGTTCCGAACGAAAACCTGTCGGTATCGGGCGGATTTTATGTGCCGGCCTATTCCAGTGTCTCAATGAGCGAGGGCAAGCTGCGGGTCGACTTCTCCGTCACTCTGAGTGTGCACAACGCGTCCGAAACCAAGCCATTGATCGTCAAACGCATCGACTATTTCGATACTGCGGGAAAAATGGTTCAGACCTATTTGAAGGCCCCGGTGGCGCTGAAACCGCTGGCGACGGTCGAGATTTTCGTTCCTACCAATGACGTGCGCGGCGGGACTGGCGCAAACTTCATTGTCGATTGGGCCGCCGCAGGCGAGATCGCCGAGCCCGTGGTCGAGGCATTGATGGTCGGCGGGGTCGGCAATGCGCATTATGCGTTCATCAGTCAGGGGCGGCCCGCCAGGACGATCGGGAAGAATTAGTCAACGCGAATCGTATGCGAGTTGACGGCGATTCTGTCGCCGCTTCGGCTGACCGGCCGCAGAGAATACGGTCACTGCGTGAGCGGGACCTCGGGCAGATAATTCGCTCCCTCCGATCCCATGAAGTCGAACATTGCCTGCGCGGGCGGCAGCAACACCTTGTCGCTGCGGCGGATCACGTACCACTGACGCACGATCGGAAGCCCTGCGACGTCGAGCATGACGAGGCGCTCATCGACCAATTCATTGGCGACCGTGTGCGCGGAAATGAACGCGATGCCAAGCCCGGCCATCACCGCCTGCTTGATGGTTTCGTTGCTGCTCATTTCCATGCCGATCGTCGGCTCGAGATCGGACTTCTGAAATAGACCCTCCATCAGGATCCGTGTGCCCGACCCTTGCTCGCGGGTGAGAAAGGTCTCGTGCACGAGATCGGTCAGGTTGAGGCCGCGGTCCTTCTCCAACCAGTGTCCCTTGCGTGCGACGATGATGTGCGGGTTCTTGCCGAGCTGTCTGACATCGACGCTGATGTCGGCCGGCGGCCGACCCATCACCGCGAAGTCGAGATCGTAGCCATGCATCGCCGCGCGGATTTCTTCACGGTTGCCGATTGTCAGTTTGATTTCGATCTTGGGGTAGCGCTTGGAGAAGGCGGCGATCGCATGCGGCACGAAATATTTGGCGGTGCTGACGGCGCCGATGGAGACCACGCCGCCGGTCCGGCCCGCGAGCAGGTCAAGCGCACCCTGGCAATCCATGATGGCGGCTTCGATCCGCCCGGCGAGCGCCAGCACTTCCCGCCCCGCAGCCGTCAGCAGCATACCGTCCCCGGTCCGTTGCACCAGCGGCAGCCCGGCGAGCCCCTGAAGTTGACGAAGTTGCTGGGTTACTGCCGGCTGGGTCAAGCCGAGCTGCTCCGATGCCGCGGTGACGCTGCCGCGGGCTGAAAGGGCCGCCAGCGCCCGCAATTGCCGGATGGTCAAGTGCCGGAGCCGGCCGGCATTATAAGAAAAATCTCTGGCCTTTATCATAATTAGAAATTTTCCTTATTTCATGCCTTCTGTCAATTTCTGTGTGCAGGCTCTGACCGCGCCGACCCAAGTCGGGAGCAACGGCAGCGGCGGCGAGGGATGGACGCAAATGACAGGGCAACGCACGCTTGAGGACTATCTTCAGCGCTACGCGGAAACCGGGCCGCTTGCGCTTGCTGTCGCCGGGGCGATTGATGCGGTTGCGTCGGCTGCGGTGGAAATCGCGGACCTGACCGGCAAGGGCCAGTTGGCGGGGATCTTGGGTGTTGCCACCGGCCGCAACAGCGACGGCGATCTGCAGCGGCATCTCGACATCCGGGCGGATGCCATCATCCGCCGCTGCCTCGGCAGAATTCCGATCGCAGCGCTGGCCTCCGAGGAGGCGCGCGAAGCGGAAATCTGCGATCCCCAGGGAAGGATTTGCGTCGCGATCGATCCGCTCGACGGCTCATCCAACATCGACATCAACATGACGGTCGGCACGATCTTTTCGATCCTGCCCACACCTGACGATCTTGCCGGCTGCTTCCGCCAGCCCGGCACCGCGCAGGTCGCGGCCGGCTTCGTCACCTACGGACCTCAGACGTCGCTGGTTCTGAGCGTCGGCGAAGGCGTCGACGTGTTTACGCTGGATCGCGCCGCAGCCTGCTTCCGCCTGGTGCGCGTTGGCCTACAGATATCAACGCACGCGGAGGAGTTTGCCATCAATGCCTCGAACCGGCGGCATTGGGATGCGCCGGTGCGGACCTTCGTCGATGAATGCCTCGCCGGGGTCGACGGCCCCGCCAATCGCGACCTCAACATGCGCTGGATCGGATCGCTGGTCGCCGAGACGTTCCGGATCCTGACGCGGGGCGGGGTGTTTCTCTATCCTTCCGACGCACGGCCCGGTTACGGCGATGGCCGGCTGCGGCTGGTCTACGAAGCGCACCCGATCGGCTTCATTATCGAGCAGGCGGGCGGCCTGGCTTCCACAGGCTATCAGCGTATCCTCGATCTTTCGGCACAGAGCCTGCATCAGCGCGTGCCCCTGATGATGGGTGCCTCGCACGACGTGCGCCGAATCGAGGAGCTGCATTGCGATCCCCTGCTCATAGCGAGCACCACTGCGCCCCTGTTCGCGCGGCGCGGCTTCTTCCGCCTCTAAAGAAGGAGCGCGCGATGTCCAGAAAGCATCCGATCATCTCGATCACAGGCTCCTCCGGCGCGGGCACGACTTCGGTCAAGCGCACTTTCGAGCAGATCTTCCATCGCGAGAAGGTCAACGCCGTCTATATCGAAGGCGATGCCTTTCACCGCTACGACCGTGCCGAGATGCGCGTTCAAATGGCCCAAGAGGCGGAACGCGGCAACAGGCATTTCAGCCATTTCAGCCCGCAGACCAATCTGTTCGAGGAGCTCGAGCAGGCGTTTCGTGAATACGGCGAAACGGGTACCGCGATCACGCGCCATTATGTTCACGACGAGCAGGAGGCCGCGCTTCATGGCGTTCCCCCCGGCACCTTCACCACTTGGAAGCGGCTGCCTGAGAATTCGGACCTGTTGTTCTATGAAGGGCTGCATGGCGCCGTCGTCACGGACAAGGTCAATGTCGCGCGCTATGCCGATCTGAAGATCGGCGTCGTCCCCGTCATCAATCTGGAATGGATCCAAAAGCTGCATCGCGATCGCAGCGCGCGCGGCTATTCGACCGAGGCAGTCACCGACACGATCCTGCGGCGCATGCCGGACTATATCCATTACATCTGTCCGCAATTCACCGAGACCGACATCAACTTCCAGCGCGTCCCCACCGTGGATACGTCGAACCCCTTCATCGCGCGGTGGATCCCGACGCCCGACGAATCGATGGTGGTGATCCGCTTCAAGAACCCGCGGGGAATCGATTTTCCCTATCTGCTTGCGATGTTGCCGAACAGCTTCATGTCGCGCGCAAACTCGATCGTCTGTCACGGCTCGAAGCTCGATCTGGCGATGCAACTGATCCTGACGCCGCTGATCATGCAGCTGATGGAACGCAAGAAAAGCCTGAAGTGATGGGCCGCTGGTATTCCGAAAACAAGAGACAAAGGGAGGTGTCATGAACATCTCGGTTCATGCCGAAGCTGACCTGAATGCGGTCACCCATCGCGATCTCGCCAATGCGGTGCGCTTTCTTGCGGTCGACGCAATCGAGAAATCTCAGTCGGGGCATCCCGGCATGCCGATGGGCATGGCTGATGTCGCCACCGTTTTGTTCTCGCGCTTTCTGAAGTTCGATGCCGCGCATCCGACCTGGCCGGACCGTGACCGTTTTGTACTCTCTGCCGGCCACGGCTCGATGCTGCTCTACGCGCTGCTGCATCTGACCGGCGGTGACGTCAGCCTGGACGATATCCGCTCGTTCCGCCAGTGGGGCTCGAAGACTCCGGGCCATCCCGAATATGGCCATACGTCGGGTGTGGAGACCACCACAGGCCCGCTCGGGCAGGGAATTGCGACCGCGGTCGGCATGGCGCTCGCCGAGCGTCTGGCGAACGCGCGACACGGCGACGATCTTGTCGATCACTTCACCTATGTGATCGCCGGCGACGGCTGCCTGATGGAAGGGCTCAGCCAGGAAGCAATTTCGCTCGCCGGCCATCTGCAATTGAGCCGGCTGATCGTGCTCTTCGACGACAACGGCATTTCCATCGATGGCCCGACGTCGCTTGCCACCTCGGATGACCAGCTCAAGCGCTTTGCCGCGTCGGGCTGGTCGGTGCGCCGGGTCGAGGGGCATGACCCGGAAGCGATCGCGCAGGCGATTGCCGAAGAACGCAAGACGGCACAGCCTTCGCTCATCGCCTGCCGCACCATCATCGGCTACGGCGCGCCCGGCCGCCAGGGCACGGAGAAGGTTCATGGCGCTCCGCTCGGTGCCGAGCAGACGGCGGCCGCCCGAAAGCAACTGGGCTGGGATCACCCGCCCTTCATTGTCCCGCAGGCCATCGCCGATGCCTGGCGGATGATTGGCCAACGCGGCCGATCCGCACGGCTTGCCTGGCTCGATCGTTGCGCGCGGATGGATTCTGCGGAGCGGGAACGCTTTGAGCAGCGACGGGCAGCGAGCCTGCCTTGTGCCTATGAGCGCGCGCTCGTGAAGTTGCGTGACCGGTTGGCGACAGAGCGTCCGAAACTCGCGACGCGCCAGGCATCCCAGCTCGTCCTCGAGAGCATCGCGTCGACGATCCCCGGCCTGATCGGCGGGTCGGCCGATCTGACGCATTCGAACCTCACCCAGAGCAAGGCGCAACATCCGGTGCGTCCCGGCCAGTTCGCCGGCGATTACGTCCACTATGGCATTCGCGAGCACGGCATGGCTGCGGCGATGAACGGGATTGCGTTGCACGGTGGCTTCATTCCCTACGGCGGCACGTTCCTCGCCTTCTCCGATTACAGCCGGCCGGCGATCCGCCTCGCGGCCTTGATGCGCATCCGTGTCATTCATGTCATGACTCATGATTCCATCGGGCTCGGCGAAGATGGGCCGACGCATCAGCCGGTCGAGCATCTGGCGGCACTGCGGGTGATTCCGAACCTGCTTGTCTTCAGGCCCGCCGACGCGGTGGAAACGCTGGAAGCGTGGGACTGCGCCTTGCAGGCGATCGATCGCCCGTCGGTGCTTTGTCTGTCACGCCAGGCTTTGCCCACCTTCCGCAGTGACGCGCGCGGCAAGAACAGGGTCGCACGAGGCGCCTATCTCGTTGTCGCCCCCGAGGGCGGCCGTGACGTCACCTTGATCGCGACGGGATCGGAGGTGGCGATTGCGCTCGATGCGGCCCGTCTGCTCGCGACCGAACACATCCGCGCGGCGGTGGTGTCCGCGCCCTGTTTCGCGCTGTTCGATGAGCAGCCGGCCGATTACCGCGCGCTGGTCCTGGGTTCGGCGCCGCGGGTCGGTGTCGAAGCCGCGGTCGCAGGTGACTGGGCGCGCTGGATCGGCGCTGGCGGCGAATATGTTGGCATGACCGGCTTCGGAGCTTCGGCGCCGGCGCCTGTTCTCTACCGCGAATTCAACATCACGGCCGACGCGGTTGCAGAGGCCGCGCGACGCACGATTGCGCGGCGCCAAGGCCGACAGTAACCGCCGCAATGAAACATCATTGAACGGAGAAACCTGTGGCACGCATTACCCTTCGACAACTGCTCGATCACGCGGCCGATCGCGGCTACGCGGTGCCGGCGTTCAACATCAACAATATGGAGCAGGGGCTCGCGATCATGCAGGCCGCAGCCGCGGTGGATGCGCCGGTCATCATCCAGGCCTCCCGTGGTGCACGCAGCTATGCCGGTGACCTTATGCTCTCGCACATGATCGACGCGCTGGAGCGAATGTATCCCGATATTCCGCTCTGCATGCATCAGGACCACGGTAACGACGAGGCGACCTGCGCGAGCGCGATCGCGCACGGCTTCACCTCCGTCATGATGGACGGGTCGCTGAAAGCCGACGCGAAGACGGCGGCCGATTACGACTACAACGTCGCGATCACCGGGCGTGTCGTCGATCTCGCTCATTGGGTCGGCGCCTCGGTCGAAGGCGAGCTCGGCGTGCTCGGCTCGCTGGAACATGGCGGCGGCGAGCAGGAGGATGGCCACGGCGTCGAGGGCAAGGTGAGCCATGATCAGCTCCTGACCGATCCCGACCAGGCCGTCGATTTCGTCCGCGCCACCAAGGTAGATGCGCTGGCGATCGCGATGGGGACATCGCATGGCGCCTACAAATTCAGCCGCAAGCCTGATGGTGCGATCCTGGCGATGCGCGTGGTCGAGGAAATTCACCGGCGCCTCCCGAACACCCATCTGGTGATGCATGGATCATCGTCCGTGCCGCAGGCGCTGCAGGATATGTTCAACGAATTCGGCGGGCAGATGCCGCAGACCTGGGGCGTGCCCGTCGAAGAGATCGTCCGCGGCATCAAGAGCGGCGTGCGCAAGGTCAATATCGATACCGATTGCCGCCTGGCGATGACGGCCGTATTCCGCAAGGTCGCCGAGCAGAACCGCGCCGAGTTCGATCCGCGGAAATTCCTCAAACCGGCAATGGATGCGATGCGCGACCTCTGCCGCGAGCGGCTTGAGCAGTTCGGCGCCGCGGGCAACGCCGGCAAGCTCAAGGTCATCCCCATGAGCGAAATGGCGCTGCGCTATCGGGCGGGCGAGCTGGACCCGCGCATCGACAGCCTGGCGTCAGCCGCGGCCTGACCAGCACGTCGAAGAGTGAGCCGAACCGGGACCCCAGAACCTTAGGAGAGCAGCATGAACGCACATACAGGCACGTTACGCGGCAAAGAGCGCTATCGGTCCGGCGTCATGGAATACAAGCGCATGGGCTATTGGGAGCCCGATTATGTCCCCAAGGACACCGACGTCATCGCGCTGTTCCGGGTGACTCCGCAGGAGGGCGTCGACCCGATCGAGGCTGCGGCGGCCGTTGCCGGCGAATCCTCGACCGCGACTTGGACGGTGGTGTGGACCGATCGCCTCACCGCATGCGAAAAGTATCGCGCCAAGTGCTACCGCGTCGACGAAGTGCCGGGTACGCCGGGTCAATATTTCGCCTATATCGCCTACGATCTCGATTTGTTCGAGCCGGGGTCGATCGCCAATCTGTCGGCCTCGATCATCGGTAACGTCTTCGGCTTCAAGCCGCTGAAGGCGCTACGGCTCGAAGACATGCGGCTGCCGGTCGCCTACGTCAAAACCTTCCAGGGGCCGGCCACCGGCATCGTGGTCGAACGGGAGCGGCTCGACAAATTCGGCCGCCCGCTGCTCGGTGCCACCGTCAAGCCGAAGCTCGGGCTTTCGGGCCGCAACTACGGCCGCGTTGTCTACGAGGCGCTGAAAGGCGGACTCGACTTCACCAAGGATGACGAGAACATCAACTCGCAGCCCTTCATGCATTGGCGCGACCGCTTCCTGTATTGCATGGAGGCCGTCAACCGCGCGCAGGCGGCGTCCGGCGAGGTCAAGGGCACCTATCTCAACGTGACCGGTGCGACGATGGAGGACATGTACGAGCGCGCGGAATTCGCCAAGGAACTCGGCTCGGTGGTGATCATGATCGATCTCGTGATCGGATACACCGCGATCCAGTCGATGGCCAAATGGGCGCGCCGTAACGACATGATCCTGCATCTGCATCGCGCGGGCCACTCGACCTATACGCGGCAGAAATCGCACGGTGTGTCGTTCCGCGTCATCGCGAAGTGGATGCGGCTCGCGGGCGTTGATCATATTCATGCCGGCACGGTGGTCGGCAAGCTGGAAGGCGATCCGAACACCACGCGCGGCTATTACGACGTCTGCCGCGAGGACTTCAATCCGATGAAGCTGGAGCATGGCCTGTTCTTCGACCAGTCCTGGGCGAGCCTGAACAAGCTGATGCCGGTGGCATCGGGCGGTATTCATGCCGGACAGATGCACCAGCTTTTGGATCTGTTGGGCGAAGACGTCGTGCTGCAGTTCGGCGGCGGCACCATCGGCCATCCCATGGGCATTGCAGCGGGCGCGACCGCCAATCGCGTGGCGTTGGAGGCGATAATCCTCGCTCGCAATGAGGGGCGCGACTACGTCCACGAAGGCCCCGAGATCCTCGCCAAGGCGGCTGCGAGCTGCACGCCGCTAAAAGCGGCGCTCGAGGTCTGGAAGGATGTGACGTTCAACTATCAATCGACCGATACGCCGGACTTCGTGCCGCAGGTCCTCGCTGCGGTCTAGAGCATGATCCGGACCCGGAGGCCGCGTCAGCGCAAAGCGTGTAGTGGTTTTCCGAAAAGCTCATGCTCAGATAAAGGAGAGACAAGATGAGATTGACCCAAGGCTGCTTCTCATTTCTGCCCGATCTGACCGACGATCAGATCTACAAGCAGGTACAGTATTGCCTGGCGAACGGCTGGGCGGTGAATATCGAGTTCACCGACGATCCGCATCCGCGCAACACCTATTGGGAAATGTGGGGGTTGCCGATGTTTGATCTGGCGGATGCGGCCGGCGTCATGATGGAGCTCGCCGAATGCCGTAAGGTCTATGGCGACCGTTACATCCGCCTCAGCGGCTTTGATGCGAGCCATGGTTGGGAGTCGGTTCGGATCTCTTTCCTGGTCAATCGACCGCCGAAGGAGGCGCAGTTCGAATTGTCGCGGCAAGAGGTTGCTGGACGGGGGCTGCGTTACACAACCAAGCGCCGCCCGGCCCAGCAGGACGCCTTGTCCTAGGGCAAGATCCGGAGGCGGAGAGCCGGCAAGCACAAGCGGAAGCCGGTTTTCCCCTAGCTAACAAGCGCGAAGCGTTTGCACGCAGCATGCTCAAGCAACGAGATGAGATCATGATGCGATTCCGGATCGCGATCCAGGAATTTGAATTCCGTCGGATCGGAGTTTGCTCCCCTTGCTCCTCCGCGGACCAACTGCTTCGCCGCTTGCGGCGGAGCTCTTCTTTTCGAGGTGCCAATGCTTGATCGCCCGCATCAGCCAAGCTCGGACGAGGACCCGGCCAAGGCGCCGTTCCCGTCGAGCTTCGATCTAAGAAAGGAAGCCGAAGCGGCCGGCATCACCGCAACGCTCCGCGAACTCGATCGCGAGCTGATCGGGCTGAAGCCGGTCAAGAGCAGAGTGCGCCAGATCGCATCGCTGCTGCTGATTGAGCGGATCCGGCAGCAGGCGGGTCTGGTCGCCTCGCCGCCCACGCTGCACATGTCGTTCACCGGCAATCCAGGAACCGGCAAGACGACCGTTGCCTTGCGGATGGCCAAGATCCTGCACGGCCTCGCCTTTGTGCGGCGCGGGCATGTGATCTCCGTGACCCGCGATGACCTCGTCGGCCAATATATCGGTCATACCGCGCCGAAGACGAAGGAGATTCTCAAGAAGGCGATGGGCGGCGTGCTGTTCATCGACGAGGCCTATTACCTGCATCGCCCCGACAATGAGCGAGACTACGGTCAGGAGGCGATCGAGATCCTGCTGCAGGTGATGGAGAACCAGCGCGACGATCTTGTCGTCATTCTTGCCGGCTATGGCGAGCGGATGACGAGCTTTTTCGCGAGCAATCCGGGCTTCCGTTCGCGAATCGCGCATCACATCGAGTTCCCCGACTATTCCGAGCAGGAATTGCTCGCGATATCGGAGTTGATGTTGCAGGAACGCGGCTATCGCTTCAGCGCTGCGGCGCGCGAGGCCTTTGTCAAGTACATTGCCTTGCGCAGCCAACAGCCCTTCTTCTCGAACGCGCGCTCGATCCGCAACGCCGTCGACCGCATTCGCCTTCGCCAAGCCGATCGCCTGGTCTCGGATCTCGATCGAATGCTAAGCGTTGCAGATCTCGAGACGATTGATGCCTCCGATATTCTGGCAAGCCGCGTCTTCGCGTTTCCCGCTGCTGAAGTGCGGACGGATGGGACGAGCGCCCCGCAATGACTGACGACATCGTGATCTCTCCCTCGCTTCTCGCCGCTGACTTTGCCCGGCTTGGCGAGGAAGTCGCGGCTGCTGCCGCGGCCGGCGCAGATTGGATCCATTGCGATGTCATGGATGGACATTTCGTGCCGAACATCAGCTTCGGCGCCGATGTCATCAAGGCCATTCGTCCGCTGACGGCGAAGCCATTAGACGTGCACCTGATGATCGCGCCGGTCGAGCCATATCTGGAGGTGTTTGCGAAGGCGGGCGCCGACATCATCACGGTGCATGCCGAGGCCGGTCCGCATCTCGACCGCTCGCTGCAGAGCATCCGGGCGATGGGGAAGAAGGCCGGCGTCAGCCTGTGTCCGGCGACGCCGGAAAGTGCGATCCAATATGTGATCGATCGTGTCGACCTCATTTTGGTGATGACCGTCAACCCCGGTTTTGGCGGGCAATCCTTCCTCGGCTCGCAAATCGAGAAGATCGCTCGCATCCGCAACATGATCGGCGACAGGCCGATTCATCTTGAGGTCGACGGCGGCATCACTCCGGATAACGCGGCCTCCGCGGTCGCGGCCGGGGCGGACGTCCTGGTCGCCGGATCCGCCGTTTTTCGTGGGCATGGCGGATTGGACTACGCGAACAACATCGCTGCCATCCGAAATGCTGCGAAAGTCGGTCGCGCCCCGGCCGCGCGCCTCCGTTCCGCTGCAGGCTGACTCGCTCGCTCAGCGAGGTTTGGCGCCGACGAGCCGCTCGTCGGCGGCTGCGGTCCCTCAGTCGTGGGCGCTAAGCCTTTATTTACTCCGCGCCTGAGAGCCCCGTATTGACCAGCCGCTTGTCGCATATGTGTCACGCGCTGGTCACAACAAATGGTTTGACCAATCCGAGCTATTCGTATGCAACGCGTGCCATGGTTCGAATCGTCCACATTTTGGCTGCCTTGGCGGCGTTTGGCGCACCGGCCCAAGCGCAACTCTGGATGCCCGCGCAAAATCATGAGCGGATGGCGCCCCAGCCGCTGTCGCGTCCGCCGGAGCCGGACATGGTTCGTCGCGAAAAGAGCGGCACGGCCTTCTTTGTCGATGATTCTGGCGCGCTCCTGACGGTGCGACACGCGGTCGACGATTGCACGCGCGTCGTCGTCACCAAGGAGGGACGGGGGGTTGCGGCTCGCGTCGTCGCACTTTCCGACCGCGTCGATCTGGGCTTGATCAAAGTGCCCAAGACGCTCGGACTTTCTGCCACCTTTCCTCGCACCGTCACGACGGCCGCGAACGAGATGGTGTTCGTATCCGCCTACGACAGGCTGCCGCAGATGCTGAGCCATGGCGGGATGCTCGGCAATGCCACTATCAGCCCGAGTTCCGGCGGAGGTGAAAGCGGCTACATCGCGATCGATTCCGACGCCACATTCGGCGCCAGCGGCGCGCCCGTGCTTGATAGCCGCGGCCTGGTTGAGGGCGTGATCAGCCGGCGCACGGGAGTCAACCGCGTCCTGGCGGTCGGCGCGGCCGAGGCCAAGGCGTTCCTTGCCAGTAACGGCATCCGTTTCGCGGAGGATGACAGGCCGCAGATGGCCGGCAGCTCGCCGCGCGCCAACCGCGCCGCTTCGATTTCGGCGCGTGTCACTTGTCTGCAAAATTGAGCAGGCAATCTGGCTGATATCATCGCCGTGAGGCGGTATAGGCGGGGCCCTTCCTGAGATGTTCGTGTTTGGTTCATTGATGCTGCCGCAAAAATCGGCAGCGGCGCTGAGAATTTTGCTGCTGTGCCTGTGCGGGCTCGCTTCGGTCAGCGCACTTGGGCAAAGCCTCGATTACCGTGAACCGGGCAAGGCGCCACCATCCTGGGCGCAATTTGCCAAGCTCGTGCAGTATCGCTTCGAGAGCTGGATCGGGGCCGACGACCAGGTGGCAAATCGCTTTCGCGCTTACGTCAAGGAGCACGCCGGGCAGGAAGATGGCCTGCCGCCTTCGATGGTCGTCAAAGCCTGGCTCAATCCGGACGGCACGGTGGAGCGGGTCTCGTTCGCGCCGCTGACGGACGCGCAGGCAGACGCCGATCTGCGGACCATTCTCACCCGCGGCAATATCGGCGAAGCACCGCCGCCCGAAATGTTGCAGCCTCTCAACCTGCGCTTCTCGCTCAATCTCAAGAAGTGAGCAGTGTGTGTGCCTCGCTCGATGGTCATCCCTCGCGCGACGATCGCGTCGGTGCGCCGCGGCGGGCGCGTGCTCTGGAGGTCTCTTCCATCCGGTCTTTCGATCCGATAATGATCGCCGGCCAAGCCATCCACGCGCGATGATGACGACGGTCGACACATTGATATATGGTCCAGGTGGTTGTCTCGGCGGGGATCCCGTCCGAATCGCCCGGGAGAGCCACGACCGGAAGCGGCGACGGCTGATCGGCGCCTGTGCTGCGCTGGCGATCGCCGGAGCATACGCGGCGGCCGCGCAGGAGCGCCAGCCAATCGAAGGCCCCGCGCCGATTGTGTTCCACATCCCCTCGCAGCCCTTGGCGAACGCGCTGCAAAGCTATGGCGAGCAAGCCGGCGTGCAGGTTCTCTACGAAAGCCGCGCCGCCGCCGGCCAGCGGTCGATTGCGGTGGACGGAAGCTTCACGCGCGAAGAGGCGCTGAACCGGCTGCTGACCGGCACCGACCTGAGTGTCCGTTACACGCGGCCGGATGCCATTACGCTTGCGCCCCGGGTCTCCGAGCGGGACATCCCTCCAGCGAGCCCGTTTGCCAGCGCGGACCTGTCGCTGGGTACACTCCACGTGCGTGCGAGCGGTGAGGAAGATGACCGAAGCTCGCTGCGCGATTATAGCGAGAGCATTCAGGCCGATATTCAAAGAGCACTGCAGAAGAACGCCAGGACCCGCGGGGGGACCTATCGGGCCGTTCTCGATCTCTGGATCGATCCGTCGCGGACCATTCAGCGCACCCAGCTCTTCCAGTCGACAGGCGATGCGGATCGCGACGCCGCTGTGGCGGCGGCGCTGCGCGGTGTTGTCATCAGCCGTCCGGCGCCGGCCAACATGCCGCAGCCTGTGCGGGTGGCCATTGTCGTGAGGTCCGCACAATGAAATCCGGCGAGCCCGGCGGAGAGCAGGCCGCCCGGGTGATCTCGACAGCCTCACCTTTTTATCCTGATGATCCCAGCGCCTGGGCCTGGGGCGAGGTGCTTCGTCTGCTGCTCGCGCCGATTATCGTCACCATGCTCTTCGTTGGCGGGATTTATTGGATCAAATGGCAGATGCCGTCGGGCCGATCCGGGCACGATCAGGCTTCGATGGTTCAGGTCCGTCTGCTGCCGCGTCCGGGCCCCGAGCCCGTTCCGGTATCGGAAATCTCGCCGCCCAGTATCGCGCGCGTTGCCGCGCGAACCGATGATGCGGCGGACCAGCCGGACAAGCCCGCCGAGGATGCCGCCGTCACGCCGGTGCCCTCGGCGCCCGCTGCCGCGGAAGCTCCGGCGGTGATCAGTCGTTCGGTCCCGTCCGATGGTCCGCCCAATGTCGCCGCCATCAAGTTCAGGCAGGACCTGCTGCGCCACGTCGCGCGCTATCAGCGTTATCCCAGGGCGGCTCGCCGCGACCGGCTCTACGGAGCGGTCGATACGATATTCTCGATGCGACGGGATGGGACGGTTCTCGGAGTCTGGGTCAGAAGCAGTTCGGGACAGCCGATCTTTGATAAGGAAGCCGTCGATACGATCTGGCGAGCGCAACCGCTGCCCGCCGTTCCCTCCGACCTGCCGGATCCATTGACTGTCGAAACCACGCTGGTGTTCGAACCGTCCTGAGGCCTGCCCGACACTGATACGGCTCACGACCGCGCCGTGGCATATTTCGCGGTTGCAGCGTACCGTCATAAATGTGTTGTGCACGCTGGTTACGAACAAATCCGTCCGGGGGACGAGGCCTAAGCTTCGCGGGGACGGCGTGTGGGGGTTAGCAAGACGTGGCTGATATCAACCGCGTGCGATTGCGCGGCCAGCTTGTCGAGAACTACGGGAATCTCGTCAGGAAGCTGACCAGGCGCTTAGGGTCGTCGGATTTCGCCTACGAGGCGCTGCACGAGACGTTCCTGCGGCTTGATCGGGTAACGGACGCTGCGCCGGTCCGCAGCCCGGCCGACTACATTTTCCGGATCGCGATCAACATCGCAAAGGACCGCCGGAAGGCGCAAAACCGCCGCGTGAGCCCCGCGGAAGTCGATGCGTTGCTCGACATCTCCGATGAAAAGCCGGACCCGGCCCGGGTCGTCGAGGCGCGCTCCGAGATCGAAGCCTTCAAGCGGGCGCTTGCCGGGCTGCCGGCGCGCCCGCGCGAGGTTCTGTACAGCATCTCAGTGGAGGGGCAGTCGGCGCAGCAGGTCGCCGCGCGCCTCGGCGTCAGCCTCCGCACCGTCGAGAGCGACCTGAAGCTGGCACTGAACCATTGTGCGGATTGTCTTGATTACAAATTGATCCGCCGGCTTGGGGGCCCGCGCCCCCGTTCATAGCCAAATTGGCGACGAGGCGACGTGGCGGTCTGGCTCCGCGTCTGCCGGCCTTGCGGCCGATCCCAGGCAAGGACCGCGACGCAGGCTGTTTGGCCGAAGTCGCGGCTCAAGTCGTGCTGGATTTTTCCACTGGTGTAGGGGTTTTTCTGCGGGATCAGCAGCGTTCGATCGTCTATCAGAAGAGGGCTTGCGATGACTCGACGGGCGTGGAGGCTCTGCAGGCATTTGAATGGAGCGGCAACATAGATTGCGGCGATATCGGGAAGGCAATTGCTATGGGCAGCAAAAGCGCAACCATCAATTTGGTCCTTGAGGTGAAGCGCGGCGAACCGGAAGATATCTTGTCGGCGCCGCCCGCTGCGGCCGTTGGGCAGCGGCTGCCTGCAATTGATATCCCGAATTGACACGATCGTCGGTCCAATCCTCATGCACTCCTCGGCGCGGGGCTTTCGTTTGGCGCATAAGGCAATGAGCATTCAATGATGATCATGCCCCCTACATCGGCGCGCGATCCGCTGATCGAGGAAGCGCTCGGCTGGATCGTGCGGCTCAAGACCGGCGCGCCCACGCAGGCTGATCTGGACGCGCTGCAACGCTGGCGCCAGCAAAGCGAGGCGCATGAGGAGGCTTTCAGGGCGGCGGCGCGGCTTTACCGTCATGCGGGGACCGCGGCGCAAGAGCTCAAGGCCGAGCAGGCCCGCGGTGCGGTGCTGGTCCAGCGCACTCCCCGACTGCTCGCGCGTCGCGCCATCCTGACCGGAGCGGTTGCCGCAGCGGCCGGCTACGTCATCGTGCGGCCTCCACTTGGGCTGTGGCCTTCGTTCGAGGAGTTGTCGGCCGACTACCGGACTGGGAAGGGCGAGCAGCGCAAGGTCCTGGTGACGCCCGACATCTCGCTGGAATTGAACACGCAAACCAGCATCGCCTTGCGGCCCGTGCCGAATGAGACCCGGATCGAGCTGATCTCAGGGGAGGCTTCGGTCGCCGCGAAGACCTCTTCGTCGAAGCCGCTGGTGATGCTGGCTGGGACGGGCCAGATGACGGCCTCCCAGGCCAGCTTCAACGCGCGGTGTTTCGATCGGGTCGTCTCGGTTACCTGCATCGCCGGCATAGTGTCCGTCGAGCAGGGCGGCAAGTCCGTGCAGCTTCAGCCGAAGCAACAAGTCAGCTATTCGGATGCCGGATTACAGCCCTCGAGAGCCGTCGACGTCGGCCAGGTCTCGGCATGGCAGACGGGGCTATTGATCTTTCGCGATCGTCCGCTGGCCAGCGTTGTCGACGAGATCAATCGCTACCGGCCTGGAAAAATCATCATCACCAGCTCCGATCTCAAGAGCCGGCTCGTCAACGGCACTTTTCAGCTCGATAAGCTCGATAATTTCGTCGGCCAGGTCGAGCAGCTCTTTGGCGCCAGGATCACCCACCTGCCGGGCGGCGTCGTACTCCTGAGCTGAGCGGCAGGGGCGATGCGCCCGCGTTCCAGCAACTTCCTAAAAGGCCATTAAATTTTTCCGCGTCCTGCAAAAAAATTTTGCGGGTTAGCACCCTGCCGGTCGTCTTTGGAATGAGGCCACGCGAAGGCGGCGTTCCTGCCGTGCTTGCGCGCGCCCTGCGAAAACGAGCGACTGCAAGTGCGAATTCGAACTGGCAATAACAGTAATCCGCGGCGTCAAAACCGGCCTTCGCTGCATCTGGCTGCGGCGACCATGATGGGCTGTCTCGCGGCGACCGCTCCGGCTGCCGCAAAGCGGGTTGCCGAAGCCGCTACTCCTGCGGCGGATACGGCGGATACGCAAAAGCCGGCTGCCCCTGCCCAGAAAAGCGGCGCGTCGACAAAGGCTGCTCCGGCCCAACATTTCGATATCGACGATTTCGCGGTGCAGGGAGCGGACGCGCTACCGCAGATCGAGATCGAGAAGGCGATCTATCCATTCCTCGGCCCCAACAGGAGCGCTGATGATGTCGAGAAGGCTCGCGCGGCCCTCGAAAAAGCCTATCACGACAAGGGTCTCCAAACGGTCAGCGTCGCGGTGCCGCAACAGAACGTGGCCGGCGGCACGGTGATCCTCAAGGTGACGGAGCTGAAGGTTGGCCGGCTGCGAGTCAAGAACTCGCGTTATTTCGATCTCGACAAAATCAAGCAGGGCGCGCCTTCGCTGAAAGAGGGGACTGTGCCCAATTTCGGCGATGTCACGAAGGACATCGTCTCGCTCAATCAGTGGCCCGACCGCCGGGTGACCCCGGCACTGCACGCCGGCGTGACCCCGGGGACGGTCGACGTTGATCTCAACGTCGAGGACACTGCGCCCATTCATGGCAGCCTCGAAGTCAACAATCGGCAGTCGCCGAGCACCACGGCTGAGCGCATCGTTGGAACGGTGCATTACGACAATCTCTGGCAACTCGGGCACTCCTTCAGCTTCACCTACCAGGTCGCACCGGAGCGGCGGAAGGATGCCGAGGTCTTTTCCGCCTCTTATCTGGCGCGCGTGCCTGGCGTCGATTGGCTGAGTTTCCTGACCTACGGCGTGAAATCGGACAGCAGCGTCGCGACCGTCGGCGGCACCAACGTGGTCGGCCCCGGCGAGATCGTCGGCGAGCGTGCGGTCATCACGCTGCCGACGCGCGATCACCTGTTCCATACGCTCTCGATCGGCGCCGATTTCAAGCATTTTGATCAGACGGTCAGCCTGGGCACCGACGGTTTCTCGTCGCCGGTCACCTACTACCCGATGGTCGCGAGCTACAGTGCGACGTTTCAGCTCGACAAATCAACAACGCAAATGAACGCGTCGCTCACCTACAATCTGCGGACGCCTAGCAGCTCGCTCCAGGAATTCGATAACAAGCGCTTCAACGCCTCGCCCAACTTCACGCACTTCAACCTCGACGTTTCACATACCCAGGAACTGCCCGAAGGCGTCCAGCTCTACGGCAAGGTGCAGGGCCAGTTGGCCGACGGGCCGCTGGTATCGAGCGAGCAGTTCAGCCTCGGCGGTCTCGACACCGTTCGCGGCTATCTGGAATCCGAAGTGCTCGGTGATAACGGCGTGGCCGGCACGATTGAGCTGCGCAGCCCCGACGTCGGCGACATCCTGCAGAAGAATCTCAAGAATGAGACCGGCCAGGGAGCGCCGCGTTTCAACCCCTTCAACGAATGGCGCTTCTTCGTATTCACTGATGCGGGCCAGGCGACAGTGCTTAAGCCTCTTCCCGATCAGGTGTCGCACTTCGAGGAGTGGAGCTACGGGCTCGGCACGCGCTTCAAGTTCTTTGATCACGTCAACGGCATGGTCGTCGGCTCGCTGCCGATGATCAGCCAAGCTTATACCCGCGCCAACAACCCGCGCGTGAATTTCCGGATCTGGGGTGAATTCTGATGACAATGGGCTGGGATATCGTGTTGCGCGCGTGCCGCGCCTCGCTTCGACGGAAGACTGCAAGGGTTGTATCTGGCTTGCTGTTCGGGCTTGTGGCCGCGACGATGTTGTCGCCGTCGCCGGCAAAGGCCTGGTGGAACGACGAGTGGCAGCTTCGCAAGAAGATCACCATCGATACCAGCGCCGCCGGCGGCAACATCACGGATCAGATCGGTAGCACGGCCGTGCTGGTGCGGCTGCATGCCGGCAATTTTCGCTTCGCTGCCACCAAGGATGACGGCAGCGATCTGCGCTTCGTGGCTGGCGACGACAAGACGCCGTTGAAATTTCACATCGAACGCTACGACCCGCTGCTCGCGGAGGGCCTGGTCTGGGTCGCGGTCCCCAATCTTGCGCCGGGCGCCAAGACAGACATCTGGCTGTACTACGGCAACAAGAAAGCGGTGTCCGTCGCTGACGCGAAGGGAACGTATGATCCCGACATGCTGCTGGTCTATCACTTCAACGAGCGGGGCACGCCGGCCCTCGACTCTTCGGTATGGACCAACAATGCGCAAAGTGCGGGACAGCCGGCTGAAGGCGCGCTGATCGGCACCGGGTTGCGTCTGGATGGGACCAAGCCGCTGACCTTGCCCGGCTCGCCGTCGCTCGCGCTTGCCGACAATTCCGCCCTCACCTGGTCCGCCTGGATCAAGCCGGCGGCGCTGCAGCCCAATGCGGCCCTCTACAGCCGCCGTGATGGCGCCAATGCCCTCGTGATCGGGCTCGACAACGGCGCTCCGTTCGTCGAGGTCACCAATGCGGGCAGCGTGCAGCGGAGCGGGGCCGGTGCACCGGTCGCGCCGAATGGATGGCATCATCTCGCTGTGCTCGCGAGCAACGGGCAGATCACGGTCTATCTCGACGGCGCGCCTTGTGCGTCGCTGAATGCAGCCATACCCGCGCTCAACACTGTCGCATTGGTCGGGGGGGACACGTCGACCTCCAGCGCTGCCCCGACCTCGCCGGCGACGGCGCCTGCCGCGGCCGCCCAACCTGACAGCCCCGGGGCGGCGGCCGCGGACGGGGGCGCCAGCCCTGCGCCCGCGCCCGATGCGGCGGCTGCTGCCCCCGCTGCGGCGCAGATGGCCGGCTACGTCGGCGACGTCGATGAACTGCAGATCAGCAAGGCCGCGCGTCCGGCGGGCTTCATCAGGTTCGCTGCCCTCGAACAAGGCCCCGAATCCTCGAAGCTGATGTCCTTCAGCGTCGATGAGGAAACCGCGAGCTGGCTGTCGGGCTATTTCGCGGTGATCCTGAAATCGGTCACCCTCGACGGCTGGGTGGTCATCGGCCTGCTCCTCGTCATGGCCGCGATTAGCTGGGTCGTGATGGTCGACAAGGCCTCTTACCTGAACAAGCAGGCGAAGGCGAACGCGCAATTCATGAAGGGTTTTCGCGAGATCGCGGCCGATCTCACCATGCTTGATCGCGGCGATGCGGACGAGGTTTCAACTCTTGGCGGACGACTGACCGAGGCAGATGCCAAGATGATGCGCGCTTCCTCGCTCTACCGCATCTATCACATCGGCGCCGCCGAACTGCGCCACCGCTTCGATGGACGCGGCGGACGGCCGCTGGTGCTCTCGGCCGCTTCGATCGCAGCCATCCGCGCCGCGCTCGACAGCGGCGTGGTCAAGGAGATGCAGCGCCTCAACCGCCTCATGGTGGTCCTGACGATCGCGATCTCCGGCGGCCCGTTTCTCGGCCTGCTCGGCACCGTGGTGGGCGTCATGATCACCTTCGCGGCGATTGCGGCCAGCGGGGACGTCAACGTCAACGCCATCGCCCCGGGCATCGCGGCCGCGCTGGTCGCCACCGTCGCGGGCCTCGGCGTCGCTATCCCGGCGCTGTTCGGCTACAACTACCTGATCTCCCGCATCAAGGACCTGACCTCCGACATTCAGGTCTTCGTCGACGAGTTCGTGACGAAGATGGCCGAGTACTACTCCGCCGATCGGCCGGATCCGATGCCGCATCAGATGGCGGCGGAGTAGCGCGATGCAGATCCAGAGCGAAGCCAAGCCGTATGACGACATCAACATCACGCCGATGTTGGACCTCGCCTATGTGCTCTTGGTGATCTTCATCATCATGACCACGGCAACCGTGCAAGGCCAGAAGGTCAACTTGCCCAAGGCATCCGCCGCACCGAGCCTCGCAACTCAGACCACCAAGGCGATCACGGTTGCCAACGACGGCAAGATCTTCCTGGACACCATTCCAGTCACCCTGCCCGAGCTCGAACAGCGGCTGATCCAGCAGAAGGCGCTCACGCCCGAATTCCCGGTCGTGCTGCGCGGCGATGCGCAGGCGCAGTACCAGAGCGTGATGGATGTGCTGGACCTTCTGGGGCGCATCGGTCTCACCCAGGTCGGGCTTGCAACAAAACCGCTTGTGAAATGACCGAACCGATGCCGACCGCCGAGATCATGCAATTGCCGCTCCATTCTCGCGCGCCCCGCCGGACCCTGTGGTCGCGGCTGCGCGAGATTGTGCTTGCATTCGGCACAACGTGTGTTGGGCGTCGCAATGAATATGCCGCATCCGCTGCATTCGGTCATTCCGCTCAGTCTGATACTCCAGAACGGTGTGGCACCGCGGTGCTCCCGTTTCCGATTCGCGGCGAAGCGGTGCTGGTCAGATTGGCACATACTCTGCGCAGCCGCTTTGGCGACGCCGACCAGGATGGCGATCCACTGCTGCTCACGATCGCCCGCGGCGCGCAGTGTCGCCTGACGATCGATCAGGCCGCCTATGTGGAATTCTGCCGGGAGTGGCCCGGCTTTCATGTGGCGATCGAAGCGGCGCCGAGCACGACGGTGTCTCTCAAGACCGCCGATTTCGATATCGTCGTCGGTTTCGTGCTGCACTATCTCGGCGAGAAGCTCGGCACGCCTGCAATGCTTGAGGCCGCATCATGAGCCGCTTGGCCAGGGACCAAGAGCATTTGATGGCGCGCCGCGACGCCGCCTCAACGGCCGTGCCCGGCAACCCGCAGGCCGAGCCTGATTCCGGCGTGGCGCCAAATCCGCCGCGGGCGGGGCGCGAGCGACGCTCGTACCTGCGTTACGGCGCCGCGTTGGCGGTGCTCGCCGTTTTATTTGGTGGTGCCGGTTACTTCTTCTTCGGCCATGACGACATGCCGCCACCACGCCAAGTGCGCGAGCTGACCATCGTCAACATCGTGCCGCCGCCACCTCCGCCACCACCACCGCCGCCGCCCGAGCAGAAGATGATCGAGCAGCCCAAGATGGCGGAGCAGGAGTTCAAGGAAGACAAGCCGCTCGAAAAGCCGAAGGACGAACCGGTCAAGGACGCCAAGAACGAGGAGCCGCCGGGACCGTTGTCGCTCGATGCAAAGGCGGTCGGGCCGGGTGATCTGTTCAACCTCGGCGGCAAGCCGGGCGGCAGTCCCTATGGGGGCGGAGGCGGCGGCAGCCGCTTCGGCTGGTACGCCTCCATGGTGCAAACGCAAATCGAGGCGGCATTGCGTGCCAATCCAAAGACCCGCAATGCGGTGATGCAAGTGCAGATCCGATTGTGGGCCGACGGTTCGGGGCGCGTCAGCAAAATCCAGTTGGTCTCTTCAACCGGCGATGCCGAACTGGATGCCGTGATCCGCAACGATGTGTTCGCTGGCCTCACGCTGCGCGAGCCGCCGCCGAAAGATATGCCGATGCCGATCAACACCCGCGTCACGGCGCGGCGGCAGGGCTGACCTGGGGCAATCCAACAAGACAAGTCGTGATAACTGGGGGTTCTATGTTCAAGACTAAGGCAGACGCTGATTGGCGCGCAATTCCGGTCGCGGTCTCGCTCTGTGCACTCACCTGCGTGTCGCCGGCGTTAGGCCAAAGCGCGAAGGATCCTGACGCGCCCGCGAAACAGGCCGATTCGAAGCGGCCGAAAGTGTCGAGCACCAAGCCGACTTCGCCCAATGCGACGGTCAATCTGGTCAACCTGCTGGTCAAGCAAGGCGTGTTGAAGCAGGACCAGGCCGACGACTTGATCAAGCAGGCCGAAGACGAGGCCTATGTGGCGCGGCAAGCCGCCAGGGATGCCAACGCCAAGGCCGACGATGCCACGAAGGCGGCGACCGCCGCAGCCGCCGCGGCGCAGCCGCCGGGAACGCGCCATGTCACCTATGTACCGGAAATCGTCAAACAGCAGTTGCGCGACGAGATTAAGAAGGAGGTCATGGCCAAGGCCGAGAAGGAAAACTGGGCCTCACCCGGCGCCTATCCGGAATGGGCGCAGCGCATCCATTTCTATGGCGATGTGCGCATGCGCTATCAGGGTAGCTATTTCCCAACGGGCAATGATCAGGCCGATGCGATCAACTTCAATGCAATCAACACTGGTTCGCCGTTTGATAATAGTCAGGGCAACGTTAACCCCTATTTTGCTCCGACGTATAACGTCACGCAGAATCGCGATCAGTTCAAGTTCCGCGGCCGATTGGGTATGGAGGCGGATCTCACGTCCGGCTTCACAGCCGGCTTCCGTATCGCGACCGGCGACAGCAGTTCGCCAGTGTCCACCAACCAGACGTTCGGAAACAGCGGCGGCAACTTCTCCAAATATTCCCTGTGGCTGGACCGCGGCTATCTGAACTATGCCACATGGGATAAGGACCTTTCGATTTCCGCCGGCCGTTTCGACAACCCGTTCTGGTCGCCGACCGATCTGGTCTGGTACAAGGAGATCGGTTTCGACGGCTTTGCGATCCAGGCGAAGCACGAGGTGGCTGAAGGCTACACCCCGTTTGCGGTCATTGGCGCCGCCCCGGTCTTCAACACCGATTTCAATGCCGGTATCAATCTCGGCGATCCGAACAACCCGAACCAACCGATCAAACTGGCGAGCCACGACAAATGGCTGGTTGGCGGTCAGGTCGGCTTTGATGCCAGGTTCAACGCCGACTATTCCTTCCGATTTGCCGCGGCCTATTACGATTTCAGCGGTGTGCAGGGACAGCTCTCCAGTCCCAACTGTATCGTGGCTTCGGCATCCGATGTCTGCGACACCGACTATACCCGGCCCTCTTTTGCGCAGAAGGGCAACAGCTACTTCGCGTTGCGCGACATTTACCGCTACTCGGGGAACAATTACGGTGCGGGTCCCGGCATGTATCAATACTTCGGGCTCGCCAGCCAGTTCAGACCGGCGGTCGTCAGCGCCGAGTTTGATATCGCCGAGTTCAACCCCGTGCACATCATTCTCGATGGCGAATATGTGGTCAACACGGCCTTCAATCGTGCTTGGATGGAGGCTACCGCGATCAATAACCGCGGTCCGAGCCCGGGCAATAACGTGCCGGGAGCATTCAATGGCGGCAACCAGGGCTGGCTCGGCAAGATCACCGTCGGCAACAAGGAAATCAAGCATCTCTGGGACTGGAACGTCCACGCCGGCTACAAATATCTAGAGTCCGACGCCATGATCGATGCCTTCGTGGATTCCGATTTCGGGCTCGGCGGCACCAATCTCAAAGGCTACTTCGTCGGCGGCAATCTCGGCCTGGCGGAGAACGTCTGGGGCTCGCTGCGCTGGATGAGCGCCAACAATATCGGCGGTGTTCCCTATGCCGTCGACGTGCTCCTGGTCGACGTCAACGCTCGGTTCTGATCATGCGCATCCGTTTCAACCTGATCGTGATGGCGGCCGCAACATTGTTCACGACCGGCGCGTTCGCCAACGATGAAGCCGATAAGCTGCGCGAAGCGCTGCGCAGCGCCACCATGCAAACTCGCGCGCTGGAGGATCAGCGCGCGGCCCTGCAGGCCAAGGTCGCGGAAGCGGAGAGGCAGATCGCTGCCGCGAAAGCAGAGACCGAGGCCGCGAAGGCCCAGGTGAAAAAGATCGAAAAGGAACATCGCGAGGCGGTCGAGGAGTTCAATCAGCGCCTCGCCGAGCGCGACCAGACTCTGGACAAATGGAAAACAGCTTACGAAGAGGCTGCCACCGTCGCCCGTACCAAGGATGCGGAGCGCGCGAAGTTCGAGAGTGAGGCCAACACCTACAAGGCCAGCACCAAAAGTTGCGTGGCCAAGAACGATACGCTGGTGAAGGCGGGCCGCGATCTCGTGCAGCGTTATAAGGCTGTCACAATCGGCGATGCTATTGTGGCCCGTGAGCCGGTGTTGCAACTGCGGCGTGTCGAAGTGCAGAACCAGTTGCAGGAAGCCGATGACAAGTTCCTCGATCAGAAGGTGAGCCCATGAGCGATGCATCCATCTTGAAACTGACACGGCCGGCAGGCATCGCCGTCGTCACGGCCATGATTTGCTGTTCCACGCTCGCAGCGCCCGCCCAAACGCCGGCGCCGGCCGCGCCGCGCGCCGCTTCGGTCCCGGCAAAGCCAAGGCAGGCCGTGGCCGCGCCCGCACAGAACGCGCCGGCCGCAGCGCCCGCAACCGCAACGCAAGGCCTCGCCGCCGGCAAGATCGCCGGCAACGAAGATGTTGTTGCGCGCGTCGGCAACACCAACATCTCCGCGGCGGATGTTCGTTCCTATGTCGCCGCGCTCGCGCCGCGGGAACAGGCCGCGCTGGAGAAAGACCCGGCACTGCTCAGCCAGGCCGTGCGGCTGCTGTTGACCAACCGACTCGTTCTGCAGGAAGCGCAGGAGAAGAAGTGGGACCAGCAGCCGGCGGTCGCAGCACAGCTCGACCGGATTCGCGAGGGCGCCCTGGTCGAACTCTATCTGCAGTCCATAACCGTGCCGCCCGCGAACTTCCCGAGCGATGAAGAGGTGCAGAAGGTCTATGATGCCAATCGCGCTGCAATGCTGGCGCCCCGACAATTTCAGCTCGCGCAGATTTTCGTCGCGGTGCCCAAGGATGCCGACAAGGCGACGGACGACAAGGCCAAGCAGCAAATCGACGAGATCGCGCGCAAGCTGAAGGCCCCAGGCGCCGATTTCGCGGCGATCGCAAGCGCCAGCAATGAGGCGAAGGATAGCGGCGACTTGGGCTGGCTTGCGGAAACGCAGATTCGCCCGGAAATCCGCAACCAGGTGATGGGGCTCGCCAAGAACGCAGTGTCCGAGCCCATCAAACTCGACGATGGCTGGCACATTCTCAAGCTGATCGACACCAAGGCCTCCTACACGCGTACGCTGCCTGAGGTTCGCGACCAGCTCGTGCAGCAAATGCGTGCCGAGCGCTCGGCGATGTTGCGGCGTGCCTATCTGGCGGAGCTGCAAAAGCAGCATCCGCCGGTGCTCAACGAGCTTGCGCTGTCCGGCCTGTTCGACAATTCGAAGAAATAACAAACAACCAAGGCGAAAGTGATCATCATGTCCGATATTATTACCAAGCTCACGCTCGACAGCTTGCGCGAGATCTTTCAGAGCGCCGGCTACCGCGTCGAGACCCTGAGCGATCCGGTTGCCAATGTGCAATATCTGCGTTCCGCGACCTCGGGCCTCGCGTTCGACATTCGCCCCGGCAACCGCTTTGCCGGCGAAGAGCAGAGCTTTGCCGACGTCACGCTGGTTGCACCCTTGCAGGTTCAAGGCGATCTGCCGCTCGATCTCGTCAACCGCTGGAACGCGACGCGTCGGTTTAGCCGGTTGCAGCTCAGCCATCCATTCCTGGTATTCTGCCTCGACATTTGCGTCGCCGGCGGCGTGGCTCCGAACAATCTGCGCGCACAGATCGAGATTTGGGACCGCCTGGTGCAGGAACTGATCGGCTATCTGCGCGAGGAGCTGTCCAAGCTCGGTGCCGCCAAGGCCGCCACTGCCCCAGCGGCGCAGGCTTCCGGGAGCGGCGAGGAGCCGGCGCATCAGCGCGCGAAGTTGGAGGCGTCGCCGACGATCCAGTGATTGCAAGGTGCCGGCGGACGCGGCCCATGGCCGACAGCGGAGGCTGATGAGATCGCCAAATGAACGGAAACGGCGTCTTGCGATGGCGAGCTTTGTTTGGCTGGCTTGGTGCGGTGAGCGGGGCGCTCACGGTTGCGCCGGTTCCGGCTCGCGCCGCAACCAGCGACACTCCGCAAAGCGATTACCGGTCTGCGCTGTCCGCTCCAGCGGACTGGCAGGCATTCGCCAGTCGGCTGCAGACCCGTTTCCAGGACGAGCTCTCTGCTGAAGATGTGGTGCGGCAGTTTCAGGATGAGGCGGCGAGACGTGGACGTGGCGCGGACCCGGCCGTTGACGTCGTGACGGTGCGCGCCTGGATCATGTCCGATGGCCGCATCGAGCGGGTCGAATTCGGGCAGATCGACCCTGGTCTTGCAGTGCGGCTCCGCGCACTCCTGACCCGGGCCAATGTTGGCACGCCACCCTCCGACATGCTGCAGCCTGTGCATCTGCGCCTTTCCCTTAAGCCGAAAGGACAGCCGGGGCAGGGGCAGTAAGATGGCAGGCGGGACATCTCATTCGCTGCTGATGCGCGGGGCACGTCTGTGCTCTGCGATCGCATTGGCGTTTGTGATCGCGGCAGGTGCAGCCAGGACGACGTTCGCGGAATCGGCGCCGCCCGAGTCATTTGCGACACGCTTTGCCGCCGCCGAAATGGCGGCATCCGCGCCCGCAGCGCCGACGGTTCCTTCCCCCGAGCCTCCAAAGGACGTTCTGCGCAGCGCGGTTGCAGTTGTGACACCCACCCCGAGTGCAGCCGACGCGCGCAGCCACTATCGCAGCCTGATCGAGAAGGAAGCGGCCCAAAACGGACTTGCACCGGAGATCGCCGAGGCGGTGATGGCGGTGGAGAGCGGCTACAATCCCGGTGCCGTCGGAGGCGCCGGGGAGATCGGATTGATGCAGATCTTGCCGTCCACCGCGCGCATGCTCGGATTCAGCGGCACGCTTGCCGATCTTGCCGTGCCGGAAACCAACATCCACTATGGCGTGACCTATCTCGCCCAAGCTTGGCGTCTTGCGGGCGGCGATCTCTGCACCGCTGTGATGAAATACCGCGCCGGCCACGGCGAAACGCGGTTTTCGTTCCTCTCGGTCAATTACTGCCTTGCGGTGCGCTCCAAACTGATGGCGCGAGGTTTTCCCGTCACAGGACGCGTGCCGGTCGCCACCTTTGGTGAGCCAGCAAGGGGCGGGTGTGGGCGCAAATGCGTCGGCATAGCGAGGGTAGGACAGGTGAACCTCGCCGCGCTGAACAGTCAGTTGAGCGCACTCGTTGTTCAGGTTCGAGCTGGACGATAGCGCGAGATCGCTTGCCCGCTCATGGAGCTGGCGCTGTATCGGCACGTCCTGTTGTTGTTGCCGATGGGCGCAGCAAGGAGCATTGCAATGAGAGACATCGTTGTTCTTGTAATTCCTTTTCTCGCGTTGGCCGTAGCGCCTGTTCAGGCCGAGGAGCGAACGCCGCTGCCTGAGATCATCATCGGCGCGCCGGCGCATGCCGAGGAGAATGGTAACAAGCAGCCCGCCCCCCACGGCGCATCGGGCGGCCCGGCGGCCGAAAAGTTCGAGCGCTGCGTCGATGTCGTCATCGGCAGCGAAAAATCCTTCGGCTGTATGAACGAAAAGCTCAAGCGCCAGGTGGATCGGGTCAATCCGCCCGTCCTCAACGTTCCGCCGATCGACGCCAGATCGTCGGACCTCAAGGTCGGCACCGTCAATGTGCCGGCTGTCCAGCAGCAATATGGCAGGAACTTCGGCGTTTCCGCCTTCCCGTATCGTCCGCCGCCGCCGGTCTATATTGCGCCAGTCGGACCGACGGCGCGACACTGACTGCGATCAGCAGCGACTGTTGGTGCCACTCGCGCGACTAACTGCTGCCGCCTAGCGTCGTGCCGTAAACGACGCCCTTTTCCTTGAGCCAGCGGCGGTAGACGACTGAAGTCGCGTCCGCGCGGGTTGGAATTTCCGCACGCGGTTCGAGTGGCAGAAGCCGCGGGCGCTGGTTCTCCAGGATGATCCGGTCCTGCAGGAAGATCATTTGCTGGAATTGAACGAGGTCCGCCAGCGCGGAGGCGTCGTCGATCAGAAACATCACCGGGTGAGCTCGACACTGCCCGGGATCGAGCGGCTGTACGAACAGGCAGATCACGTCCCAACGATCGGCGGCATTTGGACAAGTCTTGTACAGCAGCGTCGCGAACGGGGTAGCGACGCGGTACATATATTGGGTGACGATGCCGCCCGTGGCCGACAGCGCCGCCTGCGGCTGGAAGAACTCGCAATCGGTCGCCCAGACCTCATCGATATCCCTGCGGATCTCGGTGGCGTAATGCCTGACCTCGGTGTGCGGCTCGGAACCGAGAATGTCGGTATGGACGAAAGGAAAATGGGCCATATCGAGAAAGTTCTCGACAATGCGTAAGCCGGAGGCGCGCACCGTGACCGCGCCGCAGATGACATGACGACGGTCGGCCTCATCGGCCTCGGGGATCGCGACGATATCGCGCTCCGGCTTGCCAAGCGAGGTCCAGAGACAGCCGTAACGCTCCCGCGCCGGTAGCGGCTGGTCGCGGCCAGCGGCTCTGATGGCGATCTCGCCGTTAGGCCCACGTCGCGTGGTGAGATCGGTGCCCAGCAGGCGATGGTGCTTGGCCGCGACCGGAATATCGGTCAGCGCATCCAGGACATACCATTGATCGAGAGTGCCCGCTTCGATGGTCGTGTTCATGCCCGCTGCTCCGTTCCTCACGGCAGTCGGCCTATTGCCGGTAGATTCGTTGCATGATCTTGGCGTGATCGGCAAGCGAAGCCTCGATGTCGTGCCTTACGAATTCGCCGCGGCGGATGATGTTGCGTCCGTTGATGAAGGAATAGTCCACCTTGAACGGTCCGCACATGATCATCGCGGCGAGCGGATCGCGCTGGGTGCCGGAAAGGCCAAGCTGGTTGAGGCGGACCGCGATGAAATCGGCACTCATGCCGGGCGCGAGCTGGCCGATATCGTCGCGCCCGAGCAGCTTTGCGCCGCCGCGGGTCGCCATCTCCAGTGCCTCGCGTGCCGACAGCGCCTTCGGACTGCCGCCGAATCCACCGCGCCCGCCCGGCGCTTCCGACAGGTACCGGTGAGGTGCGATCCGCTGCAGCATTTGCGCGAGCCTCGCTTCGAGGAAGAGGTTGGAGGTGTCGTTGGAGGCGGAGCCGTCGACACCGAGCCCGCAGGTTACGCCGGCGTCGCGCATTTCCCGAATCTTGGCGATGCCCTGGCCGCAACGCATATTGGCGGAGGGACAGTGCACCATCCCGGTGCCGGTCTCGGCGAACTTTCGGATTTCGAAGCTGTCGAGAAAGATGGCGTGCGCAAACCAGACGTCCGGCCCGAGCCAGCCCACTGAGCTTGCGAATTCCACCGGCCGCATGCCGTAGATGTCGCGACAATAGACTTCCTCGTCCAGGTCTTCGGCGAGATGCGCATGCAGATGCACGCCCTGATGGCGGCGCGCCAATTGCGCGGCTTCCTTCATCAGCCCGGGCGTGACCGAGAAGGGCGAGCAGGGAGCAAGCACGATTCGGCTCATGGCGTGTCGGCCTGGATCGTGAAAGGTGTGGATCAGCCGTTCGGCGTCCTTGAGAATATCCTCCTCCTTCTCGACGCAATTATCGGGCGGCAGCCCGCCCTGGCTCTGGCCGCGCGACATTGCCCCGCGCGCCGCGTGAAAGCGCAAGCCGATTTCTTGGGCGGCCCGGATGGTCGCGTCGAGCCGGACATTGTTGGGCTGGATATACAGATGGTCGGAACTCGTGGTGCAGCCCGATTGGATCAGCTCCAACATGGCGATGCGCGCGCTGAAGTAGATCGCTTCGTCATCGAGCTCTGCCCAGATCGGGTACAGCGTGGTCAGCCAAACGAACAATTCGTCGTCCTGAACCATCACCCGCGTCAGGTTCTGGTACATATGATGATGGGTGTTGATCATGCCCGGCATCACCAGATGTCCCGCGAGATCGAGCACCTCATCCGCGGCAAGTCCGGACAGCTCGGCGTTGCTGCCGACCGCCTCGATGACATTGTCGCGGACGAACAAGGCGCCATCCTTGATCTCGCGCCGTGTATCGTCAAAGGTCGCGAGATAGTCGATGTTCTTCACGAGCAGCGTGGACATGGATCACCGCAGGTCACGATAATAGGGAATGCCAAGCGCGGCCGGCGCGGCCATCGCCTGCCGCATGCGATGCCAAGCAACGACCGGAACGACGATGAACGCGATGGTGCCGAGATAAGGCAGCATCGAGAGAATGGGCGCAGCGATTGGCCAATTGCGCGCCTGGCCGACGAAGCCGAGCGAGGTGATCACGCCGAACAGCAGTGCTGCGAGCACTGCATTGAGCGGTCGGTAGCCGGCGAAGATCACGAGCGCCACCGCGATCCAGCCGCGGCCGGCGACGACGCCCTCGGACCACGACGGCACGAAGGCGAGCGTCAGATAGCCGCCGGCTCCGGCGGCCAGCGCCGCACCCATCGTCACATACCAGAAGCGAATCTTCTGCACGGCGATGCCGGCGGCATCAGCCGCGGCGGGGTTTTCCCCGACGGCGCGCAGGTTCAGACCATGGCGGGTCCTGAACATCAGGAAATGAATGAGCAAAGGCAGGACGATATAGATCAGGTAAACCAGCACGTTCTGCGTGAACAGCACGGGGCCGAGCAGCGGGATCGAGCTCAGGTAAGGCAGCGGCAGCGCTACGAAGGTCGCGGGCGCCGGAATACCGGAATAGGCCTTGCCGACAGTGGCTGCAAAGCCCGTGCCCATCAGCGTCAGCGCCAACCCGCACAGCACCTGGTTGGCACGCAGCAAGACGGTGATCGCCGCGAAGACCATCCCGACCAGAAATCCAACACCGAGCGCCAGCAGGAAACCCGCAGTCGGACTTTTCGTCGTCACCACCGCGGCTATTCCTGTGATCGCACCTAGCGCCATCAGTCCTTCGACCCCGAGATTGACCACGCCGACGCGCTCGGCCAGTACCTCGCCAAGCGCCGCAAGCGCGAGCACGCCGCCGGCGAGAAGCGAGGTGTGCAGAATGCCCGTGACCAGGTCCATCGGATGACTGCCTTCAGGCCGGTTGGCTGCGGGTGATCTTGAAATGCGCGAGCTCGTCGCCGATCGCAGTGAAGAACAGGATCAGTCCGGTGATGGCGAGTACGGTCGAGGTGTTGACGCCCTGGGTCTGCAGGACGATGCCTGAGTTCAGGATGACGGCCATCAGGGCCGCGCCGGCGAGGACGCCGATACAGGAGCCGCGCGCGAGCACCGCCACCATGATGCCGAGATAGCCGAAATTGTTGGAGATGCCGCCCTGCAGCCGATGCACGGTGCCGGCGACCTCGAGCATGCCGGCGATGCCGGCGATCGCGCCGGACAGTAGCATCACCACGATCAGATGCCTGCGGAACGGCATGCCGGCATATTTCGCGGCCTGTGCATTGGAGCCGGCGATCCGTACCTCGTAGCCCCAGTGCGTGAAGCTGAATGCGACGGCGAGGGTGACGGCGAGCAGCACGGCGATCGGGAAGCCCCAATGCACGAGGCCGAAAAACTCCGGCACATCATGTTTCAACCGCGCCGTGGTCGCTAGCGCGTGGCCGCCAGGGTCGAGCCAGGGGCCGGTCGAGACATAATAAACGAGCAGTGTGGCGACGAAGTTGAGCAGCAGCGTGGTGATGAGCTCGCTGACATCGGCATAGGCGCGGGCCAGCGTCGGCACCATGATCCAGATCAGCCCGCCAAGCGCGCCGGCGACGAACATGGCCGGCAGCATCACCACGCCGGGACCGGGAACGAACAGCGCGATGCCGGTCGCGGCGAAAGCGCCGGCGTAAAACTGTCCCTCCGCCCCGATGTTCCAGGCTCCGATCCGGAGCGCCACGGCGACTGAAAGGCCGGTGAGGATCAAGGGCGTCACCAGCAGCCCGACATCCTCGATGCCGAAGCCGGAGAAGGTCGATCGCAGCACCTGCTGGCCGAGCCTGATCGGCTGGGCACCAGCGGCGGCGAGCAGAAGTCCGGCGGTCACAAGTGCTAGCACGATCGCAACGGCACGCGCCGCGATCGCAGCGGAAGGCGATGCCGACGGGAACCTTTGTACGCGCAGCGCCATTCTCAATGCACCATCGCACCCATGCGGGACGGAGCTGCCGTGCCTTGGCCGCCCATCATGAGCCCGATCTGCTCGATATCGGCGCTCGCGGTATCCATGACGCCCATGACCTCGCCATGGAACATCACCGCGATGCGGTCCGACAGGTTGAGAAGCTCTTCGAGCTCTTCGGAGATCACCACAATTCCGACGCCGGCATCGCGCAGCTCGACGAAATAGCGCATCATGGTGTTGATCGCCCCGACATCGAGCCCGCGGCTGGGATAGGCCGCGACCAATAGCTTGCTGGCGATCCGCATCTCGCGCCTCGCCACAAACCGCTGTTGGTTGCCGCCGGAGAGGTTGCGAACCGGCATCGCGAAGTTCGGCACCCGCACCGAGGCCGCGTGGGCAATGGTTCGCGCCAGTGCTAGCGCAGCGCGCGGCCGATACCAGGGTCCGATGGAAATGGACGCCCGATCATACTCGCGGATTACGGCATTGTCGGTGATGCTGAGCGCCGGTGCGAGTCCACTGCGCAGCCGGTCTTCGGGAATGTGGCCGACACCGAATTTGGCGAAATCGGCCGGGCCTGCCGCGGAAAAATCCTGCCCGCCGAGCATCAATTGCCCCGCGGCGATGCTGCGCATGCCGGTCAGCGTCTCGCTGAGCTCTTTTTGTCCATTGCCCGCGACACCGGCGATGCCGAGGATCTCTCCAGGTGCGACCTCCAGCGAAATCCGGTTCAGGACGGTGTGACCACGATCATCGTGGACGGTCACGTCACGCAGCCTGACGACCGGTTCGCCGGATTGTGCGACCGGCTTCGTTCCGCACGCGCGAAGATCGTCGAGCACGATTTCATGCCCGACCATCAGCTTTGCGAGCATCTTTTCGTTGCAGGTGCTGGTCTTTTCCGTGGCCACTCGGCGCCCGCCGCGCAGCACCGTGATCCGGTCCGAGATTTCCAGGACCTCGTCTAGCTTGTGGCTGATGAAGATCACGGCGTTGCCGCCGGCGACGAACTGCTTCAACGCCCTGAACAGCTCGCGCGCTTCCGAGGGCGTCAGTACCGCGGTCGGCTCGTCCAGAATGAGGACCCGTGCATGCCGGGCGAGCACGCGGAGGATCTCGACCCGCTGCTGCTCGCCCGTCGACAACTCGTCAACGCGCGCATCGGGCCGGACGGCAAGGTTGAGCGAGGCGGACAATTCCGCCGTGCGCGCCTCCAACGCCTGAGGACTTATGATCCGCGGCGTCTCCGACCAGCCGAGATGGATGTTTTCCGCCACCGTGAAGGCGCGGACCAGCTTGAAATGCTGGTGCACCATGCCGATCCCCGCCGCGATCGCCTCGATCGGCGAGGCAAAGGTCTTGAGGTATCCGTCGATAATGATCTCACCGGCATCAGGCTGATAGATGCCGGTGAGAATGTTCATCAATGTGGATTTCCCGGCGCCGTTCTCGCCGAGCAGGGCGTGGATCTCGCCGGGCCTCACTTCGAGGTCCACATCCTGGTTGGCAACGACACCGGGAAAATATTTGGCGATGCCCTTCAACTGCACGAGCGGCGGCGTGCCGGGGGCAGGCCCGGTGCGCTCGGTGGCATTGGGCATCGCGACCATCCTTTGGGCGGCTCGCTTGGCGTCAGAGTCCCGAAATGCCGGCGATCGGCCAGTCCCAGTTATAGAGCTCCTGCTCACTCATATGATGGCCGGCGGCGACCTTCACGTTGCCCTTGCCGTCCTTGATTTCGCCGACGAAGGGCGACCAGCCGCCAAGGATCTTCTCGCGCACCGCGTCGGCCTGCTTGCGCACCTCCTCCGGCACGCTCTCGCCCCAGGCATCGCGGTCGATACCGCCGCCCATGGGCAGGATAGTGGTCGATGGCGTCCAGGTCCCTTCCAGCCGCTTCTTCACCTGGTCGACGTAATAGGCTTTGAAATCGACGATGATCGAGCTGATATAGGCCTTCGGTCCATAACGGCGGATGTCGGTGTTCCACATCACTGCCTTGGCGCCGCGCTTCTCGGCGACCTGCAGATATCCCGCCTCATCCATGATGCCGAACAGGAGATCGCAGCCATTGTCGAGCAGCGCTGTGCCCGCTTGCGTGGCGGCCTGCGGATCGAACCAGGAGTTGATGGTGATCACCTGCATGGTGGCGTTGGGATTGACCGAACGTGCACCCATCAAGAAGGCGTTCGTGCCCGAAAACACTGAGGGGACAGGGAAGGAGGCGACGTAGCCGAGCTTGCCGCTCTTGCTCATCAGCCCGGCCGCAACGCCGGTGACATAAGTCGGATACCAATGCGCCACGTAATAGGTGCCGAGATTGTCGAGCGGATTGCGACCGTCGCATTCGAAGAAGGCGACCTTCGGCGAGCGCTTGGCGACGTCATAGAGAAAATCACCATAGTTCGAGGTTGCAAACACCATGCAAGCGTTTTCGGAAACGAACTGGCGGAACGTCCGCGTCGCATCGGCGGAATAGGGAATGCTCTCGACGAACAGCGTCTTCAGTTTCGGGAACGCCGCTTTCACCGCCTTCATTCCCTGATCGTGACTCCAGGTCCATCCTTCGTCGGTGACCGGACCGGTGTGGCCGAAGGCAATGACGGCATCCTGTTCGGCAACCGCGGGCAGGGGCGTTGCGGCGCGCGCCGGATGGATCAAGCCGGAGGGCAGCAGAAGCGAGGAGCCGGCGGCGGCGCCGAGATTCAGGAAGCGCCGGCGCGACAGATGGCGAAGATCTGACATGTTTGAGCAAAGCCTCGTGTTGGAGCCCACGTTCTGGGTTCGGATGGCTGCCGCGGCGAACCCTGAAACGTTTCCGCGCAACACCGCTCGTCGACCCACTGGTCGGCGCCCGGCCGCTGAAATCGTCTAGCAAGGTCCGTGCCGCAGCTCGCACGCCGGCGGCATCTCCGGCCCATCCCGCCCGCACGCGCTTGAGCGAGCCTGTCCGCTGCTCGCTGTTCCGCATAGGCGTTTTTTTTCGATCGCGGTGATCTCTGAAGCGCAACACCGTCTGGCAATGATGCCTTAAAAAACAAGCAGATCGCTGACTGGCTGCTCAAACGGTGAGCATGGACGATTTTTTCGCTTGCTCCGATCCGGATGCGACCGAATAAATTGAAATCATGAGGGCGGACGCATGCAGGGAGCAACCATCATCGTTTTCCGCGGTCGATTCGATCCCGAGAGCTTTATCGAGTTTGTCCAGCATCGCGCGCGGAGGCTGCAGCTCGATGTGGTGGTGGAGAGAACCGGCGCGGACCGCATCGACGTCGCGGTATCGGGACCGCGCGATCTGGTGGACGCTTTCGAGATGGCCTGCAGTCTCGGGCCCATTGACTGCTTGGTGCGAGAGGTCGAGCGCAGCAGTGCGGCATGAGTCCTGCAGGATTCGGCAACGTCACGTAGCCCGGATGGAGATGAGCTGATGCAATCTGCGTGGTATCCGATCGCGCTTGCCGAGGGGCTGGAGCGCGGCACTTCAGTCGGAACGAGATTGTTTGGCCGCGAACTCGTGGTCTGGCGCGACGCGGCCGGCTCGTCGCATGTGTGGGAGGATCGCTGTCCCCATCGCGGGATGCGCCTGAGTTTTGGCTTCGTGCGCGACAATCACATCGCCTGCCTCTATCACGGTTGGCAGTACGACGCCTCCGCACGATGCCGTTACATCCCGGCCCATCCTGATCTGGCTGTGCCGAACTCGATCCGGGTCGCGACTTACGCGTCGCTCGAACGGCTGGGGTTCGTCTGGGCGTATGGCGAGCTCGATCGCGCCGATCCGGAGCCGCTTCAGTTCGCGGAGCGAACCGTGACGCCGGTGCGCAGCCTTTATGTCGAGGCGACAACAGCAAAGGTCCTCGATGCGCTTGCTTCGACGATCGATCGGGCGGTCGATAATGCTGCCAGCGGAACACAATGCTCACGGACGGCCTCGCTGGTCTCGCTTGCGATCAGCGGCGACGAAATCCTCATCGCGGTGCAGCCCTTGTCGGAGCAGGAGACGGCGCTGCATATCGTGATTGCAGGACCGGCGGATGTACATCGTGGCGCGAGCCAGAAGCGCATCTCCGCATGGAGCGAGGCGCTGCGGCGTAAACTCGAAACCTCCACCAGTCAGATTCGTCCCGGGGCGACATCATGAGCGAGATTCGCTTATACGATTTCGAGCTTGACGAGAACTGCTACAAGGTTCGTTTGCTGTTGTCGGTGCTGGCCGTTCCCTACCGCAAGATGGCCGTGAACATGATTCCCGGCGGGGAACATCTTGAGCCGCCTTTGCTGGCTCTCAATCCGCGCGGCAGCCTGCCGATTCTTCTCGACGGCGAGCTTGTGCTCAGCGAGGCCGAGCCGATCATGATCTATCTCGCCCGCGCCTATGATGCCGCTGACAAATGGTTGCCCTCGGATGCTAATGGGCTTGCCATGGTGGCGATGTGGCTTCAATTCGCGTCGCGTGACCTGCACGCGGCCTGGCGTGCGCGGCGTCATGCGATGTTCGACGCATCAGGCGATGAGCAAGCGTTGCATCACGCTGCGCGCCGCGCGTTCCGGCTGATGGACGATCACATGACGGCACGTGAATTCGACGATGCGGCCTGGTTTGTGGGAACTGCGCCGTCACTGGCCGATCTCGCGCTGTTCCCGGCGATCGCCTTGAGCCGCGATTTCGCCGTCGAGCACGAAACCTATCCCGCATTGCGGCGCTGGATGCGCCGGGTACGCGCCATTCCGGGTTTCATCACCATGCCCGGGATTCCGGACTATTATTGACGTCAATCAGCTTGACGCAAGAGGAGGCGCATCATGGCCAAGCTCACCCGGTTCTCCGTTCAGCCGCTGCATACCATGACGCGGCGTCTCGCGGACGTCGCTTCGGGTCGCGCCGTGCCCGATCTCGTCATCACGGGTGCGCGCGTGTTGTCGACCTACTCCGAACGCATCATCGATAACAGAGAGATGTGGATCTCGGGCGGGCGGATCGCCGCCGTCAAGCCGGCCGGTACACACAAAGCGGCCGGCGGCGGCGCGGTCATCAAGGATGTCGCCGGCGGTATCGTCGCCCCGGGGCTCGTCGATCCGCACATCCACATCGAGTCGTCGATGGTGACGGCCTGCGCTTACGCGGAAGCCGCGCTGCTCAACGGCACCACCACGATCTTCTGCGACAGTCACGAGATCGGCAACGTGATGGACGTCGCGGGCGTCGAGGCGATGCTGGAGGATGCGCGCGAGGCGCCGCTATCGATCTTCCTCACGGTTCCAAGCACGGTTCCGGCGACATCGCCTGAGCTGGAGACAGCCGGCGGTGATCTCACCGCTGAGAAGATCGCGGGCCTGTTCGACCGCTGGCCCGAGGCGGTGGCGCTTGGCGAAAAGATGGATTTTGTGCCGGTCACGCGGGGAGACCAGCGCAGCCACGCGATCCTTGCTGCCGCCTTGAAGCGCGGCCGGCCGGTGTCGGGCCACGTCTACGGTCGCGAATTTGTTGCGGCCTATGCGGCGAGCGGCGTGACCGATACCCACGAGGCGATCGATCGCGATATCGCCGACGATCTGCTCGAGGCCGGCGTGTGGATATTCCTGCGTGGCGGCCCGCCGACCACACCCTGGCATTCGCTGCCGCAGGCAATCCGGACCATCACCGAGCTCGGCGCCTCGCACAAGCGCGTCGCCGTCTGTACCGATGATCGCGACGCCGACGATCTTCTGCAGTTCGGGCTCGATTGGGTGGTGCGCGAGGCCGTGAAGGCCGGCCTATCGCCGGAGCAGGCCTGGTCGATGGGCTCACTGCATGGCGCGACGCGCTTCAGCGCTGACAATGACATCGGCGGCCTTGGTGGCGGCCGCCGCGCCGACCTGGTTCTGCTGGACGATGCGTTGAAGCCGCATGCGACCTGGTACGGCGGGCAGTGTGTGGTGGAAGACGGCAAGATCACGCCGCTGCTCGATGCCGCTCTGTCGGAGCGTTACCGCTATCCACAAGCCGCCTATGCGACGGTGAAGTTGCCCGAGAAAGTACGCTTGACGCCTGAGCTTCCGACTGTTGCCTGTACCGTCAACGCGATCCGCACGGCACTGCCCGGCATCACCCTGATCCACGATCGTGTCGCCATCGAACCGGTGAACGATTGGACCACGCTGTTCGAGCGCCATGGTCTTTGCTTCGTCACCGTCGTGGAGCGTCACGGCAAATCGGCCGGCAATGTGGCCTACGGCCTGCTTAGGGATTTCGGCTTAAAGCGCGGTGCGGTGGCCTCGAGCGTCGGCCATGACAGCCACAACATCATCATCGCCGGCACCAATGAAGCTGACATGCAGCTTGCGCTTGCAACGATCAAGGCGCATCAAGGCGGCGTCTGCGTCGTCGCCGACGGCAAGGTGAAGGCGCTCGTGCCGTTACCGGTTGCGGGTCTATTGTCGGATAAGCGGGTGACGGAGGTTGCGGAAGAGGTGCAAAAGCTGAAGGCGGAATGGCAGGAGGCGGGCTGCACCATTCCCTATATGGGCTTCAACCTGATCCCGCTCTCAGTGATCCCGGAGATCCGCATCACCGATAAGGGTCTGGTGCTGGTGCCGGAAATGCGTCTCGCTCCATTGTTCGAATAGGCCGATGGATCCGCACCGGCTCGGCCTGATCTCGACGCGCCTGCACTACTTCCAGCTCGTCGCCCAGCTTGGCTCGATCCGCCAGGCTGCGCGCGTGCTCAACGTGGCCCCGTCCTCGATCAGCCGCGTGGTCGGCCAGCTCGAGGACGAGTTGCGCACGCCGCTGTTCGAGCGCATTCGCCAGCGGCTGAAGCTGACCAGCGCCGGCGAAATCCTGCTCTATCGCACCCGCTCCAGCCTTGGCGAGCTGACACGCGCCTATACCGAAATCAACGATCTCCAGGGGCTGCGGCGCGGCAGCGTCACCGTTGCGGTCGTGGAAAGCATCGCGCGCGGTCTTCTGCTCGATGTGATGTCCGCGTTCTGGGAGAACTATCCGGCCATCACCGTCGACATCAAGGTCATGGGATCGCAGCACGCCTTCGATGCGGTGGCTGACGGCGAGTGCGACATCGGCATCGCCTTCGACATCAAGACGCCGCGCAACGCCCAGCGGCTCGGCGGTACGGTGCTGAGCCTCGGCGCCGTCATGCATCCCGGACACCGTCTGGCCAACCGTAGCGAATTGCGCCTGTTCGATCTCGCCGGTGAACGGGTGGTGCTGTCGGACGCGAGCCTCTCGCTCGGTGCCTCGCTCGAAGAGGCGCTGAACGGCTCGTCGATCGATTTCGGGCGGCGCGCGCTGACCAATTCAATCGCTGTGATGGCCGATCTCGCCATGCGCAGTAACGGCGTTGCCCTGCAGACCCGGATCGGCGTTCAGCGCGAGATTGCGAGTGGCGCGCTGGTGTTCGTTCCCTTGCACGATCCCAAGCTGCGTCCGCGCAAGCTCGTGCTGCTCTCCCGTGCCAAGTCGGGCATGTCGGAAGCCGCCGCAAGCCTTGCCACCATGCTGACGCGGGCCATCGAGGGGCTATCGGGCGGATGAGCGATGTTGCGCCCAGCGCATCAGCTTGGTGAGAAAACAGGAGCTATGCAGAACATCTGCCGGCTGGAAAATTCGTCGCAAAGGAATATTGCCGCATGAAGCCATCCGCCGTCGACGCCGTGATCCGCGGTTTGAAGAAGGCAGGCGTTTCCATCGTCTGCTATTTGCCCGACTCGCTATTTAGGGAGCTCTATCCGGCGCTCGATACGGATCCTGACATCCGCACCATTCGCGTCACCAATGAAAGCGAGGGCGCGGCGATCTGCGGCGGCGTTTTTCTGTCGGGTAAGCGGGCTGCGCTGGTGATGGAAAACTCAGGCTTGCGCGCCTCGGTCGAGCCGCTGGCGCGCATGGGTTTGGGCGCGGGCATTCCGGTCGTGATGCTGATGAGCTATCGCGGCGAGCTCGGCGAGAACAATTGGTGGGCTATCCCCCACGGCATTACCATGGAGCCGGTGCTCAACGCGCTGCGCATTCCCTATCGGATCGTGACGGAGGAAGAGAAGGTCGAGCGCGCCATCATGGACGCGTTTAGCTGGTCCTATGCCGCCTATTACCATTCCGCGGTCGCGCTCGGCGGGAGCGTGGTGCGGTGAAGCGGTTCGATTGCATGAGCGTGCTGGCGCGTCGGCTGTCGGATGAACTCGTGATCCTTTCGCTCGGCGCCAGTGTCGACGAATGGTACAACGCCGCGCCCCATATGCGCGAGGCTAGCTTGTTTCAGCAGCAGCTCGGCTGCGTGACGCCGCAAGCCTTTGGGCTCGCCGCCGGGCTTCCTCATCGTCGGATCGTCTCGCTGGATACCGACGGCGGCATGATGTTCAACCTTGGCATTCTCGCGACCATCGGCAACGAGCAGCCGAAAAATCTCCTCATCGTGGTCTGGGACAACGAGTGCTACCAGTCGATCGGGGGGCCGCCGACCCATACCGCCTCGGGCCGCGTCGATATCGCGGCTATCGCACGTGGCGCCGGGCTCACACGGGCCTATACGGCGCGCACCGTCGAGGAATTCGACACGCATTGCGCCGAAGGCTTAGCAGCACAAGAGCCTTATTTGATCGTCGCCAAAGTCGCAGGGGCCGTGCAGCCCGGCATCAGGCGCAAGCACAGCGACGGTCGCGAGGACAAATATATCTTCGTGCGCCACGTCGAGCGCACGGAAGGCACCGTCATCATGGGGCCGAGTGAGCACAATTGACCATGGGGCAGCCGCTTCTCCCCACCTATGATTACATCGTCGTCGGCGGCGGGTCCGGCGGCGCGGTGGTCGCGCGGCGTCTCGCCGAGCGCGGCGAGGTGAAGGTGCTGCTGCTCGAGGCAGGACCATCCGACATTGGCCTTGCTGCAATCGAGGATGCAGCGAACTGGACCGCGCTGCTCGGCGGTCCCTATGACTGGGGCTATCGCTACGCGCCTTCGCCCGAGCTCAACGGGCGCAGCATCGCGATCCCGCGCGGGCGCGTGCTCGGCGGCTCCTCCAGCATCAACGCGATGCTCTGGTATCGCGGCCATCGGTCCGATTACGACGCCTGGGAAGCGGCAGGCGCGACGGGTTGGAATTTTGCAAGCGTGCTGCCCTATTTCAAGCGCGCCGAGGATTGGGAGGACGGCGCATCCGAATTGCGCGGCGCCGGTGGGCCATTGCGGATCGAGCGGCCGTGCGATCCGCATCCGATTGCACGCGCCATGCTGGACGCTGCCGCCGAACTTGGCTTTCCCGTCATCGGCGATCCGAACGGCGCCAGCAACGAGGGTGCGAGCCTGCCCAATCTAAACATCGGCGGCGGCCGGCGCTGGAGCGCCGCGCGCGGCTATCTGCATCCGGTCGCCGACCGGCCCAATCTCACCATTCGCACCCACGCACTCGCGATCGGCCTCCGTTTCGACGGGCGCCGCTGCCGGAGTATTCGTTTCATCATCGATGGCGTGGTCACGGAGGCGCGCGCCGAAGCGGAGATCGTCCTGGCGCTCGGCGCAATCGACACGCCGCGGCTTCTACTCATGTCAGGGATTGGGCCGTCCGGTGAACTCGGGCGTCTCGGCGTCCCCGTCCTTTGCGATCTCCCCGGCGTTGGCGAAAATCTGCAGGACCACCCGCTGCTGATGGGCATCAATTTCCGCGCGCGCCGGCCGCTTGGGCCGGTGCGCGATAATGGCGGCGGCGCCATGATGAACTGGAAGAGCGCGCCCGCGCTGCCGGCGCCGGATCTTCATGCCTTCGTCGTGCAAGGTGCGCACGCAGGCGCGGAAGTGGCGTCGGCCTATGATCTCTCAGGCGATATCTTCGCGATGTCGCCCGGATTGATGCGCTCGACCAGCGTCGGCCGCCTTCGGCTGCAGAGCGCTGCGCCGGATGGCGCCCTCGACATTCAACCGAACTTTCTGGCTGAGCCTGGGGATGTAGAGGCGCTGATCGCCGGCATGGATACGATGACAGAGCTGGCGGGTACAAAGGCTTTTGCCGATCTCGTCGCGGGACCGGCCGCGCCCGATCGCCGCCTGTCGCGCAGGGAGAAGATCGCGTACATCCGGATGAGCTGCTCCACCTTCTTTCATCCCTGCGGCAGCTGCGCGATGGGCGAGGGCGAGCGGGCCGTGGTCGATCCGCAATTGCGGGTCCGCGGGGTCGACGGCTTGCGCATCGCAGACGCGTCGGTGATGCCGATCATTCCATCCTGCAATACCCATGCACCGGTGGTCATGATCGGCGAGCGCGCCGCTGATTTCATCACCGGCACAAAACTTGCCACGAAAACTGCAAAGGTCTCAGCAAGCGCGATGGAGCGGGCATGAACGAAACACGCGACCAGATCATCGCGGCCGATTTCGTTCTCACCATGGACGCAACCGATCGCGTGATCACCGACGGCGCGGTGCTGGTGCGCGACGGCCGCATCGCTGCCGTAGGCAAGCGCGAAGCATTGTCTACCTTGGAGCCTGCGCTAGATGTCAGGCGGCTGAAAAACTGCCTGATCATGCCTGGGCTAGTGAACTGCCACATGCATTCGGGCCTGTTGCGCGGCACCGCCGAGCACCTGCCGGTGTGGGATTGGCTTCGTCTCCACGTCAACCCGATGCATCGCGTTCTTGAACCGCGCGAAGCGGAGGCCGCGTCCTGGCTGTGCTATGCCGAGAGCGTGCTTTCCGGCACCACCACGCTGGTCGACATGTGGCGCTTCATGGACGGCAGCGCACGCGCGGCAAGCGGAATTGGCAACCGCCTGGTGGCGGTGCCCTATGTCGGAGCCCATCCGGACTACGACTATTTCGACACGCTCGACGACAATGAGCGGATGATTGAGACGTGGCAAGGCAAAGCCGACGGCCGCATCGCCGTCTGGGTCGGGCTCGAGCATCTATTTTATGCGGATGAGGCCGGCCAGCGTCGCGCTATCGAGATGGCCAAGCGGTTTGCCACCGGCTTTCACACCCATTGCAGTGAGGCCTCGATCGAAGTCGCAGAGTTCGACAAGCGCTATGGCAAGCGCCCGATGTTTGCGCTCGACGATCTCGGCTTCTTCGAGGCGCCAAGAGCGATGATCGCCCATGCGGTCTGGCTCGACGAGAGCGAGGTCGCGCTGCTGGCCCGTCGCGGCGTCTCGGTTGCGCATAATCCGGTCAGCAACATGAAGCTTGCGAGCGGCATTGCGCCGGTGGAAGCCATGCTCAAGGCGGGTATCGCCGTCGGGCTCGGCACCGATGGAGAGAAGGAAAACAACAATCTCGACATGTTCGAGGAGATGAAAGCGGCTTCACTGCTCGGCAAGTTGAAGAGCCTCGATGCTGCCGCGCTCGATTCCTGGACGACGCTCAAGATGGCGACGATCATGGGGGCGCGCGCCCTCGGGCTGGATCGGGAGATCGGATCGCTGGAAGTTGGCAAAAAGGCCGATTTGATTGCGGTGCGGACCAATACGCCGCGAATGACACCGCTGTTCGGCGAGGGACCCTATTTCAACCTGCAGCACAATCTGGTCCATGCGGTCCGCGGCGGCGACGTCGCGCTGACCATGGTTGATGGTCGTACCATCGTCGAGGACGGCAAGCTGAAGACAGCGGACCTGCAGGCGCTGATCGCTCACCTGCACGAGGTTGCGCCGGGTCTATTCGCCCGTCGCGCGGCCTGGCTCGCCGAGCACGTCCACGGCTCGGTGCAGTGGACCGGCGCGACTTGAGAAGGACTGGAACAAGCCATGGTCAGGACCGATGATCCCGTCGCCTTGAACGAATGGTACGCGATCGAGACGCTGTCGGATGTGACGGCCTCTCCGCGCCGCACGCGCCTGCTTGGCCAGGACCTTTTGCTCTATCGCGAAGACGGCGCGCCCAACGTGAAGGAGCTGGATGCAGCAGGACGACCGGGCAAGGCGCTGCCCGTGCGCGAGCGCTATGGCTGCCTCTGGACGAGCATCGGCACTCCGTCGCGCGAGATCTTCGAAATCCCGGAAGCTGCCGAACCGGACCGACGTTTCGTCATCTGCGGCTGGGTGAAAATGCGCACCTCCGCGCCGCGGATGATCGAGAACTTTCTCGACATGGCGCATTTTCCTTACGTGCATAACGAAATTCTCGGGGCCGAGCCGCACACGGAGGTGCCGGCCTATGAGAGCGAGATTCGGCGCGACGTCGACGAGGTCTGGGCGACCAACTGCCGGTTCTTCCAGCCGCGAATTGCGGTTACGGAATCGTCGGGCGATTTCGTGAAGCTCACCTATCGCGTGCCGTCGCCATTTGCGGTGATGCTCTACCGGGCTTGCCCGTCGGCGCCGTCGCGGCTGGATGCGATTGCGATGTTCATCCAACCGATCGAGGAAGAACTGTGCCGCGCCCAACCGGTGATGTTTCTGGTCGACGTCGAATCCGCGCACAATGACCTTCTGACATTCGAGCAGGTCATCTTTCTGCAGGATCGTATCGTCGTCGAGAACCAGCGACCGTTGCGGCTGCCGCTGGAGCCACGCGCGGAAATTCCGACCCGGGCTGACAGCTCGTCGGTGGCCTATCGTCGCTGGCTCAAGGAGAAGGGGCTCCGCTACGGCACGATCGCCGGTTCGCTCTGATCGCAACACATCGCAAGGGCGCCCGACCGGCGGGCTTCACGAACCGGCCTCCCGCATCATGGCCTTGAGCATTTCCGCAAGCACGCTCGCGATGGCGCTGGTCCCGCGCTCGTGACCGATCAGCATCAATGCCTGCGCATCATGGGCGAGCTCACGGACCGTGACGTAGATCAGGCGTCCCGCGCGGCGTTCGAATTCGATATCGAACGGCGTTAAGAAGGTGATGCCGTTGTCGAGGATGGCAGCGTGCCGCATGATTTCGATCGCGTTCGTCTCGATGACGGGCTGCAGGTCGATCGATGCCCGAGTGAAGGCTGCGTCAAGGTAAGGCCGGATCGCGCTGCTGATGTCGGCGATGACGAGCGGATAATCGATGCAATCGCTGAGGCGGATGCTGCTCCGCTTCGCCAGCGGATGGTTCGGCGCCATCACCGCGCCGAGCCTGCCGACGGTGCGGGCGAGTACCTTGAGATTGCCGTCCTTGGTAAAGTCAAATCCGATGCCGAGGTCGGCTTCGCCATTGGCGACGGCGGATTGGATCTCCGCACCGGTGTTGAAGAGCGTCAGGTTGAGCTTGACGCGAGGATTGGCAAGGCGAAATTCCTTCACCGTGCCGGGGACCAGATTTGAGGCAAGCCCGCTCATCAGCGCCACCGTGATCTCGCCCCGTCGCAGGCCCTTGAGCTCCTCGATTTTTGCTTGCGCGCGCGTCAGCTCCTTGAGCGTCTGGCGGACATGACCGATCAGGACTTCGCCTGCCGCCGTCAGGATCAGCTTCTTCGGAAGGCGTTGAAAGATCGGCGTCCCCAACTGCGTTTCCAGTGCCAGGATCTGGCGGCTGATGGCTGATGCCGCAACGTTCAGGTGGTTTGCCGCCTTGCGGATGGAGCCCGTGCGGGCAACCTCGTCAACATAGTTTAATAGGCGACCGTGAAGCATCATTCTGGCTCGCAAAGGGGCTCGCGATCAGGATGGCGGCACGTTGCCTAAAAGGCAACGGGTCTGCCGAATTAAAGCGCTTTCAAGTCATGGCCGGGCGTGCAAGATCGGCACGAAGGAAGACAAGCGGGCACTCGCTCGGCACAGGTTCGGTTCAGGCATGTTTCCCAAGTCGCGCTGGTGGTGGGATCTGACGACACGCGATTTCGCCGAACTCGATAGCGAGCGGATGGTGGCGATTCTGCCCGTTGGCGCCATCGAGCAGCACGGGCCGCATCTGCCGGTGCGGGTCGATGCCGCGATCAACGCGGGCATCGTCGCGCGGGCGGTGGAGCTGATGCCGCAAGATTGCCCGGCGCTGGTCTTGCCGATGCTGCCGGTGGGCAAATCGGACGAGCATCTGGCATTTCCCGGCACGTTGACGCTGTCGCACGAGACATTGGCGCGGATGTGGTACGAGCTCGGCGAATGCGTGCACCGCGCCGGCCTGCGCAAGATCCTGTTCCTCAATTCGCATGGCGGCCAGCCGCAGTTGCTGGAGATCGTTTGCCGCGATTTGCGCGTCAAGCTTGGCATGTTCGCATTGACGACCATGTGGTCGCGGCTGATCGACATGAGCGATCTGTTCGATGCCGGCGAGATCAGGCACGGCATCCACGGCGGCCAGATCGAAACCAGCGTGATGCTGCACCTGCATCCTGAGTTGGTGGATATGAAACGGGCCGAGAATTTTGCTCCGGTTTCGGTGGAGACCGAACGCGAGTCTGCAATGCTGGGCCAAGGCGTGGCCTATTTCGGCTGGCAAGCGCAGGATCTTCACCCGAAGGGCGCCTGCGGTGACGCAAGCAAGGCGACGGCGGAGCTCGGCAGCGAGCTGGTGGAGCGCTCGGCAAGGCGGCTCGTGGCGCTGGTCGAGGAAATCGGCCGCCACCCGATGTCGCGACTGGCCACACGTCCCGTGTTCGATGCGCGATGAGAGTTGCTGTTCGAGGGAGCATCGCATGCCGTTCAGTGTTGCCGGGCTCGCGCGGGCGAAGGCGTTCCGGATCTCGCCGAAGGACACCAATTATTTCGTGATGCTGTTCGACCATGAGACTGATGCGATCGACAACATCTTCGTCATCGAGATCTTCAAGCCCGGCGGCGCGACACCGCCCAATGAGCATGCCTCGGCGCACGAATTCTTTCATGTGCTGCATGGCGAGGGTCTTGCACGCTGCGACGGCAAGGCGGTGGCCATCAAGAAGGGAGACTCGCTGCTGCTTCATCCCGGCTCCGAGCACGTGATCGAAAACACCGGTCCCGGCAAGCTGTACACGCTCACCGTGATGACCCCGAACGAAGGCTTTGCGGAATTGATCCGCGGCGGTGATCCGGTCGAACTCGATGCGGAAGATGTCCGCATCCTTCAGGAGCTTTAGGCCATGGATGCCGGGCCGAACGGCTCTCCAGGCGGGCAAAGCTTGCGGCCCCTTGGGTCGAGCCGGCGCAATGGCTGGATGGTCTCGGAGAGCCGCGCCGATCTGGTGCGCCAGCCGATCCCGCCGCGGCCGATCACGGTGCAGGCGCAAGGCAAGCTGGTGACGTTCGACCTCGCGCGCACGGCCGCCATCATCGTCGATATGCAGAACGATTTCTGCCATCCTGAGGGCTGGCTGGCGCAGCTTGGCGTCGACATCACGCCGGCGCGGACGCCGATCGTGCCGCTGCAGCAATTGCTGCCAGCATTGCGCAGCCGGGAGGTGCCGGTGATCTGGGTCAATTGGGGCAACCGGCCCGACCGGCTCAATCTCAGCCCGTCGCTGCTGCATGTCTATAAGCCGAGCGGCGCCGGCATTGGCCTCGGCGATGCGCTGCCCGGTTCCGGCGCCAAAGTGCTCGAGCGCGGGAGCTGGTCGGCGGCAATCGTCGATGAACTTGGGGCCGATCCCTCCGATATCCAGGTCGGGAAATACCGCATGTCGGGCTTTCAGGATACCGAGCTCGACAGCATCCTCCGCAATCTCGCCGTGACCACGCTGATGTTTGCCGGCGTCAATGCGGACCAGTGCGTGCTCTGCACGCTGCAGGATGCCAATTTTCGCGGCTATGATTGCCTGCTCTTGGAGGATTGCGCGGCGACGACCTCGCCGGACTATTGCATGGCTGCGACTCTTTACAACGTTCGCCAGTGCTTCGGTTTCGTTATCAGATCGGATGCTGTTCTGAGAGAGCTCGAATCGAACCCGGGGTGAGCAACCGTGAACGATCTCTCATTTAGTGCTCTGGAGAAGCTGGTCGCCGATCTCGGCGATATTCCGGTCGTCACCGACCAGAAGGTCGTGCGCCGGCGTTCGCGCGATTTCTTCTGGTACAGCCCGGTCCTGAACGAGCAGCTCGACGGCAAGTCGGCGGATCTCATTGTCGCGCCACGGGACGAGAAGGATATCGTCCGGACTGCCGCAGCCTGCGCGCGCCATCGTGTGCCCATCACCGTGCGCGCCGGGGGCACCGGCAATTATGGCCAGGCCGTGCCGCTCAAGGGCGGTGTGCTGCTCGATGTTACCGCGCTCAACCGCATCGAGTGGGTCAAGCCCGGGCTCATTCGCGTCGATGCCGGCGCGAAGCTGAACGCGATCGATACAGAGCTGCAGCCGCAAGGCTGGGAATTGCGCATGCATCCGTCCACCAAGCGGACCGCCACCATCGGCGGCTTCGTAGCGGGTGGGTCTGGCGGCATAGGCTCGGTCGCCTTTGGCGGCCTGCGCGAGGGCGGCAATATCCTGGCGGCGCGCATCATGACAGTCGAGGAAGAGCCGCGCATCCTCGAGTTGCGCGGCGATGCGGCGCAAAAGATCAACCGCACTTTTGGGACGACCGGCATAATCACCGCGCTAGAAATGCCGCTCGCGCCTGCTTGGAGATGGATCGACGTTCTCGTCGCCTTCGACGACTTCATGGAGGCTGCCGCGTTCGGCTATGAGGTTGCGCTCGCCGACGGCATCGTGAAGAAACTGTTGTCAGCGATCACCTGGCCGGTGCCGTCCTATTTCGGCGCGCTGCGGCCGTCTTGTCCTGATGGAGCAAGCATCCTGATTGCAATGATTGCCGAGCCGTCGCTCGAAAGCTTCAGATCGCTGCTCGGCGGGCGAGGCAAGATTACGCTGGAGATGCCGACCGACGACAGTCCGGGCAAAGTGCCGCTCTATGAATACACCTGGAATCACACCACGCTGCAGGTGCTGAAGTCCGATCGTTCCGTGACCTATCTGCAGTGCCTCTACCCGGACGACCGTCCGATGGAAAAGGTCCTGGAGATGCGGGAGCTGTTTGCCGATGAGGTGCTGCAGCACCTCGAGTTCATCCGTTTTGGCGGCCGCGTCACGTGCAGTGCCCTGCCGGTGGTGCGTTACAGCAATGCCGACCGGCTCAACGAGATCATCAGCCTGCACGAGCAACACGGGGTCTACATCGCAAATCCCCATGTCTTCAGCGTTGAGGATGGCAGCCGTTTCAAGCGCGCCGATGCCGATCAACTCGGCTTCAAGCATGAGGTCGATCCGCACGGCCTGCTCAATCCCGGCAAGATGCGGAGCTTCGTGACCCCAAGGCCTTGAGATGCGCGTGCTCTATGTCTACTGCCATCCGCTGGATGACAGCTTTCACGCCGCGATCCGCAAGGAGGCATTGGCCGGATTGAAGGAAGCGGGCCACGAGATCGACCTGCTCGATCTCTACGCCGAAGGCTTTGATCCCGTGCTGACCGCACAGCGCCGGCGCGACTACCACGATCCCGCGCGCAATCGCGCCAACAACGAGGCCCACGCCGACCGGCTGATGGCGGCTAATGCCATCGTGCTGCAATTTCCGACGTGGTCGTTCGGACCGCCGGCGATGTTGAAAGGCTGGTTCGATCGGATGTTCGGTCCCGGTATCGCGCTTGATCTGTCGGACCCCGCGCAGGCCAAGCCGATGCTGCTTCACATCAAGCGCATCACCGGGATCGCGACCTATGGCCGCCCACGCTGGCAGGCGATCGCGATGGCCGATCCGCCGCGCAAGATCATCAAGCGCTATCTGCCATGGTTCGCCGGCAGAAAGGCGATCGTGCGCTATCACGCGCTCTACCATATGAACATTGCCACGCCGACGCAGCGGAGCCGTTTCCTCGCAAATATTCGGCGGCAGATGGTTCGCTTCTAATTTAATAGCGAAACGAGCGCTCAAGTTGAGCCCGTCACCCCGAGGAGCGCGCATCGCGCGCGTCTCGAAAGGGCGACGGCCCGGCTGCCCGCAGCGCGCCGTTCATCCTTCGAGACGCCTGCGTCGCAGGCTCCTCAGGATGACGGGTTGAGTGCAGCGCCCGCTTCAGCCCGAATGAAAGGTGCTTCGTCGCTGCATCAGCCCTGATCAAGGGCCGCAGCAATCGCCTCGATCTCGACGACGAATTCCGGCCGGGTGAAGCCGGACACGATCACCAATGTCGAGGACGGCGGCGTTCCCGGAAATTGCCGATCCCGCGAGCGCATGTAGCCGGCCATATGCTCGCGCGCCGTCACATAAGCGTTCAGATGAACCACGTCGGCGAGCCTCATGCCATCTTCGGCGAGGATCGCTGCGATGTTGGCAAAGCAGAGCTCGGCCTGCGCCTCGCCGCCAGCGGGGATTTTTTCGTCGGGGCCAATGCCGAGTTGTCCGGAGGTGAAGACCAGCCTGTGGCCGGCCGGCACAGCAATGCCGTGACTGTAGTGTGCAAAGGGAGGTCTGATCGAGGGTGGGGAGAGTGCGCGCAAGATGATCGCTCCGAGGTCAGCGGCGGCCCGATGCGGGTGGATGTTAGGTCAGTCCCGCGCAACCGTCATCCGGGAATGTTGAGAGATGATGCCAGGGCTCGCCTGGCACGGTCGCGGCGTGTTGCTCACGAAATCGGCGTTGCCTGGAAGGCAACAGGTCGCTCGAATAAAAATGCTTTCAGGCCACAGCTCGTCTGTGCATCCTTAAGTGCAGGCGAGGATGACGGCGCCGGCCGTTGCCGGCTCGACATGGGGGTGCCACGAATGGGGACGAAATTCCTGCTGCGAATGATGGTGACCGCCGTGATCGCGACGGAAGCCTTGACGGCCGCGTTGGCGCCGGCGCGGGCCGCCGACAAGGTGACGTTTCTAACGAGCTGGTTTGCGCAGGCCGAGCATGGCGGGTTTTATCAGGCCAAGGCGACCGGGCTCTACGAGAAGGCCGGGCTTGACGTGACCATCAAGATGGGCGGACCGCAGGTGAACGGCTCCCAGCTTCTGCTCGCCGGCGAAACCGACTTCCTGATGGGCTATGACATCCAGGTGCTGAAGGGCCGCGAGCAGAACCTGCCGCTGGTCACTGTGGCATCTTCTTTTCAATTCGATCTGCAGGGCATCATGACCCACGATGATGTGGCGGATCTGGCTGCGCTGAAAGGCCGGCCCATCCTGATCGCCGGATCGTCGCGCGTGACGTTCTGGCCCTGGCTGCGCGCCAAATACGGCTACACCGACGATCAGATCCGGCCCTACACGTTCAATTTGCAGCCGTTCTTCGCCGACAAGGCCATGGCGCAGCAGGCCTATCCGTCCTCCGAGCCTTATCAGGCGGGGCAGCAGCATGAGAAAGTGAAGTTCTTCTTGCTCGCCGACGGCGGCTATCCGCCCTACGGCTCGACCATCGTCACGACCGAGAAGATGATCGCCGAAAAGCCCGACGTGGTAGCGCGCTTTGTCAAGGCCTCGCTGGAAGGTTGGCGCGACTACATGAAGGATCCCGCACCGGGCAATGCACTTATCGAGGCCGATAATCCCAAGATGACCGACGGGCAGATCGCTTTCGCAATCGAGAAGCTCAAGGAAATGAAGGCCCTTGATCGTGGCGATGCGGCAAAGCTCGGTATCGGCATCATCACCGCCAATCGTTACAAGCAGATCTACGATTTCCTGGTCGCCGGCGGCCTGCTCGATCCCAAGGTCGATTGGTGGAAGGCTTTTGACGACCGCTTCGTCAAGGATTTGAAAATCGGCGTCGACTAGGTGTGGCCATGAACGCCCTTTCGCCCGGCGAAAGCTTCGAGGAAAAGGCGGAGCGCGTGACGGCCGGTGGTGATCGCCCGCCGGCTGTCGAAGTGCTCTCCGCCGAGAAGGTCTTCGCGAACGGCACGCGTGCGCTTTCGCCGATCGATCTTGCCATCACTGAGGGCGAGTTTCTGACCCTCATCGGCCCGTCCGGCTGCGGCAAGAGCACGCTGCTCAAGCTGATTGCCAATTTGATGGAGCCGTCGGACGGCCGGCTGCTATGGTGGCGAGGCGACTTCGCCCGGGTGGGGCAGGAGGGGAGACGCTTCGCCTTCGTGTTCCAGGAGCCGACCTTGATGCCGTGGGCCCGCGTCGATGCCAATGTGCGGCTGCCGCTCGAACTGGCTGACATGCCCAACGCCAAGGCAAATCCATTGGTGGCCGATGCAATCGCGCGGGTCGGGCTGTCGGTCTTTTCGCGCCATTATCCACGGCAACTCTCCGGCGGCATGAAAATGCGCGTCTCCATCGCTCGCGCGCTGGTGACGAGCCCAAACCTGCTTCTGATGGACGAGCCATTCGGCGCGCTCGACGAATTTACCCGCAACAAGCTCGACAACGATCTGGTCCGGCTGTGGTGGGAGCGCAAGCTGACGACCGTGTTTGTTACGCATTCGATCTATGAAGCCGTGTTTCTCTCGACGCGGATCGTCGTGATGGCGGCAAATCCTGGCCGCATCTTCCGGACCATGACCATCGACCAGTCGCAGCCGCGCGATCAGGCATTTCGCGACAGCCCGAAATTCGCCGCCTACTGCCGCGAATTGTCGACCTGGCTTGCAAAAGCATCGCTACCGGCAGCATCGGGAGGCGCATCGTGAAACCGCTGCTGCAATCGGAGGCGTTCGTGCGGATCGCAGCCCCGGTCGCCGTGGGCGTTGTGCTGCTCACCTTATGGGAGATCGGCTTTCGCCTTGCCTCCGTTCCCGTCTATTTGTTTCCCAAGCCGAGCGATATCTTCACAAGTTTCCTGCACAACGGCCCCTCGCTCCTGCGGGCGCTGCTCGCCACCTTGCGCGTGACCTTGCAGGCTTTCGCGGCGGCGATCGTCCTTGGTACGCTGATCGCCTTCATGTTCGTGCAGAGCCGGGCCATCGAGGTCAGCCTGTTTCCCTATGCGGTCCTCCTGCAGGTGACCCCAGTCGTTGCGGTCGCGCCCCTCGTCATCATCCTGGTGAAGAACACGCAGGCTTCGCTCACCATCTGCGCGACTTTGGTCGCGCTGTTTCCCATCATCTCTAACACGACGCTTGGTCTCCGCAGCGTCGATCCGGGCCTTGCCAATTATTTCCGGATGAATCGCGCCGGCCGGCTGAAGACGCTCATCAAGCTGAGAATCCCGGGCGCGCTGCCTTATTTCTTTGGCGGCTTGAGGATATCGAGCGGGCTCGCGCTGATCGGCGCCGTGGTGGCCGAGTTCGTGGCCGGCACCGGCGGTCGTTCGTCCGGGCTTGCCTATGAGATCCTTGATGCGGGATTTACGCTCGACATTCCCCGCATGTTCGCGGCGCTATTTCTGATCACGCTGACCGGCGTCGCATTGTTTGCGGCGATGGTGGCACTGTCGCGGCTGGCACTGTCGAACTGGCATGAGAGCGAGATAAGAGCAGAGACATGACGACCATGCTGATCGAGAACGCAGCCGGGATCTTCACGGGGTTCGCCGGCTCCGCAATGAGGACTTCGGGCAGCATTCGGATTCGCGACGGAGTCATCGTCGAGATCGGTGCGCTCCAGCCAAGGCCGGACGAGCAGAGGCTCGATGCCGGCGGCGGTGTAATCTATCCGGGCCTGATCTCGACCCATCATCACTTGTTTCAAAGCGTGCTGAAGGGCGTGCGGTCGGGCATCGACCTGCCGCTCGCGGGATGGCTGCGTTCGGTGCCTTACCGCTACTGGTCCAAGATCGACGAAGAGGCGCTCGCTATCGCCGCCCGGATCGGATTGACGGAAATGCTGCTGTCGGGAACGACGACGGTCGCCGATCACCACTATCTTTTCAGCGACACGTTCCGGTTCGACCCGGCGCAGGTGATCTTCGAGGTCGCGCGCAGTCTCGGCATCCGCCTGGTGCTCTGCCGCGGCGGCGCCACGATGGCGCGTCACGTTGACGCGACGCAATCGATGCCGACGCCCGTCGAGACGCTCGATCGCATGCTGCAATCGGTCGAAGCCTGCGCGCAGCGGTTTCACAATCCTTCACCCCGCAGCCTGTCGCGCGTGGCGCTTGCGCCGACCACGCCCACCTGGTCGCTCGATCCCGGCGAACTGAAGGAAGTGATTGCGGCGGCGAGGCGCATGAAGCTGCGGCTGCACAGCCATCTTTCGGAAACCTCCGATTATGTCGATTTCTGCCTCTCGGTTCACCGCAAGCGGCCGGTGCATTGGCTGGCCGATCACGATTGGCTCGGTGAGGACGTGTGGTTCGCACATCTGGTGCATCTCGATGCCGACGAGGTCCGGATTCTCGTCAATACAGGAACGGGGATGGCGCATTGTCCGCAATCCAATTGCCGCCTCGGCTCCGGTGTTGCCCCCGCCGATGCGATGGCGCGGCTGGGCGGAGCGGTCTCGCTCGGCGTCGACGGTGCGGCGTCCAACGAGGCGGCCGACATGATCTGCGAGATGCACAGCGCCTGGCACACCCATCGTGCCGTGAAGGGAGCCGGCGTGGTAACTGCGGAGGACGTCGTGCATTGGGCCACCGCCGGCGGCGCCCGCGTGCTCGGCATGCCCCACGTCGGCACGCTCGCGCCGGGGCAGCAGGCCGACATCGCCATCTTCGATTTGGCTGAGCCGCGCCATTTCGGCATGCACGATCCGATGATTGCGCCGGTGACGTGCGCGGGCTCGGCCAAGCTGCGCTATCTCCTGATCGGCGGCCGGATCGTCGTCGAGAACGGCGCCGTTCCGGGGCTCGACGTTCAAAAACTCAAATCCGATGCGGCCCGTGTCGTCACGCGCCTGGCTGCCTGATTTCGGAGGCCTACGATGCTGAACACCAGACAACCCGTGCTTCGCCGCTTCTGGTATGCGGTCATGCCGGTTGATTATCTGAAGGACGGGCCGAAGCCCTTTACGCTTCTAGGCGAGCCGATCGTGCTGTTCGTTGATGCGAAGGGGGAGCCTGCCGCGCTCGAGGACCGCTGCTGCCACCGCACGGCGAAGCTTTCAAAGGGCTGGTGCAACAATGGCAACATCGTCTGCGGTTATCACGGCTGGGAGTACGATCGCGACGGCAGGCTGGTCATGATTCCACAATTTCCGTTCGAGCAGCTGGTCCCCGATGCCAAGGCGCGATCGTTCCGCGCCAGGGCCCGCTATGGCTACGTCTGGGTCGCGCTTGATGAGCCTCTGAGCGACATTCCTGACATTCCCGAAGAGGGCAATCCACGCTATCGCCGTATCCACCAGTTCTATGACAAATGGAACACGGCGGCGCTGCGGCTGATGGAAAACTCTTTCGACAACGCCCATTTCGCTTTCGTCCACAAGGGGACTTTTGGCGACATCAGCCAGCCGAAGCCGGAGAAGTACGAGATCACTGAAACGGATTACGGCTTCGATGCCGAGACGATCATCACGGTCAAGAACCCGCCGGGGGCCTTCAGGATCACGGGTACGAGCGAGCCGACCACGAAACGGCATCAGCGCAACAAATGGTTCATGCCGTTCTGCCGTCGACTCGACATGGAATATCCCTCGGGTATCCGCCACATCATCTTCAACTGCGCCACGCCGATTGCCGACGGGCAGATCCAGGTGGTTCAGCTTCTCTTCCGCAACGACACCGAGGCGGACTGCTCCACCCAGCAGCTGATCGATTGGGACGCGGCGATCATCGCCGAGGATCGCGACATGCTGGAATCGACCGATCCCGACGCCATCGTCGACATGAGCCGGAAGATCGAGATGCACATGCCCTCGGATCGACCGGGCATGATCATGCGCAAGCGCCTGCTCGAATTGCTGCGCGAACACAATGAAGAGGAGCAGCCCAGGCACGAAACAGCCTGAGCTGTTGGTCGAAGGCGACTAACGTTCGGCTGGGCGCACCCCGCTCAGCCAGAGCGCAAGCAGAGTCCACACCGCACCGGAGAGAAGATAGGCGCCGGCGGACATCAGGCCGAAATGGGCGGCGAGCAGCAGCGCTGCCAGCGGCGCAAATCCGGCACCGAACAGCCAGGCAAGGTCTGAGGTCAGCGCGGAAGCGGTGTAGCGATAGAACCGCGCAAAGTTTGAGGCGATCGAGCCCGAGGATTGTCCGAACGAAAGCCCGAGCAGGACGAAGCCGAGCACCATGTAGGTCGTCTCGCCGGCCGGACCGGCATCGAGCAATTGCGGGGCGAAACCGCTATAGGCTGCGATCGCCATGGCGGAAGCCATCAGCAGCGATTTGCGGCCGATCCGGTCCGCGATCAAGCCCGACGCCACAATCGCGACCACCCCGAAGACGGCGCCGATCATTTCGATCACCAGAAACCGCACGGGGCTTTCACGGGTGAAGAGAAACACCCAGGACAGCGGGAACACGGTGACCATGTGGAAGAGGGCGAAGCTTGCGAGCGGCGCAAAGGCGCCGAGCAGGATGTTGCGCCCTTCATGACGAAGCGTGGAGGAGATGCGCGCCGGCTGTAGTTCGCGACTTTCGAACAGGAAATCGTATTCCGACGTCGCCACGATGCGCAGCCGCGCAAACAGCGCCACGACGTTGATCGCGAAGGCGACAAAGAAAGGATAGCGCCAGCCCCAATCGAAGAAATCATCCGCGGAAAGACTGCTCGCGAAAAATGCGAACAAGGCGCTGGCCACGATCAGCCCCAGCGGCGCGCCAAGCTGGGGGATCATGGCGTACCACCCGCGATGATGCGGCGGCGTGTTGAGCGCGAGAAGCGAGGCAAGGCCATCCCATGCGCCGCCCCAGGCCAGGCCTTGGGCTACGCGGGCCAGCGCAAGCAGCCAGATTGCTGCCGCACCGATCAACTCGTAGCCGGGCAGGAACGCGATCGCGACCGTCGCGGTCCCCAGGAGCACCAACGCGACGACCAACTTGGCGCTCTTGCCCCATTTGCGGTCGATCGTGGTGAAGATAGCGCTTCCGAACGGCCGCGCGATGAAGGCGAGCGCGAAGATCGCAAAAGAATAGAGTGTGCCCGTGAGCGGGTCAGTGAACGGGAACACGAGGCGCGGGAAAACGATTACCGAGGCGATGGCATAGACGAAGAAATCGAAGAATTCCGACGTCCGGCCGATGATGACGCCGGTTGCAATCTCGCCAGGATTCGCATGGTCGTGGCCGACCTTGACCACGCCGGGATCGCCGAAAAAGACCATCAGATTCCTCTTAATCGCGCTTCTTGCTGCCGACATAGCACGAATGGGATCCCCTGAGGTTGCCGAAATCCGCGTTGGTAGACTTCAGTGTGCAGTGCGACATTGGACAAATTGTCCAATGTTGCACTGCCGTTGTCGCCGCTAGGCACGTGCGACTAAGAGTAATTCCAACTTGCAGGTTCCGTCTTGAATCGTCTCAAGATCCTGGCTTTGCTGCCCTTTGCGGCATTATTGAGCGGATGCGACTTCGTCGTCCTTTCCCCTTCCGGTGATATTGCGGCGCAGCAGCGCGATTTGGTCCTCATCTCGACCGTCCTGATGCTCCTTATCATAATACCGGTGATGGCGCTGACAGCGTTGTTCGCCTGGCGCTATCGGAGCTCGAATACAACGGCCCGTTATGAGCCCGAGTGGCACCATTCCACCAAGCTCGAACTCGTCATCTGGTCCGCGCCGCTCCTGATCATCATCTGCCTGGGCGCGCTGACCTGGACCGGCACCCATCTGCTTGATCCATTCCGCCCGTTGGGGCGCATCGCGGCCGGGCGGCCCGTCGACCCGAACGTCAGACCGCTGACGGTGAATGTCGTGGCGCTGGATTGGAAGTGGCTCTTCATCTATCCGGAGCAGGGGATCGCAACCGTCAATGAGGTTGCCGCGCCGGTCGATCGGCCGATCGATTTCCATATCACCGCTTCCTCGGTGATGAACTCCTTCTACGTCCCTGCGCTTGCCGGTCAGATCTACGCCATGCCCGGCATGGACTCGCAACTACATGCCGTGATCAACAAGGCCGGTACCTATAAGGGCTTCTCCGCCAATTACAGCGGTGCCGGCTTCTCCAGCATGCGCTTCACCTTCAAGGGGCTGTCGGATAAGGATTTCGATGGCTGGATTGCCGGCGTGAAGGCGGGTGGGGGCGCTCTCGAGAAGAGCGACTATCTCGCGCTTGAGCGTCCGAGCCTCAACGAGCCCGTGCGTCGTTACGCCTCCGTGGATAAGGACCTTTACCGCGCGATCGTCAACATGTGCGTCGAGCCCGGCAAGATGTGCGTGAGCGACATGATGGCGGTCGATGAGAAGGGCGGACTGGGGCTCGCCGGCATCCGCAACACGCTGCCGCTGGCTTACGACAAGTACGCCCGACGCGGCGCGGTGTTTGGCGCCGAGCCGTCCTATGTGGCGGCGCTGTGTTCGCCTGATGCGCCACAGGGGCAGGAGACCATCGCGAATCGCGTGTCGCAGAACGCCACGCCCCTTCTCGGCAACGGCGCGACGCGTTCTCTGTTCACTCCGGCCGACGCGTCCTCCACATCCTTCCTCCCCGGCCTGCGCCGCAAGTCCGAGTCCTGAACGAGACTGCCATGTTCGATAGCTCAACCCTCGCAAAAGTCGTCTTCGGCCGCCTGACGCTGGAGTCGCTGCCCCTGCACGAGCCGATCATCGTCGGCACCTTCGCCGTGGTCGCTGCCGGCGGCCTCGCTTTGTTTGCCGCCGTCACCTATTTCAGGCTGTGGGGCTATTTGTGGCGCGAGTGGTTCACCACGGTCGACCACAAGCGCATCGGCATCATGTATATGATCCTCGGCATCGTGATGCTGCTGCGCGGTTTCGCTGACGCGCTGATGATGCGCGCGCAGCAGGCGATGGCCTTCAACGGCTCCGACGGCTTCCTGCCGGCGCACCATTACGACCAGGTCTTCACGGCGCACGGCGTCATCATGATCTTCTTCGTGGCGATGCCGCTGGTCACGGGGCTGATGAACTACATCATGCCGCTGCAGATCGGCGCACGCGACGTGTCGTTCCCCTTCCTCAACAATTTCAGTTTCTGGATGACTACCGCCGGCGCCGTGCTGGTGATGATGTCGTTGTTCGTCGGCGAATTCGCACGTACCGGCTGGCTCGCTTATCCGCCGCTCTCCAACATCGGCTACAGTCCCGACGTCGGGGTCGACTACTACATCTGGGCGCTGCAGGTCGCAGGCGTCGGCACGCTATTGTCGGGCGTCAACCTGATCTGCACTATCGTCAAGCTGCGCGCGCCTGGCATGACGCTGATGAAGATGCCGGTCTTCACCTGGACCACGCTCTGCACCAACATCCTGATCGTCGCATCCTTCCCGGTGCTGACCGCGGTGCTCGCGCTGTTGACGCTCGACCGTTACGTCGGCACCAACTTCTTCACCAACGATTTCGGCGGCAATCCGATGATGTATGTCAACATCATCTGGATCTGGGGCCATCCCGAGGTCTACATCCTGGTCCTGCCTGTGTTCGGCATCTTCTCCGAAGTCACGGCGACCTTCTCGGGCAAGCGGCTGTTCGGCTACACCTCGATGGTTTACGCCACGGTCGTCATCACCGTCCTGTCGTATCTGGTCTGGCTGCACCACTTCTTCACCATGGGGTCGGGCGCATCCGTCAACTCCTTCTTCGGCATCACCACCATGATCATCTCGATCCCGACGGGAGCGAAGATGTTCAATTGGCTGTTCACGATGTATCGCGGCCGCATCCGCTTCGAATTGCCGATGATGTGGACGGTCGCATTCATGCTGACTTTCGTCATCGGTGGCATGACCGGCGTTCTGCTCGCGGTGCCGCCGGCGGACTTCGTGCTGCATAACAGCCTGTTTCTCGTCGCGCATTTCCACAACGTGATCATCGGCGGCGTGGTGTTCGGGATCTTCGCGGGCATCGCCTACTGGTTCCCGAAGGCATTCGGCTTCAGGCTCGATCCGTTCTGGGGCAAGATGTCGTTCTGGTTCTGGGTGGTCGGCTTCTACTTCGCCTTCATGCCGCTTTACGTGCTCGGCCTGATGGGCGTCACCCGCCGCCTGCGCGTGTTCGATGATCCGTCGCTGCAGATCTGGTTTATCATCGCGGCGTTCGGCGCGCTTCTCATCTTCTGCGGCATCATGTGCTTCCTGGTGCAAATCGCGGTGAGCGTGCTCAAGCGCGAACAACTCCGCGATGCCACCGGCGATCCATGGAACGCGCGGACGCTGGAATGGGCGACCTCGTCGCCGCCGCCGGCCTTCAACTTCGCCTTCACGCCGGTCGTCCATACGACCGATGCCTGGTGGGACATGAAGAGCCGCGGTTACAAGCGTCCACTGACCGGCTTCAAGCCGATCCACATGCCGAGCAACACCGGGACGGGCATCATCCTCGCCGGCTTGAGCACGGCGATGGCGGTCGGCCTCATCTGGTACATGTGGTGGCTGGCTGCGGCGAGCTTCATCGCGCTCCTCGCGGTCGCCATCGGCCATACCTTCAATTACCACCGCGACTACCACATCCCGGCTGACGAGGTCACCCGGGTCGAGAATGCGCGGACCAAGCTGCTCGCCTCAGGAGCGAAGTGATGAGCATCAACGTAAATCCCGCGCAGGCTTACGAGCCGATCTTCTACGTCGTCGACGAGCACGAGCATCCCGAGGGTGCCTCGACGATGCTCGGCTTCTGGATCTACCTGATGAGCGACTGTCTCATCTTCGCGATCCTGTTCGCCAGTTTCGGCGTGCTCGGCGGCAACTATGCCGCGGGCCCGGCGCCCAAGGATCTGTTCGATCTGCCGCTGGTCGCCATCAACACGTCGATGCTGCTCTTGTCATCGATCACGTATGGCTTTGCCATGCTGTCGATGCAGAAGTCGCGCGTCGGCGCCACGCAGGCCTGGCTCGCCATCACCGGGCTGTTCGGTCTGGCATTCATCGGAATCGAGCTTTCCGAATTCGCTCACATGATCCATGAAGGCGCGACGCCGCAGCGCAGTGCCTTCCTGTCGTCCTTCTTCACGCTGGTCGGTACCCACGGGTTGCACGTCACGTTCGGCCTGGTCTGGCTGGTGACGCTGATGGCGCAGGTCTGGCGCCATGGCCTGATCGAGGCCAACCAGAGGCGACTGATGTGCCTCAGCATGTTCTGGCACTTCCTCGACGTGGTCTGGATCGGTGTTTTCACTTTCGTTTATCTGATGGGAATGCTGCGATGACCGCACACAGCCACTCCGCGCACCACGCCGCCGACCATGCTACGGCGCACGGGGACATCACGCTCTCCGGTTATCTGACCGGCTTCGGCTTGTCGGTCATCTTGACCGCGATTCCGTTCTGGCTCGTCATGACCAACGCGCTTGGCGACAAGAGCCTGACGGCCGTCGTGATCCTCGGGTTCGCCGCCGTGCAGATCGTGGTTCATATGATCTACTTCCTGCACATGAACACCCGCTCGGAGGGCGGCTGGTCCATGCTGGCGCTCATCTTCACGCTTATCCTGCTGGTCATCACGATGACGGGGTCGCTGTGGATCATGCGCCACCTCAACACCAACATGATGCCGACCCATGAGATGAGCCGGATGCAGTGACCGGGGTGCCGCCCGTCATGAACGAGCCTGCGCCGGATGGCCCATGGCCGAGGGGACCAGGGCAAGGCAGGCGGACCGCGCGGTCCCTGGTTCTTGGGATCGTGGCTCTCGTCTGCGTGGCCGTTCTCACTGCGCTTGGCGTGTGGCAGCTCGAGCGCCGGGTTTGGAAACTGGCGCTGATCGATCGCGTCGAGCAGCGCATCCATGCCGCACCCTCGCCCATGCCGGTGTCTTCATCATGGCCGGCGATTAATACCGCCGATGACGAATACCGGCGCGTCAGTGTTGCCGGTCGGTTCCTCCACGACCGTGAAACGCTGGTTCAAGCGGTGACGGAAGCCGGGGGTGGCTTCTGGGTCCTCACGCCGCTGCAAACCGCGGATGGCGCTATCGTCCTGGTCAACCGCGGCTTCGTCCCGCCAGACCGGCGCGACCAGGCGACCCGCCGTGAGGGCAACCCGGCGGGGCCGGTGAAGGTGACCGGCCTGCTGCGGATGACCGAGCCGAAAGGCGCTTTTCTGCGGAAGAACGACCCGGAGCAAGACCGCTGGTACTCGCGGGACGTTGCCGCGATCGCTGCGGCGCGGGGCTTGCCGCAGACGGCGCCATTCTTTATTGATGCCGACGCGACACCCAATCCGGGCGGCTACCCGCTCGGCGGACTGACGGTGGTCAGATTCCCCAACAACCACCTGATTTATGCGCTGACATGGTTTGGCCTGGCTCTTATGATTGCCGGCAGGCTTATGTTTGTCGCAAGGGGCGGAATGCATCTCCGCGGCTCGGGTACCCGGGACAGCACCCCGGTAGGCGGAGACTCGATCTCCGCCCGCAGGACCGGAGCAGATGCTGAAACCGCCATCCAATCTGGCTGATCCCCGGGAAAAAACGGCCTCCGGCAGCGAGGCGGCTGCGTCTTCCCTCCAGAGGAATCCCGACCCCAATAGCCCGGCTGAATCGAGTCCGACGGACGACGAGACCAATCGCAAGAACATGGCGTTGCTGATCCAGCTCCGCTGGACAGCCGTCATCGGTCAGATCGGAACCATCGCGTTCGTCTATTCGTGGCTCGGAATCAAGCTGCCGCTCGAATCGATGGGCGCGGTGATCTGGGCGCTGGTCCTGCTCAATGTCGTGAGCCTGATCTGGGTGCGCTATCGCGCCCAAATCAACAATCGCGAGTTGCTCCTCGCGCTCATGCTCGACGTCGCGGCGTTGACGGCTCAACTCTACTTGAGCGGGGGAGCCGCCAATCCCTTCACATCCCTATATTTGCTGCAGGTCACGCTTGGGGCGGTATTGCTCGACTCGCGCTCGACCTGGTCGCTCGTTGCCGTCACCTGCATGAGCTTCGCCTGGCTGACGTTCTCGTATCGGCCGCTGGAACTGTCGCATCAGGAGTTCAGTGATCCGTTCAGGCTGCACGTCATCGGTATGTTCATCGGTTTCGGCCTGAACGCGGTTCTGCTTGTAGTGTTCATGACCCGCATCAATCGCAACCTGCGTGAGCGCGATGCGCATCTGGCTGCGCTGCGTCAGCACGCCGCCGAGCAGGATCACATCGTCAGGATGGGGCTGCTCGCGTCCGGGGCGGCACATGAGCTCGGAACGCCGCTCGCATCGCTCTCAGTCATTCTCAGCGACTGGCGCCGTATGCCGGCGCTCACCTCGAATCCCGAGATCGCTGACGATTTGGCCGAAATGGAGAACTCGCTGCAGCGCTGCAAGTCGATCGTGACGGGCATTCTCGTGTCGGCGGGCCAGGCGCGTGGCGAGGAATCGGTTCCGACGACGGTGACTGCGTTTCTGACCGACCTCGTCGAGGAATGGCGCAGGGCGCGTTCGGTCACGAGCTTGCATTTTACCAATTCGATCGGCGCCGATGTCGCGATCGTTTCGGACGTCGCGCTGAAGCAGGCCATTTTCAACGTCCTCGACAATGCGTTCGAAGTGTCGCGGGATTGGGTGGAGTTCGTGGCCGAACGCGACGGCGACACCCTCGCGCTGTCCGTCAGCGATCGCGGCCCCGGTTTCGCGCCGGAAATGCTGGCGCAACTGGGCAAGCCCTATCAATCGAGCAAGGGCCGTGCGGGAGGCGGCTTGGGCCTGTTCCTGGTCGTCAACGTCATACGCAAGCTCGGCGGCGTGGTGACGGCGCAAAATCACAGGAAGCGCGGCGCGACCGTCAGGCTCTCGCTGCCCTTGGCGGCGCTTGCGATCGGAGACGATTTTGATGCCTGAACGGACCTTGATGATCGTAGAGGACGATGCCGGCTTTGCCCGTACGCTCAAACGCTCTTTCGAGCGCCGCGGCTACGAGGTCGTCGTCACCGCCTCGCTCGAGGAAGTGCGCAAGGTCCTGGAAGAGAAATCTCCGGGCTATGCCGTCGTGGATCTCAAGCTCGGAGGGGCGTCGGGGCTCGCCTGCGTGGAGGCATTGCATGCGCACGATCCGGAGATGCTGATCGTGGTGTTAACCGGATTTGCGAGTATCGCAACCGCGGTCGAAGCCATCAAGCTCGGTGCGTGCCATTATCTTGCCAAGCCTTCGAACACCGACGATATCGAAGCGGCATTCCAAAAAGCCGCAGGCAACGCCGAAATTGCCCTGGCGGAGCGGCCGACATCGATCAAGACCCTCGAGTGGGAACGCATCCACCAGACGCTGATCGAAACCGACTTCAACATATCGGAGACTGCAAGGCGTCTCGGCATGCATCGCCGCACCCTTGCCCGGAAGCTTGAGAAGCGGCAGGTGAGGTGAAGCATCGCTTCGAGCGCGCCTACTCGAAGGATGCGTCAAATATCTCGATGTCGATGAGAGCCGGTCTGGCGACAACAGTGCCATCCGGCTGACGCAACAGCGATCGGCGGAGGGTCGGAATGAGGATGCCGCAGAACCTCTGGTGCGCCCAGCTGAGGTGAGCGATCGAAGTCCCCATGACATGGTAGTCGGTGCGCCGCTGAAGACCGTCGGCATCGAAATAGAAGATCTGTTCGCGGCAATGCGTAACAATGCTCGGAGGAAACGACGCGCGCAAACGTCGCCAAACCTGGTTGTTGACATTCCAGGGTTCCAGCTCTTCGATTTCGATACCCGGCTGCGCGAGCAGGAAGGGAGTGGTCAGATAATTCCAGATTGAGAAGCCGCAGAAATAGACGAGATGGATGTCATCCCACGGCTCACCGTTCCGGACCGGAAATGCTTGCCTCGGATCGCTGCATGATTGGAGAACCTCACCGCCCAGGTCTTGAATTGCCACACGATCGGGCTGATACAGCGCACATTTGTCGGGAGCGGTGAATCCCGTCAATTGCAGGGACTGGCTTTGCGTGGGTCCCTCCGCGACCATGTCCTTGAAGAGCCCAGCTCTCCCGATGCGCGAGAAGAAGTCGCCGTCCATGGAAACATGGATCGTAAATTGCTTCAGTCGACGCCACCGATCCAGTCCGCCGCAGGCTGCAAGAACGTCGTCAAGCAATGCCATTTTCGCGGGTCCTCGGCGCAGCACACATGCGGCCATCGAAGATGAACCCGAAGGGGACGCTTGGCCTGTTAGATGTTGTTAGATGCTGAAAGGCGGGCATGTCGGCCAGCGGTATCGCCGTATCAACTGTCGAGCAGGACCTTTGCGCTCCTGAGGTCGGCACTGTCGAGGCCCTCTTGATATCGCGCATAGAGCGGAGCGATCAGCCTGTGCGCCTTCGCGGCATCACCCTGATCACGCCAGAGCTGCGCCAAGCTCAAGGCGGTACGCAGTTCCCAGCCTATCGCGCATTGCTTGCGCGCCAATGTCAGCGCTTCCAGAAGACAGCTCTCGGCTTCCGCCGCATGTGCGGAGCAGGCAAGAACATGGCCCCTGACGCGAAGCATCTCCGGGGAATCGAATGACTGGCCGATCTGCTCACGTTGCGCAATGGCTTCGTCGATTGCTGCCAGCGCCTCCTCATATTGCCTCATCTGCACCAGGCCCTCCGCGAGAGCTGCCGCGAACACCGTGCTTAAGATCGCGTGGCGCGTCTCTCTGAGCGTTCCCGCGCCTTGTCGGAGCAGTTCGACGCCCGGCCTGACGTCGCCGCGGCGGATCAGCAGCTCGCCCTTCAGCCCAAGTCCCACGGCCTGGTAGGGACCGAGGAAATGCCTGGCGGCATGGCCGACGAGCCGATCGATGAGCTTGTCCGCGCTGTCCCAATCACCCACCCAAAGAAAGACATAGATGGTCCAGATCATGGAAATGCCGAGCGTGAGCGGCTGCTCGGTGCACTCGGCTTCGCTGACCGCGTATCTTGCCACCTCAACCGCCCGGTCCGGACGTCCGGTCAGCCAGAGGCTCCGGGCCAGCGCCACGAGGGCAATGATCCGGTCGTCATATCCGAGACGCAGCATGTTGATCCGTCTGGAGTCCGGACCATGGATCATCGCGCTTTCGCAAAGGACGACGGCCTTGTCCTGGGTGCCGATCAGGTGATGGGCAACGCCGAGCATCCACTCGGCCGTGCGCGTTGCGGCGGGATCATTCAAGGGCTTCGCGACCGCCTCGCCGCGCTCGCCGACCCGGAGCGCGCCCTGAAAGTCGCCGATGCGGGTGAGATAGATGTGAAATTCCCGCAGCAGGCACAATTGCCAGTGCGGATCTTCCAGAGCCTGCGCCAGTTCCAGGCTACGGTTGAAGGCGACACGAACGTCTTCACTATTGCCGCGGGTGAACATCAAGGACGCGCCAAGCGCGGCTTGAAGCACCATCTCGTCGCGAGGGGGGACGGAAGCGGCATCGGCTGCCGCGATCGCCTGTTGCGTCCAGCGATGACATTCCGTCAACAACGACAGCTCGAGAAAGAACGGAGCGGCGGCCGCGGCCAGCGCGATGGCGATTGCGCGATCACCATGGTCCGAAAAACTCCAATCCAGAGCGGCGCGGATATTGGCGAGATGATCGGCGTAAGGAGCGAAACTGACGGCGGGCGAAAGACCGTCGGCTCCGTTCGAGACGCTTGCAAGGAGGTCGCGGAAATAGATCGCGTGACTGCGCGATACTTTTGTCGCCTCCCCGCTTTCGATCAGTTTTTCCGCAGCGAAGGTGCGGGTGGTGTCGAGCAGCCGGTAGCGTATGGGCTGAGCCGCAGACGGCAGCGAGATCAGCGACTTTGCGACAAGATTGGCGATGGCCTCGACCGCCTCGGGTTCGCCGATGCTATCGCCCCAGGCAACCGCCAGGGCGGCTTCCAGCGTGAACGGACCCGTGAAGACGGACAGTCGGCGCAGCGTCAGACTTTCGGCCGGAGGCAGCAGGTCGTAGCTCCAGCTCAGTGCAGCACTGAGCGTCTGATGCCGGGGTATCGCGGTGCGGCGGCCCTGCCACAGCAGCGAGAAGCGGCTGTTGAGCAGAGTGGCGATGCCCTGGATTCCGTAGGCGTTGACGCGGCCGGCGGCAAGCTCGATCGCAAGCGCGATGCCGTCGAGCTTGCGACAGATTTCCGCAACGAGCGGCGCATCGGCATCACCGAGTTCGAATCCGCCCAGGCTCGCGGCAATACGTTCGACAAACAACTGTGCCGCAGGGTAGGCCAGCACATCGGATGCCCTCAGTGCTGCTCGGTCAGGCGGGCAATCGAGCGGAAAGAGGCGATGAACCTGTTCGCCTTCGGCGCGGAGCGATTCACGGCTGGTGGCCAGGACGCAAACCTCAGGCGCCTCCTGGATGATGCTCTCCGCCAACGTTGCCAAGCTTTCCAGGAGATGCTCGCAACTATCAAAGATCAATAGAAGACGTTTCTCGCGCAGAAACGCCAGCAGGCTCGGCACCGGGTTTTCCGAACTGACTGTGAGGCCTAAGACCGAGGCAACCGCACTCGGCACCAGGCGTGCATCCCTCAGGGCGCCGAAATCCACGAAGCGGACCATTCCGGCAAAAGCGGTGAGCTGGCGATGGCCAACCGCCAAGGCGACGGTGGTCTTGCCAATGCCGCCCGGACCCACGATCGTCACCAGGCGATGAAGCGCGAGCTCATTGCACAGTCTGTCGATCGTCTCGGCACGTCCAATCATCCTCCCGATCGGGGCGGGAATAGGCGGACGAGCGGCCGGCGCCGCCATGCGTGCCGCCGCCTCCGAGCGCACGATCGGCGCAGCGAAGCAATAGCCTCGTCCCGGAACGTTCACCACATATCTCGCGCCCGATGCGCGATCGCCGAGCACCTTGCGCAAAGCACTGATGTGGAAGCGGAGGCTGCCTTCGTCGACATTGACGTCCGCCCAGACCCGCGTGACCAGCTCCCTCTTACTGACGACTTCACCAGCGCGCTCTGCCAGGCAGATGAGGATGTCCAGCGCCCGACCTCCGACAGGAAGCGGAACGCCATCCTTCTCGAGCAGCCGCGCCTTCGGCAACAGTCGGAATCGGTCGAAGATCAGCGCAGACTCGTCGATACCATTGCTGTGCACGCGTTACCTGCCTGCTGGGCCGGCAGCCTTGGTTCGGCACCAATTCGCGCCCGGACCAAGGCAATCTGCAGCCTGTTTCGCTACGGGTAACGTCTCTCGACGGAACCGGCAACCCGATTTGCAAGGCAAAGTAAGGAAGCAGGCTCGCGTGAGCCGCATCCCGGCCAACTTATGCATCATGGAGACGAAAAGGGGCCGTCCTTGGGGGTGGGACGGCCCCGAGGCTCGATTGCGGGGAGGGGGCTTCGAGCCTGCAGAGAAAGCTGGTGGTCCTCTGATAGGCTCAACCTATCAACTCGGACCAGCGTAATCTTTCGCACGCGCATGTCATTTTCGAGCTGGCACGATTTGCCTTGCGTCTCCTGCAGCCCGCGCCTGTTTGTTGCGGCCAATGTCTCTGAGCGGTTCTCATCGCCGGGCTGAAGAAGCAGAAACGCAGGCCCACACATTCGGCTGCAGCGATGCCAACTGATCCAGCAATTGGCCGGCCGCCTTGAGATCGCGGCGGCCGAATCCCTCGGAAAATCGAACGTAAACCGGCGCAAGGACCTCGCGCGCTTCGTCATACCGCCCCTGTGCCATCCACAGCCTCGCAAGGCTGGTGGCTGTCCGCAGCTCCCAGGCCAATGCGGACTGACGTCGCGCGAGATCAAGCGATTCCTCAAGGCAGCTTTCCGCCTGCGCAAACTTGGCGCCGTTCGTCGCGATCAGCACTTCGGCCTTTACGCGAAGCATCTCGGGCATATTGAACAGGTACTTGCCAGGCCTGTCGTGAGCGATCGCTTGATCGATCGTGTCCAGCGCTTCCTGCGTTTTTCCGAGCGCGGCCAGGCCCTCCGCGAGCTGGATTCTGAAATCCGTGAGCGGGCCATAGCGATGGTTCCGCATTTTCTCCATCGCGCCTCGCAGCAGATCGATTCCGGCTTCCAGCCGGCCCTGCGCCATCATGGCCATCCCCTTTGCGCCCTCGCCAACCGCCTGGTACGGCGCAAGAGAATGCTTGCCGGCTTCCAGCAGGAGCCTGTCGACATATTCTTCGAAATTTTCCGTGTCCCAATTCCAAACGAAAATGGCGAGGGACCAGAGCAGGGCTCTTGAGAGTTTGACGGGATGGCCCACGCGGATCGCGTCGGCAACTGCTGCTCGCGCGATCTCGACAGCCTGGTCGGGGTATCCCTGCAGCCAAAGGATGCGAGCCAGGGTAATTCTGGCGCGACTGGGATAATCAAAACTCAGTTGACCGTGGATGCCAGGTCTCGCCACCGCCAACCGTGACAATGCCGCCTCGACGTAGAAGCGCGCCAGGGCAGCCTCGCCTGCAAGATGGTGGGAAATGCCGAGCGCCACCTGCATGTGCGCGAGCCGGACAGGATCGTTTGCCTTGGAGGCGGCAGCTTCGCCTCGTTTGGCTACGTCCAATGCTTCGCCAAAATTGCCGGCGGTCATGTGGAACAGGTGGAGTCGCTCGACCAGGCAGAGCTGGCTCGCCACGTCGCCGACATCTTCGGCGAGCCGAAGCGCCGTCGTGAAGAGAGCGCCGACCTCGCTGGTGGTTCCCTTGGTCAGCATCAGCGCGAGACCCAAGGCCGCGCGAAGCTTGAGTTCTCGCCTGGCATTTCGGTTGCCGTCGTCGAGCGCTTCGATGGCGCGCGTGGCCCAGAGCTGGCATTCCGTCAAAAGCGACAGCTCGAGAAAGAGAGGCATCGAAGCCACGGCCAGCGCGACGCCGATCGCGCGCTCGCCGCGTTCGGAGAAGCACCACATCAGCGCAGCACGTATGTTTCCGAACTGGTCGGCAGCTTCGGTAAGCGTCTCGCTCGACTGGTCGCCGATGCGTTCGAGCAGGTGCAGAAAATAGCATGCGTGACGTCGCGCCGTCGTTTGGGAATCGGCGCTGGCCGCCAGTTTCTCTAGCGCATAGGCCCGTGTCGTATCGAGCAGCCGGTATCGCGTCGATGAGCTGGTGGCGCTCGCGGTCAACATCGACTTCGCGACCAGGTTGGCCAAGGCAGCCATCACCTGGCTGTCATCGGCATCATCTGATCCGGCCACCGAGCAAGCGGCTTCCAGGGTGAAATTGCCAGCGAAAACGGACAGCCGGCGAAGCACGATGCGCTCCAGCTCCGATAGGAGATTATAACTCCAATCCATCGTTGCGCGTAGCGTCTGATGCCGCGGCAGCCCGGTGCGTCGTCCTTCCCACAGCAGTTTGAACTTGTCGTTCAGGAGCTCGATCGTGTGCTTGACGCCGTAGGCGCCGACGCGGCTGGCTGCGAGCTCGATTGCAAGGGCGATACCATCCAGCCTGCGGCATAGTTCACAGACCAGAGGGGCGTCCGCATCACTCAGCTCGAATTGGCCGCTGCTGGCGCTGGCGCGCTCGACGAAGAGCTGAACCGAAGGGAAGGCGAGTGCCTGCGTCGCCGTCAGACTGGCGTGATCCGGCGGACTCGGCAGCGGCAGCAGGCGGTGAATGTGCTCGCCCTCGACGCGCAGCGATTCCCTGCTGGTGGCCAGGATGTGGAGCCGCGGCGCTTCCCTGTAAAGCCGCTCCGCCAGCGCTGCTGCGTTCTCGATGACATGCTCACAGCAATCCAGAACGAGCAGCATTCGCTTGTTACGGAGAAATTGGACGAGCCCGTCCGACGGATCTTCGGACTGCCCCATCAGCCCGAGCGTCGAGGCGACGACATCAGGCACGAGGGCGGCGTCGTGGATTGCTCCGAGGTCAAGAAAGGACACCGCACCGGCAAACTCGCCGAGCAGGGCGTGACCTGCAGAGATGGCCACGGTCGTCTTGCCGATGCCGCCCGGTCCAACGATGGTGACGAAGCGTTCGCCTCTCAACTTGTCCGCTATGTCGCAAATGGTTTGATCGCGCCCCACCAGCCGCATCGGCAGTGCCGGCAGGTTGTGCTGCGGCTCGCAGCTCGGTCGCATCAGGGACGATTTTGGATTACTGGGACGGGACAGTCGCGCCACGAAACAATAGCCCTGTCCCGAAACGGTGGTCAGATATCTCGCGCCATCCTTGCCATCGCCGAGCGCCTTTCGAAGGGCGGCCACATGGACCCTGAGGCTGCCCTCATCGACGGTGACGTTCGGCCACACCCTGGCCATCAATTCGTTCTTGCCGACGACTGTCCCCGCTTGCTCGATCAGGGCAATGAGTATGTCGAGTGCGCGGCCGCCCAGGTGGACGGCGCTGCCATCCCTTTCAATTCGTCTTTCCGCGACATGGAGCCGAAAGGGTCCAAAGGACACGACATGTTCGGCGGTCGGGTCCATATCACTATTGCCGATTATGCTTCGCATGCGGCCGCCCGTTTTGGGAAGCCAGGCGACGGGCCGATCCTGCCCGCGGCGTCAGCGACGAGACTTGGTATGCGGTTGGGTCGTTGTATCCGCTTGGCGCGTTACGGCCAGCAATCCTGCGGACATCGGCTGCCAAATCGCCGCAGCTCTGGACCGGCGCAACATATCCTGAGGTTTGGCAGGAAAATCCCATGCCCATTTGTAGCGCAGTTGTCCGGGCGGGGTTAGTCATCCGAACGTTTAGTTCTTGGTCCGGTGAAACAGATGATTCCGAATTCTTCCTTTTGAATGCTGCGGGCTGGTTGAATGCTGCGGGCTGGTCGGCGTCTTCATCGGAGGACCCAGTCCGGGATCGGATGGTTCCACAGCGCGTGGATTGGACGCCATCGTGAAGCGGAGAGCGCGATGCGGACCGTTAATGGGTCGGCCGCTCTGATGAGCAAGCGTCACGCGGCGGATGCGGGAGATGTGGGCATCCCGACCGTTGCGGAATGACGGCGGTGATCCAGGTTCTAGCCGAGCCTGGCCGCGTCGGATGTCTCGAGGCCGAACGCGCCGATGTTGGACTTCAACGGAAGCTGTTGGCTGAGGACCGACGCCATTCTGTTGCCGCTTCGCCAGCGCGCCGGGGTTTCTCCGGTGATGCGCTTGAACACGGTTGAGAAATGAGCCTGCGTACAGAAACCGACGGCCAGCGCGACCTCGGCAAGGGGCATCTCCGTGGTTGACAGGATGTGCTTGGCACGTTCGATGCGCCGATGCAGAAGGTATTCGCGAGGACGATATCCGGTTGCTGTTCGGAACTGGGCGGCAAAATGCATGCGTGACAGGTTGGCAGCCCTGGCCAGGTCAGGGAGACTGACGCGGCGATGGAGGTGTGCGTCGACGTAGTCCTCTACGCGCCTGAGGCGCCATTTGGGCAGCGCGTTCACTCTGGCCCGCGGCAGCTTGAGGCGGGCGAGATGCATTGCAAGGGCCTGGCCGATGCAGCGGGTGAAATCCCGATAGTCAGCATTACCGTGCTTGATCAGCGTCTTGCCGAGCTGCTCAGCGAAAGAGTCGCGCAACAAAATTAGGTCGTTCAAGCTGGTCTCGGCCAAGTCAGGATCGGTCGCATCGCGATGCCTGCGTAAATAATCGGCCGAGATGTGGAAGTGCAGAAAGTCGCAGGGTGCATAAAACTCGGCACTGAGCTGCCTGGCCGGCGCGGTCACATGCAGCGTACCCGCCGGCATGATGCCGTCGAATATGATCTGACGACCGCTTGTCAATTTCAGGCGCGTCGTCTTCAGGGCGATTCCGACGACGTAACGGTCGGCCGGTCTTGCTGCTGCCTCCCATCGGGAGGAGCTTCGGCCATCGACCCACCGCGACACCACGACATCTTCTGCAGCGTCCGATTCTAGGTCCAGGTGACGCCATTTTGGTTCAAGGCGAAGGCCTTTCGCGTCGTCGCTGCCATGCCGAAATTGCGGCTCGGGCTGAACGTTGATGTAGGGGCGGCCAGTTTGAGCGCTGAAGCTCTCTGTAAGCATCGCTGATCCTTTCTGAGTTCCCGCCGGCCCGAGGGCGACCGCAGAACTCGCGAATGCAACAGTTGCGATGCTCGACAGCTTAGACGTTTCCCGCGATGAAGCTCGTTATAGATGCTTAGCGTCTGTTAGATATCGCAAATCGCCCTTGCCGGCGCGCCAGGCAAGACGCGCAAATATCGTCACGGTTTGAATGGGTTGGCGGGCCTTCACACTGCTTAACGCGCAATGCTGGCGGAAGTCGTGTCGCCTTTCATTCGATAATCGCCGGCTTGAGGATGTCCTCAAGCCCGATCCGCCGCAGCAGTTCCGCGCGCGCACGATCGGCAACTCCGCAGACGGTAGCCGCGCCGTCATGGTCCGGGTCGAAGTGGATCCGCAGGGGGCGTGTACCGAACGGAGTGTCGATGAGTTTCGCTATCGCACTTGCGATGCCCTGGGCATCGGGATCTAGCGCAGAGAGCGCGGCCAATCCCCTGAGCGCGGTTTCGCTGATATCGGCAGTCGGCCCATCCGCATACTCCTCCGCCCTGATCGTGTCGCCGGGCCTGCCAGAGCGGATATAATGATTGGGTCCCAAAGCGCCCGGGACGACGATGGTGGTTTCAATGCCCCAGCGCGCGAGCTCGCCAGCGTAGCTCAAGGCCAGAGCGTCCAGACCAGCCTTTGAAGAGGAATAGGGCCCCAGATAGGGGGATGTGCCGCCTCGCGCGCTGCTTGAGGAAATCCAGACCAGCAGACCCCGTCCCTGTTTTCGCAACTGGGGCAAGGCGGCGCGATTGACCCTTTGCGTGCTCAAAACGTTCGTATCGTAAATCTGGGCGAGCTGTTCCGGCGTAAACGCCTCGGCCGGTCCATAAACGATCTGGCCTGCATTATGGACCACCACGTCGAGCCGGCCGTTCTCGGAGACGATTGCGTCAATTGCCGCATTGACCGAATCCTGGAACGAGACATCGAGCTCCATGCTGCGCAGATCGATGCCATGCTCCCGTGCAAATGCTTCGATCTCCTCCACGCAATGCGCGTTGCGGCCTTTGGTTTCGCGCATCGAAGCGTACACAGTGTGCCCAGCGAGTGCCAATTCCTTGCATGTCGCTCGTCCAATGCCATTTGAAGCGCCGGTGACGACGATGATTTTGCGCATTCCATTCCCTGACCGTATTCCGATTATATCGTTATCGCGCGATGGACGCGCGGGTGTACGCGGTTTCGGCGCGCCAGGTCTTTCGGGCCTCACGAGCGATTTTCAAAACGAACGAGATTTTCGGAAAGGCCCGTATTTTGACCGAGGAGACCGCTCGCGAACCCGCCTGTCATTGGCGCGTTGCGTGATTCGCACAAGGCTGGGACAGGGCATCGCCGTGCAAGTTTGCAATTTGCCGTGCCTCGTCGAAATCTTGTCGCCCTGAGCCGTTCGTTCGCGGTTTGCTGATTTCACTCGCTCCCGATCGCCGTGATACCTTCGGACCTCGAAACAGCGGAGATGAATGCCAATCGGTATGTCAGCGGCTTTCTCGGGAGAAATAATATGAAAGTGGCGATCATTGGCACGGGGGCGGTCGGGGCTGCGTCGCTCATGGCTCTTGTGATGCGCGGCTGTGCAACCGAGATTGTTCTGATCGACAAGACGCGGGAGAAGGCGCAAGGCCTGGCGACAGATGTTCGCTATGGCGCGACACTCTCACCCTCGGTCACGGTGCGAGCCGGCGACTATGCCGATCTGAAGGGCGCCGCATTGGTGATCATTACGGCCGGCGTCAATGAGAAGGCTGGCGGCGCGACCGATCGCAGCGATCCCGCCGGCCGGCTGCGCCTGCTCGATACCAATGTCGCCGTCTATAAAGACATCATCTCGCAGCTTGATGCCGTCGTGCCCGAGATGCTGACGCTGGTCGTGACCGATCCCCCGGACCCGCTTGCCGATGCGGTACGTATGATGGGGCACAGCCGTGTCCTCAGCACCGGGACCTATCTCGACAGTCTGCGATTTGGGTTTCATCTGGCGCAGCGGTTTGGCGTTAGCCCTCATTCAGCCAGTGCTCAGGTCTTGGGCGAACATGGCACGTCGGAAGTGTTCGTCTGGTCTTCGGCACAGGTGAACGGTGTGCCGATCCAAGCCTTGTTGTCGCGCCGACCGAAAGGGGACTTCGAGGAATTTCGGCGCGAAGTCGAGCAAGAGGTAAAATACGCCAATATCTCCATTATTGAAGGCATCGGCGCGAGCCAACACGGCATCGGCATGGTCTGTGCGCGAATTGCCGAGATGATCCTGCGCGATGAACGCGCGGTGATACCGATCGGCCGCTATCATCCGGAGCACAAGGTTACGCTGTCCCTGCCAGCCGTCGTCGGTCGAGCGGGCGTCATCGAGACGCTGCAGCCGGAGCTCTCCAAAGGCGAGCAGGATGCGTTGATGCGAAGCGTCGATGCGTTGAAGGCCGCAATCGGCCGAATGAAAATTTGAGCACGCGGCCTCTGGCAGCCGACGTTAAGTCTTCGGTTGAGAACTAGGCCCCAAGTCTCTTCGGATCAGGCAGCCACAGCGACAGCACGCTGCCGAGGACCAGGAGGCCGACGTTGCAGCCGAGCGCAACAGCAAAGCTATGCGCATAGGCCGCTAGGTCCGGTTCGGTACCAAGCCTGCCGAAGAAGACACCGCCGACGATTGCTACGCCGAGTGCCGCGCCGATCTGGAAGGTGGAGATCACAACTCCCGATGCCAGGCCGGCATGACGTTGGTCGATGCCTCCGACCACCGCCTTGATCACCGAGGGTACCACGATGCCATAGCCGAGGCCGGCCACAAGAAGCGCAACCTCGAGATATCCCGGCGTTGCGCCCAGGACAGACAGGATCACCGTGCCGAAGCCGACGACCTGGACAACGAAGCCGAGCGTCAGGGCGCGCGGCCCGAGGCGTTGCATGATGCCCGCCGAGGCGAAAGAGGCGACGAAATAGCCGATGGCGAAAGGAAGCGTGCGAAGGCCGGCGTCAAGGGGCGTCAGATGGAGACCTCCCTGCAGATAGACCGAAAAGGTCAGGTAAAAGGACGAGAGCATGTAGAACACGAGCGCCATGGCCACGCCGATCGCAAATCCCGATTCCCGGAACAGCGAGAGGTCGACGAGAGGTGAGCCGCCCCGCGAGGTCAGCCGACGTTCAAACCGAATGAAGGCGAACAGCGCGACCGGTGACAGCGCCAGCATGATGATCATCCAGAGCGGCCACCCCGTCTCGCGACCCTGGACCAGAGGATAGACGAGAAGGCCGAGAGTTGCCGAAAGCAGCACGACGCCGCCGATATCGAGCCGCTGTCCGTGGTCAGCTCGCGAGTCGCTAAGAAAGAGCAGGCTGCCCGCAATAGCAACGAGACCGATCGGCACATTGACGAGAAAGATCGCCTGCCAGGTAAAACCGAAGGGATGTGACGACACCAAAACGCCGCCGAGGATCTGGCCGGCGATATTGGCGAGCCCGAACGTTGCGCCGTAGAGCGCAAACGCCGTGCCCTGCTCGGCAGCGGGAAACAGGATGCGGATCGAGGCCAGCACCTGCGGCGCCATCACCGTCGCCGTCAGCCCCTGCAGGATACGTCCGGCGATCAGGACGCCCGGCGACCACGCAAGGCCACAAAGTACGGATGCGAGCGTAAAGCCGGCGACGCCAAGCACGAACATGCACTTGCGCCCCAGCCAGTCGCCGAGCCGACCGCCCGTGATCAGGAAGACGGCGTAAGTCGCGGCGTAGGCGGAGATGACGAATTGCACGTCGCTCGACGTCGCATCAAGGCTCTGGCGGATTGCAGGTAGTGCGAGATTGACGACGTTGAAATCGAGCACCGGCAGGAACGCGCCGATCAAGAGGACAGGAAGCGCGAACCAGCGGCGCGGATCGCCTTCCGCTTCCAAAACGCTCCGTTTTGCAAGGGCTGCTGCGTTGACGCTCATGACTTGCTCCCGCTCACCGGCGCGATCCGGTCGATCGGCCGGCATGTTGTGAATTGGTGGACGCTTAGATCTCAGGGCAGCGGATGCTTGCAATGCCAATCAGTCGCCTGCTGATAGGCGTGGCCCGCCGATGCGCTCGAGCAATCCGCGGGTGAGTTCAACAGGGGAGACGTTGCGTGATCGAACAGCATCGGCCGCCTCGAGCAGGGTCGCGTAGTACATATCGAGCATCCGTTACTCTCAATTGGAGCGGGGGGTTAAACAGTTGGGCGGCTTTCTTTCGCCACCAAGGTAGACAGGGCGCCGCCAAGGATCAGGACCGCAACCGCACAACCAAGCGCAAGCGTGAAGGCGTGCGCATAAGCGGTTGAACTCTGCGCAGCTCCGAGCGCGCCATAGAAGACGCCACCGATGATCGCGATGCCGAGCGCGGATCCGATCTGCAGGGCGGAGATAACAGCGCCTGACGCGAGCGCGGCGCGACGGAGATCAACGCCGCCGCCGACAGCCTTGATCACCGAGGGCATGATGATGCCAAAGCCCATCCCCGCTGCGACGAGGCCGATAAGGCCGCCGTCAGGAAGCATGGATTCGACGGCCAGCATGAGGAGGAAGAAACCGAGCGCCTGAAGGCCGAAGCCGAGGGTCAGCGCATAAGATCCGAGCCGTTGCATGAGGTAGGAGGACGCCAATGAGGCGACGAAACTGCCGCTCACATACGGCAGCGTCGCAATGCCCGGATCCATCGGGGTTAGTTGTCGATCCAGCAGTTGGTCAGTTTCCGCGCTCATCCAGGCTCCTCGATCGCTGGCGGCGCAGTACCCGCCCGATCCTCATGTGCGGCCGGAAAGCTACATAGAGGGAGCTTGACCATATAAAAATAGGATGATTGAATATTTCAGAGATAACGTATTGGCATTTTTCCTGTGCTGACCTTGGATGTCGATGCCGTACAGGCTTTCGTCCTGGTGGCCGATCTTCAGAGCTTCACGCGAGCCGCCGAGGCGCTCGACACCTCGCAGGCTGCGATCAGCGTCAAGCTCAAGCGGCTCGAGGACAGGCTGGGCGAAAAGCTGATCGAGCGGACGCCGCGCCTGGTACGCCTGTCGGCGCGAGGCGCAGCCTTTCTTGGTGTCGCACGCGAATTCATCGCGGCGCATGAGCGCGCTTTGGCGGGTCTGTCGTCTACGTCCCGCCGCTTCACGCTCGGTATTGCCGATCAAGTCGCCGGTCCCGAGTTGCCGCTTCTGCTGGCACGGCTTCATGCCTACGATCCCGCGCTCTTGATCGAGGTTCAGATCGAAGCGTCGCGCAACCTCCTGGATGCGTTCGACCGCGGCGCGCTCGATGCGGCGATCGTTCGCCGCGAGGATGATCGGCGCGATGGCGAGATCCTGGCGCAGGAGCGTTTTGGCTGGTTTGCCGCGCCAGGCTTCGAACATCGCCAAGGCCAGGCGCTTCGGCTGGCCTCGCTGGCAGCTTCCTGCGGCGTCCGCAACATCGCCACGCGGGCGCTCGATGCAGCCGGCGTGAGATGGGTCGAGGTCTTTACCGGAGGCGGGACTGCGGCGGTCATTGCGGCCGTATCGGCCGGCCTTGCCGTCGGCGCCTTGGCGCACCGCGTCGCGCCGGTTGGAGTGGTCGAGATTGGCGAGCGGTTCGCTCTTCCTCCGCTTCCTCCATCCGAGATCGTGCTCCACTCGAGCGTATCGGATGCGCGCTCAAAGGGAGCACTACGCACAGTCGCGGCTGCTTTCAGGGAGCATCGGGCTCCGTCGCCGTGACGCCTCGTTCACCCGAGAACGGGCATTCATGAAGGCGCTATCAGCCATCCGACCCATGGTACCGTGACAACGCTGACAATCGTCGACAGCACAATCGCCGCCGAAACCTGATCCGCATCTGCGGCGTAACGCTGTGCGAGGACATAGTTGCTGCCGGCGGAGGGCAATGAGGCGATCAAAACTCCCGTGCCGCTCCAGAACGCATCGATATGCAGCACATGCGCGAGCACGCACCACACGGTCAGGGGATAGATCACGAGCTTGACCATCGTGACGCTCGCCGCAGCCAAACCGGTCGAACGCTTGATCCGTTGTACGGCGAGCGCACCGCCCACGGCGAAGAGGGCCGTCGGCGCGGCCGAGGCGCCCAGCAGCGCCAGAAAGCGATCCATCGGCACAGGCAGCGCAAACCCGGCAGCGGCGATGGCCGCGCCGGCAACGATCGCCACAATGATCGGATTGTAGATGGTGCTTTTGAGAATGAGCGGACCGACGCCCACGCGGCCGCTCTCGTTGCCAGCCATGATGGCGGCGCCAACCGACATGAGGATCATGACCTCGGCGACGATCGCCATCGCGAGCGGACCGGCTCCACGCTCGCCGAAAAACGCAAGAACGATGGGAGGGCCGAGAAAGCCGAGATTGCTGACAGTCGCCGAGGTCGCGCGCGCGCCGGCGACAGAGGGTCTTTGTCGCTGCAGCAGATGCAAAACGGCGAACATGAGCGCGAACATGAGACATCCGCTCGCCAGGTAACCTGCGAAAAAGACCGGATTGAACGAGCGACCCAGCGGCTCGCTGGCGATCAGCCGTATCACGAGGGCGGGAAGCGCGAAGCGAAAGGAAAATGCGCCGAGCACGTCGAGTGCGGATGGCGGCGTAAGCTGCGCTTTGACCGCGGCCCAGCCGAGCGCGACCATGCCGAAGATCGGCAGACTGAGCAGGACGAAGCTGATCACGGAAGCGCGGCGGAGCGTCGTTCGATCGCGCGGATGACCGCGATCATGTCTTCCTCGCCGAATCCCAGTGCTTCGGTCTGTCCATAAAGCGCGGAGCAGACATCGATGAGCGGCGATGCAATCCCCGCCTCGCGCGCGGCCTCGACCACGAGGCGATTGTTTTTCAGCACATCAGCGATGGCCGCCTGCCGGGCGAAATCCCGGTGCAACAGCTTCGCAGCCTTGACGCGCGATACATCGCTTGCCATTGGTCCGGCATCGAGCACTGCCACGAACCGCTCAAGATCCAGCCCGTGGCGCTCTGCAAAATGCGTTGCCTCCGCAAGGCCCGTGACCATGGTGATGAGAAAGACGTTCACGGCGAGCTTCATCAAAAGCGCGCCCGGAACGGCGCCGCAGTCGAAGCCTTGCCGGCACATCGGCGTGAGCAGGGAGCGGATCGCCGCGATATCCTCGGAGTGCCCAGCCAGCATAGCGACGAGTTGGCCGGCCTCGGCGGGCTTTCTCGAGCCGGAGACCGGTGCCTCGACATAACGGCCGCCCGCTGCACGCACGTCGGTCTCCAGCGCCTTGGAATAGTCGGGCGGCACCGTCGCCATGTTGATCAGGACACGTCCTTTGACCCGCGCGGCAAAGCTAGCATCGCCGCGTCCAAGCACCGCATTGATCGCGGCGCGGTCCGCCAGCATCAGGATCACGACCCCGCAGCGGGCGAAGAGGTCGGCAACATCCTGCGCAACGACCGCGCCGGCCTTCGCCAGGGGAGCGATTTTCGCGGCGGAGCGATTCCAGACGATCAGCTTTGTGCCGGCTTTCACCAGATTGAGGGCCATCGCCTCGCCCATGGTGCCAAGGCCGATGAAGCCCAGGGCATCGGATGGGATCGTTGTCATTCTTCCTCCTTCGAAGCCGCACCGGACGGGTCGCGTTTGCAGGACGCTAGCCTCTCGCCACACTTTCGTATATTGGATAGTTTTGAAGCCTGACTTCACTAAACTCGATAGATGAAGCCGACATTCGACATCGATGCGTTGCGTACGATCGTGGCCGGCACGGAGCTCGGGAGCTTTGCGCGCGCGGCCGTGCAGTTGGGCCGCTCGCAGTCGGCCGTCAGCATGCAGCTGAAGCGGCTTGAGGAGCAGGCGGGCCGTCCGCTATTCCAGCGTAACGGCCGCGGCCTGGTGCCGACCGAGGCCGGCGATGCCTTGCTCGCCTATGCGCGTCGCATCATCGAGTTGCACGACGAGGCTGCCGCCACGCTGGGCTCGACGGTCGCGGCCGCCTCGATCAGGATGGGACTTCCGCAGGACTTCTTCGAAGACGTGATGCCCGAGGCCATCTCGCAATTCTCGCGGCAATGGCCGAGTGTTCACGTCGAGGTGCGGGCTGGCCGCAACTACGCTCTCGAGGACGAGGTGAATGCCGGTCGGCTCGATCTTGCGCTCGCATTTTTCCGGCCCGGTCGCAACAGGCCCGGCGCGTTGCTTGCCCGCTTGCCGATGTTGTGGTTCGGCGGAAAGAGCTTTGCGAAAACAGCGAATGAAAATCGAATCCCGCTCGTTCTCTTCGATCATCCCTGCCTGTTTCGCCAGACCGCACTGCAGGTGCTGGACGGCAAGGGCGTTGCCTGGAGATTGTCGCTCACGACGCCGAGCCTGCCCGGCGTGTGGGGAGCCCTTCGGTTCGGACACGGGATTACGGTCAGAACGGCGCATCGGACGCCTGCGGGCATACGCGAGGTGGGAGCAGAGCTCGATCTGCCGCGCCTGCCGGCGATCGAATTGCGGATGCTTGCGAGAGGCGATCTTTCGCCGGCCGCTTCGCAGCTCCGGGCCGTGCTGGAATCCGTGGTCCGAAAGCGGGTGAGGGGCACGAGATAGAGGCCGGCGCCAGTTCGTCTTCGCTTTGGCTTCACTCCAGCTACAGGTTTAGCGGAGGACTTCCTCCGCTAAGTCCAGTTGGACAGCGATTCTGACCAATTCCGCAATTCGACTGCTTCTTGCTTCGGCGGGGCTCCGCAAGCTTGGCTTTGCGGTCTAACGTCTTGATGGTGCGGCGGCGGCTTCCGTCTTAACCTCTGCGGCAATCGCTGGTGCACGCCGTGGCCCCGACTTCATCCGCGTCGGGTCGTACGTGCCGAGCAAACCGTATCGCTGCTTTGGAAAATGCGTCGGCCAATTCAACGCGCGAGAGCATCATGACCATTTCAGCATTTCCCGAGACCAAGGTCGGCCTTAAGGGACGAAAGGGTCTGATCGTAGGAATCGCTAACGATCAATCGATTGCTTGGGGGTGCGCCAAAGCATTTCGAGCCCTGGGTGCCGATTTGGCTGTAACCTATCTGAACGATCGCGCGAAGAGGTTTGTCGAGCCGCTCGCCAGGGAGCTAGAAGCGCCAATTTTCATGCCGCTGGATGTCAGCGTCGAAGGGCAGACGGAGCAGGTATTCGAGCGGATCGAAAAGGAATGGGGGCAGCTCGACATCCTGCTGCACTCGATCGCATATTCTCCGAAAGAAGCGTTGCACGGACGAGTTATTGATGTCGGGCGCGACGGATTTCTCAAGACCTTGGAAATATCCTGCTGGTCGTTCATGCGAATGGCACATCTTGCGGAGCCGTTGATGAAGAACGGCGGCACAATGTTTACCATGACTTATTACGGCAGCCAGATGGTCGTGGAGAACTACAACGTGATGGGATTGGCCAAGGCGGCGCTTGAGGCCGCGGTGCGTTATATCGCGGCGGAGGTAGGCCCAAAGGGAATACGGGTGCATGCCATCTCGCCGGGCCCGCTGGCGACGCGCGCGGCTTCGGGCATTCCGGAATTCGATGAGCTGTTGGACAAGGCGCAGAGCAAGGCGCCGGCGCGAAGTCTCGTCAGCATCGATGATGTCGGCGCAGCAACGGCGTTTCTCGCGCTTGACGGCGCCAAGCTTATTACCGGTGGTGTCACGTATATCGATGGTGGTTATCACATCATCGATTGAAGCTGTCCCGGGGGCTCACGGCCTGGCGGGACTGCCGTCGACATCAAACTCTCCCGGGTGGCAGCCGCCGGAGTAAATGGTCGCATCGACGCGCTGCCGGGCGGTCACTGGGTCCGATGCGGTGCACACCGTGCCAGCATCGGGTCGGCCTATGAGGCCGAAGGTTGTTTTCCGGCGTGAAAAGTTTCCTCTTGCGATAGGAACCGAATGCGCCGCTTCGCATTCGTAGGCGGTACAAGACCTGCCACGTCAAGTTGAACTACCGAAACCCATTGGAGGATGCGGCCATGCCACAGGTGAAGCAAGCAGCGAAGGAGAGGCGCACAACCAAAGCCGCTGCTGTGACGGCGCTCGGGGCCGCTGGCCTCGGGGTTTCGCTGGTGGGGAGCGCATCCGCTACGACCATGCCCGCGGCTGGTGTCCCGCAATCTGACAACGTCTGGCCCAATCAGCGCTTCGTTCTTGGTGAAGAGGAGATGGCCGACGTCAGTCTCGCCACATTCCATCTGTTCGACAAGGAAAACATCGGCGGCGAGGTGCAGGAAGCCGCCGTTGTTGTTCGTCGTGGCTGCGGCGGTTGCCGAGGCTGCCGCGCTTGGCGTGGCTGCAGGTGCGGCGGCTGCCGAGGTTGCGGCGGCTGCTGCCGGTCCTGGGGACGGTGCCGATTGTGCTAAGTTCCGCGCCCTAACGGCTGCTCGATAACGGGACGGACGCTGGCGCCAAAACCTCAGCTCCGGTACCGCTGCTGGACTTGCATCAAGAAATTGCAAAAAGCGCCCCACAAGCAAATTCGCATGATGGGGCCCGCGCGCGCTTGTCGCTGCTTCAAGCGCGAATGCCGTTTGGAGTGCCAAGCTTTGTATTCCTGGTGACGCTGGCGCGCCGTTTTCCGGGAATACCGGGAAGAATATTGCGCATTTTGAGCCTAGACTGGGCCTCCGCAACAGGGGAGGCCATTCAATGGCCAGAAAAGAAATTCTTGATCGCATCCAGAAGTATATTCGGCCGTACTGTGTCATTACAGGGAAGGACTTCCGGCTGAAGAATTTCGATCCGGCCGACACAAGTCGTCTGGTGCTCGATAAGGGCGAAGCTTCCGAACTCCTCCGGCGTGGCACTGAGTGGCTCGCGGAGGAACAAGACATGCTGTACGCCCAGGATCGCCGGTCGCTGCTGCTGATCTTTCAGGCGATGGATGCAGCCGGCAAGGACGGTACGATCAAGCACGTCATGTCGGGCGTAAATCCTCAAGGGTGCGAGGTCTTTTCCTTCAAGCAGCCGTCGTCGGAAGACCTCAGTCACGACTTCCTTTGGCGTTACTCAAAGCGCTTGCCCGAGCGTGGACGGATTGGAATCTTCAACCGGTCTTACTACGAAGAGGTCCTCGTCGTACGCGTGCACCAGGAGATTTTAGAGCGGCAGAGGCTGCCCGCATCGCTCGTAAGTAAGCGCATCTGGGACGAACGGCTTCTCGACATCGCGCATTTCGAGGATTACCTCACCCGGCAAGGCGTCGTCATTCTCAAGTTTTTCCTGCACCTATCGCGCGAGGAGCAGAAGAAGCGCTTCATGGCGCGCCTCGACCGTGCGGACAAGCACTGGAAATTCTCGCCCGCCGACGTTCACGAGCGCAAGTTCTGGGACGACTACATGCACGCGTTCGAGGAAGCCATCCGTGCGACGGCATCGGAGCATGCCCCGTGGTACATCGTGCCGGCCGACAACAAATGGTTCACGCGGCTCGTAGTCGCCGCGGCCATTGTGGAGGCGGTGGAGAAACTCGACCTCACTTACCCGATGGTCGACCCGGAGAAGAGGAGGGAGTTGCAAACTATACGCGCGGCCCTCAGCCGCGAGAAATAGGTGACGCCGCGCAGCGGTCGCCCATTGCGCAGCCTCGTCGGATGCCTTCGCTCTGCTGCTGCGCTATAGTGCAGGAGCTGGCCTGATCGTCATTCGGCTCAGGAGCGCGCATGTCGACGGCAATCTCGGTACTCGGCGGCGTAGGTCTCTTCCTGCTTGGCATGACCGTGATGACGGAAGGCCTCAAGGCGCTGGCCGGGTCGGCCCTTCGAACGGTGCTCGGCAAGGCGGCGGCGACACCGCTGCTCGGCTCCTTTTGGGGTGCCATTGTCACGCTTCTGGTGCAGTCCTCCAGTGCAACGACCATGACGACGATCGGTCTCGTCAGCGCAGGCTTGTTGACGTTCCAGCAAGGATTGGGCCTCGTCTTCGGCGCGAATGTGGGCACCACCGGCACCGGCTGGCTGGTCGCGCTCATCGGCGTCCGCGTCTCGCTCACGGCGGCGGCGCTGCCAATGATCTTCGTCGGTGCGTTGGCCAAGCTTCTGGCCCGCGGGCGAATATCCGGGGTGGGCGCCGCGCTCGCCGGGTTCGGGCTGGTCCTTTTTGGGCTGACAACCCTGCAGCAGGGCATGGGCGGGCTAGCCGAACGATTGCACCCGGCGGACCTGCCTGTCGTTCTCGCAGGTCCCGAAGCCCGGTGGTGGTCGGGCCTGGTCGGTGTACTGGTGCTGGTCGTGGTCGGGCTGGTGATGACCGCGCTGATGCAGTCGTCAACGGCCGCCGTCGCGGTGACGTTGTCCGCCCACTACGCCGGTGCGGTCGGGTTGGACCAGGCCTGTGCGCTGATCATCGGCCAGAACATCGGGACAGCGACGAGTTCCTCCTTGGCGGCGATTGGCGCGAGCACCACCGCCAAGCGGCTGGCCATTGCTTATGTCCTGTTCAAGCTTATCGCCGCCCTTATTGCGCTGGTGCTTTTTCCCTTCGTCACCCCTCTTCTCTTGCGTGCCTCCAAGACCGTCGATGGCGTCACGCTGCTGGCCGGTTATCACACGGCGTACAATCTGGTCGGCGTGTTGGTCCTGCTGCCGCTGGTCAACCGGTTCACTCGGCTGGTCGAGCGTATTCTGCCCGAGCGTGGCTCACCGCTCACGCGTTGCCTCGATCCCTCGGCGCTTGCGACGCCGATCGTAGCGGTGGAAGCAGTGCGGAAAACGATCGCACAGGCGCTCGCAACGGTATGCGGTTCGATCGAGGCGGCCCTACTCGGCCGCGCTGAACCAATCCGCCTGGGGAAGGATGCCGTATCGGTGCAGGAGGCGGCCCACGCCTTGCGCCAGGCACAAATGTTTCTCTCGGACGTGACCGGGCCGCCTGACACCGATGACGAGCAACAGCGCCTCACGAGCACACTACACGCGCTCGACCACGCGTCTCGACTGGCGGAATCGGCGAATGGACCGATCGACTTCGGCGCGGTGGGCGGCGGACCCGAGGACATCCGCACCCGAGAGCTATGCGCAGAAGCGATGCGAGGCGCAGCCGCGATTGCGCGCGGAGTGGCGGCGCCGCTTCGTGCTGCGCAGGTCACGGCAATCTCACCGGACGCCGGCGCCGTGGCTGACCGGCGTGTGATCTCGACGAGCGAGGCCATCACCGAACTCGAGCGCTGTGCCATGCAACTGGGCGAATTGCAGCGCACCCATCGCAGCACGACGCTGGGCGCGGTCGTCAATGGAACGCTCACCGCCGACGCGGCGCTCGTCCGCGTCGAAACGGTTCGAAGCCTCGAGGCGCTGTCGCGTCACGCTTGGCGCTCTGCAGCTCATCTTGTCGGCTACGGCTAGCTTGGTCAGCCTTCCCACTCACGCGACGAGCCGCGGGAGCGCATTCCAGCCGCAAACTCAGTCCGCACATGGGTGCGCTGCTGTGGCCTCCAAACGTTCGCATGACCGAGCCGCGGCCACCGGACCCTCGCGGGGAGAATGCGCCGAAGATCCTCGCTTCTCAGATCAGCTTTCCCATCGCTACGGCGGTGTCCGCCATGCGGCACGAGAAGCCCCACTCGTTATCGTACCACGACATGACGCGGACCAAGGTACCATCCATAACCTTGGTCTGATCCATGTGAAAGACGGAGCTGTGCGGATCGTGGTTGAAGTCGACCGAAACATTGGGATCGTTGGTATAGCCGAGGATCCCCTTGAGCTGCTGGTCGGCCGCGCGCTTGATCGCGGCGTTCACCTCGTCCTTCGATGTCGCTCTCTTGGCGACAAATTTGAAGTCGACGGCCGAGACATTCGGCACCGGCGCGCGAATGGCGACGCCATCGAGTTTGCCGTTGAGTTCAGGCAGCACCAGGCCGACGGCTTTCGCCGCGCCGGTCGACGTCGGGATCAACGACATCGCCGCGGCCCGCGCGCGGTACAAGTCCTTGTGCAAGGTATCCAGCGTCGGTTGATCACCGGTATAGGCATGGATCGTTGTCATGAAGCCCTTTTCGATCCCGATCGCGTCGTTGAGCACCTTGGCAACCGGCGCCAGACAGTTGGTTGTGCACGAGGCCGCGGAGACGACCTTGTGCTCCTTGGAAAGCCCGTCGTGATTGACGCCGTAAACCACCGTAATGTCTGCTCCGTCGGCCGGTGCCGAGACCAGAACGGCCTTCGCGCCCGCTATGAGATGAGCGGAAGCTTTGCTTTTCGAATTGAAGACTCCCGTGCATTCGAGCGCGATGTCAACGCCCAGGTCCTTCCACGGCAGACTTGAGGGATCCTTGATCGCGGTCACCCTAAACTTGCCATTGCCAATGCTGATGGTGTCGCCTTCGACCTTGACCTCGCCGGGGAAGCGGCCGTGCACGGAATCGTACCGTAGAAGGTGCGCGTTGGTCTCGACAGGGCCGAGGTCATTGACCGCGACCACTTCGATATCCTTGCGGCCGTTTTCAAAGATGGCCCGGAGAATATTACGGCCGATGCGGCCGAATCCGTTGATGGCGACGCGAACGGTCATTTTTCGGCTCCCTTTCTTGGCAGCAAGGCCAAATCGGATAGGGGCAGCGGGGTGACGCGCGCTAAGCTCTCATTCGTGGAAGCGAGTCACTCAAAGACGAATAGCTTCGACCCGAAATCATACAACGCGACCGTAGATTGTGATAGATTTAATCGAGCTCGCGATTGATGTTCCCTTTGATCGGAGAGCCATTCGCGGTTGCGATTTGAGTCCAATTCAAGCGCACGGAAAGTTGAATGGCAGCCTTGGTCGCGACTGCTCCGCTCGCCCTGATCGTTCTCCTCATGGCCGCATTGCGGTGGTCTGCCGCAAATGCGGGACTGGTCGGGCTGGTGGCGGCCACGGTTTGCGCGGTCGGATTCTTCGGCTTTGGAACGAGTATCCACGGTGAGCTGGGCATTGCCGGAGCGCTCATCGGAACCGGTGCGGAGGCCGTTTTCTCCGCCCTCGACATCCTGTGGATCATCCTGCCGGCCCTATCACTCTATGAGCTTCAGCAGCGCTCGGGTGCGATCGATGCCATCCGGACGGGGTTGATAAGCCTGTCCTCGGACAAGACCTTGCTTGCCATCATCATCGCCTGGTTCTTTGCGCCGTTCATGGAAGGCGCGGCGGGCTTCGGCACGCCTATCGCTCTGGCTGCGCCTCTCCTGGTCAGCCTCGGCTTCACACCCGTCGTGGCGGTCGCTTTACCGCTCATTGGTCATGTCGCGGGCACTTCTTTTGGCGCGCTCGGCACTCCGATCCTCGCACAGGCCGACGTGTCAGGAATCAGCGGCAACAGCATCGCGCTCCCGACCGCCTTACTGCACGCGAGCCTAGCGCCATTGTTGGTGCTTTCGATCGTGTTCATCGCGAGCACAGGACGTTTCCAGGCGAAATACGCGGCATGGGCCATCGTCGCCGCCGTCTGTTTCCTGCTGCCTTACCTGGCGTTGGCCACATGGGTGGGACCAGAGCTGCCGACGATCGGCGGAGCACTCGCCGGCGGATTTGCATTCGCTTTCGTCCTGAGGTTGATCCACGCGGAGCAGGCCGAGACCCTGGATGCGAGATCGCTCGCCATTGCTGGTCTGCCATATGCCGTGCTGGTCGGCCTGATCCTTCTGACGCGTCTCGTTCCGCAGATCCGCGATACGCTCCGGCAGGTTGTGCTCGAATGGGCGCTGCCCGGACCGTTCGGCGGCCGGATCGAGCCCCTCTATCATCCCGGGACCATGCTGTTCGCCGGATTTCTGTTTGGCGGGCTCCTGCAGGGCTGCAAGCTTGCCGATCTGGCCGGTGCCGTCGCCGCCGCCGTTCGTCGGCTGGTTCCCGTCGCCGTTGCCTTGTTCGCGATGCTTGCCATCGCCCGGCTAATGGTCCATGCGGGCATGATAGAGGCGCTGGCGGCGACGGCCACACGGGCCGGTCGCGCGTGGCCGCTGCTTGCTCCTTCGGTTGGGGCAATCGGCTCCTTCATCACGGGCTCCACAACCGTCTCCAACATCCTCCTGACGGATCTTCAGCAGGCGGCGGCCGTCAGGCTCGGTCTGCCAATGCTAGCGTTGATCGCCGCCCAAGGGTTCGGAGCTGCCGTCGGCAATTGTGCGGCTCTGCACAACATCATCACGGGCGCCGCCACGGTCGGTCTGCAAGGACGTGAAGGCGATATTCTGAGGACGACGGGACCGATTTGTCTTGGGTATCTTGCGCTCGGAGGCATTCTGGCGCTGACGCTCGCTCGATGGTTCCCCTGAACAGGTTGAAGAACGACCGGGAGTGCACGTCGTCTGCTGCTGACAGGGAGCAAAGATACTGCAGGACCACTGTCCTATCTGGAAATGCGCGGCTTGGACTGAATACGGGCCATCAATCGTCGGTTGCATGCACCAGTTTACTCAAAGGTTGGACCGTGTAAGGTAATCCGAGCCTTGGACCCGTGCTCCGACCCGGGAGGCCACAATGAACATCGTTATGTTCGAGACCGAGGAATGGGAGCGTCAGGCCTGCGTTCGCCTCGAGCCGCACCATCGCGTGCGATGCGTTGCTGAGCCGCTGGACCAGCGGAACGCGGCTGACTTCGCCGACGCGGAAGTCGCCAGCCCATTCGTCAATTCGCGGCTTGACGCATCGGCACTTTCGCACTTTCCGAGGCTGAAGCTGATAGCGACGCGATCCACTGGATACGATCACATCGATCTGCCCTACTGCGCCGCGCATGGCATCATTGTCTCGAACGTGCCTGACTACGGCGACTCGACGGTGGCCGAGCACGTGTTCACCCTGCTGCTCGCGGTTGCACGCAAGCTTGTGGAGGCGGTGGAGCGGACGCGGCGCGGGCGCTTCACGCAAACCGGGCTGCGGGGCTTCGAACTGCGCGACCGGATGATCGGCGTGGTCGGTACCGGTCGCATCGGGCTCCGCGTCATCGAAATCGCGCGCGGCTTCGGCATGAATGTTGTTGCTTACGATCTCCAACCGGACGAAGCGGCGGCGAACCGTCTCAAGTTCGCCTACACCAGCCTCGATAAGCTGTTGTCCGATGCCGACGTCGTTACGTTGCACGTGCCAGCAACGCCTGGCACCCTCCGCATGCTTTCAGATCGCGAGTTCTCGCGCATGAAGCCGGGTGCAATCCTGATCAATACGGCACGCGGCCATATCGTTGACGTCGAAGCGCTGGTGCGGGCACTGGCCGATGGCAGGCTCCGCGGCGCTGGCCTGGACGTCCTGCCGCAGGAGCCCTTGATCCGCGAAGAGGCAGCGATCTTCCATCAGGAGGCGATCCGGGACGCGGAGGATTTCAAGGCGCTCGTTGCGAACCATGTGTTGCTGCGTTTTCCCAATGTGATCGTTACGCCGCACAACGCCTACAACACCGAGGCGGCGCTGGAGCGCATCATCGCGACGACACTTGCGAACATCGAGGCGTTTGCGCAGGGGACGCCACAGAACGTTGTATCGGCGCATTGAAGTTGGTGTCGGAGGCGGATTGCTTGCGGCGCCCCGCGAGCGGCTTCGCAGCCCGCGCTCGCGTGATCACGATGGACGGGCAAGCGGCACGCTGGTTCGGTCGCCCGGGTGCAGGACGATATGCCGGTCGTCGACCGCGATGGAGATCGCTTCCGCGTCACTTGGATCACTCGCCAGCGTTAGCGCATCCTGGGTTATGTCCACGCTAAGCGAGTGCTGGCGATAGCGGAGCCGAAATGCCAGCCGGTGCAGTTCGTCCGGCAGCGCCGGATGGAAATGTAATTCTTCGCCGCGCAGCTCCAGACCGGTGAAGCAGCGTTGCAACAGGTCGATCGTGCCGGCCATGGCGCCGAGATGGATACCCTCGCGCGTAGTCCCGCCTTGAATATCGCCAATGTCGCTTTGCAGAGCTTCCGTGAATAGCGACCAGGAGCGTTGCCGGCAAGAGCGCGCCAGCACCCAGGCATGAGCGATGGCGCTCAAGGTGGAGCCGTGCGAGCTGCGTCGCAGATAGTAGTCGATGGTTCTGGGGATCGAGCCAGGATCGAAGGTGTAGCCGAGGCGATCGAAGAGTTCTGCCAATTCTTCTGCGGAAAACACATAAAACAGCATCAGTACGTCAGCCTGCTTGGACAGCTTGTAGCGATTGGGCGTGTCGCTCTCCGCCTCAAGTATGAGATCGAGGCGCATGATATTTGGGTATTTGCGCCGATAGGCGTCCCAGTCGAACTCCTGCAGCGCCTCATATCCCTCAAACTGACTGAGAATGCCGTTGTCATGGAACGGCAGGTAAAGCTTGCAGCTGACATGTTCCCAACGTGCGAGTTCCTCTTGCTCGATCCGCAGACTCTGACACAGCTCGTGACAGCGTTCCTTCGGCAGCAGTTCAAAGAGGTCGAGCGCGCGGGCGATGCACCAGACGGCCATGACATTCGTATACGCATTGTTGTCCAGGCCCGGCGTGTCCCGATCCGGATAGCCGTCATGGAATTCATCCGGACCCATCACGCCGCGGATGTCATAACGGCCGCGTGCTTCGTTCCATTGCGCGATACTGGCCCAGAAGCGGGCAATCTCGAACATCAGCTCGGCGCCGAAGACGTAGAGGAATTCGGCATCGCCGGTGGCTTGGTAATACTGCCAGACATTGTAGGCGACCGCCGCGCCGATATGGCGCTGAAGATGCGTGTCGTCCTTGATCCAGTTGCCGGACCGCGGGTTGAAGTACATGACGTCGGTTTCTTCGCGCCCGTCGCTGCCGCTCTGCCATGGGTACATCGCGCCGCGGAAACCAGCTTGCTGCGCGGCCCAGCGCGCCTCATCGAGACGCCGGTAGCGGTAAAGCAGCAGGGCACGGGCGAGGATCGGCAGGTGCAGGCTCAGCAATGGGAAGATGAACAGCTCGTCCCAGAAGATGTGGCCGCGATACCCCTCGCCATGCCAGCCGCGGGCGGGAATGCCGGCGTCCAGCTCCATGCTGTGGCTCGAAGCTGTCTGGAGTAGATGGAAGAGGTGCAGACGCACGGCCAAATGCGCGTCATCCGCATCGTCGCTCACGACGTCGAGCAGGTCGAGGTCGGTGCGTTCCCATAAGTCTCGCCAGACGCGTTCATGGCTTTGCAGTAGTGCATCAAAGCTGTCGGCCCGTATAATGGCGGTGCGCGCGGCGGTTTCCGGGTCGGCGATGGCACGATCCCTGGAGGTGTAAAGCGCAAGGATCTTTGCGATCTCAATGCTGGCGCCCGGCACGACATCAAGGACGATGTCGTAGCCGACACGCGCCGCTTCCTCGATCGGGTGTTTGTCGACGGTGGCATCCAGTCCCCGCACGCTTACGTCCAATCGTGCGGCCTGTGCGATCCGTAGCTGCGACTGCGTCGTCTCCACCTGGAGCAGCATGGAGCAAGGTGCAATCGCGGCCGCTTCGCACACGCGCAGATGCCTGCTTTCAAACGCTTTGTAGCGCGGCACGCCGGTATTGGCGATATCGCCGTCCAGCATGGCACGCACTGTGAGCCGACCAGACCAGTTCTGCGAGGTAATGGTGACATGCTGGGCCGCGAGGTGCTTGCTATCCATGTGCACGAAACGGCGCTCGGCGAGGCTGGTTTCCCGCCCCTGCCCGTCGCGTACCCGCAGAGTCCGCAAGTACAGGCCACGGCGCATATCGAGCGCTTGCCGATACTCAAGGATTTCGACGCGACGCAGGTCGAACTCCTCTTCGATTCGAAAGGTCAGTGGCAGCCAGTTGGGGAGATTGACGAGGTCCTCGTGCTCGACGGGGCGGCCATCGATCACGGTCGTGAGCCGGTTGTAGGCGCCGGCAAGATACGTGCCGGGATAATGTAAGTCATCAGCGCGCGCCTCGGCGGCGGCTCCGCGGGTCACGAAGTACCCGTTGCCAACGGCGAACAGCGTTTCGCGACGGCCCTCCACGACAGGATCAAAACCCTCATGAGCAAACAGCCAAGGGTCCGGCCGAGCATGGGCAGCAGGATGGCGGGTCTCCGTCCCTGGTCTTGCGATGAACGGGTCAAGCCGATGCACATCGGGCTTGGCGGTGAACCGTCGCTGCGTCGACCCATCATCCAATTCCAAATCGATCTGGTTGAGGTCGGCGACGACGATATCGGCACCGGCATTCTCCAGCTCTGTCCCGTGGCCTGTCCGGTCGATGCCGATAACGAGGCCGAAACCGCCGGCTCGTCCGGCCGTCACGCCGGCGATCGCGTCCTCAATGACGACGGTGCGTTCGGGCGACGTCCCGAGGCGCCGCGCGGCCGCGAGGAAGGTGTCCGGCGCCGGCTTGCCCGGCAGCCCCAAAGTCGCGGCATTACGTCCATCAATGCGGGTGTCGAACAGATGATCGAGCCGTGCGGTTTGCAGGATCTCCTGGCAATTGCGGCTCGCCGAAACCACCGCCGTCTTAAGCCCGAGCGCGCGCAGACGCCGGATCAGGGCCACCGTGGATGGATAAACATCGACGCCTTTGCTGCGCAGCTCCTGCAGAAACAGTCCGTCCTTTCGCTCCGCGAGGCTCTCGACGGTTTTGACCTCGGGACCATCGGGCTCGCTGCCTTCCGCGACGTCCACCCCCCGTGCGGCGAGAAAGGCACGAATGGCCTCTTCGCGCGGACGGCCGTCGATGTACCTGCGATAGTCCTCGAGCGTGAATGGCACAAAGGCAGTGCCGGTGCGGTGCGCATGCTCCTCGAAAAAAACGTCGAAGGTTCGCGTCCACGCTTGGAAATGGATACCCGCGGTATCCGTGACCACGCCATCGAGATCGAAGGCCGCGGCATCAAATTGCGACGGCACTAAAGCGGCTTTGCGAGACATCTCTCGGCTCACGGAGTGATTGCCCATCGCGTTTGTTAATTTAAGTTAAACGGTGTGGCTCGGCTCCACATACACTGCTGCGCCGAGGAGACCTGCATGAGGACGCAAGATCTGGTCGATCGGTATGTCGTCCAGATACGAGCTGAACCGTCCCTTTGCGATGAAGGCCTGCCTTAGCGCTTCCACATCCCACAGTGGCCGCAGCCCGCGGCACAGTCCGCCAGTGATGATAACCCCGCCCCCGGTGAGAAGGGTCAAGGCCAAATTGCCTGCCGTGGAGCCGAGGATGGACGAGAAGATCCTTATCGCCTCTTGGCAAGTGGGGCACTTGCCTGCTGCAGCGCGGGCCGAAACGTCTCTTGGATCCTGCACATCGATGATCTGCCCGTTCATCTCGGCCAGAGTTTTCGCAATCGCCAATAGCCCTGATCCGGACAGCAACCGTTCAGTTGAGACATGCGGGTATTGACCCTGGAGACGCAACAGGATTTCCCCTTGGACACGGTCCATCGGGGCGAATGTGGCGTGTCCGGCCTCGCTCGGGCGACCTACAACTGTGCCCGCATTATTCAATAGAAAGGCAACGCCGAGTCCAGTTCCTGGGCCAATCACGAGGATAGCCTCTCTTGGATCGCGGGTTCCCGACTTCAGCGAACCGATCTCATCGGGTGGCAGTGCAGCAACGCATAATGCCTGGGCGACAAGATCATTGATGACGACCAGCTTGCGCAGGCCAAGCCGCCGGCGCACATCGCTGATCGAGAAGCGCCAAGCGCTGTTGCTGAACGTTATCTCATCACCCAACACGGGACCTGCCACAGCAAGCACCGCCTCTTCCGGCCGGGGAACACCGGACAGATAGTCCTCCACTGCCTCGAGAAGGCTGGGGTATTGAGCAACGGGCAGCTTGCGTACGTCGTATGGCTGCTTGCCAGGCTCCGCAATCGCAAACCTCGCGTTGGTTCCGCCAATGTCTCCGACGAGTCGCATGGCGCTCATCCTCTAAGGATGGTAACCTTTGATCTTCTATTTCCAGGCGAGAAGGCTTGCGACATGATACAGCAGCCGGAGGTAGTCTCAAAGCCGATCGTTACACTGACGCTGAGCCCGACCATCGATCTCGCGTTCCACTCGAACGAGATCAGACCGATCCGTAAGAACCGTGCGGTAGAACAACGCATTGACGCAGGCGGTGGCGGCATAAATGTCGCACGGGTACTGAAGGAGCTGGGCGCCGAAGCCTTCGCCATTTACCTTGCTGGTGGCGCGACTGGAGTTGTCCTGAACGAGCTCGTCGCGAAACTGGATGTGCCGGGAAAATGCATCGACATAGCTGGGGGCACACGCATCAGTTTTACGGTCTTCGAAGAGATTTCGGGGCTGGAGTATCGTTTCGTAAGCGAGGGCTGTGCCCTTGTCGAACCGGAGTGGCAATCGGCCCTATCGCACCTCAAGGAGTCCGATGCAGACTACGTCGTCGCGAGCGGCAGCCTGCCGCCCGGTGTTCCCATCGATTTTTACGCGCGCCTGGCGGGCATTGTGCGGGGCAAGGGAGCGCGCTTGATCCTTGACACGTCAGGGCCTGCGCTCCAGGCGGCGATATCGGCAGGGGGCATTTATCTCGTCAAGCCCAGTCTTGGGGAGTTCGAGACGCTGACGCACCGAAAGTTTGAAAGCGCCGGGGAGCTTGTCGATGCGGCGACGTCTTTGGTTGCCACTGGCGCTATCGAAAACCTTGCAGTGACCATGGGACGTGATGGCGCATTGCTCGCACATCAATCAGGCACATTGCGCCTAAAAGGCCCCAAGGTGAAGCCACTGAGCGCCGTGGGGGCGGGCGACAGTTTTGTGGCGGGCATGACTTTCGCGCTCGCACGCCGAGAAAGTGTTGAGGACGCGTTCATGCTCGGCATAGCCGCCGGTGCCGCTGCCGTCCTGACCCACGGCACCCAATTGTGCCGTCGGGAGGATATCGAGCGTCTCTATGCGGAAGTGGTGGCCGAGCGCGTGTCCATACAGCCGACGTAGCGCGATGGGAGCCCGTCGCGCGTTTTCAGGATCGTTAATCTACTTGCCGGCACTTGCCGGCGTAAGCTCGACGTCGCAGCCGCTCCGTAACTGAGCCCGGCCCGGATAACCGGGTGAACACAGACCAAACGGGGACAACCAATGGACGCAGTGGCAGACCCGACCAGGACTACTGGCGTCACAGCTTGGCATGCGATGTCCGCCAATGAGGTTGAGAAGTCGCTTGCCACCGACTGCGAAAAAGGCCTCGATCCGGCCGAAGCGGCGAGGCGCCTGCAGGCGTATGGGCCGAACCGGCTGCCGGAGGGCAGGAAGCGGGGGCCGCTCATGCGGTTCTTGTCTCAATTCAACAACGTCCTGGTCTACGTCCTGTTGGGTGCCGGCTTCACGAAGCTCATGCTTAATCTGTGGGTCGACGCGTCGATCATCTTCGGCGTCGTCGTCCTCAACGCGCTGCTCGGGTTCATACAGGAGGGCAAGGCCGAGAAAGCGCTGGATGCTATCCGTAACATGCTGTCCGCCGAAGCTCGAACCGTGCGCGGCGGAGAGACGCGCATGATTCCCGCGGAGCAGCTGGTTCCGGGAGATATTGTGCTCCTGGAGTCAGGCGACAGGATCCCCGCGGACATGCGGCTTGCCGAGGCGAAAAACCTGCGGACCGAGGAGGCGGCCCTCACTGGCGAATCCGTGCCCGCCGACAAGAACACAGACGCGGTTTCTGATAATTCGACGGTCGGGGATCGGGAATGCATGGCGTTCTCTGGAACCATGGTCGTGTCCGGGCGTGCAACCGGCGTCGTCGTCGCGACGGGCAGCGAGACAGAGCTTGGTCGCATCAACTCGCTGCTCACCAGCGTCAGCGCGCTCGAGACGCCGCTGCTGCGCCAGATCAAGAAGTTCGGCTACGTCATCACCGCGGTCGTCGGCGCCGTGGGCGTGCTGGTGTTCGCCTACGGCAGGTGGGTGGCGCACATGAACTTCGTTGAGCTGTTCCAGGCCGTGGTCGGCATCGCGGTCTCCGTGATTCCCGAGGGACTGCCCGCAATCATCACAATCACGCTCGCGATCGGCGTTCAACGCATGGCCGAGCGCAATGCCATCATCCGGCGGCTGCCGGCTGTGGAAACACTGGGATCGGTATCGCGCATCTGCTCGGACAAGACCGGCACTCTGACGCTCATGGAAATGATGGTGGTGTCCGCCGTCACCGCCGAGGCGGCGTATCACGTCACCGGGAATGGCTATGCCCCGGAGGGTGAGGTCAAGAGGGACGGAAAGCGCGCGGACAAGGAACCGGTGCTCACGCTCATGGGCCGCGCCTCCATGCTGTGCAACGACGCAGAGCTGCTTCAGGAGCAAGGCACCTGGAAGGTGGAGGGCGATCCCACCGAGGGGGCACTCTATCCGTTCGCAATCAAGCTCGGCTTGGACCGGCGAACCGAGCAGACCGCGTCTCCGCGCATCGACGCCATCCCTTTCGAATCTGAGCATAAGTTCATGGCGACGCTTCACAGGTCCGGCGACGGAAAGGAGTGTCTTTTTGTCAAGGGCGCGCCCGAGGTCATCCTTGAGCACTGCGATCGACAGCAGACCGTCGGCGGTCAGCACGTGCCGCTCAATACCGCACACTTCCTGCAGGCCGCCGACATACTTGCGGGCCAGGGCGAGCGTGTGCTCGCGCTCGCGTGGCTAGAGAGCCCAGGCCTGGAGAAGGGAAGTCTCGTTCCCGCCGACCTGCCGAAGGACCTTGTCCTGCTCGGCTTGATCGGTCTTCTGGATCCGCCACGCAAGGAGGCCATCGAGGCTGTCGGAGAATGCCATGGCGGCGGCATTCGCGTGACGATGATCACGGGCGATCACAAGATCACTGCTGCAGCGATCGCCAAAATGCTGGGCATTGGCGACGGCAGGACGGCAATCAGCGGCGCCGAGATTGAGGAGATGAACGAGGCCACATTGCGGGAAAAGGTACGCAACGTCGATGTATTCGCGCGCGCAAGCCCCGAACACAAGCTTCGCCTCGTCAAGGCAATCCAAGCCAACAAGCAGATCGTGGCAATGACGGGCGACGGCGTGAACGATGCACCCGCGCTCAAGAAGGCCGATATCGGTGTTGCAATGGGGATCAAGGGCACCGAAGTCACCAAAGAGGCTGCGGGAATGATCCTGGCTGACGACAACTTTGCCTCGATCACCGCGGCGGTGAAAGAAGGCCGTACCGTCTACAACAATATCGAAAAGGCCATCCTGTTCATGCTGCCGACCAACGTGGCCCAGGCGCTTGTCATCATGGTCGCTATCTTTTTCCAATTCACAATGCCGATCACGGCTCCACAAGTCCTTTGGGTCAACATGGTAACGTCGGTCGCGTTAGGACTGGTGATTTCGTTCGAGCCGCACGAGCTTGATGTCATGAACCGGCCGCCACGCGCGGTGGATCGGCCTATTCTGACCGGCTTTGGAATCTGGCGCGTGCTGTTCGTCGGCCTCGCGTTGCTTGCGGCCACCCTGTGGGCGTTTTTCTGGATGAAAGCGCAAGGGGCCTCGGACGAGCTCGCCCGGACGGTCGCGGTCAACATGATCACGATCGGCCAGGTGTTCTATCTCCTGAACAGCCGCTATCTGCTGGACAGTTCATTGTCCTTCACCGCGCATCTCGGCAATAAATACCTGCCGCTCGGAATTGCCGCAGTCGTGGTTCTCCAACTGATTTTCACCTACGCGCCGCCATTGCAGGCGATATTCGGTAACCAAGCCATTCCGATCGGGGCTTGGCCCTGGCTCCTGGCGGCCGGACTGGCATTCTTTCTCGTTGTGGAGGCGGAGAAACTCGTCATCCGTTCGTCGGCTTCGTTGCGCAGGGCGGTGACTGCGGTGGAAGCAGGCGCGCACCTTCGTCAGGTGACTTCCGCGTGAGGAGCGCGACGCATGCAGGTCAGTGGAAACTAATGAGACAGGAATACGGGAATTGCGATCCTTGCGCCAAGGATATCCCGTGTTGCGCTACCGAGCATTAGCGCACGCTCGAATCCATGTGCGAATGCGCCCATCACAAGCAGATCCGCATCTGCCTGCCGCGCATAGGCCAGAAGGGTCGTACCTATGTTCAGAGTCTCACGATTGATTGTGCTGAACTTGGCATCAACGTGCCAGCGCGCCAGATGGCGGCAAAGCGCGGGTCCAGAATGAGGCATTGAAAACGCCTTGTCGTCAATGACCGATACGACGAGTACCTCACGCGATTTAACGAGAAGGGGCAAGGCATCGTGCACCGCACGAACCGCAGAGCGTGTTCCGTCCCACGCAATGACAATCCGGCTCTCTGCGCGCAACGGCGTGTTCGGTGGCACGAGAACAATTGGCCGACCACCGGCAAACAGCGCTGCCTCAACGAGTTCTTTGCGAGGCGAATCGAGTGGTCCGCGCACATCGATAATCAGGATGTCGTGCACCTGGCTGCAATGGATCATTCGTTCGCGAAGCGAAGCGGGCTCATTATTATTGGTCTGTAGAATGTCACAGGATACGCTCGCATCCGTCGCTGCGGATTGAACGAGCTCCGCGGTTCGTGCCACCCGTTCACTTGACGACGTTGGCGTAGCGCTAGCCCGTTCGACCTGCCGGATGTCCGGTTCAGGCGCCAAGTCGCGGAGATCGGGTTCTATGTCCGCAATCAATGCAGACAGATGCGCGCCGTACGTGCGAGCTAGGGCGATGGCGTAATGCCCGCCGGCCGAGAGATTATCTCTGCACGCCGAAGGCGAAAGAAAAACGAGTATGTCCTTCATGCTTCACCCCGTGCAGCTCAAGAGCCCCACATTCATTTGCGAGGATAAATTGCCTCAGGCCAGCTCTCCAATCACTTACCTGCAATTCGCCGGGACCGCGTCAAATCTTGCTGTTTGCAATGCGCGCCGCCGCCCCTTCGCCTGATGCCCGCGCGAAGCTCTTCAGTAACAGGAATTCGCACAGGCTGGACCAACTCGCTCCCGAACGCCCGACAATTGGCCAAACGGAAGCTTGCAAACCAACTTGTACGATGACCAGACGTTCCAGATCGGGAACGTGCACGCGCAGGGTGGCAATCTGACCGTGCTCCGGCCGTAGCAGCGCAGAGCCCTGTGGGGCGTTTTGATTGGCGCACCTTTTCCTAATCCGCTTGCCGGGATGGCGGTGGCGTACCACGAGCATCAGCCTGTCAAAGGTGATCCGGCAGGTGGCCCATACAACCGTGCGATGTACGAGCCGGCGCAAAAATGCTAATAGTAGCCAACAAAAGCGACGCGGAAGGGTCGATGATTGAGCAGCAAGGAGGATGTCATGCTCTTCGAGGGAGGTTTCACCTTTTCAAACTTTCTGATCGATGTGCTGACGATATTCGCCTTCGTGGTATGGTTCTGGTTCGTCATTACAATCTTTGCCGATCTGTTTAGACGTCATGATATTTCGGGGTGGGCAAAGGCCATCTGGGTCATTGTGCTGATTTTGACCTCGTATCTCGGCGTGATCATTTATTTGATCACTCAGGGGCGAGGCATGGCCGAGCGCAACGCGCAACAGGCCCAGGCGGCTCGCGACGAATTGCGGCGCGTGGTTGGATTCAGCGTTGCCGACGAGCTTGGAAAGCTGGATCAGCTCAGGAAAGCAGGGTCTATCACTGAAGGCGAATTCGCGCGTCTTCGCGCGAGGCTGGTACAATAGCGGCGGCCTTTCCTTCGGCATCATTGGAGCGACATCGCTAAATCGGAAGAAGCGGCAGCCTGGTTGCAATTCCTGCCTGATCGGGCGGGGCAGAAAGGATCGTATCGCCATGCGTCGTCGACGGGCAAAAATCGTCGCAACCGTTGGACCGGCCAGCGCCTCGCCGGAGATGCTCAACGGGCTGTTTCTCGCGGGTGTGGACACATTCCGTCTCAACTTCAGCCACGGAACCCAGGATGATCATGCAAAAGTCCATGCCGCGATCCGTGCGCTCGAGCGGGATATGCACAGACCGATCGGCATTTTGATGGACCTGCAGGGCCCAAAAATCCGCGTCGGTACATTGCGCGACAAGAAGATCACCGTTCGGTCCGGGGAGTCCATTCGCTTCGTTCGCTCCGGATCGGAAGGGGACCGTTCAGCGATACCTTTGCCGCATCCGGAAATCTTTGCAGCTCTCGCGCCCGGGGACGATCTGTTGATCGACGACGGCAGAGTGCGCGTTCGCGCAACTAGCCTCGGCAAAGACTACATCGAGGCCGAAGTGGTTGTGGGTGGCGCGATCTCGAACCACAAGGGCGTCAATTTGCCCGGAACGATCCTTGATCTGTCGCCGCTCACCGCAAAGGACCGCGCCGATCTGGAATTCGGCTTGCGCCTCGGCATGGACTGGGTGGCTCTCTCATTCGTGCAAAAGCCGTCGGACGTGATCGAAGCGCGGGCTCTGATCGGCGAGCGCGCCGGGCTCATGGCGAAGATCGAGAAACCAGCGGCGCTCGAGCGGATCGACGACATCATTCAGGTGTCGGATGCGATCATGGTCGCACGCGGCGATCTCGGGGTCGAGATTCCGCCCGAGGAGGTACCCGGTCGCCAGAAGGAGCTGGTGCGCGCCTGCAGGCTTGCTGTCAAACCGGTGATCGTTGCCACTCAAATGCTCGATTCCATGGTGGCGGTCCCGACGCCCACGCGCGCCGAGGCCTCAGACGTCGCAACCGCGATCTACGACGGCGCGGATGCCGTGATGTTGTCGGCGGAGTCGGCCACGGGCCGGTACCCGCGCGAAGCCGCGGAAATGATGGACCGCATCATCCGCAGTACGGAGCAGCACAAGATGTACCGCTCGATCATCGAAGCAACCCAGCCCGACGAGGAAAAGACTCCGTCACATGCGGTTGCGGCCGCGGCGGCTGACCTGGCCTCGTCGATCCATGCAGCCGCTATCGTCGCCTATACCTCAAGCGGGACGACAGCCGCGCGTATTGCGCGCAAGCGACCGAGGGTGCCGATCCTGGCCACCACACCCAGCGTAGAAGTGGCCCGTCGTCTCTGCCTGTTGTGGGGCGCACACAGCGCTGTTTCCGAGCACGTGCAAAGCTACGAGGAGATGGTCTCGCGTGCGACCGAGCTGGCGAAGCGGGAGAAGTTCGCCGGCACCGGAGATAATTTGGTGGTCGTTGCCGGCATGCCGTTGGGTCAGGCCGGAACAACCAACAATCTGCGCGTCGTTTCGGTCTCCTGATCCTTTAAACCGGGTGAGCACGTCCGTAGGACCGCGTACCCGCCGGAATCATCTGCCCTATCGCTCTACCGCAAGGTGCATTTCCGTGCTAAATGAAGCATCGGCGGAGGCTTCGTCCGCGGACAGCCCGTAGCGGGCAAATTGCAATCAGAAAAAAACCTGCCCCACGGGAGTCTCCAAAGTTAGGGTGCGAAACCTTATAGGGAGGTTGAGATGTCGCGTTCTAAGTTGGCGCTTATGGCGATGCTTCTCTTGATGGGCTTCGTTCTTTGTCCTCAAGATCCTGCCAGTGCTGCCAAGTTCTGTGCGCAATTAAGAGGGGCGACAGCCGCAGGACAGCCTGACTGCTCGTTTTCAACACTGGAGGCGTGTCGCGCGCGCGTAAGGCACAGGGGCGGCGGGCACTGCTATAAATTGACCCACTAGCACGACGTGCAGATGCATATCCCGTGTCGGAGTCGCGGACGCATCCCGGTTCGCTGCTGCCAGTGATCCTCACATCGTTTCAAGCGCGTGTGACCATCCGTCGTGAGCGAGGAAACGTTTGCGTTTCCGGTGAGCTAGCCCGACCGACAACTGGCGACGCGAAGACGTGGTAAGTGATTGATTTCCTGGTGGGCGAGGTATTCGGCCAGATTGGCGTCGGCCGCGAGGGCAGCTCGCTATTTAAGGACGCGCAATCAGCAGCGGCTCGAGGTTTTCGCCGCCCGCCATTTGGGGATTGGACGGCTCGACGTGCTCGCGAAGTTCTCGCTTCCGGACGAGCGCGCTCGCAATAACAAAAGCGTCCTTCAGGCTTCTAGCCTTCCGGAGTGCGACGTTGAAGAAGGCATCGCCGAAATAGGTCCACTTGGCCTTGTCGCGGCAGCCGAACGACGGATGGTCGGCATCGGCCGCGGTGATGACCAGGATATCGGGGTTCGCGAGACGAGGGACGAAGACTCCGGAGTAACAGGCCGAGATGACCACCACCTTGTGTCGCACGCCCGCACGCGCCAGCATGTCGGCGAGATTAGACGGCGTGAGCGTTTGGGTGAGCCGCCCCGCTTTGACTGCAAGGCCGGCGCGGGAGCCGTGCGAGGTGAGAATCAAAAACAGAACGTCGTTCTCGGCGTCCATTCCATTGGCTGCCATTCGCAATGACGTGGCCAGGGCGTCGATCGTTGCACCTCCGCCTTTCTTGGAATTGTACTGCACGTTGGTTGGGCCGCTCCCGAAACGGTGGGCTACAATCTCTGCTGCGCCGGTCGCTTCGCTTCTAAACACGCCTTGATCGCCAAAAAGTCCGAAGGACAGTACGCTCACCTTTCGCGCATTCTCGCCGGCGTGCACCGTCGAAACCAACGGCGCAACTGTCAAAGCAAAAGCAATGAGCAGCGCGCCGAGCTGGCTGGTACGAGACCATGACGTCATGGCGAACCTCGTTTCGTGATCGCGGTTGTGCGGACGGAATTGCGGAATTACGGGGAATCCTTCGTTCTTCGAGATAGCACGTCTCGTGATGTCCAGAGCGGACCTTCTTCTATCTTTTGTCGGGCTGGAATCGATGAGCGAACATGACCCTCGTGTCATTTTCTAACATGGGCAGCATCTCTCACTTGATTTCTGACCACGCGTCTCGTTCAATCATAGATGGCGGGCAGGGGGATCGATGGAAATGATCTCGCCTAGAGTCATCGCGTAAAGTGATCGCGGCGCAGTCTTCGTCAAATCGAGACGTCAGTGCGTTGGAACGCCTCAAGACCTTATATCTCTGCAAAACACCCGCGACTCCGGAAGCTTTGAGTAGCATCCATAAAATTCATACCGTTGGCTAGCCGTCGTGATCCCCATGCCAACCTCACAAGCCGACGTCGCCTTTTCTCTCAAGGCGAGAGGCGTGCCTGATCAGGAGAAGACGATCCTATGCCGCCGGCAGGCGCAATTCCGCTGGCGCCGAGCGGGGCTGAAAAATCGACTATCAGCAGGAGGCAGCAATGAGTTCAGACTTGTCCGCAATTGACCACGCTGTTGACCGTCGCATTCACCACGAGCAGGAGGAGACCTCCTTTGCGCAGACCAATCTGGTCTCGGATGGTTTCGTTCCCGCGACGACGATCGATCCAGATCTTATCAACCCCTGGGGCATAGCTCACAGCGCGACCAGCCCTTTCTGGGTCTCGGACAACGGCATGGGTGTGACGACGGTCTATACCGGTGCCGGAGCCAAGGTGAATGTCGGTGGGCTTGACTCAATCGCGATCGCAGCACCTCCCGGGCAGACCACGCCGGCCGCCCCTACCGGAGACGTGTTCAATATTGCGGGAAGCGGATTCAACATCACCAGTGGCGGCCATACGGGATCTTCGGTCTTCATTTTTGCAACCGAGGACGGCACCATTTCCGGCTGGAATCCGAACGTGGACGCCGCCAGCTCCGTCCTGGCCGTCGATAACTCCCAGGGCGGTGCGGGAGCCGTCTACAAGGGTCTTGCCATTGCACAGACCAGGGACGGCACCTTTCTTTACGCGGCAAACTTCCGGAATGGCACCGTCGACGTGTTCAACGACAACTTCACGCAGGTGAAGAGCTTTACCGATCACCACCTGCCGGCTGGCTATGCGCCTTTCAACGTGCAGGTTCTTGATGGCCACCTGTTCGTCACGTTCGCGTTGCAGGATGCGGCCAAACACGATGACGTCGCCGGTGCCGGCCATGGCTTCGTAGACGAGTTCGACTTGGAAGGACATTTGCTGCACAGGGTGGCATCCGGCGGCGCGCTCAATTCCCCCTGGGGACTTGCGATCGCACCCTCCGGCTTTGGTGAATTCGCGAACGATCTTCTCGTCGGGAATTTCGGCGACGGGACGATCAATGTCTTCAATCCGAAGAACGATCATTTCCTCGGCAAGTTGGAAGATGCCAATGGTGCCCCGATCACCATCGGTGATCTCTGGGCGCTTGTTCCCGGCACTGGCAATGCCGGAAGTGATCCGAACAAGATCTACTTTACGGCAGGAGTGCAGAACGAGGCGCACGGTCTCTTTGGCTCCTTGGCGGCGATTCCAGAGACCGATAAATCGGCCATGTCGGCACCAGGACCACATTCCTTGCACGGGTAGAAACCGTCGGCCGCTGCATTTGTAAGCGGCTGCGACCGCGAACCGCGGATACCGCAACTTTGGAAGGGTCGATTCGGCCCTTCCCGCCGCTATACGCCATACGCAATGGGGCGCAGCATTTCGTACCCTAGAACGTCTGGTGCGTTCTTTTCGGATGTTTCTTTGAGGAGGCGCCGTCGTGGACATGCCGATGGGACAGCGTCTCGGCTCGCTGAGGCAGTGTTACCGGCCTACGTCACCGGCTGATGCCGGCGATGGGCGCCAAACGAGCGGTGAGGCGATCCATCCGCGCGCGCAGGCGGTGATGGTCGCTGCCAGATTTCACGGCATCGAGTTGGATCCGGGCGAGGCCATCTCCATGGGCGCACGGGGCGCGCCTTCAGCCGTGGCGCTCTGCGAATGGGCGCAGAACGCCGGTATGTGGGCGCGAGCCGTGCGGTTGCGTTGGCGCCAGCTTATGCACTTTGTGGACGACGCCGGACCGGTGGTGCTGCTGCTCACCGACGGGAGTGCGACCCTGATGGTGGGCGGGGACTCTGACCGCAATGCGGTTCTCCTTCGCGATCCCCGTGCGCTCGCGAGCGAGATCACCGTTGCGGTGGACGAGTTGCGCCTGGAGCGGGTCTGGTCAGGCGAGGCTGTGCTGCTGCGTGCCCAGCGCGGGCAAATGACAACGGACGCGCCGTTCACGTTAAGCTGGCTGTCTCGTCTCGTGTTGCAGGAGAAGCCGTCGCTCCGGGACATCGGGCTTGCCTCGCTGACATTGAGCTTTCTTACGATCTTCCCGCCGTTGTTGGTGATGACCGTGGTGGACAAGGTGCTGACACACCACAGTTACTCGACCCTTCTCCTCCTCGGCACCATCCTTGCGATCACAACCATTTATGAGGCAGTGCTCGGCTATGCCCGCCGCCTGATCGTGATGGTCGTCGGCGCGCGGCTGGATACGAAGCTGAACCTGCACGTCTTCAACCGTCTGCTGCGGCTGCCGCTCGACTATTTCGAGCGCCACCCGGCCGGGGAGACCATGCATAAGATCACGCAGGTCTACAAAGTCCGTGAATTCCTGACGGGAAAGCTGCTGGCAACGTTCCTCGACATGATCACGCTGGCTGTGCTGCTTCCATTCCTGTTCTACCTCAATTCCTCTCTGGCCTTTGTGGTTCTCGCCTGTTCGGCCCTCATCGTCTTGGTCGTGTTGGCCTATCTGCGTCCGTTGCAGCGTGTATTTAGCAAAGTCATCCTCGCCGAGTCCGAAAAGGCCTCGGCGCTGGGCGAAACCGTGTTCGGGGTCAAGACAGTGAAATCCCTCGCGCTCGAGCCGCAGCGCAGGATGCTGTGGGATGCGCGTGTTGCCGAGGCTGGAAAATCACGACTGGCTTTCGGGAAACTGGCAAACTGGCCGCAAACGATCGTCAATCCGATCGAGCGATTCATGTCGATCGGTGTCGTACTGGTCGGCGCCTATATCGCGATCGCCGACAAATCTGGCTATGCTGTCGGGGCGCTGTTTGCCTTCATGATGCTCAGCATGCGCGTCGCGCAGCCGCTCGCTGGGCTAGCGCGGCTGATCGAGAATTACGAGGAGGTCGGCGCCGCGATCAGCGAGACCGCATCGGTGTTGAATCGCCCGCTGGAATACGATGCGCTTTCCCGCGGGCTACGCCCCCAACTCTCCGGCGCGATCGCCTTCGACGACGTCAGCTTTACATACGGCAGCACGAAGATTCCCGCGCTTGATCGCGTCAGCTTTGCGGTTCCGGCGGGGACGATGCTGGGTATCGTCGGGCGCAGCGGGTCCGGAAAGTCGACGTTGACGCGGCTGTTGCAGGGGATCAATCGTGACTACAGCGGCTTTGTTAAGATCGATGGCAACGACGTGCGCGAGATCAATCTGCGGCATCTACGCCAGAGTTTCGGTGTGGTGCTCCAGGAGAACTTCCTGTTCCGCGGTCCGATTTGTGAAAACATCATCGCGGGTCGTCCCGGGCTCACGCTGAGTGATGCCGTGCGCGCGGCGCGCCTCGCGGGTGCCGAGGAATTCATCGAGCGCATGCCAAATGGCTACGAGACGCTCATCGAGGAAGGTTCGCCGAACCTCTCGGGCGGACAGCGGCAGCGGCTAGCGATCGCACGTGCCCTGATCACCGATCCACGCATCTTGATCCTCGATGAGGCAATGAGCGCGCTCGATCCGGAAAGCGAGGCAGTGCTGAATGCCAATTTGCTGCGCATCGCGCACGGCAGGACAATGATCATTGTTTCGCATCGTCTGTCCTCCTTGGTCGATTGTGACCAGATCCTCGTCCTGGAAAGTGGCAAGGCTGTCGACATCGCGCCGCACCGTGTTCTTCTTGAACGCTGCGGCATCTACCGGCAGCTCTGGAACCAACAGAACCGTCATCTCGGGAATCAGGGGCCTCGTCATGCACAGGCGAGTTAGTCGCGTAGACCGAGCGAACGATCAGACTGTTGCGGCGATCCTGGAATTCCAGTCGCCGTCCCAAGCCATCGCCTCCGTTCCAATTCCCCGCACGGCGCGCGGCACCATATGGGTGATCTCGAGCATGTTCGCCGCTTGCCTGACGGCGATGGGGATGATCCCGATCGACCGAGTTGTGACCGCTCAGGGGAAAGTGGTCTCCAAGGTGCCCTTGCTCGTCGTACAACCGCTCGAGACGTCGGTTGTCCGATCGATCGACGTAACCGAGGGGCAGAGCGTGCGCAGCGGCGATGTGATCGCGCGGCTCGATCCGACCTTCGCGGCGGCCGATGTCGGGGCCTTGGAAGCGCAGGTTTCGACGTTGCAGGCAGAAGTTTTGCGCATGCGGGCAGAAGCCACGGGACACCCGTTCACCTCGGAAGGTCCTGATCCAGACCTTTCGCTGCAGGCGTCGATATATGCCCAGCGTCAATCGGAGCGCGATTTCAAGCGCGAGACTTATCAGCAACGCATCAGTGGCCTGCAGGCCGCTGTAGCACGCGCCTTAGCTGACGCGGACGCCTTTCGGGCGCGCAAGGCCGTGGCCGAGCAGATCGTGTCTGTCCGCAAGGAGCTGGAACGGCATCAGGTGGGCAGCACGCTATTGTCACTGACCGCGACCGACAATCTCTTGGAAACATCACGAGGTCTCGCAAATGCCACGGAAACCGCCGAGAGCGCACGTCGTGATCTCGAGGCGTTGAAGGCCGAACGCGACGCCTATGAACAGAACTGGCTCGCCGAGGTATCGCAGAAGCTCGCAGAGCAGATGCAGAAGCTGGCCGACGCACGCGAACAACTCAATAAAGCGCGGTTGCGCCACCAACTTGTCGAGCTGCGTGCCAACCGCGACGCGACCGTCTTGACTGTGGCCAAGGCTTCCGTCGGGTCGGTGCTGCAATCGGGAGACCAGTTCATCACCTTGGTCCCAACCGACGCGCCGCTCGAGGTGGAAGCCGATATCCTGGGACATGACGGCGGTTTCGTGCAGGTCGGTGCTCCCGTCGCGGTCAAGTTCGACACGTTTCCATTCTCGCAATACGGTGTGGCGCACGGAGCGGTCCGTACGATCAGCGCGGACAGCTTTACCGGGCGGGACGATGGCAAAGCTCGCTCGGGGTCTGTGCCCGCTAAGCCCGACGGCACTGAGCCCTTCTATCGCTCGCGCATCACCATCGACGACGTGCAATTGCACGGCGTGCCCACCGGCTTCCGCATTGTACCGGGCATGCCCGTCACCGCCGACATCATGATTGGCAAGCGCACGGTCCTCACCTACCTGCTCGGTCGGATCCTGCCGGTCGCGTCGGACGCGATGCGCGAGCCATGAGCCTTGCCGGCAAACACAGGACGAGCGGCAGGCGCGGATATCGAAGGGGTCTCCTCGATCGCTTGGTCGACGCGCTGTCGTCGGCGGCAGCGTTGCGACATGCTTTGCGGCTTGCTGACGAGGGCCAGGGCGCACGGGCCTTTCCGCTTTTCGCTCGCGCCGCCCGCGCCGGCGTCGCGGAAGGCGAATACCGGGTTGGGCGATGTTATCTGGAAGGCTCGGGCGTTCCCATCAGCCGCCTCGACGGCCTGCACTGGCTGACGCGCGCAGCGACCCAAGGCCATAGCGAAGCCCAGTGGCAACTTGCGGTTCTGCATCTGCAAGGTTTCGGCACATCGTATGAGCAGGAGGAGATTCCGGCCTCCGCGGCAAGCCTGTTCCCGGGCGATGTCGCCCGCGAACCTGACTTTGTCGCTGCCGAAAAATGGGCTCGCCTCGCGGCTGAAGCCGGGTCTGCGGATGGGAAAGCTGTTCTTGCGTATATCCTGGCCTCCGGTCCGGAAGCGATGCGCGACCTTGAAGCGGCGCATCAATGGTACGAGCGATCCGCTGAAGACAATTGTCCGCAAGGCGCATTAGGTTACGGTCTATTGCTGGCGCGGATCGTCAAGGATGAGGCGGGGCAACGAAAGGTCGCGGAATATTTCCGTCGCGCGGCGGAGGCGGGGCTGCCGACGGCGTTGTACTTGCTCGGTGAGCTAACCCGATGCGGCATTGGCGTCGAGCGCAGCGATGTGATCGCGGCGGACCTCTATCGGCAGGCCGCCGAGAAGGGTAATCGCTCGGGTCAGACACGATGGGGGGTGGCGCTCATCGAGGGGGCGGGAGTCGAGCGAAATCCGACCGAAGGTGAATCATGGCTGCGCCGAGCTGCGATGGCCGGGGATCCGGAAGCGGCGGCGCGGGTAGGCGACCTTTACGCCAGGCGCGGAGAGGCACTCCCCCCAAATCATGCAGAGGCGGCGATTTGGTATCGCCGCGCCGGGGAGGCTGGTCACCGGAGAGCCGCGAGGGCACTCGGCCTGCTCTACCTGACCGGGGCCGGAGTCGCGCGCGATCCGGATGAAGCGGCGCACTGGCTCGGTGTTTCCGCCGAAGCAGGCGACCCGCAAGCCCGGGTGGACCTTGCCAACCTTGCCCTTAGGGGAGTCGGCCACTCTGTAGACTTAGTGAAAGCGCGAGAGTGGTTGGAGCAGGCAGCCGCCTCCGGCGAGCTTGTCGCCGCCTTCAACTTTGCCATCTGCCTGGCCGAAGGACTCGGGATGGACCGTGACGAGCGCCTGGCAGCCCAGTGGATGCGCAGAGCTGCGGATGGCATCGTAGACGCGCAATATTGGTATGGACGGATGCTGACCGAGGGCCGTGGCGTACGTATGGATGCCGAGGGAGGTCGCGCTTGGATCGCGCGAGCGGCCGCTGCCGGAATGGCTGAAGCGGAGGTGGCACTCGCGGAGATGATGACGAACGGGCGCGGCGGCCGGCGTGATCCTCTCACAGCGAGGGCGCTGCTCGAGAAGGCCGCCAAGAGGGGGCACGTCGGTGCCATATCGGCGCTAAACAGCGGCCAGGGAGGATGTGCCAAGGCGTACTTCGATTTGGCGAATGCAGCCGATAAGTCCTTTGGCGACCGCGCCTTGATTGATCGCGCGCTGCCGTAGGAGACATTCAGCTCGAGAGAGATACGAGGACCTTCAGCCTTTTCGCGCGACGATCGCGTTTGCTGGTTTTCGGTGCGGTCGTTTCTGGTACGAAACAGCGGCGGTTGCTCTGCTCGATTTGCTATTGCGGGCGTGAACATATCGGCCTCTAGACCATGTTGTTTTTTGCCGGAATCGGGATTCCCATTTGGAGGGATTTCTGATTCAAGCTCCATGCTGGGAACGGGGCCAGCATGGATGACACGACCCTTTTCGGAAGACATTCGCGAGCGCGCTCTTGCTCGGGCTGACGCGGGCGAGACGGTTCGCTCGATTGCCGAAGCGCTTCAGATCAGTNCTTCCTGTGTGACGAAGTGGAAGAATCTGAGACGGGAGACCGGAAGCCTTTCACCCGGCAAGATCGGCGGTCACAAGAAGCCGGTCCTGTCCGGCGCCAATGCCGACTGGCTGCGCAAGCGCATTCGCTCAGGGCCATTCACCTTGCGCAAGCTGACGCG
>NZ_AWZU01000002.1 GCF_000472385.1 Bradyrhizobium sp. ARR65
GCGCAAAAGGAGGCCGCGGTCCAGCATGGCTCGTTCGGCATCGGCAAGGGCGGTCTCGACCTCAAGGCCGCGCTGTTCTGGGCCTTCGTCGGCATCCCGCTGGCCTGGGGCGTTTACCGCACGTTGCTGAGCGCGGCCAATATCTTCTGACCGCCATTTCTGGCCAGCGGCTTGCTTGACGGAGGGACGCCCGCAGAGCGCGCGTCCCTCCGATCTGAAGAGCAAAAAATCATTTCAGGAGGAATTCATGTTTCGCATCATCGGTTGCGTTGTGGCGATCCTGATCTTGACCGTCCATCTTCAAACCACATCCGCCCAGACCGCCACGGCACCAGCGGCCAGCAGCGAGGCCAAGCCCTCGAAGATGAAGCTGACGGTCCAAAAGCTGAAGGCGATGAAGGCCAAATGGAGCACCAACAAGCCCAAGCTCGCCGCCTGCCGCAAGGAGGTGAAGGCCAAGGGACTTGCCGGCGACGACCGTTGGTTCTACATCGCCGACTGCATGGAAAAGACTTGAAGGGCCCGGCGCGGGCCGTCATCCAAAAGGGGCATGGCAGCAGCCCTCTCCGCCCCTTAAATCATTATTCAGACATTATAATTTCTTCTTGGCATCTGGCATGCCAGCAGTTAGAGTCGTTCTAAACAGACGTGAGGGAACGAGACACATTCATGAGTCATGACGTCCATCAGGTTCGCTCGTTCGAGCATCCGGGTCAGGGGCGGAAACGGGCGAAGGCGACGCCGAAGGGACGCCAAGTCGATCCGGTCGCCGCCCATGAAATCGAGCAGTTGCTCGGCGACCGGCCGCGGCGGCGCGATCTTCTGATCGAGCACCTGCACCTGATCCAGGACACCTACAAGCAGATTTCCGCGGCCCATCTCGCGGCGCTCGCGGAAGCGATGCGGCTATCCTTTGCCGAAGTGTTCGAGACCGCGACCTTCTACGCGCATTTCGACGTGGTGAAGGAGGGCGAACCAAACATTCCGCCGCTGACCATCCGCGTCTGCGACTCCCTGACCTGCGCCATGATGGGCGGCGAACAATTGCTGCAGGACCTGCAGAGCAAATCAGGGCGGGGCATCCGCGTGGTGCGTGCGCCGTGCGTCGGCCGCTGCGATACGGCCCCTGCGGCCGAGATCGGCCACAACTTCGTCGATCATGCCAGCGTCGAGAGCGTCCTCGCGGCCGCGAAAGCCGGCGAGACCCATGCGCATCTGCCCGAATACATCGGCTATGAGGCCTATGTCGCGGATGGCGGCTACAAGCTGCTGCAGCGGCTGCGCGCGGGCGAATTGTCCAAGGAAGATGTGCTGAAGCAACTCGACGACGCGAGCCTGCGCGGCCTTGGCGGCGCGGGGTTCCCCACCGGACGCAAGTGGCGCGCCGTGCTCGGCGAGCCGGGACCGCGGCTGATGGCGATCAATGGCGATGAGGGCGAGCCCGGAACGTTCAAGGACCGCTATTATCTCGAGCGCGATCCGCACCGCTTTCTCGAGGGGACGTTGATCGGCGCACATATCGTCGAGGCGAGCGACGTCTACATCTACATCCGCGACGAATATCCGGCCTGTCGCGACATCCTCGATCGCGAAATTGCGAAGTTGCCGCCGGGCGGTCCGGTCCTGCATTTGCGCCGCGGCGCCGGAGCCTACATCTGCGGCGAGGAATCCTCGCTCCTCGAGAGCATCGAGGGCAAGCGCGGCCTGCCGCGGCACAAGCCGCCTTATCCGTTCCAGGTCGGTTTGTTCGGCCTGCCGACATTGATCAACAATGTCGAAACCCTCTGGTGGGTGCGGGACATCGTCGAGAAAGGCGCCGATTGGTGGAAGAGCCACGGCCGCAATGGTCGACAAGGCCTGCGCAGCTATTCGGTCTCCGGCCGGGTCAAAAACCCCGGCGTGAAGCTCGCACCATCAGGCATTACGGTACGTGAACTGATCGACGAGTTCTGCGGCGGCATGGCCGACGGCCATACCTTCTACGCTTATCTGCCGGGCGGCGCCTCCGGCGGCATCCTTCCCGCGTCGATGGACGACATCCCGCTCGATTTCGGTACGCTGGAGAAATACGGCTGCTTCATCGGTTCGGCGGCGATCGTCATCCTGTCGCAGCACGACAGCGTGAGGACGGCCGCGCTCAACCTGATGCGCTTCTTCGAGGATGAGAGTTGCGGCCAGTGCACGCCCTGCCGCGTCGGAACTCAGAAGGCGGCGCAGCTCATGGAACGGCCGGTCTGGAACCGGCAATTGCTCGAAGAATTGAGCCAGGCGATGCGGGATGCATCGATTTGCGGGTTAGGCCAAGCGGCCTCCAATCCACTTACTTCCGTCATCAAATATTTCGCGGACGAGTTCAAGGACGCAGCGGAATGACGAAAATCCAGTTCGAGCTCGACGGCAAACTGGTCGAAGCGAAACCCGGCGAGACCATCTGGCAGGTCGCCAAGCGCGAAGGCCAGGATATCCCGCATCTCTGCTATTCGCCGGCGCCGGACTATCGTCCCGACGGCAATTGCCGCGCCTGTATGGTCGAGATCGAAGGCGAGCGCGTGCTCGCCGCCTCCTGCAAGCGCACGCCGACCGTCGGCATGAAGGTGAGGACCGCGAGCTCCCGCGCCGTTGCGGCGCAGAAGATGGTGATGGAGCTCTTGGTCGCCGACCAGCCCGCGCGCGAGACCTCGCACGATCCGGATTCAAAGTTCTGGCACTGGGCCGAAAAGGTGGGCGTCACCGAGAGCCGCTTTCCCGGGGCCGAGCGCTGGGAACCAGACGTCAGCCATTCGGCGATGCGGGTCAATCTGGATGCCTGCATCCAATGCGGCTTGTGCGTGCGCGCCTGCCGCGAGGTCCAGGTCAACGACGTCATCGGCATGGCCTATCGCAACCACGGCGCCAAGGTCGTGTTCGACTTCGACGACCCCATGGGCGAATCCACCTGCGTTGCCTGCGGCGAATGCGTGCAGGCCTGCCCGACCGGCGCCTTGATGCCGGCGGTGATGCTGGATGAAAAGCAGACCCGCGTCGTCTATCCGGATCGCAAGGTCGACTCGCTCTGCCCCTATTGCGGCGTCGGCTGCCAGGTGACCTACAACGTCAAGGACGAGAAGGTGATCTATGCCGAGGGCCGCGACGGCCCGGCCAATCACAATCGCCTTTGCGTCAAGGGCCGCTTCGGCTTCGACTACATCCATCACCCGCATCGCCTGACCAAGCCGCTCGTGCGGCTGCCGAATGCGAAGAAGGATGCAAACGACCAGGTCGATCCCGCCAACCCCTTCACCCATTTCCGTGAAGCGAGCTGGGAAGAGGCGCTCGACATCGCCGCCAAAGGCCTGGTCAAGATCCGAGACGAGAAGGGGCCGAAGGCGCTCGCCGGCTTCGGCTCGGCCAAGGGCTCGAACGAAGAGGCTTATCTTTTCCAGAAGCTGGTGCGCACCGGCTTTGGCTCCAACAACGTCGACCACTGCACGCGTCTGTGCCACGCCTCCTCCGTGGCTGCACTCACCGAGGGCTTGAACTCGGGCGCGGTCTCGGCGCCGTTCTCCGCTGCGCTCGAAGCCGAGGTGATCATCGTCATCGGCGCCAATCCAACGGTAAACCACCCGGTCGCGGCGACTTTCATCAAGAACGCCGCCAAGCGCGGCGCCAAGCTGATCGTGATGGATCCTCGCCGGCAAGCGCTCTCGCGGCATGCCTACAAGCATCTCGCCTTCAAGCCGGGCAGCGACGTCGCGCTTCTGAACGCGATGATCAACACCATCATCACCGAGGGCCTGACCGACGAGCAATATATCGCGGGCTATACCGAAGGCTTCGAGGAGCTGAAGGCCAAGATCAAGGATTTCACACCGGAGAAGATGGCGCCGATCTGCGGCATTCCGGCGGAGACCCTGCGGGAGGTGGCGCGGCTGTATGCGCGCTCGCGTGCTTCCATCATCTTCTGGGGCATGGGTATCAGCCAACATGTGCACGGCACTGACAATGCGCGCTGCCTGATCGCGCTTGCGCTGATCACCGGTCAGGTCGGCCGTCCCGGTACCGGCCTGCATCCGCTGCGCGGCCAGAACAACGTGCAGGGCGCGTCCGACGCCGGTCTCATTCCGATGTTCCTGCCCGACTATCAGCCGGTCGGCCGCGCCGATCTGCGCGGTGCGTTCGAGAAGATGTGGCAGCAAGATCTCGATCCGGTGCGCGGGCTCACCGTGGTCGAGATCATGAATGCGATCCACGCCGGCGAAATCCGGGGCATGTATATCGAGGGCGAGAATCCCGCGATGTCCGACCCCGACCTGCAGCATGCGCGCGAGGCATTGGCAAAACTCCAGCATCTGGTGGTGCAGGATCTTTTCGTCACCGAGACCGCATTCCATGCCGATGTCATCCTGCCGGCCTCGGCCTTTGCTGAGAAAGCGGGCACCTTCACCAACACTGACCGCCGCGTGCAGCTCGCGCGCGAGGTGATCAAGCCGCCGGGCGATGCGCGGCAGGATCTCTGGATCATCCAGGAGATCGCGCGGCGCATGGGACTGCCCTGGAATTACAATGGCCCGGCCGATGTCTACGCGGAGATGGCGCAACTGATGCCCTCGCTCGACAACATTAGCTGGGAGCGCTTGGTGCGCGAAGGCGCGGTGACCTATCCGGCCGACGATCCGGAGAGGCCCGGCAACGAGATCATCTTCACGACCGGTTTCCCCACCGAAAGCGGGCGCGGCAAGATCGTGCCGGCGCACGTGCGGCCGCCGGACGAATTGCCCGACGACGAATATCCGATGGTGCTGTCGACGGGACGTGTCCTCGAACATTGGCACACCGGCGCCATGACGCGGCGGGCCACCGTGCTCGACGAGATCGAGCCCGAGGCGGTCGCCTTCATGTCGCCGAAGGACATGCGGCGGATGCAGCTTTCGCCCGGTGACTTCATTCGGCTGGAAACGCGCCGCGGCGCGGTGGAAGTGAAAGTGCGCGCCGACAGCGACGTGCCGCAGAACATGGTGTTCATGCCGTTCTGTTACGCGGAGGCGGCGGCCAACCTGCTGACCAACCCCGCGCTCGATCCGTTCGGAAAAATTCCGGAGTTCAAATTCTGCGCGGTGCGGGTCGAACCGGTCGAGATACGCACTGCGGCGGAGTAGGCCGCGCCGGACCTGCCCGGTTACAGACCGGGCGGTCGGCTTGCGGCGTCGCCGACATCGCGATCCCGCTTTGGACGGCTCCGGCGTGCCGCAATCGGGGCGAGCCCCACGGCGACCTGGCCGGGATCAAGGGTCCTGGCGGTCGTCAACAGGAGCAGAAACAGGGCCCGTTCGCCCTGATATTTGGCCTCGGCGCGGCTGATTTCCGAGGCGCCCATGATGGTCTTGCCGGACGAGTCGCAGACCCGCCATTCCCATCGCGCCCGGCCGCGCTTTGTAAGGAGCACTTCCAACATCACTCATTGAGTATCATCCCGGGCCGTTTGGTTTCGCGTTACGTCAGTAAAATTTTTTGAAATAATTCGGGAATAAGTCGCCCCTCCCACCCAAAGGCGGACCGCTTGACCTCGGCGCGACGCCGCGAATTTGCAAGCGGTGGTCGGCGTCTCAGGTGCACCAAAACCAAAGCGCGAGAGAGTAGATCGCCATCTTCAGCGCGATGATTCCGCCAAAGCGCTGCTGCGGCAAATAGCAAGGCCGGCACGCATATGCAGGAAAGCTATAAAGAGGGTGGATAGCGCGCTGCGGGCAATGGCCAGAGTTCAGGCGCGCATATTGCTTCGTGAAGGGAGCCCCTTCCACAGCGCGCCCGCGGGCTTCACGGCTCGCTTGATCGGCGCCGGCGCGCACTGGTCGATTTCGAGCGCCGCGGCAAGGGCGCGCTGCAAGCGGGGACTGTCAATTCGGGCCAGGTGCTGTCGCAATACGTGCGTGGCAGCATCGTTTGATGCGAGCACAGCCGCGCAGAACTCTGCGCTGATCCTGCGAAAGAAACCGAAATCCGACGTCGTATCCTGCGGTCGCCCAAGCCTGTCCATTTCATTGGCGATAGCAAGCACGCTTAGCCTGTCGGCATTGTCTCGCATGACGGCAAAGCGCAGAAGCGCCAGATGCCAGGCTTGCAGCATCCTCGCGTGCCATTCGGCTGAACCCGTCTGATCCATAGGTATCGCTCTTCACTGTCGATCCGCGATCGGCGGAAGCGCTGCAGCGACATCAGCTTGGGCCGGCTCGCCCAACGCGACGAGCCGCGGACTCGGAGAGAGAATGTCGATCTCGACATCGCGCGGCAGCTCCACGATAGCTTCCGGATGATGGCCGTTCTCGAACAGCGCATATTTAATGGCTTGCGCGCGGTTGATGAACAGGCCGCCGAAGAGGCCGTGCTGTTCACGAGCAACCCATTCGCCGCGGCGGTTCCTGCCGATGAGGACGAGGGTAGATGAAGCAGAGCTGCGGGAGGGAGGTTCGAAGAGCTTCATGGTATTAGTCCTTCCAAAGGTCATGATCACCATGCTCCACTGCAGCCGGCCGCTTGGCCCATCATCAATTTCTGCCGATGTCCGAAGGCGCTCGGCCGCAGTCATGCTTGACTCGCGCATGCCCAAGATCTTTCTGGCCAAGTATGAATTCGAGAGAGCCGGGACGCCGATCGCATAAGCGTTGCATAAGAGCCCGGCGTCAGACCGGCATTGAATGACTGACGGCGCTGGCCAGGCAGAACACGGCTGCACAGGCCACCACCTCGTCCCAATGGTTGAGCGCGCCTGTAAAGGGCTGCTCACGCTTGATGATCGCAAGCAGCGCGGTGAACACGACTGCCATCCACATCAGCGTCGCAAGGCTTCTGGCAAGGCCGATGCTGCCGAAGGCGGCAAAGGCAAACAGTATCGCCATTCGCGCTCCGAAGCGGGCCAGCACCTGGCCTGAACTCTGTTGCGGTAGATTTTGCGGCTGCGCCACGATGCGGCCTCCGATGTTGACTCTTTTCGACTTACGCGAAGTTCTCGCAGCAAAGCGAAATGTGATCTGAACTCATGTTTCGAAGAGCGGCCGGAACGCCGGGCCCCGAAGGTTGCTTTTCGGTGATTTGGGCTTCAACGAGCGCGCTCAGGATTGCAATCGCCAGGTCGGCGTGCCTGCTTTCGATCGACTGATCCAGCCAATCTGGAAGTTCGCGTTGCCGCGACAGCGCGCAGTACCAGTCGCCGGCATCATAGGCGATGCGGCGGATTCGCCATGACGGCAGTTCCAGATCGACCAAGGCCAGCGCCGCGTCGGTCCAGGCGTGCGCATCGATCAAGCCTCTGATCCGCGCCGGGTTGGTGGTCTGTCTGCCGGCTGGAAGACGCCGGCAAGCGGCTTCGACGATTTCCATCATCAGCCCCGGCGTGACGATTGTTGCATTGCGGAGCCGGTCACAGATGGCAAGAGGATCAGAATGTTCGGAAAACGGCATGACATCATCACGCATGAACAAGTGCCAGCCCTCAACGAGCGGCTCCTGTCGACAAGATGGTCAGAAGCGCGTTTGAAAACGAGATGAGGCGAGGCAGCGAAATATAGGCGAGGCGTAAATGTCGCAAGACCGGCGGATGTTTATGGTTCTAGCCGTGGCTGGTCCTCCGCATGTAGACCGAGTGACGTTGCAACTGCGTTGATCGGCCGATGAAATCGAGCGCTTCTAACGCGGACGCGCATCGGATGGTCGTTCCGGGACGCTGAATCTTTATAAGATTCTTATAACGTGGCCGATGCCCCCGTCTCGAAAACATATGCGCGGAGTGGCACCTCACGGCCAGCGATACCGGCAGGCGCACGGTCACGACTAGGGTCGTTGATTTCGCAAGCCGTCCCTTCCGGAGTCGAGCAAATCATTGCGCACCGATTTGGTGCAACAAGGAGCAAGCCATGATGGATGTCCTGATGCTGGCGCTGGCGCTGTTATTCTTCGCGGTCGGGATTGGCTACACCTATGCCTGCGAACGGCTGTAACGGATCAAGCCATGATATTCGACTATTCGCTCGCTGGCCTCGTCTCCTGTGGCCTCTTGATCTACCTGACCTACGCCCTACTGCGACCCGAGCGGTTCTGATCCGCCGGTCCTGAAAGCGCGTCTTCCCAAAGGCTCACTCCCATGACCGTGATCGGTTGGCTTCAAATCATCCTTTATTGCATCGTCATAGTCGCGCTGGTCAAACCGCTTGGCTGGTACATGACGCGGGTCTTCAACGGCGAGCGCACCTTCCTGTCGCCGGTATTGCGTCCAGTGGAGGCAGGTATCTACTGGATCGGGGGCGTCGATGAGAGGCGCGAGCAGCATTGGCTGACCTATACGGCTGCCATGCTGCTCTTTCATGTCGGCGGCTTCCTCATCATCTATGGGCTGATGCGGCTGCAGGCATTGTTGCCGTTCAATCCGGCCGGTCAGTCCGCTGTTGCCGAGGACCTGTCGTTCAATACGGCGATCAGCTTCATCACCAACACCAACTGGCAGAACTACGGTGGAGAAAGCACGCTTTCCTACTTGACGCAGATGGTCGGTCTAACACATCAGAACTTTCTGTCCGCGGCTACCGGCATCGTGCTCGCGGTCGCGTTGATTCGCGGCTTTGCACGTGCCTCGATGCGAACCGTCGGTAATTTCTGGATCGACATCACCCGCTGCACGCTCTATGTGCTGCTGCCGATCTGTATCGTCTACACGCTCTTCCTCGTCTGGCAGGGCATGCCGCAGACGCTCGGCGATTACGTCGAAGCCGCCACATTGGAAGGCGCGAAGCAGACCATTGCGGTCGGCCCGGTTGCCTCGCAAGTCGCGATCAAGATGCTGGGCACCAATGGTGGCGGCTTCTTCAATGCCAACGCCGCGCATCCTTTCGAGAATCCCACGGCGCTCTCCAACTTCGTGCAAATCATTTCGATCTTTGCGATCGGCGCCGCGCTGACGAACGTGTTCGGCCGTATGGTCGGAAACCAGCGCCAGGGCTGGGCGATTTTGGCCGTGATGGGCGTGCTGTTCATCGCCGGCGTCGCCATCACTTATTGGGCGGAAGCAAATAGCACCACGATGATGCATACGCTGGGGCTGACCGGCGGCAACATGGAGGGCAAGGAAGTCCGCTTCGGCATCGTTGCCTCCTCGCTGTTTGCTGTCATCACCACTGCCGCATCATGCGGCGCGGTCAACGCCATGCATGACAGTTTCACCGGGCTCGGCGGCATGATCCCGCTGATCAATATGCAGCTCGGCGAAATCATCGTCGGCGGCGTCGGCGCCGGTCTCTACGGCATGCTGCTCTTCGTCACCATCTCGATTTTCGTAGCAGGGCTCATGGTCGGCCGCACGCCGGAATATGTTGGCAAGAAGATCGAGGCGCGCGAAGTGAAGATGGCGATGCTGGCAATTTTGGTGCTGCCCCTGATGTATCTCGGCTGGACCGCGGTTGCCGTGGTGTTGCCAGGACCGGTGTCCGCCATGAACAACGCCGGCCCGCATGGCTTTACCGAGGTGCTTTACGCTTATACCTCGTCGACCGGGAATAATGGCTCGGCATTCGCGGGCCTCTCCGGCAACACTTTCTTTTACAACCTGACGCTCGCATGCGCGATGTTCGTCGGCCGTTTCTTCATGATCATCCCCGCGATGGCGATCGCGGGGTCATTGGCCGGCAAGAAATCGATTCCGCCGTCGATGGGTACGTTCCCAACCACTGGCGGCCTGTTCGTCGGTCTCGTCGTCGGCGTGATCCTGATCATCGGCGGCCTCACCTTCTTCCCGGCGCTCGCGCTTGGGCCAATCGTCGAACACCTCGCGATGACCGCGGGCGCGCTGTTCTGAGCGAGCGCATTTGGAGCTACATCCATGGAACCTGTCGTTAAGATGAATAAGCGGATGCCAGTCGCTACGATGCTGGATCCGAAGATCGTGGTGCCCGCGATCAAGGCCTCCTTCATCAAGCTCGATCCGCGAGTAATGATGAAGAACCCGGTGATGTTCGTGGTCGAGATCGTGGCTGCGTTGACCACCGTGATCTTTCTGCGCGATCTCGTGACAGGGAGTGCCGATCTCGGGTTCACCTTCCAGATTATTCTCTGGCTGTGGTTCACGGTGCTGTTCGCCAACTTCGCCGAAGCGGTCGCCGAGGGGCGTGGCAAGGCGCAGGCTGAATCGCTGCGCAAGACGCGAACGGAAAGCCAGGCCAAGCTGCTGAACGGCTCCGACGGGACCTATCATCTGGTGCCCGGCACCAGCCTCAAGATGGGCGACATCGTTCTGGTCGAGGCCGGCGACATCATTCCGTCCGACGGCGAAGTCATTGAAGGTGTTGCGTCGGTCAACGAGGCGGCGATCACCGGGGAATCCGCGCCGGTGATCCGCGAATCCGGCGGTGACCGTTCGGCCGTCACCGGCGGCACCCAGGTGCTGTCGGACTGGATCCGCGTCCGCATCACGGCCGAGCAGGGCTCGACCTTCATCGACCGCATGATCAAGCTGGTCGAAGGTGCGGAGCGGCAGAAGACGCCGAATGAGATCGCGCTCAACATCCTGCTCGCGGGGCTCACGATCATCTTCGTCTTTGCGACCGTTACCATCCCCAGCTACGCATCCTATGCGGGCGGACAGATTTCGGTCGTGATCCTGGTCGCGCTGTTCGTGACCCTGATCCCGACCACCATCGGCGCGCTGTTGTCGGCGATCGGGATCGCGGGCATGGATCGCCTGGTACGCTTCAACGTGCTGGCGATGTCCGGCCGCGCGGTCGAAGCTGCCGGCGACGTCGATACCCTGCTGCTCGACAAGACCGGCACCATCACCCTTGGCAATCGTCAGGCCACCGCCTTCCGCCCCGTGCTCGGCGTGACCGAACAGGAGCTTGCGGATGCGGCGCAGCTTGCTTCGCTCGCCGACGAGACCCCGGAGGGTCGCTCGATTGTCGTGCTCGCGAAGGAGAAGTACGGTATCCGCGGTCGCGATATGGGCGAACTTGGCGCTATCTTCGTTCCGTTTACGGCGCAGACCCGCATGAGCGGCGTCGATGCGGGCGGCTCGTCGGTGCGCAAAGGCGCGGTCGACGCCATCCTCAACTATGTCACTGACGGTACCCAGCTCGTGGCCTCCGGCAACGTTGCGCGGATGGTGCAGCCGGCGGCGCTATCGGACGTGGGGCGTGAGGTCCAGTCGATTGCAGACGAGATCGCCAAGTCGGGCGGAACGCCGCTTGCGGTAGCGAAGGACGGCCGGCTGCTCGGCGTCGTGCACCTCAAGGACATCGTCAAGGGAGGCATCCGCGAGCGGTTTGCCGAACTGCGTCGTATGGGCATCCGCACCATCATGATAACAGGCGATAATCCGATGACGGCGGCCGCTATCGCCGCCGAAGCCGGAGTGGACGACTTCCTTGCCCAGGCGACGCCCGAGGACAAGCTGAAGCTGATCCGCGACGAACAGGCCAAGGGCAAGCTGGTGGCGATGTGCGGCGACGGCACCAACGACGCGCCTGCGCTGGCGCAAGCCGACGTCGGCGTTGCCATGAACACGGGCACGCAGGCCGCCCGCGAGGCCGGCAACATGGTCGATCTCGACTCCAATCCGACCAAACTGATCGAGGTCGTCGAGATCGGTAAGCAACTGTTGATGACGCGCGGTGCGCTGACGACGTTCTCGATTGCCAATGACGTCGCGAAATATTTCGCCATTATCCCCGCGATGTTCCTTGCCTTCTATCCGCAGCTCAGCGTGCTCAATGTCATGCACTTGGCGAGCCCGCAGAGCGCGATCCTGTCGGCGATCATCTTCAATGCGCTAGTCATCATCGCGCTGATTCCGCTCGCTCTGAAAGGCGTGGCCTACCGTGCGATAGGTGCCGGCGCGCTCTTGCGGCGCAACCTGCTGATCTACGGTCTGGGTGGCATCGTTATTCCCTTCATCGGCATCAAGGCCATCGACCTCGCGGTCGCGGCCCTGCATTTGGCCTGATCGGCATTGCGAGCGAAGGGATGAAGGAGATGCGGAATATTACGCAGGTGCCATTCCAGGGCGCCTGGAGGAGGCGAGCCCGGGCCGGCCATGGGTCGGACCCGTTGGCATCGCCGCGTAATGACGGACGACATTAGGAGACAAACATGTTAAGAGAAATTCGTCCCGCGATATTTGTGCTTCTGGCACTCACGCTGATCACGGGCGTGGCCTATCCGCTCGTCATGACCGGCGTCGCCGGCGCGATCTTTCCGCAGCAGGCGCAAGGGAGCCTAATCGATAGAGACGGCAAGGTGGTCGGCTCCGCCCTGATCGGCCAGGAGTTCAAGAGTGAGGGATATTTCCATGGCCGTCCGTCCGCAACTACGGCGCCGGACCCGAACGATTCGACCAAGACCGTAGCGGCGCCTTACAATGCGGCCAATTCGGGCGGGTCCAATCTCGGTCCGACCAGCAAGGTGCTCAGCGATCGTCTCAAGGAGGGCGTCGAAAAACTGAAAGCGGAAAATCCTGCGAGCCCCGTCCCGGTCGATCTCGTCACGACATCGGCCAGCGGCCTCGATCCCGATATCTCGCCTGAGGCTGCACTGTTCCAGGTGCCTCGGGTCGCAAAGGCGCGCAACATGCCGCAGGAGCGCGTCCGCGACCTGGTCACCCAGAACACGCAAGGCCGCCTGCTCGGATTATTCGGCGAGCCACGGGTCAACGTGCTGGCGCTGAATCTTGCGCTCGACGCGGCGGCCAAATGAGGCATGCGAGGCTCGCGCAGCCACCTTGCCTGTGCCTATAATAGTCCATGGCAAATCAGCGTCGCGATCCCGAACAACGGCCCCTGCCGGAAGCCCTGCTGCAGGCAGCAAAGCGCGAGCATGGCGGCGTCGGACGGCTGAAGATTTTCGTCGGCGCCGCGCCTGGAGTCGGCAAAACCTACGAGATGCTGCAGAGCGCGCATGCCCGGTTGAAGGGCGGGGCCGATATCTTGATCGGCTTCGTCGAGACCCACGGCCGCGCGGAGACAGAGGCATTGCTGCGTGGGTTCGAAATCATTCCCCGCAAGCGGCTCGAATATAGGGGCCAGATCATCGAGGAGATGGACCTTGATGCAGTGATCGCACGCCACCCGCAGATCGCTGTCGTCGACGAGCTGGCCCACACCAACGCGCCAGGCAGTCGCCACCCCAAGCGCTACCTGGACGTCGAGGAGCTGCTGTCGCGCGGCATCGACGTCCATACGGCGGTCAACATCCAGCACATTGAAAGTCTCAACGACGTGGTCGCCCAGATCACGCATGTGCGGGTGCGCGAGACCGTGCCGGATTCGGTGTTCGACCGTGCGGATGAGATCGAGCTCATCGATCTCACGCCGGACGATCTGATCCAGCGGCTGAAGGAGGGCAAGGTCTATGTCCCCAAACAGGCCGAGCGCGCGCTGGAGCATTATTTCTCGCCGGGAAACCTGACCGCCCTGCGCGAGCTGGCGCTCCGCCGCACCGCCGAGCGGGTCGATGAGCAGCTACTCACGCACATGCAAGCCAATGCGATCGCCGGGCCGTGGGCCGCCGGCGAGCGCATCCTGGTCTGCGTCAGTGAGGACCCGCGCGCGGCGGGGCTCGTGCGCTATACCAAGCGGCTGGCCGATCGGGTGCACGCGCCCTGGACCGCGATCAGCATCGAAACCCGGCGCAGCCTGCAACTGACCGATGAGGAGCGTGATCGGCTGGCGGATACCTTGCGGCTCGCCGAGGCGCTGGGGGGCGAGGCCCTCACCATTCCGGGCGTGGAGCGGCGCATCGCCGACGACATCATCAAATTCGCGCAGGCCAATAACGTCACGCAGATCATCATCGGCAAATCCACACGTTCGCGACTGTTCGAGATCATGCGCGGCTCGGTGGTGCATGATCTGGTGCGGCGTGCCGGGAATATCACCATCAACGTGATCGCCGGCGAGGAATTGCCGGCGGCGCCGGTTCTGAAGAATACGGTGCAGACGGCCGCGCGCAGTGAACCCTTTAATGCGCGGCCCTATCTGATGGCGCTTGCTATCTCGGCAGTTGGTCTTGCCGTCGCTGAGTTGATCCAGCCATGGTTCGGGGTCGAGAACGTCGATTTGGTATTCCTGACCGCCGTGGTAGTGGTTGCCGTGCGCTACGGCTTGTGGCCATCGCTCTTGGCGAGCGTCGCGGCCTCGTTGTGCTACAATTTCTTCTTCCTGCCACCGGTCTATACCTTCACGATCACCGACCCGACCAACATCGCGGCCTTCTTCTTTTTCATGCTGATCGCGATCCTGGTGTCGAATGTCGCGGGCCGCGTGCGCACCCAAGCCGACACGGCGATCGGCCGCATCAGGATGACCGAACAACTTTATGCATTCAGCCGCAAGCTTGCGGGTACGGCGACTCTGGATGACGTGTTGTGGGCAACCGCGTATCAGACCGCGCTGATGCTGAAGGTCCGCGTCGTGCTGTTGCTGCCCGAACAGGGCGTGCTGACGGTGAAGGCCGGCTATCCGCCCGAGGATCAGCTCGACCAGGCCGATCTTGCCGCCGCGAACTGGGCGTGGAGCAACGACCGGCCCGCGGGCCGCGGTTCGGACACGCTGCCGGGCGCCAAGCGCTTGTTCCTGCCCATGCGCACCGGCCGCGGCTCGATCGGCGTGATCGGCATCGATAACGACCGAACCGGGCCATTGCTGACGCCGGACCAGCGCCGGCTGCTCGACGCGCTGGTCGACCAGGGAGCGCTTGCGATCGAACGGGTCCTGCTGGTGGAGGACATGGATCAGGTCAAGCGCACGATTGAATCGGAGCGGCTGCGCTCGGCGCTGCTGACCTCGATCTCCCATGATTTGAAGACGCCGCTCGCCTCAGTGCTCGGCGCCGCGTCCGCTATGCGTGATCTCGAGAGCGGTCTTTCCGACCAGCAAAAGCGCGACCTGCTGGCCACGGTGATCGACGAATCCGAACGGCTCAACCGTTTCATCGCCAATTTGCTCGATATGACCAAGCTGGAATCCGGTGCCATCGTGCCGAACACCGCGCTCCATGATGTCGGCGAGATCGTGGGCAGCGCGCTTCGGCGCGCCGGCAAGATCCTGGCGCGGCACAAGATCTCGCTGGAGTCGGACGCGGATCTGCCGATGCTGGAGCTTGACGCCGTGCTGTTCGAACAGGTGCTGTTCAATCTGCTGGACAATGCCGCCAAATATTCGCCGCCGGACACCACGATCTCGATCCGGACTTTGCGCGACAAGGATTCGGTGTCGCTGCAGGTCGCCGATGAAGGCGAGGGCATTCCGCCGGGAGAGCTCGAGAGCGTGTTCGACAAGTTTTATCGGGTACAGAAGACCGACCATGTGCGTCCCGGCACCGGTCTGGGCCTTGCGATCTCGCGCGGCTTTATCGAAGCGATGCATGGCAAGATCTTTGCCGCCAACCGCAGCGACCGCCGCGGCGCCGTGCTGACCATCCGCTTGCCGATTCCGGCGCAAGTCAAGACTCTGGACACCGCGGCATGAGTGCGCCCCTGATCAAGGTGCTTGTCATTGACGACGAGCCGCCGATCCGCAAATTGCTGCGGATGGGCCTGACCACCCAAGGCTATGAAATTCTCGAGGCGCCGAACGGCAAGACGGCGCTCGAATTGCTCGCGCAGCGCCCCGCGCTGATCATTCTGGACTTGGGTCTGCCGGACATCCAGGGGCATGAACTGTTGCGGGTGATCCGGGCACGCGACGAGAGCGTGCCGATCGTGGTATTGTCGAGCCGGGGCGATGAGGCCGGCAAGGTGCAGGCGCTCGATCTCGGCGCCGACGACTACCTGACGAAGCCTTTCGGGATGGACGAGCTGCTGGCGCGCCTGCGCGCGGCGCTGCGGCATCAATTGCAGGTCCAGGGCGAGCGGCCGGTGTTTCGCACAGGCGACCTCTCGGTCGATCTGGTGCGTCGCATGGTCAAGGTCGGCGACCGCGATATAAAGCTGTCACCAAAGGAATACGAGCTCTTGCGCGTGCTGGTGCAGCACGCCGGCAAGGTGCTGACTCACCGCTTCCTCTTGAAGGAGCTTTGGGACGAGCTGACCGACGCGCAATATCTTCGCGTCTATGTGCGTCAGCTTCGGCAGAAGATCGAAGCCGATCCCGAACGTCCGCAATTCGTGCTGACCGAGACAGGCATCGGCTATCGCCTGCGCGCGCCCGACTAGCGTCGTCCTTGTTGCAAATGTGGAACCAACGCCTGCGGCAACGATTTACACCATCGCTACCGGGAGGATCACCATGGCACGGAAATACTCCAGAAAAGCATCCGCGAAGGTCGGCCGCGCGATGAAGAAACGCAAAGCCGGCACATTGAGAAGCGGACGTTCGGGCCGCAAGGTCAAGGGCCGCAAACAGGCGATTGCGATCGGGCTGTCGGAAGCGCGTCGGGAAGGCAAGAAAGTGCCGCCCAAGAAGTCTTCGAAAAAGCGAAAGGGCGCAAAAAAGCGGAAGACGTCGAAGAAGCGGAAGTCGAAGAGGTAGGCTCCGTCCTTGCGAGGAGCGAAGCGGCGAAGCAATCCAGAGCCCAAATCGCGGCTCTGGATTGCTTCGCGGAGCCTTTCATCGGAGGGAGCTTCGCGCCCACCCGTTGGCTCGCAATAGCGATTTAGCCGGCCTTGCGGTGTCTTGCGGGCGAGCGCTGTGCCTTCCTTGCCGCGCGGCGGTGCGAGGTGCGACGGCGTTCTGCCGCATGGCTTGGCCGTTTTGCGGCGGCTCTGCCCTTCAGGCTCTGCTTCAACGCATCCATCAGATTGATGACATTGCTTGGCCGCTCCTCCGGCTCGGGCAGCTTGATCGGTTTGCCGGCGGCCTTGCGCCGCACCAGCGTCTTCAATGCGTTTTCATACTCGTCCTTGAACTGCGAGGGATCGAAATGCGCCGCCTTGCTGCGCAGGATATGTCCTGCAAGCTCGACCATGTCCTTCGTGATCCTTGGATTCCTGATGCCCTCGAAATAGTCGCCGGCGTCGCGCATTTCGTAGGGAAAGCGCAGCGTCGTGCCGAGCAGGCCCCTGCCGCAGGGTTCGATCGCGATCACATGCTCGCGGTTAGTGAGCACGATCCGGGCAAGCGCCACCCGGTCCTGGTCTTTCATGGCGTCGCGAATGACGGCAAAGGCATCGACACCGGCCGCTCCGTCCGGGGCGATGTAGTAGGGATGGTTGAGGTAGCGTTCGTCGATCTCGTCCTTGGGTACAAAACTGTCGATGTCGATCGTATGCGTACTTTCGATCTGGATGGCGTCCAGCTCCTCCTTGTCGATCTCGACATAGTTGCCCTTGCTGATTTCATAGCCGCGCGCCTTCTGTTCGCCCTCGACGACGTCGCCGGTCTCGGAATCCACCATCTGCTGCTTCAGCCGGTTGCCCGTCTCTTTGTTGATGAGATGAAAGCGGGTCTTTGCCACCGCAGTTGTTGCCGGATAAAGGACGACCGGACAGGTCACCAGCGAAAGCTTGAGCGAGCCTTTCCAATAGGCGCGGGGGGCCATTCACAATCTCCGAACGTTTCCAGCACGTTACAGGAACCCCAACGGGTGTTGCGGGTTTTGGTTCCGGATAGGTGCGTGATAGAGTTTCGCGCCGTCCGAACCAGCGAGATCGATCGTGCTGCTGAGAGAGCTCTCTACCTATCGGAAGAAGCGGGATTTCGGGAAGACCTCCGAGCCGTCGGGCGAGACGCCGGTCTCGCCATCCAAGCGGTTGCGTTTTGTGATCCAGAAGCATGCTGCGACGCGGCTGCACTATGATCTGCGGCTCGAGTTCGATGGCGTCTTCAAATCCTGGGCGGTGACCCGCGGGCCCTCGCTCGATCCGCATGACAAGCGGCTGGCGGTCGAGGTGGAGGATCATCCGCTCGACTACGGCGATTTCGAAGGCACCATTCCAAAAGGCGAATATGGCGGCGGCACCGTGATGATCTGGGACCGCGGCTATTGGGAAGGCGACGATCCCGCACGCGGCTTCAAGAAGGGCGACCTGAAGTTCACGCTCGACGGCGATAAGCTGCATGGGAGCTGGGTGCTTGTGCGCATGCGTCATGACCGCACCGGCGGCAAGCGCACCAACTGGCTCCTCATCAAGCACCGGGACGAGTTTGTCCGCGAAGGCGAGGCCAACGATATTCTTGAGGAAGATCGCTCCGTCGCCTCAGGCCGGACCATGGAAGAGATCGCGGAAGGAAGGGGCAGGTCGCCCAAACCGTTCATGACGGCAAAGAACGGCCGCGGCAAGCCCGACGCCGTCTGGCATTCCAATCGCGGCGATGGTGCCGCTGCCCGTCCCACAACCAAGGCGTCCGCGAAGGCCAGGAAGGTCTCGTTAATGCCCGACTTCGTGGCACCGGAGCTGTGCACCTCGGTGGAGCATCCGCCCAGCGGAGACGGATGGGGCCATGAGATCAAGTTCGACGGTTATCGGGTGCAGTTGCGGGTCGAGAACCGCGAGGCCACTCTGAAGACGCGCAAGGGACTGGACTGGACCGACAAGTTTGCCTCGATCGCCAAGGAGGCAAGCGCGCTGCCCGATGTGATGATCGATGGCGAGATCGTTGCACTCGATGCCAAAGGCGTGCCGAATTTCTCCGCGTTGCAAGCCGCAATCGCGGACGGCAAAACCGACAAGCTGATCTTTTTTGCCTTCGATCTGCTGTTCGCGGAGGGCATGGACTTGCGGCGCCTGCCGCTCTCCGAGCGCAAGGCGCGGCTCAAGCAGGTCCTTGACGCGCAGCGGGGCAAGGCGAAATGCATCCGCTATGTCGAGCATTTCGAGGCAGACGGCGAGGCGGTGATGGAGTCGGCGCGAAAGCTCGCGATGGAAGGGATCATCTCCAAGAAGCTCAGCGCGCCCTATCGTTCCGGCCGCTCGGAAAGCTGGACCAAGACGAAGACGCGGCCGGGGCATGAGGTCGTCCTCGGTGGCTACAAGACGACCAACGGCAAATTCCGCTCGCTGCTCGCCGGCGCCTATCGCGACGGCCATCTTGCCTATGTCGGAACGGTCGGCACCGGCTTTGGACAGGATACGGTGCGGCGGATCATGCCGGCGCTCAAAAAAGCGCAGTCCGATGAGAATCCGTTCAGTGGCAAGAACGCGCCGCGCAAGACGCGCGAGGTGCATTGGCTGACACCCGAGCTCGTTGCCGAAATCGAATTCGCAGGTTGGACCGGCGACGGCAATATCCGGCAGGCGTCGTTTAAGGGCTTGCGGCAGGACAAGCCGGCGAGCGAGGTCAAGGCGGAAGAGCCCGTGATGACCAAGGTCGCCAGGCCGGTTGCGCGCGCAAGCACGGCTTCGCCGCAGCGCACCGCGCGGCCGGAGCGCAACGGCTCCGAAGTGATGGGCGTTGTGATCTCGAAGCCCGACAAGGAGTTCTGGCCCGACGGCGGCGATGGCGAGCCAATCACCAAGCTCGATCTGGCCCGCTATTTCGAAGCGGTCGGCGACTGGCTGATGCCTCACATCAAGGGCCGGCCCTGCTCGATCATCCGCGGTCCCGACGGCATCACCGGCGAATGCTTCTTCCAGCGGCACGCGATGCAGGGAACGCCGAAATATCTGGACCTCGCCAAAGTCTCGGGCGATCGCAAGCCATATTTGCAGATCGACCGGATCGAAGGACTTGCCGCTGTGGCGCAGATTGGCGGACTTGAGCTGCATCCCTGGAATTGCGCGCCTTATGCGTACGATACGCCCGGGCGCCTGGTGTTCGATCTCGATCCGGCGCCTGACGTCGACTTCACTGAGGTGGTTGCGGGCGCCAGGGAGATGCGGCAGCGCCTCGCCGATGTCGGCATGGAGAGCTTCTGCAAAACAACCGGCGGCAAGGGCCTGCACGTCGTGGTGCCGCTGCTCCACGGCGCCAAGGACAAGGTGAGCTGGAAAGAAGCAAAGTCCTTCGCGCAGGGCATCTGCCGGTGGATGGCGAGCGACGCGCCGGAGCGCTACCTCCTCAACATGTCGAAGCGGCTGCGCAAGGGAAAGATTTTTTTGGACTACCTGCGCAACGACCGCATGTCGACCGCGGTCGCGCCACTATCGCCGCGGGCGCGCGTGGGCGCCACCGTCTCGATGCCGCTGACGTGGACGCAGGTGAAAGCCGATCTCGATCCGAAGCGCTTCACCATGCGCACTGTGCCGACGCTGCTTGCGAAAAGCAAAGCGTGGCAGGGCTACGATGACGCGGCGTACTCGATCAAGGCGGCGATCGCGAAGCTCGCAAAGAAGAAGGCAGGCTGATTGCGGCGCACTCGCCCGTCATCCTCCGCGAAGGCGGACCGCCGCGGCTCTGCGGAATACTGGATCACCCGCTTTCGCGGGCCATCCAGCCTGGGAAAAAGGAGTGAGCTCTAAATCCTGCCCAACAAAATCAGGATCAGCAGGATGATGATGACGAGCCCGAGTCCGCCGCCGCCGTAATAGCCGGTGCCATAGAACGGTCCGCCGCCGACGCCGGAGAATCCGCCGAGCAAGGCGATGATGAGAATAATCAGGACAATCGTTCCAATCGACATAAACACCTCCTCGAGCTCGCCGTTGAGCGAGCGCCTCGGGCGGAAAACCGATTCCAAAGTTGAAGGTTCCGGTGTTGCGATGCGATAATTCGCGCCGTGATCTTTATTTCGAGCCGTGGGCAATTACATCGATGGGCGTTGCAAGGACTTCACCGAGATGTCCGCACCGCTCGTCGTCTCGATTCCGCATCAGCTCGGCCGCGAGGAGGCAACGCGCCGCCTCAAGGGCGGATTGACGCGTGCGGCTGCGAGCGTGCCTGTTCTGAAGGTCGATGAAGAACGCTGGGAGGAGAACCGCATGTTCTTTCGTGTGCGCGCGCTCGGGCAAACCGCTTCAGGCCAGGTCGATGTCACCGATGATCAAGTTCGGCTGGAAGTGATGTTGCCCTGGCTGCTGCAGCGATTTGCCGAGGTCGCGCAGGCTGCGATTCGCAATCGCGGACAGTTGCTTCTGGGCAAGAAGAGCTGAGCATCTTCTGCGCGCGAACGCTTCGCTTCGTCGCACTGGCGCGACGGTCTTCCGATCACACCCTCATCTCGCCGCGTTGCAGCAATGAAGTCTGTGTAAATCGTCGCTCCGCGCCGGCATTAACTTGTCGTTAACCAACTCTCAAAATACTGAAGTACGCGCGGAGGGAGGGAACCGACCTGGAGTCGGCACGAGATCCGCCGGGCCGTCCGGCCGTTCGATCCCGGACGGCCTTTCGCTTTTCAGGCACTCGCGCGCTGTCGAATTCGTTTGGTCGGCGCTTCGCTTCGCGCTTTCAGGACGGCGGCAGGAAAATGCACAAACAGCGAGGAGAGGCTGATCTCGCCGCTGCGCGCCTGTGCGCCTTCGAGCCTCAAACCACGCAGATCGATGCTGCCCTCAAACTGTTCGGCGCGCGGCCAGGTACGGCCGTCTTGCGTGAATGGTGCGAATGATCTTGCTGCCACGGTGATTGCCGCATCGCGGCCGCGGCGTCGCGCAAAGGCAATAACGTGATTGCGATCACGGCCTGTGACATCGAGCGGCCGATAATCACCATGCGTGAAAACGTCGGCGAGTTCGTTTCGCAATTTCAATAGATACCGTGTCCAGGCGAATTTGACCTCGCCGCTTCGCCACTTTTCCGCAAGGCCGCCCCAGTCAGGCCTTTCGATCATGGCCAGGAGCTCCTCGCGCGCGGCAAAATTGACGGGCCTGCGGTTGTCGGGATCGACCAGGGAAAAGTCCCAGAGCTCGGTGCCCTGGTAGAAATCGGGTACGCCCGGCAGCGTCGCTTTCAGCGAAAGCTGGCTCAAGGAATTGAGTGCCCCGAGCAGCGCAAGCCGCTGGGCCACCGCGTCCAGCGCGCTCAAGAATTCGCCTGAGATGGAGGGATCGAGAACGCGTGCGATGAAGTCTCGCAATCCCGCCTCATAGGCCGCGTTGGGATTGAGCCAGCTCGTCTCCTGCTTGCCCTCGCGCGCCGCCTTCAACGCATAGGCCTGGAAGCGCTCCAGGAAGGTCGGATCGTGGCCAGTCACCGGCCAGGCGCCGAGAAGGGACTGGTAGACCATGTATTCCGCGGTGACCGAAGGCGCGCGCATCTCGCCCGTGATGAAAAGGTGCTGCGCGTTCAAAACCTTCCATCGGCCCACGATCGCCGCCCATTCATCGGCAATTTCGGTGAGCGCGACCAATCGCGCTCGCGCATCCTCGCCGCGCTTGGTATCGTGCGTTGCCGTGGCCGTCATTCCATGCGGCCATTGCTCGTTGCGCGCCGACATCATCGCGTGAAATGCCGGGATCGAGAGCCCGTTTGAGGCAGGATTGCCCCCGACCTCGTTGAGTGCCAGCAGGCGATGGTAGCGATAGAAGCCCGTGTCTTCGAGCGACTTCGCCATCACCGGACCGGTGAACTGTTGCAGCTTCAGGGCAAAGCGGCGCACGCGCAGCGCGCTGTGCGCCGGCCGCCCCGGCTTGAGCAGGTCCATGGTGATGGTATCGCGCAGAAAATCGAAGATGCCGTCATCGGCGGCAAACCAGTCCGCGCGCGCCAGCTCGATCGTCCGGTCGATCAGCGCTCGGTCGTGTGCGGTCGGGCCCGGCACGGTGATGTAGGTGCGGTAGACGGGGAAATGCAGGATGTAGAGCTCCAGCGCCTGCCGCAGGCTGTCTGCAGAATAGTCGCGGGTCGAATAATGACCGTTGGCAATCCTGGCAAGCAGGCGCGACAGCACGATAAATTCGCTGGTCAACAAGGTTTCGAGCACGCGCCGCTTGGCTTGCTTCAACACCGGATCGAGCCTCGGCGGGGTGTTGCTGATCTGGCGCCAGATCTCGTCGAGCGATCGCAATCCGTTGGCCTCGATCAGCACCTGCGTGATGGCGTTCATCCATTCATAGCCGGTCGTGCCATGCACGCCGGAGAAGGCGGGCACCTGCTCACCCTCGCCAAGGATCTTTTCGATCACGACATAGAGGGGCGCAGTGTGCTTTCCCTGCGCTTCGCGGATCAGGCGACGCAGCCTCTGGCAATATTGCGCGGGATCGCGCAGGCCGTCGATATGGTCCAGCCGAATGCCCTGCAGCTTGTCCTCAGCGACCAGGCGCTTGACCAGGCGGTGGATGGCCTCAAACGTGCCGGCATCTTCGACGCGCAGGCCGGCGAGCGTGTTGATATCGAAGAACCGCCGATAGTTGATGTCGCTCGAAGCGAGCCGCCAATGGCCGAGCTTGTAATGCTGGCGTTCGAGCAGATGGTGCAGGGCGAGCGTTTGCGCTGTGCGACCGGGACCTGCACCATAGGCGGAAACGCCGCGGGCGATGATGTCGGCGGAGCCTTCGATGCCTCTCAGCTCCGCCTTGAAGGCGGGCGCTTCCTTGCGGTTGGGATGACGGAGGCCCCGGTAGCGCGAGCCAAGCTCGAGCATGCGCCTGCCCGATTCGCTGTTGTCTGCCTCCGCGTGCTTGACGATCACGCGCAAGATTTCGCCATAGCGTTCTGGCGCAATCGGCAGGCGGTGTTCGAAATACCAGCAGGAAAAGCTGCCTTCATCGGGATCATAGCGCAGCTCGATCTCGCCGGCTTCCAGCGCCTCTCCATAAGCGGAGCCGAGGATCGGAATGAGGACCCCGCCGCGTGCGCGATAGGGCAGTTGCTCCCAATCGATATCGAACGAGACCGCATAGGGCGAGGCCTCGCCCCATTCCAACACATCAAGCCACCGGGGATTGTCGGCAAAATGCACCCCGACATGATTGGGCACGAAATCCAGGATCAGGCCGAGATCGTGCGCCTTCAGCGCCCGGCTCAGCCGTTCAAAGCCTTTCTCCCCGCCAAGCTCCGGGTTGAGCCTGGTGTGATCGACAATGTCATAGCCGTGGGTCGAACCGTGGCGCGCCTTCATGAAGGGCGAGGCATAGAGATGCGTGATGCCGAGCGCTTGCAGATAGGGGATGATGTCGGCCGCCTTGGCGAAATCGAAATCGGCGGAGAGCTGCAAGCGGTAGGTCGCCCGCGGGATGGCGGGAGGCATGTCACCCTCCGAGACGCCAGAACACCGACCAGGGCGGGAGCCGGTCGCCGGGTTCGCCGCCCCAGATCGGCGAGCCCTGGCTTTGTGTTGCGTGGTGGGTGATCTCGGCGGAGGACAGGTTGGCCAGGAGATGCAGGCGCGCACCGTCGCCCATGCGCCAGTCCGCCATCAACAAGCCGTCGTCGTGCGCCTGCGCCTTGCCAAAACTCGCGCCCGACAGCCGCGGCGCGATCTCGCGTTGGCGCACCTTGAGCAGCCGCTGCACCAGCGCCAGCCGCGCCTGTCCTGCCGGCGTGTGGCGCGATTGCCAGTCGAGCACGGCGGATTGGAAGGTGGTGATGTCGAGCGGATCGGGTACCTCTTCGCCATAGCGCGCATAGGCCCAGGCATATTCACGGCGACGTCCCTTGCGGACGGCCTCGGCGAGTTCGCCGTGAAAGTCGCAGAAAAAAGGAAATGGCGCTTTCGAGCCCCATTCCTCGCCCATGAACAGCATTGGCGTCATCGGCGCGAGCAGGGTTACAGTCAGCGCCGCCTCGATGCCCTTTGCGCCAGCCAGCGACTCGAGCCGATCGCCCAGCGGCCGGTTACCGATCTGATCGTGGTTCTGCAGGAAATTCACGAAGGCGGTGGGAGCGAGATGGCCGCTCGGCTCGCCGCGCGGCCTGCCGCCCCAAAACTCCGAGACTTCACCCTGATAGACAAAGCCGGAAGCAAGCGAGCGCGCCATGTCGGCGAGCGGCGAACGCTGATAGTCGCCGTAGTAGCCGTGGGATTCGCCGGTCAAGAGCACATGCCAGACATGGTGATAATCGTCGTTCCATTGAGCGCGGTACTTGCCGCGCGGCGGCTCCTCGACGGTGTCGAGCAGGCTTGCGATATTGTCGCCATTCTCCAGCACGAGATGAATGTGCCGGCCGGTTTCGGCGGCGAGTTCGCCGGCCGCGCGGCTCAAGTCATGCAGCATCGGGACCTCGCCCGGCTCGGTGAGGATCTGGTTGATGGCATCCAGCCGCAAGCCGTCGAAGCGATAGTCGCGCAGCCAATGCAGCGCGTTCTCGATGGCAAAGGCGCGCACCTCCGACACGCGATAGTCGATCGCGCTACCCCAAGGCGTATGCGCGTCGGTGAAGAAGCTCGGTGCATAGCGGCCGAGATAATTCCCCTCCGGGCCGAAATGGTTATAGACCACGTCAAGAAACATCATCAATCCGCGCTGATGTGCGGCATCGATCAGCGCCTTGAGATCGTCGGGGTGGCCGTAGGCGCTGTCGGGGGCGTACCACAGCACGCCGTCATAGCCCCAGTTGCGCTGTCCCGCGAAATCGGCGAGCGGCATCAGCTCGAGCGCGGTGATGCCGGTCTCGACGAGGTGGTCGAGCTTGCCGATCATGGCGCGATAGCTGCCTTCGCGTGTGAAGGTGCCGACATGGCTTTCCAGTAGAACAACCTCGTGCCAGGGGCGTCCACGCCAGTCGCTTGCGCTCCATTGGAAGCGATTGTGGTCGATCAGCTCGCTCGGCCCGTTGACGTCTTCCGGCTGGAAGTCGGAGGCCGGATCGGGCACATCGATCTCGTCATCGATGCGAAATTTGTAGCGCGTGCCGCCCTTGAGTCCGGCAACGCCGGCGGAAAACCAGCCGTCTTGGCCGCGCTGCATTGGCTGCGGTTGGTCCAGGATCAGGTCCACGCGCCTTGCGGCTGGCGCCCAGAGGCGAAACATGGCCCCAGCGTCGGTCAGGCTGGCGCCAAATTGCCGCGCCCTCATGCCGAACCCGCAAAGGCCAGCACCGAGCGGGGTGGCGCCTTGTGATCGGCGCCCGCGACAAAATCGGCCGGGGTTTGTTTAGCCTCGGTTGTGTTGAGGACCTGTCGCCAGCTCTTGTATTCGGTCATCGTCGGTAGCTTGAAGGCGATCTCTTCGAGGGCGGCATTCAAAACGATAAAGATCGGCGGCCGTCCTTGTTCCAAAGGACCGAGCACATAGGCGAGAAAACGCCCTTCGGGAAACTTCCAGTCTTCCTCCTTCATTTCTTCGGCGTCCGGCCGCAGCCACAACACGCCGAAGGAGCCATCGGAGCGCCGCCCGTCGAGCCAGCGCCGGTTGCGCAACTGCGGAAAGCGGCGGCGCAACTCGGTCATGTGGCCGACGAAATCTATCAGATCGTCACCTTCGCGGCCGAGCCCATCCCACAATACCCAGCCCACCTCATTGTCCTGGCAATAGGCATTGTTGTTGCCGAACTGGGTGTTGCCGACCTCGTCGCCTGCTAAGATGAGAGGCACGCCTTGCGCCATAAAGAGGCAGGTTAGCTGGTTCTTGCGAAGCTGGCGCCGTAGCGCGAGGATGTCGGGATCGTCGGTCGGCCCTTCGACGCCGCAATTATTGCTGTGGTTGTCGTTGGAGCCGTCGCGGTTGTCCTCGCCATTGGCCTCATTGTGCTTCTGGTTGTAGCTGAACAAATCGGCCAAGGTGAAACCGTCGTGGACGGTGATGTGATTGATGCTCGCGCGCGGCACGCGGCCATCGTGATTGAACAGGTCGGAGGAGCCGGTCATGCGTCCCGAGATCTCCCCGATCAGGCTGCCTTCGCCGCTCCAGTAACGCCGCATCGCGCTGCGATAGCGGTCGTTCCATTCCGACCATTGCGAGGGAAATGCGCCCACCTGGTAGCCGCCGAGCCCAAGGTCCCACGGCTCGGCAACGAGCTTTACACTTGCCAGCACCGGGTCCTGGCGCACCGCAGTCAGAAAGGAAGAGCGGCGATCGAAGCCGTTCGGGCCGCGGCACAGCGTCGTGGCAAGATCGAAGCGGAAGCCGTCGACATGGCAAACCTCGACCCAGTAACGGAGCGAGTCCATCACCATTTGCAGCACGCGCGGATGACTGAGATTCACCGATGAGCCGCAGCCGGTGAAGTCGTCATAATAGCGCGGGTTGTCCGGCATCAGCCAATAATACGAGGCATTGTCGATGCCGCGGAAGCAGAGCGTGGGGCCGAGGTGATTGCCCTCCGCGGTGTGATTATAGACGACGTCGAGCATCACCTCGATGCCGGCATCGTGCAGGCGCGCCACTGTGGTGCGAAAGGCATCGAGCGCATTGTCCTGCGCATAGCGCGGCTCCGGCGCGAAGAAGGCGAGCGTGTTGTAGCCCCAGTAATTGGCAAGCTTCCGCTCCACCAGCGCCCGATCGTCGATGAAGCCGTGGATCGGCAACAGCTCGATCGTGGTGACGCCGAGCCGCTTCAGATGCGCAATCACAGCTGGCGATGACAGGCCGCCATAGGTGCCGCGCAGATTGGGCGCCACATCTTCGCGCTTCTGCGTCAGTCCCTTGACGTGCGCCTCATAGATGATGGTCTCCTCCCAGGGAATGCTCGGGCGGATTTCGCGACGGCCCCAGTTGAAGGTCTCGTCCGCCACGACGGCCTTCGGCATGCCGCGCGCATTGTCACGACGGTCGAAGGAAAGGTCCTCGCGCGGGCTCCCGGTGCGGTAGCCGAAATGCGCGTCACTCCACACCAGCCTGCCTGCGAGGCGCTTGGCGTAGGGATCGAGCAGGAGCTTGTTGGGATTGAAGCGATGCCCATGCTCCGGCTCATAGGGGCCGTGAACGCGATAGCCGTAAAGCTGTCCCGGCGAAACGTCGTTGAGATAGCAGTGCCAGACATCCTCGGTGCGTTCGGGCAATTCGATACGTTCAAGCTCGCGACGGCCCTGGCTGTCGAAGAGGCATAGTTCGACCTTGGTGGCGTTGGCGGAGAACAAGGCAAAATTGGTGCCCCGGCCGTCCCAGCTTGCACCGAGGCGGGCATGGGTTCCGGCGCTCAATCGCATGTTTTAGTTTTCCGGTACCAGGAATATCGCTGCCAGCGGCGGGATCGTGAGGCTGAGCTCGGGTACGAGCTCCTCTGAAGCGAGAACCTCACCGATATTTCCGACATTGCTGCCGCCGTAATGCGCCGAGTCCGAATTGAAAACCTCGTACCACTTGCCGGCAAACGGCACGCGGACGCGGTAATTATAATAGACATTTGGCGAGAAATTCACCATGACCAGGCAACGCGCCCGCGCCTCATTGCCCTTGCGCATCCAGGCAAACACGTTGTTGTCGGCGTCATCCGTGATCAGCCATTCGAAGCCTGCGGGATCGCAATCCAGCTCGTGTAGCGCGGGCAGTGCGCGATAGAGCCGGTTGAGATCGCGGACCAGCGACTGGATGCCGGCGTATTTCTTCTGCTCGAGCAGGTGCCAGTCGAGCGAATGTTCATGCGCCCATTCGCGTTCCTGGCCAAATTCGCAGCCCATGAACATCAGCTTCTTGCCGGGATGGCCGAACATGAAGCTGTAATAGGCGCGCAGGTTCGCAAAGCGCCGCCACTCGTCGCCGGGCATGCGTCCCAGGATCGAGCGTTTGCCGTGGACGACCTCGTCATGCGACAGCGGCAGGATGAAATTTTCCGAGAAGGCGTAGTGCAGGCCGAACAGGATGTCGCCATGGTGATGTCTGCGATAGATCGGATCCTTGCCGATGTAGCGCAGCGTGTCGTGCATCCACCCCATGTTCCACTTGTAGCCGAAGCCCAAGCCGCCGAATTCGACCGGGCGCGACACCTGTGGCCAGGCCGTGGATTCTTCGGCCGCCGTGGTGGCGTGCGGAAAACGGGCGAACACTTCGGTATTGAAGCGGCGCAGGAACTCGATGGCCTCGAGATTTTCTCTGCCGCCATATTTATTGGGAATCCAGGCTCCGGCCGGGCGGCTGTAGTCGAGATAAAGCATGGAGGCGACGGCGTCGACGCGAAGCCCGTCGACGCCATAGCGCTCCAGCCAGAACAGCGCATTCGACACCAGAAAATTGACCACTTCGGTGCGGCCATAATTGTAGATCAACGTGCCCCAGTCGAGGTGCCGGCCCTGCAGCGGGTTGGCGTGCTCATAAAGCGCGGTGCCGTCGAAATGCCCGAGCCCGTGCGGGTCGTCCGGAAAATGTCCGGGCACCCAGTCGATCAAGACGCCAAGCCCCTCGCGATGGCAGGCATCGACCAAAGCGGCAAAGTCCTGCGGCTGGCCGAAGCGGCTGGTCGGTGCGAACAGGCCCGTCGGCTGATAGCCCCAGGAGCCGTCGAAGGGATGCTCGCTGACGGGCAGAAACTCGACGTGTGTGAAGCCGAGATCGCGGGCATAGGCGGGTAGCTGCTCGGCCAGTTCGCGATAGGTCAGCCACTCATTGTTGCCCTTGCGGCGCCAGGAGCCCAGGTGCACCTCATAGATCGAGATCGGGGCGCCCAGCGCGTTGATGCCCGCGGGCAGCGGACGCGGATGCGGAATCTTGCTCTCGTCAAAAACGATCGATGCGGTCTTGGGGCGCACCTCCGTCGCAAAGGCCAGCGGGTCGGCCTTCAGCGGCAGCGGCTGGCCTTGCGGGCCGACAATGTCGAACTTGTAGTGATCGCCGACCTTGGCGTGCGGGATGAACAGCTCCCAGTAGCCGACGCCGCGCACGCGCATCGGATGCCGCCGCGCGTCCCAGAAATTGAAATCGCCGACCACGCTGACCCGCCGCGCGTTCGGCGCCAGTACCACGAAGGCGATGCCCTCGACGTCGTCAAGTATGAGCGGGTGGGCTCCGAGCTTGTCATAGAGCCGCTGATGCGTGCCTTCGCCGAGCAAATAGAGATCGAAGTCGCTCAAGACGGGAGGAAAGCGGTAGGGGTCTTCGAGATCGACGACGTTGTCGCCGAACTGGGCGCGCAATTGATAGCGTTCTGGGCCGTTCGGCAGCGCGCCTGCAAACAAGCCGGCGTCATGAATGCGGGCGAGCGATGCGACGTCGCCGCGCTCGCCGATCGCCTCGACTTTGGAGGCTTCGGGCAGGAAGGCGCGCACCACGGTCTTGTCGCCTTCCTTGTGCAGGCCGAGGTAGCGGAACGGATCGGAGTGGCGGCCTTCGATGATGGCGTAGGCCTCCGCGGAGAGCTTGTTCATGAGGCCTCGTGGACGGGTTCGGGGGTCAAGATGCGAATGGCTCCGGTGAGCGGGACGCGCAGCCATTCCGGCCGGTGCGACAGCTCATATTCGATCTCGTAGAACGCTTTTTCCAGCAGGAAGAAGTTCAAGAGCTCTTGCGCGGCGCGCGGATCGGCCGGCCACAGCCGCTGGTTGGTCATGATCTCGCGGTAACCGGCTATGAAGGCGGCGGTCGAGCGGTCGCGCCAATCGGCCAGCGCCGCGGCCAGTTTGCCCTGTTCGTCCGCCGCCACCTTCAGCGCGCGCTCGAGCGCGGCCGTCACCGAATAGTCGATGGAGCGGATCAGGCCCGCGACGTCGCGCGCGGCCGGGGCCTTGCGCCGCCGTTCGATCAACGACCGGCGCGGCTCTCCTTCGAAATCGATGATGAAGATATCGTCCTTGACGATCAGCATCTGGCCCAGATGAAAATCGCCGTGATGGCGGATGTTGAGCCCGTCGATGTCGGGCGGCAACAGGGCCCGGAGCTGGTCTTCCAGCCTGGGGTGCTGCGCGAGCAGTTGATCGACCAGCGGACGATCGGCCTCCTTGAGGCTATCGCGGCGCTGCTTCAGCGTGTCGAATACGCGCTCGACCCGCGTCATGACGTCGGCGATCCAGCGCTCGGTATCCTCCGGCCGGGTCGGCTCAGGCACAAAGTCGGCAAGCTCGGAATTGCTCGCAAGCGCCAGGTGCATCTCGGCGACCCGCCGCCCGGTTTGCGAGATCAGGCGCAGATAGGGCGGCAGTTGTTCGCTTTCACTGGGATGCTCGCTCGCGGCCAGCACGCGCTGCTCGTCGACGAAGCGATCGAGATAGGCCGACGTCACGGTCCAGCCATCGCCCTGGTTCTGCACGAAGGCATGGACCACGCCGATCGCGCTGTGCTGATCGCCTTCGGTGAATTCGCAGCTCCCGAGCAGCGCCGGGGTGTTGGCAAAGCCCGCGACTTCGGTGAGGAAGCGGCCGACCTCGATCTCGGGATTAATGCCAGGCTCCAGCTTGCGATAGATCTTCACGACGTAGTCGTTGTCGACCAGGGCGGTGGAGTTGGACTGTTCGGTCTCGACCGCGCGAACGCTGTGGGGCTGGTGGATCGGCCGGTCCGAAAACTTGCTGGTCGGCCGGAATTCCAGTCTCAGGCCGTTCTCGTCGACTACAAGGTGCTGCCGCAAATTGCGCAGGAACAGGGCGATGAAGATATGATCGCTCGCAACATCGAGCAGCGTGCCTTCGCGCGCGCCCTGGCGCACGGCCGCCAACGCCTTGGGATTATAGCGCTCGCGATCGAAGCGCACCCATTCGATCTGCATGGGCAGTACGTAGCGGCTGGTGATGCCGTGTAGCGTAGTCTCGAAGAATGCGAGCCAGGGGCGATTGTCGCCGATGTCGCAGAACGGCACCGCGGACGTCACGTGAGGGTGGATTTGCTTCGGGTCGCGCTCGGGGAACCAGCGCGTCCGCGCCAAGTGCCCCGGCAGCACGTCGCGCTCGAATACGCCGCGCGTGCGGGCGAGCGACACCCAGGTCGAATTGACCGGCACCACCAGCGTCTCGAATTCGGGCAGCGCGCGCGGCGGCGGCGGCTCCGATTTGTCGCGCTCCTGCAGCTGGAACCAATAGAAGCCGTAGGGCGCGAGCGTAACCATGTAAGGCAGTTCGCCGATTGCCGGAAAGCGCGTGCGGCCGAGCATTTCCAGCGGAATGCGCTCCTTCCAGGGCGACAGGTCGAGCTCGGTCGCCTGCGCCGCGCGCGAGAGGTTGGCGACGCAGAGAATGACCTCGTCCTTGTACTGCCTGACATAGGCCAGCACCGCGCGATTGGTCGGGCGGATGAAGGTCATGCTGCCGCGGCCGAAGGCCAGCGTCGATTTGCGCACCGAGATCAGTCGTTTGGTGGCGGATAACAGTGAGGACAGGCTGCGCGACTGCGCCTCGACATTGACCGCCTCATAGCCGTAGACCGGGTCCATGATCAGCGGTGCATAAAGCCGCGCGGGGTCGCAACGCGAGAAGCCGCCATTGCGGTCGGGACTCCACTGCATCGGCGTGCGCACGCCGTTGCGGTCGCCTAGATAGATGTTGTCGCCCATCCCGATCTCGTCGCCGTAATAGATGATCGGCGTGCCCGGAAACGAGAACAGAAGCGAGTTCATCAGCTCGATCTTGCGCCGGTCATTGTCCATCAGCGGCGCAAGCCGCCGGCGGATGCCGAGATTGATGCGCGCGCGGGGGTCATGCGCGTAGGTCGACCACAGATAGTCGCGCTCGACGTCCGTGACCATTTCCAGCGTCAGCTCGTCATGGTTACGCAGGAACAGCGCCCATTGGCAGTTCGGCGGGATATCCGGCGTCTGGCGCAGGATGTCGGTGATGGGAAAGCGGTCTTCCTGCGCAATCGCCATGTAGATGCGAGGCATCAGCGGGAAGTGATAGGCCATGTGGCACTCGTCGCCCTGGCCGAAATACTCCTGGACGTCCTCCGGCCATTGATTGGCCTCCGCCAGGAACACCTTGTTCTTGGAATAAGCGTCGAGCTCGACCCTCAGGCGCTTGATGATGGCGTGGGTCTCGGGCAGGTTCTCGTTGTTGGTGCCTTCGCGCTCGCACAGATAAGGAATAGCGTCGAGCCGGAATCCGTCAACGCCCGCATCGAGCCAGCGCTTCATCACCTGCATGATGGCGCTGACCACGCGTGGATTGTCAAAGTTGAGATCGGGCTGGTGCGAGAAGAAACGATGCCAGTAAAACTGGCCGGCTTCCGGATCCCAGGTCCAGTTCGATTTCTCGGTATCGGTGAAGATGATGCGCGTGCCCGTATATTTCTGATCGGTGTCGCTCCACACATACCAGTTGCGCGCGCTCGAATTGGGATGGCTGCGCCGGGCGCGCTTGAACCATTGATGCTGGTCGGAAGTATGGTTGATCACGAGTTCGGTGATCACCCGCAAGCCCCGCTTCTTCGCCTCCTGGATGAAGCGCTTGAAATCCTTCATCGTCCCGAAATCGGGATTGACGGAGCCATAATCGGAAATGTCATAGCCGTCATCGCGCCCGGGCGAGGGGTAGAACGGCAGCAGCCACAACGTGGTGACGCCGAGATCCTGTAAATACCCGAGCTTCTCGGTCAGGCCAGCAAAATCGCCGATGCCGTCATTGTTGCTGTCGGCAAAGGCCTTGACGTGCAACTGATAGATGATCGCGTCCTTGTACCAGAGCTCGTCGCCGTCAAGAGCGGTGACGGGTAGCTCTTCGGTATCGATGGCTGACAGCACGTTCATGGCGCCACTCATGCAAGGCAGCGGAAGAACAGCGCGGGGTCGCGATCAGGATCGATCCGCAAGCGGATGCCGCCCCAATCCAGCGCGGATCGTTCGCCGGTGACAAGGTTCTCCACCGCCGCCACGTGCCGGCGCTCGCCATTCACGGTGACCAGCGTATCACCAAGCGGCAGCCAGAATTCGTGAATGCCGTGCGACAGCGCGACCGCCACCGCAACCGTATTGGTCTGGTCGACCGACTGCTTCACAAACGCAGTGACGTTGCCGTCTTCGATCCCGACGAAGCGCAGGTTGGAGGTCTGCTGCAGCGCCGAGTTCTCGCGCCGGATGCGGTTGAGCTCGCTGATATAAGGCTTGATATTGCCGGGCTTATTCCAGTCGCGCACCTTGATCTCGTATTTCTCGGAATCGAGATATTCCTCGCGGCCCGGGATCGGCTCGTACTCCAGCAGCTCGAAGCCGTTGTAAATGCCGTAGGTCGACGAGAGCGTGCCCGCGAGCGCAACGCGCGATTTGAACATCCAGGGCTCGCCGCCCTGCAGATGGTAGGGCAGGATATCCGGCGTGTTGGTGAAGAAGTTCGGGCGGTAGAAATCCCGCTCCGGATAACCGGTGAGCTCGCTCAGATATTGCTCGATTTCCCACTTCTGCGTGCGCCAGGTGAAATAAGTGTAGGACTGGGTGAAGCCGAGCTTCGCGAGGCCCTTCATCAGTTTCGGGCGGGTAAAAGCTTCGGCCAGGAAGATGACGTCGGGATGGCGGCGCTGCACCTCCTTGATCAGCCATTCCCAGAACCGCAACGGCTTCGTGTGCGGATTATCGACCCGGAAGATCTTGACCCCCTGATCGACCCAGAACAGCACGACATCGCGCAGCGCATTCCACAGACTTCCGGCGTCCTCCGATGCAAAATCGGGGTTGACGATATCCTCATATTTCTTCGGCGGATTTTCCGCATAGCGCATCGAGCCGTCGGGCCGTCGCCTGAACCATTGCGGGTGCTCTTTGAGCCAGGGATGATCGGGTGAGCACTGCACCGCAAAATCAAGCGCGACTTCCATGCCAAGCGCGGTGCAGGCCGCGACGAACTCGCGAAAATCCTGCAAGCTGCCCAATTCCGGATGCACGGCATCATGGCCGCCCTCGGCGGCACCGATGGCATAGGGGCTGCCGGGATCGCCTTCCGCAGCGGTCACTGAATTGTTACGGCCCTTGCGGTTGATCCGGCCGATCGGATGGATCGGGGTGAAGTAGATCACGTCGAAGCCCATGGCCCCGACATCCGGAAGGCGCGCGATGCAGTCCTTGAAGGTGCCGTGCTGACCCGCGACCGTGCTCTGGCTGCGCGGGATCATCTCGTACCAGGTGCCGTAGCGCGCCCGCGGCCGGTCGATCACGAGTGGAAAGAGCTGCGACCGCGTCAGGTCCGGCCGCGCCTGACTTGCAGCCATCGCATCCTGCAACTCTGCCGTGAGCAGGGCGGAGCTATCGCCGTTCTGCAGGAACAGTTCGCATTGCCGGACGATCAGGGCAGCTGTCTCCGGGTCCGGAGCTTCCGCCTTCGTCAGCATGCCCGCGCCTTCGATGGCGTCGACGCTCACGTCGACACCCGCCTTCTGCTTCAACTCGAAACCGTGGCGCCAGGTCGCGAATTCATCGGTCCAGGCTTCGATGGCATAAACATGGCGACCAAGCGTGTCGGGCACGAAAGCGGCGAACCAGCGATCGTTGCTGTGCAGAGTCATCGGCGTGCGGCGCCACTCGCGCTCATTCTCGGGTCGCCAGATCAGCGCCGCCGCAGTGACGTCATGTCCGTCACGATAGATATCCGCCCACACCTCGATACGCTCGCCGACGATCCGTTTCACCGGAAAGCGGCCGCCGTCGATCAATGGGTAGACGTCTTCAATATGGAAGGCGCCGCTGGTCGTGGCGCCCTCGACAATTTGAGCAGTTTTGTTCACGGTGATGCCATAGACATGGAATTGAGGTCCCGTTTCGTCAGACAGACAAGGAGACGCTCGCAACCCATATAAAAAGCCTATTCCCGGCCATTGGTTCCCCGGGGAACGCCGAGGATATCTGAGAGTTAGACACGGCTATCCTCTTCCGGTATTTGGAGAAATTTGCGACGGCCCGCGAGGGCCTCGCGTGCAAAGCGCGTGCCGAATGGACATCTACGCTACAGCCAGAAATCTCGGAATCCAGAGCGAATATATCGACGGTCAAGGTCGCGCCCGTGTGACGGATCAGGCCGCGCTCCAGATTATTGTCGACGCCATGCCGGCGTCGGCGCCGTGTCGCCTCTTGCCGGGCCCGGTGGTGATCCGACAAGGACATCCCTCGCAAAGCGAGTTCAGCCGGGAGGCGGCCTTGCGCTGGAAAATTGTCGCAGGCGGGCAAACTGTCGCAGAGGGGCAGGCGGCGGAGCCGGCCGTGCACTGGCCCAATGATCTCGCAATCGGCGTCTACCGCCTGCATTTGGCCGATGCTGCGGGGAGCAACGAAGACCTGCCGCTGATCGTGACGCCGCGCCGGGCGTTCGGGGGTGATTTCGACCGCTGCTGGCTGCTCGCGGTCCAACTCTACGGCGTTCGTTCCCAGCGCAACTGGGGCATTGGCGATTTCACCGATCTTGAAGCGCTGCTGAGGCTCGCCTGCCACCTCGGCGCGGATGGCGTCGGTCTCAATCCGCTGCATGTGTTGTTTGATGATCGACCCGCGGATTGCAGTCCTTACGCGCCGAACAGCCGGCTGTTTCTCAATCCGCTCTATGTCGATGTGGAGAGAATCCCCGAATTGGCGCACGATACGGCTTCGCGCAACCGCGAGACGCTGACGCGGCTGCGCGCGCTCGATGTTGTCGATTATGTTGCGGTTGCCGAGCTGAAGTGGTCGGCGCTGCGGCTTGCTTTCGAGCATTTCACGTCTAGTCCTGCGCTCGAACGTCGGCGTGATTTTGACCAATTCCGCAAGGAACGTGGCGCGCTCTTGCAGCGCTTCGCCTGCTTCGAAGTGCTGCGGCACCGTTTCGGTATCCCATGGTGGGAATGGCCGGAGGAGTGGCGGCGCCCCAGCGAGGCCAAATGCGCCGACATGCGCGCGGGCGCCGATGGGCGGGAGATCGAATTCATCGAATTCGTGCAATGGACGGCCGATCGGCAGCTCCAAGCCTGCAAGGATTTTGCCGGTCGGCTCGGGATGAAGGTCGGGCTCTATCTCGATGTCGCCGTCGGGGTGCAATCCGATGGGTTTGATGCCTGGAACGAGCAGGACGCGATCTCGCGACAACTCGCGGTTGGCGCGCCGCCCGATGCCCTTAATACCCAAGGCCAGGATTGGGGCTTGGCGGGCTTCAATGCGGCGGGCCTGGAGCTCCACTCGTTCCAGCCGTTCCGCGACATGCTCCGCGCCTCAATGCGCTATGCCGGCGCAATCAGGCTCGACCACGTGCTCGGGTTGAAGCGGCTTTATCTCGTGCCGCGCGGCTTCCGTCCCGACAATGGCGCCTATGTGCAAATGCCCTTCGAGGCGCTGCTTGCCGTTGCCGCGCTGGAGAGCGTCGCGCACGCCTGCGTCATCATTGGCGAGGACCTCGGCACGGTGCCGGCGGGCTTTCGCGAGCAGATGGCTGATTGGGGCGTCTGGTCCTACCAGGTGATGATGTTCGAGCGCGACGAGCAGGGACGCTTTCGCGGCATTGATCATTATTCGGCTAATGCGCTCATCACCTTCAACACCCACGATCTGGCAAGTTACGCCGGCTGGCGCTCGTTCAGCGATCTCAAGCTGAAGCGCTCGCTCGGGATCGATCCGGGCGAAAGCGAGGACGCGCGCTGGTATGCGCTCGGCATGCTGGACGAGGCGCTGCGCAGTTGCGGCATCGGAGGGCATGACCTCTATTCGGTCGTGAGCTTCCTGGCGCGGACCAGATCGCGCCTGCTTGCGATCTCGTTGGAGGATTTGTTGGGCGTCATCGACCAGCCCAACATTCCCGGCACGATCAATGAACACCCGAACTGGCGGCAGCGGGTGCCCGTTGCGGTCGATCAGATCGCCTCGGCCGTTGACGTCGCGGCGCTGAAGGCGGCAACGGGGGAACGCACGCACATCAAGGGCTAGAGCGGGACGGCATCGGTGAACGAAATTGTCCTCGAGAATTGAAGATTATGGCCTGATCGGCGATTGCGAAACCGCAGCTCTCGTGGGCCGCGACGGATCGATCGACTGGTTATGCTGGCCTGCTTTCGATTCGGACGCCTGCTTTGCCGCACTGCTCGGCGACAGGAGAAACGGCCGCTGGCGGATCGCGCCAGCCGATGAGGTTACAAGATCCTCGCGCCGCTATTGGGACGACACGCTGATTCTGGAGACTCAGTTCGAGACTGCCGATGGCGCCGTGGCCTTGATTGATTTCATGCCCCCGCGCGGGAAGGCCTCCGATATCGTTCGTCTGGTGCGGGGCTTGCGCGGAAGGGTCAAAATGCGGATGGAATTGATCATCCGCTTCGGCTTCGGCAACGACATTCCCTGGGTCAAGCGCAGCGAGGACCGCTCCGCGTTGCTTGCGATCTGTGGGCAGGATATGACGGTGTTGCGTACGCCCGTGGAGACGCGAGGCGAGGACCTGACCACGGTCGCCGATTTCGACGTCGGCGCGGGCGAGACCATTCCCTTCGTGCTCTCCTACGGTCCGTCGCATCTGCCGCCGCCCGACCCGATCGATCCCGCAACCGCGTTGCAGGAAACCGAAGATTTCTGGACCGACTGGTGCAGCCGTTCCACTTACCGGGGCGAGCACCGCAAGCTCGTCATGCGGTCCCTGATGACCCTGAAGGCGCTGACCTATGATCCGACCGGCGGCATCGTCGCCGCACCCACGACCTCATTGCCTGAAAAGCTCGGCGGCGCCAGGAACTGGGATTACCGCTTCTGTTGGCTGCGTGATGCCACTTTCACCCTGCTGGCCGCGATGAATTCGGGCTACACCGAAGAAGCCATGGCCTGGCACAATTGGCTGTTGCGTGCCGCCGCGGGCAGCCCGGCCAACATGCAGATCATGTACGGCATCAAGGGCCAGCGCCGGCTCTGGGAGTGGGAGGCGGATTGGCTACCCGGCTACCAAGGCGCCCAGCCGGTGCGGATCGGCAATGCCGCGCATGCGCAGCTTCAGTTGGACGTGTATGGCGAGTTGATCGACGTATTTCACCAGTCGCGCATGACCAAACTGCAGCTCGGGGAGGAAAGCTGGGGCCTGGAATGCGCGGTGCTCGACCATCTCACTGAGGTCTGGGACAAGCCGGATCACGGTATTTGGGAGCGGCGCGGCGATCCCAAGCACTACGTGTTTTCCAAGGTGATGACCTGGGTCGCGTTCGACCGCGGTATCAAGAGTGCCGAGACTTTCGGCTTCAAGGCGCCGCTCGAGAATTGGCGATCGCTGCGCGAGCGCATTCACCGCGACGTTTGTGCGAAGGGCTTTGACAGCGCGCAGAACACGTTCGTCGAATCCTACGGCTCGCGCCTGCTCGATGCCAGCATCCTGCTGTTGCCCTCGGTCGGATTCCTGCCGCCGTCGGACCCGCGGGTGCGCGGCACGATCGCCGCGATCGAGCAGCACATGATGCGCGATGGTTTTGTCCTGCGCCATGATCCGCGCGAGGTCAGCGACGAGCGACAGCCGATCGAGGGCGCCTTTCTCGCCTGCACGCTGTGGCTTGCCGACGCCCATGTGCTGGCTGGAAATATCGAGAAGGCGCAGGTGCTGTTCGATCGGATCGTGAAGATCGCCAACGATCTCGGGCTGCTCGCGGAGGAATTCGATTCGGACGTCGGCCGTCAGCTCGGCAATTTCCCGCAGGCGCTCACGCACATCGCGCTGATCAATACGGCCCACAACCTGGACGAAGCGCGCATCTCCAGCGAAAAGCCTGCGATGCAGCGCTCGCAATAGCCGCCGTATCAGGCTATTTGCGCTCCATGTGCCAGGAGCCGTTCCAGTCGGCCGCCGGCGGCTTGCTCTGGAAATCGTCGATCCGCTTCAAAAGCGCCAGTGAAGGCCCGTCGTTGTCGACCGCCTCAAGCGCGGCCGTGAAGGCGCTGCGGGCCTCCGCCCACTTCTGAGCTCTATAGGCGGCGAGCCCTTCGGCATATCTGGCGCGCAAAGCCAATTGGTCTGGCGTAAGCGCCCCGTTCCTGCCCATGAGCTCGAACACCGGCTGCGCATGGGTTTGTCCGACCACGGCCAAGCGATCGATTTCCCTTACCTCCACCATCGAGCCCGCCGCGGCTATCGTAGCCTCCGAGACTAGCGCGCGGGTGCCGTATTCCTTGTTCACCGCCTCGAGCCGGGATGCGAGATTCACCGCATCGCCCATCACGGTGTAACTCATCATGAATTCCGAGCCGATGCTGCCGGCAAGCACTTCGCCGGTGGCAATGCCGATCCGGATATCGCATTCCAAGGAGATCGAGCGCACGTCGAGCAGATCAGGCAGTCGCTTGTGCAAGGTCTCGAGGCTGTTGATCATGTCGATCGCGGCGAGGCAGGCAAGGCCGGCCTGGTCCTTCTCGTCCACGAATGGCGGGCCCCAATAGGCCATGATCGCGTCGCCAATATATTTGTCGATAATTCCCCGGTGCTTTCGGATCGGACCGGACATGGTCGACAGATAGCAGTTTATGATCTTGACGAGGCCTTGCGGCGTGACGCCCTCACTCAGAGGCGTGAAGCCCTTCATGTCGCAGAACAGCACCGTCATGACGCGGCGCTGCCCCTTGGTGGCGCTCAGCTCGGTGTCACCAATCATTCCTTCGGCGATCTTGGGGTCGAAATATCTGCCGAAGGTTTCCCTGATCTTTTCGTTGCGGCGGAGCCGTTCGACCATGCGATTGAAGGCGGCGGAGAGCTGGCCGATTTCGTCTGTCGTCGACACGCTGATCGGCCGGTCGAGATGACCGGCCTCGACCTCGCGCGCGCCTTGCAACAGGCGGAGCACCGGGCGCGTGATGCCGCTGCTGACCAGCAGGGCAAAGCCCAATCCGATCGTTGCCGCCAGCGCGGTGACCGCCGTGGAGATCAATATGGCTTGTTGCTGCTTGCGGATGATGGTCGACGTGCTGGCATAGACCTGCTTCAGCATGTCGGCGCGTATTTCATCGATTTTCTGCGTGTATTCATCGCGAAGCGAATCGGCTCGTGCAAGCGAGTTTCTGACCTCCGTATAGTTCTTCGCCTCGAGCTGCCGCATCAATGCCGCATCCTCGTCGTTCAAGTGACGACGGAAATCGTTGGTGACGTCTTCAATTCGGGTCTCGATGCGGCCCAACGCAGCGTTGTCGGAAGGCGTGCTGGGGTCTTCGATAATGGAGATAATGAGCTTGCGCGCTGCTTCCGCCTCTTGCTCGACCTCGGCATTCTTGCTCTGAAACATACGCAGCCGCGCCGTATAGGCCTGCTCGTCCGGCGGGTTCTGCATCCGGGCGATCATCATCTGGCGCAACGAGAGCGCGCGCTCGAGCGAGCGGATATCGACCCGGGCCAGATGGCCGTAGGCGGGTATGTATTTTGCGAGCAGCTCGTCCAGCAGATGGCCGACTGTGTTCGCCATGAACACGGAAAGAACTGACGTAAATATCATCAGGGCGATCAGCCCGATCGCGATTCCGACGATCTTCCTCCTGATCGACGGGCGAAATATCCAGTTCATCGGGCGCCCTGAGGAGCTATTTTGGTAAAAGGCTGGCGCCTGACAATGCCTGAATTCCGCTCGCCGGCCAATGAATAGAAGCCCATCCCCGGGGCATGGTGCGCCCGGGCGGCTGATTTTGTGCGATGCAAGGAACGCGAAGGGCGACGGCTACCGCTTCGAATTTTCTTCCAGGATCATCTCCATCGCTATCGCAAATCCCTCCTCGTCGTTGGAGGCGGTGACGCGATCGGCGTGTTTCTTGACCTCGTCGGTGGCATTGCCCATCGCGATGGAAAAGCCGCTGACGTCGAACATCGCCAAATCGTTCTGCATGTCACCGATGCTGGCGACAGCGTCGGTCGCAATGCCGAGCCGCTTTGCGATGGCCTGGACGAAGGTGCCCTTGTTGTGGCCGGGCGGAGTGACGTCGAGATAGTAGCTCTGGGAGCGGACGGCGGTTGCCTGGCCGCCCAGGGTTTCTTGCATGAGCTGTTCACAGCGGATCAAGAGGTCGGGGTCCGAGCTGGAGCCGACCACCTTGCAGGCGCGCGTGACGTAGGGCGTGAAATCGTCGATCACGGTCGGATCGGCCTTGATCGCCCGTTTCTCGTGCGGAACGTATTCGCCATGGCCGTTGCGTGTGAGCCACAGCTCGTTCGTGAACAGCCAGATGTCGATGCCGTACTCGGCGAGCAGATCGAGACTGCTCTGCGTGGCGGAGGCGGGCAGCAGGTGCTGCTCGATTGGCTTCATCTGGGGATCGACGATCGAGCTGCCGTTGAACGGGCCAATCGGCAAGCTGATTGCCAGCGGTGCGGCGAGAAAATGCATGCCGATGGTCGGCCGGCTGGAGGTGATGGTGAAGCCGATGCCGCGCTGGTGCAATTGATGCACGGCGGCCCTTGCGCGGTCGGTCAGGGCTTTGTCTCTGGTCAACAGCGTGCCATCGACGTCGGAGACCACGAGTTCGATACGGTTCATGTGCGGCTCCGGCGCGGCAGGATGGTCTCGGGATGGCCAAAACCGAGCTGACCCAGGATAGCATCGACAATGTCCTGCACCGGCGGCTCGATCGAGACCGTCACTGGGCGCTCGTCCGCGCCTGGCGGCTCCAGGGTGGCGAATTGGCTCGCGAGCAGGCCGGCTGGCATGAAGTGGCCCTTGCGGCGACCGAGCCGCCTCGCGATCAGGGGTTCCGTGCCGTTAAGATAGACGATCCGGACGTCAGTTCGACCGTGCACGAGGATGTCGCGATAGGCGTGCCGTAGCGCAGAGCAGGCGATAACGACACGCTCGTCGGCCGCAGAGGCGCGGTCGATCTCGGCGGCGATGGCGCGCAGCCAGGGCCAGCGGTCCTCGTCCGTGAGCGGCTGTCCCGCGCTCATTTTGGCGACGTTGCTCGGTGGGTGAAAGGCGTCGCCATCCTCGAAGCGCCAGCCGAGCCGCGCCGCCAGGGCCTGGCCGATCGTGCTCTTGCCCGATCCCGACACACCCATGACCACCAGCGCGCAGGGTATTTCCTCGCCCTCATTCACCGCCAAAGCTCTCCGGGAGCGCGCCCTTGTCGATCAGCCAGACCGTCTCGCCGACCGATTGCGCGCGATTCGCCGGCAGGTTCTCCCCGGCGAGCAGGCGCGTCAAGATCGCACGCTTCTCGCCGCCTGCCACTTCGAACAGCATTTCGCGGCAGGCCTCGAGTGCCGGGAAGGTCAGGGTCACCCTCGGCACGTGCGGTTCGACCGGCGCGGTCGGCACGCCCACCACCCAGCGCGCGCGCTCGTCAAGCGCGGCATAACCCGGAAATAGCGAGGCGGTATGGCCGTCGGGCCCGGCGCCCATCAGCACGACATCGAAGAGCGGTTTTGCGGGGTCCGGTTGCTCGGCGCCATAGAAGGATTTCAGCTCGCGCTCATAGCGACGGGCGCACTCATCCGGGCTCGGATGATCGGTCGGAATCGGATGGATGTTATCGGCCGGTGCGCACCGATCGAGCAAGATCTCTCGCGCCATGCTCATGTTGTGCAGGGGATCGCCGGGCGCGACAAGCCGTTCATCGCCAATGAACCAGTGTACGCGCTCCCAGGGGATCCGCCTGCGATAGGGGTCCTGCGCCAAAAGACCATAGAGCCGCTTCGGGCTCGAACCGCCGGTCAGACATATCGCGATCCGTCCGGGATTGCCGGCGATTCTTGTGAGCAGCCGCTCGGCGGCGGTTTGCGCAAGCGCGTCCGGATCGGAAACTGTAATCAGCCGCCGATGGTCGCCCAAGCCCATTTCAGAGCTTCCGCCAGCTACGGCCGTCGCGCTTCAACAGGTCGACTGCGCCCTGCGGGCCCTCGCTGCCGGCCGCGTAGGATTCCAGCCCCTTCGCACCGGCTTTCTTCCAGGCGTCCAGGAAGGGCTGCACAGCCTGCCAGCCGGCCTCGACGCTGTCGGCGCGCTGGAAGAGAATATTGTCGCCGATCATGCAGTCATAGATCAGCGTCTCGTAACCCGTTGCCGGCTCGGCTTTGAAATAGTCCTTATAGTGGAACTTCATCTGCACGCCGTCGATCCGGACCGTCGGCCCCGGCACCTTGGTGTTGAATTGCAGAGTGATGCCTTCGGTGGGTTCGATGCCGATCACGAGATAATTTTCAGTGAGCTGCTCGACCGGCGTGCATTGGAACATCGCGAACGGCGCCTCGCGGAATTTGATCGCGACTTCCGTCCGCTTGGCGCTGAGCGACTTGCCGGTGCGAAGATAGAAGGGCACGCCGGCCCAGCGCCAATTGTCGATGTTGAGTTTCAGCGCGACATAGGTTTCCGTCGTGGTGTCGGGCCTGACATCCTTGATCTTGCGATAATCAGGGACCTCAGTGTCGCCGATCTTGCCGGCGGTGTACTGGGCGCGCACGGAATTTTTCAGCGCGTCTTGCTCGCTCTCGGTCTGGATCGCGGCCAGCACCTCGCCCTTTTCCGTACGCACCGTATGCGCGTCGAAGCGCGCCGGCGGCTCCATCGCGATCAGGGATAGGAGCTGAAACAGATGGTTCGGCACCATGTCGCGCAGCGCGCCGGTCGAGTCATAGAAGCTGCCGCGGTGGGGAACGACGGGAAGCTTCTCCTCGACCGTGATCTGCACGTGATCGATGTGATGCCGGTTCCAGATCGGCTCGAACATGCCGTTGGCGAAGCGCAGAACCAGGATGTTCTGGACCGTCTCCTTGCCGAGATAATGATCGATCCGGTAGATCTGGTGCTCGTCCAGGATGCCGAGCAGCTCCGCATTGAGGGCGCGCGCCGAGGCAAGATCGGTCCCGAACGGCTTTTCGACGACCAGCCTGCGCCAGGCGCCGTGATCTTCCTTGAGCAGGCCGACGCGGCCGAGCTGTTGGGCAATCGGAGCGAACGCGTTGGGTGGCGTCGCAAGGTAAAACAGGCGGTTGCCGCCGGTATTGCGGTTGGCTTCCAGCTTTTCGATCCGCTCCTTGAGGCGATCGATCGAACGTGGATCGCCGGGATCGGCCTCGACCGAGGTCACGCATTCAAGCAGACGGTTCGCGATCTTGTCGTCCACGGGACGGGTGGCGAACTGCCGCAGGCCTTTCATGAGGCTGTCGCGCAGTGCGTCATGCGACATGCCGCGGCGGGCGACGCCGACCACGCAGAATGGATCCGGCAAAAGCCCGCCGGCCGCGAGATTGTAGAGGGCGGGAATCACCAGGCGGTGCGTCAGGTCACCGGTGACGCCGAAGATGACGAAAGCGCAGGGCGGTGGCTTCTGGTTGGGCTGGAAGTCTGTCACGAACGGCCGGCCTTGGGTTTGACGATGTCGGGTGCGTTCTGCCGCGCCGGGTCGGCGTGCTGTTGCGGCTCCTTATGGCCGCCAAATCCGGCGCGCATTGCCGAGAGAATTTTTTCCGCAAAGGTGTGTTCCTTGCGGGAGCGAAAACGCGCAAACAGCGCCGCGGTGAGGACTTCGGCCGGCACCGCCTCGTCGATGGCCGCGTTCACGGTCCAGCGGCCTTCGCCGGAATCCTCGACATAGCCGGAATAGCCGCTCAGGCTGGGGCTGTCGGCCAGCGCCGTCGCGGTCAGGTCGAGCAGCCAGGAGGGAATGACGCTGCCGCGCCGCCAGACCTCGGCGACATCGGCGATGTCGAAGTCAAAACGATGGTCGGGCGGCAGCCCCTCGCTGTTGGCGTTCTTGAGGATGTCAAAGCCTTCCGCATAGGCCTGCATCAGGCCGTATTCGATACCGTTGTGGATCATCTTGACGAAGTGACCGGCACCGATCGGACCGGCGTGGATATAACCTTGCTCGACACGGGGGTCACGGCCGTCCCGCCCGGGCGTGCGCGGAACGTCGCCGGCGCCCGGCGCGAGTTTGGCGAAGATCGGATCGAGCCGGTCGACCACGGCCTTGTCGCCGCCGATCATCATGCAATAGCCGCGTTCGATGCCCCAGATGCCGCCGGAGGTGCCGACATCGACATAATGGATGCCGCGCTCCTTCAGCGCCTTGCCGCGGCGGACATCATCCTGCCAAAAGGTGTTGCCGCCGTCGATGACGACGTCGCCGCTTTCCATCAGCTTCGACAGCGCGTCGATCGTGGCCTCGGTGATGGCGCCGGCCGGCAACATCACCCAGGCGGTGCGTGGTTTGTCGAGCTTTGCGACGAAGTCTTCCAGCGTGGCGGCGCCCGTTGCGCCGTCTTCCGCAAGGCTCGCGACCGCCCTGGAATCCTTGTCGTAGACGACGGCCGTATGTCCGTTCCGCATCAGCCGGCGGACTATATTGCCTCCCATCCGTCCCAAGCCGATCATACCAAGCTGCATGTGACCACCTCTAAGCCAGCGCCTGCTCGATGGCCGCATCGAGCATTTTCAGGCCCTTTTCGAGATCGCCCTTGAGGTGCACGCGCAGCGCGCGCCGGCCGCGCTCGGTCAGCACGTCGAAATCGCCGCGCGCCTGCGCCGCCTTGATCACGCCGAAGCTGGCCTTCTGGCCGGGGATTTTCAGGTCCTTGGTGTCATCGGCGGTGATCTGCAGGAACACACCGCTGTCCGGACCGCCCTTATAGGCCTGTCCCGTCGAATGCAGGAAACGCGGGCCGAACTCGGCGCAGGTCGCGACACGGCGGTTGTCGCGTAGCCTCAGCCGCATACGCTGCAGGGCATCGATATGTTCGGCGTCGCGCTCGATATAGGCGAGCAGCGCCACATAGTCGCCGCTCTGTACGCGCGACAGGTGCGCTTTCAGCCATGAGCCGAGCTCGCCATTGGCGCCGGCCTTGCGCAGATCCGTCGCGTTGCCGTCGTCCGTGAAGATATCGGCCGCTTTGGAGGCCACCACCGGTTTTTCCGCCGGCAGCTTGCCGGTTTTCTCAAACGCCCCGGTCAATTCGCGCGTCTTGATCTTGGCGCTTTCGACGTCCGGCTGATTGAAAGGATTGATGCCAAGGACGGCGCCGGCGACGGCGGTCGCCATTTCAAAGCGGAAGAATTCCTGGCCGAGGTGCTCGATCGACTTCATGACGATGCGCGCCACCGGGTGCCCCGCCTTCTCCAGCGCCGTGAGCTTGTCGTCGTGGCCGGGGTCGTCTTCGCCCTCGGTGCGGATATCGATGAAGAAGCGGTCGTCGCCATAAAGGTGAGGTTCGCCCAGCGGCTCGCCGTCGATCGGGATCAGCCCCTTGCCTTCCTTGCCCGTGGACTCCGCGATCAACTGCTCCGCCCAGGCGCCGAAATCGGCAATCTTCTTGGACGAGATGATCGTCACCTTGTCGCGGCCTTCAAGGCCGGCCTGTCCCAGAGCCAGCCCGAGCTGCACGCCGGGATTTTCATGGGGCGGTACGTCGGCGGCGCAGGAGCGCACCATGGAGAGCGCGTGCGCAATCAGGCTGCGGACGTCGATGCCGGCGGCTGCCGCCGGCACGAGGCCAAAGGGCGAGAGCACGGAATACCGGCCGCCGATGGAAGGCTCGCCGTGAAAAACGCGCGCAAAGCCCTGCCTGATCGCCGTCTTCTCCAGCGAGGAGCCGGGGTCGGTGACCGCGATGAAGCGGTGGCCGGCCTTCTTGGCGCCGATCGTCTTGGCGACGCGATCGAAGAAATAGTCCTTCATTGCGTTAGGCTCGGTGGTTGAGCCGGATTTGCTGGAGACGATGAACAGGGTCTTTCCGATATCGACCCGCGCCTCCATGGCGCGCACTTCGGCCGGATCGGTCGAATCCAGGATGTGCAGTTTCGGGAAGCCCGGCTTTTTCGGGAAGGTCATCGCAAGGACCTCTGGCCCGAGGCTCGAACCGCCCATCCCCAGGACGACAGCGTCGGAAAAATTTTGCCCCTTCACGCGCTGGGCAAAGTCCTCGTAATCGGCGACGTCGGCCTTGGCGGGACTGGTCAGCCAGCCCAGCCATTTGTCCTCGTCGGTGCCGGTCCACACCGTCTCGTCGTGGTGCCAAAGCCTGCGCACCTTCGCAGAGGCACGCCATTCCTCGGTGTCCTTGGCGACCGCCTTGCCAAGCTCGCTCGTCAGCGCAAGGTGCTGCGGATCGAGGGCGCCGCCCAATACGGTGACGCGCTTGTGCGCGACCGCGCCATAGAGCTTGTCGGCGGAGTCGGCGAACAGCCTGACGCCATCCTTCACCAGCTCGGCCGTGATGGCGTCAAGCGAGATGCCGGATTTCTCCAGCTCGCTGAGAACCTGCCTCGCCTCGTCGATATTCTCTTCCAGGCTGTCGCGCAGCTTCCCGTGGTCACGGAAGGCGTCGAGCGTCGCCGGCGGCATGGTGTTGACGGTATCGGGACCGATCAGCTCTTCGATATAGAGGACGTCGCTGTAATCCTTGTTCTTGGTGCCGGTCGAGGCCCACAGCAGCCGCTGCGGCCTGGCGCCCTTGGCGGCGAGCTTCTCCCAGCGGGCATCCGCGATGAGCTTCTTGTATTCCTGATAGGCGAGTTTTGCGTTCGCGATCGCGACCTTGCCCTTGAGCGCGGCAAGCCGTTCCTTTTCGGTCGGATCGTTGGCCTTGGCGATCTTCTCGTCAAGCTGCTTGTCGACCATCGTGTCGATACGGCTGACGAAAAAACTGGCGACGCTGGCGACATGGGAGGGATCGCCGCCGCCTTCGATGTACTTCTCCAGTCCCGTCAGATAGGCCTCCGCCACCTGCAGATAGACCTTTTGCGAGAACAGAAGCGTGATGTTGACGCTGATTCCTTCGCTGGTCAGTTGCTCGATGGCGGGCAAGCCCTCGGGCGTGGCCGGCACCTTGATCATCAGGTTCTTTCGGTGAACGTCTTTCCAGAGCCGGCGCGCCTCCGCGATCGTGGCTTTGGTGTCGGTGGCGAGATAGGGTGAGACCTCCAGGCTGACAAAGCCGTCCTTGCCGTCCATCGAGTCATAGACCGGGCGCAGCACGTCGGCGGCGTGCTGGATATCGGCCACCGCGAGCTCCTCGAACAGCTCAGTCACCGGCCGGTCGGCGCGGTTCAGCGCCTTGCCGATCGCGCCGTCATATTCGTCGGAGGAGCCGATCGCCTTCTCGAAGATCGAAGGATTGGAGGTGATGCCTTTGACGCCATCCTCGTCAATCAGTTCTTTTAGGTCGCCCTTGGCGACGAAGCCGCGGGCCAGGAAATCCAACCAGACCGACTGGCCGTGCTTTTCGAGTGCTTTGACGGGATTGACGGGATTCATGATGCCTTTTTCCGTTCGAGCTGGTTCTACTTCCGGAACTCCGCCAGCTTTCTGGCGCCACAATGGATTGTCAACCGGCCTACCGCCGCGGACGGAAAATAGTGCCCGAGGAAAGGTAACGCTGGTCGCGCCGCTTCGATCCAGAAAATCTGCCCCCACTTAGCGGCAATTGCGGAACAATTTCGTGACAATGCCGGGCCTGCGGGTCGCTAGGGCCGCAATCCTATTCAAGGCGGTAAGAGGCCCCGCTGCTGCAGCTCAGCGATGCGCATTACGCTGCCCGTATCGGCGCGGACGGGATCGCCGGGCTCCCGCAAGCGAAACGAATGTCGTCATTGTTTTTTCGACGAACGCACAATTGCAACCGTCGCCGGTATGTGATGCCAAGGCGGAGCGGATAGCCGGCATTTCGGTGCTCTCCAGAGCTTCGCCGCGGCAACTTCCTGTTTGGGGTATGCCGGCGACCTGCGTCATAGCGGCGCATAAATGTGCGCACAGACCTTGCGGTTCTGTGCCGCGCCAACATTTGTTTATCGAACGCCTCGGCTTTGGTCGTCGCAATCATGTCCTAAGCGTGGCCCGTGCGTGCAGGCCGGCAAACGCCGCCTCCGCGAGAACAAAAACAAGCGCGACACTCCGCAGACATCTTATGCTAATCTTCCAGTATTGCTTCTCTTCCGCTCACCCATTTCAAAACTGGATTGGCGGTGACGGGCGATTGCGTAGGAAATTCGTCGTGCCGCGGGGCGTCACGTTCGGCTGCCTGGCGCCGACGCTCAAAAGCGTTCATTTCGTGTTCATTTTGGTCGGGCGGAGGCGCCTTCACGCGTCTTCACAAACCGTTGTGCGGCGCAGGGAAAAGCCTCGGAAAAGCATATCTCCGGATTCGTACGGATGTTGCGAACCCGCTACAATAGGCCAAAACTAATGCGCTGGAAGGGTTTTTGCCGAACTATTGAGCGAACTGCTTGTTGATATGGCAATCACTGCATGCGGTACGCATTGCGAAGAGGAGCTCAGCGAGCGTTCAATAGAGGCAGCGTGCTCAGTTTGATTCGTCGTTGAGCAGGAACGCACCCCTACTCAGCCCGTTTCAAAGTGCAGCGGGACATATCGCGGAGAGAGAGGGATCATGTACAACGATTCTCTATTCAATGCTTTCGCTCGATCGTTCGAGGCGCGAAGCCAGACCGACATGTCGATGGCGGAATATCTGGAATCGTGTCGAACAGATCCGATGCGATATGCAAATGCGGCCGAACGACTACTAGCGGCGATCGGTGAGCCCCAGATGATCGACACGGCCAAGGACCCACGCCTTGGCCGTATCTTTTTGAACCGCACGATACGCAGCTATCCGGCCTTCGCCGGCTTCCACGGCATGGAAGATACGATCGAGCGTATCGTCGGATTCTTCCGCCACGCCGCGCAGGGGCTCGAAGAGCGCAAGCAAATCCTCTATCTGCTTGGCCCGGTCGGCGGCGGCAAGTCCTCTCTCGCCGAGCGGTTGAAGCAATTGATGGAAGTGCATCCCATCTATGTGCTGAAGGCGGGCGATGAGCTGAGCCCGGTGTTCGAGTCTCCGCTCGGTCTGTTCGACCCCGATACGCTCGGGCCGATGCTCGAGGAGAAATACGGCATTCCGCGCCGCCGTCTCACCGGCCTGATGAGTCCGTGGTGCTACAAGCGGCTGGAATCCTTCGGCGGCGACATCTCGCAATTCCGCGTCGCCAAGATTCAGCCCTCGCGCCTGCGCCAGATCGCGATCTCCAAGACTGAGCCAGGTGACGAGAACAACCAGGATATCTCCTCGCTCGTCGGCAAGGTCGACATCCGCAAGCTCGAGACCTTCGCCCAGAACGATCCCGACGCCTACAGCTATTCGGGCGGCCTCAATCGCGCCAACCAGGGCATTCTCGAATTCGTCGAGATGTTCAAGGCGCCGATCAAGATGCTGCATCCGCTGCTGACGGCGACGCAGGAGGGCAATTACATCGGCACCGAAAACATCGGCGCCATTCCTTTCAGCGGCATCATCCTCGCGCACTCCAACGAGGCCGAATGGCAGAGCTTCAAGGCCAACAAGAACAACGAGGCCTTTATCGACCGCATCTGTGTGATCAAGGTCCCGTACGTCCTGCGTGTCACCGAGGAGCGCAAGATCTACGAGAAGCTGATCCAGAGTTCGGAGCTTGCGAATGCGCCTTGCGCGCCGGCGACGCTCGATACGATGGCTCGCTTCTCGGTGATGTCGCGCCTGCGCAGGCACGAGAACTCGACGCTCTTTTCCAAGATGCGTGTCTATGACGGCGAGAGTCTGAAGGAGTCCGATCCGAAGGCCCGCAGCGTCCAGGAATACAGGGACGCGGCCGGCGTCGACGAGGGCATGGATGGAGTTTCCACCCGCTTTGCCTTCAAGGTTCTCGCGGCGACCTTCAACCACGATACCCAGGAGGTCGGCGCCGACGCCGTCCATCTGATGTATGTGCTGGAGCACGCGATCCGTCGCGAGCAGCTCCCCGAGGAGCTCGAGAAACGCTATCTGGAATTCATCAAGGCGGAGCTGGCGCCGCGCTACGCGGAGTTCATCGGCAACGAGATCCAGAAGGCCTATCTGGAATCCTACTCCGATTACGGCCAGAACCTCTTCGACCGCTACGTCGACTATGCCGACGCCTGGATCGAGGATCAGGACTTCAAGGATCCCGACACCGGCCAGCTTCTGGATCGTGAACTGCTCAACCAGGAACTGACGAAGATCGAAAAGCCCGCCGGAATTGCCAATCCCAAGGACTTCCGCAACGAGGTGGTCAAGTTCTCGCTGCGGTCGCGGGCCCAGAACGGCGGGAAGAATCCGAAGTGGACCTCCTACGAGAAGATTCGCGAGGTGATCGAAAAACGGATATTCTCGCAGGTCGAGGACCTGCTTCCCGTGATCTCGTTCGGGTCCAAGAAGGACGGCGAGACCGAGAAGAAGCACGCCGATTTCGTCGCGCGGATGATCGAACGCGGTTACACCGAGCGGCAGGTCCGGCGGCTGGTCGAGTGGTACATGCGCGTGAAGCAGGCCGGATAGGCGGAGGCGGATGTAACAGTGGCCTTTCATATCATCGATCGGCGCCTGAACCCGGGAGGCAAGAGCCTCGAGAACCGCCAGCGTTTTTTGCGGCGGGCCAAGGCTCAGGTTCAAAGCGCGGTCAAGAAGTCCTCGCAGGATCGCGACATCAAGGATGTCCTGGAGGGCGGCGAGGTCAGTATCGCGCTCGACGGCATGGACGAGCCGCGCTTTCGCCGCGAGGGCGGCACGCGCGATATGGTGCTCCCCGGCAACAAGAAGTTCGTGGAGGGTGACATCCTGCCGCGTTCGAACGAAGGCGGCGGGAGGAAATCCCAGCCGGGGCAGGGCGACAGCGAAGATGCCTTCCGCTTCGTGCTGAGCCGGGAAGAGTTCGTCAACCTGTTCCTCGATGATCTGGAGCTGCCGGATCTCGCCAAGCGCAAGCTTGCCGATACGGAAAGCGAGGGTCTGCAGCGCGCCGGCTATGCCACTTCGGGCTCGCCCGCCAACATCTCGATCAGCCGCACGGTGAGCCGTGCGCTGATGCGCCGCGTGGCACTGCGCCGGCCGCGGCCGCAAGAGATAGCCGCGCTCGAGGCGGAACTCGCCGAATGCGAAGACGAAGCGCGCCGCGCCGAGCTGATCGCCGAGATCGAGGCGCTGAAGGCTAAAGCCAAACGAATCCCCTTCATCGATCCGATCGACATCCGCTACCGCCGGTTCGAGACCATTCCGAAGCCGGTGGCGCAGGCGGTGATGTTCTGCCTGATGGACGTTTCGGGCTCGATGTCCGAGCACATGAAGGACCTCGCCAAGCGGTTCTACATGCTGCTCTACGTGTTCCTGAAGCGGCGTTACCGCCATGTCGAGATCGTGTTCATCCGTCATACCGATCGCGCCGAAGAGGTCGACGAGCAGACCTTCTTCTACGGCCCGGCCTCGGGCGGCACGCTCGTCTCCAGCGCGTTGCAGGCGATGCACGAGATCGTCCGCTCGCGCTTCCGTCCCTCGGATTGGAACATCTACGCCGCGCAGGCATCCGACGGCGACAACTCGATCTCCGACAGCGAGCCCGTGTCCCGCATTCTGACTGAGCACATCCTGCCGGTCTGTCAGTTCTTCGCCTATCTCGAGGTCGGCGAGGCCGGCGGCTATTCGTTCGAAATGCCGGATTCCTCGCTGTGGTCGCTCTACGAGCGGCTGCGCGGGAACGGCGCGGAGCTCTCGATGCGCAAGGTTCGGGACCGCAGCGAGATCTTCCCGGTCTTCCATGATCTGTTTCAGCGCCGCGCCAAGCAGGAGAAGGCCGCTTCATGACAGGGCAACGTCTCTTCGAGGGTGCGGATTGGGACTTTGCCACGCTGCAGCGTATCCACGATGCATGCGAGGAGATCGCGCGCTCCGAACTCGGCCTCGACACCTATATCAACCAGATCGAGGTCATTACCGCCGAGCAGATGCTGGACGCCTATTCGTCCGTCGGCATGCCGCTGTTCTACAAGCATTGGTCGTTCGGCAAGCACTTTGCCTTCCACGAAGCCTCCTACCGCAAGGGGCTGATGGGGCTTGCCTACGAGATCGTCATCAACTCGTCGCCCTGTATTTCCTACCTGATGGAGGAAAACACCGCGACGATGCAGGCGCTGGTGATCGCGCATGCCGCGTTCGGCCACAATCATTTCTTCAAGAACAACTATCTGTTCAAGCAATGGACCGACGCCGACGGCATTCTCGACTATCTGGAGTTCGCCAAGCGCTATGTGACCCAGTGCGAGGAGCGCTACGGCCATGTCGCGGTCGAGCAGACGCTCGATGCCGCGCACGCCTTGATGTCGCACGGCGTCGATCGCTATCCCGGCAAGAAGAAGCTCGACCTGCGTGATGAAGAGAAGCGCGCGGGCAAGCGCCGTCTGCATGAGGAACGCGCCTTTAACGACCTGTGGCGCACGGTTCCGACCGGACCCGCCAAGAGCCGCCAGGTGCTCAATATCGAGCGACGCCGCAAACTGCTCGGCCTGCCCCAGGAAAATCTCCTGTACTTCCTGGAAAAGAGCGCTCCGCGTCTCGCCCCCTGGCAGCGCGAGCTCCTGCGTATCGTGCGCCACATCGCGCAATATTTCTATCCGCAGAGCCAGACCAAGGTTATGAACGAGGGCACCGCGACCTATGTTCATTACCGGATGATGAACCGACTGCACCAGCAGGGGCGCATCTCCGACGGCAACTTCCTCGAATTCCTGCAATCGCACACCAACGTGGTGTTCCAGCCGGAGTTCGATGATCCACGCTTCTCCGGCTTTAATCCCTACGCGCTCGGCTTTGCGATGATGCAGGACATCGAGCGCATCGTGACCAATCCGGAGGACGAGGACCGCGAGTGGTTTCCGGAAATAGCCGGCTGCGGCGATGTCGAGGATGTGCTGCGCGGCATCTGGGCCAACTATCGGGACGAGAGCTTCGTCGGCCAGTTCCTGAGCCCCAATCTGATCCGTCAGCTACGGCTGTTCCACCTGCATGACGATCCGGAAGAGCGCGCCGGCATCAAGGTGGACGCCATCCACAATGAACGCGGCTATCGCCGCATCCGCCGCGAATTGTCGCGCCAGTACGACATCGGCTACATCGACCCCAACATCGAGGTTGTCGATGTCGATCTCGCCGGCGATCGCAGACTGATGCTGCGCCACACGGTCGTGAAAGGCGCCCAGCTCAACGAGCTGGATGCCAAGCGCGTGCTGCAGCATCTGGCGGACCTCTGGAGCTACGACGTATCCCTGGTGGAAGTCGATGCCAGCACCGACAAGGTCCTGAAGGAGTACGTTCTCAATCCGCGGATACAACCGGCGGCCGCCTGAGTGGGCGGCCGCCTGAGCGAAGCGGAAAGCCGGCCACATAGTCGCCTTCCTCGATCGATCGGGCCAGCGGGCTCTGTTCACCTCGCCACGCGCTTTGGTCGGTGGCGACCGGCCAAAGCGCTAAGTCGCCTCCATCCCACAAATTCTGGTCGTGCGGATACACAGGGGGACTATCCACCCACCGACATTGCGGAGAGTCCTCCTCATCTCGACCTTCTCCCCGCAAGCGGGGACAAGGGGAGCGACGTTCTTCGCGTCAAATTGAGAGCCGCGCTACCGCAAGCTCGCGTTGATCTTGTCCAGCACCGTTGAGCCTGGACACAGATCCTGCGCTTCGAGCGAGTTGAGCGGCGCATCCACCGTGTTGAGGTGGCTGTGCAGGTCTTCCGCCTCGGGATCGACATAGAGCAGCCCGGTGACGATCTGTCCTTTCGCGGCGTGTTTCTGCAGGAAAGCCTGTGCGGCAACACGGTCATGCACGTCGTAATCGGCGTCGATCTTGCGCAATGCGAGCCTCGATCCGTCGTGCTGCTCGACGATCTGCACGGTGCCCGGGGCATAGTCGACGGTGATCGGATCGCGACCGGTGATGACATCGAGGCGGTTCACCGCGTCATTATGTTCGCGGACATAATCGAAGCTTTTGGTCGAGCCGGCGTGATTATTGAAGGCGACGCATGGGCTGATCACGTCGATGAAGGCGGCGCCCTTGTGTTGCAACGCGCCCGCGATCACGGGTACGAGCTGACGCTTGTCGCCGGAGAAGCTGCGTGCCACGTAAGTCGCTCCTAGCTGCAGCGCAATCGCCACGAGATCGATGGCGTTATCGGTGTTCATGACGCCTTTCTTGGATTTCGACCCGCGGTCGGCGGTGGCGGAGAACTGTCCCTTGGTCAAGCCGTAGACGCCATTGTTCTCGACGATATAGGTCATGTTGACGCCGCGCCGGATCGAATGCGCGAATTGGCCGAAGCCGATCGAGGCGGAATCGCCATCGCCGGAGACGCCGAGATAAATCAGGTCGCGGTTGGCGAGATTGGCGCCGGTGAGGACCGAGGGCATGCGGCCGTGCACGGAGTTGAAGCCGTGCGAATTGCCAAGGAAATAGTCGGGCGTCTTCGACGAACAGCCGATACCGGAGATTTTCGCCACGCGATGCGGCTCGATCGAGAGCTCGAAGCAGGCTTCGATGATCGAGGCGGTGATCGAGTCGTGGCCGCAGCCGGCACACAGCGTCGAGATCTTGCCCTCGTAGTCGCGATGGGTGAAGCCGAGCGCGTTCTTCTTCAGGCCCGGGTGATGAAATCTGGGTTTTGCAATATAAGTCATGACACGGCCTTGCGGAGAGGCGTCACCTTGAGGTGATCCTGGTGATCGCCGATGGCATTGGCAATGAAGCGCGCGGTGATCGGCGTGCCGTCGTAGTGCACGATCGACACCAGCCGCACCGGGTCGATGCCGTTCTCGTTGACGATCAGCGTGCGCAACTGCCCGTCGCGATTCTGCTCGACGACGTAAACGAAATCATGATCGGCGATGAAGCTCGCTACGCTGGAATGGAACGGGAAGGCGCGGATGCGCAGGCGATCGAGGTGGTGGCCCCGTGCCTCCAGCAGTCCGATCGCCTCATCCATCGCGGGCGCGGTGGAGCCGAAATAGATCACGCCGTATTTGGTCGGCTTGCCGGCATTGGCCTGCAGCGGCCGCGGCACCAGGTCCTGCGCGGTCTCAAACTTGCGCATGAGCCGCTGCATGTTGTCGGCATAAACAGGGCCTTCCTCGGAATAGCGCGCATAGCGATCGCGCGACGTGCCGCGGGTGAAGTAGGAGCCTTTGGTCGGATGCGTGCCGGGCAGGGTGCGATAGGGGATGCCGTCGCCGTCGACGTCGAGATAGCGGCCGAAGTCGCGTCCCTCCTCGAGCATCTCCGCTGTCATGAGCTTGCCGCGGTCATATTGCCGCGCATCGTCCCATTTCAGCGGACGGCACAGGCGATGGTTCATGCCAATGTCGAGATCGAGCATCAGGAAGATTACGGTCTGCAGCCGCTCGGCGAGGTCGAAGGCGGTGGCCGCGAACTCGAACGCTTCCGCCGGATCCTCCGGAAACAGCAGCACATGCTTGGTATCGCCATGCGAGGCGTAGGCGCAGGCGATGATGTCGCATTGCTGGGTGCGGGTCGGCATGCCCGTCGAGGGACCGGCGCGCTGCACATCCATGATTACCGCCGGAATCTCGGCGAAGTAGGACAGGCCGATGAACTCGGTCATCAGCGAAATGCCGGGGCCGGAGGTCGCGGTGAAGGCGCGGGCGCCGTTCCAGGAGGCGCCGATCACGATACCGATCGAGGCCAATTCGTCCTCACCCTGGACGATGGCGTATTTCGCTTTGCCTGTTTCCGGATCGTGGCGATATTTTCTGCAATGCGCGGCGAAGGCGTCCGCGAGCGACGACGACGGCGTGATCGGATACCAAGCGCACACCGTGGCGCCGCCGTAGACGGCTCCCAACGCAGCCGCGCTGTTGCCCTCGATGAAGATGCGGTCGCCGACCTTGTCGGCTTTCTTCACCCGCAAGCCGATCGGGCATTTCAGGTTCTGCAGCGCCCAGTCGCGGCCCAGATGCAGGGCGTGGACGTTGGAGGACAAGAGCTTCTCCTTGCCCTTGTACTGCTCGCCGATCAATTGCTCGACCAGCTTCGGGTCCATGTCGAGCAACGCACAGAGCGCGCCGAGATAGATGATGTTCTTGAACAACTGGCGCTGGCGCGGATCGGTATAGGTGGAATTGGTGATCGCGGTCAGCGGCACGCCGATCACCGTAATGTCGTCGCGGAATTTCGAGGATGGCATCGGCTTGGTCGAGTCGTAGAACAGATAGCCGCCGGGCTCGATTCCGGCGACGTCCTTGTCCCAGGTCTGCGGGTTCATTGCTACCATCATGTCGACGCCGCCGCGCGCGCCGAGATGGCCGGCTTCGGTTACCCGCACCTCGTACCAGGTCGGCAGGCCCTGGATGTTGGAAGGGAAGATGTTGCGTGGGCTGACCGGCACGCCGTGGCGGAGGATGGCGCGGGCGAACAGCTCATTGGCGGAAGCAGAGCCCGAGCCGTTGACGTTGGCGAAGCGGACGACGAAATCGTTTACGCTGCTGATCGGCGCTTGCTCGGGCATGATGTACCTGCGTGGACCATATCGATGAGATATTTCTGCATGTCCCACGCTCCGGTGGGGCAGCGTTCGGCGCACAGGCCGCAATGCAAGCAGACGTCCTCGTCCTTCACCATGACGCGACCTGTCTTCAGCTCAGTCGAAACGTAAAGGTCCTGGTCGGGGTGCGGCGTGGGTGCTTTAAGCCGACCCCGCAACTCCGCTTCCTCGCCGTTCTCCGTGAAGGTGATGCAGTCCATCGGACAGATGTCGGCGCAGGCATCGCATTCGATGCAGAGCGGCGCCGAAAACACCGTCTGCACGTCGCAGTTCAGGCAGCGATGCGCTTCGCCGAGCGCGAGCTTCACGTCATAGCCAAGCTCCACCTCGGCGCGGATGTCCTTGAGCGCAATCACCTTGTCGCGATGCGGTACCTTGAAGCGCTTCTCGGGGGAGATGTCGTTGTCGTAGCTCCACTCGTGAATGCCCATCTTCTGCGAGGTGACATGTACCTCAGGCAGCGGCCGCTCGTTGACATCTTCGCCGGACAGCAGCCGGTGGATCGACAGCGCCGCATCGTGGCCATGCGCCACCGCCCAGATGATGTTCTTCGGACCGAACGCGGCATCGCCGCCGAAGAACACTTTTGGATGCGTCGAAGCCATGGTCTTCGGATCGACTTTGGGCATATCCCATTTGTCGAACGCGATGCCGCAATCGCGCTCGATCCAGGGGAAGGCGTTCTCCTGGCCGACTGCGACCAGCACGTCGTCGCAGGCGATGGTCACGTCAGGCTCGCCCGCGGGAACGAGACTGCGCTTGCCCTTCGCGTCGTACTCGGCGCGCACCTTCTGGAAGGTGACGCCGGTGAGCTTGCCATTGTCGTGGGTAAACGCGATCGGCACCATGTAATTGAGGATCGGGATGTCCTCGTGCATGGCATCTTCTTTTTCCCAGGGCGAGGCCTTCATCTCCTCGAAGCCGGAGCGCACGATCACCTTGACATCCACGCCGCCCAGGCGGCGTGCGGTGCGGCAGCAGTCCATCGCGGTGTTGCCGCCGCCAAGCACGATCACGCGCTTGCCGATCTTGTCGGTATGGCCGAACGAGACGCTGGAGAGCCAGTCGATGCCGATGTGGATGTTGCTTGCTGCTTCTTTGCGGCCTGGGATGTTGAGCTCGCGGCCGCGCGGCGCGCCGGAGCCGACGAAGACCGCATCATAGCCCTCCGCGAGCAACTGCTTCATGCTGTCGATGCGCTGCCCGCCCTTGAACTCGATGCCGAGACTGAGGATGTAATCGGTCTCCTCGTCGATCACTGAGTCGGGCAGGCGGAATTTGGGGATCTGCGTCCGCATCATGCCGCCGGCCTTCGGATCGGCATCGAACACCGTGCAGTGATAGCCGAGCGGAGCGAGATCGCGCGCCACGGTCAGCGAGGCCGGACCGCCGCCAACCAGCGCGATGCGCTTCCCATTCCTGGGCGCGGATCGCGGCAAACGCTGCTTGATATCGTCCTTGAAATCGGCGGCCACGCGCTTCAAGCGGCAGATCGCCACCGGCTTCTCTTCGACTCGTCCGCGGCGGCAGGCGGGCTCGCAGGGGCGGTCGCAGGTGCGTCCCAAAATTCCGGGAAACACGTTGGACTTCCAATTGATCATGTAGGCGTCGCTATAGCGGCCTTCGGCGATCAAGCGGATGTATTCGGGAACAGGTGTATGTGCGGGACAGGCCCATTGGCAATCGACCACTTTGTGAAAGTAGTCGGGGGCCGAAATATCAGTCGGTTTCATTCCTACCCGTCCGCGCCACAAGCAACAACCGCGCGGCCTTTATGTCCGTCAGGACGCCGACATGACGTCCATTCGGTTCTCGAATTGCATCATGGACTTACCTTATTGAGATTAGAGCCATTCAACTTCATGCACAAAGGCAAATTTGGCTGATCGTTCGCTTTTGCGTGTGCAGCGCCATAACGTTGCCGTGTATGTGGCGCTGCAGCATGCCGCATATGTGTGAATTCGCGTATTGAATCAGGTCGATGCAATGTCGCTCTTGGCGAGGTCCCACATCAGGTCATAGATGCCCGACGATATCTGCGTTGCAGGCATGGGAGCTGCGTTGCCGGTGAAGCGCGCGGCCTGCAGCGACGCTATCGCGCCGACACTCGTCCCGTCGATCAGCACGAACCAATCGGCGGCGCCTGCTGCGGTCGCCAGTTCGGCCGTCGGTCCCGACAGTCTTGCGTCGCTCTCAATGAGGTGTATGGAGATGATGCCGTCGAGGTCCTTCGGGTCGAGCCGCGATTGCAAGCTTGTGCGCAGTTCGTCGGTGCGGCCTTCTTGCGGGCGCAGCCGTACGATGCCGAGCACCGCGCCGCGGCCGGTACCGTTGCTGACGGTGATGCGCGCCACCGCGCGGATCATGTTCTTGAACCGCGCCATCGTCTTGGCCGACCACGCGGTCGGATGCGCGAGCTTGTCGCGATAGGCCGGGCTGTCCAGCACCTCGATCGCTTGCGTCGAATAGAGGCAGAGATATTTCGGGCTGCCGATATGCGCGACATAGCGCCTGGCCTCGATGAAGCCCTCGATCGCCACCCGCTCTTCCAGATGTTCGCGGTCGTACCAGCGGTTGAAGTCGGCCTCATCGGCGGGATCGATATCCATCGACGTCAGCAGCATGCCTTTTCCGGCGAGCGGCATCTTGTTCTCCTTTGATCTGCTCTTGTTTTGCTCCGCTCTCAACCTTCATGGTGAGGAGGCGCAGGCGCCGTCACCGGACGATGCTACGCATCACTTAGAGAACCACGAGGCCCCGAGCGTTGTCCGGGCCTCATACTTCGAGACGGCCGCTTCGCGACCTCCTCAGGATGAGAGGAGAGGTTCATTACGACGTAACAGACGCGCGCTCAATCTTTGCCGCCAGATCCGCGATCGAGTGCATCACGGCATTCCTGACGCCGGGATCGTACAGCGTGTGCCCTGCGCCCTCGACGATGCGAATCTCGGCATCCGGCCAGCGGCTCGAAAGAGCATGCGATGTTGCAGGCGGACAGAGCAGGTCGTAGCGGCCCTGCACGATGATCCCTGGAATGCCTCCGAGCCTTGCCGCCTCCTCGACCAACTGATCCGGTCGCATGAAGCAGTCGTTGTCGAAATAGTGGGCTTCCATGAAGGGCGTTGCAGGCAGAGTGCCGTTCGCATTCAGCGAGGCGGGATCAAGGCGGGTACGCGCTGCCATATGCTCGGATAGGATGCGTTCAGTATCGTGCCAGGCGCGCGCGGCGGGCCCGTGAATGGCGGGATCCGGATCGAGAATGCGGCGCCAATAGGATTGCAGCGGCTGCCGGCGCTCTTCGTCTGGAAGCAGGCCAAGGAAATCCGCAGACAGATCGGGATAGAAGCGCGGCAGCGTCTGGCAGAACGCCGTCTCGATCTCGCGGTAAGTGCCGAGAAAAGTCGCGCGCAAGCCGATCCCCGAGACGCGTTCGGGATGCGCCTGTGCATAAGCCAGCGCCAGGGTCGCGCCCCAGGAGCCGCCGACCAACATCCAGCGCTCAAATCCGAACTTCTCGCGGATCAGCTCCATATCCGCGATCAGATGCGACAGCGTATTGGCCTCGCGGTTGCCCTTGGGCCGGCTGCGGCCCGAGCCCCGTTGGTCGAACAGAACGGCATGAAAACGCTCGGGATCGAACAGCCGGCGGTGATCCGGCTGGCAGCCGCTGCCGGGCCCGCCATGCAGGTAGACCGCGGGCAAGCCGCGTTCGCAGCCGACGCTTTCGACATAGATTTCGTGGCCCTCGCCGACGCCCAGCCATTCCGATGTGAGCGGTGCAAAGGGATCGGCGCGCCTCAGCTTGCCGGCATCGGCGTCAGGCGCCATCGTCGCTCGGCTCCAGCGTGCCGCCGGCGAAATTGCGGTAGAGGAAGCGGTTACTTCCCGACGCCGCTTCCTGCTCCGCCTGCTTGAAGATCTGCTGGTGCAGCGGCGACAGCGTGCAGGCGGGATCGGTGTTGCCGGCATCCCCCGTCAACGCAAAGGCCTGGCAGCGGCAGCCGCCGAAATCGACTTCCTTGAATTCGCAGGAGCGGCAGGGCTCGGGCATCCATCCCGTGCCGCGATAGCGGTTGAAGGCTTCCGAGTTCTGCCAGATCCAGGCAATGGAATGATTGGAGCGCACGGATTCGAATTGCAGGCCGGTGATGCTTTCCGCAGCGTGACATGGCAGCACCTTGCCCGCCGGCGAGATGTTGAAGAACTGCCGGCCCCAGCCGCCCATGCATTTCTTCGGCCGCAACGCGTAATAATCGGGAATGACGTAGTCGATGGTGAGCACGCCCTTCAGCCGTTCCCGCGCCTCCTCGACGATGCACGTAGTCTCCTCGAGCTGCGCAAAGGTCGGCATCAAGGCGGCGCGGTTCTTCAACGCCCAGCCGTAATATTGCACATTGGCGACCTCGAGCCGGTCGGCATCGAGATCGACCGCCATCTGGATGATGTCGGGCAACTGGTGCAGGTTCTGGCGGTGCATCACCGCGTTCACGGTCAGCGGCAGCTCCAACTCGCGGGTCCATTTCGCGGCCTGGATCTTTTTCTGATGCGCCGCTCTGTATCCAGCGACGCGATCGGCGCTCGCGGCCTCGCTGCCCTGGAAACTGATCTGCACATGGCACAGCCCGGCCTCGGCAAGCGCTGCGATCTTGTCGCGCGTCAGCAGCACGGCCGAGGTGATCAGGTTGGTGTAAAGCCCGACGTCGCTCGCATGCTGCACGAGCTCGACCAGGTCCTTGCGCGCGGTCGGCTCGCCGCCGGAGAAATGCACCTGCAGCACGCCGATTTCGGCGAGCTCGGAGAGCACCTTGTTCCATTCCGCCGTCGTGAGCTCGGTGCTGGCGCGATCGAGCTCGACCGGGTTGGAGCAATAGGGACATTGCAGCGGACAGCGATGGGTCAATTCCGCCAGCACGGCGAGCGGAATGCCGAAAGCCTCCGCGGTCGTGCTTTGTTTCTCCAGCACCGCGAGCCCGTCATTCGGATCGCGCGCCGTCATTTTGGTTTCAACCAGCTCATCGCTCATGGCGTCTTCTCGCGCGCTTCGGTCAAAAATCCCTTGTCCGCAAGGTCCTGCAGCATGGCAACGACGTCGGCCGAAATATCCGCGCGCGGCGCGGCATATTTCGCCGCGAGGTCATCGACGATCCCTGCGACGCTGCGCACCCCGTCGCAGAGTTGCAGCACTTCGACCGCGATTTCGTCCGGCGCCAGCACGCGTTCCGGTGCCAAAATCACCCAGACCTTGCGCGTCTCGTCGAACTTCAGCTTCGTGTGCCGCGGCAGCATCGGCCGGCTTGCCTCGCTGACGCTGATATGCCGCGGTCCAGCCATTGCTTCGTCTCTCTAGCTCGCCTTGGGCACGAACGCGCCCGGCGGAATGTGACCATTGACATAGGCGTGATAGAGCGCATCGAGCTGGACCCAAAGCACGTTGGTCTTGAAGATCAGTGCATTGCAGACGGCGTCGCGCTGTTCCGGCGTCCTGGCGTGCGCCTTGACGTATTCGAGCGCAAAGTTGGCGTCGCGCGGCGCCTGGGTGAGCCGGCGCTTGAAATAGCTCATGATGTCGGGATTGACGAAATCATAGTGCTGCAGCATCCCGGAAATGCGCTCTTCGTGGAGGCTCGGTGCGAAGAGTTCGGTCAGCGAGGAGGCGATCGCCTCGAGCGGCGTCCGGTCGCGGCAGAAATGCACATAGGCTTCCACAGCAAAGCGCGTGGCTGGCAGGATGCCTTCGGTCGATTCCACATAGGCCCTGTCGAGGCCCAGGCCATCGGTCAGCTTCAGCCAGCGCTCGATGCCGCCTTCGCTTCCGGCATCGCCGTCATGATCCTCGATGCGACGCCGCCATTCCACGCGCGTGGCGCGGTCGCGGAAGCGCGAGATCACCACGGCATCCTTGATCGGGATCGTACTCTGGTAATAGTAGCGGTTGAGCGCCCAGGCCTGCACCTGGCCCTTGTTCAATTTGCCGCCGTGCAACAGTTTATGGAACGGGTGCAGATTATGGTACCGCGCAGCGCCGATCTGGCGCAGTGCATCTTCGAGCTCGCTCGAACTGTTGAGCGAGATGCCCTTGCCGATCGAAAGCGCGGTCATCGTGGTCGCAACACTAGCGTTCACAACACAATCTCCGTTCCGTCCCTAGGTATTTGCCAGCCCGCGCGCTCTACGATGGCGCGCTCTTGCGAGGTCGAAAGTAACGCCGGGTTGGAGTTATTGATATGCAGAAATATCTTTCTGCCGATACCAAGGCCGGCCAGGCTTTCGATCGCGCCATCTTTGCCGGACATCGCGATGTGGCCCATGCTTTGGCCCGTCTTGCTGCCAAGGCCGGATGCGATCAATTCGTCGTCGCGCCACACCGTGCCGTCGAAGAATACCAGCGGCGCACCGGCGAGCCGCGCTTTCAGTTCGTCGCCGACGTCGGCGACGGCCGCCAGGAAATAGAAATATTTGTCCGTCGCCTTGTCGCGGATGCGAAGTCCGAGCGTGTCGCCCACCTCGTCGCCGCGGCCGCCGGGCAGAGCTTCGTCGCGCAGATACCACGCGACCTTGCCTTTCACGGCGAAGGGCAAGATCTCGATCCCGCTTGCCGTACCGTCTGCCAGTTGCGGCTCGAAAGCGCGATCGATCTCGATCGGCTGTCGCTTGACGTTCGCCTCGCTCAGCACATTGAAGATAGTGTTGGCTTTCAGGATCGCCAATACATTGGGATGGCCGTAGATGGTGAAAGGCGAGCCTTCGCGCATCGACAGCAGGCCCGCCACTGCGTCGACCTCGCCATTGGTCAGGATCACGCCTGAGATCGGCGAATGGCGCAGGCTGCCCTTCCTCGGGTGAAGATGCGGAGTTGCGATCACCTGTTGACGCAGATCGGGAGAGGCATTGATCAGAAACCAGTGCTCGCCATCGGCGCTGATTGCGATCGACGACTGGGTGCTCCTCAGCTCTGGATGGGCGTCCCTGGCCGCCCGGCATACCGGGCATCCGCAGTTCCACTGCGGAACTCCGCCGCCCGCTGCGGCGCCCAGGACGACGACGCGAAGCATGAACCGTCTCCTGGTGATCTATCTCGCTGCGATTCTCTCGGCGGTTGCTCTACCGATCCAAACGTGACGAAGGTGGACACCGGCTCACGCACGCTCCCTGCCGTCAGGAACGTGCCGTGTCCGGAGGTCCACCTGCATCAAATCTGAATTATTGCCGGCTGCCCTATTTGCGGGCGGCGCATGCATACATGTTGATTTCCATGCCCACCGGCACTTCGACAATCTTTGGTGCTTTCCAGGCCATTTTGGCGCTCCTTGGTTAGTTGACCGGACCGATTTCCCCCGCCAGTAGTTTGTAAATTTAGCGCTCCAGGAAAGGTTCGCCAATTAAATCTTTGATCAAGAAATCTCCGCGTGCTCTTATTGCATCGCGAAAACAGGTGGTGGCCGCTGCAGTGCGTCATAGCCGATGGTTCGCGGGCAGCGCGGCAGTCCCGCAGCCGAGCGCCAAATGCGCGAGGAACTCAGCAATAAAGAAGTTGTGACAGCAGCGAGCCTTTCAATTCCATCGCCCGAGCCCCACTGGATTCCCATGCCGAGATATTTTTTCAACACGCGCATCGGCGAAGAGCTGATCGAGGATCCCGAAGGGGAGGAGCTGCGGAACCCCGATCGCGCCTGGGAAGTCGCGCGCGCCATGATCCGCGAGCTGTTGCGAAGCGAGGGCGCCGTCGGCCCGCTGTTGAGCGCGGTGATCGAGGTGACGGACGAGGCCGGTGAGGTCGTGCTCGAATTCCCGTTCTCGGAAGCGTTCTTCGACCTGCCGGATCAGTCGGTGACGCGCCACTGACGGGGAATACGGCATCGCGCGCCCTTGCGCTACGCCTGAAAAATATCAGAGACTGTTGTCCTGGAAAGGCGACCCACGCCAGCCCTTGAGGGGCCGGCGTCGAGGATAAGCGCCGCCACACATGGGGAGGACGAGATGAGCGCTCATTCGTCGCCGCGCAGCATCGTGCTTGCGGGCGTTTTTGTTGCGGGCTTCGCCGGTATCGCTGTCGCCCAGCAGACTGCGCCGCCGGCAGCGCCGGCGCAAGCGGCGGCCCAGCCGCTGCCTCCGGGCTCACCGCTGATCGGACGACCCGACAATGAGGCCGCCCAGAAGCTTGCCCCCGTAGCGCCGCCGCCGCTCCCCGCCGCGCCCGACAAGCTGCCGGTCGCGAAGCTGAAGGCCGCACCCGGCTTCAACATCGAAGTCTATGCCGCCGGCATGGCCAATGCGCGCTCGCTGGCGCTGGGCGACAAGGGGACCGTGTTCGTCGGCAGCCGCCTGGTCGACAAGGTCTATGCCATCATCAACAAGGACGGCAAACGCACGGTGAAGGTGCTGGCCTCCGGGCTGTACCGGCCGAATGGCGTCGCCTTCCACAACGGCACGCTCTACATCGCCGAGCTGTCCAAGATTTCCAAGATCGACCACGTCGAGGACGTCCTCGACAATCCGCCTAAGCCGACCGTCATCTACGACAACCTGCCCAAGGATGAGGCCCATGGCTGGAAGTTCATCGCAGTCGGCCCGGACGACAAGCTCTATGTGCCGATCGGACAGCCCGGCAACAACGTCCTGCACGACGATGCGCATGGCCAGATCCGGCGGATCAATCTGGATGGCTCGGGCGCGGAGGTGGTCGCACTCGGCGTTCGCAACACCGTCGGCTTCGATTGGAATCCGGAGACGAAGCAGCTCTACTTCACCGACAACGGCCGCGACTGGCTGTCGGAAGACGTGCCCGAGGACGAGCTCAATCGCCTCACCAAGGTGGGTGAGGATTTCGGCGCACCCTATTGCTATCAGGGCAACATCCCTGATCCCGAATTCGGCTGGGGCCATTCCTGCAGCGAATTCACCCCGCCGGTCGGCCTGATGGGCCCGCACGCCGCCGCGCTGGGCATGCGCTTCTACACCGGCAACATGTTCCCGAAAGCCTACAAGAACGCGATCGTCGTGGCGCGCCACGGCTCCTGGAACAGAAGCAAGAAGTTCGGTGGCGACGTCGTCGCGGTGAAGCTCGACAAGGACGGCAAGGTCAAATCGATTGAGCCGCTGATAACAGGCTTTTTGCAGAACAACAGCTATATCGGCCGGCCCGTGGACGTGCTGCAGCTCAAGGACGGCTCGATGCTGGTGTCGGACGATTACAACGGCGCCGTCTATCGCATCACCTACGGCAAGGCGAAGGTCGCGACGCAATAGCCAAGCGGCTCGTTATTCCGGGGCACCCCGAAGAGGCGAACCCGGAATCTCGAGTTTCCCCCGATGCGCAATTGCGCATCTGAGGTTCGGTGCTTTTGCACCGCCCCGGAATGACGGAGTGAATTAACGCCGTCATTGCGAGCGCAAGCGAAGCAATCCAGGGCCGCGCGTGAGGCTCTGGATTGCTTCGTCGCTTACGCTCCTCGCAATGACGCAAATGTCGGGCGGCTCGATGAAAAGACTAGCTGTTGCGCTGGCGCTTGGCCTGTTTGCCTCGTCCGCCAACTCCGAAACCATCGAAGAGCGGGCCGCGCCGTGCTTTGCCTGTCATGGCGAGCACGGCCAGTCAGAGACCGAGAACACGCCATCGCTCGGCGGACAACAGTCGCCTTACGCGCTGATCCAGCTCTTCATGTTTCGCGAGAAGCTGCGTGTGTTCGAGCCGATGAACGATATGGCCAAGTCGCTCAGCGATGATGACTTGCGCAGCTTTTCCGATTTCATCGCCAAACTGCCAAAGCCCAAGCCGCCGCCCGAGGCGCCCGATGCTGCGCGCATGCAGCGCGCCGAGGCGTTGGTGACAAAATATCATTGCAATTCCTGTCACCATCAGGACTTTTCCGGCGCCGACAACGTCCCGCGCATCGCCAATCAGCGCGAGGATTATCTGGCCAAGACGCTCCGCGAGTACAAGGACAACAGCCGCCACGGCTATGACGGCACCATGGCCGACGTCATGGGCGCGGTGCCGCCCGAGCAGATCTCCGATCTTGCTTATTTCATAGCCCACGTGCGGTAGGGCCGGGCACCGGACACTCATCTCGGACCGTCATCCCCGCGCAAACGGCTTCGCCGTTTGTCACCTCACAGGGGTGAGGGGATAGTTCGAGAGTAGTTGTGGGAGAAGGGGCCATCTGGCCAGACCGTCCGCCGGGCGCTACAAGTCAGCCACAACAACGGAGTTGCCTATGACTGACCTCTGGCGCCTGTCGGCTGCCGAACTCGCCGCGCTCATCAAATCGAAGCAAGTCTCCGCAAAGGAAGCGGCAGCGGCCGCGCTTGCGCGGCTGGACGCGGTGAACCCTGAGATCAACGCCGTGATCGATCACGGGCCGGAGGACGTGCTCAAGCAGGCGGCGGATGTCGATGCAAGGATAGCGCGCGGCGAGGGGGTCGGCGCGCTGGCCGGCGTTCCGGTGACCGTCAAGGTCAATATCGATCAGGAAGGCTTTGCCACCACCAACGGGGTGAAACTGCAGCGCGACGCGATCGCGAAGAGCAACAGCCCGGTGGTCGACAATCTGCGTAAAGCGGGCGCGGTCATTCTCGGCCGCACCAACTGCCCGGCTTTTTCCTATCGCTGGTTCACCACCAATCTCGTCCATGGCGACACCAAAAATCCGCGTGATCCCTCGCTGACGCCGGGCGGCTCGTCCGGCGGCGCGGGTGCGGCCGTGGCCGCCGGCATCGGCCATATCGCGCATGGCACCGATATCGCGGGCTCGATCCGCTATCCGGCCTATGCCTGCGGCGTGCACGGTTTGCGGCCGACCATGGGACGCATCGCCGCCTTCAACGCGGCGCTGCCGGAGCGCACCATCGGCCCCCAGATCAGCGCGGTCTCGGGGCCGCTGGCGCGGACAATCCAGGACATCCGGATTTCGCTGGCCGCGATGGCGCAAAAGGACGTGCGCGATCCCTGGTGGGTCCCGGCGCCGCTGGAAGGCCCGCCCATGCCAAAGCGTGCCGCACTGTGCCTGACGCCTGATGGCCTCGAGACGGTCGCGGAAGTGAAGGCGGCGCTGGTCGACGCCGGCAAGCGGCTGGAGCGCGCAGGCTGGACGGTCGAGGAGATCGCCGGTACGCCGCCGATGCGCGAGGCCGCGGACTGGCAGACGAAACTCTGGCTCGGCGACGGCTACGAGGCACAGCTCGCGGCCGCGGAGTGTGAGGGCGACCCGGGTGCGCTGGCCTGCCTGCGCGGCAACCGCGCCAAGGTGGTTCCGTTCGACGCGGCCGATTTTTCGAAATCATTGACGCGGCGCGCCACCTTGACGCGCGAATGGCTGCAGTTCTTCGAAAGATACGCCGTGCTGCTGATCCCGGTCTCGGCGGAACTGCCGTTTGCCGACAATCTCGACCTCAAGGGCGAGGCCTCCTTCGCCCGGGTCTGGCGTGCCCAATTGACAGAGATCGCTATTCCGTTCATGGGCTTGCCTGGGTTGACCGTGTCCACAGGTCTCGTGGGACGGGCTCCCGTCGGCGTCCAGGTCGTCTCCGGCCGCTACCGCGAGGATCTCTGCCTCGCCGCAGGCGAAGCAATCGAGGCGGGCGGCGTGCCGCCGATGCCGATCGATCCCGTGAGCTGACAGCACGACGATCATGCCAAGCATCTATGAGTTTTCGGCCAAGTCGCTCGCCGGCGAGGAGATCGCCTTGAAGCTGTTCGAGGGCAAGGTGCTCTTGATCGTGAACACCGCAAGCAAATGCGGTTTCACCCCACAATACGAAGGGCTCGAGGCGATATACCGGGAGTTTTCGCCGCGCGGCTTTGCCGTGCTCGGCTTCCCCTGCAACCAGTTCGGCGGGCAGGAGCCGGGCAATGCGAAGGACATCGGAGAGTTCTGTGCAAGCAAGTACGATGTGACCTTTCCCATGTTCGACAAGATCGAGGTCAACGGCCCGCGCACGCATCCCTTGTACAATTACCTGAAGAATGAGAAATCGGGCCTGCTCGGCTCCACCATCAAATGGAATTTCACGAAATTCCTGGTGGACCGGGCGGGTAAAGTGGCGGCGCGCCACGCGCCGACCACAAGACCCGAAAGCCTGAGGAAAGACATCGAGGCGCTGCTGTGAACGACAAGAACGAGACCACGCCCGCTCAAGCGAGCGAGCAGTTGCCGGACCGCCTATCGGTCGATCCGAACAGCCCGTATTACAATGCGGACATTCTGGCGCGCGACATCGGCGTTCGCTTCAAGGGCGTCGAGAAGACAAACGTCGAGGAATATTGCGTCAGCGAGGGCTGGGTGCGCGTCACCGCCGGCAATGCCAAGGACCGCTACGGCAATCCGCTGACCATCAAGGTGCATGGAACGGTCGAACCTTATTTCCGCGACAAGAAGTAGGTGTGATAGTGCGGTATCTCCGCTTCTTGTAAGAGCCGCCGACGTCTCACTCCGTCATTCCGGGGTGACGCGAAGCATCGAACCCGGAATCTCGAGATTCCGGTTCGCGTCTTCGACGCGCCCCGGAATGACGGGGTGGACAATGCAAAGAAAAAAATAAGCAACCCTCGAAAGTCCATCCATGTCCGTCCGCATCATCGACGTCCGCGAAGTGACAAAGCCGATCTCTTCGCCGATCCGTAACGCCTATATCGACTTTACCAAGATGACGACGAGCCTCGTCGCCGTCGTCACCGACGCCGTGCGCGATGGCAAGCGTGTGGTCGGCTACGGCTTCAATTCCAACGGCCGTTACGGGCAGGGCGGCCTGATCCGCGAGCGCTTTGCGCCGCGGCTTCTGGAGGCAAATCCGAAGACGCTGCTCAATGAGGCCGGCGACAATCTCGACCCGGATAAGGTCTGGGCGACGATGATGACCAACGAAAAGCCGGGCGGCCATGGCGAGCGCTCGGTCGCGGTCGGCACCATCGATATGGCGGTGTGGGATGCGGTGGCGAAGATCGCGGGCAAGCCGCTGTTCCGCCTGCTCGCCGAGAAACACGGGCTCAAGGCCAATCCACGCGTGTTCGTCTATGCCGCCGGCGGTTATTACTATCCCGGCAAGGGCCTTTCCATGCTGCGCGGCGAGATGCGTGGCTATCTCGATCGCGGCTACAACGTGGTGAAGATGAAGATCGGTGGCGCGCCGATCGATGAGGACCGCAAACGCATTGAGGCGGTGCTGGAGGAGATCGGCAACGACGCGCAGCTCGCCGTCGACGCCAATGGCCGCTTCGACCTGGAGACGGCGATCGCCTACGCAAAAATGCTGCGGGACTATCCGTTGTTTTGGTACGAGGAAGCGGGCGATCCGCTGGACTTTGCATTGCAAGCGGCGCTTGCCGAATTCTATCCCGCGCCGATGGCGACCGGCGAAAACCTGTTCAGCCATCAGGACGCGCGCAATCTGATCCGCTATGGCGGGATGCGCCCCGACCGCGACTGGCTGCAATTCGACTGCGCGCTGTCCTATGGCCTGTGCGAATATCGGCGCACGCTCGAGGTGCTGAAGACGCACGGCTGGTCGCCGAGCCGCTGCATCCCGCATGGCGGCCACCAGATGTCGCTCAACATCGCCGCCGGCTTGGGCCTCGGCGGCAATGAGAGCTATCCCGACTTGTTCCAGCCTTATGGCGGCTTCCCCGACGGCGTCCGCGTCGAGAAGGGCCACATCACCATGCCGGAGCTTCCGGGCATCGGCTTCGAGGGCAAATCGGATCTCTATGCCGAGATGAAGGCGCTGGCGGAGTAGGGCGGTTCGACTCTCGTAGGGTGGGCAAAGCGACTTGTCCGCCGTCGCTCGGCGAGTGAAGGCGGAAGCAGTCGAGGTGGTGCAATCGCGCCTTTGCCCATCCCTATGGACTCCAACTCTCTCAACCGTCACCCCCTGAGGAGCCGCGCCTCGCGCGGCATCTCGAAGAACGACGGCCCCGGCTCTGGCGGCGGGCCGTTCATCCTTCGAGGCTCGTGGAGCCTGTCATCGGGCCGCGCTTCGCGCGGACCCCGTGGCGAGCACCTCCGGCGACAAACGGCGAAGCCGTTTGCGCGGGGATGACGGTTCGGGGGCGAACCGCTTATCAATCCGCGCGAACAATGTTCAAATAAAGATTGAACATTGTTCATTGCGTCCTATACTCCAGATTACCGCGATGGAGGGCGGCTGAAACGGCGCAGCGAAGCGCTACGCCGGCGGCATACGCGTCGCGCGACATGGAGGACGACGGCAATGTCGTATTCGGAAGCCGACCTTCGGGCGGCAGCAGAGGCCGGCGTGATCAGCACCGCAGATCTGCAGCGGCTGCTCGCATATCTCGCCACGGGCTCGCCGGCCCGTACCGCGGCAGCGCCTGTGAAATTCGACGCCGCGCATCTGCTTTGGTACGCCGGCGCACTGATCGTGATTGGGGCCATGGGCCTGTTCTCGACCGTGGCCTTCTCGCAAATGGGCGGTCGCGCGCTGATCGCGTGCGCTGTCGTCTACGCGGCCGGTTTCACCTTGGCCGGCCGCTATCTCTGGCACCGCAAGAATCTGCTCGTCCCCAGCGGGCTACTGATCGCGATCGCGGTGTCGATGGCGCCGCTCGCGGTCTATGGCGTGCAGGCCGAACTTGGCTGGTGGGGCAAGTTCGGCGAGCCCGGGACCTATCGCGACTTCTATGTCTGGATCAAAGGGAGCTGGGTTCTCATGGAAGCCGCCACTGTTATCGCTGGTGTCGTTGCGCTCCGCTTCTTCCGCTTTCCCTTCATCGTCGCAATCATCGCCTTCGCGATGTGGTTCATGTCGATGGATCTAACCCCCTGGGTGTTCGGCGTCGATCATTTCGATTTCGAGATGCGGCGCAAAGTCTCCGTGTGGTTCGGGCTCGTCATTCTCGCCGTCGCATGGGTGGTCGACTATCGCAGCCGCGACGGCGACTTTGCATTCTGGCTGCACCTCTTTGGGCTTTTGACTTTTTGGGGTGGTATCACCGCCACAGAGGGAGCAACCGAACTGGGAAAGGCGGTCTATTGCCTACTCAATGTCGGCCTTCTGTTCATCGCCGTGGTCATCATGCGGCGCGCCTATGTGGTGTTCGGTGCGCTCGGCATCACCCTCTATCTCGGCCATCTCGCCGACGTGGTCTTCAAAGATTCCCTGCTGTTTCCCTTCGCGCTATCGCTGATCGGGATTGCCGTCGTCGCGAGCGGTTTGCTCTATCATCGCAAGCAGGATGCGATTGCCGCCTGGCTTTCGGCAAACCCACCGCAAGCCGTGTTGCGGTTGCGCCCCGGTGCGGGCATCCGATGACCAGGTTATCAGAAGAAGAAGACGAGCCGGTCTATGCGCCCAAAAACAGAAAACGCCCGTGGGGAGCGGGCGTTTTCGTGTAGTCGACTTGGGGGTAGTTGGGTCTTCTACATATCCACGTAGCGACTTTGGGGGGCTGGTAAAGAGCTACGTGAATTCCTTTAAACTCCTCTTCAGCGAACCATCGAGGTGTTTGAACTCGTGACCGCTATCGGCTTGCCGGCCTTGATGATATGCGCGGTCTGCGTGTAGCCGTCATCTGTCGCGTTGACGCGAGCGGAGATACCGATGCCTGCGATCACAACGCCGGCGACCAGCGCCACGACCACGATCTTCAGATGGGTCGTACGATCCGCACTGTAGATCGAGTGGTTCATGGAAGTCTCCTGCCCTTCCTGCCGTGTTGAGTAAGTCGGTCCTTTCCACCGACAGGTTCAACGTCTTGCCTCCCAGGAACGTAGGAATAGAGGTTTGAGTTCCCTAGAGGCGATCACAAGGCGGTGAAAAGACGTGAAGGTTCGCGATTGGCTGAAAGTTCGATTGGAAAATAATTTAGTAACTTCAATTGGTTGAATGGATATCACTGCCTTCTCGCAGGGAATGCGGCGGAATCGCGAGAGGGCAGAAATCAGTTGCCTGTGACGAAAAAGCACAGGCCGTAACTGCTTCGTTTTAAACGCTTCCCACCGTTTTCAGCCGGGCGCGGGGGTGGATTTCGGCCTGCGACAGCACAGTGGTCTGGGCACGGAACCGCTCGACCAGGGAGCGCACAAAAGGCCGGATCGCCGCGGAGGTGACCAGCACCGGCGCCTCGCCATCGCGCGCGGCGCGCTCGAAGGCGTCCCGTACCGCGCCCATGAACTCCGACAGCTTCGAGGGCTGCATCGCCAGCGTCCGTTCGTCGCCCTGGCCGACCAGGGATTCCGCAAAGGCCTGTTCCCATTTGGCCGACAGCGCGATCAGCGGCAAATAGCCGTTCGGCGAGGTATTTTGCGCGCAGATCTGGCGGGCGAGGCGAGCCCGGACATGCTCGACGATCGTCGTCGGATTGCGCGAGAAGGCCAAAGCATCGGCGATGCCTTCGAGGATGGTAGAGAGGTCGCGGATCGAGATGCGCTCTGCAAGGAGAAGCTGCAGGACGCGCTGGATGCCCGAGATCGTGACCTGGCTCGGCACGATGTCCTTGACGAGCTCGCTCTGCTCCTTCGGCAATTCCTTCAAGAGCTTCTGCACCTCGCCATAGGAGAGCAGATCCGACATGTTGTTCTTCAAGAGCTCGGTGAGGTGGGTCGACAGCACGGTTGCGGCATCGACCACCGTGTAGCCCTTGAGCGAGGCTTCTTCCTTCAGGCTCGCGTCCACCCAGGTGGCCGGCAGCCCGAAGGTCGGCTCGGTGGTGTGGATGCCGGGGATCGAGACCTGGTTGCCGGCGGGGTCCATGACCATGAACTGGTTCGGCCAGATCTTGCCGGTGCCGGCGTCCACTTCCTTGATCTTGATGATGTAGGTATTCGCTTCGAGCTGCACATTGTCGAGGATGCGCACCGAGGGCATCACGAAGCCCATCTCGATCGCGAGCGACCGGCGCAGGGCCTTGATCTGCTCGGTCAGGCGGTCAGTGCCGTCGGGGCCGTTCACCAGCGGCAGCAGCGCATAGCCGAGCTCGATCTTGAGATCGTCGATCTTGAGTGCGCTGGAGATCGGTTCTTCCGCCGCTGCGCCCGCCGTGCCGGCATTGACGGTCGCCGCGGCCGCCGCCTGCGCTTCTGCCGCCGCTTTCGCATGTTTTTGCTTGCGCGCGTTCCAGGCCAGCGCGCCGGCGCCGCTGGCGAGCGCCGCGAAGGGAATGGTCGGAAGGCCCGGCAGCAGAGCCAGCACGAACATGACGCCGGCGACCATGCCGAGCGCCTGCGGATAACCGGAGAATTGTCGGATCAGCGCCTTGTCTGCGGCGCCGGACACGCCTGCCTTGGAGACGAGCAGGCCGGCCGCGGTGGAGACGATCAGTGCCGGCACCTGCGTGACCAGGCCGTCGCCGACCGTGAGCAGCGTATAGGTCTGCGCGGCCTCGCCGAAGGAGAGGCCCTGCTGGGCGACGCCGATGATGATGCCGCCGATGATGTTGATGAACACGACGAGCAGACCGGCCACTGCGTCGCCGCGGACGAACTTGGAGGCACCATCCATCGCGCCGAAGAAACCGCTTTCGTCCTCCAGCGCCTTGCGCCGCTCCTTGGCGACCTTCTCGTCGATCAGGCCGGCCGAGAGATCGGCGTCGATCGCCATCTGCTTGCCGGGCATGCCGTCAAGATGGAAGCGCGCCGCGACTTCGGCGATGCGGCCCGAACCCTTGGTGATGACGACGAAGTTCACGGTGACCAGGATCGCAAAGACGATAATGCCGATGACGAAATTGCCGCCCATCACGAAATTGCCGAACGCCTGGATGACGTGGCCGGCAGCGTCCGTCCCCTCATGCCCGTGCGAGAGGATCAGCCGCGTCGAGGCGAGGCTGAGCGACAGGCGCAGCATGGTCGAGATCAACAGGACGGTCGGGAAGGACGAGAACTCCAATGGCGTCTGGATGAACAGCGACGTCATCAGGATCAGGATCGAGAAGGTGATCGAGATCGCCAGGAACATGTCGAGCACGATCGAGGGAAGAGGCAGGATCAGCACCACCAGGATGGTCATGATCCCGAGTGCCAGCGCGATATCGCCGCGCTTTAGGATGCCGCCGATGTCACTGAGCTTGGGAAACCTGCCCAGACCCTCCGCGCCCTGGCCTGCCGTGACATCGACCATGCTTGCCGTCTCCCCACGCGAATGCCGTTCGCGCGCCCCAAACGTCTGCGCGGCGGCCGATGGGCCACCGTTCCAAAGGTGAGGCACCGCACTTGCGTCCACGGAGATCTCCGTTTTACGCGGTCGACGACACTCAACTTCACCCGGCAATTTTTGCCCGGTGTATGGTTAGGAAAGGGTTAACGGGGGAGCTCAGCGCCGTCATTCCGGGGCGCTGCGCAAGCAGGGAACCCGGAATCTGGAAGCTTGCGGCGTAAGATTTTCGGGTTCGATGCGGAGCCTGTGATGGGGCCGCGCTTGGCGCGGCTCCGTCGGCATGCCCCGCAGCGGTCCGGCGCGCTGTTCGGCTCATTCAACGGGTTCGGCAACAGCGATCCGCTTCGTTACGGGCTCTCGTTGCACCGGGGGCGGAGAACAGTCGCGATCTTTCGCAGGCAGCCAGCAGCCCTTGATCAATCCGAAGATCGCGGGGATGACGATCAGCGTCAGCAATGTAGATGAGATCATGCCGCCGATCATCGGCACGGCGATGCGCTGCATGATTTCAGATCCCGTCCCCGTGCTCCACATGATCGGCAACAGGCCGGCCATGATGGCGGTGACCGTCATCATCTTCGGGCGGACGCGCTCCACCGCACCTTCCATGATGGCTTCGTGCAGATCGGCGCGGGTCAAGGGCCGTCCGCTCCGCTCCCGCCTTGCCTTGATCCTGGCGAGCGCCTGATTGAGATAGATCAACATGACGACGCCGGTCTCAGCGGCAACACCTGCGAGCGCAATGAAGCCGACGGCGACAGCAACCGAGAGGTTGAAGCCGAGCCACCACATCATCCAGAGCCCTCCGATCAGCGCGAACGGCAGCGACAGCATGACGATGGCCGTTTCGGTGATCGAGCGGAAATTGAGATAGAGCAACAAGAAGATGATGGTGAGCGTCACCGGCAAGACGATTTTCAGCCGCGCGGCCGCCCGCTCCAGATACTCATACTGGCCGCTCCAGATCACGTAATAACCCGGCGGAAACTGGATGCTCGCGGCAACGGCCTTTTGTGCGTCGGCAACGTAGCCGCCGAGATCGCGGTCGCGGATGTCAACATAGATGTAGGTCGCAAGCTGCCCGTTCTCGGTGCGGATCGAGGTCGGGCCGCGCGCGGTCTCAACGGTCGCGACCTCGCCGAGCGGCACGGTCCCTCCGCCAGGCAAGGGGACCAGAACGTCGCTTGCGATCGCCTTGGGATTGTCCCTGAGGTCGCGCGGATAGCGCATATTGACCGTGAAACGCTGACGGCCTTCGACCGTTGTGGTCACCGTCTGGCCGCCGAGCGCCGTCGCAATCGTGTCCTGCACGTCCTGGACCGTCAGGCCGTAGCGTGACAGCGCCGCCCGGTCCGGCGTGATCTCCAGGTAATAGCCGCCGATGCCGCGTTCGGCATAGGCTGACGAGGTGCCGGGTACTGCCTTCAAGACCTGCTCGATCTGCTTGGCCAGTCTGTCGACCTCGACGAGATCGGTGCCCATCACCTTTGCGCCGACCGGGGTGCGGATGCCTGTCGAGAGCATATCGATACGCGCCTTGATCGGCATGGTCCAGGCGTTGGAGACGCCGGGAAATTGCAAGGCCTTGTCCATCTCGGCAATCAAGCTGTCGACGGTCACGCCGGGTCGCCACTGCTCTTTGGGTTTCAGGTTGACCATGGTCTCGAACATCTCAGTGGGCGCCGGATCCGTTGCGGTCGAGGCCCGTCCGGCCTTGCCGTAGACCGAGGCAACTTCGGGAAACGATTTGATGATGCGGTCCTGCATCTGCATCAGTTCGGCGGCTTTGGTCACGGAAATGCCGGGCAATGTCGTCGGCATGTAGAGCAGGGTGCCTTCATTCAGCGTCGGCATGAATTCCGTGCCGAGCTGTCGCGCCGGCCAGATCGTCGCGGCGAGCATTGCAAGTGCCAGCAGGACCACCGGGATCTTGACACGAAGCACGGCCTTGATGACTGGCCGATACAGCCAAATCAGCAGGCGGTTGATGATGTTCTTGTGCTCGGGCACGATCCTGCCGCGCACGAAGATCACCATCAGCGCAGGAACCAGCGTCACCGACAACAGCGCGGCGGCCGCCATCGAAAAGGTCTTGGTATAGGCGAGCGGACTGAACAGCCGCCCTTCCTGGGCTTCCAGGGTAAAGATCGGCATGAATGATACGGTGATGATCAGGAGGCTGAAGAACAGCGCTGGTCCCACCTCCGAGGCCGCCTCGATCAGTATCGCCGCGCGCGAGTGGCCGGGCTCGGCACGCTCGAGATGCTTGTGCGCGTTCTCGATCATGACAATGGCGGCGTCGACCATGGCGCCGATCGCAATCGCAATACCGCCGAGACTCATGATGTTTGATCCCAGGCCGAGCAGCTTCATCGCGCCGAAGGCCATCAGCACGCCGACCGGCAGCATGACGATCGCGACCAGGGCGCTGCGGACATGCAGCAGGAACACGACACAGACCAGCGCGACGACGATGCTTTCCTCGACCAGTGTGTGCTTGAGCGTGTCGATCGCGGCATAGATCAGGTTGGAGCGGTCGTACACCGGCACGATCTGCAGCGATTTCGGCAGGCTGGTCGCGATCTCTGCAAACCGCCTCTTGACATTATTGATCACGTCGAGCGCATTGACACCGAAGCGCTGCAGCACGATGCCGCTTGCGACCTCGCCCTCGCCGTTAAGCTCGGTGATCCCCCGCCTTTCATCGGGGCCGAGCTCGACGCGGGCCACATCGCGCAACAGCACCGGAGTGCCATTGCTGGTGTTGAGCACGATGTTGCCGAGATCGTTGATGTCCCTGAGATAGCCCTTGCCGCGGATGACGTATTCGAATTCCGAAAGCTCGACGGTACGGCCGCCGACGTCGGTGTTGCTGGCGCGGATGGCCTCGCGCATCCTCTGCATGCTGATGCCGCGATCGCGCATACGCTGCGGGTCGAGGATCACGTTGTATTGCTTGACGAAGCCGCCGACGCTCGCGACTTCGGCCACGCCTTCTGCCTTGGCCAGCGCGAATTTCAGATTCCAGTCCTGGATCGTCCGCGTCTCCGCCAGATTCAATTCCTTGGACATCACGGCATATTGGTAGACCCACCCCACGCCGGTGGCGTCAGGACCGATGGTCGGGGTCACGCCGGCCGGCAGTCGCGAGGCGGCGCTGTTCAGGAACTCCAGTACCCGCGATCGCGCCCAGTAGATGTCGGTGCCGTCCTCGAAGATGACGTAGACGAAAGAGACGCCGAAGAACGAGAAGCCGCGCACGACCTTCGATTTCGGCACGGTCAGCATCGCGGCGGTCAGGGGATAGGTGACCTGGTCCTCGATCACCTGCGGCGCCTGCCCCGGATACTCGGTGTAAACGATCACCTGCGTGTCGGAGAGATCGGGAATTGCATCTAGCGGCAGATGCATAAGGGCATAGAGGCCTGCGGCGGCCGCAAAGCCGGTCCCGAACAGGACCAGCAGCAGGTTGCGGGCCGACCAGGCGATGAGGCGGGAGATCATTGGTGCTCTCCCATGTCCTTCGCATCACCCGAAGGCCGCGGCGCGGCCTCGGCAAAGCTTCTGAGCGCCGCCTTCAGGTTGCTCTCGGCATCGATCAGGAAGTTGGCCGAGGTGACCACCGCCTCGCCCGCGCTGAGACCTTCCATCACCTCGACATAGCCGTCGCCACGTCGGCCAAGCTGGACCGCGCGTGGCTCGAAGCGCCCCTCGCCCTTGTCGACGAGCACGGCCTGCCGGCTGCCAGTATCAAGCACCGAACTGTCAGGGACGGCGACGACCTGCGCTCCATTGCCGGTGTCGATCTCCGCATCGACATACATGTCCGGGAGCAGGTCGAGATCCTTGTTGGCGAGCTCGATGCGGATCCGCGCCGTCCGCGTCTCGCGGTTCACTTGCGGATAGATCATGCCGATCGAGCCCGAGAATGTGCGGCCGGGAAAGCTGCGCGCGCGCACGGTCACGGGTTGACCGACAGCGATGCCGCCGAGATCGCGTTCCGCCACGTCCACCAGCGCCCATACGACCGAGGTGTCCGCAATCCGAAACAGCACATCGCCGGGTTGCGCGCGCATGCCCTCGATGGCGTTACGCTCAAGCACGATGCCGTTGCGGGGCGCCGTCCATTGAATGGCGATCGGCGCGATGTGGGTCTTCTGCATGGTCGCGATGACTGCCTCCGGGACGTCCAGATTGAGCAGCCGTTGTTTTGAACCGCGGCCGTAGAGTTCGACCCCTCCGGTCGTCTTGGAATCGATGGTTGCGAGATATTCGGCTGCGGCCAAGGCGATCGCCGGGCTGTAAATTTCCATCAGGGGCTGACCTGCGGAGACGCGCGCGCCGGTAGTGACGTCGGCGACCTCTTGCACATAGCTTTCGGCGCGCATCGCGATGACGGAGATGCGGCGCTCGTCGAGCTGAATCGTGCCGGGTGCCCGGACCCGTGTCCGGATCACGCGGCGTTCGGCGGGCTCGGATCTCACGCCGGTGCGCTGAATCTTACCCGGGGAAAGCTTGATCGTGCCGTCGTCGACGTCATCGCCATCATAGACGGGGATGTAGTCCATCCCCATTGGATCCTTCTTCGGCGCCGGCGAGGTGTCCGGCAAGCCCATCGGATTGCGGTAGTAAAGAACTTTGCGCGACGCCTCCGCAGCTTTCGGTTTTGGCGCGGGCTGATCGAATGAGGGCTCCTCGTCATCATAGACCGGCAGGTAGTCGCGGCCACCGCTGTCCTTCTTGGGGGCGGCCGACCAGAACGGCGCGCCGGTCGGATCGCGGTAGTAGAGGATCTTGCGCTCGGCGGCTGGCGCCGGCGTCGAGAGATGCAACTGGATCGGCCACAATGGCCGCTGTGCCGCCCAGTAGCTGCCTGCGCCGAGGCCGATGCCGAGCGTCAAAGCCGTGAAGAATCGGAGCGTGGTCATGACGTGTGCCTGCAGATCGTGAGTGATGGCTGCGTTCGAAGCCGGGAGCGCCCGCGAAGGAGCGCTCCCGCGTCTCACTTGGCGGCCTTGATCACGACGCTGCCGGTTACCGTCTCGGCCTCGCCCTGCACCTTGGCGGAGAGACTGAGCTGGTAGCGTCCGGCCATCGGCAGATCCGTCTTGAAGGCGTAGACGCCGGGCTCTTTCGCAGGCAGCGGAGTCACCTGGGATTGCATCTCGGCCATTCCGTCCGGCGCCATGTCGACGCGCGTGCGGATGATCACCGCGTCCGGTACCGGCTTTCCAGTCTGCCTGTTGATCAGTCGGACGGCGACGGTAACATCGTCGCCTTTCTTCATGTCCGCATTGACCGGCTCAAAGGCGTAGTCGCCAGCCGCCGCGGAGGCTGCGGAGGCACCAATGCTCATGATCGCGGCAAGCGCCGCAATGCGCGTGAACTTCAACATTATTCTTCTCCTCAAGAGGTCTGGTCTCGGCCGCGGCATTGTGGTGGCGCGCGGCAAGCGTCATCGTGCGCGAGCGCAGGCGCTCACGCGTTTCGGCGTTTCAAGAGACGGTCAGATTCGAGGAGGTCGGAACGGTGGACTGCCGCTGTGCAAAGCAACGACCTGGTCCACAGGGATCGGTAGCGGCCGTCCCGCCACCATAGGCACGTCCAGAAGGGTGATGGCGGCGTTGGCAAGGCCTGTCAGTGGGGCCGTGCAACAGGCGACTGGACACTGATGAGCAGGCTGGTCGCACGGCTTGGCCTTCATGTGGTCCGGACAGCACTCATCCATCGCGCCCATCGTACCCGACATGTCGGTCACCATGGCCATTTCCATCGCGTCCGCTGCACCTGACATCTGGTCAGCAACGTCTTGTGTCGGATTGACGATAGGAGCGGCGAACCCCGCAACCGGCAGCATGGCCACCGAGAGGGCGATCATTGCGGCGATGATCGTTCGAATGAGGCGCATGCCCGCTTGTCCACCTGCCTGCCTATATCGAACGCGCGATCGAGAGCGTCAAGCTCGAAGGCCGCAGCATCGGGGAACAGACACGGAACTGCTGTTGCGTTGGATGCGCATGCCTAATATCGCGTCATATTGCTTGACCGATAGGCTCCGGACAGGGAAGTTGCGGGTCGTGCACGCCCCCAACACCAACAAAGTGCAGGAAACGCCCGCCTCTGCGCCCGACTCGCGTCAGGCTTGGCTGCGGCTTGCGCTTGCGCTTCTCATCGCCTCCATCGGCAGCGTCGGTCTGTGGACGGTCGTCGTCGTGCTGCCCGTGGTGCAGACGGAGTTCTCAGCGAGCCGTGGCGCGGTCTCGCTGGCCTTTACGCTCACCATGCTCGGTTTCGGCCTCGGCGGCGTCGTCGTCGGCAGAATGACCGACCGCTTCGGCATCGTCGTTGCGATGGGGGCAAGCATCGCCGTTCTCGGATGCGCCTATGTCTTGGCCGCGCTGTCCGGGACTCTGTGGCAGTTCATCGCCGTGCACTTCTTGATCGGACTCGGCACGTCGGCAAATTTCGCGCCGCTGATGGCCGAAGTGTCGCATTGGTTCGAGCGCTATCGCGGGCTCGCAGTGACCATTGTCGCCAGCGGAAATTATGTCGCCGGCGCGGCGTGGCCGCCGCTCACCACATGGGGTGTTGAGAGCGCCGGCTGGCGCGCAACCTACGTCGCGATCGGCGTGTTCTGCGCGGTGACGATGGTGCTCCTGCTTCTGGTGCTGCGTGCCCAGATCGGACATGCCGCGGTTCGCGATCACGCCGGCGCGGCGCCGCCGCGTCTCGATCTTAACCTCTCGACCAATGCGCTGACCGCGCTGCTCTCGATTGCGAGCATCGCTTGCTGCGTGGCGATGGCAATGCCGCAGGTGCATATCGTCGCCTATTGCGGCGATCTCGGTTATGGCGTGGCGCGTGGCGCCGAAATGCTCTCATTGATGATGGCGCTCGGCATCGTCAGCCGCATCGGCTCGGGATTCCTGGCCGACAAGATCGGCGGCATCCGAACGCTTCTTATCGGATCGGTCGCGCAAGGTTTTGCGCTCTTGTTCTACCTGTTCTTCGACAGCCTAACCTCGCTCTACCTCATCTCCGGCATGTTCGGCCTGTTCCAGGGTGGTATCGTGCCGAGCTATGCCATCATCGTGCGCGAGGCGATGCCGGCGCGGGAGGCCGCAACACGCGTCGGCCTGGTGATCTTCGCCTCCGTGATCGGCATGTCCTTCGGCGGCTGGATCTCCGGCGTGATCTTCGACGCGACCGGCTCCTATGCGGCGGCCTTCGCCAACGGCCTTGCCTGGAACGCGCTCAACATGGCGATCGTGGTCGCGCTGCTCCTGCGCGCAAGGGCCTCGCTAGCTGTGGCGTAGACCGCCGCGGGACTCGCCTTGCGGGGAAATGACAGCGCGTCTTCAAGGCTTCGCAGCCTGAGAGATCCATTCGGGCGTAAGAATCTCATTAATTCGCTGAATGATTTCCGTGACCTCGTTTTCCGCTCGCCAGAAAGGCAGCAAGTCATCTCCTCTCAGAGCTGCTCCATCCGCACGCAATGCCTCCGCCGCACGCATCGCGGCGTAAGGCAGCTCTTCGTAAAGATCCCGCAACTCGATCGCTTCTTCCGATCGAATAACAAGTCGACGCTTTGGAAGAGCTGGGAACGGCTGCTGTCGAAGAGGTTTGGCCATTGCGATCTCCCTTCTGTTTCGCGCTTACGATAGCACGGCTTACGCGAGGAGAGTGATCGTGAAACTTCAAAATCAAGGCATCGCCCTGCAGGGCTTGAATCGCTTGATCACGCATGAGATCGACGATGCGCATGGAAACGTTCTAAAGTTCGATGGCCATTTCGACTGCTTCCAAAGTTGAGAGCTTCTAGAGAGAAATCGCGTCCAATTTCTTTTTCACAATGGTTTCGTGGCGTTAGTGGGTGCCTCATTGGGGGTTCCGATGGGGCGCAACGTTGAAGAGTTCACTATCGGCAGGGGTGAGCGCGGCTTTCGTCATTCTCGCAACTGTGGCGACGGCGGGGTACGCGACGACAGGGAGGGCGCAAGCGCCTTCGACATCCGAGCGGCCGGAGGCTGCGGCACGACTTCCTCACGTCACCATCGATGCACGAAGTCTGGACCGTGCGCCAGAACCTTCGTTCTATCGGTCTCGAGACCAACACGTATGCAGTCGCAGGCGCCGGTGCGCTGGGCTCTACGGCGTTGCGGCCCGATCTTCAGACCTTGAACCGGGCGTTTTCTCCTTCCCCGAAAACGCCAGCCGGAAAAAATGAGATGTTAGCCGCGTAGCTGCGCGAGGGTGGACAGCTCGGCAGAGCCCGGCTCGAGGCAAAGCCAGCCTTCACTTGCTCCGCGCGGATCGCGCGCGTGACCGGCCTCCGCCTTCGTTCGGAGCGGGGGATCCTTGCCGCGTGAGCCGCATGGAATAGCCATAGCGATCGGCCGGATGGACGCTGATCGAGATTTCCGCCAGAGAGTTCGGGCTCAGGACGTATTGGCGCCGGATCTCAAGCGCATGCGATCCGGCCTCGGCGCGAAGTTTGGCGGCGATCCGTGGCGGCACGCCGATCGCGCGGATGTCCTGGCGGATTTCGGCGATCTGCCGGCCGGTGATCGTCTCGAGCAGCGTGCCGAAGATGCCCGCATGGTTCTTCATCCGGGCGCGCACCTGACCGGCATAGGCGGCATCGATGTAGATATCCGTCCAGCAGATCGGCAGCCTCGTTTTATCTCCAGGAACGAGACGCACGCTCGAGATGCGTAACCAGCGGCGGCCGGCGCGGCAGCCGAGCCAGGCGGCGAGTTCGTCATCGGCGACCTCTTCCGCGACCTCCTGGATGTCGCGTACTGTCTCGATGCCGAATTGCTGGACCGCCTCGACGGAGCCGAGGGTCTGGATGAATCCGTGACCCCCAAGGCAAGGGGAGGATGCCTCCACCCGCGTGCCGGCGCTTTTTTTCCGGCTGACCAGGCCTGAGGCCTGCAATTCCTGCATGGCCGCGCGAACGGTCGACCGGCTTACGCCAAATTGGGCCGCGAGTTCGATCTCGTTCGGCAGGACCGAGCCCACGGGATAACGCCCCGCGGCGATCGCCTCCGTGAGGCTGCGAGCAACATAGGCGTAGCGCGTTTCCAATCTTCACCATCTCCATTCGGCCCAAAAGGACATCCGCAAGCCGGCGTGGCGTGTCAAGGCCAGGTCTTGACAACTCGAAATATGTACGATCAAAATATTATGTTCGTACATAGTTCAGGCATAGGAAGCGTCTTGGCCAGCACCGTTTTCGATTCCGTCATGTTCCGCGACATGTTCGGCACTCCCGCGATGCGCGCGATCTTCTCCGATGAGGCGCTTGTCGGCTGCTACCTTGAGGCGGAAGCAGCGCTCGCCCGGGCTGAGGCTCGCGCCGGCGTCATCCCGCCGGCAGCCTCAGAGGCGATCGACCGAGCCAGCAGGACGATCACCATCGACTTCGACAGGCTGCGGCAGGAGACGGAGATCGTCGGCTATCCCATCCTGCCGCTGGTGCATCAGCTCACCGCCGCGGCGGGTGAGGCGGGACGCTACGTCCACTGGGGCGCCACGACCCAGGACATCATGGATACGGCGACCGTCCTCCAGCTTCGTGCCGCGCTCGACATCATCGCCGCGGACCTGGTCGAACTCGGCGATATCCTGGTGAAGCTCGCCGCGAAATATCGCGACACGCCGATGGCCGGCCGTACCCATCTGCAGCAGGCGCTGCCCGTCACCTTCGGCTACAAGGCCGCGGTCTGGCTGTCCTCGGTCGAGCGGCATAGCGAGCGCGTGGCTCAGGCCCGCCCTCGCGTCCTCATTGGGCAATTTGCCGGCGCCGCCGGCACACTCGCCTCGGTCGGCGAGCAGGGTTTGGAAATTCAGCGCCTGTTCTGCGAAGAGCTTGGCCTCGCGCAGCCCTCCGCCACCTGGCACGTGGCCCGCGATGGCATCGCCGAAGCCGTGACGCTGCTCGGGCTGATCACCGGAACGCTCGGCAAGATCGCGACCGACGTCATGATGATGTCGGCGACGGAATTCGGCGAGGTGTCGGAGCCTTTCGTGCCCGGCCGCGGCGCCTCGTCCACCATGCCGCAAAAGCGCAACCCGATCTCCAGCGAGCTCATGCTCGCCTCCGCCAAGGCCGTGCGTCAGCACGTCGCCACCATGCTCGACGGCATGATCCATGATTTCGAGCGTGCAACGGGTCCCTGGCATCTCGAATGGGTGTCCTTGCCCGAGGCCTTCCTGCTCACCGCGGCTTCGCTCGCCAGCGCCAAGTTCATGCTCTCGGGTCTCGTGGTCCACGAACGGCGCATGCGCGAAAACCTCGACCTGACGCATGGCTTGATCGTTGCCGAGGCCGTGATGATGGCGGCCGCACCGAACCTCGGCCGGCAGCGCGCGCATGACGTGGTGTACGAGGCCTGCCGCAAAGCAATCGAATGCGGCGGTCAGCTCGCCGACATCCTCGCAGGCGAGCCGGAGATCGTCACCGCGCTCGGCGGCGTCGATATGATCCGCGCGCACTGCGATCCCACCCGCTATCTCGGGCTGTCCGGCGAAATGGTCGATCGGGCGATCGCGCTGGCCAGATCGGCGCAGGCAAGACGGGGCTGACCGAGCTCGCAAGAAACCCTTCAAGGCGCCCTTAAGAGCGCGCTTGCGACATCTCACAACTGTTTCAGGAGGAGACCGTGGCCATGACGGCGATGGCGGACATCGACGGAACGGATGCGAAGCGTGGAAAGGAGCGCTCGCTCCTCGGCAATCTCGGCTTTCAGGTCGCCGTCAGCATGGCGCTGGGCATCGTCGTCGGGCTGCTCTGGCCCGACTTCGCGGCCTCACTCAAGATCCTTGGCGACATCTTCCTGCGGCTGATCAAGACCGCGGTCGCCCCGCTGGTCTTCCTGACGGTGGCTGTCGGCGTGGTCGCCGCCGGCGACATCAAGCGCGTCGGCAAGGTCGGCCTGACCGCCATGATCTACTTCGAGATCGTGTCGACGCTTGCGCTTGCGCTCGGCCTGGTGTTCGGCAACCTGTCCGGCGTCGGCCGCAATCTCGGCCACATCAGCGCATCGGCGGATGCGGCCAAAGGCGCCGCAGCCGCGGCAAAGGCGGCGGAAGCCTCGCACACGACCTTCGCGCAATTCCTGCTGAACGTCTTTCCCGACAATTTCATCGGCGCCTTTGCGCGGGGCGAACTCTTACAGGTGCTCGTCATCGCGCTCATCTTCGGCTTCGGGTTGATGGCGCTCGCGCCTGCGAAGCGCGCGCCGATCGAGAACGGGCTCAACACCATCTCGACGGCGCTGTTCGAGTTCATCCACATCATCATGCGGCTCGCCCCGATCGGCACTTTCGGGGCCATCGCCTATGCCGTGGGCTCCAATGGGACGGCCGTTCTGTTGTCACTCATCTATTTTGTAGCGGCCTTCTACGTCCTCATCGTCCTGTTCATCGTCGTCGTGCTCGGGACGATCTGCGCGGCCTTCCGTTTCAGCCTCTTCGACCTCCTGCGCTATCTGCGTGATGAGATCATGATCATGCTCGGCACCGCTTCCTCGGAGAGCGTGCTGCCACGTTTGCTTGAAAAGCTGCCGGCCTATGGCGCCTCGAAACAGACCGTTGGTCTGGTCCTGCCGACCGGCTATGCCTTTAACCTGGACGGCACCTCGCTGTTCATGTCGATGGGCGTCATCTTCCTCGCCAATGCCTATGGCGTCTCGCTGAGCTGGCAGCAGGAGCTTGGCATCCTCGCCATCATGTTGTTGACATCCAAGGGCGCCGCGACCGTCTCCGGCGGATCCTTCGTCGTGTTCGCGGCCACGGTTACCACGACAGGCATCCTGCCGGTCGAGGGCCTCGCCTTGATCTTCGGCGTCTACCGCTTCCTGTCGATCGCGCTCGCCACCTGCAACGTCATCGGCAATGCGGTGGCCACGATCGTGGTGGCAAAAATCACCGCCGAGTTCGATGACGAGGCGCGCGCCAGAACAGTCATCGAGCCAAACCCGATTCCGAAGGACGATCGATCATGACGCGCGCGACCCGAACGGAGCACGATGCCTTCGGCGCCGTTGAAACCCCGATAGATCGCTACTGGGGTGCTCAGACCGAGCGGGCTCGCGCGGTCTTTGCTGTCGGCGAGGAACATTTCTCACCCTGTCTCATCCATGCCTTCGGTCTGCAAAAGATCGCAGCCGCCCGCGCCAACCGCAGGCTCGGCGCGCTTGATCCCGCGCTTGCCGATGTGATCGAGTGCGCCGCGGCCGAGCTTCGCGAGGGGAAGTTCGATGCGCATTTCCCGCTCACGATCTGGCAGACCGGATCCGGCACCCAGACCAACATGAACGTCAATGAGGTCATCGCCAACCGGGCCAACGAACTGCTCGGCCAGCCTCTTGGGACCAAGTCGCCGGTGCATCCCAACGATCACGTCAACCGCTCGCAATCCTCCAACGACAGTTTCCCGACGGTGATGCACATCGCGACCGCGCTGGAGCTACGCGACCGGCTCTGTCCCGCGCTCGCCATGCTGGAGAATGAATTCGCCGCCAAGGCGAACGCCTTTGCCGATGTCCTCAAGATCGGCCGCACCCACCTGATGGACGCCGTGCCCATGACGGTCGGCCAGTCCTTCGATGCCTTTGCTTGCCAAGTCGGAAATGGCATCGCGCGTGTGGGCGACGTGCTGCCGCGGCTTTGCGTATTGCCGCAAGGCGGCACAGCCGTCGGGACCGGCCTCAACGCACCGCCTGGCTTCGACGTCGCCTTCTGCGAGGAGGCGAGCGCACTCGCCGGGATAGACTTCATGCCAAACCCGAGCAAGTTCGAAGGCATGGCCGCACACGACGCCCTGGTCGAGGTCTCGGGGGCCCTGAATGTTATCGCCGCGTCGCTCCTGAAGATTGCCAACGACATCCGCCTGCTCGGCTCGGGGCCTCGCTGCGGCCTTGGCGAATTGATCATCCCGCATGACGGGCTTACTTCGTCGATCATGCCGGGCAAGCGCAATCCGACGGTGGCGGAGGTGGTGGCGCAGGCCGCCTTCCAGGTCATCGGCAATCACGCCACGGTCTCGGCGGCCGGCGCGTCGGGGAGCTTCGAGCTCAACGTCGCAAAGCCGGTCCTGATCTATAATGTGCTGCAGTCCATCCGCATCCTGGCCGACAGCGCGACGATGTTGGCTGTGCGCCTGGTGCGCGACCTCGAGGTCGATCGCGCGCGGCTCTCCCGCAACGTCTCCGATGCCTTGCTGCTTGCGACGGCCCTCAACCCGGTTCTCGGTTACGACAAGGTCGCGGAAATCACTGCGAAGGCGTGGGAGGAGGGGATCACGCCGCGGGAGGCCGCCGTCGCGCTGGGCTTTGTCTCGGCCGATGAGTATGACCGCCATGTCGATCCACGGCGCATGGCTCGACCGTCCTGACCGCCTCCTCGATCGCGGCTTCGAGCAGGTATAAGCGAAAGCTTTATCTCCTATTAGCATTTCAAAGTCGTCACGCCCCCGCGCTTGAGTCAAAATTCGCCCGAGAAAGCCTGTAGGACAATGCACGCGAGGACAGCTTGGACCGCTTCGGAGCCATCATGCTCGATGTCGATGGAACGATGGCGGAGACCGAGGAGTTTCATCGGCGCGCATTCAACGACGCGTTTGGCCATTTAGGCTTGCCGTGGAGCTGGGACATTGCGACCTATGGCAGGCTGCTGCGGATCGCCGGCGGACGGGAGCGGATTCGACACTTTCTGAACTCGCTGCCCGGGCGGTCCGTCGTTCTGTCGGACAAGGACATCAACGAGTTGCATCGCTTCAAGACGCGGAGATATGCCGATCTCGTTTGCAGCGGCGCCTGCGAGCTGCGACCGGGAGTGGCTGCGCTGATCCATCAAGCTCGCGATCGGGGCGTGCGCTTGGCGATCGTGACGACCACGTCGCGTGACAACATCGTCGCGCTGCTAAGCAGAAATCTGGGACCGGATTGGAAGCGGAATTTCGACGTTATCGTCGCAGGAGAGGACGTGTCTAAGAAAAAGCCGGAGCCGGACGCCTATATCGTGGCTCTCGGCACTCTTGGGCTGCCCGGAGCGACCTGCCTGGCCATCGAGGATTCCCGCAACGGTCTCGCTGCGGCGGCTGCGGCCGGCGTGCCGGTCTTGATTACGCGCAGCCTGTACTTTCGCGATGAGGATTTCACCGGCGCAGCTGCAGTCGTCGACCATCTGGTCGAGCTGCACCCTGAATTCTGGTTCGATCAAGATTGTTGATTGGCAAGATCAAGCGGATCGCGACGTGATGACAAATTGGCGTCGGCGACTTTCATCCAACTCGCGGTCGCCTCCCCGATTGCGGACTTGTTCCAACCGGTCCGACAACACAATCCTGCGTGGAGATTCGGCGCACTGGGCGCAATTGGGCAAGCGACGGCGGAACCGCCATCGGCGCTGCAACCTCCGATCGCATTGGTCGTTACTCGGTGTCATGACCTTCCGAAACCGGGGAGAGACCCATGCCGGGAGTGAGATGTTGCAAACTCTTGGTGACGTTCGTAGTCATCAATCTCTGCTTCGTTTGTGCCTCCGCGGAGGAATTGAAGCCGCGGTCCGATGACGGGGATCTCGGTCTGGGCTTCAGGAGCCATTATGCTGAGGTCAATGGCGTGAAGCTGCATTATGTGGCTGGCGGCAAGGGTGAACGAACTGTGCTGCTCATCCCTGGCTGGCCGCAGACCTGGTACATCTGGCGAAAGGTCATGCCGGAGCTCGCGAAGGACTACCGCGTCATCGCCGTGGACACGCGCGGCATGGGTGACTCCAGCCGCCCCGACAGCGGCTACGACACCGAAACCACAGCGAACGATCTGAGCGAACTGATGCACAAGCTCGGCGCGGACCACTATGCGGTGATTGGCCACGACGTCGGCATGTGGATCGCCTATCCGTTGGCAGCGCAGCACGGCGAGGCGATCGACAAGCTTATCGTTAGTGAAGCCCTGATTCCCGGAGTCAGCCCAACGCCTCCCATGTTGCTGCCACCGGACGCGAATGCAGGGTTGACGCAATTCATGTTCAACCAGCTACGGGATTTGCCCGAGTTCCTCGTGGCGGGGCGGGAAGGTCCGTATCTACGCTGGGTTGTCCAACATCTCGCCTATCGGCCGGATCGCGTTGCCGTCGATGAGTATGTCCGCGCCTATTCCGTGCCGGGTGCGATGAAGGCCGGCTTCGCCTACTATCGCGCCATTCCGCAAACGCAACGACAGAACCAGGAACTCATGAAGGCCAAGCTTTCGATGCCCGTGCTCGCCATCGGCGGGACGATCGGAGCCGGCCAAACCACGATCGACACGATGCAGCGCGTATCGGATCACGTGGACGGCGCAATTCTCAAAGACTGCGGCCACTACACGCCGGAGGAATGCCCCGACCAGTTCCTGGGGCTTGTGAAGCCATTTCTGGCACGATGAGGCGCGGTCGATCTCTATTGCCTCAGCGGAATCCGCTTACCTGACAGGTAATGGAAAGCATCTACCACCTCGCTAGATATGGGCTTACCGGCCGGGACTTCTGTTCGTCGAGTGGCAGGTGAGCGGCGTAGTAGCCGGCATTCCGTTCGAATGCGGGGCTTGCGATCGCTTCTCGCTTGAGGGTGAGCGGATAGCGGAGGCAGTGAGCTACTTCGACACTTGGCGTTGCCTGCGCAGGGTCGGACGCGACCCATGCGGGGCAGCGTGTTCGCAGCTCGTGATTGATCATGCGGCGGACCGGCCAATGGGCAAACTTGTCTTGATGTACAACTCCCGAAACGACAAGAGCGGATGAACCATGCGCTGCTATGCATTCTTCAAGACCATCTCGTTGGACGATCTCGTCCTGACAGAACGGCCGGATCCGGTGCCGGGTCCACGCGACATCGTGCTGCGCATGCGCGCCGCGGCGCTCAATTTCCGCGATCTGGCCATTGTCCGCGGACATTACCACGTTGGCGTTTCGCCGCCGCTGGTGCCGGTTTCCGATGGCGCCGGTGAGGTCATCCAGATCGGCAGCGAGGTCACGCGATTTCGGATCGGTGACTTGGTCTGTCCGACCTATCTGCCGGAGTGGATCGATGGCCCGATCCGGCCATGGAACGTCCGGCGGCGGCTCGGCGGGCCGAGCGACGGCGTCTTGTCGGAGTTGATGTGCTTGCACGAGGATGAGGCTGTGTGCGCCCCACGCCATCTCGATGCCGCCGAGGCCGCACAGTTGCCGGTCGCCGCCGCGACTGCCTGGCATTCGCTGTTTCAACTTGGCTCGGTGCGCCCGGGCGAAACCGTGCTGATCCAGGGAAGCGGCGGGATCTCCACGATTGCGCTGCAACTCGCGCATGCCGCCGGCGCACGAACGATCATGGTGACGCGGAACGATCGCCACGCAGACACCCTGCGTACATTGGGCGCCGATGATGTGCTTGGCAACGGCGCTGCCGAGAGCTGGCCGAACGATGTCCTCAATTTGACCGATCAGAGGGGCGCGGAGATCTCGGTTAACGTTGCGGGCGGCAACACGCTGACCCGCTCGATCGCCGCGACCCGAATGGGCGGTCTGGTTCATCTGGTGGGCTATGCCGCAGGCATCATCGCCGATCTCGACATCTTCACCGCAATCAGGCACGCGACCACCATCCACGTCGCGACAGCCGGTAACCGGGAGAATCTCGAAGACTTCGTGCGTGCCGCGGAGCGGCACAAGATTCGGCCGGTCATCGCCAAGGCTTTTCGGGCGGAGCAGATTCGTGATGCCTTCGCTTTCCTCGCAAGGGGAGGTCACCTCGGCAAGGTCGGTCTAATCTTGGATTTCTAGTCGCGCTTGAGCAGCCAATCCGAAAGCGCTCAATCCGGCTAGCGCTTTCGCTTTCGCGCCACTGTTTTTCGGCCTCCGGCGCGCTGCTTCGGCGCGGCCTTGCGTGGAGGCTCAGGCTGCACGCGCAAGCCGTCGACGAACACGTCCATCAGCCGCAGCACGGTCGCTTGCCAGCCGGGTTGGTCGTGCAAATAGCACATGCCGACCAGCGCGCGCAGCACGTCCTCCGGGCTGACGTCTCCGCGGATCTCGCCGGCGGCAATGCCTCGGTCGAGCAGGGTGCCGATCGCCTTGGTCAGGCGCTCGAACGAAAAGCTGTGCAGCTCCGGCGAGCCGTGCGCCGCCAGCGCCAGCGCGGCGGCCATGCCCTTCTTGGTCGCGACGAACTCGATGTTAGAGGCGAGCCAGCGGCGTAGCGCATCGACCGGCTTGGCTTCGGTCTTCAGGTTTTCCGCGAGTTCGCCGAGCTGCTCCACTTCGCGCCGGTAGACCGCCTCGTACAAGGCCTCGCGGGTCGGGAAGTGGCGGTAGAGCGTGCCGATGCCGACGCCGGCCTGCCGCGCCACGGCTTCCAGGCTCGCCTCCGCGCCGCCTGCGCTGAACACGGCCTTGGCCGCCTCGAGCACCCGCTCGCGGTTACGGATCGCATCGGCGCGGGGTTTTCGAACGAGTGCCGCGGATGGCTCTGTCATCTCACTTCTTCGTGCCTACAGCGCGACGATCTTTTTTTGCATCGTCATACCCGCGCTATCTTTTTGTTCGAGCATGATCTTTTTCGCAAGAACCGGTAGCCGCTTTCGCTTCCCATGCCTAGGGTCCCTTGCAAAGCGGAGGGCGCCTCCGTATATGCCTCGCCGCAAACAGACGGCAATTGGGGTGACCACCGCGAGTGGCCGCCGGCTTCAGCCGTCCGACCATAGCACTGATCGGAGCCTTGCATGATTAACTCCATCAGCCTCACCGTGAATGGGGTGCGGCGCGACATCGCGTTGCCAGACCCGCGGGTGACGCTGCTCGATCTCTTGCGTGAGCAGTTGGATCTGACCGGAACCAAGAAGGGATGCGACCGCGGCCAATGCGGCGCCTGCACCATTTTGGTCAACGGCCGGCGCATCAATTCGTGCCTCGCCTTGGCGATCAGCCATAACGGCGCGGACATCACCACAATCGAAGGCCTGGCCCAGGGCGAGAAACTGCATCCCCTGCAGGCGGCCTTTATCGAACATGACGGTTTCCAATGCGGCTTCTGCACCCCTGGGCAGATCATGAGCGCGCTCGGCCTGATCAATGAAGGGCAGGCGGGCTGCGACCCCGAGCGCATCCGTGAAGGCATGAGCGGAAATCTGTGCCGTTGCAGCGCCTATGCGGGGATCACCGAAGCGGTGTTGGACGTGCAGCGGACCCTCGCCGCCGAGAAGGAAAGGCGCGTCGCATGAAAAGTTTCGACTATGTCAGGCCGGCAAGCATTCCCGAAGCGGTATCTGCCGCGAGCGCGCCGGGCGCAGCCTATCTTGCCGCCGGCACCAATCTGCTCGACCTCATGAAGGGCGGCGTGAGCCGGCCGGACCGGCTCGTCGATGTGACGCATCTCCCGGGGCTCGACCGCATCGAGCCGCTGGCGGATGGCGGCGTGCGTATCGGCGCGCTGGTGCGTAACGCCGATCTCGCCCATGACGCGAGCTTTGCGAAGGCCTATCCGGCTGTGGCCGAAGCCCTGCTGTCCGGCGCATCGGCGCAATTGCGCAATGCCGCCACGGTCGGCGGCAACCTCCTGCAGCGCACGCGTTGCGCCTATTTCTACGACGTTGCGAGCGCCTGCAACCGGCGCGTACCCGGCAGCGGCTGCGATGCGCGACAGGGCGAGAACCGGTTGCATGCCGTGCTCGGCTGGAGCGATGCCTGCATCGCCACCCACCCGTCGGATTTCTGCGTGCCGCTGGTCGCGCTCGATGCCGTCGTGGAAATCGAAGGCAAGGGCGGCCGGCGCAATGTGAAGCTCGAGGATTTGTATCGCCTTCCCGCTGACGCGCCGGAATGGGAGACGGTGCTCGAGCCCGGCGACCTGATCGTGGCGCTCAAGCTGCCCGGTGATGCCAGCGACTTCGCCGCGCACGCGCGTTATCTGAAGGTGCGCGAGCGCACCTCTTATGCCTTCGCGATAGTCTCGGCCGCGGCTTGTCTGCGGCTGGAGCGCGGCAGCATCGCGGAGGCGCGCATCGCGCTCGGCGGTGTCGCGGCAAAGCCCTGGCGCGCGCATGAGGCCGAGAAGGTCTTGGCAGGTGGCGCGCCGAATGGTGAGACCTTCCGCCGCGCCGCGGAGGCTGCGCTCGCGGGCGCAAAACCTTCCGGCGATAATCAATTCAAGATCGAGCTCGCGCGGCGCATTGTCGTGCGGGCGCTGAGCCTCGCCGCGAGCGGCACGCCAGAACGGATTCCCGCTTTGCCGGCTTCCCCCTTCTCATCTGTCCCCGGAGCGTTGCATGACGCCTGAGATCCGCCTAACCGAATCGCCGGCCCATCTGCGGCATGGCGCGAATATCGGCCAACCGTTGACCCGCCGTGACGGCATCTTGAAAGTCACCGGCAAGGCGCCCTACGCCGCTGACCGTCATCCCAGGGGGATGCTCTATGCCGTGCTGGCTGTGAGCAGCATCGCGCGCGGCCGAGTCACGTTCCTTGATGTCGCCGCGGCCAAAAGCCATCCCGGCGTTGTTGACGTCATGACGCCCACGCACAAGCCGCCGCTCGCGGAAGATCCGGACGCCAAGACCAATCCCTTCATGTTCCGCATGGAGCTGCTGCAGAGCGATGCCGTGCGCTATGCGAACCAGCCGATCGCAGTGGTGATTGCGCAAACGCTGGAAGCCGCGACCGAAGGCGCAGCCTTGCTGACGCCGACATACGAAACGCTGTCGGCGCGCGTCGGCCTCGACGCCGATGAAAGCTTCGTGCCGCCCGCCGTCGGGCCCGGCCATCCCCCCATCGTCGAGCACGGCGACGTCGAGGCGGGACTTGCTGCGGCCGCCAAGGCGATCGATGCGAGCTATGAAACGCCAGCGCAGTATCACAATGCGATGGAGCCGCACGCGATCGTAGCAAGCTGGGATGGCGACAAGCTTTCCATCGACACGCCGAGCCAGGGGCTTGCCTGGGCGCAGGGACGCATCGCGGGCCTGTTCGGCATCCCCGTGGAGAACATCCACATCCGCAGTCCCTTCCTCGGTGGCGGTTTCGGATCCAAGGGCCTTATCTCTGGACCGCAGATCCTCGGCATCATGGCGGCACGCCTGGTCGGCAGGCCTGTGAAACTGGTGCTGCGCCGCGAACACATGTACGGCCCCGTTGGCCATCGCGCGCCGACCCGGCAACGCCTTCGTCTCGGCACCGACGGCAACGGCCTCCTGACCGCGCTGGAACACCACGCCAAGACGGTCACGAGCTCGTTCGACGATTTCTATGAATCGGCTGCCGATGCCTCGCACACGCTCTATGCGAGCCGTGCGATCCGAACCTCGCATGAGGCGGTGCGTGTCGATACCGGCACCCCGTTGTTCATGCGTGCGCCCGGCGAGGCAACGGGCTCGATAGCGCTGGAGAGCGCAATCGACGAGATGGCGTGGGCCTGCGGCATCGATCCGCTGCAGTTCCGCATCAGGAATGATGCAGAGGTCGAGCCGATCTCCGGCAAGCCGTTTTCGTCAAAAGCCTTGCGCGAATGCTACACCAAGGGCGCCGAGCGGTTCGGCTGGTGGGAACGCCCGCTGAGCCCCCGGCAGGTCCGCGATGAAAACGGCTTCCTGGTCGGGTGGGGCATGGGCACCGCGACCTTTCCGGCGCTCATGTTCCAGGCCAATGCGCGCGCCGTGCTGCGCGCCGACGGCAGTGGCGTGATGGAGACGGGCGCGCATGATATGGGGCAGGGCGCCTGGACTGCGCTCGCGCAGATCGCGGCCGACGGCCTTGGCCTGGATATCGACCGCGTCGAGTTCAAGGCCGGCACCTCGGATCTGCCCGATGCCGGCATCGCCGGCGGCTCAGCGCACACCGCGACCGCGGGCGTGGCCATTCACAATGCCGGCGCGGCCGTGATCGCAAAACTTGCCGATCTCGCCACGCGCGACCAGCGCTCGCCTTTGTTCGGCGCCGGCAATGCCGGCGTGATCGCCCGTAATGGGCGCCTGCATCGCCGAGACGACGAGACGCGCTGCGAATCCTACGCCGATATCTTGCGGCGCGCCGGTCTTGCCGAAATCGAAGCCACGGGTGGCGGTGCGGCCGATCCGGTTGCGCAGGCGGACTACGCGATGCACGCGCATGGCGCGGTGTTTGCAGAAGTGAAGGTCGATCCCGATCTCGGCCAGATCCGCGTCACTCGCATGGTCGGCGCCTTCGCGGCGGGGCGCATCATCAATCCGAAGCTGGTGCGCAGCCAGCTCTTCGGCGGCATGATCTGGGGCATGTCCTTTGCGCTGCACGAGGAAGCCGTGATGGACCGCCGCTCGGGCCGTATCATGAATCCGAATCTTGCAGAGTATCATGTGCCTGTGAATGCCGACGTGCCGTCGCTGGACGTGCTGACCGTCGACGAGCACGATCCTCACGTGAATCCGCTCGGCATCAAGGGCGTCGGCGAGATCGGCATCACCGGCAGCGCCGGCGCGGTCGCCAACGCTGTCTGGCACGCCACCGGCGTCCGCGTGCGACGCTTCCCGATCCGGATCAGCGATCTGTTGATGGCGGGTTGACGAAGAGGCAGATGGCGGCCTTGCGATTTGCTGTCACCTCTCCCCGCAAGCGGGAAGAGGTGACATTGACGATCCGCATGACGTGGGCGTGCTCGAGCGACGATTGGGCGGGACGTGCTGAGATGATTTTGAGCCATCGCCGCTGCGCGAGCTTTCGCGCTTGAAGTGTATACGGCGACGCCAATCCTCCTTGGATTGAAAATGCGCTTTAATTGCAATGTGTTAGCCACCTCATACTGTTCGTCGCGCTGCCCGGCTTAGCCTTTGCGAACAACCGCTCGGGAGGCAACGATGCCCGAATGGCTTACCGTCCCCGCGACGATCACTTGCATTGCTCTTTTGACCATTATCGTTCTCATTGCCGTTGGCGCTTGGTAGGTGGCAGAGACTGCTTTCAAGCCGCTCGGGAGGCAACTATGTTCCGACCCGAATGGTATGTTCCGATGATCGCTTGCGTCTCATCCCTGAGCATTTTCGTTTTAATGATTGCCGGCGCTTGGTAGCGCCCTCAAGCAGAACGGCTCAGGCGAACAGCGCCGCGCGTGATTGCGGGCCAACGGGTCTCTGCGAAGCGCGCGGCCCGATGACAGGCTCCAGCGAGCAATCCAGTCCGCGGATGCAGTCAGAATTGCTTCGCCCCTTCGTCCCTCGCAGTGATGGGCCTGGTCGAAGGCGTTCGTCCAGCTCTGCAACTTGACGGGCGGATGCCCTAGCTCTCCGCGACCGCTTCGCCCCAGGCGTGGAAGACCTCGGTCGCGCCGCTGTTGGTATCGCCCGCGCGCAGCACCACGCTCGGGAAGGCGAACTTTCCGGGCCAGCTCTGCACCCGCGCCTCTTCATAATCGAATTGCCGGCGCATGAACTCGCGCACGTCCGGTGGAAGACGTGTGTCGCCGATCACGATCTTGCCTTCGCTGGCGTCGATCCGTGGCTGATGAATGGCCGCGTTCAAGTCCATGCCGAAATCCATCACAAAGGACAGGATCTGTGTCACGGCGGGCAGGATGCGGCGGCCGCCGGAAGCGCCGAGCGCGAGCCGCTTGCCGTCGGCGGTCTGCGCCACTACGGGCGTATAATTGGTCAGGCAGCGTTTGCCCGGCGCCAACGAGTTGGCCACCCCCGGCGTCGGATCAAACCACATGATGCCGTTGTTGAAGGTGATCCCGCTTTGCGGGGTGACGAATTTGGAGCCGAAGGTCGAGAGCAGCGTTTGCGTCACCGCCGCCATGTTGCCGTCGCGATCGACCACCGCGTAATGCGTGGTGCAGCTCGGCGCCAGATATTCGGCGCCGAGCGCGCGCCCCCTGTCGGCATCGCCCATGTCCTTCAGCCGGTCATCATAGGCCGCCTGCAGCGCGAGCGCATAGGCTGCGTAGACCACCGCGTTCGGCGCATTGCCCCCAGCCTGCGCCCGCAAATCGTCCTTCAACAACAGCCGCAGCGTTTGCGCGAGCGTCGGTCCGGCCGTGAGCTCCGGTGTCGCGTAGACGCTGCCGCCGCGATAGGGAATCTTCAGCGGCTCGCGCAGATGGGCCTGGAACGAGGCGAGATCCTCCACCGACAGCGAGCCGCCGGCCGCTTGAATATCGGCCGCAATGCTGCGCGCTAGATCGCCTACATAGAAATCGCGTGCGCCAGCTTCGGCAAGCTGCGAAAGCGTCGCCTTGAGCCGATCCTGCGGCAGGCGGACAACGGACCGGATGCCCCATTGCGGCTGCGGCGGCAGGCCGTCTTTCAGGTAGGCGGCGGCGCTCGCAGGATACCGCCGCAAATCCGCCGCCGCGCTGCCGATCGCGAGCGCGGTCCACCAGTCCACCAGAAGACCATCGCCGGCGAGCACGACGCTCGGCGCGATTAGCTCGCGCCACGGCAGCTTGGCGTAGCGCCGGTGCGCTTCCGCGTGTCCGGCCACGACGCCGGGCACCGCGATCGAGGAGGGACCGTGCAAGTTGCGGTCATCCTTCACCCGCGGCCAGGGAAAGATGTCGGATGCTGCAGCCCCGTCGCCGGTGAGCGGATAGTCCTCGACGCGCAGGCTTTGCGGCGCGCGCATGCCGTAGTCGATCACCTCGTAGCGATCTTCTTTGGCACGGTAGAGCACCATCGCGCCGCCGCCGCCAATACCACTCATCCAGGGCTCTAGCACCCCGAGTGCAAAGCCCGTTGCGATTACCGCATCGACGCAATCGCCGCCTGCGCGCAACACCTCCGCGCCGACCTCGGCCGCACGCCGCGATTGTGAAGCAACGATGCCGCCCTTGGAGGTCACGGCAGGTTTTCGGATTTGCTGGAGGTTGGAGAAATGGTCGGACATTGGCTTCTTTCACGCTGGCATTTCCGCGACAAGTGTGCGTAACAGCCGTACTAAGTCCTTGTCCAGATCGCCGCTGCCGGTCAGCGTTGCGAAGATAGACATCTTCTAGGACCGCTCGACATTGCGGAGGTGCGGCAGATGCGGTGGGGTGATAGAGCAGCGCCGGGGGCGTGATCAACTCTGTCAGGATTCCCAATGCCACCCCATGACCTTGGCGCAATCAATCCGTTCGGCCCGATCCATGATCCCAAAGTGAGGGCCATCATTGAACGGCTGCACACCACGCGGCGGTTTCCCGAGCGCGGCGGCGGACCGCGTCAAAACCATGATCCCGAAGCGTTTGCGGATTATGGTTTCTCCATTCATCCCGACCAGGGTGACCTGATCTATCTGTTGTGCCGCGGCATGGGTGCACGGCGGGTGGTGGATTTTGCCACATCGGTCGGCATGTCGGCGCTCTATTTCGCCGCCGCCATGCGCGACAACGGCGGCGGTCTCGTGATCGGATCCGAACTGGTGGCTGCGAAAGTGGCGGCGGCGCGAGCGAATCTCACTGATGCCGGACTTGAGCGTTATGTGGAGATACGCGAGGGCGATGCGCGCAAGACGCTGCGCGATCTCGGCGGCGGAATCGACTTCGCCTTGATTGACGGCTGGCCCGCGCCACAAGGGCCGTCGCTGGCCAGGGAAGTGATCGAGATCGTTGCGCCGCAATTGCGCGTCGGCGGATACGTCCTGAACGACAACGCGGAAGCCGATTTCCTGGCATTCATCCGCGATCCCGACAACGGCTTTATCTCCATGACGCTGCCCCTGAAAGGTGGAACGGAGCTGGCGCTGAAGATGCGGTGAGCAGCGGATGTCGGCATGTAAGGCGTGAGCTATGTCAGGACACGCGTATCGCTCCGCTTACGCGGGCAACCTTCGCGCGCCCGCGCGAAATGTAGGGTGGGTGAAACCAAGGGTGCCACGTTTCACGATCGAGTTCCGGGAATGGTGGGCACGGCGCGATGCGCCTTCGACCACGCTACGACCACGTCGTCCCGGCGTAGGTCGGAACCCATAAGCCCAGGCGCCGTTTATGCGAAGGAAATTGCCCCTTGTAACTGCCGACAAATTCGGCGGTAGAGCGACGGCATTCGTCGGCGCAGCGACTTACACGGTTGCAGACTGCCGGGCCGCCGCTTCGCGGCCGCGCTGCGCCGAGGCATAGACCAGCGGCAGCTCCGTCGTGGACTTGATCTGCTCCATCGCGAACATCGAGGAGACGTCGTAGAGATCGATCTTCTCGATCAGTCGCCGATAGAGTTCGTCATAGGCGCGGATATCAGGCACCACGGCGCGGATCAGATAATCGACGTCGCCGCTCAGGCGGAAAAAGTCGACGACCTCTGGGAAGCCGATCACGATCTTTCTGAAACGATCCACCCATTCCGCATTGTGCTGATTGGTCTTGACCGCGATGAAGACGCTGACGCCGAGGTTCAGCTTCTCCGGATCGAGCAGCGCGACGCGCCGGCGGATATAGCCCGCGTTCTCCAGTTTCTGGATCCGCCGCCAGCACGGGGTGGCGCTCAGTCCGACCTTGTCGCCGATGTCCTGCACCGAGATCGTGCTGTCCACCTGGAGTATAGCCAGGATTTTACGATCAAGTTCATCGAGCATGCGGCCTCCAAGGTTTAGGAAATTTGTATCGTCAGATCGTGCTTGTGGGTAATATTATTCCACGATATCGGCTCCAACCAGCAAAAATATTCGTCAGGCTGCACGCAAACACGGCAGCATCTCTTGGGGAAGAACGGCGCGGTCGCGCCCGAGCTTGTCCGAATATTAGACAGAAATGATAAATAGAAAGAATATATGGACGAATACCTGAATTTGGGTTTATCTCAGGTCATGTCCTCTGCAGCGCGGCGTAAGCCAGCCTTCATTCCGTCCTCATCCGCAGAAGCTGTGCTTGCCGAGAGCGCTGGCGATGCGGCTTTCGCTACGACGCTTGCGAAGGGGCTGGTGGTGCTCGAGGCTTTCGAGGCCGGCGCGCCCATGCTCGGCAACATGGAGCTTGCGGCGCGCACCGGGATTCCCAGGCCGACCGTTGCGCGGTTGACGCACACGCTCGCCGAGCTCGGCTATCTCCGCTACGACGAAGACCTCGCGAAATACCGGCTTGCGGCGCGGGTCTTGCGCATGGCCCACCCGCTTCTGTCCGGCATGCAATTTCGCCAGGTCGCGCGACCTCTGATGCAGGAGCTCGCGGCGAGCGTCCGTGGGACGGTCTCGATCGGCCTGCTCGACGGCACCGCGACGATCTATGTCGAGACGGCGAGATCGGGCGATGTCGGGCCCCACGTTCCCGACATAGGTATGCCGATTCCCGTCGTCAGTACGGCGATGGGACGGGCGGCGGCTGCGTTATTGCCCGCGGCGGAGTCTGCGCTGTTGGAGCAGCAGATCATGGCCGACGACGCCGCCTTGTGGTCTGCCCATCGCGACAAGTATCAGGCCGGTATCAGGCAATGCGCGGATCGAGGATTCTGTACTTGCTTTGGCGAGTACATGCCTTCCATTCACGCCGTTGCCGCGCCGCTGTTTTGCGCGCAAAGCCTGGGGCAATTCTTTTCCATCAATTGCGGCATCCCTGCTTTCCGCCTGCAGTCCGGGCAGCTCGAGGCGGAAATCGGCCCGCGCATCAGGGCGCTTGCCGTCAGTATCCGCGCGCTCGCCAACGAGGCCGAGCCGACGATCGAGCCACGCGAGCCAAACAAAAAGAAGACCGCGAAAAGCGGTAGAGGGTGACAGCGCTCGACATGATCACGCGCGTGCCCGGCCGGGATTTCGGCTCGGTGGTGATGGCCAATGTCGTGCCGCGCTTCACCGTCGATCTCGCGCAGATGCGCAACGCCGCCGGCAATGTGGGGCAGGATAATCGCGAGGTGTATCAGGATTGGCTTGGCTTTCGGAAAGGGGAGATCGAACAGCTCAGCCGCAAGAAGATGATCTGACGGCCAAATTGTATGCCGATGCATGTCCGCGCTGAAAACAAAAAGGGGCGCGGAACGCCTAACAACAAGAAGCAAGACAGGGAGAGGAGTGATGGCATCAAACGATCGGGCGGTCCGCGATCCGCGGCGGGCCTGGGTCATTGTCGGCATGATGGTGATCTTCATGCTGATCAATTTCGCAGACAAGGCCGTCATCGGTCTCGCCGCAGGGCCCATCATCAGGGATCTCCATCTCACCAACGAGCAGTTCGGTCAGATCGGCAGCGCCTTCTTCCTGCTCTTTTCGATCTCGGCGGCCTTGGTCGGCTTTCTCGTCAATCGTGTTCCGACAAAGATCGTCCTGGTCGTCATGGCCTTCATCTGGGCTCTGACGCAGTTGCCGATGCTGGGCCTTGTGTCGCTTCCTGTGCTCGCGGCGAGCCGCGTCGTTCTCGGTGCCGGCGAGGGGCCTGCCTATCCGGTCGCGCTGCACGCCGTCTACAAATGGTTTCCGAACGACAGCCGCGCATTTCCGACAGGCTTTGTCTCGATCGGTGGCCCGCTGGGCATCGGCCTTGCCGCGCCGCTGCTGACTTGGATCATCCTGACCTATAGCTGGCACGCCGCGTTCGGGTTTCTTGGTGTCTCAGGCCTGATCTGGGTCGTGATCTGGCTGGTGGTCGGCAAGGAGGGGCCGCTCGATGCGCATCAGGTCGAGGCGGGCGGCGCGGGGCTGGAATATGTGCCCTATTCCGCGCTGCTGATGTCGCGCACATTCATCGGGGTCACGCTCGCGGGCTTTGCGGCTTACTGGGCGGTGACGTTGGCCGTCGTCTGGCTGCCATCCTTTCTCATCAGGGCCGCCGGATATTCGCCGACGGCCACGGGATGGATCGTCATGCTTCCGCCGATCCTGCAGCTCTGTCTGTCTCCGACCCTGGGCTTTATCTCGCAGAAGCTGCGCGCACTCGGCGTCTCGAGCCGGGTATCGCGCGGCGTGCTGACAAGTGCCTGCGTCACGGTCGCGGGCGTTGCGATGACTCTGCTGTCGAAATCGGCGGGCGAGCTTGCGCAGATCCCACTCGTCATGATGTCGTTTGCAGTCGCCAGCGTCACCTTTGCCCTCGGGCCGCCGCTAGTGGGCGAAATCAGCCCGGTGCGTCAGCGCGGCGCCATGCTCGGCATCAGCAACGGCCTGTTCACGCTGGCCGGTCTCGTCGCGCCTTGGCTGATGGGGCACATCGTGGACGTCGGCGCAAATCCCGCTCAAGGTTTTAGGGACGGCTTCATGTTCGCCGGCCTATTGATCGTCGCCGGCGGATTGCTGGCGATGATCCTCATCAATCCGGAGAGCGACCAGGCACGCTTCGGGCGACGCGGGCCTGCCATCGGCGGCGAGCCGAACCCCGATCAGCGGCCTGCGCTGCTGGCCACAGCCGGCGAAGGCGATGTGGCATGCTTGCCCAACGCGAGATAGACTGTGCCCGACACAACGATGCCGGCCAGCCAGCTCAGATCGGCGCCGCCCAAGAGATTGATCGAAATCGGTCCCTGCAGCGCACCGACCAGGCCGTCCTCCAAACACCATCCGGCCACGAGCCCGGCGAGGAAAGCGATGATGCCGCCCCAATTGACGTCGCCATAGGCGCTCGTGTCCGGCGAACAGTAGAGTTCGCCGACGTCGATATGTCCTTTGCGCTTGACGAAGAAATCGGCCAGCACCACGCCCGCCCAAGGGCTCATCCAAAGCAACAGGCTGATCATCCAGTTATCGAACGCCTTCGCGAAGGATGGCGCGAAGATGAAGTAGATCGTCACCAAATAGCCGGCCACGCCGACGATGATCGTCAATGCGAAGCGCGAGAAGTTAAGCCCCGCGCTCAACGCAGCCAGCGCCGCCGAATACACATTGAGGATGTTGGTGGCGATGGGGCCGTGCAGCACCAGCAGCAGAACCAGAATGCTGGTCGGCCCGCCGAACACAGCGCTGACCATCTTGGCGGGATCGGTGTCCAGCGTCGTGCTGGCGATCGTGGCCCCGAGAATGGCGAGCGACACGGTCGGCACGAACATTCCGATATAGCTGTACCAGAACACGGAGCTCGAAGGGATGCTGCGCGGCACGAACCTCGAATAGTCGGACGCCCAGGTGACCCACGAAATGCCCCAGCCGACGCCGATCGCGGTCATCAACAGTGTGAGCATCGCCATATGCGCGCCGGGCGGCAACGAACTGACCAGGCCCCAATTGACCACACCGGGGCGCGTCCACGCCAAGATGCTCATCAGCACCATGATCGCGATGGTGACCGGCACCGTATATTTCTCGAAGGTGCGGATCGCATAGAAGCCGTAGACGCCGATCCCAACCTGCAGCGCCATCACCAGCGTGATGACCAGGATCTCGATCATCCACGTATCGGGAACGCCAAATTGCGCGAGAATGGCGACGGCGATCTTGACCGGGAAATAGGTGTTCACGCCGATCCAGCACAGCGTCATCAGGAACATCAGGGTGCTGGGCAGGTAAGCGCCGCGAACGCCGAATGCGGAGCGGCTCAGCACCATCTGATTGACGCCGGTCTTGTGCCCCATCACGGTGAACGCGGCGAAAATCGCGCAGCCGACGATGTTTCCGATCACGATGACCGCGATCGTCTCCGACAATCCGAGCTTCAGGACGATGCCGAGCGCACCTAGCGCCCAGTTCACCGGCGCAATATTGGCGCCGGCCCAAATCCACATCTGCTGCGGTCCGGTCGAGTCCCTGTCAGCATCCGGAATAGGCTCGATGCTATGGATATCGGCACGAAGCTCGGAATTTCCCATGACTGCCCCCACGATGCGAAGTACGCTTCGTATCTCCGTGAGCAACAATCATGCCACGGAAAATCCTTGCTCCCGCATCTTCATCTGGCCGTGTGATCGGAAGCCTGCCTAAATGCGCGCCACCGAGAATTGGCTTCGTCTTTTCAAGGGCGGGGCCACGGTTGCGGTCAGCCAATTTCGCTGCGAAACCGGGTTATCGCGTCATTGCGAATGGAATTGTTGGTGCATGCGGCAGGCGATCAGAAACTGGGCAGTCCAAGCCAAGAGGGCGGCAGATTGATGCCGCGGCGTTCAATCGAATAGGGCAGCCACGCTGTCGCGATTGGCGTTGCCCGCCACGATGCGCTGCATCATGTCAATGAATAAAGCCCGTTCCCGTTCGCTCAGATTGGCGATCGTGGCGCGATGCGCCGCCCGCGCGGAAGCTTCGATCTTGTTGAGGAGGGCAGTCCCCGCGGCAGTCAACTTACACATTCGCGCACGGCGGTCATTCTGATCGACGGCTCGTTCGACGAGGTTGCGGGCGGCCAGCCGCTTGAGTGCGCCGGTCGTTGTGGTCCGGTCGAGCGCGATATCGGCCGCTAATGTGGTCTGATCGGCGGTTCCGCGCACCTCCAGTGCGGAAAGCAGGCTGTATTGCAGCGGCGTGATTTCGAACCTGCCGCAGGCCTCCTGGAACAGCGCAACATGGATTTGATGCAGGCGGCGGATCAGAAATCCGGGTCGCTGCGACAATGGCCATGGGCGATGCTTCGCCTCTCCGCGACGTCTTTTCGGTTGCCGCAACGCACAGTCTCCCAGCCTTGGCGAACCCCGCGCGAATAGCTCGATTCGGGCGCCGTTGCCATCGGCGGATCATGGCACGAAGCTTGCTTGGAAAAATACGAAGTATACTTCGTATTTCCGGAGAGCGGGAGCGAACCCGCCAGCGAGTCAAAAGGAGAAGTGTTCATGTCGATCAGTGCCGGCTTCGATCTGCTTTTGCGCGGCGGACGCGTGATCTGCCCGGCGTCGGGCATCGATGGCGTAAGGGATGTCGCCATCCGCAACGGCAAGATCGCGGCCGTGCAGCCGGACATCCTGCCGACCAGCGCCAGGGAGGTCGTGGATGTGGCCGGCAAGCTGGTCTTGCCAGGGCTCATCGATACGCATGCGCATGTCTATCAATATGTCAGCGGCCGCTTCGGCATGAATGCCGATCTGGTCGGCGTTCAATCGGGCGTGACGACCCTGGTCGATCAGGGTGGACCGTCCTGCATGACGTTGCCGGGCTTTCGGCATTTCATTGTCGAACCTGCGAAGTCGCGCGTCTATGCCTTCCTTTCGGCCTATCTCGTCGGCGGTCTCGAAGGGCATTACTATCCGCAGCTCTATAGTCCGGATGGCGTCGATATCGACGCCACGGTGAAGGCAGCGAAAGCCAATCGCGATATCGTTCGCGGCATCAAGGCGCATGCCGAGATCGGCGGTTTCGCGCGCTGGGGCATTCGCGTCATCGAGATGGCGGCTGAGATCGGTCGCCGCGCCGATCTGCCGGTCTATGTGCATTTCGGCCAGCTCTGGGGCCTCCCGGCGAGCGGCGCCAATGGTGAAGATGCCGACACCATTCTCTCGCGCGTGATCCCGCTGCTGCGCGAAGGCGATATCCTGGCGCACCCCTTCACGCGTCATCCCGGCGGCTTCGTCAATCGTGACGGCGAGGTGCATCCGGTGATCGCGGCGGCGCTCGATCGCGGATTGAAGGTCGATGTCGGGCACGGCAGCCACTTTTCCTACCGCTTGGCCAAGAAGGCCATCGCAGCCGGTATCGTGCCGACAACGCTCGGCGCGGATATCCATGGTTACAATACGCATGTGCCCGCGCCGGCCGGCACGCCGGACCAGCACGAGGACGATGAAAATCATCCTTTCGCCGGGCAGGCCAAGTTCAGCCTGGTCCAGGCGATGAGCTCGATGATCGCGCTTGGTCTCTCGCTCGAGCAGGTGGTGCCGATGGTCACCTCGAATCCGGCGAAGATGCTCGGCCGCGAGGACGAAATCGGCGCGCTGAAGGTCGGTCGCGATGCTGACGTCTCCGTGCTCAACGAGGTCTCAGGCCGTTTTGCGTTGCGCGACAATGAGCACAACGAAGTCATCGCCGAACGTTTGCTACAGCCGGCCTTCTGCCTGCGCGGTGGCGCGCGATACGGCGCGGTCGCATCGATCCTGCCGCAGGCTGTTGCGGCTTGAGCAACCATCTCGCCTTCGGATGAGGAGCGTCGATCGTGCGCAATGAGCGCGATTTCCCGCACCAGGACGGGCCGGGCGCCGGGCAGGGCGTTGGTGCGCGCCTGCCGCGCAAGGAGGACGACCGGCTGATGCGCGGCCGCGGCCAGTTCGTGGCCGACATACGCCTGGCCGGCCTGCAGGACGTCGCGTTCGTGCGCAGCCCGCTGGCCCATGCGCTGATCCGTGGCATACAGGTGCCGGAGCGCTATCGCGCCAATGTCTTCACGGCCGCGGATCTGATCGGTGTCAACCCGATCCGCGCGGTGTCGGGATTGCCGGGGTTCAAGATCTCCGAGCAGCCGGTGCTCGCAGTCGGCAAAGTGCGCCAGGTCGGTGAGCTGATCGCGATGTGTGTGGCGCGAACGCGGGCCGAGGCCGAGGACATCGCGGCGGCCGTGACGCTCGAGCTCGAGGAGCTTCCTGCCGTCTATGACATGCTCAAGGCGCGCGAGGTAGGTTCGGCGCTCGTGCATGAGCATTGGGGTGATAATATCTTCCTGGAGACCAATTTCGAAGTCGACATTTCGTCGGCGCTCGATGCTCCGATCAAGGTGACGCGCGAGATCTCGACAGCGCGGCAATGCATGTCACCGCTCGAAGGCCGTGGTGTTGTTGCAACATTCGACCACCGCCTCGATCAGCTCACGCTCTACTCCGCGGCCCAGATGCCGCATGTCACGCGCAGCGGTCTGGCCGAATGCCTCGGCATGGAGCAGGGGCGCATCCGTATCATCTCGCCCGACGTCGGCGGCGGCTTCGGCCACAAGGGCATCCTGTTGCCCGAAGAAGTCTGTCTCTCCTGGCTGACGATGCGGTGCGGACACCCCGTGCGCTGGACGGAGGATCGCCGCGAACATCTGACCGCGAGCGCAAACTGCCGAGAGCACCATTACAAGATCACCGTGTATGCCGATCGCGACGGCAGGCTTCGCGGCATCGATTGCGAAGCGACCGTCGATTCCGGCGCTTACTCCTCTTATCCCTTCTCGGCATGCCTGGAGGCGGCGCAGGTCGCGAGCATCCTGCCTGGGCCCTATCTGATGCCGGCCTATCGGTGCCGGACGTTTTCGGTTGCGACCAACAAGTGCCCGATCCTGCCCTATCGGGGCGTCGCGCGCACCGGCGTGTGCTTCGCGCTGGAATTGATGCTGGACCTGGTCGCCGCCGAGGCAGGCTTGGAGCCGGGCGAAGTGCGTCTGCGCAACCTCATACGACCCGAGCAGATGCCGTTCGATAATATCACCAACAAGCATTTTGACAGCGGGGACTATCCGGAGGCGATGCGCCGCGCCCTGGCGGCGATCGATCTCGAAGCGGTGCGCGCGCGTCAGCACAGGGGCGAACCGGATGGCCGGCGGATCGGCATTGGCCTCTCGATTTACTGCGAACAGGCCGCGCATGGCACCTCCGTCTATTCCGGCTGGGGCATCCCGATGGTGCCGGGCCATGAGCAGGCGACCGCGCGCTTGACGCCGGATGGCGGGCTCGAGCTGCGCGTCGGCGTACATTCCCATGGGCAGAGCATGGAAACCACGCTTGCCCAGGTTGCGCATGAGATTTTGGGCATCAATGTCGCTCAGGTGCACGTGATCCATGGCGACACCGCGATGACGCCGTATTCGACGGGCACTTGGGGATCGCGCTCAATGGTGATGGCCGGCGGTGCGGTCGGTACCGCGTGCCGCGAGCTCGCCGAACGCGCCAAACGGATCGGCGCAAAACTCCTGCAGCACGATCTGGCTTCGGTAGTGCTGCAGAACGGCGAGGTGCGCGGGGTCAACGGCAGCGTCGGCTTAAAGGAGATCGCGCACACCTGGTACCGGCGTCCGCAGGACCTTCCGAGCGATGTCGATCCGCACGGCCTGGAAGTGACGGCGGGCTACAAGCCGCAGCGCGATAGCGGCACGTTCAGCTATGCGGCCCATGCGGCGGTCGTCGCAGTCGATCCGGAGCTCGGAGAGGTCGAGATCCTCGACTACGTTTTCGTCGAGGACGGCGGCGTTCTCGTCAATCCGATGGTCGTGGACGGCCAGATCTACGGTGGTCTCGCCCAGGGCATCGGCACTGCGCTCTACGAGGAAATGCCGTTTGACACAGCCGGGCAGCCGCTCGCGACGACGCTTGCCGACTATCTGCTGCCGGGACCGACCGAAGTGCCGGCCGCACGGCTTGATCATATGGAGACCCCGTCGCCCTATACCCAGTTTGGCGTGAAGGGGATCGGAGAGGGTGGAGCGATTGCTCCGCCGGCCGCAATCGCTAATGCGGTCAACGATGCTCTGCGCCCGCTAGGCGTGGAGCTCCTGCAATCGCCGATTACGCCCCACCGAATCGTCGAGGCGATCCTGGCCAGGCGCGAGATGCAAAGGGGGGCGGCATGAAGCCCGCGCCGTTCGCTTACGAACGTCCACGCGATCTCACGGCCGCGCTCTCGCTTCTCGGCGAGACCGCAGCCTCGGCCAAGGTCATCGCCGGCGGGCAGTCGCTTGGTCCCATGCTCAATCTGCGGCTTGCGGCGCCCGAGTTGATCGTCGATATCAGCGCGCTCGCCGAGCTCAAGCAGGCGGAGCATCATGGTGACGAACTCGTCCTCGGCGCATGTGTGACGCATGCGGACATCGAGGACGGACGCGTTTCCGACCTCACGCGTGGTGCCATGCAGGGCATCGCCGCCAATATCGCTTATCGCGCCGTGCGCAATCGCGGCACGATTGGAGGATCGCTCAGCCACGCCGATCCCGCCGCGGATTGGGTCTCAGGGCTCGCGGCCATGGGTGCGAGGTTAACGCTCCGAAGCCGTGGCGGCACGCGCATCGTCAATGTGGAGGATTTTATTGTCGGAGCGCTGGAATCGGTGTTGCGCCTCGGCGAAATCGTCGAAACCATCCACATTCCCGCACGATCGCCGTCCGCGCATTGGGGCTACGTCAAAAGCTGCCGCAGGACCGGTGAATTTGCCCACGCCATCGGCGCCGTGCTGATCGACCCGAACGCAGGGAAGGCCCGCGTCGTGATCGGCGCGATCGAGGCGGCTCCGATCGTGCTCAAGGACCCGCTGGAGCTGTTCGGGGGGCACATCGCGAGCGACTATAAGGACCGCTTTGATGCGCGCGTCGCCGATGCGATCCTGGTGAAAGCCGGCGTCTCAAACGCGGCTCAGCGCCATATTCATGTCAGCGTGCTCAGGCGCGCCATTCGCGAGGCCGCCGCATGAGCATGGTTGCGCTCACCGTGAATGAACGGGCGGTCGAAGCGCTCGCGGAGCCGCGGACCAGTCTTGCTGATTTCGTGCGCGACAAGCTTGATCTGACTGGCACGCATCTTGGCTGCGAGCATGGCATCTGCGGCGCGTGTACGGTGCTGGTCGATGGCGTTCCGGCGCGCTCCTGTATTACCTATGCGGTCGCTTGTGAAGGCGCCGAGGTCACGACGATCGAAGGCCTCGACGAGGACGAGATCACGGCCGAACTCCGCGCAGCCTTCACCCGCGAGCACGCGTTGCAGTGCGGTTATTGCACGCCGGGGATGCTGGTCTCCGCGCGCGATCTCGTGTTGCGCTTGCCGCAGGCGGACGAGAAGCAGATCCGCATCGGCTTAAGCGGCAATCTGTGCCGTTGCACCGGCTACGTTGGTATCGTCCGTGCTGTCGGTTCGGTAATCGAGCAGCGCCGCGGGCGAGGCATAAGCCCGGAACGCGACGGCGGTCGCAATGTACTCGGGCCTGTCGGCTCGGGCCACGGCAGTCAGGCCGGCACCGAACCAGCGGCGCAACTGCAGCCGCCGATCGCTCAAGTCGCGCACGAAGCCGCCGATTCGGTCACCTCAATTCCGGCCTTCACGCCCGCCAACGTCTTCGAGCAGCATTTTGAAGTCGCGCATCCGCCCGGGCGGGTGTTTGCCATGCTCGATGACATCGCGGTTGTCGCGGCCTGCCTTCCTGGCGTCTCGCTCCTCGGATCACCGCGCCCCGACCGGGTCGAGGGTGAAATCCGCGTCAGGATCGGGCCGATTGCCGCGGTCTTCCGTGGTGCGGCGCGCATCGAGCGCGAGGCTGCCGAGATGTCGGGCCGCATTGTTGGAATAGGCACCGATCAACGCAGCCGGTCTTCAACGCAAGGCGAAATTCGATACCGCCTGGAGCGGCTGGACGGCGGCGGCACGCGCGTCAGCCTTTCGATCGGTTATACGCTGAAGGGAATGCTGGCCCAGGTCGGCAGGACGGGGCTTGTCCGCGATCTCGCTGGCCGGCTGATCGCGGAATTCGCTGGCAATCTCGATCGCCACCTGTCCGGCGAGGCGTTGCCCGTCACCCATGCGACGACAGCCGACCTGAACGGATTGTCTCTGTTTTTCGGCCTCCTGCGCACCCGGATGGGGCGGTGGCTCGCGCGCGCTTCGCGTCACGATCGCGGAGCAGCAGGATGACGGATGCTTTCGTCAAGGCAAGTGCGAAATCTGGACTGCATATGAACCGGCAGCGTGAGAGTGGAGAACAGGAATGAGACGGACGATCAAATATGTTCTGGCGGCGGCTCTTCTGAGCGGGACGGCAAGTGCCGAAACGATCAAGATCGGCGTGAACGAACCTCTGACCGGTGCCTTCGCCGCTTCGGGGACTTACGTCGTCAACGGCGCGAAGATCGCTGCCGACGAAATCAACGCCAAGGGCGGAATCCTTGGCAAGAAGATCGAGCTCGTGATCGAGGACAACAAGAGCAATCCGACCGAGGCCGCCGCGGTGGCCGAAAAGCTGATCACCAGCGACAAGACCCCAGTGTTGATGGGAGCATGGGGCTCGAGCCTGACGCTTGCCGTGATGCCGAAATTGACCGAATACGAAACGCCGATGCTGGTCGAGACCTCGTCGTCAGGCAAAATCACCACCAGTGGGAACCCCTACATTTTCCGAATCTCGCCGCCATCCTCCGTCGAGGCCGCAGCCTTCAAGAACATCGTCGACAAGCTGAACCTCAAGAAGGTCGACTTTCTCGTCATCAATAATGATTGGGGGCGCGGCACGGCCGATGACTTCGGCAGGATGTTCAAGGAGAAGGGCATCGGCGTCGGCCTGGTCGAAACCATGGATCAGGGCGCACAGGACATGAGCGCGCAACTCTCCAAGTTCAAGAGCTCCGATTCCGAGACCATCATCGTGACCACCTCGGTGGACCAGCTCACGCTGATATTCAAGCAGGCGGCAGCGCTCGGCCTGAAGAAACGCATCATCACGACAGGCGGTTCGCAGAATCCGGATCAGATCATTGCGCAAGCCGGGGCCGCGGCCAACGGCACCATGCACCTGACGACGTTCCTGCCGTGGTTGCCGGACAAGACGCCGAACCCGGAAGCCACCAACTATTTCATTTCGGAATGGAAAAAGCGTGGCTTCGATTTTGCCGGCTGCACCGAGAGCTTCCGCGGCTATGACGGCATCCGCACGGTGGCGGCAGCAATCGAAAAGGCGGGCAAAGCGGAGCCTGCAGCGATCAAAGCGGCCTTTTGGGACGTCAAAGTGAAGGGGCTGAACGGCGACATTGTCTTCCACAAGTCCGGCCCTGAGGGCAAGGAGAGCGGTCAGAGCCAGCCAAACGTGTATCTGATCGAAATCGAGGACGGCAAGGTCGGATTGAAAAACCTCTAAGCGCGTCTGGTCGACCGGCGAGGGACGCGGCGTTGCTCGCTGACCTCGCCGGTATCTTGGCATTTGGGAGCCGTCTTGAGCGAGTTTCTGCAACATCTGGTCAACACGCTGGTTCTCGGCGGCACTTACGCGCTGCTGGGTATCGGGCTCACGTTGATCTTCGGCATCATGAACGTGGTGAACTTCACGCACGGCGTGTTGTACACGTTCGGTGCCTACGTCATGTTCATCGTGGTGCATCAGCTCGGACTGAATTTCTTCCTGGCGTTGCCTGTCGCGGTCGTCGCCGGCTGGATTCTGGGCGCGGTGATCGAGCTGACATTACTGCGGCCGCTGCGCGGCTCCGACATCGACACCACGATGCTGGTGATGATCGGGGCCTGGATAGCGATGCAGTCCGGCGCGCTATGGATTTGGGGCGGGGTAGCGAAATCGGTTGCGACACCCTTTCCCGAGGCGCCGCTGGTCCTTGGTCCGGTCTCGGTGTCCTGGCTGCGGCTGTTCGTGCTCGCGGCGGCCGGGCTGCTGATCGTCGTGACGTACCTGCTGATCAATCGAACAAGACTCGGTTGTGCAATGCGGGCGACGTTCCAGGACGAGGACACGGCCTCGCTGATGGGCGTGAATGTCGATCTTATCTACACCTCGACTTTCGCCATCGGCTCGAGCCTTGCAGCCGCGGCCGGCGCGCTGCTCGGTCCCGTTTACGTGATCTCTCCGCAAATGGGCGATCTGGCCGCGGTGAAGGCCTTCGCGATCGTGATCCTCGGCGGGCTCGGCAACATCACCGGCGCGGTGATCGGTGGGTTCATTCTGGCATTGGCCGAGGAACTCGGCGCCGGCTACGTGTCCTCCGGTTACCGGGATGCGATGGGGTTTTTGATCATCATCGCTGTTCTGATCTTCAAGCCGACCGGACTGTTCGCACGCTCGGAGCGCATCGGATGAGGTCAGTTGTCACGATTCTCACCATCGCCGCGTTCGCTTCGGTGCCGCTGTGGCTGCGTGACCCCTATCTGATGAACGCGCTGATCACGACCGGTATCTTCATCATCGCGGCGATGAGCCTGAATTTGCTGCTCGGGTTTACCGGCCAGCTCAGCCTGGGCCATGTCGCCTTCTTCGGGATCGGCGCCTATGTCAGCGCGCTTACATCGCTCGGCTTCGACGTCGGCCTGCCGGGCGGATTCCGTGTCGTGCATGACCCGTGGCCCCCGTTCGCTGGCTTCGTGCTGGCGATCATCATTTCCGGATTATGCGGATATTTCGTCGGACGGCTCTCGTTTCGTGTTCGCGGGGCCTACTTCGTGATCGTCACGATCTCCTTTGCCGAAGTCGTCCGGCTGGTCGCGCTTAACTGGGTCGAATTGACCCAGGGACCATTGGCGCTCACCAATATTCCGCCGATGGCGCTTTCCTTGCCGGGATTCGGCGAATTGGCGCTGCACACCAAACTGCAAAACTACTACCTGGTGCTGGTCGTGGCGGTTGCCGCGTATCTTCTGATCACGCGCCTGGTTCGTTCCCATTTCGGCCGAGCTATGCGTGGCTTAATGGCGAACGAGACGCTTGCCGTATCGGTCGGGATCGACGTGACGAAGACGCTGACGCTCGCCGCGGTGATTTCCGCCGGTATCGCTGGCGCAGCCGGCAGCCTCTATGCTCACTACATCCGGATCATCGACCCCGAAGTGTTCGCCTTCATCAACACGGTAACCATGGTGATCATGGTCATCACCGGCGGCAAGGGTTCGCTCGCGGGCACCATCATCGGCGGCCTGGTCTTCGGACTGATGCCCATAGTCCTGCGTCCCATCATGGCGCCGGAGGCGCAATGGATCGCCTATGGCGGCGTGCTGATCGCGATCCTCTTTGTCTTGCCGCGCGGCATCGTGCCCTCGCTCACGCAACGGCTTTCGAGGCCGCACGGGAAGACCGCAGCCGTGGGGCGGGTCGCTTTCGCCGAGCACAGCGCAAAGGAACACGCGTGATGGGCAGTCTGGCGACCGCATTGAAGGTCGAGCAAGTCGCCGTACGCTTCGGCGGGCTTGTTGCCCTTTCGGATCTTAATTTCTCGGTCGGCGAAGGAGAGATCGTCAGCCTGATCGGACCGAACGGCGCCGGCAAGACGACCGCCTTCAACATCATGACCGGCTTCCTGCAACCAACCCACGGCACCGTGAGCTATCGCGGGATTACGCTGAACGGGTTGAAACCGCCCGAGATCGCGGACCTCGGTCTGATCCGGACCTTCCAGCGCACCAGCGTCTTCCCAAACGACACAGTCTTCGACAATCTGCTGATCGGGTTGCATCGCCAGGGCAGGACAGGGCTTCTGGAAGCAATTCTGGGACTGCCTCGCGCGCGCCAATCCGATCGCAGGCTGCGCCAACGCGCCGGTGAGCTCATCGAGTGGGTTGGCCTGCAACGCCGCGCTTACGATCCTGCGGGCTCGCTCTCCTATGGCGAGCAGCGCCTTGTCGGCGTCGCGTTGGCGCTGGCTGCGGAACCGTCGATGCTGCTGCTCGACGAGCCGGTCTCCGGCATGAATGCCTCGGAGACCTTCACATTCGTCCAACTCATCCGCAACATTCGCGACCGCGGCGTCAGCATCCTGCTGGTCGAGCACGACATGCCGATGGTGATGAGCGTATCGGACCGCATCGTTGTGCTGAACTACGGGCGGATCATTGCGGAGGGAACGCCCGATGTCATCAGGAATGATCCGGCCGTGATCGAGGCCTATCTCGGGCAGGGGGCGGTGCATGCTTGAGATCAGAGATCTGGTATGCGGTTACGGCGGGGTCACCGCGCTGCGCGGCATCTCGCTGGACGTGAAGCCCGGGCAGTTGGTCGCGCTGATCGGCGCGAACGGCGCGGGCAAGAGCACGACGCTTCGTGCCATTTCCGGGCTCGTACCGCCGCGCTCCGGATCGCTGTTCTTCGACGGAAAGGATATGACCGGCGCAAGGCCGCCGCGCGTTCTGGCTTGCGGAATCGCGCACTGCCCCGAGGGCCGCCGCGTCTTTCCGCATATGACTGTCGAGGAAAATCTCGTCATGGGCGGCTATCTGCGCGCCGACACCAGCGAGATCGCCGCGGACCGCGACCGCATCTACGCCGAGTTTCCGCGCCTGGCCGAACGGCGTCGGCAGGCTGCGGGGACCTTGTCGGGCGGCGAGCAGCAGATGCTCGCGATTGGCCGAGCGTTGATGTCACGGCCTCGCTTGATCATGTTCGATGAGCCTTCACTCGGGCTTGCGCCGAACATCGTCGAGCGGACATTCGCCATCATTCGCCGCATCCGCGATGCCGGAACGACGGTTCTGCTGGTCGAGCAAAACGCGTTCGCCGCGCTCGAGATGTGTGACCACGCCTATCTGCTTGAGGGCGGCCGTATCGTGCTCTCAGGCCGAGGGCCGGAGTTGATCGAGAACACCCATGTACGCAAGGCCTATCTCGGTGGATGACCAGTGGAGCGGCCCCTCCCGCGGTCAGCGGTGGATAGCCGCCTACGGGATACGCCAACTGATCGAGCAAACGATCGTTCGCGCGCGTGTCGAGGGCGCCGATGTAATCCTGATCTGGAACGATGGCCGCGCGGTGGCTTGCGAACGAGCTTGCCCGCACGAGCAAGCCGATCTCAGCCTCGGCGAGGTATCGATGGGGCGCCTGTTCTGTCCGCGTCACGCGGCGTCATTTGACCTCAGGGATGGCCGGATTTGCGACGGTTGGCCAAGCCGGCCGTTGCGGCTGTATCCGGTGCGTATCGCGGACGACAAGGTATGGATCGATGCCGAGGCGCTCACGTCATCCATCGCCTAAAAGAGCTATCCCGCCAATTGTCGTGCGATCTCGACGAGACGTCCGCCGGGACGTCGCAATTCGTTGAGGATGGTGAAGTGGTCCGCGCCTTCAATGGCAAAGAGTTCGCCGGGCGCGTTGGCGCTCTTGCGCTTCTCGTGGAGGAGAATCGAATCGAGAACCAGCGCGGGCAGCTCGTTGCTGCCATAGGCGACGTCGAGCCGCTTATCGACCACCGGCTGCCGCAGCGGTGATAGCGTGGCGATCTCGTCGTCGGTCAGCCTCAACGCATTGTTGAGCGCGGTGTCGCGGATCGGAGCAAGATCGAACACGCCTGAAATCGCAAGGCCCGCAGTGACGCGCGGGTGACCGAGCGCCATGGCAGCGAGATGGGCGCCGGCCGACCAGCCTGAAAGCACCACGGGACCGGAAATTCCATATGACCCGCCATTGGCGGCCAGCCAATCCAATGCCTGGAATATCTCGGCGACGATCCGGGTCAGGGATGCCTCTGGCGCCAGCGAATAGCCGGGAATCGCAACCGACCAGCCATGCGCCGCGACGCCTTCGACCAGCATGGCAAACAGGTCGCGCGAATTGCGCTGCCAGTAGCCGCCGTGCAGGAACATCAGGCAGGGCTTGCCGGCGTCAGCACCAGGATAGATATCGATCTTCGTCCGTTCACGCTCGCCATAGGGCAGATCCAGATAGGATTTCAGGCTGGATCGCAGCTTCTCGGACGCCGCGTTGCGCTCGGCGATCAGCGCGGGACTATCCTTCACCGCGGCATTGTTGTCATAGGCGGCATCGCGCTCGGCCTGGGACAGCTGAGCCCAGTTCGATCGGGGATCTACAGGCCTTACCTCTGAGATGCCAGTCACGTGCAATACTCCGAAGCGCGCTTAAGTTTTCAGGATATCCGGATCGGAAAACATCTGCTCCGGTGAGAACTCGGTCGCGATCAAGCCATCTTCCAGCATGTAGCGGATAATCACCTTGAGCATAGCGCGATTCTTCGCAAGTCCGACCGGCCAGTAATCATAGCCAAGATGCCGCTCTGTCAACAGCAGGCTTTCGAGCTGCCAAGGCAACATGGTGGTCAGCGCAGCGGAATCGAACAGCCGGTCTCTGGCGATGTTCTGCGCCTGGGCAAAGGCATTGAAGATGGCGCGCAACAGCCCGGGATTGGCTTCCGCGAGCGTGCGCTTGACCGCAATGAGATGCATGGGCGGGAAGATGCCGGTCCTGACGAAGTAGTCGAGCTCGGCCCGCATCGGCTCCTCGAACAGCCGTCCGACGTTCGGGGAAGGCCAGGTGCTGGGCGCCCGCGCCGTATAGAGGGCGTCGATCTCACCTTCTGCCAGCAGCACGGCGAGACTCTTGTCGTTGCGCTGCTCGTGCTTGAATCGGTCGGGATAGAGCTGCGGGTGCTCGTCGCCGGCGCGCGCGGTCTCGAGCCCTCCCGCGACATAGATTGGCGCCGTGCGTTCGAGGCCGAAATGGTCCTGGAAGATGCCGCGAAGCCAAACCGCGGCGGCCATGTCGAACACGGGGACGCCGATGCGTTTGCCGGCGAGATCTGCCGGCGTCCTTATTCCTTTAGCGGTATTTACGAAGACGTTGGAGAGCCGAAAATGCCGCGACGGAAAGACCGGCACGGCGGCGTAACGTAGCTCCGCCTGTTCCAGGGATCGCAGATAGGATGAGATCGGAAATTCGCAGCAGTCGAAGGTGTGCTCGGTGAGCTGCTGGTTGAACAGCGCCTGCACGCCCATCAGCGTCACCTCGGCCGCAACGCCAGCGATCGAGACCTCGCCGCTTGCGATCGGCCTGGTCCGGTCGGAATCGCTAACCCCGATTTTCAGTGGCAATGCCGTCATGAGCCTTCCTTCTTTCGCCGACGTAATCGCCGGCCAGACGTTTGACCAACACGTCGAGCAACTCAGGCAGCGCGAGCGGAGTGGCGTTGCTGCCGCCGCGTGCGTAGATCGCCGTCGCCTTGGGAACATCGATCCGTAACCGGCGCGACAGCCGCTTGATGGCATGCTTGCAGTGGTCGGGCAGCGGTAGGCACTCAATACGGTGCTCGGCGGGCAGGTGGTCATTGGCGCCGACCAGTTCGAGGCGCTTGGCTTCCACCATGCGCGATGTCGCGACGTTGTGAGCCGCCCGCTCGCTCCGCGCCAGGACGAAGCTCCGATGCGTGAGCCCCGGCGCGACCCAGGAGATGACATCGGTGTAGTGGCGGCCGATGCGGGCGACGACATTTGCCAATATGCGCGCCATCTCGTTGTGCATGACGACGTAGTGGCGGCGCTCTTCGTCACCCCATTTCCAGCGCATGGCCGACATTCGTGTCGCGGTCGAGTCGGCTCGCCACGGAGACACAGCGTTGCCTCGGTTTTCGAACAGGCCGGGATCATCGTAGGCGATGGCCGGCGACGGCTTGCCGCGAAACGTGACGATGTGCTCATAGGGAACGACCGCCATCGGCTCCGAGATCACCATCCGATGTACAACCGTTCCGCGGCCGTCGGCCAGCGGCGAGAGGTTCAACACCTCCGGCGAAAATCGCGGATCAAGGCGCGCCTGCAGCTCCTGCGGCAGATAGGCGCGGTGGAGCGGGCTAAATCCTTCGTCCAGCAGACGCTGATTGATCGCGATGTGTTCGGAGGAGAAAGGATAGGGCTTGGTCTTGGTGCAGGGCATGAACAGCAGGATGCGATGTTCTGCTTCGGGAAGCTCGGGCTCGTAATCGTTCTGGATGTAATCCAGCCACTCACTGATGCGCGGGTGCTTGAGCGCCTCCACATTGTCCTGCGGACTGTACAGACAGAGCGTCTCATCAAGCTCGAACGGACTCTCGATCTTGAGCCTGGATTCCAGGACACGCTTGGATCGATCCTCAACAGTCACCATGGCCGATCATTTCCTGACAAATCTTTGAGTGGACACTACGATCGCTTTCATGTGGTTCGGGATAGTGCCGCGCCGTGCTCAATGCCGATATTGAGCTCTGTTTCGTCATAGTTGCGCAGCGATTGCAGATGAAGATCGGCATCCTCGATGAACAGTGAGCGGGTAATTCCGTCTGCGATCCGATCAACGCCGAACTTGAGTGCGGAAATGCCGGCCGAGCACGCAAGGCTCGGCATCGCCGCGAAGGTGTAACTGAAGATGTGCGCGAGGAAGGGGGCGGCTCCCTCGACCTTCTCCGTGAACTGGAAGTTGGCAGACAGATAGGGATAGGAACCCAGCGGCGGGTGCTCTTCGCCCGACGGCGGACGATAACGGTCAGACCAGCACGCGATCTGGTCGTGAAATCTCGCGAGCTCAGGTCGCGACGCGAGATCGACAACGAAGCCCGTGCCGGCAATGAGGTAATCGAAAGCCTGCGTGGCTTTAGAGTGACTCAGCAGGATCTTGTCGCTTTCGAACCGGACGTGGTCGATCGGGCAGCCGAGCCGTATCGAGAAATTCTCGTGCCGCGCGCACCTGTCGAAGGTGTCCTGCGGGGGAGGCTGGCTCATATCGAAGATGATCTTCATGAACCGCCATTTCCGCGCATCGTCGAGATCGCCGAAATGCCGGAGAAAGCCCGCGAACTCCATCCACCGGTTCGGGTTGACCGCCGGCAGGTGCCTCCTGCGGACGAACAGCTCGACCGAGCTGGCGCCGGCCTCCAGTGCCATCGCGGCATTGTCGAACGCCGAAGCGCCGGCGCCGATCACGGCGACTGCCTTGCCCGCAAGCGCGCGGAAGTCGATCGGTTCGGCCGTGTGAGCGTAACATTTTTTCGGCAGCGCTTCTGCGATCGCGGCGGGCACCGCCCATCGGCCGGAGCCCTCGATGCCGGTTGCCAGCACGATCTTGCGAGCGAGCAGCCGCTGTGCGGTGCCGCCGATCCTGGCATGCACGGCGAGCAGGCCGTCGCTCAGCGGCTCGATGTCCGTCACTGCGGCTTCATTGCTGACCTCAATCCCAACGGTCTTGCGAACCCACAGCAGGTAGGCCTGCCACAGCTCGCGCGGAATTTTGTTCAAGCCTTGCCATGACCGCTCGCCGAAGCGCGCCTCCCACCAGGCTCGGGGAGAGAGGCTGGGAATGCCGAGGTCGGGCCCTGTTACCACCTTCGGTGTGCGGAGCGTGGGCATGCGGGCGAAGGTCAGCCACGGACCTTCGTGCCCGGCGGGGTTCCGGTCGAGCACGCGGACATTGCTGACGCGCTCGCGCAGAAGCCGGAAGGCAATCGAGACGCCGCTCTGGCCGCCGCCGACGATGATCACGTCGTGCACGGGGATGCCGTTCCGGTTGCGCTTGATCGTCCACTGCCGGGCCGGATAGCCGAGGCACTCCATTTCAAAGCGGACGCGCCGCTCTAACTCGGTCAGATGGTCTATCGAATGATCCGCGTCCATCAGGATCAACCTTGCCTCGGCACGATACGCCGCTCGATTGAAAGCGGCTCGCTCGAGATGGACTCGGCAAAGGCGACGACGTGCGGCTCCAGGCGTTCGGCAAGGACGCGCGCCGAACGCGTGCTTGCCGCGAGCGCCTTTACACTTTCGCGAACGCGGTCGCGCAGATCGCTGGTGTCGACCGAAACGAGCTTGCGGTCGCGTACTTTGAACACGCCGCCGACCACGACGTCAGTAACCGAAGCCGAATCGGCTGATGTCACGAGCTGATTGACGGGATCGGTGTCGGGAATGAAATCGATGTGGGCGAGATCGAACAGGACGAGGTCGGCGCAGGCGCCTTGCTCCAACCGGCCGCATCCCTCGAGCCCAAGAATCTTGGCGCCGCCGAGCGTTGCAAGCCTGACGAGTTCTCTCGAGGTCAGCCAGCCGGTGCGGGAACCAGCGAAGCTGCGTGCACCAAAGGAAGCAAGGCGCATCGCCTGGAGCATGCTGAGCGAGTCGGAGGAATTGGCGCCGTCGGTCGCCAGGCCCACGTTGATGCCGCGCTCGAGCATCGGCCTGACATGCGCAATTCCCGAGCCGAGCCGATAGTTGCTGGCGGGGATGTGGGCTACCGAGCAGCCGTGGGCGGCGAGCAGGTCGAGATCCTCATCGTCGAGCCACACGCCATGCGCGGCGGTGAAGCCGGGCCGCAACATGCCGAGACCGGCAAGATGCCGGACGGCCGATCGGCCGTAGACCTTGCGGGCGACCACCGCCTGCAGCCGGGACTCCGCGATATGCATGTGAACTGAAAGCCGATGACGAGCCGCAACATCCATGCAAGCCCGCAGAAAGCGCTCGGAGCAGTGATGCGGGATGGTCGGGGCGATGCCGACGCTCACGCCGCCGGGTAGCTCCCCTTGTGCTGCCAGGATCGTTTCGACGGCGGCAACGATCGTTTCACCGCTCGCGAGATCAAAGTTGCGCACGGCCTCGCGCAAATCCTGCGGCAGCGCGTCCGGCAATCCTGGAATCGACTGGAAGAGGCTTTGATCGGCTATCATCGGCGCCAGCACTGCGCGCATGCCGGCATCGGCGTAAGCCCTTGCCACCGCCAGGAAGCCGTCCTTGGTCGGGCGCGGAAATTCATAGACGAGGTCAAAGCAGGCGGTGCAGCCCTTCGACAGCATGTCGAGCGCGCCGAGCAGCGTCGACAAGTACATCGTTTCGGGATCGCGCGCGCCGGCAAGCCAAGGGCCGTTCGTCAGCGATGCTTCGAGAGTCCATGCCTCGGCGACGCCCTTCACCAGATTGGCGTGACCATGGGTGTGAGCGTTGACAAGGCCCGGCAGGACCAGGCGATCACGGCCATCGTGGCGCGCGGCGTGGGTGGCATTCAGGGTCCCGGGCGCGCCGATCTGCGCGATCCTGCCGCCCTCAATCAGGATATCCTTGCGATCGGCCGTGCCCGATTGAGGATCGACCACAAGGCCGCCGGCGATGAGCAGGCGCTCGCTCCTTGTCATGCGCACCGCTCCGGAGGATGAGTTTCGATCCAGTGCCGGGCGATGTCGGAGCGGCTCGCGAACCAAATCCCCTCGTGCTGTGCGGCAAAGTCGAGAAATCGTGCAATCGCCTCCGATCGCGCGGGCTGGCCGGAGACGCGAGCGTGCAGGCTGACCGTCATCATGCGCGGATGGCGCGCGCCCTCCGCATAAAGCACGCGCAGCGCCGAGGCGAGGTGGTCATAGAAATCGCTGGCCGTCCCAAGCTTGGCTGTGGCAAGGCGATTGTCATTGTTGGTGAAGCTATGCGGAACGATGAGATGGGGCCGCTCGCCAACCCTGACCCAATAGGGCCAATCATCGGCATAGCTGTCCGAATCGTACAGGAAGCCGCCAAGTTCGACGAGCAGCCCACGCGTGTTTCGGCTGGGCGAGTAGCGGCTCTGCCAGCCGACTGGGCGACGACCGGTCGCCCGTTCGATGCCGGCCACGGCGCGTGCGATCACATCGCGCTCCTCGCTTTCGTTCAGCAGGAAATGCCGGACGAAGCGGTCGCCGTGACAGCACAGGTCGAAATTGAGCTCGCGGATCGCCCCGGCCATGTGGGGATTGCGCGCAAGTGCCTGGGCGCAGGCATTGACGGTGAGCGGTATGCCGCGTTCCGCAAGCAGGTCGATGATCCGCCAAAAACCAACGCGTGAACCATATTCGAACAGGGACTCGGCAACGAAGTCACGGATGCCGGCGGGCACCTCGCCTTGAATCGCGTCGGTCAGGGCCGTTTCGGTCATGGGATCGCCATCGCCGATCGATGGCTCTGCGCCCTCCTCGACGTTGAGCACGACCACGATCGCAAGGCGCGCATCGTTCGGCCAGCGTGCAACCGGCGGGGTCCTGCCGTAACCAATGAAATCTCGCTCATGATCGGCCTTCATGTTGCGAGCGGCACCCGTTCGAGTGCATGTCCGATCTTTTCCGCGCAATCCAGCAGCCGCTGGTCGCCGCGTGGCCCGGCGATGAGAGAAAGGCCGACAGGGCAGCCCTCGACGGTAACAGCGGGGATGTTGACCTGCGGCAAGCGGCACAGGCTCGCCACGCAGGTGAGCGCAAGGGTCTTCTCGCGGAACTCGACCTGTGCCGATACCGGTGCTTCCCGAAGCGGTGGAAGATCGTGCGCCGTTGGAAGGATCAAGACACCATCGTTGCCGAGCATATCTATCAGCCGATCGGTCAGAGCCTCCCGCCTTACGACGGCGGCAGCGAATTTGGCAGGATCGACGCGCGACGACAGTTCGATCCGTTCCGCAACCGCCTGGCTGAGCCGCCGTCCCGGCGCTTTGCCCCAGGCCCCCAGTGTCGACCACAAATCGTAAAGCTGCAAAGGCCTGAAGGTGTCGAGCCAGACGTCCACGCCTTCCGTAAACAGCGTGACCTCGGTCACGCTTCCAAGTGATCGCGCGGCCGGCAGCAGCGCTTTGCCGATATGCGGGGCCGGGATGTCGAAGGCATCGCGCGCAAGCAGAAGTCGCGCAGGCGCGACCTCGCGGATCGGACCAAAATAGACTTCGCCGACACGCTTCAGCGTCGTTGCGTCGCGCGCGAGCCAGCCAACCGTGTCGAAGCTCGGCGCCATCGCCATGATACCTGCAACCGACAGGCGGCCAAAAGTGGTGCGCAAGCCATACAGCCCGCAAAAGCTGGCCGGCACTCGTACCGAACCGCCGGTGTCGGTCCCAAGGGCGAAATCGCAAAGGCCCGCCGCAACCACGGAGGCCGAGCCGCTCGAGGATCCTCCGGGCACTCGCGCCGGCGCCTTTGGATTGATGGGCGTGCCGAAATGTGGATTGATTCCGAACATTCCGCACGCGATTTCGTCGGTGTGCGTCTTGCCGATCAGACGCGCGCCGGCCATCAACGGCGCTAGCACACTCGGCGCCGTCGCCACGGCAGGATCGGCGTCGCGCAAACGATCCGGATTGCCCCAGCCGGATTTGAATCCGGCGACATCCATGAGGTCCTTCGCCGCAAAAGATAGGTCCGAAAGCGGCCCGTCCTCCTTCAGCTTCAACGAGGAGGGGCCATGCTCCACGAAGCCAAGTTGCCGGATGTCTTCGAGATTGGACACGGCGGCTCTACTCGGCGGCGTCGGGAAGATTCATGTGACCATCAGGCAAACCATAGCTGCCCATGAACTGGTCGACCGGGCGCTTCACCCCATCCCAATCGAAAAACCGAAAGGAATTTCCGCGCGTCACGAAGGGTGCGCCGGAATAGAACATTTCATATTGCAGATGACGCGAGCCGAATTCGGAGCCAACGGCATCCCATGCAAGCTTCATCAGCTTGACGCGTTGCTCCGATGTCGCAACCGGAGACCGCTGTGTTTTGCTGATCAGCACATTGGTTTCCGGCGCGGCGAAATCGGCATAGGAGGAGGGGACCATGATCATGCCGCCGCCGGAAAGCGAGCGGATCGCCTCGACCACCTCCGGATAGGTCGTTTGGGCGATGACCTGCGCGCTGCAAAGCATGCTCCGATCCGGCACGTAGAATTCGTAAAAGCTCTCGCCCTTCAGCTCCATCGCGATGACAAGCGCTTCGATGTTGCTGACCTTGGCGGCAAGCAGTCCCAGCGTCTCGCGCACCTGCGGATAGTTTATGATGTTGTTGGTCTCGGCGATCTTGCGCGCGAGCCCAAGCAAGAAGCGAAGCTTCACCATCAGGCGGACGATGCACTGATAGTTTTGAAAAACATGAGCGCGGGTGTCGTGCCATTGCGCCTGCGCCATCTTCAGGTCCTTGAAAACGAACACCCGGTCCCAGGATATCTTGACGTCGTCGAAATAGACGACCGCATCGTTCTCGTCGAACCTTGATGACAGCGGATAGTCGAAAGTCGAGGTCGCGCTTTGTTCATAGCTGCGGCGCGACATCAGGCTGAGGCCTTTGGTGCCAAGCGGTACCACCGCCGTGAAGGCGTAGGCTTCATCGCCGGCCTGCAACGCTTGAAAGCCAGAGACCAGCAATTCGTTTGCCATGATGCCGCTGGTGGCAAGCATCTTGGCGCCGCGAATGGTGATGCCCTCGCTGTCCTCGTCGACAACGGATGCGACGAGGTGCGGGTCAGGTTGGCCGCTGGCGGATTTCGCCTTGTCTGATTGCGGGTTGATGATGACGTAAGAGAGAAAGAGATCGTTGTCTCTGGCGTACTGAAAATAGGATTCCAGAGCGGCCGCGCGCGCGGAATCGTAATCTCGGAACGCCGCAAGGCCCATCCGAAGGCCCACCAGGGTCGAGGCGACGTGATCCGGTGACCGGCCGATCATGCCGCAGGAAAGCGCCGACCATTTTTCAATCGCCTGACGGCGCCGAACGAGATCTCCAAAGGTCTTTGGAAGCTGCCAAGCCAGGTTGACGCGCTTGCCGTTGGTCGGCGAAGCGAATGTCATCTGTTCGAGATTTTCGGGCGCGGCCTGATAGTCGTAAAGGCGTGCGGCGCTGGCGACTGCGCCGCGAAAATTGCTGTCGGTCGTAACATCGGTGATCTTGCGCCCGTCGATGTAGATCGTACGGTTATCGCGCAGGCTCGAAAGATAGGCCTTTCCGTCTTTAGCCATGGAGGACTCCGTGAAGCGTGCCGGAATCCGACGCCAGGCATTTACCCATTGCAGCCGGAAGCGGGTTTCAGATTAGGATTGCAGGAGAAATCCGGTCAAGCCGATCGATTGGGCAGCAGCAATATCGATATCGTCAGGAGTTTCCGCGCATTACTAGCTGCGTGATTACCGATTGGGCAGATGGGAGGCCAAAGTTGTGCAACTTGGTGTCGCGGAGCGGTTACCGCCCAGCTACAGATCCGCCAGAAACGCGGCGGCGGCTCGGCCGTGCTCATAGCGCAGCCGCGCCAGATCAATTCCGACGGGCACGCCGTCGGTGACGCGCCATTGACCGGCGATCATCACCCGGTCGGCGCGATGCGCGCCACAAAGCACGAGTGCCGCGATCGGATCACCGGCGCCGGAAAATCTCAACTCGTCCAGCGTAAAGAGAGCAAGATCCGCCTGCCGGCCCGGTTCAATTCTGCCGATATCGTCGCGCCCGAGGCAGGCGGCCGAGCCTTCCGTCGCCCAGCGCAAGGCATCGAGGTGGGTAACAGCGGATGCGTCGTAAGCGAGACGTCCCAGCAGAAAGGCGTGGCGGACGGACTCCATGAGATTGGAGCTGTCATTTGAAGCCGAGCCGTCCACGCCAAGACCAACAGTGACGCCCGCCGCTTCCAGATCTTTCGTCCTGCACAAGCCCGACGACAGCACCATGTTGGAGGTCGGGCAATGACATACCCCTAGGCCGTGCTTGCCGAGGCGCGCGATCTCCGCATCGTTGAAGTGGATGCCGTGCGCGAGCCAAACGCGCTCATTCAGCCAGCCCATCTGTTCGAGATAGTCGAGCGGCCGGCAGCCGAAATGATGCAGGCAGTAGGCGTTCTCGTCCTGCGTTTCCCCCAAATGCGTGTGGAGCCGGCAATCATGCTTTTCGGCCAGGGCGGCGGTATCGCTCATCAGTCGGCGAGTCACGTTGAAAGGCGCGCACGGCGCAAGCGCCACGCGCAGGAATGCTCCCTCGCGCCTGTCGTGATATTTGGCGAGAACCCGTTCGCAATCCGTGAGAACCCTGTCGTAATCCTGCATCAGCCGCTCATCGGCGATGCCGCCATCGGCAAAACCGAGATTGATCGCGCCGCGCGTCAGCGTCATGCGCATCCCGAGCCTTGATGCTTCCTCGGCCTCGATGTCGACGGCGTCGGCGAGATCGTCCGGAAAGACAAACAGATGATCCGCCGCGGTAGAGCAGCCGGAAATCAGAAGCTCGGTCAAGGCGACCCGGACGGCAAGGCGGAAGCAATCGCGATCAAGATGGGCGCCCCAGATCGGGTAAAGCTGCTTCAGCCAGGGAAACAGCTCCTTGTTGATCGCCTTGGGATGCGCGCGCGTCAGCGTCTGGAAGAAGTGATGGTGCGTGTTGATCAGGCCCGGGATGATGACGTGCCGCCGGGCGTCGAAAATGTCGTCGTAAGGTACGGTTGGTCCGTTCTGCCCGACGAGCTCGGCGATTTTTCCGTCCTCGACGACAAGCCCGCGCTTGCCGCCGTTTGCGAGCACGGCGATCGGATCGCGAATCCAGGTTCTCATGACTGCTGCTTCCGCTAAACCGGCTTATGCGCAAGCCAGCGGCCGGATTCCGCCGCAAAGAACAGCTCGGAAAGCGCCGCATTGAATGCGGCAGGCTCTTCGCTGGTGATATTATGGCCGGCGCGGGGAGCGACGAGGAGGGCGGCCGTCGGCGCTGTGCGCTTCAGGAAGAAGCTGCCTTCAAGGCAGGGTTCATCCTCATCACCGACGATCACGAGCAGCGGCGGTACGAAGCATTTCAGCTCGGCTTCCATTTCCCATAGCGTCGGGCGCTTGGCTTGTACGCCGAACATTGTGAGCGAATGGCCGACGGCCGAATGCTCGCCAAGCATGCGCGCGAACTCGGACCAACCGCGCGGATCCTTGTTCTTGAAGGCCTGGCGGTTTGGTCCGTCGGCATATGTCGCCGCGGAAATGCTTATATCTTGCTCGGCGAACATCTTGCCGGTTTCGACCGCATGCAATCGTTGTCGTTGACAACGGTCGGGTTCAGGCAGGGAGCCGGCACCACATCCGGCTGCAACGACCGAGATGCAGCGTTCGGGATGACGGATGCCAAGATGCAGAGCCGTGTAAGCGCCCATGGAATGTCCGACGATGTGAGCTCGCTGCAGTCCCAAGCCGTCGAGAATGGCAAGGACATCGCCGACCGCGATATCCTGGCTATAGCTTGCGGGCTCTTTCGGTATGTCCGATGGCGGATAGCCGCGTTGGCTGAAGGTGATACAGCGGTGCGAGCGCGCGAAATGGCGCATCTGCGGCTCCCACGTCCGGTGGTCGCCTGCGAATTCGTGAATGAAAACGACGGCGCTACCGCTCCCCACGTCTTCATAATAGAGCTTGGTGCCGTCGGATGCGTGAATATGAGGCATTCAGTCCCCGTAAGCGCGGAAAGGTTTCGCGCGCATCTTGCAACAATTGCGCCAGGGCATGCGCGGGACGCGCGGGTGCGCGGCCCGATTGAGTTCACTTTTAATCATGCTCGCTCGTGAGCGCGGCGCGGCCTCATGCGCGTTCGGCAGCGACGGGTATAGGCATGGCGCCGATCGCGCAGAGAGATCAGGAGCGGGCGCTCCGTGGTATCCCAGGACGCCGTCTTGGCGGCGACACGGAGGATGAATTGCTGCCATCCGCGGTTCTCCGCCGCTCGCCGCTGAGCGAAAAATCGCTAATCAGGTTCGGTCGCGCCGAGTTGGCGCGCGGATTGCTTGTGTCTTCTGGAGCCATTGGTCGCTGCCAAACCCCTTGGCCCGAGGCTGCTTGAATCGAACACATGGACCAGTCGGGATTTGAAAACCTAAAGCCAAGGTTGGTGCTGACCGGGATTGCCAAGCGTTACCCGAGCGTGGTGGCGAACGAGGACGTCTCGTTGAGCGTCCGCCCGGGTGAAATTCACGCGGTTCTCGGCGAGAATGGCGCCGGCAAGAGCACGCTGATGAAGATCATCTACGGCGTCACCAAACCCGATGCCGGCACTATCCTCTGGAACGACCGCTACGAGACCATTACCGCCCCGGCACAGGCGCGGCGGCTGGGCATTGGCATGGTTTTCCAGCATTTCTCTCTGTTCGAGACCCTGACCGTCTGGGAAAACATCGCGCTGGCGCTGGACGAGCATATCCCGACCGCACAGCTCGCGGCGCGGATTACCGAGGTCTCGGAGAAATACGGTCTTCCTATCGATCCCTATCGGCTCGTCCACAGCATGTCGGTCGGCGAGCGACAGCGCGTCGAGATCGTGCGCTGCCTGTTGCAGGAGCCGAAGCTTCTCATCATGGATGAGCCCACCTCGGTGCTCACGCCGCAGGCGGTTTTGACCCTGTTCAAGACGCTCCGCCGCCTGGCGTCCGAAGGATGCAGCATCCTTTATATCAGTCACAAGCTCGATGAAATACGCGCGCTGTGCGACACTGCCACCGTCCTGCGCGGCGGGCGCGTGAGCGGCACCGCGATCCCGCGGAACGAAACCAACGAAAGTCTCGCCCGCTTGATGATTGGTGGCGAGCTCGCGGAATGCCACCTGACGCCACGCGAGCCTCAGGAGGTGCGACTCGAAGTCGATCATTTGTCGCTGATCTCGTCCGACCCCTTCGGTACCTCGCTTAAGGACATTTGTCTTAAGATCCGAAGCGGCGAAATCCTGGGCATCGCCGGCGTCTCCGGCAACGGACAGAAGGAATTGATGGCGGCGCTCTCGGGCGAGCGGCTCAGTCCCGATGCATCGATGATCAAGCTGATGGGCCGGCCGGTGGGGACGCTCAATCCGGCAAAGCGTCGCGCGCACGGTCTCACCTTCGTTCCCGAGGAGCGGCTTGGCCGCGGCGCGGTACCGCCCATGAGTCTGGCCTACAATGCACTGCTGACAGGCGCGCAAAGCGGCATGGTGCGGAGGGGGATGATCCTGCCCAGCGTCATGCGAAGCTTTTCGAAGGCGGTCATCGAACGTTTCAACGTCAAGTGCGGCGGCGAACAATCCGTCGCCTCAAGTCTCTCGGGCGGGAATCTGCAGAAATACATCGTCGGGCGGGAGACCATGCTGCAGCCGAAAATCATGATCGTGGCGCAGCCGACCTGGGGCGTCGACGTCGGTGCGGCGCAACTCATCCGCCAGGCGCTGATCGATCTGCGCGACCAAGGCGTCGGGCTGTTGGTGATCTCGGAGGAGCTCGACGAGCTCTTCAACATCAGTGATCGGATCGCCGTGCTAGCAGGCGGACGTCTTTCGCCATCAGTGAAGCCCGCGGAGACGTCGATCGAGCAAATCGGCATCTGGATGAGCGGCAAGTTTGCCGATGTGATGCCCGGCGCGTCGGCTTGCGCGCCTTCGCGACTGGAGACAGCCGATGCTTAGGCTGGAACGGCGTGCGACACCTTCTTCCCTGATGCGCTTTGCCTCGCCGCTGCTGGCGGCGCTCTGCATGCTGATGACGGGATTTCTCCTGTTCAGCGCGCTGGGCAAGGATCCGATGGAGGCCTTCTATCTGTTCTTCGTGAAACCCGTTTCGAGCACCTATGGCATCGGTGAGTTGCTGCTGAAGACGACGCCGCTCCTGCTCTGCGGCGTCGGGCTCGCCTTGGGCTTTCGCGCGAGCGTCTGGAATATCGGCGCCGAGGGACAACTCACGATGGGCGCGATCGCGGGCGGTGGTGTCGCGCTCTGGTTCGGCGACAGCGACTCCAGCCTCGCGATGCCGCTGATGGTGCTCGCCGGCATTCTCGGCGGAATGGCCTGGGCCGCCATCCCGGCGTTCCTGCGGACGCGGTTCAACACCAACGAAATCCTTGTCACGCTGATGCTGGTGTACATCTCCCAGTTGGTTCTGTCCTGGCTCGTTCACGGACCGTGGCGCGATCCCGAGGGTCAGAACTACCCGCAGTCGCAAGGATTCGGCGACGCCGAGACCATGGCGGTGCTGATCTCGGGCACGCGCGTGACCTGGGGCATCGTTTACGCGCTTGCCCTTGCACTCGTGGCCTGGATCTTTTCGCAGAAGACCTTTGCAGGATTCAGGATGCAGGTCGCGGGGCTTGCGCCGGCTGCGGCGGCCTATGCCGGCTTTTCGGAGAAGCGCAATATCTGGATCGCGCTGTTGCTGTGCGGCGGCATGGCAGGGCTTGCCGGCATCTGCGAGGTTGCGGGCCCGATCGGACGCCTGCAGCAGCAGATCTCGCCCGGCTACGGCTTCGCCGCGATCATCGTCGCCTGGATCGGGCGGTTACATCCGATCGGCATTATCTTCGGCGCGCTCCTGATGTCGCTGCTCTATCTCGGCGGCGAGGCGGCGCAGATGGGCATGGGGCTGCCGTCGGCGATCACCGGACTTTTTCAAGGGCTGCTGCTGTTCTACCTGCTAGCAACGGATCTCTTCATCAATTTCCGATTGAAGCGTGTCGATAGCGGCAAGACCAGGCCGACGGCCCCGAGGGAGAGCGTCGCATGATTGCCATTGTCCCGATGGTTGCCAGCACGGTGGTCGCGGCAACACCGTTGATTTACGCCGCGCTCGGCGAGACCGTGGTCGAAAGATCAGGCGTGCTCAATCTCGGCATCGAAGGCATGATGCTGATCGGTGCAGTCGCGGGGTTTGCGGCGGCGCGGGCCACCGGCAGCGATGGGGTCGGTTTTGCCGCCGCAGCCGCGGCAGGTGTCGCCCTGTCCCTGATCTTCGGTTTTCTCACGCTCAACCTGCAGACCAATCAGGTGGCGACCGGTCTTGCGCTGACTTTGTTTGGCGTGGGTCTTTCGGCTTTCGTCGGCCACAATCTGGCGGGCCTGCCGGTGGAGCGGCTGGCGCCGATCACGATTCCGGGCCTCACCGCTATCCCCGTGGTCGGCGATCTCCTCTTCCACTACGACGTCATGGTTTATCTGTCGGTGGCTCTGTTCGTCGGCGTGCAATGGTTCCTGACGAAATCGCGCATCGGGCTCACGCTGCGTGCGATCGGAGAATCGCCGGCCGTCGCTCATGCGATCGGCAAGCCTGTGTTGGCGACGCGCTATCTCGCGGTGATCTTCGGCGGGGCGACCGCGGGCATTGCCGGCGCCTATCTCTCGCTGGTGCAAACGCCGATGTGGGTCGAGGGAATGTCGGCCGGCAAGGGCTGGATAGCGCTGGCCCTCGTCGTATTTGGGACCTGGAAGCCAACCCGTGTCGTCGTCGGCGCCTATCTGTTCGGCGGCGTCACCCAGTTTCAGCTCTTCGCGCAAGGCTTCGCGCTGCCAATTCCGACCGAGTTCCTGTCGATGCTGCCCTACGCGGCGACCATCATCGTGCTCGTCATCATCTGCCGCGATCCCAGGACGATCCTGCTCAATCAACCGGCCTCCCTTGGCCACAGTTTCCATCCCACCGCGTGAGAGAGCCGCGCTCGCGGTTTATTCTGCTCTAACCAAAGGAAAGTATGATGGAGTTGAGAAAAATCTGGAATGCTCTGCGGGTGTGCGTAGCGGCGGGGCTGACGGCGACCTTGCCGGCGCCGGCGTTCGCTGCCGAACCGCTCAAGGTCGCGTTTGTTTATCTCGGGCCGGTCAGTGACGGCGGCTGGACACAACAGCATGATGTGGCGCGAAAGAAGCTGGAAGCGGCGCTTGGCTCCGCAATCAAGACGACCTATGTCGAGAATGTGCCGGAAACTGCGGATTCCGAACGCGTTTTTCGTCAGCTTGCCGCTGACGGCAACAAGTTAATTTTTGCCACTTCATTTGGTTATATGGAGCCGCTGCAGAAGGTCGCGAAACTATTTCCTGACGTGAAATTCGAGCATGTCAACGGCTTCAAGACCGCTGCGAACATCTCGGTCTACGAGCCTCGCTTCGAGGAGGGCTTTTACCTGATCGGGGTCATCGCCGGCCAGATGACAAAGACTAATACGCTTGGCTTCATCGGCTCGTTCCCAATTCCTAGCGTCATGCGCAATATCGATTCGATGACGTTGGGCGCGCAGTCGGTCAATCCGAAGATCAAGATGAAGCCGATCTGGGTCAACACTTGGTATGATCCGGGCAAGGAGCGCCAGGCCGCTGACACCCTGATAGCGCAAGGAGCCGACGCGGTGGCCCAGAACACGGATTCGCCGGCTTCCATCCAGGCGGCTCAGGAGAAAGGCACCTACGCCTTCAGCATCGACGCGGATATGTCGAGTTTCGGAAAGAAGGCGCAGCTGACGGGTACGACCGAGGACTGGAGCGGCTACTATATCGCCGAAACCAAGAAGGTTCTCGACGGCACCTGGAACGGCAACCGACATACGCGCTGGGGCTTGAAGGAAGGATTGGTGGTGATGGCGCCGCTCAATTCCGATATTCCGCCGGAAGCGGTCAAGGTGTTTGAAGACAAGAAGGCCAAGCTCATTTCGGGCGAGCTGAATCCCTTCGCCGGCCCGATCAAGGACAATGGCGGCAAGGAAATGGTTGCCGCCGGCAGCATCATGCCGGCCGCCACCTTCAACTCGCTGAACTGGTATGTCGAGGGTATCGAGGGCAGCGTGCCCAAGTAAGCAAATCCGCGGCTTATCTGTCCTGCTGTGCCGGCGTTTCCTCACCGAGACGCCGGCACGTTGCTATTGAGGGCCACGTTGGTGCGCCTCCAGCTCCTGGGCACGCGCTCCGGAGTCCGGTGGTCTCCGAGGCCGGAGGGGATGCGCACTCGATCGCTCGACGTGCGATTCCGAAAGTGTTTCGTCGTGTTCGAAAGACCAGGGCCGCGGGCGGAAAGAAAGAGGACCATCCGCCCGAACAGTGAGCGCTTGCATGTCCCCGTTGCACAATTCTCCCTTACGCCTGCTCGGATCTCTCGTGATGATCGCGGCGATCGTCGGTGGCGCTGCTGCCGCATTCGCTTACACGGCGGGGTGGCTCTCGCCCCAGCGCCTCACGCCGGACAAGATGCTGGCCGCGCTGGCGCCCCCGGGCGGTCCGGCGCTTGGCCATCGCCGGAATCACGCGAAGGGCATCTGCTTCACGGGCGTCTTCGAGGCGAATGGGAACGGAGCGGCGCTCTCGAGCGCACAGGTTTTCACTCGCGGCCAATATCCGGCCGTGGGCCGCTTCAACCTGGGAACGCCCGATCCGGACGCTGCGGATGCGACGGTGCGAGTGCGCGGCATGGGGCTGCGTGTCGCGACCCCGGATGGCCGGGAATGGCGCAGTGCCATGATCGATCCGCCGTTCTTCCCGGTGTCGACGCCGCAAGCCTTCCGTGACCTGCTGCTGGCGTCCGCCAGCAAGGATCCGAACGCAATGAAAACATTTACTACGGCGAACCCCGAATTCGCGGCGTTCGCCGCCTGGGCTTCGAGCGCGCCCTGGACCGGCAGCTATGCCGAAGAGCGGTACAACAGTCTTAACAGCTTCGTCCTGACGGATGCTGCGGGCGTGGAGCATACGGCACGCTGGTCGCTCGTCCCGACCGCGCTGATCGTTCCGGTCACGCATGATGATCTCGCCAAGCGCAGTCCGGACTTCCTGGAGCGGGAGATCACTGAGCGCGTGCGCAGCGGGCCGGTGCGTTGGACCATGGTCGTGACGGTCGCGAATCCCGGTGATCCGACCGCGGACCCGAGCAAAGTCTGGCCCGACGACCGCCGCACGGTGGAGATCGGCACTCTCATCGTGCAGCGGATCGAGGCCGAGGCTGACGGCCCCTGCCGCGACATCAATTTCGACCCGACCGTCCTGCCGCCGGGCATACGGACGTCGGATGATCCGTTTCCCGCCGCGCGGTCATCGGTCTACCGGGAATCTTATGACCTACGCACCGCAGAAGCCAAGGACTACCCGCGAACCGAAGCCGGAGCCAAGCCATGATCCATATCCGCCACCGCTTCAGTCCGCTCCAGCGCCTGCTGCACTGGTTGATGGCGGCCTGCCTTCTTGCGATGTTTTTCATCGGCGTCGGCATGGTGTCCACTATCATGCCGAAGTATTTGCCGCTCGTTGCGACCCACGAATCGCTCGGTGTCGCCATTCTTGTGCTTGCACTGATCCGCCTTGTCCTGCGGCTGTATCGCGGTGCGCCGGCCCTTCCGGCCGATCTGCCCGAGTCGATGAAGCTTGCGGCGCATTTGTCACACTATGCGCTCTATGCGCTGATGATCGCGATGCCCCTGCTCGGCTGGGGGATGCTGTCCGCCGCGGCGTATCCGGTCGTGCTGTACGGGGGGATTCGCCTTCCATCCCTCTTGCCTCAGAGCGACAGCCTGCACACCCTGCTGTGGGATGCACATTTCTATCTTGGTTTCGCGTTCTTCGCGCTGGTGCTGCTGCATATCGCGGCGGCGCTATTCCATGCCTTGGTCCGGCGCGACGGCGTGTTTGAGACGATCGCTCCGGTGCCGGTTGCCGACGAGGTTGCTCCAACCAAAGCAATCCCGGCTGAATAAATGCCGGCAGCGAGCGAAGCCATGGATTTGTTGCGCGTCCGTCCATCGCGGCGACGTGCGATTGGGAACAAGGCATGAAGACCGCGGAAAGACGGGCGTGCTGCAGCCTACGTTCCTGCCGTGCCCACCTGAGCGACGCTCCTGTCCGGCGCCGCACTCTGAGGGCCCTTCGTGCGAAATTGAAAACGGCGCGGGTGTCCTGGAAAGACCGGCAATGGCCGCATGGCTAGTAACAACGGGCATTAAGACGATACGTCTGCCGCTCAACTCAAAAGGATAGAACGATGGTGGTCTCTCGCACCCGCGAAAAACTGGAAACGCCGACTGATCTCGGGAGGGACGCGGTGCGGGATATTCCCGCCGCACTTGGCGCCCTGCTGGCGGATGTCTTTGCGCTCTATGTCAAGACAAAGAACTTCCATTGGCACATGTCCGGCACGCACTTTCGCGACTATCACCTGCTGCTCGACGAGCAATCCGATCAGATATTTGCGATGACTGATCCGATCGCCGAGCGCGCGCGCAAGATCGGCGGCACGACCATCCGCTCCATCGCTCATATCGCGCGCCAGCAGCGAATTCTCGACAATGACGCGGAGTATGTCGACCCACAGGACATGCTGGCCGAACTGCGCGGCGACAACCAACAACTGACAAAGGAAATGCGGCAGGTACACCAGCTCTGCGACGAATATGGTGATGTCGCGACCGCAAGTCTCTTGGAAAACTGGATTGACGAAACGGAACGGAGGACCTGGTTCCTGTACGAGACCTCGCGCAGCTACTCAAATTCCGAGTGAGCAAGAGTTCTTCATGGCGCCTGACAAGTTGCACAGCGCGAGGCTTGCAGGCAGCCAATGTCGGCCCTCGCAGCGCCGGCATTCCGGCGGCGCTTCGCGCTGCCGCACCGAGGGGCTCGGCCGATTTGGCGCGGCCTCAAGCGAGGACGGCTCAAAGGATAAGCGAGCATTAGTGTCGTCATGAGCGTGCAATTGTAGAACTCGACTGGCGCGCTCGAAAGATAAGCGCACATTCCCCGGATATGTTGAGCCGTTGATGGGCTCATGTGTGTAGCCAGGAGCGTTCATGGCGTTCGCTTCTGGATGGGTATCCGGGGTTGCGAGATGAATAGTCACGTACAGGCTTCTTCCGAACCGGTGGTTCATTCGGAGCGACTGCTGCTGCGAGAGTTGTCTCACCGGATCAACAATGAATTTGCATTTGCAATCAGCTCGCTGTCGCTGGCGGCGGCCCGTTGCAAGAGCAGTGAGGCCAAGCTGGCGCTCGGCGCGGTTCAGGATCGCTTGCAGAGCTTCGCGCGTGTGCATCGATCCCTGCAAATGCCAGACTACAGCACGACTATCGATGCGAGCGCCTATCTTCACAAGCTGTGTCAAGCCATCAGCCACTCGAAGCTCGAGAGCAAGGGCATCGAGCTTACCCTGTCTCTCTGTCCGCTCAGGATGAGCTCAGAGCGCTGTTGGGATGATCGTGTTCGAGTTGATTACAAATGCGGTGCGCCATGCCTTTCGACAGGGCTCCGGCAAAATTGAGCTTGAGCTCCTGCCGTCGGGAACGTCGGTCGAATGCCGTATCACCGATAACGGAACATCCAATCCCACCATTTCTGCGGGAATGGGCTTGAGAATCGTCGAAGCGCTCGCAAGCAATCTGGACGGGACGATCGACATACAATTCGGGCCACGAGGTACCAGGGCGATCCTGATCTTCCCCCTGGACTAGGCGCGCGTTGGCGTGATCCACCACGAGCCGCTTGGCCGTGCGAACCGGGAACGCGCGAGAGCTGTTCGAAAGACTGTGCATGGTGGCCCGGCCAAGCTCCGATCCGTGGCGAGGTGATGCGCTGCCACTGGGGATCCACAGGAGGCCTTAAAGTCATGACGAATACGCTCGAGGTCAAACCGGCGCTGGGCAGCGCCATTCGCGCGATCAGCGGCAAGTGGGGTTGGTTCGTCGCGCTTGGCGTTGGCGATCTCATCCTTGGCGGCATCGCATCCACAAATCTGATGTTGGCCAACCTGGCTTCCGTGTTGTTCATCGGAGCGGCGGTGCTGGTGAGTGGCCTGTTTCAGATCGTGCACGCGTTCTCAGCGCGGGGCCTTCGTAGCTTTTTGTTCTGGCTGTTGAGCGGCCTGGTTTACGCGGCGGCGGGCGCCATCATTTTCTATGATCCCGTCTTGGCCTCCGTCGAACTATCGCTCCTGGCGGGCGTGTTCATGGTGGTCGCGGGCGTCATGCGGGCCTGGGCGGGATTCCATTCGCGGCCCGCGGCGGGCTGGCGGTGGATCGTGGCGGCAGGCGTTCTCACCTTGTGCGTGGGCGTCATCTTGATTGCCGCATGGCCAAGCGTCGGCCTCTGGCTTCTTGGCGCCATGCTTGTCGTCGATCTGATCTTCCAAGGATGGGGCTTTCTTGCCTTCGGTATCGCACTCAAGGTGCGCGCGTCGCGGCATTCGAGTGAGTACGCGCATACATAGGTCTACCAGATGCTGTACGCCGCCGGCAGCGCTGCCGTCCAAGCGACGCGCCAGGGGTTGTTGCGATGAGCGCTCTCGGTTTCGAGGAATTTGCCAATTTGCAGTGGCGGGGAGCCGTGCCGACACGATCCTTGCGGCCGGTCGCCGAAGAATCCGCCATCGCGCTGACCTATAACGGCTCGACCTATGCGGTCATGATGGCGACGCCAGGGGATCTCGGCGACTTTGCCGTCGGTTTTTCGGTCACCGAAGGCGTTATCGAAGGCATTGACGAGGTTCAGAACATCGACATCATCGAAACCGAGCTTGGAATTGAGGTGCGGATGTGGCTTGTCGAGAGCCGCGCGGAACGTCTTGTCGCGCGGCGGCGGGCGACTGTCGGTCCAGTCGGTTGTGGGCTTTGTGGAATGGAGAGCCTGGAACAGACACAGCGGCCGCCGCGCCCAGTCAAATCGCACGCGACGTTCGATGCGCGCGAGCTCCTGCACGCAATGTGCGCGCTTGGGCCACAGCAGCAGCTCAATCGCCGGACTCGATCGGTTCATGCGGCGGCGTTCTGGCGGCCATCTTCCGGCATCGCTGCGGTTCGGGAGGATGTCGGTCGCCACAATGCGCTCGACAAGCTTGCGGGCGCGATGCTGGCCGGGAGCATATCTGCCTGTGATGGGGCGGTCCTTCTCACGAGCCGCGTGTCGGTTGAGATGGTGCAGAAAACAGCGATGATGGCGGTTCCGGTGCTGATGGCAATGTCAGCCCCGACCGCGCTTGCAATACGAACGGCAGATGCCGCCGGGATCACCCTGATTGCGGTCGCACGTCATGATGGCTACGAGGTGTTTACGCATCCGGACCGCATCACCTTTCCGGTAGGCGCGGCGCACTGCGCGCTTCAACATGATTACGGGCTCCCCATCGCCTGACGGAATCGGGCCCATGCAAATCGGCAAAACGTATTCGTTTGCGGAAGCCGGCCGCGGCTGGTGTCGCTAGCCTGTAGCGGCGTCTCGACGGTCGAGACGCCCGCGATGGGAATGAGCATGAGCGATTTCCGTACCGAAACAGACAGCCTTGGAGAGGTGAGGGTACCCGGTGACAAGCTCTGGGGTGCCCAGACGCAACGATCTCTCGAGCACTTCAGCATCGGCAAGGATCTGATGCCGCGCGAGATGATCGCCGCCTATGCGATCCTCAAGAAAGCGGCGGCCAATGCAAATTACAGAGGCTATCGGCTAAGCGATGAGGTGCGCAGGCTCATCGTTCTGGCCTGCGACGAGATCCTTGCTGGCCGGCACCACGACATGTTCCCCTTGCATGTCTGGATGACCGGAAGCGGTACGCAGTTCAACATGAATGTGAACGAGGTCATCTCCAACCGCTGCTGCGAACTGGCGGGAACACCGCTTGGCAGCAAGAAGCCGGTTCATCCCAATGACCACGTCAACATGGCGCAATCCTCGAACGACAGCTTTCCATCCGCGATGTACATCGCGGCGGCAGTCAACGTGAAAAAGCGCCTGCTGCCCGCGGTGAAGGCGCTCCATGACGCCATAGTGGCAAAGGCGGCGGAATGGGACCACGTGGTCAAGATCGGTCGGACCCACATGCAGGACGCGACGCCGCTTACGTTGGGCCAGGAATGGTCAGGCTATGCGGGCATGCTGGCGGACAATATCGAACGTATCGAGGACGGCTTGAAAGGCGTTTACCGGCTGGCGCTCGGCGGCACCGCTGTCGGCACCGGGATCAATGCGGCGCCGGATTTCGCCGAGGCCGCAGCGGCCGAGATCGCCGCGTTGACCGGCCTGCCATTCGTCAGCGCGCCCAACAAATTCACGGTGCAGGGTGCACATGATGCGCTGGTCCAGCTCTCCGGCACGTTCCGCACTCTTGCGGCTTCGCTGTACAAGATCGGCAATGACATTCGCCTGATGTCCTGCGGCCCGCGCGCGGGCTTTGCCGAGCTTTTGATTCCGGAAAACGAGCCGGGTTCCTCGATCATGCCGGGGAAGGTCAATCCGACGCAGGCGGAGGCGCTCACCATGATCGCCGTTCAGGTCATGGCCAATGATGTTGCCGTCGGCCTTGGCGGCGCCGGCGGCTACCTCGAGATGAACGTCTACAAGCCGTTGATGATCTACAACATCACGCACTCGCTGACGATCATGACCGACGGCTGCGTCAATTTCCGCAAATTCCTCATCGAGGGGACGCGTCCCAATCTGAAGAAGATCAGGGAATATGTCGAGCGTTCGCTGATGCTCGTGACTGCGCTTTCGCCTGTTATCGGCTACGACAGGGCGTCCAAGATCGCGCATTACGCAATGGACAATGACCTCACTCTCAAGCAGGCCGCGCTCAAGCTCGGCTTCGTCGACGAGCAGGAGTTTGATCGTATCGTCGATCCGATGAAGATGGTGCGGCCTTATGTGGCCACGGAAGGCGATCCCGCTGCGCAAGGGCGCTGAGCAAATCGGAGCGTTGAACATGATCAGATGTGTGCGGTTATGGACCGGGCCGGATCGCAACTCCTATTTCGAGGAGGGGACGATTGATCTGACGCCTGGTGTGCGCGGCGACTGGCTGAGCGGGAAGATCAAGGTGGCCAGCATCTCGTTCCAGGAGACGGCATCTGGTGGCGCGTTCACCTGGCACACGGCCCCGGTCCGCCAGCTCGTCATAACGTTAAGCGGCACGCTGGACTTCGAGACACGCGAAGGCAAGCACTTTGTCCTCCACCCCGGAGACGTGCTGCTTGCGGAAGACACGGCCGGCTCCGGGCATAGCTGGCGGCTGGTCGACGCTTCGTCCTGGCGTCGGGCCTATGTCGTCCTTGAAGCCGGAGCGGCGGTACCGTTCAGGGCCGAGCGGCAGCAGGCCACGAGCTGACTGCAAAACGAGACTGGACTTCGGAAGAACTGAGGAACGCCATTATGCAGACCGACCTGCCGACCGAATCCGATGTCGTCCTGATCGGTGCGGGCATCATGAGCTCGACCGTCGGGGTGTTCCTCAAGGAGCTCGAGCCGTCGTTCTCCATTGCCATGCTCGAGACGCTGGAGGATTGCGGGCTGGAAAGCTCGGAAGCCTGGAATAATGCTGGCACCGGGCACGCCGCCAATTGCGAAATGAACTACACGCCGGAACGGCCGGACGGCACTATCGACATCTCCAGAGCGCTGCAGGTTAACGTCGAGTTCGACCTGTCGCGGCAGTTCTGGGCATACCTCGTCCGGAAGGGCGCGATCAGGGAGCCGCGTAGCTTCATCCATCCCGTGCCGCATATGAGCTTCGTCCATGGAGCCGCCAACGTTGCCTTTCTCAGGAAGAGATTTGGGGCGATGTCGGCCCACCACTGCTATGAGGGCATGGAGTACAGCGAGGATCGCAAGCGGATCGCCGATTGGGTGCCTCTGGTGATGGAGGGACGCAGCGATGACGAGCCCGTCGCGGCGACGCGGATCATCACGGGCACTGACGTCGACTATGGCGCGCTCACTCACCACCTGGTGCAGCATCTCCTCAAGCAGCCCCGGGTCACGGTCCATTACAAGCACCGGGTTACCAATCTGGTCCGCGCGGAGGATGGCCGCTGGCGGGTCGAGGTACAGGACCTAGAAAGCGGCGATGTCCGTCCGGTGACCGCCAAGTTCGTGTTCATCGGCGCGGGCGGCGGCGCGCTGCCGCTGCTGCAGAAATCCGGCATTCCGGAAGGAAGGGGCTATGCCGGATTTCCCGTCAGCGGCATCTGGCTGCGCTGCGATGATCCCGAGATCAACAAGCGCCATCATGCCAAGGTCTATGGCAAGGCCGCGGTCGGTTCGCCACCGATGTCGGTGCCGCATCTCGACACACGCGTGATTGGCGGGAAGCACGAACTGCTGTTTGGGCCCTATGCCGGTTTCTCCAGCAAATTCCTCAAGCACGGCTCGTTGCTCGACCTCGTCGAGTCGGTCAGGCCGGCCAATCTCAAGCCGCTGCTGTCGGTCGCCCGCGACAATTTGGATCTGACCGAATATCTGATCGAACAGGTGCTGCAGTCCGAAAGCCATCGGTTGGCGACGCTGGACGAATACTACCCGAAGGCCAATCCTAGGGATTGGAGGCTGCAGGTGGCCGGTCAGCGGGTTCAGATCATCAAGCCAGACGTCAGGCGCGGCGGCGTGCTGGAGTTTGGCACCGAACTCGTGGGTGCGGCAGACCACTCGATCGTCGCGCTGCTTGGAGCGTCGCCGGGGGCGTCCACCGCGGCATTTGTCGCAATCAGTGTCCTGCAAAAGTGTTTTGCCGACGAGCTGACGGCGAGCGCGTGGCTGCCGAAGCTGAAGGAGATGATTCCGTCCTACGGTATGTCGCTGATCGATGATGCCGCGCTCTGTAGAAACATCCGCGCGGAAACTGCGGGTGTTCTTCAGATCGAGAATATAGCGCCGCCCGCGACCGGGCGCGCATCAGAGCAATGAAGCTCGCAATCGAGGGGCTGGCCTGAAATCGTTTGAGAGAGCTGGAAGGAAATTTCGGATGGACATGACGGCGCTCCTCCTGTCGCGGATACAGTTCGGCTTCACCATCTCCTTCCACATCATTTTCCCGTCTTTCACGATCGGTCTTGCCGCCTGGCTCACCGTGCTTGAATCGATGCGTCTTGTGACGGGAAGGCCTGTCTACCAAACCCTGTTTGAGTTCTGGCTCAAGATATTCGGCGTTGCCTTCGGCCTCGGGGTCGTTTCCGGCGTCGTCATGGCGTTTCAATTCGGGACGAATTGGAGCGTGTTGTCGCGGATGTCCGGACCGATCCAGGGGCCGCTACTGTCCTACGAGACGTTCACCGCATTTATGCTGGAGGCCGGCTTCTTCGGCGTCCTGATCTTTGGACGAAAGCGGGTTGCACCGGGGTTCTACCTGTTCTCGACGGCCATGGTCGCGGTGGGGACGACGCTTTCGGCATTCTGGATCATGACCAACAATAGCTGGATGCAGTTTCCGGTCGGTTATGCCTTCCGCGACGGCGCCTTTGTGCCCGACGATTGGACGAAGATCATCTTCAACTCCGTCGTCTGGGTGCGCTTCCCGCACATGCTGCTGGCGTCCTACCTGACCGGCGCATTCTGCGTCGCGGCCACTGGTGCATGGTATCTGCTGAGGCGAACCTACCGTGCCGAAGCGCGGATCATGCTTCGCATGGGACTATTCCTCGCCGCCGTCCTGATCCCGCTGCAACTCGTGTTCGGGCATCTGGTCGGCGACTATGTTCATCAACATCAGCCGGCGAAGTTCGCCGCGATCGAGGCACGCTGGCATGACGAGCAGCCGGCGTCAGAGGTGCTGATCGCGATTCCCGATTCCACGACGGAGACCAACAGGTTCGAGATCAAGATCCCGGTGCTCGGGAGCATCATCGGCAGCATGAGCCTGACTTCCAAGGAAATCGGATTGACGGACTTTCCGCCGGAAGACCGGCCACCGGTGTTCGTTCCCTTCATGACCTTCCGAATCATGGTCGGCTGCGGATTGATCATGCTGGCACTCGCCTGGCTCGGATCGTACTTGATGGCGAAGGGCCGGATCGAACGCAGCCGCCTGCTGCTCTGGCTCATCTTTCTAAGCTTCTCCTTGCCGTTCATTGCGATCCTCACCGGCTGGTACACGGCTGAGATCGGACGCCAGCCGTGGACCGTCTATGGCGTGCTGCGCACGGCCGATGCGGTAACGCCTTTCCTGACCGCGCCTGCCGCGATGACATCGCTAATCCTTTTCGGCGCTGTCTACGCCTTCATCTTCTCGTTCGGGACCTATTACATCTACCGTCTCTTGCGCGCTGGCCCGGTCGCCGCCGCTCCCAAGGCCTGGGAAACCGCGGTGCCCAGCCGGCCCATGTCGCTGGCGGACGGCGGGCCTGCCGCTGCTCGTGGTTATGTCGGTGCGGGAGAATAGCCATGGTGATGTTCTGGGTTGCTCTCCTCGCCATCAGCATTCTGATCTACCTGCTGCTGGATGGCTTCGATCTTGGAATCGGCATGCTCTTCGGTTTGACGAGAAGCGAGGCGAACCGAAGCGCGATGCTGAGCACCGTGGCGCCGGTCTGGGATGGCAACGAGACCTGGCTGGTGGTCTCCGGCGTGATCCTCTGGGGAGCCTTTCCCGTGGCTTATTCCGTTCTGCTATCCGCCTTCTATGTGCCGGTCATCGTCATGCTGCTCGGCTTGATCCTGCGCGGGGTGGCCTTCGAATTCCGCAACAAGGCGCTGCGCACCCGCTGGATATGGGAGGCGGGCTTCGCCGGCGGCTCGCTTGCGGCGAGCTTCATGCAGGGCGCGATGGTTGGCGCCCTGGTGAGGGGATTGGCATTTGTCGACGGTGAATATACGGGCGGCGCGCTCGGCTGGCTGTCGCCATTCTCGCTGCTCTGTGGTGCCGGACTGTGCCTGGGTTACATGCTTCTCGGCGCCTGCTGGCTTGTCAGGAAGTGCGATGGCGTCGTGCGCGTGACGGCGCGCCGTCAGATACCGATCCTCGCAATGGGCGTGTTGGGATTCCTGATTCTTGTTTTTATTTATGCGCTTGCAGAACATCTGCCTATTCTGCACCGGTGGATCGACAGGCCATATCTGTTCGTCTTCCCGGCGATCGGCGCCGCTGCCGCGGCGGTGCTTGCAACCAGCATTCTGCGTCATAACGACTATTGGCCGTTTCACATGGTGTCGCTGATCTTCGCCTCCGCGTTCGGAACGCTGGCGCTGTCGTTCTGGCCCTATATGATCCCATTCGTTATCACGATTGATGAGGCGGCGGCGCCCCATTCCAGCCTCGCGTTCATGTTCTGGGGCGAGGGCCTCTTCGTGTTTCCGCTCCTTCTTGTGTACACCGCGGTCGGTTATCGCGTCTTTCGCGGCAAGGTCGGACCTGTCGTCGGTCACTATTGACGCAGCGAGGGCCGCTCGCGAGCTGGTTCAGGAGCAACTGAACGGACCCGCTCAGGCAAGACAGCCGTACCGCGGCATCGATATTCGGCTGCGGCCGATCGACGCGTTTGCACCCGTTCCCGCAAAGCTTCTTTCGCGTTCCATTAATTCCGCGAGCATTTGCGGATCGGGACTTGGCTTTGCCGGAATCCCCGTCGGCAGGGGGTGATGATCGAAAACGAAGCGGGATGAATAGGTTAGGCCTGCATCGGGAGCACCCCCCAGAAATCCAGGATGTTCACGGCACCCGCGGCACGCCAGATTTATCTGAATCCTAGGCAGACAGCCCTTTCACAACGGGCCATTGTGACCAGGGGGAGACATACCAAAAGCTCGGCTTGCTATGACCGGAATGAGGAGCTGGCAGCCGTGCTGCAATTGCGAATGCTCCCAGAGTTGTTCTAGTTTCTGAGACCAAGTCTTGGGACCACCATGATTGTTGTGAGAAGTTCGCCTCCGAAAGCCCGGTCGTTCTTTTTGGCAATTGCGCCCTGAGCCCGCCTATGTCGAAGCCGTCTGCTGCGTCCACCCCGCCCGCAGGCTGCGTGAGTGGCCTGGATGCGATGGTATTCATCGTCGACGATGACGAGAGCGTCAGAATAGCACTCTCCAATCTGCTGCACTCGGTCGGCCTCGAGGTCCAGGAATTTGCCTCGGCCGCCGAACTGTTGCGGAGCAAACTTCCAGAAGTGGCAAGCTGCCTTGTGCTCGACATCAGGCTGCCGGGATTGAGCGGGCTTGATCTTCAGCTCGAACTGGCGAAGGCGAGCATTCGCGTCCCGATCATCTTCATGACCGGCCACGGCGATATCCCGATGAGCGTCAGGGCCATGAAAGGTGGCGCGGTCGATTTCCTGACCAAGCCGTTCCGCGATCAGGATATGCTCGATGCCGTTGCGACGGCGATAGAGCGCGACCGGAGGAGACGTGAGGCTGAACGGTCCCTCCTTGCGTTGCGAGCCCTTTATGAAACGTTGACAGATCGCGAGCGCGAGATCTTCAGCCTGGTAGTGGCCGGGCTCATGAACAAGCAGATCGCGGCGGAGATCGGCGTCGCCGAGATTACGGTGAAAATCCATCGCGGACGTGTCATGAAGAAGATGGGCGCAAGATCACTGGCCGATCTGGTCAGGATGGCCGAGGCGATCGGAATAAGCCCGATGAAGATCTAAGGGGTTGCGAAACCTAAGTATAATTTCCCGATCCTCCGGCTGTACGCAGATTGTTGGCGGGCCACCTTCCGAAGGATCGCTAACTTGCCGCAGCCTCCGATGATTTCCATCATCGATGACGATGCGTCTGTTCGCGCCGCCGTTGAAAACCTTTTGAGCTCGCTGGGATACCTTGCCTACAGTTTCGGTTCGGCCGAAGAATTTCTTCAATCGGAGCGCCTGCACGATACCGAATGCGTGATCGCCGACATCAATATGCCTGTGGTAAACGGCTTCGAGCTTTTGGTTCGATTTCGTGAGCTTGGAAAAGGCGTGCCATTCATCTTCATCACGGCGTTTCCGGACGAGGCCATATCGGAAAAGATTTTGAGTGCCGAGGCCACCTGGCTTTTGACGAAGCCTTTTGAAAAGGACAGCCTGATTCAGAAACTCGAAAGTGCCTTGCTGCACGCCCAAAATGGCGGGTCCGGCGATTAGCCGATGGGGTGGTCTCGCTCAAAAACTGCAAGAGGATTGAAGCGCCTATACCCCTCGTGGTGCTGTCCGAGACCGCACCATGAGCTGACGAGAGGAACCGTCGAATGAACGAGGGCCGAGGTAGCGGTGGTGCAAGCCCTTCGGGTCTATTTGTCGAACTGCCAGGCATGACGCTTCGCTCGGGATGCGAACCGTCGCTTTCAAAGCACAACGCCGCAGCCATGGCGCGGATTTCGTCAACGCTCCTGCGCTACGTCGTGGCGGTCCTCTCGATCGCCGCTGCACTCTTGGCCGCGAAGGCTTCTGTTTCCTTCCTGAACACAGAGCCATTCGTATCCTTGTTTCTCTGCTCAATCCTGTTTTCCGCGTGGTTTGGCGGGCTCGGTCCAGGGCTGTTGGCCACCGCGCTGGCTGGGCTTGCTTTTGACTACTATCTGTTGCCGCCGATCGGTTCCTTCGCCATCGCCTCGAAAGATGCGGTGCGCCTGATTGTCTTTTTCGTGCCAGCTCTGTTCGTGGTGGGGCTGACCGTCGCCCAGAGAAACGTGGCGATATCCCTGCAACGATCTCGACGCCAACTGGCGGTCGCCCTTGAAGAGCAAAGAAAGACCGAGGCAAGCTTGGCGCGCAGCGAGATGTCGCTGGCCGAGGCGCAGCGACTGAGCCAAACGGGCAGCTTTGGATGGAAGGTCGCCACCGGCGAACTCATCTGGTCCGCGGAGACCTTCCGCATCTTTGGATACAGTCCATCGGTAACTCCGACTTTGGATCTTGTCGTCGATCGGGTTCACCCGGCTGACCGTGCTTTGGTGCGGGAGAACATCGGACGCGCCTCCAGCGAGAAAAGGGACTTCGATTACGAATTTCGACTGTTGATGCCGGACGGAACAGAGAAGCGTGTGCGCGCCTTGGCCCATGCGGCGAAGGACGCGCAGAGCGGGTTCGAATTTATTGGCGCGGTGATGGATATCACGGCCGCAAAGCAGACTGAACTCGAGTTGCGGCAAAGCGAGCAGCGCTTCCGTGACTTCGCGGAAACTGCGTCCGACTGGTTCTGGGAGACCGATCGGGATCATCGTCTGATCAGGGTGTCGCGGGAGTCCAGAATAGTGCGCGAGGGAATCGGCGTGGCGCCTTGGGAGTTCGCCGCTGACCGCGACGAAGAGCCGGAAAAATGGCGCGATCACTTCGCCGATCTCGCGGCGCGCAAGCCATTTCGAGAATTCAGGTTTCGAAGTGTTCGTGACGGTGGCCCCACAGCTCATCTTTCCGTGAGCGGCAAACCCGTCTTCGATTCGGCGGGCGAGTTCCTGGGGTATCGCGGCGTGGCCAGCGACATAACGGCGCGCATGCGTGGTGAACAGGCCGAAGCGGCGCTGCGGAGCGCCCAGACGGATCTCGCCCATGCCGCGCGCGTGATTGCCCTTGGCGAGTTGACCACCTCGATTGCTCATGAAGTGAACCAGCCGCTCGCGGCGATTCTGTCCAACGCCGAGGCGTGCCTGCGCTGGCTCGATCGGGGGCCGGACCACGTGGGTTCCGCGCGCCGCTCCATCGAGTGGATCGTCAAGGATGTCAATCGCGCGGCCGAGGTCATCGGGCGCGTTCGGTCCCTTGCGAGAAAGACTGACACCGAGCGAAAGATTTTCGACATAAATGAGGTGATCAAGGAAGTCAGCCTGCTGCTCAGACGAGAGCTGGCGGAAAACAGGATCCTGTTCGGCCTGCAACTGTCGCCGGAGCAACTGATCGTCCGGGCCGATCGGGTTCAATTGCAGCAGGTCATCATGAACCTGCTGATGAATGGAATCGAGGCAATGCAATCGGTCAGCGATCGGCCACGTGAAATGGAAATACGATCGCAACGCAATGAGGCAGGCGACATTCTCGTCGTCGTCGAGGATCGCGGCATCGGCTTCTCCAGCGAAAATTCAGAGCGGCTCTTCAACGCGTTCTTTACGACCAAGCCGAGGGGGCTCGGCTTGGGTCTTTCGATTTGCCGCTCGATTCTCGAGTCTCACGGCGGACACCTGTCGGCGTTCCGCAGGTCGGGGCCCGGGTCAGCCTTCCAATTCACCCTGCCGCTCCATCAATCCGAGTGAGGGCTCGCGAAGCGACCGTCCTTCGCATCGTTCGAACGGTCCAGGTTCTGGCTGAGCTCGCCCGAGCGGCGCGTCGTCCCGTTGCGGTCCCTATGCGATCTTCGGCATCACGCCAGGGCTGTTGTCGGGCCACTTCGCAATGCTCGCTTCGTCGACGTTGAGATGCTGGGCAACCAACTTGGGTGGCGTATGCGTGAGCCAGTTGGACAGCGAAATTTCCTCGTAACGTGGCGCGCGAAACACGCCGATGAATTGCAGGTCGGTGTCGCCGACGTTTTCGACATAATGTCCGTAGTTGCGCCTCACATAGCCGATGTCGCCGGCGGCGAAGTCCATTGTGAGTGCGTTCGGCCCCGTATTGAAGACTGTCATGCGCGCCTTGCCCTTGATGTAGTATTGCCATTCGTCGGCGTTCGGATGCCAATGCATCTCGCGCACACCGCCAGGTTTGACGGTAACGAGCGCCGCCGCGACCGTCTGGGACACATTGAAGTTGGTGCTATCAGCAACATGGATCGTGCCCGCGTCGGACTGCCTGACCGGGCGCGAGCCTTCGAGCGAGAAAACGAACGGATGGGGCGGGGTGATGGCATTCCTGCTGATCGCGGCGCGATCGGCTGCGAGGTCGCCGGGGACCGTACCTTGGAAAATCCAGAGGTTATGAAGCGGGATCTTTGCAAAATTGTCTGCCGGAACGCCGAAGTTCTTCGCCAGCACCTCGGGCGGAGTGTGCGCGAACCAGTCGGACAGCAGCAGCGTGTTGAACTCGTTGGCATGGCCATCATCGAAGCAGATCACGAACTCGCAACCATCAGGACCAAGGCCCTGCAGCGAATGCGGCGTGCCTGCCGGGAAATACCAGAGATCGCCTGTCTTCACGTCGGCGACATAGGGGCGTCCTTGTGCATCGAGCACAGTCACGCGGCAATTGCCGTAAGTCATGATCGCCCACTCGGCGGCCTGATGCCAGTGCAACTCGCGAATGCCGCCGGCGGTCAGACGCATGTTGACGCCGGATATCTCTTTCGAGATCGCGAAATCCTCGACCGTAACCTGCCGCGCCCAGCCGCCGTTCTGGATCCGCTTCGGCGCATTGTTGAACGAGGCCCAGGTCATGGGCATGCCGCCTACGTCGGTTGCCGGCGGAAATTGCGCTGATGGGAATTCTTTGGCAATAGCCGGATTCTGGGGACCGGGATCGGCAAGCGTTCCCGGCGCCTTGGCGTTGATCGCGCCCTGGGGAGGCTCATCCGGATTGCCGAAGGTGGCAGCGCGCGCGGACGCGGTCATTGCCGCTCCAAGGGCCGATGCTGCCAACATGTTTCGTCGTGAAAGCATAAGCGCCACTCCAAATAAGGATCGATGAAACCAGGCCGGGCTCTGCTTGCCTCGCTTGCAAAACTAAGCGTCCTCGCCACGCTTTGCTTTCCCAAACAGCGGGTTTTTCCCGGAAAGCACTGCCGGATTGCCGACCTGACGCGTCGCGGGTTTGTCGGAAAGGAAGGCTGTGCAAGCCGCTAGGTGCAATCAGAGAAGACACAGGTCGTTTTTGTAAGACATCGATCCGGAGCCAGCGCTTAAATCTCTCAGCGACCACCACCTTTAAAGGCAGCTCCGATGGCAGATCGAAAGGCTATTCGTCCCTATCACCAGCCGGCCGGTGGATGGGGAGCGCTCAAAGCCCTTGGCGAGCACCTCATCGAACAGGGCATCGCCTTGAAAGGGACGACGACCTTGAGGCGCATGAACCAGCCCGAGGGTTTCGATTGTCCCGGCTGCGCCTGGCCCGATCCGAAGCACACATCTTCCTTCGAGTTCTGCGAGAACGGTGCCAAGGCTGTCGCGTGGGAAGCGACTGCGAAGCGCTGCACGCCTGAGTTTTTTACCGAGCACAGCGTGTCCCAGCTTTCCCGCTGGAGCGACTACGAGCTCGAGATGGTGGGACGGTTGACACATCCGATGGCCTATGATGCGGCTTCCGATCGTTACGTTCCCATCAGTTGGGAAGAAGCTTTTGCGACAATCGGGCGTCATCTCAATGCGTTGCCCGATCCGAACATGGCGGCGTTCTATACGTCCGGTCGCACCTCGAACGAGGCCGCATTCCTGTATCAGCTCTTCGTGCGCGAGTACGGTACCAATAATTTTCCCGACTGCTCGAATATGTGCCACGAGGCGACCAGCGTCGGCCTGCCGTCGTCACTGGGCGTTGGCAAGGGAACCGTCCTGCTCGACGATTTCGACAAGACCGACTGCATTTTCATCTTCGGTCAAAACCCCGGTACCAACAGCCCGCGTATGATGACGAGTCTGCGCAACGCGTCCCGCCGCGGCGCGTCAATCATTTCGTTCAACCCTTTTCGGGAGCGGGCGCTTGAGCGCTTCCAGGCGCCGCAGAGCCCGGTCGAAATGATGACGCTGACGTCGACGCAGATCAGTTCGCGGCTGTATCAGCTACGCGTCGGCGGAGATATTGCCGTCCTCAAGGGTATCATGAAGCTCATGGTCGAGGCCGATGAGGCGGCGCGCGCGAAGGAACAGCCGGAGATCCTCGATTGGGATTTCATCCGCGGTCACACTGCCGGCATCGACGCGCTCGTCAAGGATCTGAAAGCGACGCAATGGGCGGATATCGAGCGCATTTCCGGGCTTGCGCGCGAAGATATTGAATATGCGACCCAAGTCTACATGAAGGCCGAACGCGCGATCATCGTGTACGGTATGGGCATCACGCAGCACCGGCAGGGCGCACACAATGTCCAGCAGCTCGCTAATCTGGCCTTGCTGCGCGGCCACATCGGACGGGAAGGCGCAGGGCTTTGTCCAGTTCGTGGCCACTCGAACGTGCAGGGCGACCGCACGGTTGGCATCACCGAGGTTCCCTCGAAGGAGTTTCTCGATCGCCTGGAGAAGCGCTTCGGTTTCAAGCCGCCGGCCGCGCCCGGTCACAACGTCGTCACCGCGCTCGAGGCGATGATCCGCGGCGAGGTGAAAGTGTTCATCGGAATGGGCGGCAACTTTGCTGCAGCCATTCCGGATTGGCAAATGACGCGAGCGGCTCTGACAAGTCTCGGCCTCTCAGTTCATGTGTCCACAAAGCTCAACCGCAGCCATCTCATCCACGGCCGGAAGGCGCTGATTCTTCCCTGCCTGGGACGCACCGAGATCGACATCCAGGCTGGTGGTCCACAGTCCATTACCGTAGAGGACTCCATGTCGATGGTGCATGCGTCGGCGGGTCGAAATCAGCCGGCATCGGAGCATCTCAAGAGTGAACCGGCGATCATTGCCGCGATGGCCCGCGCGACGCTCGGGAATCGATCCGTCGTCGATTGGGAGGGCTTCGTTGCCGATTACGATCGCATTCGCGATGCGATCGAAGACGTCTTCCCGATTTTCCAGGGCTATAATGCCCGCATCCGCATTCCCGGCGGTTTCCATCTCACCTCGACTGCGCGAGAGCGCATTTGGATCACGCCGTCCGGAAAAGCCAATTTCCTTGTCTTCGACGGGCTCGGCGAGGATCTACAAGAAAACGATCCCGACGCCCTCTGGCTCAGTACGGTGCGAAGCCATGATCAGTACAACACGACGGTCTATTCCATGTCCGATCGCTACCGCGGCGTCTACGGGCAACGTGACGTGGTGTTTCTGAACGCATATGAAATGGAGAAGCGGGGTCTCGCGGATGGCGACCGCGTCGACCTGGTCACGCTCTCGACAGACGGCGTGGAAAGGAGAGTGCGAAATTTCCGGGCGGTCACCTATTCGTTTCCGGACGGATGCTGCGCGGCATATTATCCCGAGGCCAATCCGCTCGTTCCGCTGTATGCGCGCGATCCTTTGAGCTTCACGCCATCATACAAGGGTATCCCGATCAAAGTCGTACGCTCGGATGCGGCCGCTGCGTGATTTGGGGGGCGACTAGCGTCGGACACGGGTGTCTCACCCGTGCCCCTCGCCGATCTTCCGCTCGTCGTTCCAGGCCTCCACCGCGAACACCACGCGCTTGCTTTCCAGGTCGATGACAGGCGCGATCGCGCGAACCGAGCGGCCGATGGGCGTTGCAGCCAGATGGCGAACGTTCACTTCGATGCTTATTCCGCGGCGACAGTGACAGGCTTTCCGACGCGCGGCTGCTTGCGTCTCGCGAACCAGGAGCCGAGCCTGTCGAGATAGAGGTAGACGACTGGCGTAGTGTACAGCGTCAGGAGCTGGGACAGCAGCAGGCCGCCGACAATCGTATAGCCGAGGGGCTGTCGCAGCTCCGATCCCGTGCCGGTGCCGACCATCAGGGGCACGCCGCCGAGCAGCGCTGCCATGGTTGTCATTAGAATGGGCCGGAAGCGCAAGGTGCAGGCTTGATACACAGCCTCTTCCGGGGACGCGCCCTTGCTGCGCTGCACTTCGAGCGCGAAATCGACCAGCATGATGCCGTTCTTCTTGACAATGCCGATCAGGAGAATGATGCCGATGATCGCGATCACACTGAGGTCCATGCGCACCACCATCAGCATCAATAGAGCGCCGATGCCAGCCGAGGGGAGCGTCGAGAGGATCGTGAGCGGATGGATGAAGCTTTCGTAGAGGACGCCGAGGATGATGTAGATCACGATCAGGGCCACGCCGATCAGGAGCGGCGTGCCCGACAGCGAGGACTGGAAAGCCTGGGCGTTGCCCTGAAACGATGTGGCGAGCGATTCCGGTTTTCCCGTTTCCTTCTCGATTTGTTCGATGCCTGCCACCGCATCACCGAGCGCCACGCCCGGCTTCAGGTTGAAGGATATGGTGACGGACGGGAACATGCTCTGGTGATTGATGAGAATCGGAGCGGGCTTGATCTCGCTGTTGACCAAGGTGCTGAGCGGCACCTGCTGCCCGGTCGAGGAGTTCAGGTAGATCTCGCCGAGAGCTTCGGGGCCGTATTGGAAGCGCGGCAGCACTTCGAGCACAACGTGGTACTGGTTCAGCGCGGTAAACATGGTCGAGACGATGCGTTGTCCGAATGCATCGTCCAGCGTGTTGTCGATCGTCGAGGGAAGAATTCCATGGCTGGAGGCGACTTCGCGATTGACGGTCACATTCAGCAACGGGCCCGCATTGGCCTGGTCACTTGCGACGTCTGTCACGAAAGGCAGGCTCCTGATCTTTTCCAGGAAAATGGCGGACCAATGTGCGAGCTCATTGGAATCCGCATCCGTCAAGGTATATTGGTATTGCGTCTTAGATAGACGCGCGCCGATGGTGATGTCCTGGGCGGCCTGCATGTAAAGCGTGATGCCTTGGATGCGGGCAAGCTGCGGCCGCAGGCGGTTGATGATGGCATCCGCGCTCGCCTTGCGCTGAGGCTTTGCCTTCAACATGACGAAGATTCGCCCCTGATTGAGCGTCGCGGTCGGCCCGCCCGGCCCGATATAGCTGACAACCGAGTCGATATCCGGATCTTTCAGCAGGGTATCGACCAACGCTTGCTGGCGTTCGGCCATCGCCGGAAAAGAGATATCCTGCGAGGCTTCCGTGATGCCCACGATCTGACCGGTGTCTTCCTGCGGGAAAAAGCCCTTGGGGATGACCATGTAGAGATAGCCGGTCAGCATGACCGTGCAGAGCATCACGATCAATGTGACGAAGCGGTGCCGCAGCACCACTCTAAGGCCGCGCGCGTATAGGCCGAGCAGTGCATCGAAGCCGTGCTCGAAGGCGAGATAGATGCGCCCATGCCGCGTATGGCTATCATCCCGCAGCAGGCGCGAGCACATCATTGGCGTCAATGTCAGCGAGATCACCAGCGACAGCAGCAGCGAAGCCGTGATCGTGATCGCAAATTCCTGGAACAGCTTGCCGACGTAACCTCCCATCAGAAACAAGGGGATGAAGACGGCGATCAAGGAAAGCGTGATGGAAACGATGGTGAAGCCGATCTCGCCCGCCCCCTTGAGGGCCGCTTGCATGGGGCTAAGGCCCTGTTCAAGGTAGCGCACGATGTTTTCGATCACGACCACGGCGTCGTCGACAACGAAGCCGACCGCGATCGAGAGCGCCATCAGCGACAGATTATCCAGGCTGTAGCCGAGCGCATAGAGCACCGCGAAGGTGCCGACCAGTGAGAGGGGTACGGTGACTGCCGGAATGACCGTCGCCCACAGATTTCTCAGGAAGAGGAAGATCACCATCACCACCAGCGCGACCGTCAGCATGAGGGTGAACTGCACGTCCGCGACCGCTGCGCGGATGGTGGTCGTGCGGTCGGCCGCGATCGAGACCTTGATGGCCGGCGGAATTGATGCCTGGATCTTGGGCAGCAAGCTCTTGATGCGGTCCACGGTCTCGATGACATTGGCGCCGGGAACGCGTTGCACGGCAAGGATGATGGCCGGTTGCTTGCCGTACCATCCGGCCAGCAGGTCGTTCTCCGGCGCTTCGATCGCCTTGCCGATGTCGCGGACTCGTACGGGGGAGCCGTTGCGATACGCGATGATCAGCTCGTCATAAGCCTCGGGCTTCAACAACTGGTCGTTCGTGTTCAATGTGTAGGTGACGCGCGGACTGTTGAGCGTGCCTTTCGCCTGATCGACGTTTGCTTCGGCAATGACACCGCGCACGTCCTCCAGCCCAATTCCCCGTGCCGCCAAAGCCTGCGGATTGACCTGGATGCGGATCGACGGCTTTTGCTGGCCGCCGATGCCGACCAGGCCGACGCCGGGGATCTGCGCGATCTTGGGCAGGAGGATATTTTCGGCATAGGCGTCGACGGTCGTCAATGGCAGGGAATCGGATGTGAGCGCGATCAGCATGATCGGCGTTTCGGCGGGGTTCACTTTCCGGATTGTCGGAGGGTAAGGAATATTCTGGGGTAGGTAGGGGCTGGCCGCATTGATCGCGGACAGGACATCGACGGCGGCACTGTCCACCGTGCGCGAAAGTTCGAATTGCACGATAATCTGTGCGACGCCCAAGGCGCTTGACGAGGTCAGTTGCGTGACGCCCGGAATCTGGCTTAGCTGCTGCTCGAGCGGCGTGGCCACCGAGGAGGCAATCGTCTGCGGGTCAGCGCCGGGCAGTTGCGCCGAGATCTGGATGGTCGGGTAATTGACGTTCGGCAGCGCGCCAACGGGCAGCAGTGGATACGCGGCAAGGCCGCACAACAGCAGGCCGGCCATCAGCAGAACGGTCGCGATCGGCCGAGAAATGAACGGGGCTGACAGGTTCATGGAATCGCTTCCTGCACCGCGCTCTGCATGTCGGCCTCCGTTGCAGCCTTGCCGTGCAATTCCCTGACGCGGCTGCCTTGCTGGAGCCTATATTGCCCATCGATGACGACCGTCTCGTTCGCCTTGAGGCCATCATCAATGAGCGCCTGCCCCTGGCTGATCTGGGCCACTTTCACCGGCCGCACTTGCGCCGTCTTGTCCGGCGTCACCACGTAGACGTATGACCCATTCTGACCCTGCTGGACTGCTGAGGCGGCGATCGTCAGTCCATTTTTCCTGATGTCGATGAGCAGGGCGACGTTGACGAGCTGGCCCGGCCAGAGCCGGTGCGCAGTGTTCGGAAACTCCGCCTTGAGCTGGATGCTCCCGGTCGTCTGCACGATCTCGTTGTTGACAAGGAGCAGTGTGCCCTCGTCCAGCTTGATCTTGTTGTCCTGACTATAGGCAATCACCTTCAGCGGGCCCTTGGCCATCTGATCCTGGATTTGCGGCAGATCGGTTTCCGGAAGCGTGAAAATCAAGGAAATCGGTTCGACCTGAGTGACGACGACGAGCCCGTTCGGATCGGTCGGGTGAATGATGTTACCGACATCGATCTGCCTGACGCCGGTGATGCCCGGAATCGGCGAGGTCAATCGCGTGTAGCTGAGCTGGACCTTTGCTTGATCGATCTGTGCCTGGTCCGCCTTGACGGCGCTCTCTAGCTCCGCGACCTGCGCCTTCTGCGTCTCGATGAGCTGCGGTGTGGCGTAGCCCTTGTCGCCTAGCTGGGTGTAGCGCGACAGGTTGGCCTGTGCGTTCATAAGCTGGGCGTTGTCGCGGGCGAGGTTTGCGGCGAACTGCTCGATCTGCGCCTCATAGGGGCGAGGATCGATCTGGGCGAGTAGATCGCCGGCTTTCACGCTCTGTCCCTCGACGAAGGTGATTTGCGTGATCTGGCCCTGGATCTGGCTGCGTACGATATCGGTATTGTAGGCGATCACGGTGCCGACGCCGCGAAGATAGATCGGCACGTCTTTGCTGCGGACCGTCGCGGCCACGACCGGGATTTCCGGCTGTGGTGCTGGCACGGCCGCGTGGGTTGGCACTGCCTTGCGATCGAAGTACCAAACCGCGCTCGTCGCCGCGGCGACAATGAGGACGGCTGCAGGAAAGGCGATCTTGTATTTCACGGCCGTTTGTCTCGCATCAAGGATCGTTCAATATTTGCTCGGAGAGAAAATCACTGCAGGCGATCGCTGAAGCAGCCAGAGGCATTGCATGGTTCGGGATATTCAAACCCGACGGGAGCGGGCGGCAGCGGGATCGTCGGCGCCATGCTCATGACCTGGCTCAGTTGGCTAGGGGGCTGGTGGAATGCCCATATGCCGCGACGGCTGCCGATGCTTCAGGTGCCGGCGGTAAGCGAAGTGCCTCTAACCTGATCGGGTCTCGCAATCCGGGGCTCCTCGGTCGCCTGATCCGAGGTACGTTAGTTTGCGAGCATAGGCCGGTATTTCAAGAAAGCACGCCACCGCAGGCGTCTCGGCCGCATACCGAAGTATGACTTGCTTAGCCGACGATATACTTATTCGAGACGCCGGTAGAATAGTGAGCGCAGCGCTGCTCGATATCTTCAGGCTGTAACGGTCGGAATGCCTCGACGAGAAACGCGATTGCGATAGCTGGATTGGCGGGCTGGCCCAATCCAAGGTGCTATCCGCGGCGCAGCTCCGAGTGCTTTCGGCTCACGGTCAATACAGTCAAGAGAGATTGATCCATGCTGCTGCACTCGCAATTGCTACAAGGAGTTCAAGACGATATCGCCGGACGCGTGGCGACCGGCGCAATGCCGGGATTTCCCTCGGGTTTTCTCGGTGGCGAGTCTGTCGCACTTTTATTGAACGATCGGGCTGGTTCAGCACTCCTGTCGCGTGAGGGCCTGGCCGCGGAGAGTGGGATCATCCTCGCCTTTCAACGGCTTCAAATCGTCCTCGCGGGCGCACAAGCTGAATCGGACAAAAGACCGGCTTCCAACATGTCATCCGGGACGGCCGACATTCGCTCGCAAATCGCAGCGCGCCGAGTCGGGTCGGCTCTGCAAAGCCTGCCAACCCGCTCGGCGTCCAAAGAGATGACAGACCCCGTGATCAGGCGTCTATCCGATGCGCTGGCGGCCGCAGAGGATGCCGCTGACCAGCATTCCACCATCTACGCGGACGCCGTGCGGCTCGCTATCGCCATCAGATTGCTTGGGCGGCAGTGCGAAACTCGACCGTCTGCGCCCGACATTGGATCGGTTGAGCCGGAATGCGGCGCGCGACAGGTCCGAGCTTTGCAAAAATGGCGGCTGAAGCGGATTATCGAATATGTCGATAATCATCTGTCGAGCAAAATAAGCTTGGTTGATTTGGCTGCCGTTGCGGGGCTGAGCCGAATGCACTTTGCCTCTCAGTTCCGCGCCGCGACCGGGCTGCGTCCGCATGAGTACGTGTTGAGGCGACGAATTCATCGTGCCGAGGAGTTGCTGCTTCGCTCGACGATGCCGATCGTCGAGATTGCGCTGACCGTCGGCTTCCAGACGCAGGCTCACTTCACCACGGTGTTCAAGCGGTTTGTCGGGCATACACCCTATCAGTGGCGCAACGCCAATCGAGCCGACAGCCTTGCTGCGATGTAGCTTCCCTCGGCGTAGCCTGTGCAGGCCCGTGTTGCGCGAACTAGCGCGACGCAAGTGCCCGCCTGGCCTTATCGAGTTCGAGCCTGCACAGGGCAGGGTCTCCGTGGCGGTCGGCCGCCCGGGCGCGTGCGAGCCGATTGAGCGCGCGCTCCAGGCCGCGGCCGGGCGGTCCCTCGGCTGCAGCAATCGATCCCGGTGTCGGTTGATATCCGCGAAGGGCATCGACGCTTTCGGGCTTCCACGGACCTGCACCCGCATTCCTGTCGATGGCCGCATCGACCTGCGCCTGAAGCCGATCGATGGCGGCCTTGCAGGGGCCCGCGAAAGCGGGCGATGCCGAAAATAGTAACACAATGAAGGCAATGCTGGATGACGGGTATCTTTTCACGGGTGGGTCTCCTTGAGAAGCCAAACCTGATCGCACTTGAGGCAAATGCCAGGAGCGACTCCGGTCGTCTTTCCGAAATGACCGTTGGAGCATTCGGTCGAACTGCGCCGTTGTAGCTGCCGGTCTATGACTTTAGTGCTTCGCCTCTGCTTAAGCGCCGCCCAGACCAGTTTTCAATGTCGGCGAGCGAGCGAGACTTTGCAGGACTTCGGTGGCCGCACGTAATCCCGTTTCATATGCACCGTGGGCCGTGGAAAAGAATCGTGACGAAGTGGCCTCGCCCGCGAAAAACAGGCGATTGTCGATCGGTGAGGCCAGAGCGGAGCGCAAAGTGGCACAACCGGGCAGGGCATGCGAATAGGATCCGCGAGAGAAACGGTCATTCGCCCAACTTGATGCGGCCAGCGGCCTGATCTTGCCGCGAATGGTAGAACCCAGCAGCTTCGTGAGCTCCTCGAGGGCGTACTCAGCCATTGCGTTACCGTCAACGAGCACGCGGGCAAGGGTGCCGCCGTAGAAAGCCTCGATGCAGGGCCGGCCCAGCGGCCTCAAATCGTAGCTGCCGGTTTGTGTGCGATCGGTCGCACCGAACAGATGTCCGTCGAGCGGCAGCATCTCGGGCTGTTCGACAGACAGCATGACCTTCTCGGCATGACCGAGCGGCAGGCCGGCGGCCGCGCTCACCTTATCCGGGAGAGGCGGCGAAAATCGCACGGTCTCCTGCGCGATCAAGTCGGTCGGCAGCGTGCAGATCAGCGCGCTTGCCCGGATGGTGCCTTGTGACGTCTCGACCGCGATCTCGCGGCCCGAGTGGTCAATGCTTAGCACCCGCGTGTTCAGTGCCACGTTGCACGATGATCCGAACGCTGCAACGAGCGCTCCGTATCCGGCCCTCGCGCGCCAGTTCATATCTGTATCGAAATAGCTGGTCGTGTCATGGACCGACACTTTCGACAGCTCTGCCCCGTTTACATAGCTGCTGATGGCATCGATCAAAGCATTCCATCGATTGCCGGGTTGCAGCCAATCGGCCGCCGCCGTGTCCTGCGGAAGCTGGGCTGCGGCCTCGAGGCGGTCCTCGAAGGCGCCGAACGCAGCCTGAAACTCGCGTTGTTCGCGAACCGGAAAATTGATGTCGAAACTCCGCTCGCCCCACTGCGGCTCGCCTTGGACCAGTTCGAACCCCAGGCTTCGCGCGATTGGCACAAAGCCGTTCTGATCCGCCGAATGAAGCCACTCGCAGCCGACATCAAACGCGATGCCCTCGGCGAGCCGCCACGTCAACGCGCGCCCGCCGATGCGGTCTCTTGCCTCCAGGACCAGAATCGAAAGCCCGTAAGCGGAGAGCGCCGTGGCCGCGGCGATGCCGGCCGCTCCGGCGCCCACAATGGCTACGTCGACCGACGAACTGCGCCGCATTTCGCACCATTCCTGCGCTTCGCCATCATAGCTGCCGCAGCCGTTCGGTTAAGGGGCTGGCCGCCGTCCTTTTTTCAATTTTGAGCGAGTCCTGACAGGCAGCCTCTGGTATCGGAAGCGAAACGGCCTGTCAGCGCCGGCCTCGTATGTCCGTATATGCTGTGCTTGCGACAAACTTCTGACGATGCGTTGCTCCTGCGAGCACGATGGCGCCTTGCGCACTGTTGTGTTAGCCCACCGCCTTCGCGCGAGCCTGAAGATCAGCGAGAAACCTAACCAGCGAGCCGGCGGCATCCTCGCCGCTTCCAGCAGTGACCATCTTTATCCCCCAGCGCGCGAGCAGCGCCTCCTGTACCGGATTTGGCGACGGCATGAAGATGAAGGAGGGCGGACGGTGTTTCTCGTAGCCGGACCGCCGCCACGTACCCCAGATCCGGTGCAGCAGCAGGCGAATGTTTGGGTCCGACATGCTGTAGCCGATGAACAGGATCATTCGGCCGAGTGCGTCCGCCCGAAATAGAATGTCGAGTGGCGAGTCGAAGGACAGTCGGTCGAGAAAATCGTTTTCAGTCAGCACCAGCGAGGCGTCATCGTCGAAGTCGCCATGGTATTTGACGATGCGGGTAACCCCGTCGGGGGCCTCCGCGATTTCCTTCGCATTCGCGATTTTCGCGTAAGGCCGACCGTGGGCTTCGAACGCCATCTCGAGATTCCGATCGTAATTCGTAGTGTAAATGACCGGAAAATCGAGCTCCACGATCAGCCTGTGCAGATCGGATTTCGCCACGCGGTCCTCGGCGACTTTCCAATTCCGATCAAGCCAACTCCGCAGCGGACCGATGCTGCCGCGCTTGATGCGATAATATTCCGCCAGCATCTGATGAGTTTCGCTCAGGCCCTCGACGGTTCTGCGTTCAAGTCCGAGCTCATCAAGCAGGTACGCGACGAGCCTGTCCCACGAGGGGAGGCCGACCGCCATGGATACGCCGGCCCCGGCGAAGAGGACCGCGCGCCGTTGCTTGATGGCTTTGGCCAGAACGTCCCTGGAATCTGACATTCCGCTCACTGCGCCGATCAACGCCTCCGCAGCGACGGCGCTCCTTCTTTGCTCGCCTCAGCCCCCAAAAAGCCGACGCCCCGCTACCCCGCGGGGCTCTCTTCAGTGATTGTTTCCTTGGCTCGAGCTTGCGCCAGTACCGCCGCTGCCGGTCACGCCTGACGAGCCGCGGCGATTGCCTTGCGTGGTTCCCATCGAGCCGGTCCCTCCGCTCACGGAATTGTCTGGGCTCATTCCGGTCGTACCGGACCGGTTCGACGTGCCGCCCGTCTGGCCTGCGGTGCCGGAGCTCATTGCACCGCCACTGGTACCGCTCGTCGCGCCGGGTCCGGTTCCCGAAGAACCTGCCGATGCACCTGCGCCAGCCCCGCCCGCTCCGCCGGCTCCTCCGCCTCCACCGCCGCCCCCGCCCCCGCCTCCTCCGCCACCCTGGGCCAGAGCAATCGTGCTGGCGGAGGCGAACGCAGCGGCGAAAATCAGTGTAAGCAACTTCATGCAACATCTCCCTGTTTGGAAGATGGGCAATGACTGCTGTTGCCGTTCGTTCCTAAATTGATCCGTCGCCATGCCGCCTGAGAAGGGCAATGTGATCCATTGCACACCGCGGCACTTTCAATGAAGAATGAGCTCTTCCGGTAAACGGGTGTCCGCTTTTTCCGGATTGGGCTTTAACGTTCGATCAGGCTGGAAACGACGTTCAGGAGAACAAGTCATGGCAGTCAGACGACCCACCCTCGATCAGTTGCGCTCCGTCGCCGAAGATCTCGGCATGACCATGAGCGATGCCGAGCTGAAATCCTACGACGCTTTGATGCAGGCGAATTACGCCGCTTACGACGCGGTCGATGCGATGGCCGACTACGTGCCACCAGTGAAATATCCGCGCACGCCCGGCTACCGCCCCGAAGGTGAGGAGAACAAGTACAACGCCTGGTACGTCAAGACGGAGATCAAGGGCGCGCCCAACGGCAAGCTCGCCGGCAAGAAGATCGCGCTGAAAGACAACATTTGCCTCGCCGGCGTGCCGATGATGAACGGTGCCTCTACGCTGGAAGGCTATACGCCCGATACCGATGCCACCATCGTGACCCGTATGCTGGACGCCGGCGGCACGATCATCGGCAAGGTGCACTGCGAATATTTCTGCTTCTCCGGCGGCAGCCACACCTGCGCCGCAGGCCCGGTCCACAATCCGCACAGGATGGGCTATTCGGCCGGCGGCTCGTCCTCGGGCAGCGCGGTGGTGGTCGCAACAGGCGAAGCCGACATGGCGATCGGCGGCGACCAGGGCGGATCGATCCGCATTCCCTCTTCCTTCAGCGGCATCTATGGAATGAAGCCGACGTACGGCCTCGTCCCCTATACCGGCGTGATGCCGATCGAGTTGACGCTCGATCACACAGGTCCCATGACGCGCACGGTGCGTGACAATGCGCTGCTGCTCGAAGTGTTGGCGGGTCCGGACGGGCTGGACCCGCGGCAGGGCGCGCCGAAGGTGTCGAGCTATACCGAGGCGCTCGGCGCCGGCGCGCGGGGCTTGCGCATCGGCGTGGTGCGGGAAGGTTTTGGCCACGCAAGCTCCGAGCCCGATGTCGATGCCAAGGTCAAGGCCGGCGCGGATCTCTTCGCCAAGCTCGGTGCGACCGTCGAGGAAATCTCCGTGCCGATGCACCTTGCGGCTCTCGCGATCTGGTTGCCGATCGCGGCCGAGGGCGCCACCGAGTTCATGATGAAGGGCAACGGCATGGGCACCAATTGGCGCGGCCTCTACAACACCACGCTGCTGGACGCCCATTCCGCCTGGCGGCATCGCGCCGACGAACTCTCCGATAGCCTCAAGATCACGATGCTGCTCGGGCAATATTTCACCAAACATTATCGCGGGCATTTCTACGCCAAGGCGCAGAACCTGAACCGCAAGCTGCGCGCGGCCTATGATGAGGCATTGGCCAAATACGATCTCTTGTTGATGCCGACGTTGCCGATGAAGGCGACGCCGCTGCCGCCGGCGGACGCGCCGCGCGAGCTCTACATCCAGCGTGCTTTCGAGATGGTACCGAACACCGCGCCCTTCAACGCCAGCGGACATCCGGCCATGAGCCTGCCATGCGGGATGAGCGACGGCCTGCCCGTCGGCTTGATGCTGATCGGAAAATATTACGACGAGCCGACCATCTACCGTGCCGCCGCGGCCTTCGAAGGCGCCGGCGACTGGACCAAGATGTAGCTCATCACGCGGCCGGCTTCGCGTGAGCCGGCCGCATCACCACTCATGGAGGCGGCGATGGATCTCAGGCTGAAAGGAATGAGCGTACTGGTGACCGGCGGAAGCAAGGGCATCGGGCTTGCGATCGCTGAACTCTTTGCCGACGAAGGCGCCAACGTCGCGATCTGCGCCCGCAGTGCCGAGGGTGTCGACAAGGCGGTTGAATCGCTGGCGGCAAAGGATGTGAAGGCCTGGGGGCAGGCGGTCGATGTCGCTGATCCCATCGCGTTGAAGGCGTGGATCGATGGCGCCGCTGCGGCGCTCGGCGGGATCGATTGCATCGTCTGCAATGTCAGCGCGCTGGCGGTCGGCGATACGCCGGAGACCTGGGAAAAGTCATTCCGCACCGATATGATGCACACGGTGAACTCGGTGGCCGCCGCCAAACCCTACCTGGAGAAATCCAAATCGGCCTCGATCGTTATCGTCTCGAGCGTGTCAGGCTTCGAGATCGATTTCGCAGCCGGGTCCTATGGCGCGGTCAAGGCCGCCTTGATCCATTATTCAAAGGGGCTCAGCAGCCAACTGGTCTCAAAAGGCATCCGGGTCAACGTCGTGTCGCCGGGCAACACCTATTTCGAAGGCGGGATCTGGAACAATATCGAGCATGGCAATCCGGATCTGTTCAAGACGGCGCTGTCGCTCAATCCGACGGGCCGAATGGGCACGGCAGAGGAGGTCGCCGCCGGCGTGGTGTTCCTAGCGAGCCCGGTGGCGAGCCGCATCTCCGGCACCAACCTCGTCATCGACGGCGCGCTGACGAGAGCTGTGTGAGCATCCGCCGACCCAAGTTGCAGAGCCGGACGCCATCAACCAGGCTGCCATTGCGAGGAGCGAAAGCGACGAAGCAATCCAGATCGCAACCGCGGAGAAAGTCTGGATTGCTTCGCTTGCGCTCGCAATGACGCCGAAGATTGGCGCGCTGGTCCTCGATTCGTTCGGCTCGACGGCTGCTCTAGATCATGATCCGATTAGACGGAATCGGATCATGATCTCATTTCTTTGTTTGAGCATGATCTTTTCGGAAAACCGGTTTCCACTTTTCCGGATCATGCTCTAGCGTCGCTTCGGCCGTCGTCAGCTATCGGTTGTAGCCGACAAAGAGATGGACGATTGCCACGCCGATGCGCCTTGTGTTGGGGAATCCGCCGGATAGTTCGGCGAGCGCGAGGAAGAACAACCCGTAGAAGTAAGGCGTGTAGCGGGGCTCGAGCGCGAGGATGGGAGCCGCGATCCGTTTCCTGACGGGCTCGCGGTTGATCACAAAACCCGTGGCGATGCCGATCAAGGCGCCGACCAGTACGTCGCTCGGATAGTGGATGCCGAGATAGACCCTCGCCAGCGCGGCAAGTGTCGCGAATACACCAAAGAACAGGCCCCACCATCGCGAGATCAGCCAAAGACCTGCGGCGATCGCGAACAGATAGGTGGCGTTATCGCTCGGGAAACTGCTCCAGTGTTCGAGATCGGCGTGCCACTCGAAGGTCGGAGCATTGACGCCGATGCTGTACATTGGGCGGTCGCGGTAGGGCACGACGATCGATATCAGCCGGTTGACGAGCAGGGATATGGCGACCACGAGAACGATGGTGAGGATGGTCTCTCGCCGTCGCTGAATGTCCTTGTCGGGCCAGTACCACAACAGCCCCACGATCCCCATGAAAAGCGAGCCTTTGAGAACCTCCAGATGGACGACGATGCGATCGAGCGTCGGGCTCCAGCCGCAGAAATTGTTGATGGCTCGAAAAATCGAGACGTCGAGTCCTATCAGGAAATCCGCCACACTGCCCCTCCGCGCTGCACGCGGCCTTATGACGGCTACGTGACATCGCTAGCGGCTTGCGACAGCAATATGACGGACTTTAGGCCTGCGGTTGTGCCGGAAGACTTTCGCGCGAGTTCCCATTGCCTCGACGACGTGCAAACCCGTGGCAAAGGCAGGATATGGCTCGCGGCAATCGGAACCGAGGCGTCATCCGCCGGAAGCGCTTTGGCCATGGCTCAGTCCTTCCAGGGACTGAAACTCTTCGTATCGCCTGGCCTGAGGCCGCCGAGGTGGCGGAGCACGTTGTCGTAGCCGCGGTCTGTCGACTTGTAAATGAGCGTATCGTTTATTTCCTTGCCATCGCTGGTCAGGCGCAAATGCAGGACGAGGGATCGATCGTCCTGCATGGTCGCGGTACCGGTGAAAGGCATCGATGGCCTAGCATCCGAGGGTGACGGCTTGACGTCATCGGCGACGGCTGCACTGCTTGCGCCGAGCAACGCCACGAGAAGAAGTCGGTCGAGAAGCCGCATCGACCGAGCCTATGCGATGTCGTTCCGGCGCCACACGCCAATGACGCGTCCGGTCTTGGGATCATCATCCTCGCGCAGGATCTCGAACGGCGGTGGAAGCCTGAACGGCGGCGCGCAAAGGTTGAGGTGCCTCACCTGGCCGAACTTGATATCGGTATTGCTCCGCGCGTTAGGGTAGGTGGTCGCCAGAAGATAGCGAATGGTGGACTTCCGGAATTGCGTGAGGGCAGCCTGGACCGCCTCGTCCGGAAAATGGATCATCAGGTCGCGCGCGAGCCAACTCTCCACTGGTGGAAGTGGATCGGAAAGCACGTTGAGCTCCATGAACTCCGTATGGGGATATTTCTTGCGATTTTCGACGATGAGATCGTGCACGATATCCGCGCCGATGTAGCGAAATCCCGGCGGCCATTTGACGTGCCGCATCCAGTGAAAATCGCCGCACGGCGCATCGAGCAGCGAGCGGATGGAATGACGCTGCACGAATTCGAGAAGCTCGGCCCTGATCGATACGGTTCGCCGAAGCTCGGCGCCCCATCCGCTGCGGCTCTCGCCGTTGTTCCACCAGTTCTTCCGGAAAATATTTGTGAAGACGAGCTTCGGGTCGTCGGTCCCGAGGCTCTCCACCGTCATCCGCTCGTTGATGATCGAACGCAGCCCGGAGGGCGCGTTGTTGCGGATCGACGAGTAAAGCCGCGGCGTGTGCCGCTTCAGCAGCAACGCGGTTCCGGTTACAGCCTTGGAAAGCATGCGGTGGCTCCTGGCTCTCACGTATTCAGTGCGCCCGACCGTTGGTGGTGGACAGCGCCGGGCGTCGGGCGTTCTCAAATGATTGCGCGATCACGTTCCACAACGGCTTTGGCTGCAAGTGCTCGTCATAGGGCAGGGGTCGGGCAGGTCGCGTGTTCCTGTACTTGCTCATTCCGCGATAGAAGGAATAATTATCGGCAAGCTCCCAGCAGATGAGCGCCTTTACCGCGGGATGGCGCAGCGTCGGCAGCAGAAACTCCTGGGCCGTCTTGGCGACCGCTGCGTCGCGTGCGGCGACATCGTCGGGAAAGGTGCCGTCGTAGACGTCGAATTCGGTGATGTAGATGTCGACGCCAAGGTCCGCCAATTGATGCAGGAATTCGTCGAAGCGGCCGGGATCGTGCGGATACTGCGGCTGCAAATGACCCTGCAGCCCGACGACGTCCAGCTTGACACCTGCATGTTTGAGGTCGGCCACCAACTTCAGGAGGCCGCTGCGTACGGCAAGTCCGACCGCGTCGTCGCGCTCGGTCTGCGCCTCGTTCAGCACCAGTTTGGCCTTGGAATCGACCTGCGCGGCGCGTTTGAAGGCTCGGGCGATGTAGTCGGTGCCGAAGGCGTCATACCAGGGGCCGACGCGGAAGCCGCCGGGCGCGCGGTGCCCCGGCCAGAACGGCTCGTTGACGACGTCCCAGGACTGCAGTCTGCCCACATACCGCGCGACGACCTCATCGATGTAGGAATCGAAGAACGAGCGCCGCTCCTCGACGCTCATGCTCTTGATCCAGGGCGGCACCCATTCGTTCCAGATCAGGCAATGACCGCGCATGGCGATCTTGTTCTGATCGCAGAATGCGAGCATCCGGTCCGCCCACTCAAAATGCTTTGGGCCGGGCTGCGGCGCCACCCGGGCCATTTTCAAGGCGACGTCGGTGGTGATGAGTCTGGTTTGCGTGGCAAAGAGCTGGCGATAAGCCGGGTCCTTGTCGATCACTTCGGCCGCCGCCGCGCCGAACAGGTAGCCGTTGCCCGCGGCGATCGCGCCGAGATTCGCAGTCGGCGCCGCGCTGGCGCCCCGACCGCCGCCCGTGGCGGCAAGGCCGGCAACCGTCATTTGCAGAACATCGCGGCGCGAAAGAGAGCTCATTCGGCGAGACCTTTGATCTGCTGGCACGGGGTGGATGAGGTGGAAGGGGTCCTGACGATGTCGGCGAGAGAGCGCGCCTGAGCCAGCTCCCGCTTGGTGAGAAAATGCAGAGTCGCGCGCGGATAGGCCTCGCAGAACTGCGAGAGCGTTGCTGCGGTCGCTGCGATCGTGTCCTGCTTCGGAATCACCGCGATCCCGCCATCCTTCAGAATGTAGGCGTCCTTCACATTGGTCATCGCCGCAGTCGCCAGGCATCGCTTGAACAAGTCGTCAAATTCATTCGGTTTAAGCGTCAGGTCGCCACCAAGGCCATTGAGCAGATACTCCCGGCTCTTCTCGCAATTGTCGGCGCGTGCTGCGCTCGCGGAGGATGCGAGCAGGATCGCAGCGACAGCGAGGCGCTTCATGTGGTCCTCAAGCCGGATAGGCCGGGCGCGCGGAGGCGAGCTGGCGCGGCAGAGCTGCATCCATTGGCGGCGCAGCTTCACCGACATTCTCCATCGCGAATTGGGTCAGCCCATAAGTCTCGGCGGCACAGCGCTTCCATGACAGATTGTGGGCATGCGCCAGCGCGCCTGCGGCAAGCGTCGACCGCGTTGCGCTGTCCGTCGCAAGCGTGGTGATGGCCTGCGCGATCTCATCGGCCACGGGCGGCACGAGAAGCCCGGACTGTCCAGCGACGACCGCGTCGGGAACGCCGCCGATGTCGGTCGCGACGCTCGGCAGGGCGGCGGCGCCGGCCTCGAGATAAACCAAGCCAAATCCTTCCACGCGGCCGGACGATTCAGGCAGTCCAGTGAGGCAGAAGAAATCGCTCGCGCCATAGATGTCGCGGATCTGCTCGTTCGATAACGTGCCGAGAAAACGCAGGTCGCAATCGGCCGCTGCCGCTGAGTTCCGCAATTCCGCGACATAGTCGGCTTCGCCGTCGGGCCCGATCAAGAGCCAGGTCAGCCGCCTGCGCAGCTCCGGCGGCAAATGCCGAAGCGCCTCGAGCGTCAGCAGGTGCCCCTTGCGCCGGGTCAGCCGCGCAACGGTCACCATCACGATGCGGTCGGCGCCAATCCCCTGCACCATCCGCGTCGCCGCGCGTGTCTGTCGGCTGCCGAACCAGAAATCGGATACGCCGAGCGGGATCGCGTGAATGCGCTGGCTATCGACCGCGAACCGCTGGCGGAAGAGATCGCGCGTGTAGCGGCTGTTCGCGGCGATGATCGTCCGGGAGCCGAAAACACCGGCGGTTCGAATGGCGAGACGCTTGAGCGGCGTCTGCGTCTCATTGATCTCGGTCCCGTGCACGGTCATCAGGATGCGCGCCTGTGTCAGGCCGCGAGCGAGCGCGAGTGGGATGAAGAAGGGCCAATCGGCAGCATGGACCACGTCGAAGTAGCCCGACACGATCTGCCGGCGGGCCAGAGCGATCTTGGACGGCAGGTCCCGCATCGAGTGCAGGCCGCCTTTGAAGCGACGGATTTCAAAGGGCAAGCGGCGATCATCCGCCGATCTGTCCTTGCCATAGTCAGGTGCAACCACGGTCACGTTGGCGCCGAGCTCCGTCGCAGCAACCGCGATCTCCCGCGCATAGGTTCCGATCCCGCCATTCGCAGGCGAAAACTCGCTCGTTAGCAGGAGAATGTTCACGGCACCACCTCAGTGGGCCGACGAGGCGACCGTCATGCCCCGTGCGTTCTGGATGTCCTGATGGTAGCGAAAGACACGTGCAAGCTGCTTGTTCGGTGTGAAATCGGAGATGGCGGCTGCAACGCGCATGTGATCCATCTCGCCGCTGCTGATTGCATCGCGCAGAGTGACGAAGCGCTGCGCCACCGCTTCCGCCATGTCGTCGACCGAACCGGCCCGCTGGACCAGAAAGCCGCTCTCGCCGTCGTGGATCACGGATTCAAGCTGCGGCAGATGCACGGCCACGACGGGGCGGCCGACCGCGAGCATTTCGAGCACGCAGCGCGGCATCCCCTCGAATTCGGACGTCAAGATTCCGGCATGCGCGTGGGCGAGTGTTGCGGCCATTCCGGCGGCATCCTTGAAGCCGTGGCGAATGGTAATGTCCTCGACCAACGCGAAATCGGCAAAGCGATGCGGATCGCTGGTCCCGATATAGTGGAATTCGACCCCCTCATCGAAGCGCTTGCGAAGACGATCGATGGCGCGGAACATCAGCGCCGGATTCTTGAAATCGTCAAGCCGTCCCGCATAGACGATCCGGAAGGGATCGACATCACGGTCCAACGGCTTTGGCTGAAAGATCTCGGTATTGACCCAGGTCCACAGCGTGTCGATCTTGTCCTTCTGATGGGGATAGGTCTTCTGCAGCCGCTCGGTAATGAAAGGGTTGACGCAAAGGAATTTCGTACTGTTTGCCACCGCAAACCGCTCGCCGGCGCTGTGCACGAACCAGTATTTACGCAACAGCGAATCCATCTGAAGCTTCGGAACGCCTTCGCCATGCAGCATCTGGACAAAGGGCAGCCGCAGCACCACCGGCAGCCAGGAATATTCGACGCGACGCAAATCGATCGTGCAGCGTCGTGAACGGATAATACGCGATATCGGGCCAAAGTAGCGCAGCAGCGCCAGGAAGAATTGGCCGGTCAGCGATTTCCGCAGGCTGCGGGCAGCTTCCCGCGCCTGCAGATCCGAATAGTGCAGGATAGGCAGGAAGTCGAAGGTCCGGCCGCGAAATGTGAGCCTGTGGATCTCGCCCAGCTTGAGATCACCCTTCGCGTCGACACCGATGAACAGCAGATCAGTATCCGCGGGGTGGAAGGTGATGAAGTCCCGAATGTAGGTCTCGAGCCCGCCGACTTTCTCGCCGCGGGGATCGAACGGATGAATAAGGCAGATCTGGTAGCGGGGCTGGCCGTGGCTCGCGTTGCGCGCGCGCAATGCCAATGTCACCGTAGATGTCATGCGGCTTTCCTCATCCGTGCGGTGAGAATTTGCGGGATCGTGCGCGCGACAAGCCGTGGGACGACGGCCATGCAGCGCGCATAGCGAGGGCCTAACCGGCGCGGGTCGTGCAACATCCGCCACGCCCATTCGAGCCCAATTTTCTGCGTGAGCGAAGGCGCCCGCGTTTGCGTGCCGGCGATGAAATCGAGCGCGGCACCGATACAGAGCATCCCGGTTCCCTTGAGCTCGTCGAGGCAACGCGCGGCAAAGACTTCCTGGCGAGGCGCGCCAAGGGCAAGGAAACAAAGCTTGGCGCCGGATGCGCGAATGCGTTCGATCGCAAAATCCGCTTCGCTCGAATAGGGATCGAAATTGCGACCCGGCGCGTAACAGCCAGCGATCTCAAGGCCCGTGAACTTTTCACTCAATCGTTTGGCGGTAAGAGCGAGGGTCGGCTGGTTCGAACCCAACAGGAAGATCGAGAGCCCTTTCTTCTGCGCCTCCTGGCACACCGGTTCTACCAGATCGGCGCCGGTGGTGCGGCTGACCGGAGTCCCGAGCAAGCGGCTGAGTACGACGATTGGAAAGCCGTCGGCCGTGACAAAGCGAGCGCGGCGATACGCCGCCCGAAATTCCGGCCGTTGCTCCAACTGGACGACGTGATCGAGATTGAGCGTGCAGACGCTGAAGCTATCGCCGTTCTGCGCGGCGGATACGATCGACGAAACAGCTTCTGGAAGTGATGGCACGTTGATCGTGATCCCGTCGACCGTGAGGTTGCGTGGTTGTTGCGTCGGTGCGTCCAACATGTCGATCCCTTGATGACAGTTGTAATAACAAACGCATGATCAAAGTATCGCCTGCATGCCCGCCGCCAGCGCAACGGGAACTATTGGAAATGAATCGTCGTCAACGAACGCCGCGTAAATAATCGAACTATTGCGACGCAACGATGGCGGTGCTGCGTGGCGAGATGCTGAAGTTGTCGGCAACACATTCTTCGCTAGAAGATCTGCCATGCGGTGAACAAGCGTGAATGTTCGTGCGTAACATTGCGACGATCGCGACATCGAATAGTTCATGTTTCCGATTGCTGCTGGCGCAAGCGAAGCATCTTGAGCAATGCGGGTGCATAGAACACCGCGAGCGCGGCGGCATAAATCGCTGCGCCGAGCGCGACATGACTGGCCAAAACAATCAGCGACGATGCCTCCGGCATCATGTTCAGCACGGCCGCCATGATTGCGGTGGCGACGGTGAGCGGCGCGAGATGTTCCAGCGGAAGCGTCAGGCCGAATCGCAGAAAGGCGATGGCAAAACTCGTGCTCGCGGCAACGACCGCGGCGACCACGGTGGCGCCCGCCGCGCCGGTCAGGCCCCAGCGACTGACGAAGATGAAGCTGAGTGCAAGCGTTACGGTTGCGTCGATGGTTGTAACGATCGCCAGCAATCCGGTGCGATGATGCAGCAGGAACGTCTGGTCGACAAAATGCGCGCGCAGACTCCTGATGGAGCCGGCGAGCACCGAGAGCGGAAGAATTGCGAGCGTTACCTGTTGGAAGGCAGGGGCAATCAGGAGATGCACGATCTCCTGGCGCAGCATGAAAATGCCCGTGATGCAGGGCGCAAGAATTGCGATCAGCAGCGCGCTGTTGTCGGCAAGCTGGCGCATCGCGACCTTGGCGCCGTGGCGTTCCATGCTTTTGACGGCGATGGGATAAGCGGCGGCCGTCACCAGCATGGCGGCGAAGGTTGCCGCCCGCTGGCCGAGGCCGTAGCCGACGGCGAACAAGCCAGCAGCGGCCACGCCCAGCATCTCGTTGACGACAAAGCGCGAGGCGTTGAGCCCGACCCAGCCGAGCGCGCCCCCGATGATCAGGGGAACGCCATATCGCGCCGCGTGGTTGATGATGTCGCGATCGAGCGGCCAAAGGCCGCGACCGCAGCCGATTTTGGGTAACACGATGAGGGCCGCGGCCAGTTGGGCAATGGCATAGCCAACCAGCGGCCATTCCGCGGATCGATCGACCAATTTGATCAGGATCAGCCCGATCACGAATCCGAGCGCTGGACCGACCGTCACTTGGATCGAATAGACTGCGATCTGGTGTTGAACCCGCGCGCGGTCGGCGAGGTAGAGATTGAGCGTCCGGGTGGCTACATAGGCGACGGTCGCCCCGACGAGCCTGCCGTTGGCCTGAGGCGCGATCACCATGAATAGAATGGCGACGACGATCAGGCTCTGCAGGACGACGGAGCTGAGCAACACCGCATTCTCGGTGCGATAGAATCGCGCCGTGTCGCCATCGTCCTGATAGCGGCCGAGAAAGCGCAAGGCGTATTGCGACCACCAGGCAAGAAACGCGATCTGCAGGAGCTCGTGTGTTGCGGTGACGAGTGTGATCACGCCGAGCGTCGGTTCGTCGACCACGTGGGTCCAGACGATCATCGCAACCAATTGGGCCAGCGGACCGACGATCTGCGCGGGCATATAGAGCAGGGTGTTTTTCAGCAGCATGGGTCAGGCTCCCAGCCATCGGCACACGCGGCGAGGGACGAATTCCCTGACGATCAGCAATGCGATGATGCTGCCTGCCGCGGCAACGGCAAAGGTGATCAACGAGGCGGCCGCCGGACCGAGTTCGCGCAGCGGCGCGTGGTCACGCATCAGCATCACGAAGAAAATGTGCCAGAGATAGATGAAGTAGCTGCCGGAGCCCAGCGAGGCGACGAACGGCGATTCCACGTCGAAGGAGAATAGCAGCAGGCAGAACAGGGCGGCATAACCGAAAAACGCGATTGAATCGTAGTAGTCGGCATCACCCAACTGAAACAGCCGCACACCCGCGTAGATGCCATAAGTTACAATCGCAGCGGCGGCGAGCAACGCGCGCGCGTCAGGGAGCGCGGATTTGATGGCGAATAGGCCGGCCAGCGTTCCGAGCGCCATGAAGGCGAACCAGAACGGAACATCGCGCATACGGACTTCCTCGATCATGCTCTCGGTGAAACCAAGCCGGGACAGCAGGGGGTCGAGATAGCTGCCGACGATCAGCCCAAACAGAATGGCAAGGAGCAGCAGAACGACCAGGCGGGTTTGGAATTTCGGGCTCCTTGAGGCGGCCGTGAACACCAGCCACAGCACGATCGTGCAGCCGATGTAAACGAACACGTAATAATAGACGAAGACGTAAGCGAGAACCAGGCGGGCCAGCGTCGTGGTGGGACGGTGGTCCATCGCCGGATTATGCAGCGCCATGTAGATATAGGCGGCAGCGAAAGCGATCGCATAAGGAATGACGGCCGCCTTCAGGCGCTTCATAAGCGGGACCTTGCCGGAGAGCGCGGTGAGATAGCCCGAGACGAACAGGAAGATCGGCACGCACGGCCGTAATACCGAGTCGATCGCCAGTTCCCCTGCGCTGAGCGGGTGCTGCAGGGAATGAATGCCGATCACCATCAGGATCGCGAGGCCTCGCATGCTATCGATGGCGGTATCCCGGCTGGCGGCGCCTGTCCGCACGTGCGGATCAGGAATCGACGGAAGTGAATCTTGCGCCGCCAGAGAAGTCATCTGCTGCAATCCGGAACTGGCCTCAATGCTCGACGACGTGGCCGCCGCCATGCTGCAAGGACATAGGCGCCTCGCTTCTCGCAAGGCTGGCGATCAGGCCAATGACGGCGTCGCGGTCGGCGCTTGCCAGCGCGTTCCAGCGTTGCAGGTTCTGCGCATCCAGGGCGACATAGCGCGATCGCCACTGGTGATCCGATAACAGCCCCGTGATCCTCGCCGCCGCCGCTGCGGGTTCGGTCGGATCGACGAAGATGCCCGAGGCATCCAGCACTTCGCGAAAAATGGAGGCATTTGGCGCGACGATCGGCAGCCCGCCATATTGGGCTTCCAGCAGCGGCAAGCCCAGACCCTCCTCGTGAGAGGTGCAGATGAAGATATCGGCGGCATCAAGCAACTCCCGCACGCGCTCCTCAGGCTGATAGCCGTGGAGCGTTACGCCGGGAAAGCGGTCGAGCGCCTGCCAGTCGTCGCCCCAACCCTGCCGTCCGACAATGTCGAGTGTCGCATCGGCAAGGCCTTGCGCGCGTAGTGCGCCGACAATTCGTGCGGCTGCGATAAAGTTCTTCCTCGGTTCGACTGTTCCCAGCGCGACCAGCCGCAAGCCATGGCCCTGGCGTTCGGCGCGGCCTGCGGTGTTGAGCCCGAAAACATTGCGGACCGGCGGCCGGTAAAGCGTGATTGCCGCATCGGGGCGGCAATGCGCCGCCAGCTTCTGCCGGGTGTCGCACGAATTGGCGAGGAAGCGGGGATAGCTGCGCAGTGCAAGGCGGAACGGAGCGGCCATATAGAAGCGTGCCCGCAGGTTGAGGTCGGCCGGTCGCGACAGCAGAAAAATGTCATGGATGTAGGGCAGCACGCGGGATGCGAATGGCCGCAGCAGGGGGCTCGGCGGAAAGCCGGGACAGAGCAGCACCGATGAGGGCGCTGCAAGCCGCAGCGCCAAACCAAAGGTCTGCCGCATGACCATTTGATGCGTGCCGTGGGCCGTGACCGGAACGACATCCAGCGGTGCCAGAGCCTTGCGCGAGAACAGTTCGAGCGTGATGCGTTCGAGGCCAGTGACGTGGCGCCCGAGGTGGGTATGATCGACATAGATCGTCATGGAGTGGCCTCATGCGTATGCCGGAACCGGCCGCGGTCGGCTCTGCGGACTGACAAGCGGCGCCACCTTGCGCTCACGCGGCAACAGTAACGTGATCAAGGCCGCAAACTGGGCAAGCTGGATGTTCTTCGATGAGAAGCTGACTGAACTCGCCGCGATGATCGTGATCAGCAGCAGGATCAGCCACGCCGCACCCGTTGCGCGCTTCAGGATTTCCGTGAACAAGCCGGCCAGCCCGAAGGTCAGCAGCACGGTGGAGACGATGCCGAACTGAACGATCGAGGATATCCAGAAATCCTCGATGCCGAATTTGAGGCCATAGGCCGTCTGCAGCGCGGATGCGCGGACCGGATCGGGGCCCAGAATGAGCTCCTGCCACTGAAAATGGGAAAGCAGGCTGAAGGTGGCATAACGCGCCGAGGTGCTGCCTTTGTCGGACGAAAACCGCAGCAGCATCTTGTCAAAGATACCGTGATCGAGCGCGATGAAGACGAGCGCAGCCCCGACGAACACGAGGCAGATTGCCCCAACGACAGCCAGGATCGAGGTTCGGCCACCGCACAAGACGCTGAGGACTCGTAAACCCGCGGCGATGCTTATAATAATGAGTACGGTGACGAGTGAGGTCCGGCCGCCGAATGCCATCAACGAGGCGAGAGAGAGGGCGATGAGCGGTAACCGCACGATGACCGGCGGGCAAATCGCCGGACGGAAGACGAGGGCAAGGATGTATCCAGCAATCACGCCAGACGCCGTCAGCGGGTGGCCGAGCAGCGCCGACGCGCGCCACTCTCCGGTGACGACCACGTTGCCGAGTGTCAGCGGAATCAGGCGGTGCCCGGTGTGATATTCATAAAAGCCGATGACGATGTTGATCAGAATGGTGAGGTGGAGCACCCAGATGATCGGCCGCCGCTGCCAGGAGGAGAGTTGCCAGATGACCAGACACAGCAGAAGCGGGAGCAGAAAGGTGTCGATGATCACCGTAAACGGCCGCTCCGTCAGCACCATCTGAACCAGGAGACAGACCCAGCAGAGCAAATAGAACAAGAGCAGCTTTGCCCCGGAAAACATCCGGATGATGTCTCCGACCGGATCACCTTGGCGGATCGCAAGCAGGACAAAGGCGAGCACGGCGAAATAGGTCGCCGGATGCAGCTTTTCGTAGAAATTCCCGCCCGAGGTCATGTAGTGGATTTTCCAATGCGTCAGCATGCCCGCCGACATCGTGAAGATGCTGGCCACGGCAAGCAGCACGAGCCCCGCGATCGCCGCATCGATGAGCTGGATCAACGCGGCTGGCCTTGCGGTGACGCTTGACGACTGGGGGCCGGGCGCCGCGGCCCGAGCCGCTGCGCGCCCCGTTCTCGGCCCGGCAAGGCTCGCCGGCGGCACTCGGGGAGCGAACGACATTATCGTGCGGCCTCGACGGTGAGGCCGGAGGTGGCGTAAGGCTTGAGATAGGCCGAACTCTGATAATAGTCGTAAAAGCGCAAGCGGCTCAGATCGACACGTGTCAGCACCGTGCCGAGAATCCGGTCGTGCACCGGTGCGAGCAGGTCCATGGTGTGAGAGAGGACCTCGCCCGGTGTCTGGTCCCAAGCCAGCGCCAGCACGATGCGATCGGCAAGTTCGGCCAATGCGCGGCCGTCAACCAATGGCACCAGCGGCGGGGAATCGATGACGACCAGCTCGTAACGATGGCGGCAGTGGTCGAGGACATCGACCATCTGCTCGGAAAACATCAGTTCCGTGATGAATTCGGTCCGCTTGATGGTGGTCGACGGCAGAATCGACAGGCCGGTGCTCGGATCCACCAGGATCGCCCGCTCCACGGGTGCGCGACCCATCGCGATCTCGAGCAGCCCGGTCTCGGCATGCGGGCAAAGCGAGCGCGTCAATTGCGGATTGCGAAGATCGCCGTCGATCAGCAGCGTCTTGACGCCCAGCGTTGCCAGCGACTGCGCAAGATTGGCTGCGAGCGTGGTTTTTCCCTCGTTTTCGAGGGCTGAGGTCACCAGCACGACCTTGACCGGCTGGACGCGCATCGTTCGTTGCAGCGCCAGTCGAATGGAGCGCACTGCTTCCGCGAAGAACGTGCCGGGCGCCTCGATCGCGTAGCGCATCAACGGCGGCTGCAACGGCGCCGGCAACAATGTCGTGGTCTTGGGATCATAACGGTCGAGCTCGCTTCGCCCTCGTTTGGCCCGCCCGGCGAGTTCGCCGGCGCTGATGAGCGGAACCGCGGCCAGTGCCGGAACGCCGGAGATCTTCTCGGCCTGATCGAGTGTCTTCACCCGTTCATCCAGGTAGTCCGCGATGAACGCGAGCACGCTCCCGATGCCGAGGCCAAGCGTCAGCGCAAGACCGAGGATCAGAAATTTCTTGGGCCAGGACGGCGAGATCGGAATGCTCGCCTTCGTGACCACGTGGGAATCCGGCAACTGTAGCGCCTGCTGGGCCGTGCTCTCCTTGTAGCGGGCAAGATATGATTCATAGAGTGTACGGTTGGCTTCGGCCTCGCGCTGTAGTTCGCGCAAGCGCACCTGTGCCTGGCTCGAGGAGGTCGCGACCCCCTGTAGCTGGTCGAAATTCTGCTGCAGCGAGGCCTCGCGGGAGCGCGCAACGTCGTAATCGTGCTGCGTGCTCTGCAGGATGCGCTTGATTTCCTCATCAATGAGGCGCTGCGTATCCCGGAGCTGGGCATGGACGGCAGCAACCGAAGGATGGCGCGGCCCGTATTTGCTCAAGAGATCGGCTTCGTTCTTGGCGATATCCGCATATTGCGTGCGCAGCCGGGCGATGACATCGGAGGAGATCGCCGCGTTGATGCCGCCGGGGTCGCCGCCGTTTTTGGCTAATTGACGAGCCTGTTCGTATTTGGCGCGGGCCTCCGCAGTCTGGACCCGCGCGGCGATGAGCTGGTTGTTGAGGTCGGTCAATTGCTGATCATTGACCGTCACGCCCTGTGACACCGTGAGGTTATTGGCGGCCCGATAGTCCTCGACTGCCTTTTCCGACGCCACGACCCGCGACTTCAGCTCGTCGATCTGCCCGTTGAGCCAGTTTGCCGCGATTTTCGTCGCATCGTTCTTGGCACGTACCTGTTCCTCGAAATAGGCGTCCGAGACGGCATTTGCGATCAGTGCGGCCTTGCGCGGCGATTGGGAGCTCACATTGATGTCGACCAGGAATGTGGTGCCTTGGCGCGCGACCTTCATTCGCCGCTGCAGGATGTCGACGGCCCTGGCGATCGCCGCGTCCTGCGGGCTCGCGCCGCCTTCCGGACCGGCCGTCTTGAAGAACGACTTTATATAGTCGAGCGCGTTGGGCGGCGGATTAAATTCCTCATCGTTGGTAAGTTTGAGTTTCTCTACCACCCGTTGCAGGATGGCGATCGACTGGATCAGCATTGCCTCGCTGTCGATGGTGGCGTCGTCGGTGCCATAATTCGAGGTCTCGACCGACGATTGGTTCGATTCGATCGCGGTGGTACGCCGCGGATCGACGAAAACCGTCGAGGTCGCGGTGTAGAGCGTCGTTGCCAGGATGAAGATATAGATCAGCGCGAGTGCGGCGAGCGCGGCCGAGCTTACCGCCACGAGCTTCCAGCGCCGGCGCAGGATTCGCGCCATTTCACGTAAATCCACCGTCGGCTGCGGCCATTTTGCGGTTGCCGGCGGGGCCTGTTCCTCCGGCACCGGAGGCTGGTCAAAACTGCGCTGTAACATTTATCCCAACCAGGTGTTTGTCGAAGTTGAAGACCGGCACGTCGCTGTTGCGGTTCGCGTACTGGTGATAGAGTGAAATGTATCCGTACCGATTGAGCATGTATTTGATGCGGGCCTCGGTGCTGATGACATGGTCCTTGCGGACGATCCCGAAGAATCGATCCATCTCGTAGGCACCGCTCAGTGACAGGATGACGTTACGGCGCAGCTCGTAGTCGGCGCCGAGCTGCAAGGCGTTGCCGAGCACGCCCGTGGAACTGGTCTGCGAGGTTTCCGTGACGAGCTGCTCGGCCTTGAAATGGAGGTCGAGCAGGCGCGTCGGTCGCCAGGTCACCATGGCGCGATAGGAGGGACCAGCAATGGTGCCGATGGTCGGGTCAACGAACCGCTGCTGCACATAACCCGCGCCGATTTCACCCGTGATGAGGTTGCTCAAACCAAGGGTGATGCCCGAAAGCGCGCGGTATCCTTGCGAATCCAGCGGCTGTCCCGGAGTCCCACGGACGTTGCGCTCATTGCCTTCGGCGGCCGCGAACCAGCCGAACATTTCCGAGATGGCGTAATCGGCCCGGCCGTGAAGCGAATAGACCTGGCCGTCGAGGCTGTCCTGACTAATGACCGCGCCGTTCTGCGCGCGGGTCGATCCATAGTCATAAGAATCGGTGCGAAAACCAACTGATGTTGTCAGGCGATTGAATTCCTTGCGGACGCTGACATCGCCGGAGAAGAGGTTGTAGGGCGTCGGCTGAATCGCGCCGGCCGGCGAGGCGAGCGTGCCGACGCCGACATTCAGATGAGCGATCTCAAAATTGGTCAGAACCGCGAGATCGCGGGAGACATCGTACCAGGCGTTGCCCTTGAGGCTGGCGTTGGTCTGATCAAGTCCGGGATTGGCCTTGTAGGCTGTTTCCTGTGCATCGAACGTCAGGTCGATGCCATGCCGCTCCCAAAGCGTATGCGCACGCAAGCTGGGCTCGATCACCGCGGCGATATCCGAGCGCTTCATAATGTTCGACGAGAAAATATTGCTGTCGTAGAAGGCGCCGGCCATGAAGGATGGCAGGAACATCCACGAGCCGTCGCGAATTCCGACCTGCTCATATCCCGGCTGTTGTCGAGTCTTCACCGGCGTGTCCTCCGGAGCCACCTCTTCGCGGCTGTCCCGATCCGTCAGGAGCGGCAGCGGCGTCGGATCGAATATCCGTTGGGCGTTCCATGGCGGAGCAACTTCTTCGGTCGTCATCGGGACTACCTGCGCTTTCGCCGGTGATGCGAGGCTAAGCGCAATCGCCGCAGCGGGTATAGGTGCAAACTTCAGACCACGACCGCGCAGTGATCTCACGGAACGAGAGATATCCTCACTCACGTTCACGTGTGAGATTGCAAACGCACACATTTCACCATCTGTCCTTTGTGGGAAGCGACGAACGCCGCTACTCAACTACGTTCGATCGTTGCCCAAAAAACACATCGTGAAGTTCGTTTGCGGTCCACATATCCATCTGCGTCGCACGGCGTTGAGTGATGAGCTTCAAGGTTGTCCTTCACTGCAACGAGAATGAAGAAGAAAAGTTTTCCGCGCCGCAAAAGAATTTGCATTCCAAAGAGACGAGACTATGGCGAGCGAGTAAGACGAACGTGAGAGCAGCGCGAACGCACACACTGCGAATCGAAAACAGAGTGAATCGCATGCGCTGATACGTTTGAATGCACGCTGCGCAGGAAATGCTGAGCAAAGCTGTCGCGATGTTGAGCAATGCAGCGGTTCCAATGTTACTTAGAAACACTCTTCGCAGCGTATGATCAACTGACCAGCGTTAACGTCCCGTATCGTCCGGCTTCGCCGGCAAGGGAACGAGCAGTCGGCCGACCAAAACTTTCTTGAACAGTCGACGCGGTCGCTCGAAGAGCGCGCTGAAGCCTGAGGCAACGATGATGCACGCTGCGCTCAGGCATGCGAATTCCAGCAGCACCAGCCAGGTAATCGCCGTGTGGCGCGTTGGCCGATGCGTCGCGTCGAGAAAGTGCATGTAGAGCCTGATCAACGGATAGTGAGTGACGTAGAGCGAGAAGGACAGGTCGGCGAAGCGTCGGCTCCAATCCGTCAAGTGTTCTGCAAGCACCGAACGGATGCCCGATTGCGGTAATGCCCGGTCAAGAAACGTGATCAGCACATAAGAGAAGGACACCGCCAGAAGCAGGTCCCGGAGCCAAAAATGCTCCTTGCCGAACTCGAGCCGGCCGAAGACCAGCGCGCCAGCCAGCATCACGAGCGCCGGCCAGCGCAGGCGTGGGAAGCCGGCCGGGACGGACCAGAGCGCCGCGCCGATCAGCCAGAACGGGAAGTCGAGGACAACATTGGTGTCGTCAAGGGCAGCGAACTTGAAGGACAGTACGAAAATCAGTGCGACGCCGGCGCATGCAATGACGAGCCAGACTGAAAACACTCGCGAAAAAATGGCGACCATCACGGGGAACGCGAAATAGTACACCACTTCGTTCGAGATGCTCCACAGCGGCAGATTGTTACAGAGCGGCCTGACGAGGAAATTTTGAAATCCCAGCGCATTCCCGACTATGGTCTGCGGCGTGTCGCAGCATCCCAAGTTCGGCGCGAACTGTTGCAGCGTGGCCGACAGAGCCGTCGCCGCGATCAGGACCGGTCCAATTCGGATGCTGCGGTCGAGCCAATACTCGCCGATGTCGCGTGGCGATCGCATGTCGACGCGAAGGACGGCTCCGCCGACCAGGTAACCACTGAGAACGAAAAACACGATCACTGCGTCGTGTCCGAACGCAGTGATCATAAAGAAGGCACTGCTGAGCCAGTTGCGTGCAACCAGGGAGTCATAGGGAACGACAAGCGTCGAGCGGACGTGAAAGAACAGGACAAGCAGGGCAGCAATGGCGCGAGCGAAATTCAGCACATGCGAAAGCGCCATCGTTGCCGCCAGCGGATTGGCCGCAGATTTGTACATCACTGGCATGCTGCAATCCGTTCGTTCGTTGTGCAGCCGAAAGCGGTCAGACCCGAAGATATCGGCCGGAATGCGCGGGCGCGTGGCCAGCCGCGCAAGCGCCGCAACGTGTTCCGGCGCGCGTTAGAACCAGCGTTCGGGGATGCGAATATTGTCGCCGGGAAAGACCGGGATCGGCGCGTCCAGCGAGTAGACTTCCTCGGTCCCCGCTCCCGCGCGCCGCAGATAGACCTTGTTTTCGTTGGCGCGGTAGGTGAAGCCGCCGGCGCTTGCTACGGCATCCAACACGGTCAAACCGAGACGATAGGGATATTCGCCGCCCTTTTTGACCTCTCCGAGAATGTAATAGGGCCGATAAAGCGCGACCTCGACGTTCACGCGGGGATCGCGGACGATGCCCTTGGCCAAGGCCGAGGTGATCGCGCTTTCAAGCTGTCGCGTTGTGAGGCCTTCGGCGCGAATGCGGCCTGCGAGCGGAACCGAGATGTGCCCGGTGCTGTCGATCTCGTATTCTCCGGTGATGTCAGGTTCCCCGTAGACCTTCACGCGAACGCGATCATTTGGGCCGAGTACATAGGTGGACGCGGTCGGCGCAGGCAGTGAGGCATGTTGCGCCCAGGCCACGGACCGAGAGGCGAGGCCTGACGCGGCAAACATGGTGAGGGCAAGGAGTAAAAAGAATCCGACGGCGCGCGTCGATCGTCGCTGCATGACTGTATCCCCAAGAGGCAGAAATCGGCGGCGAATGATTGTTGAGCAAAGAAGGCAAAAAAATGTGAGCGAGACGTCTGTTGTCTGCTCATGCAAAGAGATGATTCATAGAAACTGGATCGAAGTGTCTTCGAGAATAACACATGTTAAAATTCCCGAGCGCCATGCGCCGGTGTCGATGTTGATGCGATTGGAGCGCACGTCCGGATGCGGAACCGGTGTGTGTCCATGAACGATGAGCTTGCCATGGTCGCGAGGAGAATCCAGAAACTCACTTCGAATCCAAAGAAGGTCCCGCATCGTCTGTCGGTCCAGGGGAACGTTTGGCCTGATGCCGGCATGCACGAACAAATAGTCGCCGCAACAAATCCATGGCTTTAGACATTTGAGAAACAGCGCGTGTGCTTTTGGAAACGCGCGACAAAAGCGCTGATGCAGATCATAGTTGCTCTCCGTGCCGTCGTGACGCAGGGACACACCATAGGAGGCGAGCGTTTGCATGGCGCCGAGCTTGAGCCACGAGGAGAGGATGGCCGGATCGTACAGGAAACGCTCGAGCAGTTCCTCGTGATTGCCGCGTAGGCAGACTGCGTTGTTTCGGACCAGACGGGTCGCGAGCAGATCTATGACTTCTTTGGAGTCGGGGCCGCGATCGACGTAATCGCCCAGATAGATTTCGACCGCGTATGAGACGGGCCTGCGCCACAGGTCCTCATCGATACGCTCCATGGTTTCGCTCAGCAAATCGGCGCGGCCATGAACATCGCCGACGGCGTAAATGCGCGTTTCTGCTGGAGTGGAATGAGCGATGGATGGAGAATCGGTAGCGGATCGCCGTGACATGATCCGCAATAGCCATCATGGAACCGCGTCCCGGTCAAACAAAAGCGGAGTTGTACGGATCGACGCCCGCTCTTAACAGAAAATAAACCGGACGAACGCGATGATCGCGACCCAAGCCATTATATTGGCGAGCAGGATGCGGTTCCGGAGCTTGCGATCGGGTGGTTCGCGCGGCTCGAGATGCGGGTCGACCGGATACGGCTCGGCACGTTCAGCGCACATCGATGCCTCCCCGCGTGGTCGAGCGACAGGGAAAACGTCAACTGGAGTCGTAACGTCCTTTCGCAGCGGCGCTATCATCGGAGAATTTTGACACTTCCGTATCGACTGGTGCAAGCCGGGTAAGTACGGGAACGACGCTTATTTTTCCATGAAGCCTCTCGTGCAAAAGCAAATCCAGACGCGCAGCGGATGCGGGGCTTGCGTCTCTTTTGAAGAAACATGCACAAGTTTTCACCGTTCGCCCGCGGGTAAAAGGTTCCTAATTTTTTGATCATGCATGGCTGCGTCGAGGTGCGCGCAGCGCATTTTTCGCGCAGATCGCACTAACTGCTTTTCGCCACAGACGATTTTCCGCGACGCACAAGCGAGCCGACACCGCGTTGCAAAACGGAAGCGCAACATTTTCGTTTCGCTGCCCAATTTCGTTCAAGAACTTCGGAAAAATTTTAGACAAAGGCGGATCGTCGCGTGGTTTGTGTTTGCTAGAGTTCGCATCTGCGAAAGTCGCGGTGACGGCTGGCGCTGTTGCCGAACGCATCACTGCGCTGTCTTCCGCCGGTTGGAGTGACCAACTTTTCAGCAGAGGCAAAAGCCATGGCGGCCACCATCGCAGCGCGTTTGCAACAGGAAAATGTCGCGCCGTTTCGCAACGAGCAGGCATTCATCGCAGTCAGGCCGGTCGAATGCGGCAGCGGCGGGTACGGATACGGAAGACACAGATGTGGTCGCCGGCGCGCGCGCCGCGCATCGCGCGTCGAGCCGGCAAGTTCGCTCAGAAAGCGACTGTTCGATATCGTTGCGGCGGGTACGGCTCTGCTGTTTTTTGCACCGCTGTTGATCGCGATTGCGATCGCCATCAAGCTTACCTCGCGGGGGCCGGTGCTGTTCTTTCAGTATCGCTACGGCTACCGCAATCGCCGTTTCAAGATCTACAAATTCCGCTCGATGCGCGTCGACGCCTGCGATGCGGCCGGCGTGAGGCAGACGGTGCAGGGCGACTCCAGGGTCACCTGGATCGGACGGATCTTGCGGAAAACCAGCCTTGATGAGATCCCGCAGCTCTTCAACGTCATCAAGGGCGACATGTCGCTGGTCGGGCCCCGTCCGCACGTACCGGGAATGCTGGCGGCGGATCGTCTTTATGAAGACCTGGTGCCGTATTATTTCCAGCGCCATACGGCGCGGCCCGGCATCACGGGCTTGGCTCAGGTGAGCGGCTACAGGGGCTCCACCGCCCAAGCCGATCCTGCCATCTCGCGGATCGACTACGACCTCTCTTACATCGAGAATTGGTCACTCCGCCTGGACATCATGATCATCCTGCGCACGATCCGCAGGGAGTTTCTGTCGGGCAGCGGCTTTTAGTTCCGTCGAATTGTTCTATCAGCATGGGTGATGGCATGGCGACGCAGGCGGGCGGCCGCATAACTCCCGTTCTCTTGTCAGGCGGAGAAGGATCGCGGCTGTGGCCGTTGTCCCGCGAAACCTATCCGAAACAGTTGCTGTCCGTCCTGGGCGAGCGAACGCTGCTGCAGGAGGCCGCGCTGCGCGTCGCCGATCGGTCGCTGTTCGTCGAACCGATCGTGATCGCGGATGTGCAACATCGTTTCATGATCGGTGAGCAACTGCGCGGCGTCGGGCTGTCCGGAGCGACGATCGTGCTGGAGCCGTTCGCGAAGGGCACGGCACCGGCCGTTGCGACCGCTGCGCTGCTTGCGGTTCGCTCGGATCCCGGCGCCATGCTTCTTGTCATGCCCGTCGATCATTGGGTTAGCGATCGAGCCGCCTTTCATGCCGCACTTTCCGATGGCCTGGCCGCCGCGCGAGAAGGACGCTTCGTCCTCTTCGGCGGCAGCCGGACAGGAGAAAAGCAGGCCGGAGGCGTTCAGGTCGGTTCGGCGGTGGAAGCGATTCCGGTCGTGCACTATGCCGCGAGCGGACCAGGCGATGCGGACCTGACGGCGGTCGGGACATGCTCTGGTGACGGTCACGGGATCTTTCTGCTGCCGGCATCGCAGCTCGTTGACGAACTCGAAGCACGCGCGCCGGACCTGCTTATCGCGTGTCGTGCCGCGCTTGCGGGCGCGACCCGCGATCTCGATTTTCTGCGCCTGGAGGAAGCGGCATTCGGAGCCTGCCCGGCCGCGTCGGTCGAGTCGGTCATGGCGCAAACCGGCAAGGCCGTAGTCGTCGACGCGTCGTTCGACTGGAATCACGTCGGGAGCTGGTCCGAACTGTGGAGCTTGGGCGACAAAGACAGCGCCGGCAACGTAACGGTCGGGGACGTGGTGCTGGAAGACTCCTCCGGATGCTATGTGCGCGCCGAAGGTCAGTTGGTGGTTGCGCTCGGCGTCGATGATCTGGTCGTAACCGCGACACCGGACGCGGTGCTCGTGACCAGGCGGGACCGCGACCAGGACGTGGTCAAGATCGTCGAGCGCCTGAAGACGAACGGTCATCGCTCGGCGACCGAGACGCTCAGCGTGCATCGTCCATGGGGCTATTACCAATCGATCCATGCTGGCGAGCGCTTTCAGGTGAAGCGGATCACCGTCAATCCCGGCGCCAAGCTGTCGTTGCAGAAGCACTATCACCGCGCCGAGCACTGGGTGGTCGTCAACGGGACCGCGATCGTCACGCGAGATGACGAGGAAATCATGGTGCGTGAAAACGAATCGGTGTTCGTGCCGCTGGGCTGCACGCACCGGATCGAGAATCCGGGCAAGGTGCCGCTCAACCTGATCGAGGTGCAGTCCGGATCCTATCTCGGCGAGGACGACATCGTTCGGATCCAGGATATCTATCATCGGGTTTGATGGCCGATGATCGGCAACAGGAGAGATCAGTCGCAGATGAGTGCCAGGCAGCGAACCAAAGAGCTACTGAAGGAAGCATTCCCGTCAATCTGGCTGCAATGGCATTTCATGCACCGGCCGAAAACGGCGGAGCAGGAGCTCAATTTTCTCGACCGGATCGTTCCGGAACGGGCCGTGACCGTCGATGTCGGTGCAAATTGCGGCCTTTATACCCGCAAGCTGTCGCGGCTTTCCAGAAAGGTCCACGCCTTCGAGCCGTCGCCCAAGATGGCGGAGCTGCTACGACGAACCTCGGCATCGAACGTGAACGTTCACGAGATCGCCTTGTCGGATCAGGTCGGCGATGCGGAGCTGTTCATCCCCCAGGACAACAACCAGCCGGTCTATGGCCTTGCTTCGCTGGAGCCGCGGCTCATGGGCTCGAACCAGGCGGTTGTCGCCACGAAGGTGCCCACGGCACGGCTCGATGCGATCGTCCACGAGGACGTTGCCTTCGTCAAAATCGATGTGGAAGGGCACGAGCTGAATGTTCTCAATGGCGCGGTCGAACTGCTCGAACACAGTCAGCCGGTGTTCCTGGTCGAGGCGGAAGACCGGCATCGCGAGCAGGCAACTCGCTTGCTGTTCGATTTCTTCGCGCAGAGGGCCTACCGGGGTTACTTCCTGAAGGACGGCAGCGCCTTTCCGGTTCATCAGTTCCAGGTCGAGGAATTGCAGGACGAGACCGTCCTTCTCCCTGACGGTGGACGCAAAAGCGGAAGGTCCTACATCAACAACTTCTTCTTTTTCCCGCGGCACATGGATGGAGCATCGATCCTGAATGGCTAGGGCGCGATGTGGTTTGGTTGAGCTGGCACCTGCCGCCGATAGGGTTCACCTCTCCCTGCTGGGGAGAGGTGAACCGTCGAGACAACAAACCGAACCTAATCTCATCACGCGCTAGCTCGGGGCTTCCCGACCATCCAATCGACAATCTCGAAACACAGATTATCAGGTAGGACCCTCGATGCGCATTGCCATGATAGGCGCCGGCTATGTCGGCCTGGTGTCGGGAGCGTGCTTTTCCGATTTCGGACATCATGTGACCTGCATCGACAATGACGACGGCAAGATCGCCGCCCTCAAAGCCGGGCAGATTCCGATCCACGAGCCGGGGCTCGCGGAACTGGTCGCGAACAATGTGAGTCAGGGTCGCCTTGCCTTCGATATCGACCTGAAGCCCGCGGTCGCCAATGCCGATGTGGTCTTTGTTGCGGTCGGGACGCCATCGCGGCGCGGTGACGGGCACGCCGACCTCTCTTATGTCTACGCGGCAGCGCGCGAGATCGCGCGAGCGCTCTCGAAATTCACGGTCGTGGTGACGAAATCGACCGTGCCGGTCGGGACCGGCGACGAGGTCGAGCGGATCATTCGCGAAGAGAATCCGGACGCGGAATTTGCCGTCGTGTCGAACCCGGAATTCCTGAGGGAGGGCGCCGCGATCCGCGACTTCAAGCATCCCGACCGGATCGTGATCGGGGCCAATGAAGCGCGCGCCCGCAGCGTCATCAGCGAAGTCTACCGGCCGCTTCATCTCAACGCGCCGCCTATCCTTTATACCGACCGCCGCACCGCCGAGCTGACGAAATATGCCGCCAATTCCTTTCTCGCGACCAAGATCGCCTTCATCAATGAAATCGCCGACCTGGCGGAGAAGGTCGGTGCCAATGTTCAGGAGGTCGCGCGGGGAATCGGGCTCGACAACCGCATCGGTCTGAAGTTCCTGCACGCCGGCCCCGGCTTCGGCGGATCGTGCTTTCCGAAGGATACGATGGCCCTGATCAAGACTGGTCAGGACAATGAGACGCCGCTGCGGATCGTCGAAACCGTCGTTGCTGTGAACGACCAGCGCAAGCGCGCGATGGCGCGGAAAGTGGCCCATGCCTTCGGCGGCAACGGCAATTTGCGCGGGAAATGCATTGCCGTGCTGGGTCTGACGTTCAAGCCCAACACCGATGATATGCGCGATGCGCCCTCGATTCCGTTGATCACGGCGCTGCAGGACATGGGCGCGGAGATCCGGGCCTTCGATCCGGTCGGCATGCCGCAGGCCGAGAAGGTGCTGGAGAACGTGACCTTCTGCAAGAGCGCCTATGATTGCGCCAAGGGCGCGCACGCCGTCGTCATCGTCACGGAGTGGGAGCAATTCCGGGCGCTCGATCTCAAGGAGCTTTCCGCCGTCATGGCAAGCTCGGTTATCGTCGATCTGCGCAACATCTATTCACCGGAGGAGGTGATGCGAAACGGCTTCCATTATTGCGGCGTCGGACGGCCAAAGCCGCTGGCCTACTGAGCCGACGCGATCATGGTGTCCGGGACGAATCAAAGTGCGGACGCAAGCGTCCTGGTGACGGGCGCCGCCGGCTTCATCGGCTTCCACGTCGCTCAGCGCCTGCTGCAGGCAGGCCGGTGGGTCGTCGGGATCGACAACCTCAATTCCTATTATGACCCGGCGCTGAAACAGGCCCGGCTTGATATCCTGGGCAACCACCCTTCGTTCAGCTTCCAGAGATTGGATCTCGCCGATCGCCCCGCCATCAGCGAGCTGTTCGCACGCCACCGCTTTCCTGTCGTGATTCACCTGGCCGCGCAGGCCGGCGTCAGATACTCGCTGCAAAATCCGCATGCCTATGTCGACGCCAATCTCGCAGGCTTCATGAACGTCCTGGAGGGCTGCCGGCACACCGGCTGTCATCACCTGTTGTTCGCCTCGTCCTCATCGGTCTACGGTGCCAACACCAGGTTGCCGTTCTCGGTACACGACAATGTCGATCACCCCGTCAGCCTTTATGCCGCCAGCAAGAAGGCGAACGAGCTGATGGCGCATGCGTACAGCCACCTCTACAGGATTCCCACGACTGGACTGCGGTTCTTCACGGTCTACGGCCCATGGGGGCGGCCGGATATGGCCATGTTCATCTTCGCCAAGGCCATCATCGAGGGCCAGCCGATCAAGCTGTTCAACAACGGACAAATGCGGCGCGACTTCACCTATGTCGATGACGTCACCGACGCGCTGGTCCGGCTCATCGATCGCGCGCCGCACGGCAATCCGACATGGTCGGGCGCGGCGCCGGATCCGGCGTCAAGCGCCGCGCCATGGCGCATCTACAACATCGGCAACAACAAGCCGGAAGAGCTGACCCGGGTGGTGGCGATCCTGGAAGAGGAACTCGGACGCAAGGCCGTCAAGGAATTCCTGCCCATGCAGCCGGGGGACGTCCCGGCGACCTACGCCGATATCGATGACCTTGCCCGCGACGTCGGTTTCCGCCCCGCGACCTCGGTCGAGGAGGGCATTCGCCGGTTCGTGGCCTGGTACCGCAGCTATCGGGACCTCTGAGCGCGCCTGTGCCGCGCGAAATTGCCGGCCTTTCGGAAAGGCCGGTTTCGTGGTCATCTTGCGCCTTGCAAATCCATGCGATCGGCGCATCGCCCGTACTCAGCCGGGCGAGGCGCAGTTATCGAGGAGGCGGGAGCATGAAATCATCCGGAAAAGTTGCCGCCATCACGGGCGCGGCGCGCGGCATTGGCAGGGCCTGCGCCGAACGATTTCTGCAGGAGGGAGTGAAGGTCGTCATCTCGGATGTCGATGGCGAGGCGCTTGCCAAGACTGCGAGCGAGCTCGGCCGCCCGAGTGAGCTGCGCGCCGTCGTGGCCGATGTCGCCAGGCGCGCCGAGGTCGACCATCTGGTCGCTTCCGCCGCCAGGGAGTTCGGTCGGCTGGACATCATGGTCAACAATGCCGGCGTCGCGCGCAACCGGGATTTTCTCGAGATCTCCGAGCAGGAGTTCGACGAGATCATCGCCATCAACCTGAAGGGCGCATTTTTCGGCGTGCAGGCCGCCGCCAGGCAGATGATCGCGCAAGGGGACGGCGGCGTCATCATCAACATGTCCTCGGTCAACGCGCTGCTCGCGATTCCTTCGCTTGCGACCTATGCCATGTCCAAGGGCGGCATGAAGCAGCTCACTTCGGTTGCGGCCGTGGCGCTCGCGCCGCACGGCATCCGGGTTGTGGCAGTGGGGCCCGGAACGATTTTGACGGAGATGGTCGCCTCTGCGATTTTCTCCTCCGAGGATGCGCGGCGCAGCGTGCTGTCGCGAACGCCGGCCGGACGCTGCGGCGAGCCGAGCGAGGTCGCGTCGGTCGTGGCGTTTCTTGCCAGCGAGGATGCCTCCTACATCACCGGACAGACAATCTATCCGGACGGCGGCCGGCTCAGTCTCAACTACACCGTGCCGGTGAACGAGGGAGCTTGAGCAGCCCGTCATTGCGAGGAGCTCCGCGACGACCCGCCGTTGCTCGCTGCGCGAGCTATGGCGAGGCGTGAAGTCCCGCCGAAGCGCCTTTGCGCGTAGGCGGAAGAAATCCAGACTGCATCGGCTGAGAAAGTTCGGATTGCTTCGCTTGCGCTCGCAATGACGGCGGATGTTGCGCTCGCGTCTTCTCGACCGCCGTGATGGCATCGCAGTAGGGCCCTATTCGCCGCGCGCCTCCAGCAGCGGGCGCTTGAGAAGCGATCTGCTGTATTTCCCGCTTCGCTTCAATTTGGCGCCGAGCGACGCGTCGGCCAGGCGGAATATTTGCGTCGAGTGCGCGGCGGCGGTGGCGGAATAGATCGGGTGCGCGGCCGCTCCGATCCTGTCCTCGGAGATCGGGAGCTTGCTGAAGGCGTTCAACTGCAGCCGCTCGGAAGGATCAGTCAGCAACACCCAGCTATCGTCGGCAATCTGCATCACGGAATCGACGTCTTCGTCCCAGGCGCACAGCACCACTTCCATTCTGGAGAATCCGCCCGGGTCAGCCGCAAAGGCCCGCGCCGCGGCTTCGATCGCGCCGCTGACGTTCTCGGCATCGCCGGCCAAGACGTCCCGGATCAGCACCGTGATCGCCCGGCCTGTCTGCGATGATCCCTGCATGATCAAATGCGACTCCGGCGCCTGGTGCCTGCCGTATCGCCGCGCGCGCTGGAAACGCGACGCGATCGATGGATCCGGCGCGACCGAGGGCTCGGCACGGTTATATTGAATGACAGCGGGCCTGCCTTTTGCGCTGTCGGCCGCCTGCCAGTAGTCGTCGGGCAACCAGGCGGTCTCGATCTGGCGCTGCGAGGATAGCAGCGTCCAGGCCTGATCGAGCAGAAAGGCTTCCGGCACGTCGGGATAATCGCGGCTCAGGCGTTGCCAAGTGTCGAGCAGCGAGCGCGCCGGTTCGGTCTGATGAAAGAACAGGACTCCCGTTTCCATCTGGCCGGTGCGCGACTTGTAGACCGCGAAGTCGCATGCGATGGCTTGGGGCAGCACGGGGTGCCGGCAGACGGTCGCATTGGGGGCGATCCAGAAGATGGGACGGTTTGCGCGCTCCCACTGCCGAATGATGAAGTCGATCTTGAATGTCGGGCTCGATGGCGCAGCGACATCGACCCCTTCGATAACGCTTTGCAGTCCAAGGCGCGTGAAGTCGGCGGCCAGCCGCTGCGGCCGGTCCTCGAAGGGGAAGGTGCGCAGGAACGACGACAGGAATAATGTGTCTTGCCTCGGATAGAGTCCGGTGGGCACCGACAGGGGCTTGACACCGCCCCACCAGACGTGATGCGGCGCCGTCTTGCCTTGCGAGCCGATCGAGCCATAGGCATGAAGCTTCGATTTGAGAAAGTCGAATGCGGGGTTCTCGCCGAACGGAACGATGATGATCGAGTTTTCGTGCAGCGAACCGACAAGCATTTCGATCCGGGCCGGATTTTCCGCATTCAAGACGACGACGGCGAGGTCGGGCGCCTCGATGGCGCTGCTGCCGTCCCACATAACGGTGCCGCGATGGCGTCGGACAAGCTGACGCAGGCGGTAGCGCTGGATCTCGCCGAGGCAAAGCCCATCCAGTTCGCTTTGCGAGGGACACTTTTCGTTTGCATCATTCATGCTTGATCGACCGGGTCATGAGGGGACATGACTGATACGGTCGGCGCGCCGAATTCAGGCGAAATTGCGCTAGCTAGAGTGCGCTGCGGTTTGGTTGTATCGATGCCAGCCGCGGAATCGGTTCACCCCTCCCCGTTGGGGAGAGGTGACCGCCAAGGCGACCGACTGAATCTCATCACGCGCTATTGCAGTGTCAGGCACGCATTTCGAATGCCGCAAGCGACGGCGCGTCGACATGCGGCGGCGGCTCGGCCTGCCGCTCCATCACGTCGCTCAAGCGAAAACGCAAGCCATGCAAGGTGATGGTGAGGGGAATGCCGCGAAAATCATCATCGAAGGCACGAATACGGCGCTTGAGCTCGGCGGCATCGATAGTTGCGGGAAGCTCGCAATAGTCGCGATACATCTGCCGGGTGCTCTTCGTTCCGCTCCAGCCAATGGGCAGTGCCGGCAGTGGTCCGGGCTCGCAGGCGATCTCGCGCGCTTTCCGCCAGAACAGGTGGCCAAGGCGCACATAGGCGATTTGTTCGAGTTCACGCACGCTGATATTGTCTGGAACGACAAACGACTCGACACCGACGATCGGGCCGGAATCCACCTTTGCGGCCATCACATGCATGGTTGCGCCGAAACGTCGGGCGCCGTCATAGATCGCGAAATTGGCCGGCGCCCAGCCCGGATAGTCGGGCGGCCCGGGATGGAAATTGTAGGCGCCGTGACCCAGCGCCTCCAGCATCGCTTGCGGGACAATGACACCGGTCGTGAAGGCCACCAGCCGTGCGTTGCGCCACACCCCGGGCTCGATCGCGGCAAGATCCTCGAGCCGCGACGCCTTGCGGAACGACAGCGCGGGATTGTGGGCCATCAGGAGGACGCTGAGCGCGTGCTGCTGGTGCGGAGTAGCTGTCAGAAGGATGATGGTCTTGAGCATCTGGCTCCTGAACTCGTCGTCTTGCGAAGGCCGAAGCATCCCATCGCGCTTCCGGGGACGCCGGCCTTCCGCCGTGACAAACGCAAAGCGTTTGCGCGAGGCTCACGCTTGAACAAGAACCAAGGCAGGGCGCGCTGATTAAGTGCCATCACGCCATTTGCTGTTTGAGCGTCATGCTCTGCTCGCCTTGCCGACGCCAACGATGCGGTCGCAGTCGAGCGAGGTCAGAGAGATGGTGTAGATCGCTACCTTACTGCGTGGCGGGTCGACCGGGATCAGCAGGCAGCCGCGCTCATCGTCGGCGCGGTAGTGGCGGCCATTGCGCGCGACGCCGGCGAAGATCAGCCTGTCATCGGCGACCCTCACAACGTCCGGATTATCGGCGGCCTGAGCTGTATCCTTGCCCGACTGCACGACCACGCCCTGCATGATGCCGTCGCGCGCGAGCTTGCCGAGCGGAACGGCGATGGTCGCCACAGCCATGTCTTGCGCGATCGGAATGCGCAGGCGCAACTCGCCGAGCCCGCTTTGAAAGACGGTGATCGCTTCCATCGCGGCCCGTCCGTTCGATCCGAACAGCCCGATCCGAAGCGAACCGCAAGGCGTCTCGCCGAACACGTTGGGCGGCAGCCGGTTGGTGCCGAACAGCACATAGAGATAGGCATGAGATGAAGAGATGCTCGCAAGGCTGCCGGCGAGCCACATCGGCGGCTCGGGCGCCGTGCAGGCGATGGGCAGTCCGCGCGCGATCACCTGGTCCTTGACTGTGTTGCTGTCGAGCATCGGCACCATCTTGCGCGTGCCGAGATTGACGTCGTGACTGAAGTTGCCAAACAGAACGAGCTCATCGTCGTCAGGCAGCAGCAACAGGCGTCCCAATATCGCCGCCGTCCAACGCGCCATGACATCGGACGCTGCGTAGGGGCGCAGGCCGTAGCGCGGAGCAAGCGCGCGCGCCTGCGCCGCAAAGGTGCGCGCCCCCGTCTGGATCTCTGCCGCCAAGGCGAGTTGGTCCGCCGGGCAGAGATTGTCCTCGCGAAGGACCTCTCCGTCGCGATAATCGCGCACCGATCCGTCGGCCGCGCAGCAGATCTGTTCCAGCAGCGCGACGTTGCGCAGCATCATGCGCTTGGCATGGGGTGTCACGACGAGGTCGGAGACCAGGCCCTCGGCGGTGTCGCACTCGGCGACATCGTAGAAGGCGTCGTCCAGCGACAACAGATAAGTGCCGTGAAGGCGGGTGGCGATGCCTTCGCGATCGAAGATGCGTCGCAATCCCTTCTGCACGCTGCCGGAATAGCCGAGATCGACGAGCATCAAATCCGTGCAGGAGTCAAATTCGGGAATCGTGTTGCGCAGATAGTCAAGCAGCCGCTTGCGGATGCCTGCGGCGATCTGGGCGACGTGGCCAGCGTCGACGAGCCGGGGCAGGGCGCGGCTGATGTCGCGGCCGGTGGCGACCCCATCCGGGCATTTCGCAAAAAATGCCTTCACTGGCGGCGGCAGGATGGTGAACATCTGTGCGAAGCTCGGCTCGTCGATCTTACCGAGCTTTTCAAGCAGATCGCACAGCGGCTCGAGTGTATCGGCCGAGCCGAGCAGGCTGACGCGGCGATTGATTTCGAGATAGGCCGCCTCTCCGTGCGCATCCTGCCAGATGCGATGTGGCAGGAAACCGTCGCGCCCGAGGAAGCCAATGGCGACGCGTCGGCCCGCCCGGGCGAGTTGCGCGCGGCGCGCCTCGATATAGGCGTCGAAGGCGGCCATTATGGGCCCGAGCACGGTCAAGCCCAGTTGAAAGCCCGGACGCTTATCGCTGCTGGCTGCCGCGACCACGCGGCGCAACGTCCGCCCGCCATGATCGAGCCGCGACGGCCGTTCCGGACATAGCAATTCGAACATGGCCGTTTCGCGCTGCAGCTTGGAGGCGAATGCTGCGCTGGCTTGCGGATAATATCGCGGCCGGATTCCGTGGCGCCGAGCGCCCGCGATATCGGCCTTCTCGTTGTCGCCGAAATGGATCGAGCTTGCCGGGTCTATTCCCTGCTCCGCCAGATATTTGGCGAACAGCTTCTCGCCCTTGCCGCTGTCCTGATCGCAGGACGCATAGAGGAAATCCCAACTCAATTCCGGACTGCAGGCCCGCAAGAGGCGAGCGAGTTGTTGCGAGTTCCAATACGTGTCGGAGATGAAGCCGACGCGGTAGCCGGCGCGCTTCATTTCCAGATATTTCTGAACCATGTCTGGATTGGCGCGGCACAGCTCGATCTCGGCGGCAAACTCCGCTTCGGCGAGAACATTCAGCGCGCCGCGATCGAGCCCGAACAGTCTGAAAGGAAAATAGGAATAGATGTCGGAGATGTGCACTTCCACGGAGTCGCGGCGCTGCTTTGCGTTTTTGCGCGCATGCGCTTCGGCTTGAATGCGATGCTGAACGAAACTCGTGGAAACATTCGGACACAATTCGGAAATGCGCGCAAGCTCATACACCCGTTCAAACACGCCATCCGGCGTCGTGCATGCACGCAATAGAAATGTATCGAAAACATCGAACGAGCACGCAGAAACATTTCGCGCGCGAGTTCTCGCGTCGACGATCGCGACATTCATGCTGAAATCCCCGCCCGTTCGCGATCATTAAACGTGCAAGTGTGCGAGATCAGGCGCACGCTCATGAAAAAATTCATCGCGCGATTCAAATTCGCGCGCATCGCGACTGACAGATTCAAAAAATCGGATAACGTCAACGCGATGATTCGGAAAAAATTTCCCAGCGCGATTTCATCGAAGACGGCTCCGCTGCGCGCATCGACAAACCCGGCGGTTGATGCCTGCTCGCGACGGCTGCGGTCAGGCAATCGCGTGTGGCGACTGCATTTTCCGGCGCGATCATCCTTTTCGCATCCATGCAAAGCGATGCAGGTCGCGGGCGCGGCGACGCCTTGGGCTGCGCCGGGCCATTGGCCAGGTCGGCAGGTTTTGCCGCGCTGGCGGCAAAAAACTCCAGCTAAGCCACTGAAAAACAACAAAAAATCTTCGCCTGGATTTTCGGACGAGCCCGTTCAACGCATCGGAAGCCGCGCGGAATGTGCACGATCGGCATTGCGGGTTGGAGAATGGGATGAACTGGGCGCTTGAGATGAAGGCACCGGCCGAGATCGAGATCACCAAGGCGCCGCTCGCGCCGATCGATCCCGCGCCGCCGTGGAGTGACGGCCTCGCGATCCCGGAGACGGTTGAGGTCGAAGCCGCCGATGTTCGCGACCAGGACGCCGAACTGCTGGACCGGCTAGCCACTGGCGATGAGGCGGCGTTCCGTCTTCTGGTCGAGCGCCACATCGATCGTGCCTATGCGATCGCGCTGCGCATCATCGGCAACGCCGCCGACGCCGAGGACGTGGTGCAGGACACCATGCTCAAGATCTGGACTCATCGCGGGCGCTGGCAGCACGGCCGCGCGAAATTTTCGACCTGGCTCTATCGTGTCGTCAGCAATCGCTGCATCGACCTGCGGCGCAAGCCCCGCACGGAGAATGTCGATGTCGTGCCCGAGGTGGCCGATGCGAGGCCTGATGCGTCCAGCGTCATCGAGCGCAACGAGGCGCGCGATCTCCTCGACGCGGCGATGCAGCGGCTGCCCGAGCAGCAGCGCGTTGCCGTGATCCTGTCCTATCATGAGAACATGAGCAACGGCGAGATCGCCGACGTCATGGACACGACGGTCGCCGCGGTGGAGTCGCTCTTGAAGCGCGGTCGGCAGCAGCTTCGCGAGTTGCTGCGCCGGCACGAACGCGACATCCGCCACGCGTTTACGGATCTCTAACCATAAATCACGCTTGCGGCGGACTTTCCGCCTGATCTTCCGCTGCCCTTCCGTTTGACGGATGCACGGCGCCGGAACGCGCGTCGTTCGTTATCATCCAGGATGCGGCATGTCATGCCCATCACCACAGGAGCTTTTACATGCCCGTAATTTCCACCAATCTCGCAGCCAACGCCGCGGTAAGCTACCTTAACATCAACTCGCAGCAGGAAACCAGCGCGCTCTCCAAGCTGTCGAGCGGTTCGCGGATCACCTCGGCTTCCGACGACGCTGCGGGCCTTGCGATTTCGACCCGCATCTCCTCCGATGTCACCGTGCTGCAGCAGGCCGCGACCAACGCCTCGCAGGCCACCGCGATCCTGCAGACCGCCGACGGCGGCGCCTCCAACATCAGCGACATCCTGGCTCGCATGGAATCGCTGGCTTCGGAATCGTCCTCCGGCACCACGGTCCAATCCAGCCGCGCCTACATCAACTCGGAATTCTCGCAGCTCATCAGCGAAATCGATTCGATCGCTTCCGGCACGCGCTACAGCGGCCAGAGCTTGCTCGACGGCACCAGCTCCTTCGCCTCCGGCGTTTCGGTCATGGTCGGCTCTTCCGGCAGCGACACCATCACCATCACCTTGTCGGACCTGACCTCGTCATCGCTCGGCGTCAGCTCGCTCAGCGTCAGCACGCAGTCGAGTGCCGTCTCGGCGCTGGACGCGCTCAGCAGCGCTGTTGACACGGTCTCCAACGCCCGCGCCCAGATCGGCGCGCAGGAATCGCGGTTCAACTTCGCTTCCAGCTCGATCTCGACTCAGACGCAGAACCTGCAGGCCGCGAACTCCGCCATCAAGGACGTCGATATCGCCTCCGAGCAGGCGACGCTGTCCTCGGCCGAGGTGAAGACCCAGGCTGCGGTGTCGGCGGAAACCGCCGCGAACCAGATGCCGCAATATCTCCTCAAGCTGCTCGGCTAACGGGCAAGAGCCGGGCCGGCATGACGCCGGCCCGGTCTCCTTCATGATGGACCCAGGGCCATGACGGTAAGCAGCGCCACGTCGAGCACCACCGGGACGACCTCCTCGACGTCGTCAAGTTCGACCGGCTCGTCGAGCACGGTGACGACGACCGGCACGACCAACTCGACCAGCGTCGATTGGAGCGCGCTGATCCAGGCCGAAGTCGCTGCCAAGCTGGAACAGGCGACCACGATCGAGACCAAGATCACCGCCAACGAAGCCAAGATCTCGGCTTATCAGGCCTTGCAGACCGATCTGAGCAGCCTGGCGAGCAGCCTGGAATCGCTCGCCACCTCGGTCAGTAATTCGTATGCAACCAACGTCTTTGCCACGCGCGCGGCGACGATTTCCGCGACCGGCGATGTCAGCGCGTCCTCCGCGCTGTCCATGACCGTCAACAACGGTGCCGCAACCGGCGATCACACCCTCACGATCTCCCAGATCGCCACCGCGGAGAAGGTGATCGGCGCATCGCAATCGGACGAGACCACGGCGCTCGGCTATTCGGGCACCTTCTCGCTCGGCCTGTCCGGCGGCTCCAGCGCCAGCATCACGGTCAACAGCTCGATGTCGCTGCAGGACGTCGTCGATGCAATCAACGCGCAGACCTCGACCACAAACGTAGAAGCCTCGATCGTCCAGGTGTCGAGCGGCTCCTACGAAATGGTACTGACCGCCACCAACGACAATGCCGACATCACCTATTCCAGCAGCTCGGGCGACGACATCCTCAACAAGCTCGGTGTCACCGGCAGCTCAGGATCGTTCACCGACGTGCTGCAGCAGGCGCAGCCGGCGGAGTTTTCGCTCGACGGCATTTCGATGACGCGCGATACCAATACCATTTCGGACGTGCTCAGCGGCGTCACCTTTGATCTGCTGCAGGCGACGCCCAGCGGCACCACGCTCAACATTTCGATCGGCACCGATGCCAGCCAGATCGAGTCCGCGCTGCAGACATTCGTGACCGACTACAACACGTTCCGCGACGCCGTGATCGCCCAGCAGGCGCAGAATTCGGATGGCACCGCCGCATCGAGCGCGGTGCTGTTCGGCGACAGCACCATGCGCGACATCATGACCCAGATCGAGCAGGTATTGGGGACGTCGATCGGCGGATTGTCGATGAGCGATCTCGGACTGTCGTTCAATGAAAGCAACGAGCTTGAGCTCGACACCAGTGCTCTGTCGACGATCCTGGACACCAATCTCAGCGGCGTGACGACGCTGCTGTCGGCGCAGACCACGACCTCCTCGAGCCAGCTCGCCGTCATCAATACCGGAACCTCGCCGCAATCGTTCACGCTCGACCTGACGGTGGACTCCTCCGGCAATCTCACCTCTGCTTCCGTCGACGGCGACAGCTCGATGTTTACCGTCAGCGGAAATACCATCGTCGGCAATGCCGGCACCGCCTATGCCGGCATGGCCTTCACCTATACCGGATCGACGTCCCAGTCGATCACCGTGACCTCGACATCGGGTCTCGCGACGCAGCTCTACCAGATCGCCAAGACCTATTCGGATACGAGCACGGGAGCGCTGCAGACGCTGATCAGCAATCTGCAGACGCAGGACGATGATTACCAGAACCAGGTCGATACCATCGAGAGCAACGCGTCGGCCTACCAGACCCAGCTACAGGACCAGTACGCCAATTACCAGGCGGCCATCGAGAGCGCCAACAACACTCTCACCTATCTCAAGGCATTATTGAACGCGTCGAGTAGTAGCTGATGACACAGAACCCGTTTGCCTATCGAGCCAACCAGGCCTATCGCGGCGCGGCGGTCGCCGTGCCGCCGCTGAAGGCGGTGGTGATGTTGTTCGACGGAGCTATCATGTCGTTGCAGAAGTCGGTAGAGGCGCAGGAAGCGCGCCGGTTCGAGGAAGGCCATGGTCACCTGATGCGCGCCACCGCCATCCTGCGCGGCTTGAGCCACCATCTCGATTTCAACCGCGGCGGCGCCTTGGCCGAGCGGCTTTACCAGACCTATAGCGCGTTGATCATGGCCTGCTTGCGTGCCTACGGCCGGCCTCGCGCGCGGGAGAATTTTGGCCGCATCGTGGCAAGCCTCAGCGAACTGCGCGAGGCCTGGCAATTCGTGGATGCGACCAGAGGCCCGAAGGCGCCCGGGCGGGGATAGGTTCGCCGAATCGCTTCGGCGCCGCGGCGCTGTACAGGGGCGCTGCGGCATGCAGACGCAGCCTCCCGCCTCGCGCAAATCCCCGGGGATGGGCGGGGGTAATCCTATGGATTTCCGCTTGAAATCCGTTTCCGCCGGGGCGCGAATGCTCTATGACAGCTCTGTCAAAGGAGCTGGATCCGCCGACGATGGACGTCACGATGTTCGAGGACTTGATCGACCGGTTGGGGGAGGATCTCTCCCGTTGGCCCGACGATCAACGGCGCGCAGCCGAAGAACTCCTCGCGTCATCTTCCGCGGCGCGCGCGCTGCACGAGGAAGCCCGCGCCGTGCGCAAGGCACTGGCCGGACCGCCGATCAGCGCCCCGGCCGGTCTCGCCGACCGCATCGTTGCCGCCGCCCGGATCTCCGCGAAATCGGCACCGTCGCATAATGACGAAAAAACGGCGGAGGAGCCGGTTCGTCCCGTGCAGCCCGGCAAGGTTTTGCCGGTGCTGTTGCTGGCACTTTGCCTCTTGCCCTCGCTGGCCGCGCCGGCTTTGCTGGATCTGACGCGAGGCTGCATCTAGGGCTTGGCTCCGAACCGGTCGGTTCCGTCCCTTTCCGGGCTCATTCTCACTTGTAACGCCATCGCGCGCCGACCTGTTCTTGCGCGCTCATGTCCTGCCGCGCTGGTCGCGCGCGGCGCGCTCACCTACTTGCGATCCGCATCGGCAAATTCTGCCGAGCAATCAATCGTTCCCTCGCAATTTATTCGCGCCTGAATTGGCCGCGCCGTCCGTTTCATCTGCGAACGACCTTCACGAATGCAACCTGCAAACGAGCCTCCGTCGCGCGCTCAGCGCAACGACGAGAGCCGGAGCTTGCCATGACTGTTACCTCGACGTCTTCCACGTCGAACACGACGACGAGCAGCACGACATCCTCGTCGAGTTCGTCGGCTTCGACGATCAGCTCCAGCGATTTCCTCAACCTGCTGCTCAGCGAAATGCAGAACCAGGATCCGCTGGATGCGACAAGCACGACCGACTTCATGAACCAGCTCACCTCGTATGCGAACTTCACCGAGCAGTCGCAGATCAACAGCAGCCTGTCGTCGCTCGCGAGCTCCTTCTCCAGCCTGGTGACGCTGAACTCGGTCAACTACATCGGCCATACCGTCGAGGCGAAAACCGACACCGCGACGCTGTCCAACGGCTCGGCGACGTTCGGCTACTCGCTGTCCGCGGCGGCGGCGAATGTGACGCTTACGCTGAAGGATGCCTCGGGCAACACGGTGTGGACGGGGACCGGCACCGGCAATGCCGGCGACAACACCTTCACCTGGAACGGCCAGGACTCGAGCGGCAATCAGCTCAGCGACGGCGGCCAGTACACGCTCTCGGTCACCGCGACAGACACGGTCGGCAACTCGGTTTTCAATTACTCGACCATCACCGGCACCGTTACCGGCATCGATACGTCGACCTCTACGCCATCGCTGACGGTCAATGGAGTTTCCGTCAGCGCCGCCAACATCATCGCGGTCACTTCCTGACACACTATCTGGAGTTCTATTCATGGGTCTCTCGGGCGCACTTTCCTCGGCGATCTCGGCGCTTGCCTCGCAAAGCACGGCGCTGTCGATGATCTCGGACAACATCTCCAACTCGGACACGACAGGCTACAAGACCACCTCCGCGATGTTCGACGATCTGGTGACGGCGTCGAGCTCGTCGACGTCCTATGCCGCGGGCGGCGTCACGGTGTCGGGCCGCGCCAACATCACCCAGCAGGGCCTGCTCGCCGCGACCACCAACGCTACCGACGTGGCGATCCAGGGCAGCGGCTTCTTCGTGGTGACGGATGGGCTGTCGGGCGGCAACACCTTCTATACACGCAACGGTGCCTTCACCACCGACAACCAGGGCTACCTCGTCAACAACGGCTATTATCTGGAAGGCTGGCCCACCGACAGCAGCGGCAACGCCAACGAGACCGCGGCCCCGGTGCCCATCAATACGCAGGCTGCCGCCAGCATCGCCAGCGCCACCGCAAACGTGGCGTTTGATGCGAACTTGCCGGCCGACGCCACGACCAACACGAGCACCACAACGACTCCCACTACGGGCTCCAGTTTTACCAGCTCGATGACGGTTTACGACTCGCTCGGCAATCCGGCTTCGATCTCGATCACCTGGACCAAGACCGGAACCAATACCTGGAGCGCGCAATTCGGCGATCCGACCTCGCCGTCGGATACGAGCACGTCGCTTGGCACCACCAGCACGACCAACAACCCGATCACGCTCACTTTCAACAGCGACGGATCGCTTTCCGGCAGTTCGCCAAGTCCGGCATCCATCGCGGTCACCTGGAACGACGGCTCCAGCAACAGCACCATCAACCTTGATCTGAGCAAACTGACTCAAAACGCATCCGGCGAGACCACGCCATCGGTCGACGTCACCAGCATCACGCCGGATGGTTATGCTCGCGGCACGCTGAGCAGCATTTCCGTCAGCAAGAACACCGGCATCGTCGATGCGACCTATTCGAACGGCGAGACCATCCCGATTTACAAGATCGCGGTCGCGACCTTTACCGATCCGAACGGGCTCTCGGCGGGCAGCGATGGCATGTATTCGGCCACGGCAACCTCGGGCAACGCAACCCTGCACGGGTCTGGCGAGAACGGCGCCGGCACCGTCTATGGCAGCGAGCTGGAATCGAGCACGACGGATACCAGCGGCCAGTTCAGCAACATGATCTCGGCGCAGCAGGCCTATTCGGCCGCATCGCAGGTGGTGACTACCGTCAACAAGATGTACGACACGCTGATCTCGGCGATGAGGTAGTCATGGCCGGTGCAGGTAAACTGAAGGGGAGCGGCGAGGGCGAGGGGCTGCTCCGCAAGTTGCGGCGGCTGACGGCTCGTGCCGGCGCCCTGAAGGCAGGCGATCGCGCGCAACTGCTCGCGCTGATGGACGACATCCAGACCACACAGCGCAAATTGGCAAGCGAATGCGCGCGCCTCGACGAGGACATGAGGCGCGCGACGGTCAGGCTCACGGCGATCAAGGCGTATGCATGGGGCGCGGGCGCAGTTCGCACGCCGCGCCAGGGTCGGCATTGAAGGAATGGGAGCGACAGCATGATTCCGGTACAGAACATCACCGCCAAGCGTGCATCGGGAAACGACATGCACGTCAGGTCTCTTATTGCGCTGATCGACGAGCTTCTCTCGATCGTGACAGAGGAGAACGCGGAGCTTTCCAAAGGCTTGCCCGCCTCGCGGCTCAAGCAGGTCGACGAGAAGAACCGGCTCGCCGATTTGTTCCAGGAATGCGTGGCCGAATGTGCGGCCAAGACAGCGAAGCTGCAGGTGCAGGACCGGGTGCTGCGCGAACAATTGATGGAGCGGATCCTGAAGCTGCGCGCGGCCATGGATGAAAACCTGGTGCGGCTGCGCGCGGCGATCGACGCCAGCAACCGCAGGATCGAAGCCGTGATGCAGGCGATCCGGGAGCAGATCGCCAATGTCTCGCCCTATGGCGCCGGCGGCCGCCGCACCGCGCGCTCGGCATCCTACAGTACCAATGTTCGGGCCTGACCGGCCGTTGATGAACGGGAGGTTGCATTGTCCTCGCTTGATATCGCTCGCCTCATTGCCTTTAGCGGCCTCTCGGCAGCGCAGGTACAGATCAGCGTCGCGTCGTCTAACATCTCGAACGCGGACACGGCGGGCTACACCGAGGAGACCGCCAATCAGGCGAGCATGGTCACCGCGGGTGTCGGCACCGGCGTCACCATAACCGGCATCAGCACCACCATCGACAAGCTGCTGTTGAAGTCGCTGATCGGCGCCACCTCGGATCTCGGCTCCGCCAACACGACCAACAATTATCTCACCGAGCTCGAGCAGCTCTATGGCACCGTGGATGGCTCCACCACCTCCGACAGCACGACGACCGGCACGTCGCTGGCCAACACGCTGGCGTCGTTCGAATCGGCGCTGTCGTCGCTGGAGGCCACGCCCTCGAGCCCGTCGCTGCAGTCGAATGTGATCAGCGCGCTCAATGCCGTCACGACCCAATTGCAGGATACATCGAGCAGTATCCAGGATTTGCGTTCCAATGCCGACCAGGACATCGCCTCGTCGGTGCAGAGCATCAACGCGGATCTCAAGCAGATCGCGGACCTCAACAAGGAAATCAAGCAGGAGGCCGCCACCGGGCAGTCGACCGCCGATCTCGAGGACCAGCGCAATTCGGCGCTGCAGGATCTCGCCTCGATGATGAACGTGAATTACTACACGACCTCCAGCGGCGATCTGCAGGTCTACACCACCTCGGGCCAGCCGCTGGTCGACAGCACCGCGCATACGCTGAGCTATACGACGGCCTCTAATGTGACGGCGTCGACCACTTACGCCTCGGGCGGGTTCAGCGGCATCACCGTGAACGGCATCGATATCACCTCCCAGATCACGTCCGGCAAGGTGGGGGCGCTCATCACGCTGCGCGACAAGGCGCTGCCGGCTGCGCAATCCCAGCTCGACGAGCTCGCGCAAAATCTTATCTCGACCGTCAACGCCGTCTCCAACCAGGGTACGTCGGTCCCGCCGCCGACCAGTCTGACCGGGACCACTACCGTAAGAAGCACGGACGCTTTTTCCGGCACCGGCACCGTCCGCATTGCGGAGACGGACACAAGCGGCAATCTGGTTGGCTATCAGGATTTCGATCTCTCATCCTACAGCACGGTCGGCGACCTCGTTGACGCCATCAACAGCGGATCCAGTACCTCGCATGTAACTGCATCGATCGATTCCTCCGGCCATCTGGTGCTCACGGCTGCAGACTCGGGCGACGGCGTCTCGGTCAACGAGATGACGAGCTCGGTCGGCAGCAGCGATCAGGGCTTTTCAGACTATTTCGGGCTCAATGACCTGCTCACCGGTTCGAACGCCTCCGACATCGCCGTGCGCAGCGATCTGCTCAGTGGTTCCGCGGCACTGCCCACGGCAACGCTCGACTCCTCGACGACCCTGAGTGCTGGAAGCCAGGTGCTGTCGTCGGGGTCTGCGACTATCGTCGACGCTCTCGATAACGCGATGACGGGTTCGACGAGCTTTGCGGCCGCCGGCGGGCTCGCCGCGACGACCGGCTCCTTCGCCGACTATGCCGCCGCCATCGTCTCCAATATCGCGACGCAGGCATCGCAGGCGTCTTCGAACTACACCCTCAAGGAGACGGCGCAATCGAGCTATGCCAATTCGATGTCCTCGGAATCAGGGGTCAATATCGACGAGGAGACGGCGCGGCTGAGCGCGCTGCAGAACAAATATTCGGCGGCCTCGGAGCTGATCCAGACCATCAATTCCATGTTCTCGTCGCTGATCAGCGCGATCCAGGCAGGCTAGAGCTTGATTGTTCGCCTTGAAGCGAAGGACGAAATCCTCCCTCTCCCCGCCGGGCGGGGAGAGGTGAAAACGACAATCCGCGCTCTGAAGTAGGAGAGACGTCATGATGATGCGTGTGGCCACCTTTGCGCTTTCCGACCAGATGATCGCGGCGGCGCTGCGGACGCAGTCAATCATGGCCAATGAGCAGATCCAGGAATCCTCCGGCGTCAAGTCGCAGGACTTTGCCGGCTATGGCGCCGATACCCAGAGCGTGATCAATCTGCAGGTATCGGTGACGCGTGCGCAATCCTATATCGATGCCTCGACGCTGGCCGACAGCAAGGTTCAGGCGATGTACTCGGCGGTGGGATCGATGACCACCCTCATCACCAATTTGCGCTCGCAGCTTTCCGCCGCCACCACCGGCAGCAGCGCGTCGACGGCCTCGCTGATCAGCTCGGCCCAGGACATGCTGCAGGAGATGGGATCGCTGCTGAACACGCAATATGACGGCGAATATGTCTTCGGCGGCGCCGATGTCACGACAGCGCCGGTCGATCTTTCGAGCTTCTCCACGGGTACCGGATCGCTGACGACTGCCGACACCAGCTATTACCAGGGCGATGCCGAGATTGCCTCGGTCAAGGTGGCCGACAATCAGACGGTGGATTACGGCGTCACCGCCGACAATTCCGCCTTCGAGCAGACCATGCGCCTGCTGAAATTCATCGCCAACAGCACGTCGCTGTCCTCGGCCGACATCAGCCAGGCGCTCGATCTCGCCAGCAGCGCGCTGGATGCTACATCGACCGTGCAGGCCCAGCTTTCAAGTGCATCATCGCAGATCGAGGCGGCGAGCTCGCGCCAGACAGACTACAAGAATTACGCCTCGACACTCGCGAGCGACCTCACCAGCGTCGATGTCGCCGCGGTCACGGCGCAGCTCTCGACCTATCAGGCGCAGTTGACGGCATCCTATTCCGCGATTTCGAAGATTCAGAGCCTCAATCTCGCCGACTATCTGAGGTGATCGGTCGCCAGCCGGGCCAGAGACTCACGCCTTCGGCGCCTCCCATTTCCGCGCCGGCGGCACGTAGGCCGCAAAGCGCTTTAGGATTGCATCGACATCGCTGGCAACGACCAGCATGTCGGCGTAGCGTTTGGCGACAAAACCCTCCACCACGGCCTTCTCGATCGTCGCGATCAGCGGCTGGAAATAATCCTTCACGTTGAGAAGGCCGCAGGGCTTGCCATGGATGCCGAGCTGCGCCCAGGTCCATTGCTCGAAGAACTCTTCCAGCGTGCCGGCGCCGCCGGGCAAGGCGATAAAGCCGTCGGAAAGATCGGCCATTTTGGTCTTGCGTTCGTGCATCGTCTCGACGACGTGAAGCTCGCTGAGGCCGGCATGGGCAACCTCACGCTCGACCAGCGCCCGCGGGATCACGCCGATGGCGCGCCCGCCTGCCGCGAGCACCGCATCGGCAATCGCGCCCATCAGCCCGACCTTGCCGCCGCCATAGACCAGCGACAGTCCGGCTCTTGCCAGGGCTTCGCCGGCGGAAATGGCGGCGTCGCGGTAGGCCGGATCGCGGCCGACGCTCGAGCCGCAAAAGACGCAAACTGCCTTCATGCCAGTGCCTCCTGCCATCCTTCTATCCGACTCGCTTGAGGATGGCCTAGCACATTCGCCCGGGCCGAAGGATGAAGCCGAGGTCATCCTGCCGCCGATGACGGCGCAGGCTGGCGCGCGCCGGCAGCCACCGCTGTCGTATTCACACGGTGCGAATTGATATGGCAGCCACACGTCGGAGCGATCGGGGTGCTTGCCCGAATTCGGCCGGAACGCCGCGCTCACCTCCGCCCGCCGACCTCGTCGATATGGTTCAACAGATCCGCCGGATCCTCGTAGACGCGGATGGCGCCGGCCTGGCGCAATTCGTCAGGGCCATAGCCGCCGCTGAGCAGCCCGACCCCGAGCGCGCGGCAGCGGGTGGCAGCAAGCATATCCCAGATGCTGTCGCCGACGACGATCGCGCGATCGATTCCGACATCGAGACGCTGCGCCGCGGCCAGGAACAGGTCGGGATCGGGCTTGGCATATTTGACCTGGTCGCGGGTGACGACGGGAATCCTGCCCGGATCGACGCCAAGCGCCTCCAGGTTGACCGCCGCGGTCTCCATCCGGCCGCTGGTCGCGATCGCCCAGGCGATGCCGGCGTCTGTCAGCCAGGCGAGCAGTTCGCGCGCGCCGGGCAGCGGACGGATGTCCCGCCCGTAGCGATTATAGGCTTCGGCATGCGCGCGCCGTAGCCGGTCGATGCGCTCGGGATCGATATCGCAGCCGGTTTCCCGCAAAAGCTGATTGGTGAATAGGCCGCCGCTCATACCGATCTTGCGATGGATGCGCCAGACCGACAGCTCGATTCCCTCGGCATCGAGCGCGGACTTCCAGGCCAGCACATGCTGATACACGCTGTCGACCAGCGTGCCGTCGAGGTCGAAGAGAAAAGCCGTTTCGATGCGCATGGTCGAGATCTCCTCTGTTCCGCGCCGGTCCGCTGTTAACGCGCGCCCGCCACCGAAGGTCTCAATGAGAATAGCAGATGTGATTGACGTAGGTGTTGCAGTCAATTCGCTTCGGCCGCCCTCTTACGTCGAAGCACCGTCATTCCGGGGCGGTGCGACAGCACCGAACCCGGAATCTCGAGATTTGCGGGTTCGCGCTTTCACGCTCCGGAATGAGGTGCCTTGACGAACGCGGCGCGCGGAGAGGAAGGATTACTCCGCCGCCTGCGGCATGCCGTGTCCCGCCGCCTCGATCGCGACCGCGACCGACTGAACGATGGCGGCGAAGCGCACGGCGGTCTGGATCGCCGCCGAGCTGACACCGGCTTCCTGCAGCACCTTCTCATGGGAATCCATGCAGGCGCCGCAGCCGTTGATGGCGGAGACCGCCAGCGACCACAGTTCGAAATCGGCCTTGTCCACGCCGGGATTGCCGATCACGTTCATGCGCAGCCGCGCCGGCATCGTCCGGTATTCCTGGTTCGAGGTGAGGTGGATGAAGCGGTAGTACACGTTGTTCATGGCCATCACGGACGCGGCCGCTTTCGCCGCCGCGATCGCGGCCGGCGTCAGCACCTCGGCTGCGGCCGATTCCATCGCGGCGATGACGACGGGATTGCGCGTCGCGATCGCGGTCGCCAGGAACAGCCCATATTTGGTCTGCGGCGACAGCGTCTCGTCGGAAGTCATGGACGTCAGGTTGAGCCTGACGTCCTTGGCGAAGTCCGGGATCTGGTCCTTCAGTTGCTCGATCGACATGATGCGTCAGGCAACTTTGAGCGTTGCGCCGCCGACCTCGCGGTTGCAGGGGCAGAGCTCGTCCGTCTGCAGCGCGTCGAGCACGCGAAGCGTGTCCTTCGGGGCGCGGCCGACATTGAGGTTGGTCGCATAGACGTGCTGGATGGTGTTATCGGGATCGACGATGAAAGTGTAGCGATAAGCGACGCCGTCGGGCGAACGCACGCCCAGGCCGTCGACCAGCGCGCCCTTGGTATCGGCGAACTGCCAGATCGGCAAGTGATGCAGGTCCTTGTGCTCGCGCCGCCACGCCAATTTGCAGAACTCGTTGTCGGTCGACCCACCAAGCACGACGGCGTCGCGGTCGGCAAAGTCCTTGGACAGCCGTGCGAACTCGGCGATCTCGGTCGGGCAGACGAAGGTGAAATCCTTGGGGTAGAAAAAGATGATCTTCCATTTGCCGGGGAAGCTTTTTTCGGTCAGCGTCTCGAACGCGCTCTGCCCCTTCTCCTCCTGGCTGTGAAAGCCCGGCTTCACCCCGACGACTTCAAACGACGGCAACTTACTTCCAATTCCAAGCATATTGTCCTCACAAGATTGCTTCGCCGAAGCGACGAATGTCCGACGATAGCGAAGCAAGCGATATGCCATCCCATGCCGCGCCGTTCAATTGTCGCAAATGCAACAATTGAATGCTCGTACCGCAGGCATCACAACGCGATCGTTTCGTTCGACTTGCGTGTCGGATTGAGCTTATTATTTGAGCGGGATTTCCGCGCCGATGCGGCGTTTTGCGCGCTTGCCACGATGAGCATGCGGCGCTTGTTCGGCATAAGGTGCATGCTGCGACATCGAGGATGAAAGCCATGAAGCTCAGCGCTCGCAATGTTCTGCCCGGCCGGGTGATCGCCGTCACCAAGGGAAGCACGACCGCCCATGTCAAGGTCGAGTTGGCCCCGGGATTGACGGTTTTCTCCTCGATCACCAACGAAGCGGTCGACGATCTCGGGCTCAAAGTCGGCGACAGCGTCTCGGCGGTGATCAAGTCGTCGGACGTGATGATCGGCAAATAGTTGTCCGACGCTTACTGCTTCAGGTCGAGAATCTGTGGCAATGCGCGCCCTGCGCGTGAACTTATACTGCCGCCACCGGGCTTGCGCGGAAAAGCTAATTTCACGAGTTGAATCAAGCTGATTTGGGTCGTCCAGATCTGATGTGAAAAATAAATCGCTTTGCGATGACCCCAAATCAGTCGCATCCTCTCCGCATCCCGCCTCGCTGAGGGGCGTACGCGTCGTCACGGACGTTGAGTGCGGGATGCGGTGGACGCATTCAGCGCTGACTGACGAGCGGCGTTGATGCGGACGGCGAAGTCGTGTGGTCCTGTAGTCCAGTACTTTTTGTCCACTAATGAAACTAAGAAAGCGCTTAAAAATCATGGCCTTCGACGACACACGCTGAAAACAATGGGGGCTGTCCAAATCAGGCAGGCCCCAATAGGCCCTAGTTCAGTGAGGAGGCTGCTGCGCCGAAAAGGTCGGCCTTTCACTCGGAAGCAGACATCGAAAGCGCGAACCCAAGTGTCAGGGTTGGGCACAACAGCAGACATCCGCGCAATGAAAGAGGCCGCCGATTGAAGCGGCCTTAAGTGGATAGTGCCCTTGGATTGGGAGAGCCCGCTCGACGCTCTCGTGAGCGCCGGGGTCAATCTTCTAGTGGCACTGCTAGTCGCAACGGCGGACCCTGCGGACCGAACCGTCGTCGCGCTCGATCGTGACGGTGCGACATCCGCCGCGATATTCGCGATCATATCCGTAGGAGCGATAACGTCGATCGTATTCGTCGTGGTAACGCGGATGCGGCCCCACTCTCACGCCGCCAAGCGGAGTATCAACGCCAACTTGAGCTGACGCGGGTGCAATGGAGATCGGCGTAGCAATGCCGAAACCAGCAACCGCCAGTACACCAGCCAGTAACAGAGTTCTCATAGTTTCCTCCTGAGTTATTGCGTTCCAACATCTCAGGTAGGGCAAGGTTCCTGCGCGAAATTCATCCAAACGACCGGCGGCTCAGACCAATCAAATAGCGACCGGAACGTCAGTTGAGGGTCACCTGCGGGCATCCGTCGGGCCGAACGGTACGTCTGCTCGGCCGCAGAACCCGGACATTAGCTCGTTGAATTAGCCTGCACGCGGCAAAACACGGCGACGACGCCCCTTGCCCCGGCCACGGTTCGGGTTGAACTCGTCAACCGCGTTCTGCCAAGCGATGATCTCGCTCTCGAACCAGACCCGCCGGTTCGGGCTGATGTAAGTCGATTTCGGAAAACGGCCCGCCTTCTCCATCCGGTAAAGCGTGGTGCGGCCGACCGGGATGATCTCCAAGACCTGCTTTTCGGTCAGCATGCGCCGAGGGCCGGATTTATCCGGTGCCGCACCATCCGTTTCGGCTTCATGTCGATTTGCGGCGGTCATAACGAGCTCGGGGAACTCTCAAAAATCAAGGGCGAAGTGTGAACTTGTTATGCGCTATAGATTGACGCACCATTGGTGCCAACGAAAACTGGCGGCGCATTTTCGTGCCGCCAAATAGCGTTTCAATGCGCCAGCCCGCATGACTAAGCACAGGCCATCTCCGAGCAAGGCAGAACGCCGTGAGCAGCAATTTGAGAAGCTGTTAGCGTCGATGGGCATGAGCGAGGACCCATTCGCAAGGTTTGTATTGACACAAGACCTTCAGCACCTCGAAAGCCAGTACGCGCGCTGGATTGCCACGTTGGACAAACAGCCAGATGTCGATCTGGTGCGCAGATATCGTGCGGCCATCACCAAGGTGCTCATGCTTTCCGAAAAGATCGGGCCCGATTTCTTAGCAAGCGAAATCGAGATGGCGGGTTGGGCTCGAAACATACCCGAGGCGGATGAGCAGACGCTGCATGCCTTGAGGGCCGACTACGGGCACGAGCGGCAAGATGTGGTGGCTGTGTTGACGGCTCACGAGTTGAATATCGAGCATTGGCTCAAGATCAGCGGAGATACTTACAAAAAGCGCGACCTGCGCAAACTGGTGGTCGAACCCTTTTTCCAGCTGATGGCCAAGCACGGGATCACCACGAGCCGCAAGCAGCGGCCGCGCAAACAGATATTTGACGCGCTGTTCGACTGGCTCGGGGTCGAACAGAAGTTCCGACCTTCGAGTGCCAATATCGACGCGATTGCCAGAGAGTTTGGAGGCAGCGCCAGCGCCTCGGAGCCCAACACTAAGCGGCGGACCAAAAACTGACCGCCGCTTTTCCTGTGCTTTCGCAAGACTCGGCATCACAATGAAAGAACTCTGCGCATCGGCGCGCCGGGTTCAACTGGGGCGGCTGACGTGCGCAGCCGCTTTCCGCACATTGATCTAACCAAAAGCAAACCCCCTAGGGCCTCGCGACAGGCGCTAGGGGGTGCAGAATGCTTGTGACCTCAGGAAAGTTCACTCATGTTCGATACCACACAATACGACACCATTGCAAAGTACTTCGAGGACTTTGCGGCCGCGGTCAGCTCTGCCGAAACCATGGACCGCGCCCCGATCTGCGAGCCGTGGGAGTATTGGCCGAAGCCCGGAACGCCGGAGGCGACTGCACTTCAGTACAGCATGCGTGACTGGGTCCCTGTGCCGATTCCGCACGGGCAGAAAAAGCCGATCGGCAACGATTGGCAGCATCGCGTTATTACCGGAAGCCAGGTCCATCGGTTCTTCGGCGAAAAGCCCCAGAACATCGGTGTGCAGCTCGGTCTGAAGTCGCGCGGGCTCACCGACGTTGACCTCGACTGCCCGGAGGCGATCGTCATGGCGTCTGCCGTGTTGCCGGGAACCGACGCGATCTTCGGTCGCGCCTCGAAGCGCAATAGCCATCGCTTGTACACCACGTCTCTCGCTGCGAAGATCGATCAGGCTGCGTTGCAGTTCAAAGACCCGATCAGCAAGACCATGATGCTGGAGGTCCGTATCGGCGGTGGCGACAAGGGCGCGCAAACCGTCTTTCCCGGTTCGGTCCATGAGAGCGGCGAGCCGATCAAATGGGAGGAGGACGGAGATCCTGCTGAGATTGAGGGCGATGAGCTGGTCGGGCGCGCCAAGCTGTTGGCCGCGCTTTGCTTGTTCGCGCGCTACTGGCCGCAGAAGCCGAAGCCGGGCGAGAGCGGCGGCCGTCACGATGCGTCGCTCACCGTTGGCGGCTTCTTGGCTCGCTGCGGATTCCATTTGGCGCATGTGAAACTCTACGTTGAATGGGTCGCACGATCAGCCAACGATGAGGAATGGCGCGATCGCATCAAGGCGGCGCACGATGCTGCAGTCGCCTATCAAAAGGGTGAGCGGACACGCGGCTTTCCCGCATTGAAGGAGCTGTTTGGCGACAAGATCGCAGACAAGGTTGCCGAGTGGCTCGGCTACAGCGGCGCACGCGATGAAAACGTAGGGCTGCACGCAGATCGCGAGCAGCCGGATGTAGATCAGGAACGCGCTGAAAAGCAGGTTATCTTTGTGACGGCGCACGCGACGCCAGCGATCGCCAGGACAGCAGAGGAGATTCTGCTCAACAGCAACGTTCCACTGTATCAGCGCGGCGGCAAATTGGTTCGTCCTATCATCGATGAAGCCGACGCCTCACATGGCCGTCGGACTAAAATCGCCCGGCTCGTCGAAGTCGCCCCGATCTATCTGCGCAACGAGCTCGATAAGGTCGCAACCTGGATGAAGTGGGATGCGCGGGCCAGGAAAAATGTGCTGATCGGCGCTCCTGGTGACATCGCACGTGTCATTCTCAGCCAGCTCGGGCATTGGATGTTCCCGCGCATCGCAGGAGTCATCACCACGCCGACAATGCGGCGGGATGGCTCGGTGCTTCTGACCCCCGGCTATGACGACGCCACGCGGTTGCTGTTGATGGCGCCGCCGCCGATGCCGCCGATCCCCGAGCATCCAACTCGCAATGATGCGATCGCGGCCTTGAAGCTGTTGGAAGGGCTGCTCTCGGAATTCCCGTTCGTTGATGCGGTCGCGAAGTCGGTAGCATTGACCGGCCTGCTAACTCCGGTTGTGCGCGGCGCGTTTCCGGTCGCGCCGATGCATGTCAGCATCGCGCCCGTTGCGGGCAGCGGGAAGTCCTACCTCTGGGACATCGCGGCGGCGATCTCCATTGGCAAGCTGATGCCCGTTATGTCGGCAGCCCAGAAGGAGGAGGAACTGGAGAAGCGGCTGGTGGCGGCGGCTCTATCCGGCCAGCCGTTGCTGTCTGTTGATAATATCTCTGGTGAGCTGCGTTCCGATCTGCTCTGCCAATTGATCGAACGCCAGATTGTGGACGTCCGCATTCTGGGTAAAAGCGAGAATGTTAGCGTCGAAACGCGCGGGCTCACGACTTATGGAACGGGCAATAACGTCGCGATCTATGCCGACCTCACTCGCCGAACGCTTGTGGCCAACCTTGACCCGGAAATGGAGCGGCCTGAGATGCGGACTTTCCGCAACGATCCGATCGCCATCGTCCTGGCCGATCGCGGGAAATACATTGCCGCGTGCTTGACGATTGTCCGCGCCTATATGGCCGCCGGATGTCCTGACAAGCTGCCTCGATTGGCATCGTTCGAGGGTTGGTCCGACACGGTGCGGTCGGCGCTGAGCTGGCTTGGGCAAGCTGATCCGGTCGAGTCATTTGAACTCGCCCGGGCGGAAGACCCAGATCGTGTCTTGCTGCTGACGCTGATGCTTGCGTGGAAGGACGCCATCGGCATCGGCACCCGGCGCACCTTGGCTCAGGTCATCACCACGGCCGACTACTCGCAGTCGGGGATTTTCGAACATCCCGATCTGCGAGACGCGTTGGTGTCCGCCTCCGGCAAGAATAGTGGTCAGGATGTAGATTTGACCGGCCTGGGCGTTTGGCTCCGCGGACGTAAGGGGCGCGTCGTCGAAGGGATGCGGTTCAACAACGAGAAGAGCAAAGGGCATGCCGCCCAGTGGTGGCTTGAGGAGGTGAAGCGCAAATAAGCAAGGCTACCATGGCTACCGTCGGCTACCAATCTGGGGTCACAGGTGAAGAAATGTCAGATCTCGTGTGTTGCGAGCAGCGGAGTGATCTTTCGCGACAGTTCAGCGCTGGTGCTCTCGAAGCGGTAGCTGATCGTAGCGATAGTAGCTTGTAGGTGAGACGCAATCAGAGCGACATGCGATGCGGGTGGCCGGGGACCCGCAACAACAACGGCAAAAATGAAGCGAAAGCATCGGTTGCAAAAATTGGTCGGGTCCTTCCCAACCGGGAGAACGGGGCGGGTCGCGCCCGCCCGCACGCCCTGGCTAGGGCATGAAAGTGCCAAGGCCAACAACAACACTTATCGGAGATCAACGGTAACAGCGGAGCAATCAGATGGGATTTGACATTGTCGGCGGCGGCGGCGGCGGCGGCGGGGCGTTTCCCGTGGGAAGATTTTGGTGGGTTACACTTGCCGACTACTCGCATCACGTTGCGCCAAGCATAGCGGCGGCCTGCCGCTATTGGTACTCGAACGATGAGGATGGACTGGACGCAGATCAGGCCCGCCAACTCGGCGCCGAACTGCAACGCTCTGTAGACAATTGCGTGGTCGATGCCTACGCGCGCGAATACTTTGCTTACTTGCGCAAAGAAAACAATTTGCCGGACTTCCCGCAATACGACGAGAGCGATGTGTTTCTCCCCCGCAAATTAACAACGCACGAGCAAGAACGCGTATTCGTCAACGAGTTCGTCGCCGAGGTGCAGCGCTTCATCGAGTTTCTGCTCGCTTGTGACGGCTTTGCTATTCTCTAACGCTCCACCACGACAGGAATGGCATCCGGCCCGCTTAACGACGTGCCACAACAACGAAGATGCAAATGGAAAACCTGCTTTCGATAAACCGCGCCGCCGATCTGCTTGAAAAGGATCGGGCCACGCTGGTCCGGGCGTTGCGATACGTGCCCCCTGATGGCCACGAACGGGATCAACCGCGCTGGTACATAGAGACGATCGTTGCCGCGCTTGCGGTGAAGCCTCATGCGCGTCGTGAGGTTGGCAAGTTCCGGGATCGTTTCGGCATCCGCTCGTCAAAGCTCAGCGCCATGCGGCGTGAGTATGAAGAGGGGCTTGCGTTGATCAGCACCGAGCCGTCGCTCGCGAAGCGCCGCGAGATGGCGCTGTCGCTGGCGCCGCTGCTGGCAGCGTTCCAGGAGTTGTATCTCAGCGTCGGCCGGGCGCTCCACGTGGCGGATGAGGACGTGCTTGGCGCGCGCGCTGACCTGATCTGGGGCGAGATGATGGACGAGGTCAGCGAGGCTGCGGAATGGCCGCGCTCCGATGGCTTCTTCCTGAAGATGTCCGAGGCCATGTGGCCCGACACTGACGACGGCGAGGCGGCGTGATGACCGACCAGCAGACTTCACTCGCCAACGAACTCGACCGGCTTGCCGCTGAGCATGTCCGGCTGGCCGCCGATACCGCGCGGCTCGCCAAGCATGTCCGTCAGTTTGGTCAGCCCGGTGATGTCCTCGACCTGATCAATGGCGGTGCGCTGCTCACCGTCCAGCAGGCATCGGTCATTTGCGGCATCACCAACCAGCGCATCCTCGATTGGATCGAGGATGCAGCGGCTAAGGGGTGTCCATTCGCCAAGAAGGGCGCGACGTGGCTGATCGGCACCGACCGCCTATTCGCCTACATCGAGAAGCATCGCGGTGGGCAGCCCGCCTGCGTGAAGGCCAGGAACCTCCTGAAGGCGCACTGGCCGCAGTGGTCCAAGACGGCGGAGCTGAACACCGAGATAAAGGCGCGTGCGGCGAGCTGAGCAGAATTGTGCGCAGCTTGACCAGCGAACTGACTGGCTGGGCAAATGTCTGCACTTGGCGCAAGCGGACGTGCGGTCACCGAGGAGAAAGTCGGGGTTTGACCTATTTCGAACATGGGCCGTCCCAAACGGGGCCCGTCGGCGTGCTCTCGGGCCGCCACGAAAAAACGAAACGATCAGCCGAAGGTGCCCGAACTGCTGTGCGGCCCGCCTGGAGGGCTTCTCTACTGACTGGGTCAAAAGCCTCTGCGTCGCTCTTGGTTCTTAAAGGACCGGTCTATACCAGATGTTAAGAGCTAGCTGCCCGTCAGGGTCCTTTAGCCACTGAAAACCGGTCATTGTGTAGCCGTCCTTGCTGGCTATATTTCCTCCGCCGTTGTCAGGCGGCTCTTTTGTTCCCACACCATATTCTTCATTGCCCAGCTTGAATTTGGCTGGTGCTTCAACTCGACGGTACCAAACGTAAAGTGACCCACCAACAAGTTGAAGTGCGGAAACAATACTTCCTTCAGGAACGTGTATCGGAGCGCTGCCGCCATGTGTGGAAGGTGGAGTTGTGGCAGGAAGCGAATTTTCTTCGCCCAGCTGCCATTCTTTTTCGCCCTGAATAGTTCTGTATTGAATTTGCAACCATCTGGGACCCGGCCTATCGACCTTACCGAGCTGGAGGTGGGAGAGTATGGCGTTTGGAGGAATTGACACTTTCCCCGTCCCTTCAGCCATTTGCCCGAGCGGAACTGCTGGTCCTAGTTGGATATTTGGCCCGACGGGTTGAGCCTTCGCAGTTATTGTGGTCGCTAAAAAAATTGCGCATACAGCGGGGATGATTGAGCCCTGGATCATTTTATCCTCCAACACGCGGATGTGGTGGGCAACACGCGGATATGGTGGGGTGCCAAGCGATGGACGTTAGCGACGGGTCCGCGGTCGCAGTCAATGGCTCTTAATGGGTAAGCCGATGGTCGCTCTTGGCCCATAGCTGCCCCGGACGTGTGCGACGGCATGTCCGCAACTGGTGAAAGCAGACGCCCCGCATTCCACGTGCATCCGTCTGTTAACGGCCTGAACCTTCTTTAAGGCCCAGCGCGTCGCCAAGACGCAACAGCTGAGGCCGCATCAGGCAAAACGCAAAAACTTGGCGCCCCCCAAGCGGAAACCGCATCGAAATTGGTGCCGCCCAAGTCCTGCACCTAGGCAAATCACGTCGCTGCAGCGACAATTCCTTCCATGAAAATTCAATTCCGTAGGACTATGACCCAGAAAATCGAAACCACGATCGCCGCGCTGGCGAAGCGGGCGGATCAGCTCGCCATCAAGCGCGCCAAGGCGCAGGACGCGCTCGACAAGGCAACCAAGGCCCGCCAGGACGCGCTCCTGTCGGGCGATCTCGACGATGAGCGCGCGTTGGCCAGGTTGCAGGCCGTCGTTGATACCGCCGCGTCGGCGGTTACGGGCATCGACGACGCGATCACAGTCTTGGCCCGCCAGAAGTCTGAGGCAGAAGCCCAGCTCACCGCTGAGCGCGAGCGCGTCAAGCGCGCCGAGGCTGCCGACAAGCTCGCGGTGCAAGTCTCGGCGATTGCCACGGTGTTCAAGCCATGGCTGGAGCGGTCGCGCGTCCTTGCCGATACCCTGGCCCAGCTTGAGCATTGGCACTTCGGCTGCAATGAGATGAGCCAGTTCTTGCAGAGCGCCATGGGCCAGCTCGAAACGGCCATGAACATCCAGGTTGCCGAGCTGCAGGCGATGCCCAAAGCGATCATTGATGGCGTCATGGACGTGCCCCCGCCGAAGCCGGTGGCGGCACCTCCTGCGGTGACGGCCGAGCCCGAGCCGACGCGGACGGTGTTCTGCCTGCGCTCGATCAGGTGGAAGAGCGCCGCCGGTCGCGAGTATAGTGCCCTGCAATACGAGGACGTACAGCTGCCTTTGGCGCTGGCCGAGAAGGCGCTGCGTCGCGGGGTCTGCGTCCCGGTGACCGACGATCGCCGCAAGACCCTCCGCAACGCGCGCGGCGGGCATCACGCGAACGTCAATGCGATCGACATCGTCGATCTCGATGCTCTTGACGATCCCAAGGCTCCTTATGTCGGCCCTGAAACGGCTGAGGTTCTGCGTCAGGCCGACTTCAAAGTCGTCGATCGTGGCCCAGCGCGCACTGGCGTGATCAACGTCGCGCGGGTGCTCTAGCGATGCTGCCTCGCCGCGATCAGTTGCTGCATCGGGTGTCCGGCGAGAACGCCGCATCGAATTGCTTCGCTGTGAATAGCTGTCAATCGGCGGCCGAAGGTGCGCTTTTCTCCCGCAGCGTCCCGCCGGTTCCGCGTGCTGCCGCGGTCGTTTTTCCCTTGGGCGACATGCGGCAGCACGCACCGGAGTTTTGCGATGTCTGAGATCTACGACACCCTTGCCCGCGACACCCGCATCGCGCGGCATGAAGCCGCGCACCTGACGGTTGGCCGTGCTCTCGGCGCCGAGTTCGGTGGCGCAACCATCGAGGAGAACCTTGATCTGGGTTTTTCGGGTCTCGTGTGGGGGCCTGATTTCCAGTCCTGCTTTTCCGGGAAGACCAGCTCGACGATCCAACAGATCGACGACCTTATGCCGCGCGATGGCGACACCCGCGACGAGGACACGGCGCCGATCTTCCAGCACGTTCACAATCGCATCATCGAGTTGACGGCCGGGAGCGAGGCCGAGAAGTTGGCCTTCGGTGCCGCCTGGGCGGCTACCGATGATCGCAAGCAAGAGAAGCAGCTGGCGCGGCTGATTTTTACGAATGCGGAGGCTGCCGATGCCTTCATTGCGGCTTGTGCGCTGGAAGCTCGTGCAATTCTGCAGCGTCAGGCGGATGTTCTCGACGCCCTGACTAACGCGCTGTTGCAGCATCGCACGATTGACGGCGCGCAGATCGACGACACGATCGCCAAGGCCGTTGCCGCGCGTCAAATTGCCGAGGAGCATCAGCGGCGCAAGCGCTGGCAGGATGTCGTCGCCAATGCCAGCAGATTCGAGGCTGAACAGCAGCGTGATGCGTAACGAGCCTAACCCAATCGAAAGAATAATGTCTCACTTCGCAGGGCGGCTTCGTGATGCGCCCGGCGCTGCCCGGCTGGCGCACCTTGCGCGGACGGCTAAGCGCATTCCTGAGCCGGTTCTGGCCGATCTGGCGGCATTGATCGCGCAGCTCGATCATGTGCAACTCGTCGGGTTCGATGTGGTCGGCCGCCAAACCAATGTTGGTAAATTCCACAGACAAGGTGACAACGACTATCAAACGCCGAAGTGCGCGAGGTATGGTTAGCATTCTGCTTATTGGAATAATGAACATGCATCAGCTGCATTTAACGGGGCGTAGGCGGCTCTCTGGTTAGCCATATAGTCCAGATAATCAAACTGGAAGCTGTATACGTTGCGCACCATTTCCGTGATTGCAATTATCGCTGCGAACATCGCCGCCACGTCGGCTTACGGCGGACCATACTCAGACATAACGCCGACCCATGACGCGCAACTCGTCAAACGAGCCAACGAGCTGTTCCCATGGATTTCGCAGGGGCGACAGCGGGCGGAGTGGATCACGCAGCAAGAGAGCCTGGAGGCGCAGCGAGCGAGCAAGGAAAAAATTGCGAAGCTCCGCGCCAACTCGCTCTCAACCGCAGGCAGGCTCCCCCGAATGCTTGTGATGACGGCCACTGGATAGAGGAGATCCTCGCTGACGGGCAAATTCTGGAGCTAGAAGACGGCAGCCTTTGGAAGGTGAACCCGACGGACACGCCTATATCATCCGTCTGGCTGCCGGTTTCTGATGTCTTTGTCTGCGAAGACAAGATTATGAACATCGATGAACGCGAGACTGTTCAGGTTGAGCGGATACGCTGATGTCGCCTCAGCCCTTATCGAATGATCCGATATTTCTTGTTACGCGGCGTCGGTGCCGCCTCGTCAGGATACACCGCCCGCATGATCCCGATCCTGGGGAAGCATGGTGTCGTCGCGCTCGAAGGCCATCAACCGCTGGAACGAGTGCTTGCGGGACTTCGCGAAGGCGTGCAGCGTTTATGGTGGGCTTGCTCACCTGACCGGCTCCCAGGTGGGAACGTCTTTCTTGACGCAGAAGGCTGTCTGTTTCGCGTTGTCCTGCGCCACGTTATGGTCCCGCCAGTGCTGACAGGCTTCCGCCGAGCTGAAGAAAGGGATGCTCCTCGGCAGATTGCAGGATTTGTTGCCGAGCGGCAGTACCCAACAAACAGCTACGGCGTAGATGGTACTCGTCATTGGTGATGCTCCTTTCGATACTAGGGTTCGTTGATTTGCGTCAGCCTGTGCCGGACGCGTTCGCCGAGGATGACTGATGCTCCGATCGTCGCCAGCTGTGAGCTAGCAGAGATACTCTCGCCGTTATCGAAGCCGAAGCGGAGGTTGCAGGGTGCGCAGCCAGCTTCTGAAGTGGAAGCCGGAACGTGAGCCGGACGGACGGCGCATGAGTGGCCGCGATGTTTGTGAGTAGCGAAACAAAGAGCACGGTTGTGCGCCCGCGAAAAACGTAAAGGTGCCATGCCCCCGCCTTTTCCTTTAAGCTCAGCCGGGGAAAACTTTTGCAGCGTGCCTACTTTGGGGTGAAGCGCTACTAAAGTTTATGATTGAAGGCGACCAGCGTGGGTTTCCTGCGGTAAGGCAAAAGGGCGCGCCGCTCATTGCGCGGCTTCAAGATCCATCACCCGGCCCATCGCGGGATGCGTCCGGTTCTTCACCTTGACCCAATGCCTCGACCTGCCGCCCCTGGTAGCGTTGACGAAGATGCCCTCAGGCCGGCGCGCGAGCAGGCCATCAAGGCTGGTCTTGCAGGTGCAGCGGCAGCTTGCGCAGGCCGTCATCGCCCTCGACTAAGATGTCGAACGCGCAGAACTGGACCTCGTGACCGTACTTGCGGGAGTGCATGGCGTTGCATTGGCGCGGAGAGCGGAAAAACGGAGAGCCCTTCCTAGCGATAGTCCCACCATTTCAGTGGATCGGCATGTCTTCCCGTAATTTTACGGATGCTGCGAGGCCGGCGGTCATGTATTACCTGCTCCCGGTAGTTGTGCCGGGGGTGTCATGAAACTGACCAGTTTGAAACTAGAGAACTTTCGTTGTTTCAAAGACCAAGTCTGTCTTGAGTTCGATGACATCACAGCGATTGTCGGCCGGAATGATGTCGGCAAGTCCACCATTATGGACGGTCTCGCGATCTTCTTCGATGAGGCAAAGCCTGACAAAGACGACGCCTGCATCTCGGGAGATCGCAAGGCGGTGCGGATAACCTGCGAGTTTGACGATCTGCCCGAGACGATCATCTTAGATGCCGATTACGAAACCAATTTGGATGCTGAGTTTCTTGTTAACACGGAACGCCGTCTCGAAATCCGTAAAACGTATGACGGCTCACTCACTAACCCTAGACTTATCTCTGTAGAAGCGATCGCTGTTCATCCCACTGGAAATGGAGTGAACGACCTACTACAGCTAAAAAAAGCAGACCTTCTTGCACGCGCCGGCGAACTCGGTGTCGATCTCTCGACTGTGAACAAGCAGGCCAACGCGCCGATCCGAGCTGCGATTTGGGCAAATACCAATGCGCTCGGGCTAGACGTGGTGCCCGTTTCCTTGGAGAAGGAAGGCGGAAAGCAGATTTGGTCCGCCCTCGCGCCGTATCTCCCATCCTTCGCTTTGTTCAAATCCGATAGAGCGAGTACAGATCAAGACGCTGAGGCGCAGGACCCTCTAAAGGCAGCTATTCGCGACGCGTTAAAAGCTGTCGAGCAGGATTTAGTTAAGGTGCAAGCTCACGTCGAAGCGGAGGTCCGAAGGATCGCGGAGGCGACCGTCCTGAAAATCAAGGAGATGGACGCATCCCTCGCAGAAGCTCTTAGCCCCGTTGTAACGACCAAAAAGTGGGACAGCCTTTTCCAAACCAGCATCACCGGAGAAGATGGTATTCCGCTCAACAAGAGAGGGAGTGGAGTAAAGCGCCTAGTGCTCCTGAATTTTTTCCGGGCGAAGGCCGAGAAGGCCGCACTAGAGAGGCAAGCGGGCTCCGTCATCTATGCGATCGAAGAGCCCGAGACGAGCCAGCACCCACGAAACCAACGAATGTTGATGTCTGCACTCTCTGATCTGTCCGCGACGGCTGGACGACAAGTGGTTGTGACCACACACACTCCCATGCTTGCACGAGCGCTGCCTGATGCCTCTCTTCGTTTTGTTGAGGTACATCCGAACGGCTCGCGAACCGTTTCGATTGGCGGGCCGGACACAAATACCCGCATCGCACAGTCTCTTGGCGTTCTCCCGGACCATTCAGTAAAGTTGTTCGTGGGTGTCGAGGGCAAACACCACATCTCCTTCCTCAAGGGCATGAGCAAAGTCCTGAGAGCCGACGGAGCGAATGTGCCCGATCTTGATGCGCTTGAGATAGCTGGTGAGCTTATCTTCGTACCATTCGGGGGGTGTAACCTCGCATATTGGACGACACGGCTTCAAGCCTTGAATAGGCCCGAGCTGCACATCTATGACCGCGACGTCCCGCCTCCGGCTGCGGGGAAGTACGACGAGTTTGCCGCTCAGGTAAACGCGCGGGCCGGCTGCGTAGCTCTCACGACCAGTAAGCGTGAAATGGAGAACTATCTCCATCAGGAGGCGATCCAGGAAGCGTACCAAGACCAAAACATCGTCCTGAGCTTCAGAGCGCCGTTCGCAGACTTTGATGACGTGCCCACACTCGTTGCACAAGCCGTCCAAACTGCTGCTGCAGATGGACCTTGGCCGGTTCACGACGCCCGGAAGTGCGCAAAAAAAGTAGCCGCAGCGAAGAGGCTGTTGAATACAGCCGCGGTCGCCAGAATGTCTCGCGCTCGTCTCGCTCAATGTGATCCGGCAGACGAGGTAATCGGCTGGCTCAGAAAAGTTGGCGTGCTAGTGGAGCAGGTGCAATGAGTGAAGGCGTTCCGGCCTTCAGTGAGGACAGCCCAGCGAATTGCTAAGGTTCGAGAGAACATTTGGGTGCAGAGTTGAATAATCAAGCAATGCAATTTGAAGAACTCTGCGCTGAACTACTGCAGAGCATGGGCTATACCGCCGATCGCCAAGTCGCTTTGTCTTCTCAGCGTAGGTTTGATTTCGTCATCACAAAGAACTGCGCGGTCGAAAGGGTCGTGGAAGTCAAATTTATCAGGGAGAACCCTGGGACATTAGCAACCCTGAGGAATGTGGTTTCGAGGGTGAAATCATATTTTGGGGCATCGCCGTTTGATCAGCTTCTCATCTTGAGCTGTGTAGTTGCAGCTGAGCATAAGGCTTGGCTGTTTAAAGAGTTTAAGCTGGAGATTTGGGATCGAGAGGACATTCTCGGACACGCAGAGAAATCTCGTCAGCTGCAAAACCGGTTTGCTACTTTTTTCAAAGAACAGGATGACGCCGCCGCTGGTGCTGCACGTAGATCATTGTCTGATCCGATCGTCACAGATGGGATTGTACACGACGAAGAGACTATGCAACTCCTACCCGATCCAAGAGGTGTGGAGCTATCTCAACGTCTGGCCGATACGCCACGCGGTAAGAGAGGCGCCAAACTCTATGAGGCATTAATATTAGACATCTTGGAATATCTTTTCGGTGATTATTTGCTCGATCCGAGAATCCAGGCCAGACTTGAAGACAAGCTGAGCGTCTTAGACGTGGTCTATCGAGTGGGCCAAGGCCATCCGTTCTGGGAAACGTTTACCCGAGACTTTCGAGCTAGAGTGATTGTCTTCGAGTGCAAAAACTATAGCCTCCCCATAAAGCCGAACCAGCTTCATACAACTGAGCGCTATATGAGTGCGAGCGCGTTGCGCCCGGTGTGTTTCTTAATGACGAGGGTAAAGCCTCACGAACACACTGAACTAGCGGCATTTGGGGCCATGCGAGAAGGCGGAAAGCTCTTCGTGTTCCTTGACGACGAGGATATCTACGAAATGCTGAGGATCAGAGACGTGCAACTCCGGTTGCCGACCAATAATCGGGACTATCTGCAGAATGATCCCACCGTCGTGTTGGATCAAAAGATTTACGATTTCCTGAGCCGCATGCCCCGTTGACGAGGGTCTAACCTACGCCGCCCCCGATCCTCTTTTTTACGCCCCCACGCATCGTGAGCGCATCATCGGGCTATGGTCGTTGCAGCGCCTTCGCCTCATCCCACGGCGCCCGCATCCAAGCATCGCGCTCCTCGTCCGTGGTCAAGATCACCGGCATCGCGGATCGGCTTCACGACCGCATTCGTGTCGATGGTCAGGAAGCCGTAGACCTGATGTGGCCCCGGGATCGGCTTGGACTTCGTGCCGCGGTGAAGCTGTTGGCCGGTAGCGGGACATGAACTAGTGGCACAACAGTCGCAAAGTTGCGGAGCTGTGGCTGGATGATCGGGCAATACTATTGACCAACCTTAACAAAGCTCTGCGGATTGTCTCGTGGTAATCAGGGCTATCGTCCACATCGATCATATTCGGCTCGCCGTTCCGAGCGCAGCATAGAAGCTGCGCGCGTCATGTGGATCAGCGTGATGTGGCGTATGATGGGCAGTGATACGAATTGAGACGTTTGAGTGTGACAAGTTAGCTTTCCTGTTCTCTATGCCTTTGACAACCCAGGGAGCCCCATCCCGCTATGCGGGGCTGGGGAGACCCGTGCCCGCTAGACTTAGCGGCTTGCATGTTGTTCTTATTTTGTTCTATATGCGAGCCCCCGTGAGGGAGGGCTGAGCCATGTCGGACATCGAGTTCATTCGGGGCGAGATACAGCGCATGCGCACGCAGGTCCAAAGGCAGCGGAGCGAGATCAGGCAACTCCAGCGGGTCGGCATCGCTACAGCCTCGGCCGAGTTGCTACTCCAACGCATGCTTGCAAAGGTTGATACCCTCTGCGCCGAGCGCGACAAGCTAAAAGGACGCCTTTCCCCGGCCCGCCAAGGGCAAGGTTCTGGGCGGTCGGAGCTGGTGATGCGCGACCCTGTCAGGTGGTACGACGACAGTGCTGAGCATCCACCATGGATCAAGGCACTTGCCGAGGTTCGGCACTTGGCCACGCGCGAAGGTCGGTGTTACCCACATGTCCAGGCCATCATCGTGGCGATCGATCAGTACGCCGAAGCCGCGACTGGAAATCGCGAGTATTTCCTAAATAAGCCGTACAGCATCGGCGGAAGCCGGAAGGGGGACGTGCCGTGACAGAAAAGAGCTTCGTCGAGCGCTACGCGGACTTTCGAGATGAAGTCTGGAAGAAAGACCCTCATTACAGGGCATTCCTCGCCGCACTCGAAGAGCTGAATGCGGAGACGGATCGCGGCGTGGCGCTGGTGGCCACGTCATTTCTCGATAAGCTGATGAGGGACACTCTTGCGTCATTCTTGATCAAGAACGCGAGCGCTGAAGTGTTGCTTTCCGGTTTCAATGCACCCTTGGGCTCCTTCAGTGCCAGGATCGCAGCTTGTCACGCGTTAGGCCTTATTAGCGACCATGAAGCGGACCAAAGCACGATTTTGCGCAAGGTGCGTAACGAGTTCGCCCATGAAGTTGAGGTGACGTTCGACAACGGCAGGGTAAAAGCTCTCTGCAACAATCTCTCGGTTCCTGACCGCGACAAGGATGCAAAGCCGCGTGCCAAATTCATGGTGTCCGCGATGTCGATGCTAATTCAGATGTTGAACCGGCCACATGAAGTCGGTCGGAAGCAGTTAACTTGCGGCGATTGGAAGACCGCTAAATAGGAATGCGGTAGGTGTGTGCTCGGGCAACTTTCGGGCGCGTTGGTTCGAAGTTCGCCATTACAACTCTTTGGGGTTTTTCGGTTTCCGGATGTGGGCGAGGGCGTTCTCGTAGTCGCCTTGTTTGCTATAGAAGCGGTACTTAAGCATTCGCACCGCGTCGTAGGGAGAGGCGCCGGGCTCGCGAGGCTTAAAGGGTCCGTAATAGTTGAGGCCCAAAAATCCGGTAAGGAGAAGCCCGTAGAGGGAGGGATTGTAATTGAAGAGGTGCTTGCCGCTTGCCTGAACGACTAGCCTATCTTGGTTGAGCGGATTGCCATGGAGGTAGTCAATTCGCGCGTGATTAATCTCACCATAAATCCAACAAGCAAGGTTTCGCGGTGGGCCTTTTGTTTTTTTCCCGCGCCCCTCGTAGCAGTAATAGGTGTTTTCCTTACAAGCCTGGGTACGCCAATCGACCTGATTGAGGAGATCGTAGACCCGTTTAACGCCACTCTCGTCTTTTTCTGGGTGAACAAGGATTTCAAAGGCGCTCACACATAGGCTGATGCTTCGCCCTAAAGAATAATTTGTGACACCAACGACACCGGGAATTTGTGCGGCGGCGTGAGCCATATTCAGCGAGCGGAAGAGGGCGAGACTTCGCCAAGATGGTTTTGGACTAGAAAATCGGCGTTCCCATTCTGCGAGTAAAGCTTTCAGAAGCATCTCGTCATAGTCGAGCCGATCCCAATTTGAGACTGGAAGCCCTGGAGTGGTTTGGCCGTGAAACTCTTCGATGAGGTCCATGCCCGACAAGGCGGGATTGCTGGTGACTAGCCTCTGGTAGTCCGTGGTGAGCGTATAGGCATAGAAATCGAATGAAGTCGAGTACTGGTAATTCCTGGGCAGGTGATGGATGAGGACTGCGGTGCGATTGTAGACGACGGCGCAAATGGAGAGAATGTCTCGGAAGCCGCCGACTGCCTCCATATTTTTTACCCACGCCGGAGCGTCGTCGCGCATGATCAGCACGCTGGGGACGATCTTGCGTCCAAACGTATCGGTGAAGCGGTTTAAAAATGGCAAGAAAGTCGGGTGTCGAGAATTAATCTCGATGCACCTGACATCGTTAGGAGAGACGATTGCCAAATACTCGCTATCAAATGGCTCTTTGATGCACATATTTGGCAGAAAGAACAGCGGTGACCACTTGTGCATCGGAAGCCCGTAAGTTGAAAACCTTGCCAATATCAGCTTTCGCGCTCCCGTTGTAGCGGAGTGATGGTGTCTTCCAAACCGAGAATTGAGATGTTACTTGTTGATAGCCGGGACTGGGTCTCGGCTTTTTTATAGGCGAGGCCTTAAGGTGATTGACGGGGACATGGAAAAGCTTCGGGAGATATTCGTCTTTGTCTGCTTCGCGCTGGGTGTGGTGGCGCTCCTCCTTTGCGTATTCCAGGGCTGGAGCGGGAAAGTCGGGTCGGCGACTGCTTTGGGCGTGACGTTCATTATCTGCGGGGTCTTCCTGTTCCTGTCGCAGGTAAAGACGTTCAAGGTCTGGGAAGTGCAAGTCGAACTTCGGGAGCAGTTAGATCAAGCGCAGGCGGTTATCAGACAGCTTAGAAGAATTTCGATTAACAGCGCCAAGTCAGCCTACCATCAGGCTGCGTGGGGCAATCGAATGGCCTCTCCCTCCGGACGGGATAAGCAAGCGCAGTTGGAGGAGATCGACAAGCAGCTCGCGGATTTGAACCTGACGCCAGAAGAGAGGGAAGACATCGTAAGGCCGGTGGTGCGGATCATTGGATTTGATCTTTACCAGGTGTTCTCCCGCACGCTTCAGGCCTATTCGGCGCTCCGGTATTCCGCGCTCGTCGAACGGGCTAGATCCGAAAAGCCGGAGTACGTTCAAGCGAGAGAGAGCCATTCCGCAGGATATGCAAAGTGGCACCAACGCGAGGCAGGGCAGAACCCGTTCGAGAGGCTCAATACCTACGATCTGAAATCTGAGTTGGAGAGGGAAACGCCGAGGGAAGGCGAGTGGCTCGATGAACGCGAGTTAGAGATTACGCGTAGGTTCGCTCAAGAAATTCTGGGGTTATATGCCGGGTGTGTCGCGAAGGGCGGCTACAGTACTGAAGCCGCCATTTACCTCGACGACTACGGCAAAGGTGATTTGGACGGCTATCAGCGTAAAGCCAGAGAGGTGTATGGGAGAGTGCTGGCCGATATGGCGAAGCAGTAGACCAAGAGTGAGCCGGTTCGCGGCAAAGTACTTCACAAGATCATCCTAGTACTACTTAAGCTGAAATCCGGTCGCGAAAGGCTGCAACGATGAGACCCCCACGGTGATTGCTAGAGTTGACCTTTATACAAAGATGGTTGCGCCACAGCCGGACAGCACCGAATAGCCCGACCCACAAGAGATGGGGGTCGGGCTGTTGGTCAGGCGACCAGACGCAATCCGGTTTCGGCCTGCGCCATGGGCTGGCCGATAATCCGCCGAAGCTCCGCCGCGACGCCGTCCAACACCGCGCGCTTTTCCTTCATTCGCTTCGAGTGATTGTAGACCTTGCCGGTGACAGTCGGCACGATCTGCTCCGACTTCTTGCTCGCGGCGTGATCGAGGCATTTGGCGATCCACGCATCATCGAAGCCGAGGTCGCCCGCCAAGGTCGCCGCCGTCCGGCGCAGGTCGTGCGGTGTGAACGGCTTGAGACCAAGCAGCTCGCAGATGCCGGGGGTCTTCACCTTGCCGTTCTTGCGCTTGGTGCCGCGCAGCGCGGTCGCCATGACCTTGCGGTTCATGGGCTGATCACCGAGCGGGCTGGCAAAGACGTACTGCTGCTCGTCGCTGGTCAGGGCTTCCCGGATGATCTCCACCGCCAGATCGGACAGCGGCTGCTGGATCACGCGCCGTTTCTTGACGCGCTTGAGCGGGACATCAAATCGCGGGTGCTCGCCGTCGAGGTCGAACAGTTCCTCCCGGTGTGCGCTAAGCAGTTCGTTGGAGCGCAGCATCGTGACCAACTCGAACTTGAGCGCGAGGCGGGTCCTGCGATCCCACGGCAGGTCGTCACGGTCGAGACCGTGCCAGAAGGTCCTGATCTCATCCTCAGTCAGGACGCGCGTGCGCGGATGCTCCGGGTCGAGCTTCGGCAGGTTGACGCACGGGCTGGCGGTTACATAGTCGCGGCCCGCCTCCGCCGCCCAGTTGAACAGGCCCGAGGCGGCGCGCCGCATGTGGCGGGCATTGGCGACCGAAGGAACGCCGAGCTTCCCTGCAACGATGTCGTTCGACAGCGTGGCAATATCGTGCTTGGTGACTTCGCTGGCGATCTTCTTGCCGAGCCGTGGGCTGATAAAGCGCCGCAAGTGGCTGGCGACGTTCTCCCACGTCTCGATCCGGGGCCGCATTTCGCCGTCCGGCTTCCGGACCGGCGTGTTCATCCACGCGATCCGCTCCTCGATGATCTCATCGACGGTCTTGCCCCGCTTCGCCTGCCGCACTTTCCGGTCGCGGAACGTCTCGGCGATTGCCGAAGCACCTGTGCCCCTCAGGCCATAGACCTTGCTGCGGGCATCCTCGACCGTGAAGGTTTCCGGGTTATGGACGCCGAGCCAGCCAGTGCGCTGTTTGCCGGTCTCAGGGTCGGTGAACTTGAACGAAAAGGTCGCCACGCCCGCCGTGGTGATGCTGACGTAGAGGCCAGGGCATTTGCGGTCGTAGAACTTGACCCGCTTGGCGACCCGCTTTTCGCAAAGGCGGTCGGTCAGGATCACGCTGCCACGGCGCATGCGCTTGCCAGCGGGTTCGTTGGTGATGCTAGTATTCATTCGGTTTCGGCTACTAAGGGTTGAGACCAAAGGGGCTCGGCTTTGGGGCTTTCAGTGTCTTGGAGGGGACTGAAAGGCTTAGGGCCGGGCCCTAGATTTGGCGAAACCCGCAGAAACAGGCTGCATCAGCGTAGTCAAAAAGTGCTTGTTTTATAAGGATTTCTTTAGTTTCGGCGTGTTTCACCGAAGACCAAAATATAGTCGTGTGGTCCTGGCGCCCCAAGGCTGGCGCTAAGTTGGCGACGATGCGCTTTGCGCATTTCGCTGACGACGGTGACAACAAAGTCCGGCTCACCGGGGAGAGCGCGAAGTAAGCCGTAAAACCACTGCGCAGGGAAGGCCGGCGTGATCCCGGCTGTACCTGTGGTTATCACCCGTGTGCGCTTTTGCGCAATTTTTTGCACACGGGGCCGCGGGTGCGGCGGGCACCCGGCCTTCCCTGCGCCCTCTGTTCTCTGAAGAGGGTGACTCGATGACAGAACTCGGGCGAAAGGCGCCGCGAGAATGCGATGTCATGCCTCTCCGTCATCATGCCCCGCGTCTGCGAGGCATCCGGTACGCGGCGGCTCCTCAACCAAGCGCCGACGTCTTTGGAATATTGGATTGCATGCAAGCGGGGCGGGGAGAGGGCCGATCACGTCACCGGCGCGGGATTGAACAGCGTGAGGTCGTTGTGAATGCCCCAGCGATCCGACCAGACCTCGGTCCGTCCGCTGGCGACGTCGAGGATCAGGCGGAACAATTCCCAGCCCGCGTCCTCGATGGTCATTTCGCCCGTCGCGATCCGCCCCGCGTCGAAATCGATCAGGTCCTTCCAGCGCCGCGCCAATTCGCTGCGAGTGGCCACCTTGATGACAGGCGCCGCCTGCAATCCGTAAGGCGTCCCGCGGCCGGTCGTGAACACCTGCAGCGTCATGCCGGAGGCAAGTTGCAGCGTGCCGCAGATGAAGTCCGAAGCGGGCGTGGCCGCAAACAGCATGCCCTTCTGCCGCGCCTTCTCGCCGGGCGCCAGTACGCCGGCGATCGGGCTCGAACCCGACTTGATGATCGAGCCGAGCGATTTCTCGACGATGTTGGCGAGCCCGCCCTTCTTGTTGCCGGGCGTCGTGTTGGCGCTGCGGTCGCTGCCGCCGCGGGCGAGATAGGCATCGTACCACGCCATCTCGCGCACCAGCGCGCGGCCGACCTCCTCGTTGGCGGCGCGGCGCGTCAGAAGCTGGATGGCATCGCGCACTTCCGTGACCTCGGAGAACATCACTGTGGCGCCGGCACGCACCAGGAGATCGGCCGCGAAGCCGACGGCGGGATTGGCGGTCACGCCCGAGAAGGCATCACTGCCGCCGCATTGCAGGCCGATCACGAGATCGGAGGCCGGGCAGGTCTCGCGTCGGCGCTGGTTGAGTACCGCAAGCCGTGCATCCGCCATTTTCATGATGCCATCGACGATGGCGCCGAAGCCCTCGAAGGCTTCGTCCTGCATGCGGACGATGGAGTTGTCGACGCCCTCGGGCAGCAGGCGTTCGGGCGCGAGTTTTTCGCAACCGAGTCCGACCACCATCACCTCCCCGCCGAAGTTCGGGTTGAGCGCGAGGTTTTGCAGCGTGCGGATCGGCACGACGGCGTCTGGCGCGGTGATGGCGACGCCGCACCCGTAAGCATGCGTCAGCGCGACCACGTCGTCGACATTGGAATATTTGGGCAGGAGCTCGGCGCGGATGCGCTTGACCGCATATCCCAGCGTGCCGGCCACGCATTGCACCGACGTCGAGATGCCGAGGATGTTTTTGGTGCCGACCGAGCCGTCCGGATTGCGATAGCCTTCGAAGGTATAGCCTTCGAGCGGCGGCAGTGGCTCCGGCACGGCGGTCGCGATCTCGAGATTGTCGAGCGAGGGCGCTTCCGGCATGCGGATACGCGCCTCATCGACCCATTCGCCGGCGCTGATCGTCGAGGCGGCATAGCCGATGATCTCGCCATAGCGCAGGATGGGCGCATCTTGCGCGATATCGACCAGCGCGGTCTTGTGGCCCTGCGGCACGAAGCTCTTCAGCGTGAGCCCGCAAGGGAAGCGCGATCCCGCGGGCAGGCCGAAATCGTTGACAACGATCGCGACATTGTCGCGCGCGTTGAGCTTGATGTAGCGGGGCTGTTCGGCCGCGATGGGCGAATGTTTCATGCGCGCTCCCTTTCGAAGGACGCCCGTTCAGACCGGATAGGTGTAGGCGGTCTTGACCGTGGTATAGAACTCCTTGGCATAGGCGCCCTGTTCGCGCGCGCCATAGCTCGAGCCTTTGCGGCCGCCGAAGGGCACGTGATAATCGACCCCGGCGGTCGGCAGGTTGACCATCACCATGCCGGCCTCGCTGTTGCGCTTGAAGTGGGAGGCGTATTTCAGGCTGCTGGTGCAGATGCCCGACGCAAGCCCGAAATCGGTATCGTTGGCGATCGCAAGCGCCTCGTCATAATTCTTGGCGCGAATGACGGCAGCGACGGGGCCAAAAATCTCCTCGCGCGCGATGCGCATGGAGTTCTTGACTTCGGTGAACAGCGCCGGCTGCAGATAGAAGCCGGGTGTCTCGCGGTTCAGCAGCTCGCCGCCCCAATAAAGCTTGGCGCCTTCGTCCTTGCCGATCTTGAGATAACGCAGGTCCTGGTCGAGCTGGTTCTGATCGACCACCGGGCCGACATGCACGCCGGGCTTCAGCGCATCGTCCACCTGCAGGCCCTTCAAGCGCTCGGTCATCGCCTCGACAAAGCGGTCGTGAATGCCTTCGGTCACGATCAGCCGCGAGGACGCGGTGCAGCGCTGGCCGGTGGAGAAATAGGCGCCGTTGGTGGCGGCTTCGACGGCGACCTTCAGGTCGGCGTCGTCGAGCACGACCAGCGGATTTTTGCCGCCCATCTCGAGCTGGAATTTCTTCATGTTGGAGGAAGCGACGCAGGCCTTCGCGATGTTGCGGCCCGTCGCGACGGAGCCGGTGAACGAGATCGCCGCGACATCGGGATGTTCCAGCATCGTCTGGCCGACGACCGAGCCGGAGCCGACCACGAGGTTGAACACGCCGGCCGGCAGGCCCGAGCGCGCGATGATCTCGGAGAGCGCGTGCGCCGAGCCCGGGACCAGCTCGGCCGGCTTGAACACGACGGTGTTGCCGTAGCACAGCGCGGGCGCGATCTTCCAGGCAGGGATCGCGATCGGGAAATTCCAGGGCGTGATCAGGCCGACCACGCCGAGCGGCTCGCGCGTCATCTCGACCTCGAGATTGGGACGGACGGAGGGGCCTTTCTCTCCGAACAGCCGCAGCGCTTCGCCGGCAAAGAACGCGAAGATTTGCCCGGCACGTGCGGCCTCGCCGATGCCTTCAGGCAGCGTCTTGCCTTCTTCGCGCGAGAGCAGGCGGCCGAGCTCTTCCTTGCGGGCGAGGATTTCGGTCGAAATCTTGTTCAGCGCGTCATAGCGCTCCTGCGGCGTCGAGCGCGACCAGGCGGGGAAGGCGGCCTTCGCCGCGGCGATCGCCTTTTCGGTCTGCGCCCGGTCGGCGCGGGCATATTCGCCGACGAGATCGTTGGTGTTCGAGGGATTGATGTTCTTGGTGATGGCGGTGCCATCCACCCATTCACCACCGACAAAATTCTTCAGGACTGCTGACATGTGTTCCTCCGGAGTCTGTTTCTCATCGTACGAGGCAAGGACGCTTGTCGTCAAAGGTCCAGCCGGGGATGAGGAATTGCATGGCGATCGCATCGTCGCGCCCGCCAAGCCCATGCTTCTTATACAGCGCATTGGCGGCTTCGATCGCGCTATGGTCGATCTCGATGCCGAGACCGGGCCGGTCGGGAACGGCAATCTTGCCGCCCTTGATCTTGAGCGGCTCCTTGGTGAGCGCCTGGCCGTCCTGCCAGATCCAATGCGTATCGATCGCCGTCACCTTGCCCGGTGCCGCCGCGCCGACATGGGTGAACATCGCCAACGAAATATCGAAGTGATTGTTCGAATGCGAGCCCCAGGTCAGGCCGTTGTCGCGGCAGGTCTGCGCCACGCGCACCGAACCCTGCATGGTCCAGAAATGGGGATCGGCCAGCGGGATGTCCACGGCGCCAAGCCGCAAGGCATGCGACAACTGGCGCCAGTCGGTGGCAATCATGTTGGTCGCCGTCGGCAGGCCGGTGGCGCGGCGGAACTCCGCCATGATCTCGCGGCCCGAAAAGCCGGCCTCGGCGCCGCAGGGGTCTTCCGCGTAAGCGAGGATGCCGTGCATGTCCTTGCACAGCCGGATCGCTTCATCGAGAGGCCAGGCGCCGTTCGGATCGAGCGTCACGCGCGCGGTCGGAAACCGCTTGGCGATCGCAGTGACAGCCTCGATCTCCTGTTCGCCGCGCAGCACGCCGCCCTTCAGTTTGAAATCCGCAAAACCGTAATGATCATGCGTCGCCTCGGCGAGCCGGACGATAGCCCCCGGCGTCATCGCCTCCTGATGGCGCAGCCGGAACCAATCGATCCTCTCGTCTTCGCCCGCGACATAGGGAAGATTGGTCTTGCGGCGATCACCGACAAAGAAGGGGTAGCCCAGCGTCTCGACGCTTGCGCGCTGCTGGCCTTCGCCGAGCAGGGCTGCGACGGGAAGCCCAAGATGCTGGCCGAGCAGATCGAGCAGCGCGGATTCTACCGCCGTCACCGCATGGATCGTGACGCGCAAATCGAAGGTCTGCTTGCCGCGGCCGCCCGCATCGCGATCGGCGAACTTGGTGCGGATCGCAGCGAGGATGTTGTTGCAGGCGCCGATCGTCTCGCCCACGACGAGATCGCGGGCATCCTCCAGCGTCTGCCGGATCTTCTCGCCGCCCGGCACCTCGCCAACACCAGTATGGCCGGCATTGTCAGTAAGTATGACGATGTTGCGGGTGAAGAACGGCGCATGCGCGCCGCTCAAATTGAGGAGCATGCTGTCGCGTCCCGCGACCGGGATCACCTGCATCTCCGTGACGACCGGTGCGCCCGAAAGCCCGGCGCTGATCGCTTGCGCCACCATCTGCTCCTCCCGTTGGCCGCAGCTCGCGGCGATTTATTCTGCAGCCTGCATCGCCGATTTGGTCGCGGGCAGCCTCTCCACCAGCGCGGCCAGTTCGGCCAGTTCCTGCTCCGTCAGATCCGTCAGCGGCGGGCGGACAGGTCCGGAATAGCGGCCGATCACCTTCATTCCGGCCTTGATGATCGAGACGGCGTAGCCCTTCTTGCGGTTACGTATCGCGACCAGCGGCAGAATGAAATCCTTCAATCCTGCATGGATGGTCCGATGGTCGCGCCGCCGCACGGCGGCGTAGAAATTTGTGGCGAATTCCGGCACGAAGTTGAAGACGGCCGAGGAGTAGGTGGTGACGCCCATGTCGAGATAGGGCAGGGCAAAGGTCTCGGCGGTCGGCAAGCCACCGATATAGGTAAGGCGGTCGCCGAGCTTGGTGTAGACCCGCGTCATCAATTCGATGTCGCCGATACCATCCTTGTAGCCGACGAGGTTGGGGCATCGCTCGCACAGCCGCGCCAGCGTGTCGGGCTGCAGGATGGCATTGTCGCGGTTATAGACGATGACGCCGAGTTTTGTCGCGGCGCAGACCGCCTCGACATGGGCGGCGAGGCCCTCCTGCTCGGAATGGGTGAGATAGGGCGGCAGCAGCAACAGGCCGTCCGCGCCGGCCTTTTCCACACTGACGGCGATCTCGCGCGCGGTCGCGGTACCGTAACCCGCGCCTGCAAGCACGGGCACGCGGCCCTTGGTCTCGTCGACGGCGACCGCGACCACCTGCGGCACTTCGGCCGGGGTGAGCGAAAAGAACTCTCCCGTGCCGCCGGCCGCGAACAGGCCGGCGACATCGTAGCCGCAGAGCCAGTCCATGTTCGCGCGATAGGTCGCTTCGTCAAAGGAAAAATCCGCCTTGAACGGGGTCACGGGGAAGGACAGGAGGCCGCCGCCGATTCTCGCGGCCATCTCCTGCGGGGTCATCTTGCTCATCGCGCCACTCCTGGTTCGGGGAACGACGCGGGCGGTGCTGACGGCCTCGCGTCCCACCGGTTTTCTAAAGGAACGATTCAATGCGCGTCCAAGCCAATGACGGTATCGAACGATGCGTGATCAGCATCGATCGTCAGTCCTTCGGCGTGCCCGAGGCCGCGATGCCGCTTGCGATGTCGACCAGCGCGGGCAGCAGCGGATTTTCGTGCTCGCGCGGCCAGACCAGGAACAGTTCGACCGGATTCTGCGTGCGCAGCTTGAGCGGGCGCAGCTTGACGTCAGCGATCTTCAGGCTCGCCGCGGCGGCCGGAACGATGGTAACGCCAAGGCCTGCGCGCACCATGGCGAGAATGGAATGGATTTGGCTGAGATGCTGGACGTAACGCGGCAGGATCTCCGCGCGCGAAAACTGCGACACCAGGAGATCGTGGAAGTAGCGCGCCTCGTAGGGCGAGTACATGATGAAGGGCTGGCTGTCGAAATCCTTGATCGAGAGCGCCTCGGCGGTTGCCAGGGGATGCTTTTTCGGGATCGCTGCGAGCAGCGGCTCGGCCAGCACGCGGCGGCTTGCGAGGTCGGGACGCGCGATCGGCGGCCGCAACAGCCCGGCATCGATCTGCCCGGAGGCGAGCGCCTCGAGCTGATCGCCGGAAACCATTTCCTTCAGCGAGAAGTCGATCTCCGGCAGTTTTGCCCGGCACGCGGCAATCAATTCAGGCAGAAAGCCATAAGCCGCGGCGGCGGTAAAGCCGATCTTGAGCGAGCCGGTCTTGCCCATGGCGATGCGATGGGCGACCTGGGATGCGCTCTCGGCAAGCTTCAATATCCGCCGCGCCTCGGGCAGGAAGCTGCGCCCGGCAGGCGTCAGCCGCACCGAGCGGCTGGTGCGCTCGAGCAGCGGCGCGTCGATGATGTGTTCGAGCACCTGGATCTGCCGGCTGAGCGGCGGCTGGGTCATGTTGAGCCGCGCCGCCGCCCTGCCGAAATGCAGTTCTTCCGCCACCGTGACAAAGCAACGGAGCTGGTTGAGGTCGAACATCGATGCGCGTCCGGAATAGACGGGGCGTTGAAATGCCACTTCTAGCATCGATGTCCGCCCAAAACAAAGACGGCGGCCGAAGCCGCCGCCGCCCATTCTTGCACGGGAAGGAGGCCACGCCCTCAGGACCGCCGCAAATGCACCCGTTCGATCTTGCCGACGATGAAGAGGTACGCCGCCGCCGCAACGAGCGCATTCAACCCGACGAAGACGAGCGCGCCGTTGAAGGAGCCGGTCCCCGCCACGATGTAGCCGATCACGATCGGCGTAGTGATGCCGGCCATGTTGCCGAAGGTATTGAAGAGCCCGCCCGACAAGCCGCCGGCTTCCTTGGGCGAGGTGTCGGAAACCACCGCCCAGCCGAGCGCGCCGATGCCCTTGCCGAAGAAGGCGAGCGCCATCAGGCCGACCACCAGGGCCTGACCGTCGACGTAGTTGCAGGCGATGATCGACATCGACAGCAGCATTCCGCCGACGATCGGGATCTTGCGCGCCAGCGTCAGGGACTGTGTCTTGCGCAGCAGCGCGTCGGAGATGATCCCGCCCAGCACGCCGCCGATGAAGCCGCTCAGCGCCGGCAGCGTGGCGACAAAGCCCGCCTGCAGGATCGAGAGCCCGCGCTCCTTGACGAGATAAACCGGAAACCAGGTCAGGAAGAAATAGGTCAGCGTGGTGATGCAGTACTGGCCGATATAGACGCCGAGCAGCATGCGGTTGGAGAGCAACTGCCGCAAATGATCCCATTTCGGCCCGCTCTCCGCTGCGCGCGCATCATTCGGGCCGTCCAGATCAACGAGGGCGCCACCCTCCTTGATGTAGTCGAATTCGGCCTCGTTGATCGCCGGGTGGTCTTTCGGGCCGTACATCGTCTTGATCCAGATGAGGCCCATGAGGAGACCGAGCGCGCCCATGACATCGAACACGTAGCGCCAGCCGAACTCATGCGCGATCCAGCCCATCAGCGGCGCGAACAGAACGGTCGCGAAATACTGCCCGGAGTTGAAGAAGGCGGACGCCGTGCCGCGCTCATTGCCGGGAAACCACGCCGCGACGATGCGCGCATTGGCGGGGAAAGACGGCGCTTCGGCGAAGCCCACCAGGAAGCGCAAGGCAAACAGTGCAGCGATCGCGGGCCCCGCGCTCAGAAAGCCAACCCAGCCCTGCAGCATCGTCACCAGCGACCAGGCAATGATGCTGATCGCATAAACCCAGCGGGAGCCGAAGCGGTCGAGCAGCCAGCCGCCCGGCACCTGCGCAATCACATAGGACCAGCCGAACGCCGAGAACACGTAACCCATGGCGACCGGATCGAGATGAAGTTCCTTGGAAAGCGCCGGTCCTGCGATCGACAGCGTCGCGCGATCGGCATAATTGACTGTGGTGACCAGGAACAACATGGTCACGATAAACAGCCTGACGCGAGACCGCCTGGCCTCTGTCACGGCGGACACGATTGCGCTCATGCGCACCTCCTCGAAAACTTTCCTCCGGATGTTTCCTAGAGAGATGCGTAAGGAGGGTCCAAGCCGAAGCGGGTATTGATCGATACCGTTTTTGGATTGATCGTGGGTCGATGCGCGCGCGTGGGCTGTCGCCGCGAAACCGCGGCTGCGGCTATCAGCAGCGATGCCGCATGCCGTCCTTGCCGAGATAGGTGCCGGAGACGGGATCGTAGGAGCGGTAGTGTCGGGCGCAATAAGTGTGGTCGGTCGGGGGGCCGAAATAGACCTGCGACGGATAGGGTCGGGGAGAGCGGTAAGGATTGCTCTCCAGAAAGCCGGCGGCGCCGATCGAGGCGAGCGGCGGATTGGCGGCAAAATTGCCGGGGAAGCCGCCGTTGGTCGGAAAGTCGCGGTTGTCATTGCGGGCGTCAAACGTCCACCACGGGCTTGTCACACCGTAGCGGAGCGGGCGAGGGCCGTAATAGTCGCCGGCAAGAGCCGGCGTGGCAAAGACGAAACTCGCGAGCAGTAGAAGTGCCGCCCTCCTCAAGCCAGTCATCGTCGCCGCGCGCTTCTGCTTCATGGCCGGATCGTCCCCCAATCGCCTTTCCATCCCGTGAGCCGCCACTTGCGAAACTGCAGGTAAAGCCCGTCGCTGCGGATGGACAATGCGCTGCCTTTGACGTTGGGGATCGCGAGCAACAGCTCGTCGCCCGGGCGGCCGCGAACGTAATTCAGCGGCACGCCCAGCGCTTGCGATACCTCCTCTGCCGTCATGCCGAAGTGGAGCGGCACTCCATTCGCCGGCACAACGAAGGTGGTCTGGCCAAAGGCGGGCGCGAGGCCGAGGCCCAGCGCAAGCAGGATCGAGAAAGAAGAGCGTGCGCGCATCGCTTACTCCACCGCGGCCGAGGCCAGCGTGCCTTGCGGCGTCCATCCACCGCCGAGCGCCTGGAACAGACTGCTTGCCGCCAGGAGCTTGTTCAGGCGGATTTGGATCAGGTTGTTTTGCGCGGTGAACAGCGTCTGTTCGGCCTGCAACACGGTGATGAGGTTGATGGTGCCTCCGCGCAACTGGGTTTCCGCGACCTCAAAGGCCTTCTGCGAAGCCGCCACCACGTCGTTCTGCAGGCGCTCCTGCAGCGTGAACTTCTGCAATCCGATCAGCGCCTTCTCGACGTCGGAGAAGGCCGAAAGCACGGTTTTGCGATAGGTCTGCAGGTCCTGAAGCTGCACGCCCTTCGCCTGCTTCAACTGGCTCTCCAGCAGGAAGCCGTCGAAGAGCGGCTGCGTCAGGCTCGCGGTCATCGTGTAGAACCACGCGCCCGGCGTGAACAGCGAGGCGAGCGCGGTGCTCTGCAACCCGGTCGTGCCGGTCAACTGGATCTGCGGAAAGAACGCGGCGCGCGCGGCTTCGACACTGAAATTGGAGGCGGCAAGCGTCGCCTCGGCCTGACGGATATCCGGCCGCTGATACAACAGTTCCGACGGCAGTCCGGGCGTGACCCGCGGCACCGCGATCCGGCTGGTGGTGCCGCCGCGTACCGTGAAGTTCGCAGGCGCGCGGCCGACCAGGAGCGCAAGCGCGGCGATGTTCTGGTCGCGCGTGACTTCGAGCGGCGGGATGGCCGCGCGCTCGGTCGCGACGAGTGCTTCCTGTTGCGAGACGTCGAGCTGCGAGGCCGTGCCGCCGGCAAACTGGGTCTTGACGAGGTTCAGAATCCGCTCGGCCGCAGCCAAATTCTGTCGGGTGACGCGCAATTGGTCCTGCGCGGCGAGAACTGTGAAATAGGTGTTGGCGACGCTCGCCATGGTGGTGAGCGTGACGACTTCGCGGTTGTAGCGCGACGCGGTCGCGCTTTCCTCGGACGCGGCGAGTGTCGCGCGGTTCTTGCCCCAGAAGTCGAGAATGTAGCTCGCCGTCAGGCTGGTCGAGAACGTGGAGAATGTCGAGGAGCCGCTGCCGCTGAATGTGCTGCCGCTCAAGCTGGAAGCGGAGCGGCTGGTCGAACCGAAATGCTGGCGCTCGGCACTTGCGCTGCCGCTCACGGTCGGCAGAAGCGCCGCGCCGGAAACGCCGACCTGGGCGTCGGCCTGAACGATCTGCGCGATCGCGACCGCGATGTCGAGATTGTGGATCTGCGCATCATCCATCAACGAGGTCAGCTCGGCTGAGCGAAATCCGCGCCACCAGTCGAGCGCCGGCACCGAAGCATCGGCATTGGCCTTGGGCGCCGCGCGATAGTTCGCGGGGACTTCGAGATTGAGCTCGGGTCGCTCGAGGCCAAGAATGCAGCCCGACAATCCCGGGCTGATCACCAGCGCAAAGAGCGCAGACACCGCGCGCAGCTTGCGGCCGCCGTCCGCAGGCGTACGCCGGATAAGCTTGCTGGTGCGGTGAACGGCTCGAATTGGCACGGGTCTTGGCATTTACTCGCCTGGCTGCAGTGAAGGCCCGGGCGTGTAGGGCGCCGCGTCGCCCCGGCGACGTTGGCTCCAGAGGCGGAACCTGTCCAGATACAAATAGATCACAGGCGTGGAATAAAGTGTGAGTATCTGGCTCAGGGCGAGACCGCCGACGATGGAGATGCCCAGCGGCTGGCGCAGCTCGCCGCCGTCGCCGACGCCGAGCGCCAGCGGCACCGCGCCGAGCATGGCGGCCATGGTCGTCATCATGATCGGGCGGAAGCGAAGGAGGCAGGCCTCGCGAATCGCCTCGATCGGCGCAAGCCCGCGTCTGCGTTCGGCGTCCAGCGCAAAGTCGATCATCATGATCGCGTTCTTCTTGACGATCCCGATCAGCAGGATGACGCCGATCAGCGCCATGATGCTGAACTCGGTCTTGAAGGCCATCAGTGCCAGGAGCGCGCCGACGCCGGCAGAGGGCAGGGTCGAGAGGATGGTCAGCGGATGCACGTAGCTCTCGTAGAGGACGCCGAGCACGATGTAGATCGTCACCAGCGCCGCGAGGATCAGGTAGGGTTGATTGCTGATCGAATCCTGGAAGGCCTTGGCGGTGCCCTGGAACGTGCCGTGGACTGTGGCGGGTACGCCGATCCGGTTCATGGTGGCTTCGATCGTCGCGATCGCCGTGCTCAGCGAGACGTTCGCCGGCAGATTGAACGAAATGGTGTTGGCGACAAGAAGCCCCTGATGGTTGACGGAGAGTGGCGTTGCGCCATTCGCGAAATGCGCGACGGCAGAGAGGGGGATCATGGTCTCCTGGCTGGTGCTTACGGCGGAGCCCGTGGAGGCGACGCCCTTGCCGGTCGCGCCGATCGAGTTGGTTGCCTGATTGCGCGCGGCCTGAGCGTTGGCGGAGTTTGCGGAAAAGGTCTTGCCTCCGGAGACAACGGTCCCGGCGACGGCATTGGTTGCCTGCGAACCGCCGACCGAGCCACCGGACGTGCTGATATAGACGTCCTTCAGCGTCTCCGGATTTTGCCAATAACGCGGCGCGACCTCCATGATGACGTGGTACTGGTTGCGCGCGACATAGATGGTGGAGACCTGACGCTGGCCGAAGGCGTCGTAGAGCGTGTTGTCGATCTGGCTCACGGTAATCCCGAGCCGCGCCGCGGCGTCGCGATCAATCACCACGTCCGATTCGAGACCCTTGTTCTGCTGATCGCTGTTGACGTCGGCGAGATTGGGCTCATGCTGTAGCGCGGCCACGATCTTCGGTGTCCACTCGTTCAGCTCTTCCAGTGTGGGGCTCTGCAGCGTGTATTGGAATTGCGCATTGCTGGCCCGGCCGCCGACGCGAATGTCCTGCACCGATTGCAGGAACAGCGTTGCGCCCGGTACTGCAGCGAGCTGATGCCGCAGGCGCGCGATCACCCCGTCGGCGGAAATCTTGCGTTGATCGCTCGGATAGAGCGAGACGAACATGAAGCCGGAATTGGTCGACCCGCCGCCGGTGAAACCGACGGCGGTTTCGACCGCCGGATCCTTCTTGATGATGTCGACGAATTGCGTCAGCTTCTGCTGCATGAGCTGAAATGAAATGCTCTGATCGGCCTGGATGAAGCCGACGATTCGTCCGGTGTCCTGCTGCGGGAAGAAGCCTTTCGGAATGACGCCGTAGAGATAGAAGTTCAGTCCGAACACCGCGAGCAGGATCAGAATCATCGAACGCGGATGCTCCAGCGCGGAGGTCAGCGTGCGCCGATAAAAGCCGAGCATCGCCTCGAAGAAGCGCTCGCTCGTGCGGTAGAACCAGCCGCGTCGTTCGGCTGAAAGCGGTCGAAGCAGCACCGAACACATCATCGGCGTGGTCGACAGCGAGATCGCCAGCGAAATCAGGATCGAGATCGAAATGACCATCGCGAATTCGCGGAACAGGCGGCCGACGATGCCTCCCATCAACAGGATCGGGATGAACACGGCAATCAGCGAAATGCTCATCGAGAGCACGGTGAAGCCGACCTCGTTGGCGCCCTTCAGCGCGGCCTCCAGCGGCGACAATCCGTCCTCGATGTAGCGGGTGACGTTTTCGAGCACGACGATGGCATCGTCGACGACAAATCCGGTCGCAACCGTCAGCGCCATCAGCGACAGATTGTCCAGGCTGTAGCCCATCAGGTACATGACCGCGAAGGTGGCGACCAGCGACACCGACACGGCGACCACGGGAATGAAGGTGGCACGCATGTTGCGCAGGAACGCGAACACCACGATGATCACCAGCATGACGGCAAGGATCAGCGTCCGCTCCACATCATGCAGCGAGGTCCGGATCGTGGTCGAGCGGTCGACCCCCAGCGACATGTCGATCGCGGGTGAAACCGAGGCGCGCAGCGTCGGCATCAGCGCCTTCACCGCGTCGACGGTGGAAATGATGTTGGCGCCTGGCTGCCGATATAGGATAATCAGTACCGCCGGCTTGCCGTTTGCGAGGCCGGCATTGCGGATGTTTTCCACGCCATCTGTGACCTCGCCGACATCGGACAGATGCACCGGCGCGCCGTTGCGGTAGGCGACGATCAGCGACTGGTAGTCCTTGGCCTTGTTGGCCTGGTCGTTGGCGTAGATCTGATAGCGTTGATCGCCGACATCGATGCCGCCCTTGGGGCTGTGCGCGTTGGCGCTGCCGAGCGCCGCACGGACATCCTCAAGCCCGATCCCATATTTATAGAGGGCCTGCGGGATCAGATCGACCCTGACTGCCGGCAGCGAGCCGCCGCCGACCACCACCTCGCCGATGCCTTCGACCTGCGACAGCTTTTGCGCCAGCACCGTGGAGGCGGCGTCGTAGATCTCGCCGCGGGTCAGGGTATCCGAGGTCAGCGTCATGACCAGGATCGGTGCGTCGGCGGGATTGACCTTGCGGTAGGTCGGATTGGTCCGCAGGCTGGTCGGCAGGTCCGCGCGGGCCGCGTTGATCGCGGCCTGCACGTCGCGGGCGGCGCCGTTGATGTCGCGGTTAAGCCCGAACTGCAGCACGATGCGCGTGGTGCCGACCGAGCTCTGCGACGTCATCTCGGTGACGTCGGCGATCTGTCCGAGATGGCGCTCGAGCGGGCTAGCCACTGTGGTCGCGACGTCCTGCGGGCTTGCGCCCGGCAGCGTCGCCTGCACCAGGATGGTTGGAAAATCCACCTGCGGCAGCGGCGAGACCGGCAGCTTGAAGAAGGCGATCGCGCCCGCTGCGGCCAGTCCGAAGGTCAGCAAGGTCGTTGCGACCGGTCGGCGAATAAAGGGTGTGGACGGACCCATGGCTCAGCGCGTCCCTCCGACCTGGCCGAGGCTGTGCGGACGCCCGGTGAACCGCAGCGCCAGCCGATCGAACCAGAGATAAATAACGGGCGTGGTGAAGAGGGTCAGAAGCTGACTCAGCAGCAGGCCGCCGACAATCGAAATGCCGAGCGGATGTCGCAGTTCCGAGCCCGCGCCGGTGCCGAGCATCAGTGGCAGTGCGCCCAGCACCGCCGCCATCGTGGTCATCAGGATCGGCCTGAACCGCAACAAGCAGGCCTGGTAGATGGCGTCACGCGGTGACAGCCCCTCATTACGCTCGGCGTCGAGCGCGAAGTCGATCATCATGATCGCGTTCTTCTTGACGATGCCGATCAAGAGAATGATGCCGATGATGGCGACGATGGTCAGATCGTGGCCGCCCAGCATCAGCGCCAAGAGCGCGCCGATACCGGCCGAGGGCAGTGTGGAGAGAATGGTGATCGGGTGGATGAAGCTCTCATAGAGCACGCCCAACACGATATAGACGGTGACGATCGCCGCCAGGATCAGGAATAGCTGATTGGAGAGCGAAGCTTGGAAGGCCAGAGCCGCGCCTTGGAAGCTCGTGATCACGCCCAGCGGCTGGCCAATGTCGAGTTGCGCCTGCTTGATGGCTGTTACCGCTTCGCCCAGCGAAGCGCCCGGCGACAGGTTGAATGACACCGCGGCGGATGGAAACTGACCAAGATGGGAAATCTGCAGCGGCGCGGTCGTCTCGCGGATCTTGGCCATCGCCATCAGGGGAACCGGCGTGCTGCTCACGGAAGATGGCAGGTAGATGTCGCCCAGCGATCGCAGCGAGTTCTGCAGGCTCGGGTCCGCTTCGAGGATCACGCGATACTGGTTCGAGTTGGTGAAGATGGTCGAGACGATACGCTGGCCATAGGAATCATAGAGCGCGTTATCGATGGTCGCAGGCGTGATGCCAAAGCGCGCTGCCTGGTCGCGATCGATATCGACATAGACCGCAAGTCCTTGCTGGGCGCTGTCGGTCGTGACCTCGGCGAATTGCGGTAAGGTTCGGAGCTTATCGACGAGCTTCGGCGTCCATTCGGCAAGCTCCGCGGGATCGGCGTCCTGCAGGATGAACTGGTATTGCGTGCGACTGACGGTGCCCTCGATGGTCAGGTCCTGCACCGGCTGCATATAAAGCGTGATGCCGGTCAGGTGCGACGTCGCATCCTTGATACGCTGCATGATCGTGGCAATATCGGACTTGCGCTGATCGTGCGGCTTCAGATTGATCAGGATGCGGCCGCTATTGAGCGTGGTGTTGGTGCCATCGACGCCGATGAACGAGGACAGGCTGTCGACCTCCGGGTCTTTCAGGATGATGCTGGCGAGCTGCTGCTGCCGCTCCGCCATCGCGGCGTAAGACACCGACTGTGGTGCTTCCGAAATCGCCTGGATGACGCCGGAGTCCTGCAGCGGAAAGAAGCCCTTGGGGATGACGATGTAGAGGAAGGCGGTGAGAGCGAAAGTCGCCAGTGCGATCAACAGCACAAAGGTCTGGCGGTCGAGCACCCAGTTCAGCATATGCCCGTAAAGCGCAATGACGCGGTCGAACGCCTCGCGGTTGAAGCGCTGGAAAGCGTTCTCGCGAGTCTCGCTTTCCGGCTTCAACAGCTTGGCGCAGGCCATCGGCACCAGCGTCAGCGAGACAATCGCTGAGATGAGGATGGTCACCGAGAGCGTGATGGCAAATTCGCGGAACAGCCGGCCGACCACGTCGCCCATGAACAGGAGCGGAATCAGCACGGCGATCAGCGACACCGTCAGCGAGATGATCGTGAAGCCGATCTGCTCGGAGCCGCGCAGCGCCGCCTGCAATGGCGAATCGCCCTCTTCGATGTAGCGGGAGATGTTTTCGATCACCACGATCGCGTCGTCGACCACGAAACCGGTCGCGATGGTCAGCGCCATCAGCGAGAGGTTATTGAGGCTGAAGCCGCAAAGGTACATGACGCCCAGTGTGCCGACGAGGGACAGCGGCACCGACAGGCTCGGGATCAGGGTTGCGCGCGTTGAGCGCAGGAACACGAAGATCACCAGCACGACCAGGATCACGGCGAGCGAGAGCTCGTATTCGACGTCCTTGACGGAAGCGCGAATGGTGATTGTGCGGTCGGTCAGGACATTGAGGTCTATGGCGGCGGGAAGCGTCGCCTGGAGCTGCGGCAACAGCGCCTTGATGCCGTCGACGACCGAAATCACGTTGGCGCCCGGCTGGCGCTGGATGTTCAGGATGACGGCCGGCGTTTCGTTCATCCAGGCCCCGAGCTTGTCGTTCTGCGCGGCGTCGATGACGTCGCCCACATCGCTTAGGCGAACCGGCGAGCCGTTCTTGTAGGCAACGATCAGGGATTTGTAGTCGGCGGCGTTGCGGATCTGGTCGTTGGCGTTGATCGTATAGGCCCGCATCGAGCCGTCGAAATTGCCTTTGGGTGTATTGACATTGGCGTTGCCGAGGGTGGTGCGCAGATCGTCGATGTTGAGGCCGTAGGCCGCGAGCTTGCGGATGTCGGCACGAATCCGCACCGCTGGGCGCTGGCCGCCACTGATGCTGACGAGACCGACGCCGGGAAGCTGGGAGATTTTTTGCGCAAGGCGCGTATCGGCGAAGTCCTCGACCTGCGTCAGCGGCATCGTCTTCGACGTCAACCCGAGCGTCAGGATCGGCGCGTCAGCGGGGTTCACCTTGGCGTAGATCGGCGGTGCGGGCAGGTCGGAGGGGAGCAGATTGCCTGCGGCATTGATCGCGGCCTGCACCTCCTGTTCGGCGATATCGAGCGAAATGCTCAAGCCAAATTGCAGTGTAATGACCGACGCGCCGGCGGAACTGACCGAACTCATCTGGTTGAGATTCGGCATCTGCCCGAATTGCACTTCCAGCGGTGCTGTGATGGAGGAGGTCATCACATCGGGGCTGGCGCCCGGATAAAAGGTCTGCACCTGGATTGTCGGGTAATCCACTTCGGGCAGCGCAGCCACAGGAAGAAATTTGAACGCCAGCATGCCCGATAGCATGATGGCGATCATCAGCAGCGTCGTCGCTACCGGCCGTAAGATAAATGGCTGCGACGGGTTCATTGCTTCGGTGCACCCTCCGAACGCCGTTTCTTCGCAGGATTGGGGCTGTTCTGGCTGGGCGCTGCGGCGCCCGGTGGATTGTTGGTCTCGAAGGACTGGCGCAAGACGATTTTGGCGCCATCGCGCAGCTTGTCGGCCCCGTCGATCACGACGCGATCGCCTGGATTGAGGCCCGAGAGCACTTCCACGCGGTCGCCATCGGTGACGCCGAGTTGCACCTGACGCACCGAGACGGTGCTGTCGGGGTTGATCAGATAGACGAATGTGCCGGGCACGCCGCGCTGGATGCCCGCGGTGGACATGGTGGTCACGTCCTTATGCGTGTCCAGCAGCAGGCGGACATTGACAAACTGGTTGGGATAAAGCGTGCGCTGATCGTTAGGAAACTGTGCGCGCAGCTTGATCGTGCCGGTGGTTTGATCGATCTGGCTGTCGAAGGTCTGCAGCGTGCCGTCCGCTAGCTTGTTGGCGCCGCCGCGGTCGAGTGCGGATACCGGCAGAACCGCGCCGCTTTGCAGGCGTTTTGCAATCGCCTGCAAATTGTCCTCGGGCACGGTGAACAGCACGCTGATCGGCGCAAGTTGCGTCACCACGACGATGCCGTTGGTATCCCCTGGGGTCACGTAGTTGCCCTGATCCACCTGACGCAAGCCGACGCGGCCGTCGACCGGGGACACGATCCTGGTGTAGTTCAGATTGACTTCCGCCGATTTCACCGCCGCGCGATCGGCTTCGACCGTGCCCTGGTCCTGGGCCACCAAGGCGATTTGCGTGTCCAGCGTCTGATGCGGCACCGCGTTCTGCGCGGCGAGCCCCTGGTAGCGTTGCAAATCGACCTGCGCTCCCTTCAACAGCGCTTCATCGCGCGCAAGCTGGCCCTTGGCTTGCGCAAGCGCCGCCTCGTAGGGGCGCGAATCGATTTCCGCGAGGAGGTCGCCTTTCTTGACCTCGTCGCCTTCCTTGAAATCGATTTTCATCAGATAGCCGCTGATCTGGCTCCTGATGGTGACGGTGGCGAGCGAGGTGACCGTGCCCAGCGCGTTGAGGGTAAGTTTGATGTCGCCCTTACCGATGACCTCGTCGGCGACGGACATTGGTGGCGCATTCCGGCCGAAACCGGCTCGGCCTTGCGGCTCGGGCGCCGTTCCGTGCCTGGTCCACCAGACGATGCCGGCGACGACCAGCAACACGATGATCACCGTGAGGCTGAACCTCCAGCGAGATCGCGGCTTCGGAGGCGACGCTTCGGTCGGAGGGGCTTTGATCGGCGGCTTGAGCGGCTTGTCCATGAACCTGCGTCACACGGGGCTAAGGGATCGGGTGGCGTCCCTATAGCTTATCCGTTCCGCTACCGCTGGGACATTCCGAACCACCATATTTTGAACGGTTCCGTTCCGAATTGTCCCATTAACTTTCTGAAAGAATTGGGCTTTTGTCACGGAATCTGCGCGATTGCGGCAAATCCGCCACGACTTTAGGCCGAGAGGCGCGGCGCGCCATCAGCGCGGGCGTGACAAGGGGGCGTGCGCCTTCTTCCCCAATTTCGCCTTGCGCATCGCGTTCCAAAAAGTCTCTGCGGCATTCGTCATGCGAGCCCGCGCGCGGAACAGGCAGATGCTGATCGCGATATCCCAATCTTCCGTCCCCGCACGCAGGAGCCGTCCTTCGGCAAGATCGTTCTCGACCAAGCTGCGCGGTGCCCACGTGACGCCTCTTCCTTCGCGCGCCATGTCGATCAGCAGCATGACAGGCGCGGCAAAGCTCGGCACCAGCCAAGCGGCTGGCTCCCTGCCGGCGAGCACCGCGCTGACGATACGGCCGATGCCCGAGCCAGGATGGTAGGCAAGATAGGGCAGCGGCGCGGCTTGCGTGCCGGGCAGCGCATGGCGCGGCGCTGCTTTTCTCCGGCGTGTGCCGCGCAGCGCCGAGACTGCCGCGGGCGCAGTGACAGGCACAAGCAGGTCGCTGCCCAATTCGAGGCGCTGAAAACGATCGGTGTCGAGCCGGCTCGCCAGCGCCGGATGGTGATGGGAAAGCAGGAAATGCACCCGCGCATCCAGCAGCAGCTTCTCGCAAGCGGCGAAATTGGCCGCCACCAACTGTACGCCCGCGCCGGCCCTTGCGCTGTCAGCCCGGCGAATCCAGTCGGGAAAGAAAGTCTGCGACAGCGCGTGGGTTGCCGCGAAATGAATGGTTTCGGCCTTGAGGCGGGCAACCTCCAGCGCTTCTTCGCGGCCGGCCACGACACGGCGCAACACGTCCTCTGCCACTGAGCGGAAGGTCTTGCCCGCCGGCGTGAGCGTGAGCGTATGCGAGCTTCGCTCGAACAGCGGCGCTCCCAGCCAATCTTCCAGTGCCCGGATGCGGCGACTCAGCGCTGGCTGGGTGACATGGCGGCGCTCGGCGGCGCGGGAGAACCCGCCATCCTCAGCGATCGCCAGGAAATCCTCCAGCCAGACCAGGTCCATGATGATTTTTTGTCCTTAATTCATGCCGATACGGCATTAGCGCCCGCCGCCTTGCTGGTTCAATGTAAATCCGCCGAAAAGCCAAAAGAACAACAGATGCCCCGCTCGGGCGCGTCGCTCCGGGAGGATATCCATTGCAGATTGCCGCGACTTCGCTCTCTCCATCCGTTGCCACTGCGGCCACAGCGCGGCGCCGCAGGCCGTTCTGGCGTGAGCAATACGTCCTTGTCGCGGCGGGCGCCGCGCTTGGTGCGCTCGCGGGCGCGCTGTTTCCCTCGATCGCGGTTGATTTCAAGCCGCTCGGTGACACCTTCATTTCACTGATCAAGATGACCATCGCGCCGCTGATCTTCCTGGTGGTGGTCACGGGCATAGCGCAGGTCGGCGACATGCGCGCGGTGGGGCGCATCGGGCTCAAGGCCTTCGTCTATTTCGAAGCCGTCACCACGCTGTGCCTGCTATTCAGCCTCCTGGTCGTGCACTGGGTGCGGCCCGGTGCGGGCGTCGCGCCGGCGAGCGCCCAACAAGCGGAGACGGTGTCGCGTTATGCGCAGGCGCATGTCGGGTCAGTGTCGGCTTATCTCCAGCACATGGTACCGGACAGCTTTGTCGGCGCTTTCGCCAATGGCGACGTGCTGCAGGTTCTGGTGCTGGCGCTATTGTGCGGAATCGGACTGCTGCTGCTCGGCGAACGCGGCACGGCGTTGCGCGGCGCCATGGAGCGGGTCACCGAGCTCGTGTTCAGCGTGGTGCATGTCGTCGTCGCGCTGGCGCCGATCGGCGCTTTCGGCGCCATGGCCTTTACGGTGGCGAAATTCGGCGTCGCCACGCTCTATGCGCTGGCGCTCCTGGTCGGCACCGCCTGGGCGATGATGGCGTTCTTCATCTTTGTCGTGCTCGGCGCGATCTGCCGGTTTGTCGGCATTCGCCTGATGGATCTGCTTCGCATGCTGCGCACCGAGCTCCTGGTTGTGCTGGGTACGTCCTCGTCGGAGACCGCCATTCCCGGCATGATGGAGAAACTGCCGGCCGCGGGGGTCGGCCGGGCCGTCGCAGGTCTGGTTATTCCCTCCGGTTATTCCTTCAACCTTGATGGCGTGGCGCTGACACTGCCGCTCAGCACTATCTTCGTTGCGCAGGTCTACGGCATCGAGATGACCACGGCACAGCAGCTCAGCCTGTTCGTCGTGATGCTCTTCACCAGCAAGGGCGCGGCCGGGGTGACCGGCGGCGCATTCGCCGCGCTCGCCGCGACCGTGATTGCCGCCGGCCTTCCGGCGGAGGGGCTGGCGCTGCTGCTCGGTATCGACCGCTTCATGTCGTTGGCGCGGGCCATCACGAACACGATCGGTAACGCCGTGGCCGCGATCGTCGTCGCTAAATGGGACGGCGAGTTCGATTCGCGCGCCTGGACCCCATCCATCACCCAAACCCTGACCGCAAAGTGAAGTTCAATGGACACAAGTCAAGACGCTCTCCCGATCGTCGCGCTGGTACCTGGCGATTGCACCGGCATCGGGCCTGAGCAAACTGCGCGCATCCTGGCCGACGGCAATCTCGCCAATGTCGCTCGCCTCGTCGTGGTCGGCGACGCCCGCGTGCTGGAGATGGGCATGGCGCACGCCGCCGTGAAGCTGAAGGTCGAGCACGTCACTTCGCCGGCAAAAGCTTTCTGGCATCACGGCGTGGTGCCGCTGGTCGATCTCGGCAATGCCGATCCGTCGCTGTTTCCGCTCGGCAAGTCCAATGCCGATTCCGGCCGGCTCACCGGCGAGACGCTGTCGCGCGCGATCGACTTCGCCAAAGCCGGCGAGGTTGACGCCATCACCTTTGCGCCGCTGAACAAGCGCGCGATGTTCGACGGCGGCTGGAAGTTCCCCGACGAGCACAAGATGTTCGCGAGCCTGCTCGGCCATCAGGGCTATTTCTCCGAGATGAACGTGCTCGATGGGCAATGGATGTCGCGGGTCACCGGCCATCAATCGCTGCGCGAGGCTTTGGACTGCATCACTCCGGAGAGTATCACCGATGCGATCGAGCTTGCCGACCGCATGATGCGCAAGTCGGGCATCGAAAGACCCCGCATCGCGGTAGCGGCGCTCAATCCCCACGCGGGCGAGGGCGGCCTGTTCGGCCGCGACGAGATCGAGATGATCCGTCCCACCGTCGAAGCCGCGGCCAAGCGCGGCATCGCCTGCAGTGGGCCTTATCCGGCCGACACCGTCTACATCCGCGCCTTTGCCGGCGAGTTCGACAGTGTAGTGGCGATGTATCACGACCAGGGCCAGATCGCGACCAAGCTGCGCGGCTTCAATCGGGGCGTCACGGTGACGGCAGGGCTCGACACCGTCTTCACGACGCCTTCGCACGGCACCGCCTTCGATATCGTCGGCAAGGGCATGGCCAAGACCGGCGCGCTCGAAAGCGCGGTCCGACTTGCCGCCCAGCTTGCCAATGTAAAAACAAGAACCCGGGAGATTACCCATGCCCATCACTGATCGCCGAACCCTGCTGCAGACGGCTGTCGCGCTTCCGCTCGCCACTGCCGGTGCAACCGGCATGGCTTTCGCGGATGCTTCCGCCGCCGCGCCTGCCGCGCCCGCAAAATCCGCACCAGCCAACGGCGTGACGCGGGCGCTTGCGCATTATCTCGTCGGCGCCACTTACGATGATCTTCCAGCCAATGTGCGCAAGGAGGGCGTGCGGACGCTGCTGAATTGGGTGGGCGTTGCGATCGGCGGCTCGCGCCACCAGACCGTGGATATCGCAGTTGCCGCGCTGACGCCGTTCTCGGGCCCGCAGCAGGCCTCGCTGTTCGGGCGGCGCGAGCGGTTCGACATCATGAACGCGGCCTTCATTAATGGCGTGTCGAGCCACATCTTCGATTATGACGACACGCACCTGAAGACCATCATTCATCCGGCGGGTCCCGTGGCGTCGGCGATCCTTGCGCTCTCGGAGATGCAGCCGGTCTCCGGCAAGGATTTCCTCAACGCGCTCGTGCTCGGCGTCGAGACCGAGTGCCGGATCGGCAACTCCGTCTATCCGAATCACTACGATGTCGGCTGGCACATCACGGGCACCGCCGGCGTGTTCGGATCTGCGGCGGCTGTTGGCAAATTGCTCAAGCTCAACGAGCAGCAGATGGTGTGGGCGCTTGGGCTTGCCGCCTCGCAGCCGGTCGGCTTGCGCGAATCCTTCGGCTCGATGAACAAGAGCTTCAATCCCGGTCGCGCCGCCTCCAACGGCATCTTCGCGGCGATGCTGGCCTCGAAGAATTTTACTTCCTCCGACGAGATGATAGAGGCCAAGCGCGGCTGGGCCAATACGATCAGCACCAAGCAGGACTACAACGAGATCCTCGGCGATCTCGGCAAGCGCTACGAGGCGGCGCTGAACACCTATAAGCCGTTCGCCTGCGGCATCGTGATGCATCCGGCGATCGACGCGGCGATCCAGTTGCGCAATGAGAACAGATTGACCGCGGATCAGATCGATCACGTCGATCTCAAGGTGCATCCGCTGGTGCTCGAGCTCACCGGCAAGAAGACCCCGCATGAGGGGCTGGAAGGTAAGTTCAGCATCTATCATGCGGTTGCCGTCGCGCTGGTCGAGGGTGCCGGGGGCGAAAAGCAGTTCAGCGACCGCGCGGTGAACGATCCGACCATCGTCGCGCTACGTGGCAAGGTCAATCCGGTGGTCACGCCGGGCATCAAGCCCGAGCAGGTCGACATGACCGTCGTGCTGAAGGATGGGCGACAATTGCACCGCTACATAGAACATGCGGTCGGCAGCGTGGAGGTGCCGATGACAAACCAGCAGCTCGAGGCGAAGTTTACCGATCTCGCCGACGGCATCATTGCTCCGCCGACGATCCGCCGGGTGATGGACGCCTGCTGGAACGTCGAAAGCCTGCCGAATGCTGCTGAAATCGCCAAGATGTCGGCCTCGGCGTAAGGTGAGGGGTTACATGCACCAAGCACTATCGCGTCGCCGCCTGCTGCTGTCCGCTGGTGCGTTCGCAACGCTGGCGGCATCGCCGTTCAGATGCGCGCTGGCCGCGGACGGGGCTGCCGGCGTCACGGCGCGCCTTGCCCGCTACATGGCTGCGGCACGTCGCCAGGAATTGCCGGATGCGGTGATACTGGCGTGCAAGCATCGCATTCTCGACACCGTTGGCGCGATGGTCTCGGGTTCGCGGATGAAGCCGGGCATGATGGCGACGAAATATGTGCGCACGCTCGGCGGCGAGCCGCAGGCCTCGGTGGTAGGTTCGGACTTCCATACCACCGCCATCAATGCCGCGCTGGCAAACGCCATGTGCGCCCATTCCAACGAGACCGACGATTTCGAGCCCGTCACCAAGGCGCACCCCGGCAGTTCGGTGATTCCGGCCGCATTGGCGATGTCGGAAAAGGAGGGCCGCAGCGGCGCGGAGTTCATTCGCGCGGTTACGCTTGGCTACGATCTCGCCTGTCGGCTGTTGATGGCACTGGGACCCGACCTCGTGCGCGGCACGCATCGCAGCGCGGAGGGGACGGCCTCGACCTTCGGCGCATTGGGCGCGGCCGCCTCGCTCGCCCAACTCGACGAACAGGGCATGCGTTTTGCGATTTCGTATTCCGCGCAGCAGGTCTCGGGCCTGTGGAGCTGGGTCAAGGACAAGGACCATATCGAAAAGGCCTTCGATTTCGCCGGCATGGGCGCGCGCAATGGCGTGATGGCAGTCACCATGGTCCAGGCAGGCCTCACCGGCGTGGATGATGTGCTGGACGGCACGCACAACCTCTTCATCGCGCTGTCGACCGAGCCGAAGCCGGAGCAGATGCTGGATGGGCTCGGCCACCGCTTCTACGTCACGGAGACGGCGATCAAGACCTACTCCGTCGGCTATCCGATCCAGTCGCCGCTGGATGCGCTCTTGAGCCTGCGCAAACAACATGATCTCACCCCCGAGAACGTCCGAAGCATTCTGGTGAAACTTCCGACCGACGCGATGGGCATTGTCGGCGAAAGTGCCATGCCCGACGTCAATTGCCAGCATCTAGTGGCGCTTGCGCTGGTGAAGGGGGCCGTTTCGTTCGCCGACAGCCACGACACCGCGCTGATGCACGATCCAAAGATCCTCGAGCAGCGCGCCAAGATCACTTTGGCGGGTGATAACGCGCTGATGGACCCGGCTGCGCCGCGCGGCGCCATCGTCGAGGTGACGCTGGTCGACGGGCGCAAGCTCGACCACTTCACCAAATTTCCGCCCGGCACCAAGGAAAATCCGCTCAGCACCGAGGCCGTGAGCGCCAAGGCGCGCGATCTGATGGCGCCCGTGCTAGGGGCGGAAAAGACCGAAAAGCTGATCGCGCAAATCAATGCGCTGGAACACGTGGAGGATGTGCGGGCACTGCGTCCGCTTTTCACCACCTGAGAGGCGGGGCGCGGCCGATGTAGGGCAGCTATTCGCCAAAGCACTCGACAAGGAGGCCTGTTGGGCAGAATCTAAGGCCATTATCCAAGGCGGTTGTGAAACGCACGAAGACAAGTGCGGCGGTAAAAAAACATCGGTGCAGGACACAGGCACAGTAAGGGGAGAAACATGAATCTGAAGCAATGGATCGCCGGCTGTGCCGGCGCGGCCGCGCTGTTACAGGCAAGCGCCGTCATCGCGGCGAATGTCGATATTTCCGCGCATGACATCGGTGGTCAGGTGAGCGGCGAGAAGGGCCCCGAGGCGGGCGTCTGGGTGATCGCCGAGACCAAGGACCTTCCCACCAAATATGCCAAGATCGTCGTCACCGATGATCAGGGCCGCTATGTCATTCCCGATTTGCCCGACGCCAGCTACAAGGTCTGGGTTCGGGGCTACGGCTTGACCGATAGCGCACAGGTCGATGCGCGTCCGGGCAAGGTTGTCGACTTCAACGTGAAGCCTGCCGCCTCGGCCGGCGCTGCGGCGCAGCTCTATCCCGGCATGTACTGGTATTCGATGCTCGACATTCCGGCGCCGAACGAATTCCCCGGCACCGGCGACAAGGGCAACAAGATGCCGGACACCATGAAAAGCCAGGCGCAGTGGGTGGATACGGTCAAGAATGGCTGCCAGTCCTGCCATGCGCTCGGCTCTCGCGGTATCCGCGAGGTGCCCAAGATGTTCAGCGAGGGTCACGATTCGCAGGAGGCGTGGGCGATGCGCACGCAGGCGGGCCAGGCCATGGAATATATGGCGGTGGTGCTGGGCAGCATGGGACCCGAAAAGGCCTATTCGCTATTCGCGAAATGGACCGACCGCATCGCGGAGGGCGAATTGCCCTTCGACAAGCCGGAGCGACCGAAGGGAATCGAACGCAATGTCGTCTACACCGAGTGGGATTGGGCCTCACCCACGCACTACCAGCACGATGCGATCTCGACCGACAAGCGCAACCCGACGGTGAATGCCAATGGCTTGATCTACGGATCTCCGGAGGAAAGCACGGACCTCATTCCGACGCTCGATCCCGTCAAGAACGTCGCCGCGACGATCAAGGAGCCTTACCTCGATCCGAACACGCCATCGTCGGCGGACGCGCCGCGCGGGACGTCGGCCTATTGGGGCGACGAGGCGATCTGGGACGGTCACACCAGCATCCATAACGTCATCATGGACGAGCAGGGCAAGGTCTGGTTCACCGCGCGTCTGCGGCCGCCGGAAAATCCGGATTACTGCAAGCAGGGCTCCAGCCATCCATCCGCGAAGGTTGATCCGCAGGCCACCTCGGTGCGCCAACTCTCACGGTTCGATCCTGTCACCGGCAAATGGGACATGATCAACACTTGCTTTTCCACGCATCACCTCTATTTCGGGCATGATGCCAACGACCCGCTGTGGATGAGCGCGGGCGGCCCGACTCTCGGCGGCGGCATCGTTGGCTGGCTGAATGTCAAGCAATTCCGCGAGACGCATGATGGCGTGACCGCGCAAGGTTGGACGCCGCTCGTGATCGACACCAACGGGAACGGCAAGCGTGATGCCTATGTGGGCCCGAAGGACCCGCTCGATCCGGCCAAGGACAAGCGCGTCATGGCCTCCTTCTACGGCGTGATGCCGAGCCCGGTCGACGATTCCATCTGGGGCCAGTCGATGGACCGCGGCTTCTCGCGGATCGATCAACCCGGCTACATCATCCGCGTGGTGCCGGGGCCCGACCCCGCCAACACGGCGCTTGCGGAAATCTATCAGCCGCCGGAGGGCACGTTCGGTCCGCGCGGCATCGATATCGGACTCGATGGCGTGGTCTGGACAGCCCTGTCGAGCGGCCATCTCGCGAGCTTCGACCGCAGGCTGTGCAAGGGGCCGCTCAACGGCCCGAGCACGGCCGAAGGCAAGCAATGTCCCGAAGGCTGGAAGGTCTACCGGATGCCCGGCCCGCAGTTCAGGGGGCTGGACCCGAAGGGCAGCGCCAACCACGCGTATTATCTCTGGGTCGACCGCTATAATATCCTCGGCCTCGGCGCCAATGTGCCGATCGCGTCGGCCAATGGTGGCGAATCGCTCCTTGCTCTGGTGAATGGCGAGTTCGTCACGCTGCGGGTGCCTTATCCGCTCGGCTTCTTCACCAAGAACGTCGATGGACGTATCGATGATGCGTCTGCCGGCTGGAAGGGACGCGGCATCTGGACCACCTCGGGCACACGCACGAATTTCCATGGCGAGGGCGGCAAGGATGCCTATCCCAAAGTCTTCAAGGTGCAGATGCGGCCCAATCCGCTGGCGCACTGATTTGTTCAACTCGCCGGTTCCGCGCGTTGCGGGGCCGGCTCCAACGGAGCATCACATGCAAAGAACTTCTCGACGCGATCTGCTGATGGTGGCAACGGGGGCTGTAGCGGCCGCCGCCATCTCCGACGCGGCTCCGGCCGCGGCGCAAGCCGGTCCGAAGCCGATCTTCGAGGTGCCGATCACGACCATTCCGATCGTCGGAGAGAACGGCGTGTTTCAGGTCCGCCGCATCTACTGCATCGGCCGCAACTATGCCGCCCACGCGATCGAGCGCGGCTCGGATCCGAACCGCGAGCCGCCGTTCTTCTTCCAGAAGCCGACGGACGCCATCCAGAACGTGCCGGTCGGCGTCGTCGCCGACCACCCCTATCCCTCGCTGACCAAGAATTATCACCACGAGGTCGAGCTGGTCGCGGCGCTCAAATCCGGCGGCACCAACATTTCGCCCGACAAGGCGCTCGATCATGTCTATGGCTACGCGCTCGGCCTCGACATGACCCGGCGCGACCTGCAGAACGGCATGGCCGCGGAAAAGAAGCCCTGGGAGATCGGCAAGAGCTTCGATCACGCCGCGGTGCTTGGACCGATCCACCCGGTCTCCAAGGTCGGCCATCTCACCAAGGGCGCGATCTCGCTCGCGGTCAACGGCGTGGTGCGGCAAAGCTCCGACCTTGACAAGATGATCTGGAGCGTTGCGGAGCAGATCGCAAAACTTTCAGAGGCATTCGAGCTGAAGGCCGGTGACATCATCTACTCGGGCACGCCGGAAAATGTCGGGCCGGTGGTGAAGGGCGACGTGCTGCTGTGCAGGCTCGAGGGCCTGCCGGACATGTCGATCAAGATCGTCTAGCGCTTCCGCCGGTCGCGTGGTGGTCATCGCGCGACGGGCGCCTCTCCGCCCTTGTCCCAGGAACTTTTTGGGCTCGGAACCGTCTAATGCTTACGGATCGGCGCGCAGGACCTGCTCCAGCGTCCTGCCGCCGGTTGTACAAGCGGCGGTGGCAAGGGGAGAGATCACATGAGCGAGGACAACAAGCCGAGCGGACCGGATCTCACGCAAGGTGTATCGCCTGCCGATTTCGCCGATGGTAAGCTGCTCGGCCATGTTGGCGAGGAGCAGGTGCTGCTCATCCAGCTCGGCTCCGAGATTCTCGCGATAGACGCTTTTTGCAGCCATTATCACGGCCCGCTCGCGGAAGGGCTGGTTGTCGGCGACACGATTCGCTGCCCCTGGCACCACGCCTGCTTCGCCTTGCGCAGCGGCGAAGCGGTGCGTCCGCCGGCGCTGAACGCGCTCGCCATCTGGCAGGTCGAACGCGAAAGCGACAGGATTTTTGTCTACCGCAAGCGCGAGGAGCCCAAGGAAGCGCCGCCGGCTACATCGCGCCGGGCGGGCGGTTTGCCAGACCGAATCGTCGTCGTCGGCGGTGGGGCCGCCGGCTTTGCTGCAGCCGAGATGCTGCGGCGCGAGGGCTTTGCCAGTTTGATCACCATGATCAGCGATGATGGCGCGCCGCCGGTTGATCGGCCCAATTTGTCCAAGGACTATCTGGCGGGTCAGGCGCCGGAAGACTGGGTGCCGCTCCGCCCGGACGATTTTTACGCCGACGTTGGTATCGAACTCAGGCTCAACACATCAGCCGCGTCGATCGATCTGAAGGAACGCAAGGTCGTTCTCGCCAATGGCGGGTTGGTGCCGTTCGATCGCCTGCTGCTTGCAACGGGAGCGGAGCCGGTGCGCCTCCAGATCCCGGGCGCCGATCAGCCCCACGTCCATATGCTCCGCACGCTCGCCGACAGCCGCGCGATCATCGCCGGCGCGGCCGGCGCAAAGCGCGCGCTGGTGATCGGCGCGAGCTTTATCGGGCTGGAGGTCGCGGCATCGCTGCGCGCCCGCAATCTCGAGGTGCACGTCGTGGCGCCGGAGCAGCGGCCGATGGAGCGCATTCTTGGCGCCGAGATGGGCGATTTCGTGCGCTCCCTGCACGAAGAGCACGGCGTCATTTTCCACCTGCAGGACACGGTGACACGGCTCGATGGCAAACGCGCCACGCTGAAGAGCGGTGCCGCGATCGAAGCCGATCTGGTCGTGGTCGGAATAGGCGTCCGCCCGCGCGTCGCGCTTGCCGAACAGGCGGGACTTGCGACCGACCGCGGCGTCACCGTCGACGCCTATCTCGAAACCAGCGTCCCCGGCATCTTCGCTGCCGGCGATATCGCACGCTGGCCGGATACGCATTCAAAGGCCAATATCAGGGTCGAGCATTGGGTCGTCGCCGAGCGGCAGGGCCAGACCGCCGCGCGCAACATGCTGGGTCAACGCGAGCGCTACGATGCCGTGCCGTTCTTCTGGAGCCAGCATTACGACGTGCCGATCAACTATGTCGGTCACGCGGAAAGCTGGGACGAGATCAAGGTCGACGGCAGCATCGCCGGCAAGGATTGTCTCGTTCGGTACAAGCAGCAAGGTCGCGTGCTCGCGGTGGCTTCGATCTATCGCGACCTCGCCAATCTTGAGGCCGAGCTCGCGATGGAGCGCGGGAGCTGACGCGGAACGAAGATGCTCCGGCCGCATCAAAACGTCGGCGGCGTGCAGGCGCTGATCACCTCGCAGGGTTTGTTGCCGACGCAGCGGAAGCGGTGCGGGCGGCGGCTCTCGAAGTAATAGGCATCGCCCGGTCCCAGGATGCGCCGCTCGCCGTCGACCGTCACCTCCAGGCGGCCGCTGATCACGATGCCGCCTTCCTCGCCGTCGTGCACCAGCGGCACGCGCCCGGTGTCGCCGCCCGGACCGTAATGCTCTCTTAATATTTGCAGCGCGCGGCCGAACAGATTGTCGCCGACCTGCCGGTAGGAGATCGGCTTCTTGCCGATCTCGGTCAATTCGTCGGCGCGGTAAAAGGCCTTGCGCGGGCGTTCCGGCTCGATCGCGAAGAACTCGGCCAGCCCCATCGGAATTCCGTCGAGGATGCGCTTGAGCGCGCCGACGGACGGATTCATCTGATTGGACTCGATCAGGGAAATGGTCGAGTTGGTGACGCCGGATCGCTTTGCCAGCTCCCGCTGGGATAACTTGTGATGCTGGCGAACGAAGCGGAGTCGCCCGCCGATATCGACGCTCATCGGAAATCCCGTGTTTGAGCTGTTGCGGATCGCACAAATATGCCTTTAGCGATCTAACAAAATCAAGAGGTTGCCTGCAATCAGAAAAGGACTTGTTGCCCATTCCCGAGCATGGTCAGGCTTGTTTGAACAGCCACGCAAAGGAGCGCCGCCGTGACCGTCCACCAGATTCCGAACACCTTGCAGCTCGATTCCTTCTGGATGCCGTTCACGGCCAACCGACAGTTCAAAGCCGCGCCGCGCCTCGTCGCTTCCGCGGAAGGGATGCATTACACGACCGTCGATGGCCGCAAGGTGATCGACGGTTCGGCGGGGCTGTGGTGCGTGAACGCCGGCCACGCCCGGCCGCAGATCGCAGCCGCGGTCGAGCGACAACTGATGACGCTGGACTATGCGCCGTCATTCCAGATGGGCCATCCGATCGCTTTCGATTTCGCGGAGAAGCTCGCCGCGATTGCGCCTGATGGACTCGATCGCATCTTCTTCACCAATTCGGGTTCGGAATCGGTCGACACCGCGCTGAAGATCGCGCTGGCCTATCAGCGCGCTGCGGGGCAGCCGACGCGGACGCGCCTGATCGGTCGCGAGCGCGGCTATCATGGCGTCGGCTTCGGCGGCATGTCGGTGGGCGGCATCGTGAACAACCGGCGCGCCTTCGCCACCCATCTGCCCGGCGTCGATCACATCCGCCACACCCACGATCTCGCGCGTAACGCCTTTTCCAGGGAGCAGCCGGCATATGGCGCTGAATTCGCCGATGATCTCGAGCGCCTGGTCGCCTTGCATGGCGCCGAGACCATCGCAGCCGTCATCGTCGAACCCGTCGCGGGCTCGACCGGCGTGCTGGTGCCGCCGCAGGGCTATCTGAAGCGGCTGCGGGAGATCTGTGACAAGCATGGCATCCTGCTGATCTTCGACGAGGTCATCACGGGTTTCGGCCGGCTCGGCACGCCATTCGCAGCCAATTATTTCGGCGTCACCCCCGATATCATGACTACCGCCAAGGGCATCACCAACGGCGTCATCCCCATGGGTGCGGTGTTCACCAGCCGCAAGGTGCATGACGCGCTGATGACCGGGCCGGAGGCCCAGATCGAGCTGTTCCACGGCTACACCTATTCCGCTCATCCGGTGGCCTGTGCCGCGGGCCTGGCGACGCTCGAGATTTACCGAAGCGAAGGCCTGTTGACGCGCGGTGCGACACTAGCACTGCACTGGCAGGAGACGATGCATGGCTTGCGCGACCTGCCCAATGTGATCGACATCCGCACCATCGGTCTCGTCGCCGGCATCGAATTGTCGCCGCGATCGGGTGCCATCGGCGCGCGCGCCTATGAAGTGATGGTGGACTGCTTCAACAACGGACTGATGCTTCGCGTCACCGGCGACACGGTCGCGCTGTCGCCGCCGCTGATCGTCAAGCAAGAGCAGATCGACGAGATGGCGGCGATCCTGGCTGTCGCCATTAAACGCGTGGCCTGATCCTTGCTCTTCGCGGTCGCAGTTGACATCTCTAATGGCGCGGCGATCGCGCAGGAGTCTTGATCGGTGAAAGTGCTAATCCTCGGCGCCGGCGTCATTGGCGTAACCTCGGCCTATTATCTTGCGAAAGCCGGCCACTCGGTCACGGTCGTTGACCGCCAGGCGGGTGCGGCGCTGGAAACCAGCTTTGCCAATGCCGGCGAGGTTTCGCCGGGCTATGCCTCGCCCTGGGCGGGGCCCGGCGTTCCGGTCAAAGCCATCAAGTGGCTCTTGATGAAGCACGGCCCGCTGGTGATTCGTCCGAAGCCGGACCTCGCGATGTGGGTGTTCATGGCGAAGATGCTGCGCAACTGCACCAGTGTGCGCTACGCCGTCAACAAGAGCCGGATGATCCCGATCGCCGAATATAGCCGCGACTGTCTGCGCGTCCTGCGCACCGATATCGGCATTCACTACGACGAAGAGAGCCGCGGCACCTTGCAACTGTTCCGCAAGCAGGCGCAGCTCGACGGCACCGGCGAGGACATCGCCGTGCTCAAACAATATGGCGTGCCCTACGAGGTGCTCGATCGCACCGGCTGTATTGCAGCCGAGCCCGCGCTCGCTGCCGTGAAGGACAAATTCGTCGGCGGCCTGCGTCTGCCGCACGACGAGACCGGCGACTGCCACATGTTCACGCAGACGCTCGCCGCGAAGGCGGCAGAGCTCGGTGTGCAGTTTTCCTTCGGGACCTCCATCGAGCGGATTGTCGTGGATGGTCGGCGCGTTGCCGGCGTCGCGACTTCCGCCGGCCTCATGCAGGCCGACGCTTATGTCGTCGCGCTCGGGAGCTGGTCGCCGCGCCTGCTCGGGCCGCTCGGCATCTCGCTACCCGTCTATCCGGTGAAGGGCTATTCGATCACCGTGCCGGTGAAGGACCCCGCGGGCGCACCTGTTTCGACCGTCATGGACGAGAGCTACAAGGTGGCGATCACGCGACTGGGCTCTCGCATCCGCGTCGGCGGCACCGCGGAAATCTCAGGCTATTCCAATGTCTTGCATCCGGCGCGCCGCGCGACGCTCGATCATTCCTTGACCGATCTGTTTCCGCAGGGCGGCGATCTCAGCGACGTGAAATTCTGGTGCGGCCTGCGCCCGATGACGCCCGACGGCCCACCACTGATCGGGCCGACGCCTTACGCCAACCTGCATCTCAACACCGGCCACGGAACGCTTGGCTGGACCATGGCCTGCGGCTCGGGCCGCGTGCTCGCCGATGTCCTGAGCGGCCGCAAGCCGGAGGTCGATATCGGCGAGCTTGCGATGAACAGGTACGAACGCCGGTTTGGGTGAGGGGACATCGCGAGTGAAGCAGAGGCTGCAGCAGCTCTGATCGCGCTGTTCGTCGCCTGGCGAAGGCGAGGGCCAACGTAGTCTCCCGATGAGACCCGGTTGGGGTTGGTAGGCGTCTTTCGCAAAATCAAGTCCTGTCCAGGTCTGCGCTCGCTGTCGCCCGCTCGTCCCGGACGACCTGGCATGTTTCCCAATTCGATTCCAAACAGCCAATCACTCCCTGCCAAATTAGGACACCGGGACGGGCGAATACGGACCATATCGCCCAAAAGAAACAAAACAAGAACATAAACCTGTGGTTGGGTGTATGTCAACAGGCAAACTTGCCGAGCAACTCTTCGCACAAACCTCAGACACACCACCTAGCATGCAGTGTAAAACAATTCGCTCTGGGGGCGAGCAAGGCCGAACATGATCGGCCATCGTTACTCCCGATGCGAAGACCGGGGCAGTGAGTTGGAATTCATCGTCAATTCGGAAGACATTCTAGCGAGGGCTCAAACGCAGCGTGAGCTTCCGTCGGCGCGATCTCCGGGACGGCGTTATGAGGCCGCACTTGGACGATCATCGGCCGCGACTGTGATCGCGTGCCGCCTGAAAGCAGAGGCCGTAGCTGAAACACGGCATAGTCAAACGCTCCTCGAACGTCTCGAGGCTGACGGGCGATCACGCGAGAGAGGCTGATCCGCGCCAGGCCTTTGTTAAACCGCCCTCCACATCAGCGATCCCGAACGCTGGAATTTGTCCGAAGAGACCTACTGTCATGGATGACCATTGGTATTATGCAGAAGCAAGTGACCGATCCTACGGTCCTATGACGATCGAAGAACTCGGTCGCGTTCTCAGCGCCAACGCCAATGCCATCGACTTCTTGGTTTGGTGCCCGGGCATGGTCGATTGGGGAAGAGCTGGTGACCAAATTGCGCTGAGACGCTATTTGCGGCCGCCGCCGATTCCGGCACATCCAGACACGCCGCCGCTGTCGGCTTCAAGCGCCCATCAATCGGCGGTCGATGAAGCGCCTCAATCCATTCGGCTGAACCAGGATGGTTCGAGCCTGCACCCCTGGCGACGATATTTTGCGCGAATGTTCGACCTTTATCTGTTCTGCCTTGTCTTTTTCATGTTCCTGGGACTCGCGTTTCCAAAATTGTTCGCAACCTCCGACAGAGGGCTGGATGCGCTCTACGGGATCTTCGGATCGGCCGCATATGCCGTCTTCGAAGGCTTTTGCATGAACGTATTTGGCTCGACTATCGGAAAACGCCTGTACGGGATTGCGGTCGTCCGTTCGAGTGGCGATGGTCTTCCGTTATCGGTTTCATTCCAGCGATCGTTCGCGGTGTGGGTGCGAGGGCTAGGACTCGGAATTCCCATCGTAACCCTGTTCACTCTGATTACCGCATATCGGACTTTGATGAGAGAGAAGCTGACCTCTTGGGATCGCGATTTCCAGTGCATGGTCATGCATCAAAAATTATCGCCGCGGCGCTGGATTCTGATCCTGTTCGTGTGGGTGCTGGTTGCAGTTGTGTATATGCTTTTGGCCGCTCTGGCGGACACGAAGCCATGAGCGCTGCTTTCGAGCAAAGCTGGTATATGGTCCAGAATGACCAGCCAATCGGCCCGATCCCCGAAGTGGCGTTTCGCCAGCTCATTGCGCAGGGAACGGTACGGTCAAAGGATTTAGTCTGGCGGCGTGGTTTCTCCACCTGGGTGCTCGCCGAGGATGTGCCTGAATTCGCCGAAGCGAACGCAAGCAGGCTGAAGCCACCGCCTTTGCCGAACGGCTCGGTCGTATCCTCACCGCCTGTGCAGCGTCAAACACCGCCGCCCCTTCCTCCGCGATTTGCGACAAGCAATGAGGCCGCAGATAACACCGGGCCAACGGATCAATTCGAGCTTTCTGCCGGTGCGTTCGATCATAATGGTCAGCAGCTCCGTTCCAGGGCTGAACGAACCAAAGATGGCAGCTACCTCATGCGGCATTGGCGTGGGCAACTCTCGTTGCCGACATCATATTGGTTCAACGGATTTCTTGGATATCTGGCGTCGACGCTCGCTGTGGCACTGGTTGGCGCGAGTCGTGCACTGAGGACCGATTACTCTCCTGTGCTCTCGCTATTTTCGATAGTCGGAACATGGACGATCACTCTGGTCGTGCTGTGCTGGCTGGTGGTGGGGGCGTGGCGATCGGCCACGGAATATTCGAAGAAAGGTAAAATCCTTTGGGCGGTTGCTGCGAAACTGTCGTTGTGCATCGCTGCGATTTGCACCCTGATCCAGTTCGGACAACGTGGGCTGCCCGGGATTCGAGAGGTGTACGCAATCTACTCGGGTGACGAAAGGATCGGAAAATATTCGTTCAGAGTGCTGCGCGACGGCGCGGAACTGGAATTCTCGGGAGCTATCAGTTTTGGTGCTTCGAACGAGTTTGCGCGCTTCGTCGAGGCCATGGGCGCATTGAAGATTGTTCATCTCAATTCGCCCGGCGGGCGAATCGAAGAGGCGCAGCGCATCGGCGATATGCTCAAGAAGCGAAACCTGGACACTTATGTCGTGAACTCGTGCCTTTCGGCGTGCACGATCATCTTTCTGAGCGGTCGGAACAGGTATATCACGCGCAACGCCAAAATTGGTTTTCATCAACCCGATTTTGCGGGCCTCACCGATGACGATCGAATGCGGCTGGCAAGAAAGGAAGAACTTCGATTGCAGCGCTTCGGTCTAAGCGCAGAATTTGCGAAGCAAGCCACCAAGGCGCCGCCAAATGAAATGTGGACTCCAACTCCTCAGCAATTGATTGACGAGCGGGTCGCTACAAAAATCGTGGATTCCTCAACTTTCGCGTTATCCGGAATTGATCTGGCGGAAATTTCACCCGAGGGGACGGATGCTCTCCTGCGCGATATCCCGTTGTATGCCGCAATAGCGCGCATCGATGCGGCGGCATATCGAGAAATCTCCCGTCAGATCCTGGATGGATTGCGGCTAGGGAAATCGAGCGGAGAGATGATGGTCCAGGTCGATCCGGTGGTGGAAGAGTTGTTCGAGCGGACTCTACCGCACGCGGCACCGGCACTGCTCACCGAGTACACTGAAATGACGGTGAACCATATCAGGCTCCTCAACGGAGAGGACCCGGCGTTATGCTATGCCTATATGAACCCGCAAAAGGATTCCAACAACCTGTTGGCTAGCTTCGGATCGAAATATCCCGGCCTCGTCGAGGATCAAAACCGAATGAGGACCAAGGTATTTGATTCTGAGCAGCGTGAAAGTACGGCGGAATTGGATAGGGCTACGGTAGATCGAATAGTTGCGGAGACCTTCAAATCCATTGAGAGGCGCTTCGGCAAGGATGTGAGTTTGATCTCAAAGCAACAGTTGAGCCGAAGTGAGTATTTTTCATACTGCAACATGATGGCGGCATTCTACGAAGAGATCTTGCGACTTCCCTTGGCTACCCGAGCTGGCGTCCTGCGAACCCTGTTCCAGTGAAATTGCGTCCAGCGGCGCGATGGCCGTTCGGCCGGATTCGCGTCCGCGACGGTCGTCGTCTTGGCTGGAAGGCGATGCGCGTCTACTTCGTCCCGAACATCCGGTCGCCGGCATCGCCTAAGCCCGGCAGGATGTAGCCGTGGTCGTTAAGCCGCTCGTCGATGGCGGCGGTCCAGATCGGGATATCAGGGTGTTCTTTCTGGAATTGCGCGATGCCTTCGGGGGCTGCGAGCAGGCAGACGAAGCGGATGTCGCGGGCGCCGCGTGCCTTGAGCAGTTCGGCGCCGGCGCAAGCGGAATTGCCGGTCGCCAGCATCGGATCCATCAGCACCACCAGGCGGTCCGACAGATCGTTGGGCGCTTTGAAGAAATATTCCACCGCCTGTAGCGTTTCGGGATCGCGATAAAGCCCGATATGCGCCACCCGTGCCGAGGGGATCAGTGCCAGCATGCCGTCGAGAAAGCCGACGCCGGCGCGCAGGATCGGTGCCAGAGTGAGCTTCTTGCCGGCGATCATCGGTGCCTTCATCGGCGCGAGCGGGGTCTCGATTTCGACCAGCTCCAGCGGCAGGTCGCGCGTGACCTCGTAGCAGAGCAGCATGCCGATCTCGTTCAGGAGCTCCCGAAAACCTTTGATCGAGCGGTCGCGCTCGCGCATCAGCGAGAGCTTGTGCTGAACCAGAGGGTGGGCGACGACGTTGACGCTGGCTGCCATGTCACGAGATGTACATGCTCAAGGCGGCCTTCGCCAGACGGAAACTAATGGTTTTCCCGGCACAGACCAGAGTTTCAGGCGCCGGCCAGCTCAACTAACATCCGGGCAAAAGGGAGGCCAGCATGAGCGGTTCGCAACAAGGTGCGACAGTCCGGTCGATCCAGGAAATCGCAAGCTTCCACGCCCACGTCTATTACGATCCTGCGACAAGCCGGGCACAGGCCGAGCGGTTGCGGGACTGGATCGGCGAGCGCTTTGCGGTCACGCTCGGCCGCTGGCATGATGAGAAGGTCGGCCCGCATGACCAGGCGATGTTTCAGGTGGCCTTTGCTTCGGAGCTTTTCGCCGAGCTGGTGCCATGGCTGATGCTCAATCATGGCTCCCTGAGCATCCTGGTGCATCCGAACACGACCGACCCGCGCCGGGATCATCTGGCCGATGCGTTGTGGATCGGACCGCTACTTGCCTTGCATGGGGACAAGCTGCCGGGGCAGGGCGAGGCGCAACCTGCACCCGCGCCGAACACGGAGCCGACGCTACGGCCTTAAGCGCTCGCGGTGGCGCGAATGGTCGCGGCGAGGGCTTTGAGCGAGGACCTGCTCTGGCGGTCGCTGAGATTGGAATGCAGCACCACATCGCGCGACGGCAGCGTCGGCAAGCCCAGCCGCGGCCCGATATCGATCGTGCCGGGCGGCGCCACGCGTCGACCGAGCGCCGCAACCGCCAGGCCGGCGGAGATGGCCGCTCCGATCGTAGTGACGCCGCCTCCGACAAAGACTTCGGTCCAGGCTATGCCGGCCGCCTTCAGCGCGGCGATCGCCATGCTACGAACGCTGCAGGGCTCGGCTTGGGTTGCGAGCCGCAAGGGCTCACCCGGATGATGTTCAAAATCCGGCGCGGCCATCCAGGCGAAGGCTTCCTCCAAGATGGTCTCGCCGTCCCGCCTGCGGTTGTCATGACGCAGCACGATGGCGGCATCAATGGCCCCCTGCTCGAAATCCGCAAGCACCTCGCGTGAGGTCGACACCCGCATCTCCAGCACGAGGCCAGGCTCGGCACCGCTCATGCGCTTGAGCAGCAGCGGCAGTTCGGCGCCGACGATGTGATGGCTGATGCCCACCACCAGCCGACGCCGTTTGACACCGAAGGCTGACACCGCGCCGTGATGCGCGGCGACCAGGTTTCGCGCTGCTTGCAGGAAGGTGTTGCCATCCGCCGACAGCCGCACCACCCGCGGCGTTCGTTCCAGCAGCCTGCGGCCGAGGCCGTCTTCGAGCCGCTTGATCTTCAAACTCACGGCCGACTGCGTGGTGTCCAGCGCTTCGGCGGCGCGGGTGAAGCTTTTCAAATCCGCGGTCAGGACAAAGGCCTGCACAGCTTCGATATCGAGGGCCTTCATGGTCCAACCATTTAAAATCGAAATCATTGATATAGAAATTGATGTTATTTTGCAATGACCGTCTCGGCGCTATGTCTGGGTCATATCCGGTTTGACTGAAGGAGGAGTCCATGCCGCTCACCCACGTTTCGCTCCGGCGCGGCAAATCCGTCGCCCATCGCAAGGCGCTTCTCGAAGGCATCTATCGCGCGCAACGCGCGGTGTTCGACGTCCCCGAGAACGACCGCTTCATGGTGCTCAGCGAATACGACGAGGCGGATTTCAGTTTTGGCGCCGATTATCTCGGCATCAAGCGCAGTGACGACCTGGTTCTGATCCAGATCACCGTGAGCAACACGCGCCCCCTGGAGAAGAAGAAGGCGCTCTATCGCGAGATCGCGGCCGAGCTCACGAAAGATCCCGGGCTCCGGCCCGAGGACATCTTCATCAACCTGGTCGAGGTGTTGCCAGCGAACTGGTCGTTCGGCCACGGCATCGCGCAATACGCCGAGCAGGGCTGACGGCCATCACCGCTCAAGAGAAAGGTATCCTACCATGATCATCGTCCATTACGGCCACAGGCTGCCGGCCAATTACGATATTGCGCTCATTCGCAAGCGTGCAGCCGAACGCGGGCACCTCTTCGACGCCGTCCCGGAGCTGCACTTCAAGGCTTTTTTATTGCGCGAGCGCGGCCAGTTCGGCGCGATCGCGAGCGAATATTCCTCGCTCTATCTCTGGCGCCAGGGCCAAGGCTTCCGCAATTTCCTGGTCGAGGGTCGTTACAAGTCGGTGACCGACAGTTTTGGCCGCGCTGCGATCGAAACCAGGGTGGCATTGGATGCGCGTAAGGGAAGCGGCCGCGCCGCGCGTTTCCTTTATAAGCAGGAGCAGGACATTCCGCTCGATGCCGATCTGACCTCCGCCTTCGCCGCCGAGATCGAGCGCAACCATGCCGTCGCGCAGGAGCCGGGCACGGTTGCCGCCGCCGTCGGCGTCGACGTGCAGAACTGGAAGTTCACGCGCGTGCTGTTGTCGGAGCACGCGCCAAATGGTGACAAGGGCGGCGTTGCATATCAGGTGCTCTATCTCGCAAAGCCACTGCTCGAGACGCTATCAAGGTAAGGTTTCGTAGGTGGGTTCAGGGGGGAGGGGGATAGTTCGACGCCCGTTTGACTTGAGACGCTTTCTAACCGATCTCCCGCCGCACCAGCGCCGCTGCATCCGCCATCGCCTTCAGCTTGCCGAGTGCCCTGGCGCGCGGCATGTATTTCATACCGCAATCGGGCGCGACGACGAGGCGATCAGCCGCCACATATTTCAGGCCGTTGCGGATGCGATCGGCGATTACGTCAACCGTTTCAATTTCGGGATCGCCGAGGTCGAGCACGCCCAGCATGATCTTCTTGGCTGAGAGATCCTTGAGCACCCCGAGATCGAGCCTGGGCTGCGCCGCCTCGATCGAAATCTGCTCGGCGGTGGTGTCGGCGAGCTCGGAGAGGAAGGAATAGCCGGCCGGCTTGGTCGAGCCCGGCACGACAGCGGCATAGCCGAAGCAGAGATGCACGACAGTCGGCACCTTGATGCCTTCCAGCGCGCGGTTGATGGCCTTGACCGCATAGCGGCGGGCAAGGTCGGGATTGTTGCGCACCCAGGGCTCATCGAGCTGGATGATGTCGGCGCCGGCTTTTTCCAGATCCCGCGCCTCCGCATTGACGGCTTCGGCAAAGGCGAGCGCGAGTTCTTCGTCGTCCTTGTAAAATTCGTTCTTGGCCTGCTGGCTCATGGTGAATGGGCCGGGCAGGGTGATCTTGGCTGAGCGATCGGTGTTGCGGCGAAGGAACTCCATGTCGCGCACCTCCACCGCGCGCGTGCGCCGCACTTTGCCGACCACCCGCGGCACTGGCGTCTCGTGGCCGGAGCGCGAGATGATCATTGCCGGGTTCTCCGCGTCGACGCCTTCGAGCGCGGTGGCAAAGCGATTGGAATAGCTCTCACGGCGGATTTCGCCGTCGGTGACGATGTCGATGCCGGCGCGCTCCATGTCGCGGATCGCGACGATGGTCGCATCATCCTGGGCTTCCTCTAGGTGCTCTTCCGGTAGCCGCCACATGTCGCGCATGCGTGTGCGCGGCACGGATTTGGACAGCATCGCGCGATCGACCAGCCAATCCGGCTGCGGGTAGCTGCCGACCACGGTGGTCGGCAACAGATGCTTCGGCAGGTTCATCCCGGTCTCCTTGCTTCTTGTTGCTTGCGGCGCGGCTTCAGGCTGCACGCGTTGCCGTCGCCGCGACTTCGTCCTTGACAGGGTTGCGCAAGATGCCGATGCCGGAAATCTCGACCTCGACCACGTCGCCGTCCTTCATCCAGAGCGGCGGCGTACGGTAGGCGCCGACGCCGCCGGTCGTCCCGGTGACGATGACGTCGCCGGGCACGAGCTCGGTGAATGTCGAGCAATAGGCGATCAACGCCGGTACATCGAACACCAGGTCCGAGATCGGCGCGGCCTGCACCTCGACGCCATTCAGTCGGGTCGCGATATTGAGCTTGCTGACGTCGGGAATTTCGTCGGTCGTTACCATCCACGGGCCGAAGGCGCCGGTGCCGACAAAATTCTTGCCCGGCGCGAATTGCGAGGTGTGCCGCTGCCAGTCGCGGATGCTGCCGTCATTGTAGCAGGCATAGCCCGCGATATGGCGCAGTGCGCTTTCGCGAGGAATGCGGCGGCCGCCTTTGCCGATCACGACCGCGAGCTCGCCCTCATAGTCGAAGCGCTCCGATTCCAGCGGCCGGATCATCGGCTGGCCGCCGCCCACCTGGCTGTTGGCGAAGCGCGTGAAGATCATCGGATGGACCGGCTTGGGATGGCCGCTTTCGGCAAGGTGCGTGGCGTAGTTCACGCCGATGCAGAAGATCTTGTCGGGATCGGGAACGGTCGGCAGCAGTTCGATCTCGGACAGCGCGCAATCGGGACGCTCGCTCCTGAGCGCGGCAAGCTCGTCGAGCGATCCCTTGCTCAGCAGCGTCTTGAGCGTGGGATAGGCCCCAAAGCGCTTGCCGGCGTCGATGATGCCCGCGTCGGTGATGATGCCGTAGCTTGCGGCTGCGCCTTTCCTGAAACTTGCAATCTTCATTATCGGATACTTTCCTCGATGGTTGAAACATAGGCGTCGATGGGCCGCACGATTGTGCCTGCACTGATCGGCACGCAAGCCGGCGGAAAATCCTGGCGGAAGCGGGCGCCAGCCTTATCGGCGGCGTCGAGAAACTCCTCGAGACGGTCCATCGCGCCGGTCGGCAGGTCGTGCAGCACCATCAATGTCCACTCTTGCGCGCGACATTGATCCAGCGCACGGTTGACCCAGCCATGCGGATCGTCCCAGTCGCGCGGGATAGCGTTCCAGAGCACGCAGGAATATTGATCGCGCGCGAGATAGCTGACGATGGAAGGCTTCAGCAGCCGGTCATCGAGATTGCCGCCGCCGCCAAATGGGCGAAACCAGCGCTTTTTATGCGCGAGGTCACCGATCAGGGCCTGCGTCCGGCCGATCTCGTGCTCGGCGCACGCGGGATCGTGCTGCTGCCCAAGCGGCAGCGAATGGGTGTAGGTGTGATTGCCGATCCAGTGGCCTTCGTCACGAGCGCGCGAGGCGAGCCGCCGGCGCGCGGGGTCGTCCAGCTTCCGTCCGATCACGAAGAAGGTCGTCTTGATGCCGCGCTCGCGCAAGATATCGAGCACGCGCGGGGTGACGTCCGGTTCCGGGCCATTGTCGAAAGTGAGGGTGAGATCGAACACGTCCTGCACTCCGTCACGTCGCCGGCTGCATCGCGCCGGTTGCGACGTCGTCGTCGGTGGCTTGCGCGCCGCGCGTGCCGGTCTGCCAGATCGCGCATTTGCGCTCGATCCATTTGATGGCGGCATTGAACGCAACCGCCATGGCGAGCACCAGGAGCACGCCGGCAAAGACATGCGGGCTGTCGAGGATAGTGCGGTAGCGCGAGATCAAGTAGCCGATCCCGGCGGACGAGATCAGCATTTCCGAGACGACCACGCCGACGATGACCAGCGCGCCACCGATGCGCAAGCCTGACAGCACGGTCGGGATCGCCGCCGGCAGCACAACGCGGACAAGCCGCTGGGTGAGCGTCGCACCCATGCTGCGGGCAGCGAGCAGGAGCTGCGGATCGATAGTCTGGATGCCCGCGGCGGTCGCGAGCATGGTCGGCAGAAAGCCGTATATGGAGGCGAACGCGATCTTGGATTCCGAGCCGATGCCGAGCCACACCGTGAAGACGGGATAGAGGATGACCAACGGTACGGCGTAGAGGCTCGACACCATCGGCATGATCAGCACGCGCGGGCGCGGCAGGCTGCCGACCAGGGCGCCGAGCAGGATGCCGCCGCCGCAGGCGAACGCCATGGACACGCCGACCTCGTACAGCGTCACCAGCAGCGCCTGGCCATATTCGCCGGCTTCCGTGAAGCCCGCCTTCAGTGTCGATGATAACGAGGGCAGGAACAGTTCCGGCACGAGGCCGGTGCGCGGCAGGATTTCCCAGAGCGCAATCAGGGCGATGACGATCAGCCGGCGCAACGTGCTTGGCTTCATGCGCGCCTCACGCCGATTTCCGGATGTGCCGCCAGATGCGGTCGCGTAAGCTGCTGAAGGCGTCTCCGCTCAGCATTTCATAGGTGCGCGGCCGCGGCAGCGGGATCTGCAACTGATCGACGATGCGTCCCGGGCGCGCCGACATCACCACCACCTCGTCGGCGAGGTAAACGGCTTCGGTGAGGCTGTGGGTGACGAACACGACGGTCTTGCCGGTGGCGGCCCAGATCCGCAGAAGCTCGTCGCCCATGGTCATCCGGGTCTGCTCGTCGAGCGCCGCGAACGGCTCGTCCATCAACAGCACAGGGGGATCCTGCACCAGGCCGCGCGCGATCGAGACGCGCTGCTTCATGCCGCCCGACAGTTCTTGAGGATGACGCTTGCCGAAGCCCTCAAGGCCGACCAGCTTGAGCGCTTCCTCCGCCCTGGCGCGCCGCTCGGCCTTGGACACGCCCCGCAGCGCCAGCGGGAACTCGACATTGTCCTCGGCCGTGAGCCAGGGGAACAGGCTCGCTTCCTGGAACACCACGCCGACGCGGTCGGGGTCGGGTTGGGTGATCGGGGTGCCGTTGATCAGAATGGTGCCGGAGGTCGGCTGCCGCAGGCCGGCGAGCATCATCAACAGCGTCGACTTGCCGCAGCCGCTCGGCCCGACCAGCACGACAAAGCGCCCCGGCTTGATGTCGAGCGAAACCTGCGACAGTGCGAGTACGTCCTGGCCACGCGCCTTGTAGACCTGACCGACGTCGTTGATCTGGATCGCGCCGGCGCGTGGCGGAGATCTCAGCGGCGTTACGTTCGCCAATGGCTGCATCGCGTTTCCACCCATCTGATCATTTCGTTGAAGGCAATAGCGATGACGGCGATCATCACCACGCCCGCCAGGAGCTGCTTCATCTGGAAATTTTCGCCCCAGGTGGCGATCTGGTGCCCGATGCCGTCGCGTGAGGCGTACATCTCCGCCAGGATGACACCGGTGAGATTGAAGATCATTGAGATGCGCAGCGCCTCGAGCAGCACCGGCAGCATGCTCGGCAGATAGACGCGCCAGGCGGTCTGTATCGCTGTCGCGCCGTAGGAGCGGGCGACGGTAAGATATTCGACCTTGATCGACTCCACCGCCGTCGTTGTCGACATGATGACGATGAAAATGGTGGAGAAAAAGCCGAAGCCGACCTTCTGCGAAAAGCCGACGCCGAACACCAGGATAAACATCGGCAGGAATATCGATTTTGGAATCGAGAAGGCGAAGAACAAAAGCGGCTTGGTCACATCCGCGAAATAGCGGTTTTCCGCGACCAGAAAGCCGATCAGGGCGCCCACGGGCACCGCGAGCGCGAATGCGGCCAGCACCTCGGTTGCGGTGACCAGGAGATCGTTGCGGACGCTGGCGCGCCGCAAGAGATCGCAGAGCGTCGCCAGCGTGTCGGACGCAGAGGGTAAGAGCCGCGGATTGACGATGCCCATCCGCGACAGCACTTCCCACAGTGCAAACAGCGCAAGGACGATTGCGATCCGCGCCAGGGTGTTGGTCATGCGCTCCATCGCGTGCATCGTCTCACGGTTTGGTCGGGACCGGCTTGAACTGCGTGGAGATGACCTCCTCCGTCGGCACGATGTCCTTCAGCCCGCCGAACTTCGCGAGATCGAGCGAAAGCTGCACCGCCTCGACCACGTTGGGCGCCGCCATGTTGCCGTCGGTCTCCAGGTTCATGATGGTGTTGTCGTATTCCATCGCGGCGATCTCGGCTGGCATTTCGTAGAGCTCCGCAATCAGCTTGACCGTGACCTCGCGGTTGTTGCGCATGAACGCGACCGCGCCGTAAAGCGCATTCAGCGCCTTCTGCACCACCTCGGGCTTTGCTTGCGCGTATTTGTCGAGCACGATCCAGCCCGCGGTGAGGTTCGGCGGCACCTCCTTGGCATAGTCGAGAATGGTCTTGGCATCGCCCGATTTCAGAACCTGGAAGCTGAGCGGGGAATAGACCACCGCCGCATCGACATTGCCCGCCATCAGGTTCGGCACCAATCCCCCGCCGCCGACCGGCACGCGGGTGAAGTCGATCTTCTTGTCCTGGATGGTCCAGAGCGCGAGCAGGTCGGAGCCCGATCCGGCTGAGGTGATCCCGACCTTCCTGCCGTTCAGATCCTTCACGCCCAATGTCGATTTAGCCGGTACCATCAATTGCCAGCCGAAATTGCCCATTGCGGCGTTGGCCACGATCTTCGACATCACGCCTTTCTTGCGCCCGGCCGAGACCAGTGAGGGCGGATCGAGGATGATGTCGGCTGCGCCCGCTGCCATCGCCTCGAATGTCTCGGCCCCGCCGCGATAGATCGTGAGTTCCGCGCCGATGCCTTCCTTTTCGAACAGTTTTTGCCGCACCGCCGTTTCCGCGATCGTCGTCGGCCAATAGGTCTTGGTCGGCAGGCCGACCCGGATGGTCTCGGAAGAGGCGGCAGCCGGAAGCGCGAGCAGGACCAAGGCGAAAACAGAGTTGACAACAGAGGCGAGGCCGTGACGGCGGCTGATGTGCATTCGATGTTCCTCCCGATGACTGGTTTTGTTGTTCTGGTGCTGGAATCGTGCGCGGCGCGTCAGGTCTTGCCGCTCACCTCCGCGATGCGCGGCGCGCCGAGTTCGACGAATTCCATGGTGACGGAAAAGTGCCGTGCGAGCGCGGCGACCGCGGCATCCACATCGCGCTTGCGCACGGCATCCACGATTGCGGCATGCTCGGCTTCGACGTCACGTGGCTTGTCGGCCTGACGGCGCAGCGCCAGGCGGCGATAGCGTTCGCTCTGCTCGTGCAGCACGTCGCGAAAACCGAGCAGCCACTGCGAGCCACAGGCGTTGACCAGCGCGCGATGAAAGACGCGGTGGCGGACGACCCATTCTTCGTAGTGAACGCCGGGGTCATCAGGATAGCGATAGGGCACGGCCTTCAGGGCTTCCCAGGCGGCTTCCACCGCGTTGAGCCAGCACGCATCGCCGCGCTCGATCGAGCGGCGCAAGGCGAGGCCTTCGATGTCGATCCGGGTCTGCGTGACGTCGGCGAGGTCGGCCAGCGACACCGGGCTCACGCGAAAGCCGCGCTGGTCCGAGGCCTGCACCAGCCCATCCGCCACCAGCCGCGACAGTGCCTCGCGCACGGCGGCGAGGCTGACGGAGAATTGCTTGGCAAGGCCCGCGATATGCAGCTTTTGGCCCGGCAGCAGCCGCGTGGCGAGAATGTCCGCCCGCAGCCGTTCCTGAACGGCCGAGGTCAGGCTGCGCGGGCGTTCTTCGGTGCCGCCCCCTCCAAAACTCAGTCCGACGCTCTCCATCCCGCCAGAATGACAACACGACAAGCGATCGTCAATCGAAAATCGATTTTTTTCAGCAGCGGCGCCCGTTTGCAGCTACCAAATGTCTCTGGGCTTGGGCTAAACCGCTGACAGCGCGCGAGGGTGCGCGCCATCAAGCCGGGTTGATGAGAAACATGAATAGTGAAGCACGATCCCGCGGGAGCGAAGCCACCTCTGAATTCGACTACATCATCGTTGGCGCGGGCTCAGCCGGTTGCGTGCTCGCCAACCGGCTCTCGGCCGACGGCAAGCACTCGGTGCTCCTGCTGGAGGCCGGGCCGAAAGACAAGAACATCTGGATCCACGTGCCGCTCGGTTACGGCAAGCTGTTCAAGGAAAGGACCGTCAACTGGATGTACCAGACCGAGCCCGAGCCGGGGCTCGGCGGCCGGCAGGTGTTCCAGCCGCGCGGCAAGGTGCTGGGCGGATCGAGCTCGATCAACGGCCTGCTTTATGTGCGCGGCCAGCACGAGGATTACGATCGCTGGCGCCAGCTTGGCAACACCGGCTGGGGCTTCGACGACCTGCTGCCCTATTTCAAAAAGGCCGAGAACCAGTGCCGCGGCGCCGATCAGTATCACGGCGCGGCCGGGCCGCTGCCGGTCTCGGATTGGCGCCACGCCGATCCGCTCTCGGAGGCCTTTGTCAAAGCCGCTGTCGAAGCCGGTATTCCCTATAATCCCGATTTCAACGGCGCGACCCAGGAAGGCGCGGGATTTTTTCAGACCACCACACGGAAGGGCCGGCGCGCCAGCACGGCGGTTGCGTACCTACGCCCCGCGCTGCACCGAGGCAATCTGCGCGTCGAGACCTCGGCGCTGGGCCAGCGCGTGCTGTTTGATGGCCGCCGCGCGGTCGGCGTGGAATACCGGCAAGAGGGTATCGTGCGCACGGCACGGGCGCGCAAGGAGGTCGTGCTCTCCGGAGGCGCCTATAATTCGCCGCAGCTCCTGCAGCTCTCGGGCGTCGGACCTGCGCAATTGCTGAAGCGGCACGGCATCGACGTCGTACTCGATGCGCCCGGGGTCGGCAACGATCTGCAGGACCATCTGCAGGTACGGCTGGTGACGCGCTGCGCACAGCGAATCACGCTCAACGACATCGTCAATCATCCGCTGCGCCGTATCTGGGCCGGCGTGCATTATGGGCTCTTGCGCAAGGGCGCGCTGACGATTGCCGCGGGCACTTCCGGTGCGTTCTTCAAGACCAGTCCGCGCCTGGCGACGCCGGATATTCAGATCCACTTCATCCCATTCTCGACCGACAAGATGGGCGAGAAGCTGCATTCCTTCTCCGGCTTCACCGCCTCGGTGTGCCAGTTGCGCCCCGAGAGCCGCGGCTCGCTTCGCATCAAGAGCGCCGACCCGACCGCGCCGCCGGAAATCCGCATCAATTACCTGGCAACCGAGACCGATCGCCGCGCGTTCATCGACGGCATCAGGATTTTGCGAAAAATCCTGGCGGCGCCCGCGCTAAAGTCGTACTGCGCGGGTGAAGTGTATCCGGGACCGAATGTTACGAGCGACGATGATCTGCTGGAGTTTTGCCGGCAGACGGGCTCGACGGTCTATCATCCGACCTCGACCTGCCGGATGGGCAATGATCCGCTCGCGGTGGTCGACCAGCGCCTGCGCCTGCGCGGCATCGAGGGCTTGCGGGTGGTCGATGCCTCGATCATGCCGGACCTTGTGTCCGGCAATACCAATGCGCCGGTGATCATGATTGCGGAGAAGGCCTCCGATATGATCTTGCAAGATGGGCGATGACGCGGGAGCGCTTGTAGTGGATGGTCGTTTGCGGATCGGGACGCGAAAGAGCGCAATGGCGCTGGCCCAGACGGAGGAGATCGCGCGCCGGCTGACCGCATCCATGCCCGGCCTTGAGGTCGAAGTGGTCAAGTTCGACACCACCGGCGACATCGACCAGACCAGCAAGCTGTTGCCGCATGGCGGCAAGGGTGGTGCCTTCGTGGCGCAGATTCGCGCCGCCGTGCTGAAGGGCGAACTGCAGGCGGCGATGCACTCGCTCAAGGACATGCCGGGCAATGAGGACACGCCGGGGCTGGTGATTGGCGCGACCCTGTCGCGCGATCCGCCGGGGGACGTGCTGGTGCTGCGTCCTGGCCTGTCGGTCGAGAAGCTGCAGCGCTCGCGCGGCAAAGGCCTTAAACTCGGTACCAACGCGGTGCGGCGCGCGGCCTACGCGCGGCGGCTATTTCCGGATGTCGAGGTGATCCATTTTCGCGGCGCGGCCGATACCCGCATACGCAAGCTGGATCAGGGCGAGAGGCAGCGTCTGCCCGATGGCGGCGCGGTGGGGCCTGCGGATGCCCTGATCATGGCGCGCTCCGGGCTGGAGCGCGTCGGTCTCGCCCATCGCATCGCATACGAATTTGCCGCCGCCGAGATGCTGCCCGCGGTTGGGCAAGGGATCGTTGCCGTGGAGTGCGCGGCCGCGGACTGGCGGACGCGCGAACTGCTCTCCAGCATCGACGACGCCGACGCGCGCGCCTGCGCCGACGCCGAACGCGAGGTGCTGTGGGTGCTCAACGGTCACTGCAATTCGCCGATCGCGGGATTTGCAGAGATCAAGGCTGCGGAGATGTTGCTGCGCGCGTCGGTGCTGGATTTGGGCGGCGGTGTCATTATTGAAGCATCGCGCACCGGTCTCGCCAGCCGCCCGCGCGAATTAGGTCGCGCGGTGGCGTTCGATCTCCTGGCGAAAGGTGCTGCCGAGATCATCGAGCGCAGCAGGCCAAGGTAAGGCTTAGGGTCGATCGGTTGGACAAACTCCACCGTCATCATCCGCAAAAGCGGATGATCCAGTACGCTGCGGCCTTTCGCTTTTACTATTGACGTCGGTGGTTACTGGGTTTCCCGTCTGCGCGGGGCATGATGCCTACGGCTGCTCATCCCTTATACCTTCGCACCCGCCCCACCATTTGCTCGACATGCGCGATCGGGGTCTCCGGCAGGATGCCGTGGCCGAGATTGAAGATCAGCCGGCCGGCCGCATAATTTTCCAGCACATCGTCGACCGCGGCATCGAGCGCGGTGCCGCCCGCGATCAGCGCCAGCGGATCGAGATTGCCTTGCACGGCAAGCTTGCTCTGTACCTGCGCGCGGATCATGGCGGGCTCCGCCGCCCAGTCGATACTCACGGCATCGACGCCGGTCGCCGCGACATAGGCCGGCAGCAGCGCGCCGGCACCGCGGGGAAAGCCGATGATCTTCGCGTCGGGTCTTTGTTTGCGCACGCCTTCGACAATGCGCCGGGTCGGCTCGATCGCCCAGCGTTCGAATTCGCGCACCGGCAATACGCCGGCCCAAGTGTCGAAAATCTGCAAGGCGTCGGCGCCGGCCTCGAGCTGGCCGAGCAGATAGTGTACCGAGTTCTCGACCAGCGCGTCGATGATCTTGGAAAACGCGTCGGGATGGCGATAGGCGAGGAGCCGCGCCGGCGCCTGGTCCGGCGTGCCGTGGCCCGCGACCATGTAGGTCGCGACCGTCCACGGCGCGCCGCAGAAGCCGATCAGCGCAACGTCGGAGGCGAGTGCGCCGCGCACCCGTCGCAGCGCCTCGAAAACCGGTTCGAGCTTCTTGAAATCGGCCTCGCGCGCGAGCTGGCCGATCTTGTCGGGCGTATCCAGCGGACCGAGCCGCGGCCCCTCGCCGGCTTCGAAGACGACGTTACGGCCGAGCGCGTAGGGAATGACCAGGATGTCGGAGAAGATGATCGCCGCATCGAAATTGAACCGGCGGATCGGCTGCAGCGTGACCTCGGCTGCGAGTTCGGGCGTGAAGCAGAGATCGAGGAAGCCGCCGGCCTTGGCGCGCACCTCGCGATATTCCGGCAAATAACGACCGGCCTGCCGCATCATCCAGAGCGGCGGCACGTTCTGCCTGCGCCCCGCGAGCACATCGAGAAAGGGCTTGGGTGACGACATGGAATTCAAGCGCAGGCTCCGCGGGCGAGGGATCGTTGTTCCCTGATACACCGCCGATGCCGGCTTGGCCAACCCGGGCCTATCGCCGCGGTCGCATGGGAACCGACCTCATCCGATTTTGCCCGGAACGCGCCTCCAGCGCGCGCGTTGGTTAGGCATTGGGTTGAGGAGCTCCGGAGGCTCATCATGGCCGACAAGTTCAATCCTGCGCCACGCGACAAGCTCGCTGCTGATCCGCGGGAGGCCCAGCAGCTGGACCAAGAACTCCATGCGAAACTCGAAACCGGCCTGGTCGACACCTTTCCGGCGTCGGACCCGGTGAGCGCTGCGCAGCCGGCACCGACCAGGCACGACCGCCATCCCAAGCGGAAACACGACAACAACGACCGTTAGCCCTTAACCGTTAGCCCTTGAGGGCGGCAGGCAATCAGTAATGCGGCGGCGGCTCGTTGGTTGGTCGTGGCAGGCCGGCCTCCGCCTCCAGCAAACGCTCGTTCAAATGCGCGATCTTGCGCTTGAGCGCGTCGATTTCCCGCCACTGGGTGGTGACCGTTTCGTTCAGTGTCTCGATCGTGGCGTCCTGGAACATCAGGCGCGCCTCGAGCGCATCGATGCGGTTTTCCAATGAGAGGTCACTCATTGACACCTCGTTCGCGTGAACGTTCCTTGAGGCCATGGCCGAGTGCGACGCGCTCGTCGAACACAAAACACTCGCCACGCCAGCGGCTTTCGGCCTCACTCACGTCCTCCAGATATTTGAGGATGCCGCCCTTGAGATGATAGACCTCGCGAAAGCCGCGCGCCAAGAGATGGCTGCTCGCCTTTTCGCAGCGGATGCCGCCGGTGCAGAACATCGCGATCTTGCGATGCTTTTCGGGATCGAGCTTTTGGGCGACAAATTCCTTGAATTCTCCGAAGCTCGCGATTTGGGGATCGACCGCACCTTCGAAGGTGCCCATTGCGACCTCGAACGCGTTGCGCGTGTCGATCACGAGCGTGTCTTCGCTTGCGATCAGCGCATTCCATTCGGACGGGTCGACATAGATCCCGACCTGGCGGTTCGGATCGGCCGCCGCATCGCCGAGCGTAACGATCTCCTTCTTCAGCCGGATCTTGAGGCGTCCGAACGGCATCGCTCGTGCCCTGGAGAATTTCAGCTCGAGGCGATCGAGGCGGCCGCCGAACAGCGCACCGCCTCGTAGTTCAGTCACGAGTGCGTCAATACCATGGTCCGGACCCGCGAGCGTGCCGTTGATGCCTTCTTCCGCCAGCAGCATGCTGCCTTTCAGTGCAAGTCCTGCGCAGATCATGCGCAGCGGTTCGCGCAACGCGCGAAAATCGGGCAACGACGTGAACTGATAGAACGCAGCGACCTTGTAGGACATCTCGTGAGCACGGGGGCAGATATGGAGCAGAGATGAGCGCGGTTTAGCAGGGGTCAAAGGCCCGCTCAATGAACCCGGCTCCGCGACCGACATGGCATCCATTCGCTGGCATACCAGCCATTGCAGAAGACTATATGAATGTGTCATGAAAGCGCGGTTCCGCCGCCAAGTCGCCGGAAAACAACGCTAAAGTGAGCCTGTTTATGAGGAATTTCCAACTCGCCGGCCGCTCCACGGTCCATGCCCAAAACGCGATGGTGGCGACGTCGCATCCGCAAGCAGCGCTGGCGGCGATCGAGGTGCTCAAAGCGGGCGGCACCGCGGCGGACGCTGCGGTTGCGGCCTGCGCGCTCCTAGGCGTGATCGAGCCGCAATCGACCGGCATCGGCGGCGATTGCTTTGCGCTGATCCAGCCTCGCGGCGAGGGCAAGATCACGGCCTATAACGGCTCGGGCCGCGCGCCAAAGGCGGCGAACGCCGATTGGTACCTGGAGCGCGGCATCCGCGCGGTGCCACTGACTTCGGCGCATGCGGTGAGCGTCCCCGGCGCGATCGATGCCTGGGAAACCATTTTGCGCGATTACGGCAAGTTCGGCCTCGACCGCCTGCTGCAGCCGGCGATCAAGGCAGCGGAGGAGGGCTACGTCGTCGCGCCGCGCGTCGCCTTCGACTGGAAGAACCAATTCGAGAAACTGAAAAAGGGTACCAACGCCGAGCGCTATCTCCTGCCGCAAGGCAAGCCCGCCGTCGCCGGCGACGTGATCCGCCAGCCCGAGCTCGGCAAGACCCTGCGCGCGATTGCCGCCAGGGGCCGCGACGCCTTCTACACCGGCGAGATCGCCGAAGACATGGTGGAGACGCTGCGCGGCATCGGCGGCCTGCACACACTGGAGGACTTCGCGGCCCACACCACCGAAGTGACCTCGCCGATCGGCACCCTCTATAAGGGCCTCGACGTCTGGCAGTGCCCGCCCAATGGGCCCGGTATCACCATGCTGGTGATGCTCAACATCCTCTCGCGCTTCGATCTTAGGAAATTTGCGCCTGTTAGCGTCGGGCGCTTCCATCTCGAGGCGGAAGCCGCGCGCATCGCTTACATGATCCGCGAGGAAAACGTCGCGGATCCCGCCCATATGAAGGTGGATGTGGCAAAGATTCTGGCGAAAGAATTCGCCGAAGAATACATCAGCCGCATCCGCATGGATGGCGTGCTCGAGCTGCCCAATGTGGCGCCGCCAATGAACCCGTCGACCATTTACGTCACAGTGGTGGATAAGGATCGCAACGCCTGCTCCTTCATCAATTCCATCGCGCATGCCTTCGGCTCCGCCATCGTCTCCAACAAGACCGGCGTGCTGCTGCAGAACCGTGCCGGCGGTTTCCGCATCCAGCCCGGCCATCCCAACTGCATCGCCGGCGGCAAGCGGCCGCTGCACACGATCATTCCGAGCCTCGTGACGAAGAATGGCCGTGCCCTGATGCCGTTCGGCGTGATGGGCGGGCAGTACCAGCCGGTCGGTCAGGTTCATGTGTTGACCAACATGCTCGACTATGGCTGCGACGTGCAGGAGGCGATCGATATGCCGCGCGGCCTGCATTACGAAGGCGTCTACCAGCTCGAGGATGGCGTGCCGGCTGAGGTCGTCGAAGGCCTCAAGAAGCTCGGGCACAAGACCACCAGCGTCGTCTCGCCGCTCGGCGGCGGACAGGCGATCTGGATCGACTGGGAGAAGGGCACGCTCACCGGCGGTTCCGATCCCCGCAAAGACGGCTGCGCGCTGGGTTATTGAGGCGCGCTGGATTATTGTTGTCAAAGCGGGAGAGCAGCCGCCGGCGAGGCCGCTGCTCTCTCGAGGGACCGTAACCCCTCACCCGGATCGCATCATTCGATGCGGTCCGACCTCTCCCATCGGGAGAGGTGAACGAGATTGCTCCAGCGGCTTGCATGAATCTCAGCACCATGGGGGACCGCGCCCTCGCGATTGTAGGGCACGTGCCGTGCACGCCGGAACCTTCGTTCCATCAGCGAAAGTTGAAAAGCTCAGTCGCTTAATTCGTCGCGGCGCAGGCGCGTCCGCGGAACGGGGCCGGTTATCCCTAGTTAGGACGGGCAGGCGCGCAGGCGTGCGCGCCGCTTCTATTTTCAGCGGCGGAGGCCGTCCATGTCCGACAAATCCTCTTCCTCCAACGCATCGGGTTTCAATCGCCGCGCCTTCATGGCCGCAGCCGCGGGAACGGCCGTGGCGGCGCCTCTCACCGCGCGTGCCGCGGGACCGGCGGCAACGCCAAGCGCGGCGCAAGATCCGCAACTTCCCGTCGACCTCACGCTGAGGGTCAACGGCCAGAACAGGCAACTTAATCTCGACGCGCGCACCACGGTGCTGGATGCGCTGCGCGAGCGGCTCGGATTCACCGGCAGCAAGAAGGGCTGCGACCACGGCCAGTGCGGCGCCTGTACGGTGTTGATCGACGGCCGTCGGGTGCTGTCGTGCCTCACGCTCGCGCTTGTCGCGCAAGGTCACGAGATCACGACCATCGAAGGTCTCGCCGATGGCGACAAGCTGCATCCGATGCAGCAAGCCTTCATCGATCAGGACGCTTTCCAGTGCGGCTATTGCACGCCGGGACAGATCGTGTCGGCGGTCGCTTGCGTGAAAGAGGGACACGCCAATAGCGACGACGACATCCGCGAGTATATGAGCGGAAACATCTGCCGCTGCGCCGCCTATCCGAACATCGTTGCGGCCATCAAACAGGCCGCGCCCGAAATCCTGAAAGGCTAGCCCGATGCAACCGTTCGTCTTTCAAAGTGCCAATGATCCCTCAGCCGCCATGCAGGCCTTAGCCGCGAGCGGCGGGAACAATGTTACGGAAGCGCCGGTGCAGGCGCTCGCGGGCGGCACCACGCTGATCGATCTGATGAAGCTCGATGTCATGCGGCCAAGCACCGTGATCGACATCAATCCGCTGTCGGGTGCGTGGTCGCAGATCAATCTCGAGGGCGAGAATTTGCGCTTGGGTGCGATGGCCCGGATGGCGGATGTTGCCGCTCATCCGGAAATCCAGAAGGCTTATCCCGTTGTCGCGGACTCGCTCAAACTCGCCGCGAGCGCGCAATTGCGCAACATGGCGACGCTCGGGGGCAATGTTCTGCAGCGCACGCGCTGCACCTATTTCCGCGACATCAGCTATGGCAATTGCAACAAGCGCAATCCCGGCTCGGGCTGCGCAGCGATGGAGGGCGTCAACCGCATGCATGCGGTGCTCGGTACATCAGACCAATGCATCGCGACGTATGCGGGCGATTTCGCGCAGAGCCTGATTGCGCTGGACGGCACCGTGGAGATCATCGGCAAATCGGGCACGCGCAGCATTGCGTTCGCGCAACTGCACAGGCAGCCGGGTAACTCACCGCAGATCGAGACGACGCTTGCGCCGGGCGAGCTGATCTCGGGCTTCATGATTCCCGGCCGTTGGCCCCGCTCAGTATATCTCAAAGCGCGCGACCGGCAGTCCTATGAGTTCGCATTGGCCTCGGCAGCGGTCGCGCTCGACATGCAAAACGGCGTCGTGCGCGACGCGCGCCTGGCGCTCGGCGGCGTCGCGACCGTGCCATGGCGGGCGCGTGAGGCGGAAGGGCTGCTGAAGGAGCAGAAATTCGACGACGCGCTGGCCGAGCGCGTCGCGGATGCCGCCTTTGCTGGCGCGACGCCGCGCCATCACAACGCCTTCAAGATCGCGCTCGGCAAGCGCGTGGTGGCGCGGGCGCTGTACCAGGCCGCAACGATGGAGGTGTGACCATGTCGACCGCCGCTCCCGCGCCAAAAGCCAATATGGGCCAGCCGGTGCCGCGCTATGACGGCGTCGCCAAAGTGACCGGACACGCGCAATATGCCGCGGACGTCCCGCTCGCCAATCCGGCTTACGCCTATCTCGTCACCAGCAGCATCGCCAAGGGCCGCATTGACGGTTTTGATCTTACCGAGGCCAAGACCATGCGCGGGGTGATCGATATCTTCACGCATGAGAATGCAGAGAAACTGAAGGAGATAAAATTCTTCAGCAATGGCGGCTATGCGTCCACCACGATCGTTCCGCTCAATTCGCCCGAGATTGCGCATGAAGGCGAGATCGTGGCCGTGGTTGTCGCCGAGACCTTTGAGGCGGCGCGCGATGCAGCGCATCGCGTCAAGGTGAAATACACGGCGGAGACGCCGACCACGACGTTCGATTCGCCCGGCACCACGTCGGCGCGCGCCAAGGGTCAGAACGCGATGTTCAAGGAGGATCCGAAGGTCGGCGACTTCGCCAACGCCTTCGATCAGGCCGAGGTAAAGTTCACCGCGACTTACGAGACGCCGACGCAGCACCACAATCCCATGGAGCTGTTTGCCACCAGCTGCGTGTGGAACGGTGATCAGCTCACGATCTACGAACCGAGCCAGTTCGTCTACGGGCTGAAGAACGGCGTCGCCCAGCAGCTCGGCATCGATGCCGACAAGGTGCGGGTGATCAATGCCTATGTCGGTGGCGCCTTCGGGTCCAAGGGCTCGACCACGCCGCGCACCGCGATCATCGCCTCCCTCGCCCGGCGGCTGAACCGGCCGGTGAAGCTGGTCGCAAGCCGCGATCAGGGGTTTACCATTGCGACCTATCGTGCCGAGACGCGCCATGACATCCAGATCGGCGCAAGTCGGGACGGCAGACTGGTCGCGCTGCGCCATGAAGGCGAGGAGATTTCCTCGCGCGCCGACGCCTATTGCGTCGGCGGCACCAAGACCACGACGCGCCTCTATGCTTGTCCGAATGTCGACAGCCTGGTGTCCATCGTGCGCGCCGACCGCAACACACCGGGTTTCATGCGCTCGCCGCCCGAAGTGCCCTATGTGTTCGCGCTGGAAAGCGCGATGGACGAGCTTGCGGTGGAGCTGAAGATGGACCCCATCGAGCTGCGCCGCGTCAACGATACCACCAAGGAGCCGATTTCCGGCAAGCCCTATACCTCGCGTTCGCTGATGGCCTGTTTCGACGAGGGCGCCAAGACCTTCGGCTGGGACAAGCGCGCGGCGACGCCGAAATCGCTTGCCGACGGCGATTGGCTGATCGGCTATGGCTGCGCGACCGCCTGCTACCCGACGCAAATGGGTGCGGCGGCGGCGCGGGTGCGGCTGCAGCGCGACGGTCGCGCACGGGTCGAGATCGCCGGCCACGACCTCGGCACCGGGGCGTACACCGTGATCGCGCAGGCCGCCGCGGAACGGCTGGGGATTCCTTATGAGAAGGTGTCGGTCTCGCTTGGCGACACGCGCCTGCCGCCGGCGCCCGTTGCGGGCGGCTCGAACTCGACCGCGAGCACCTGCTCGGCCGTGATCACGGTGTGCGACCAGATCCGGCATCGCCTGTTCCAGGCGCTGATGCCGAACGAGACGCTGGCGGACAAGGCCAAGGAGACGGTGGGCGTTGGTCAGACGCCGGCAAGCAAGGCGGAGCAGAGCGGTCAGCCGCTCGACCGAGAGAAAGCGTTCGATGCGCTCGGCGTCAGCGCGATCGAGGAATATGGCGAATGGAAGCCGGAAGGCGCGCCGAAGGACTCATTGCAAGCGCTGCACAGTGGCCTCGTGCGCATGGTCGGCGGCCCTGATCTGGGCGGCAAGATCGCTTATGCCTTCGGCGCGGAATTCGTCGAGTTGAGGGTGAACAGGTTCACCCACGAAATTCGCGTACCGCGCCTTGTCGGTGCCTTTGCGGCGGGCCGCATCATGAATCCGCGCACGGCGCGCAGCCAGCTCATGGGCGGGTTGATCTGGGGCATGTCGTCAGCGCTGTTCGAGGCGACCGAGCTCGACGAGCGCTATGCGCGCTATGTGAATGACAATCTTGCCGATTACCTCGTCCCGGTGAATGCGGACACGCCGAGCGTCGACGTGATCCTGCTCTCCGAGACCGACGAACATATCGATCCCGCGGGCGTGAAGGGACTTGGCGAACTCGGCAATGTCGGCACCGCAGCCGCCGTTTGCAACGCGATCTACAACGCCACCGGCCAGCGCATCCGCAAGCTGCCAGTGCGGCTGGAGAAGATCGAGGTGTAGATATCACTCCAGAAGGTGGTCACGCTGGCTTTGTTGCGCTAAACACCTGCCGCGTTTTCGAACAAGGAAGGTGGTGAGCGATGTCGCGTGCAAGAATTCTGGTCGCATCAGTGATGGTCTTCGTCGCGATGCTGTTTGTGCCGACCCTCGCTTCCGCCCAGAACACAGGAAAAGCCGTGACCACACCATCGGGCCTGCAGATCATCGACACCAAGGTCGGCACCGGAGCCTCGCCCAAGCCCGGCCAGATTTGCGTGATGCATTACACCGGCTGGCTCTACGAGAATGGGCAGAAGGGCAAGAAGTTCGATTCCTCCGTTGACCGTAACGAGCCGTTCGAGTTTCCGATCGGGCAGCACAAGGTGATCGCGGGTTGGGACGAAGGCGTCGCTACCATGAAGGTCGGCGGCAAGCGCACCCTGGTCATTCCGCCGTCGCTTGGCTACGGCGCGCGCGGCGCTGGCGGCGTCATCCCGCCGAACGCGACGTTGATGTTCGACGTCGAACTGCTGGCGGTGAAGTAGCCGGAATTGCGGACTCCGCGGCGCTGTGTCACCCGGCTCTTGTCTGCCGAAACTTTAGCAAAAGCGGGTGCGCGCGAGACGTAATCGGCCGGGACGAGGTCAAAAAAGAAACCGGCCTTTCGGCCGGTCTCGTTCAGATAAACCAACTTATCACGCTAGTCCGCGCCGCGCTTTGCGGCCGCTGCCGCGCGATCGATCGTCTCCTTGGTGGCTTCCTTGGCCTCGCCCACGGTCTTCTGGCCTTTGCCCTTCACTTCCTGCATCGCGCCTTCGCCCTTGAGCTTGTCCGAATCGGTGGCTTCGCCGACGCCCTGCTTCGCCTTGCCCATTGCTTCGTTGGCAGTGCCTTTCACCTTGTCAGCGGTGCTTCCCATAAAAATTCTCCTCCTGATTGGTCCGAAAAATCAACGTTTTGCCTGCAAAAAAGTTCTTCCCATCCGCTGGCTTGAAACGTTGGATTTCTGTACGGTGCTGGCGGAACTCCATCGACAGCAGCGCCCATCGAAAGCAGCGCAATGACTTCTGATCATCACGACCACCCGCATTCGCACGACCACGACATGGAACGCTGGAAGCATGACGGCGTCCGCGTCATCCCCGGCAACCAGCTCGATCCCAACGTGCCCTCGACGCCAGGCATGGACCGCAAGGCGGCGATCAATTTCGCCCGCGTCGGCGCCCAGAAATTGTGGGCGGGCACGGTCAGCATCAAGCCGGATGCCAAAACCGGCGCGCATCATCATGGTCATCTCGAGAGCATCATCTATGTGGTGAAGGGCAAGGCGCGGATGCGCTGGGGCGAGACGCTGCAGTTCACCGCGGAAGCCGGCCCCGGCGACTTCATCTTCGTGCCGCCTTACGTGCCGCATCAGGAGATCAATGCCAGCCGTGACGAGGTGCTGGAATGCGTGCTGGTGCGCAGCGACGGCGAGGCGGTCGCGATCAATCTCGACATCGAGCCGGTCGAGAAGCCGGAGACGGTCTTGTGGGTCGACCCCGTGCACCGCGATCCCGCGGAGAAGAAGTGACGCGCTGACCGCCATTCCGGGGCGACGCGTTAGCAGCGAACCCGGAATCTCGCGCCGCAACCTCCAGATCCCGGGTCCACGCGCGAAGCGCATGTCCCGGAACGACGATGCAAGGCTACGCAAACACGCTATGATCGATCGGGCCGTTCGGCACCACATAACCATAGCGCGTGTTGGACGGTTCGGGGCCGAGCTTCTCATACTCCGCCTTCATCAGCGCGAAACGGTCGTCCTTTATTTCGTTCATCGTGTGCTTGGGCTGGATGTTGTAGAGCCTCGCATTGTTGTCGCCGAAGATCGCGCTCTTCACAGGCCCGTCGGCGGGGCCGAGCGGGGCAAACCCGAACTGCTTCTGCATCACTTCCGGAATTTCCAGCCGCCGTAATCCCTCGATCTGCCATTGCGGCGCGCCGGTCCACAGCGCGTCCGTGCCCCAGCAGACGTGATCGACACCGAGTCCCTTGATGAGAATGCCCATCAGCGCCGCGCAGACATTCGGCTCCGCAACGAGCGTCGTCGCGAACAACTGACCGACATCGCCATAGACGTTGCTGACGCCATATTGCTCCGGAATCTCGGCGAGATCGCTGGTCCAGGCGATGCGCCCGGTGCGCTCGAATTCGGCGAGTGCTACCTTCGGATCGCCGCCGACATGCCGATAGGCGGAGTGATAGATGATGAAGTTGAGCTGCGGCCAGTCCTTGGCCGCCTGCCCGACATCGGCGACGTCGGCAAAGCCGCGCAAGTTCGGAAACTGCTTTTCGACGCCCGGCGGGAACAGCCCCTTGTGCACGCAGACGTTCTTGATGCCTGCTTGCACCATTTTTTCATAGCCCTTGTAGGCGACCTTTTCGTCATCCATGCGCCAGGGATAGCGGCTGATGTCCTTGTGCGTGTTGTCGCCGATGGTGTAGCCCTTGCAGGACTCCGGCTTGAGCGCGAGCGCCGCATCGAGCTTGTCGAGCCACCCCGGCTGCCCCGGCGTGAAGATGGCGTGGCAGAACAGGCGCCGCGAGCCGGCCTCCTCGTTGATCTTCTTGCGGGCGTCCGCCATCTGCTCGTTGGTCAAGAACCAGTCGCGCTCGATATCGGACGGGGCAGAGGAGATCAGCGCGATCTTGGTGTCGGAATCCAGGAAGATCTCCTTCTTGTAGTTGTTGAATTTCAGATCATCGACGGTCTGCTCGTGCTCGGCGAGTTCCTTGTTCCAGCCGGCCTTGCCGACCGCTTTGCGCATCTCCAGAAAAGTGGTGATGCGGGTGTCGTCGCGCAGGAAATGCGTGTGCATGTCCATGATGAACTGGTCTTTCAAGGCGTTCGCCCGCTCATCGGCCATCGCGGGCGTTGCGGCTTCGGCGCGTGTCACGTCGAACAATGGGCCATAGACCTCATTCATCGCGAGGAAAGAGGCGGCCATGCCGGCCGCCGTCTGGAAGAAGCGGCGGCGGCTGAGGCCGTGCTCGCCGCCGAGCTCGTCGGCCATGGCGAGCAGCCGTGCCTCGACCTCGCGCTGCCGCTCGTTCTGAGGATCGGGATAGAATTCGTCGCTGGACACGATCTGGGTCGGAATCGGCGTCCGGTGCTGGCAGAATTCCGATGGCATCAGCGCCGCAAGTTCTTCTTCGGTCAATTGGCTGCTCATGGCTTCACTCCCTTGCATCCGCCGGATTTTTCCGGTCGGGCGTCGCGTGCGAGACTAAGCTGAGGTCGCGCGTTCCGTCCGCGCTGTGTTTGGCCGTCGATGTCACAAGCGCGTGTGCCGCCACAGCGGATTGTGAATCGCTCTTTTGGCAACCACGCAATGCCCGGCGGCTTTCGCAGCTATTAACGCCTGTGTTATCGTCGCAAGAGGATCGGACGAAGAAACCGAACCCACTGGGAGAACAGGGATGACGCAGTCTGAACCCACCCTGGCGCGCCGTGCCGTCATCAAGAGCATCGGGGCGGGTATGGCGGCAAGTGCAATGGGCGCGACGCCGGCGGATGCCGCGGAGCCGGACGCAGCGGACGGCGGCGAGATCTGGAGCAGCGAATATTGGGCCAAAAAGGGCGAGGTGCCCTTATGGATGTTCCGCAAGCGGATAGGGGCGCCCAAAGCCGGCGACCCGGCGCGGCCGGTCGTGTTCTTTGTTCACGGCTCCTCCGTCACCTCGCGGGTGTTCGATCTTTCGGTGCCCGGCAAGGGCGAATATTCGGTCATGAACGAGTTCGCCCGCTATGGCTTCGACTGCTGGACCATGGATCACGAGAATTACGGCAAGTCGGGGCGCACCTCGGGCAATTCAGATGTTGCAAGTGGCGTCGAGGATCTCAAAGCCGCCGCCGAGGTCGTCACCCGTGAGACCGGACAGAAGAAATTCCACTTTGTCGGGGAGTCCTCCGGCGCGTTGCGCGCCGGCGCTTATGCCATGGCCGCGCCCGACCGCATCGATCGCCTGGTGTTCGCCGCGTTCACCTACAAGGGTGAAGGTTCGCCGACGCTGAAGAAGCGCGCCGAGCAATCGGACTACTATCGCTCGCACAACATGCGCAAGCGCGACCGCGACATGATCCGCTCGATCGCTACCCGCGACAGGCCGGGCACCAGCGATCCCGCCGTGATCGAGGCGCTTGCCGATGTGGAATTGCAGTTCGGCGATCAGATCCCGACCGGCACCTATCTCGATATGACCGCGAACCTGCCCGTGGTGCTGCCGGAGAAAGTGCTGGCGCCGGTGCTGTTGCTGCGCGGCGAATATGATGGGATCGCAGCCGTCCCTGATCTCGAAGAGTTTTTCAACAAGCTGCCGAATGGCGACCGCCAATTCGTGATCCTGCCGGGCACGGCTCATTCGGTCGTGCTCGCCATCAACCGCCAATTGTTCTGGCACGCGACGCGGGCATTTCTGACCATGCCGACGCCGATTGCGACCTAGCATCGTCGCGCGACACGATCGTCATACCCCGCGCATGCGGGGGTATCCGGTACGCCGAGGCGGTTCGCCTCTATCAAGACTACTTCTGAATACGTCATCATCCGTTTTCGTGGACGATGACGGCTGAGGGGCGGAGCCGGTTCGCACCGATACCCCCACCGAGCAATGGCGCCCGGAAAAATTTCAGATCCCCTGTCGGGACCTGAGCTGGCCGTCCGTCCTTAGGCCGTGCGCAACCCCACGGAGACCATGATGACCAAGCTGATTTTCGTTAATCTGCCGGTGAGCGATCTTGCCCGCGCCACCGTCTTTTATCAGGCGATCGGTGCGACCAAGAATCCGCAGTTCAGCGATGACACCGCGGCCTGCATGGTGTTTTCCGACACGATCCATGCGATGCTGCTGACCCACGACAAATTCCGGCAATTCACGCCGAAGCAGATCGCCGACGCCAAGGCTTCGAGTGAGGTCCTGATTTGCCTCTCCGCCGACAGCCGCGAGGCGGTCGACGACATCATCAGTAAGGGGCAGCGCGCGGGCGGCACCGCCGACCCTTCGCCGAAGCAGGATTTCGGCCTCATGTACGGCCGGAGCCTGGAGGATCCCGATGGCCATATCTGGGAAGTGATGTGGATGGATGTCGAGGCCGCGCGGAAGGCTCAGGCGAGCCAGGCGACCGCCTGACCTGTTCACGGCCGCAAGAAGATTTCCAATGAAGATTTCGTCCGACGTGGGATCGGTCGAGCAAAGCGAAACGCATCATGCTCACGGGCGGTTCGATGGGTTTCGCTTCCGCGCAGCCCATCGTACAGCGCCTGGTGCGCGTTAACCCCGCGCCGGCAGCCACACCGCGCGCGAGAGCATGATCAGGGAGCAGATCGCGGCATAGGCAATCAGCGATGCCGCGACCATGCCCGCCAAGCCCGTCATGCCGGCCCCGAGGGACGTCACCACGAACCAGCCGCAGCCCGCCGCGATCAGGATGCGCAGGCTGGAGGCGACAAACGGCCAGAGCACGTGCCCGGCGCCTTGCGCGGCAAAGCCGAGCACGAAGCCGAAACCGAGCGCCGCGTAGGTGGGAGCGACGATGCGCAGATAGGTGGTGCCGATGTGCAGCACCTCGACGTCATGACTGAACAGCGTGAGCCAGAGTGGCGGATAGGCGGCGACGATGAGACCGATGGTGCCCGTCAGCGTCACACCCGCCGCGCTCGCGATCCAGGCGATCCGCCTGGCGCGCGCGATGTCACCGGCGCCGACGGCGATGCCGACCATGGTCAGCGTCGCCGTGCACAACCCGAACAGGATCGGGATCAGGATGTAATCCAGCCGCGAGGCGATGCCATAGGCCGCGAGCGCGGTGGTGCCGAACAGTCCGACCGCGCCGGTGACCAGAATGACGGTGAGATTGGTGAGCACGGAATTGACGGCGGTCGGCACGCCGACGTGCAGAATGTCGGCGAATAGGCGGCGCTGCAGCGGAACGATCCCGAGCCTCAGGCCCGCGCGGCCGCTTGCCATATAGCGCAGCAAGAACAGCATCGCCCCGCAATAGTAAACGGCGAAGGCAATGCCCGCGCCCGCAATGCCGAGGCGCGGCAGTCCGCCAAGTCCAAAGATCAGGATGGGCGACAGCGGAATCAGGACCAAGGCGCCGACCAGTGTGACCGTGGCGGGAACCCGTACATTGCCGGACCCGCGCAGCGCGCCGGCCTGAAAATTCACGATCCACACCGGGATCGCCCCGGCAAATAGATAGTTGGAATATCTCAGGGCGGCTTGCAGCGCCTCGCCGCGACCGCCGAGAGCCCGGTAGAGATGCGGGCCACCCCAGATCGTCGCAAGCGAGAACAGCGCGCCGACCACGATTGCAAGAACAATAGCGTGGAAGAGCAGTGCATCGGCGTCCTCCTTTCGGCCCGCGCCGACGGCGCGCGCCACTGCCGAGGACACGCCGCTGCCGAGCCCGCCGTTCGACATCATGGTCATCAGCATGAATACGGGAAACACCAGCGCCACGCCTGCGAGCGCATCGGTGCCGAGAAAGCCGACATAATAGGCCTCGGCGATATTGACCGCGGTCTGCGCCACCAGCACCACAACCGTGGGCAACGCCAGTTTCAAGAGCGTCGGCAGCACCGGGCCGGTCAGCAGCGCCGCGCGCCGCGCCTCGTTGCGGGCGTGCAGGAGCGATGGGGGAGAGGGCGATTTGGGGGCAGGGGAGCTGGAGTTCGAGTCGGTTCCCTCGTCGCGCGCCGCATCCCGCTCGATCACGCGTGGCAGCGCTTCAGTCGCATCGGTCATTTCGGTTCAGCTTCGTTCAAGTCGGTCAGGCTCGATCTTTATATGATGGTCACAATGCATTATGATGACCATAATGCAATATACGATCGCTCACGATCGCGTAGGGCTGGGGGCGCCGCCTGCTTCCTTCCGCAAGGGAGCAGGGTCTATCGCTCTGATGTTGTAATTTTGTCACAGGCGCAACTCGTGCGCCGATCCCTCACCGGCGGCAAGCGCAAAACCGGTTCAACGCAATCGACAGATAAATCCCGCTCGTCCACACTCGATGCCATTGCGATACCGTCGGCTGTGTGATCAGTCCCGTGAACAGTGCGCGCGAGTCCCCTGCTTCGAACCTCTCCGTCGTGGCATGCGGCGTCGTCTCGGTCTTCATTTTCCTGATCGCGCATGCCGCGTTTATTGTAGGACTGAGCACGCCGGAAAAATTCGTGTTCGACGAAGCGCATTACGTGCCGGCGGCGCGGCAGATGCTTGAGCCGGTCATCCGCGAGCCGATGCTCAATCCAATGCATCCGCCGCTCGGTAAGCAAATCATCGCGTCGTCGATCCGTATCTTCGGCGATAATGCGTTCGCCTGGCGCTATCCGGCTGCCCTGTTCGGCGCGCTCTGCCTGGTCGCGATCTATCTCGGCGCGCTCGCACTATTTTCCGGGCAGGCGCCGGCGATTGCCGCAAGCCTGATCGCTCTCTTCAACCAGATGCTGTTCGTGCAATCGCGCATCGCGATGCTCGACATCTTTGCGCTCGGCTTTTCGCTATGCGGCATAGCGGCTTTCATGCATGGTTACCGCAAGGTCCGCCCTCACATCTATTTCGCAGCCTCGGGCCTCGCCTTCGGATTCGCGGCTGCCTGCAAATGGAGCGGATTGTTCCCCCTTGCGACCGCTATCGTCATCATCGCGATCATCAGGCTGATGCAGGGCTGGCGTACCGCGTTTGCGGACGGAAATTCCGGCGACTGGTATCGGCCGGACCTCTGGCCGGACTTCAGGGCTTTTCATTTCGCCGCATGCTTCGTTTGTCTTCCCGCGCTCGCTTATCTCTTGAGCTTCGTCGTGCTTTATGGTCCGTCCCCATCCGACATTCTCGAAGCCCAGCAGCGCATCTTTGCCGACAACACCACCAGTGCGATCGCTGGCCACACCTATATGAGTTCGTGGCCGTCCTGGCCGTTTCTGATCCGTCCGGTCTGGTACCTGTTCGATAAGGTCGAGGACGACACGGCCGCGGCGATCGTGCTGCTCGGCAATCCCGTGGTGCTATGGCCGGCGCTGCTTGCGCTGCTCGTTTGCCTGCGTGACTGGATCGCGACGCGCCGGGCAGACGCGTTCCTGATCCTCGCGTTCTATTTCGGGCCGTATCTGGCCTGGGCCCTCCTGCCGCGCACGCTCGGCTTTCTTTATTATTATCTGCCGTCGGCGACAACGGCCTCGCTTGCGCTGGTCTACGCACTGACGCGGCAGGGAATGCCGCGCTGGGCGCTATGGGCCTACGTGGTAATGGCAGGTGCGGGCTTTGCGGCGATGCTGCCGATTTCGGCGGCGTTCGTCGGCACGTCGATGGCGACCTTCAACCGGCTGATGCTGTTCCAGAGCTGGATTTAGGATGTTCGCGTTTCGCCACGAAGAGCGGGGAGAGGGAGCGCAGCGGCATCTTTCGAGCCGCGGTCTTAAAAGCGGCCGTCTTGCGACAACAAATCACCCAGATGCGCCCCTAACAGCGGCGGTCCTAAGACCAATAAGAACTGACGCAAGCCGTGTTTTCTCCCAAGCGACCGAGTGACTATCAAGGTTATCGCGCCGGCACCACCGAGCGGGCGGGATCCATCACCTCAATGTCGGTCCTGATCGGCGCCGCCATGATCGCGGTGGCGATCCTGCTGTCCACCCTGATCACCGCCGTGGGCGCTCGTTATGTCGGAATCGAAGGTCCGACCGAAGACAGCGCCTGGCTGGTCGACCGTCTCACCGGCAAGATCTACAAATGCGAGGCGCAGGGGCGCGGCAGGGCGTCCTGCGAGCCGGACGTCGCAGCGGGGAGCATCGGCATCAAGCCGAAGCCATAAGGCGCGCCCGCAGCATCGGCCGTTCATCTCTTCGACGGTACGATCCGAGCCGCCTGTTCGGCAATGAATCGCCAGAGCCGGGTAGCGACGGGGCCGTGGGGCGCATGACGCAACCGCGCCGCGACAAGCTCGGCCTCGCCCCCACGGAAATGGGTTCCGGTGATCGGCAGCAGTCGCTTCTCCCGCAGGTCGCGCGCGACCAGGTAATGCGGCAGGTGACCCCAGCCCATGCCCTGCAAAATGAGCTCGCGTTTCATCAACTGGTCGCTGACGGTGCAGCTTCGCGCGCCTTCGACCAGAAAATAGTCGCGCGGCGGTGAATGGCGGGCGCTGTCGCGGATCACGCATTGCACGTAGTCGCGCATTTGCTCCGGCGTGATCGATTTCCCGATTGGAAAGCGTAGGAAATTCGGCGCGACCACCGGCACGATCTTCACCGTGAAGAGGTCGACGAATTCAAGCCGCGGGTCGGCCTTGTCGACGTGATGCAGGATGAGATCGGCCTCGCCATCGAGCAGGCGCTCGACCGGGCCCGAGATCGATTCGAAATAGAGATTGAGCCTGGTCGAAGGACAACGGTCGAAAAAGCTGCGCAACAGTGCCAGCGTCTCCGGAAGGGGGCTGACGTCCCCGATCACCACGCGCAACTCGCTCTCTTCGCCCATCGCAAGCTGGGCGGCATGGCTGGCTAATCGTTCCGCATCTTTCAGGAACAACCGGGTGCGCTCGTAGAACGAGCGCCCCGCTTCGGTCAGCTTCACCCGGTAGCCGCCGCGGTCGAGCAGGCTGAGCTTGAGCTGCGCTTCCAGGTTCTTCACCGATGCCGAGACGCTCGGCTGCGAGCGCCTGAGCTTCTCGGCCGCGGCCTGGAAGCTGCCGGTGCTGACCACCGCCTCGAAACATTGCAATTGATGCAGCGTTACGCCATCGAGCATTATTCAGTTATCCTATGAAGAATATCGAAATTATATTCTTTTTTCTGATGGCACAATTCGCAAAGCTCGCGCGCGTCACAACACAGGGAAATCCTCATGCGCGCGATCGTCATCAAGGAATACGGCGGGCCGGACGTGCTCGCGATCGAACGGCGTCCAGATCCCGAGCCGAAGCTCGGCCACGTCCTGATCGAGGTGAAGGCCTTCGGCGTCAACCGCGCGGAGCTGTACTTCCGCTCAGGCGCGTGGGGCGAAGTCGCCGAGATCAGCGGCATCGAATGCGTCGGCGTGGTGAGGGCCGATCCCGACGGACACTTCAAGCCGGGGCAGAAGGTGCTCGCCATCGTCGGTGGCATGGGTCGCGGCACTAGCGGCAGCTATGCCGAGCTCGTCAACGCACCAAGCGCCAATGTCACGGCAATCGAGACGGATCTCGCCTGGGAAGATCTCGCCGCCATCCCGGAATCCTATGCCACCGCATGGACCGCGCTATGCGGGATCCTCGCGATCAAGCCCGGCCAGACGGTGCTCATTCGCGGCGCCACCTCGGCGCTGGGGCAGGCAGCCATCAATATCGCGGCGCATGCCGGTGTGCGGGTGATCGCCACCACGCGCAACGCAGCGCGCACCGCATTGCTTGAGTCTCTGGGGGCCGACGCAGTCCTGCCGGAGCACAGCGGGCTGTCGCAGCATTTGCGCCAATTGCACAGTCGGGGAATCGAGGCGGTGCTTGATATCATCGGCAATAGCACGGTCCTCGATTCGCTTCGGATGGTGCGGCGGGGCGGCGAGGTATGCCTGGTCGGCTTTCTCGGTGGAGGCGGGCCGCTGACGGTCGAGCCGGTCTTTCAAATTCCGAGTGGGGTGCGGCTCAGCATTTTTGCCAGCGCGTTGGTGACCGGATCCGGCGAATTTCCGCTCTCGGAAATTCCATTCCAGGCCATCGTGGATCGCGTCGCCTCCGGCATCTATCGGGCCAAGCCCGCGCAGGTGTTCAGGTTCGAGAACATCTCAGCCGCCCACCGCGTCCTGGAGGAAAACACGGCGGGCGGCAAAGTCGTCGTCCGGCTCTGACGTCGGGAGACCAGGGCGATGGGGGCCGGCATTGCCCTGCAGCATGGAAAGTGTCTTTTTCCCGAAATCTTCCCGTGGAAAATATGCAGCGCGTGAGCCGGCATGTCGCCGGCTTTCTTTCAGTGAGGGCAAGATGAGGATTTTGATTGCTGCTGCGATCTTATCGGCGCTGGCTCTTTCGCCGGCTTCCGCCAAAATGATGGCCTGCACCGCCGACAACATGGCCAAGGCCGTCGCGGCGATGGGACCCGAGCCGACCCCGGCCAACAAGGAATTGGCCGCGGCCAACACCGAGATGGGCAATGGCAAGATGAAGAACGCCTGCATGCACTATATGAATGCGCAGAAGTTGAGCATGGCGAAGTAAGGCCGGCAAAGAATTTTTCATTTGGGACTTGCCGCGCAGCCGATTAAGGCCGCGCGGCCTTTCTTCCCTCTCGCGCGCCCCGGCCGAATCCGGCTAAATTAGCTCGTTGTGTCCGGCGGCAAGAAACTCCATCCCTTAAGCCAGCGTGAGGCGAGGCGCATCTGGTTGCGCGCGCAGCGGCTCGATACGGCCGCGCCGTTCGGCGCCGGCGCGCAGGCCGTGGCGGATGCGGTCGCTCATCTCGGCTATGTGCAGATCGATACCATCAACGTCATCGAGCGCTGCCATCACCACATCCTCTGGACCCGCATTCCCGAATACAGGCGCGTCGATCTGCACCAGGCCCAGAGCGTCGACAAGAGCGTGTTCGAATACTGGACCCACGCGCTGTCCTACGTTCCGAGCCGCGACCTGCGGTTTTTCATTCCGCTGATGCGGCTGCACAAGCGCGAGCGGGAACGCTGGTTCGAGCAGGTTACGCCGCAGGACCTGCGCAAGGTGATGCGCCTGATCCGGCAGGGACCGCTGACCATTCGCGACATCGACGACGACGTGCTGGTCGAGAAGGAGCATCTCTGGGCCAGCCGCAAGCCCTCGAAGCGGGCGCTGCAATTTGCCTTCTATACCGGCGCGCTCGCCATCAGCGAGCGCAATGGCATGCTGAAGACCTATGAGCTGATCGGTCGGCATTTCGGCTGGGACAAGCCGCCGAAGGCCGCGTCCGCGACCGAGGTCGCCGCCTATCTGCTCGATCGAGCCCTGCGCTCGCAGGGCCTCGTCTCGCTCGATTCGATCTGCCATCTCGACGCGCCGAGCAAGCCGGGAGTCCGCCGTATAATCGAGGCATGCGTTCGGCGGGGCGAACTGGTCCCGGTCATGCTGGAAGGTGCCGGCAAGCAGGAGCACTGGGCACGCCCGGAGTTTCTGGAGGAGAAAGGTGAGGGCGCGCCTGAGCTGGTGCACATCCTCTCGCCCTTCGATCCGCTGATCATCCAGCGCAAGCGCACGGGTCTGTTCTTCGGCTACGAGCACCGTTTTGAGGCCTATGTGCCGAAACACAAGCGCCAGTTCGGCTATTTCGCGCTGCCGGTGCTGGTGGACGATGACATCGTCGCCGCCATCGACGTCAAGACCGACCGGCAGAACCGCAAGCTGTTGCTGCAGCAATGGAGCTGGGTGGGCGTTGGGGCCAAGCGCGGCGCGCGCAATACATTGAAGGTGCGGATCGAGGAAGAGCTCGACCGGTTCGAGAGATTCCAGCTCGACAACTGATGCCGTCATTCCGGGGCGATGCGCAGCATCGAACCCGGAATCTCGAGATTCCGGGTTCACGCTTCGCGTGCCCCGGAATGACGCAGCAAGATAGGGCCGACGCATGCCTCCTCCCGCCCCAGCGAATGTGCATCCCGGATGAATCCGATTGACACCACCGGTGCAATGCTAAAAACCTTTGTCAGAACATCAAAAAGAACGACCCAGGGGAGCAAACATGAGCCAATCCGCGAGTCTTGCTGCGTCGAGCGTCGGCGTTCGGGGCGACATCGAAGCCTCGACCATCCGCGCCATCTCCTGGCGGCTCATCCCCTTTCTGGTGCTGGCTTACTTCTTCTCCTATCTCGATCGCGTCAACCTCAGCTTCGCTGCGCTCGGCATGAACGCGGAATTGAAATTCACGCCCCTGATCTACGCCTGGGGCGCCGGCATTTTCTTCATCGGCTATTTCATCTTCGAGGTACCGAGCAATCTCGCACTGGAGAAGTTCGGCGCCAGCCGCTGGATCGCACGTATCATGGTGACCTGGGGGGTGATCTCGGCGCTGATGGCAACCGTCAACAGCGAGTGGAGTTTTTACCTGCTGCGCTTCCTGCTCGGCGTGGCCGAGGCCGGCTTCTTCCCCGGCATCATCCTCTATCTGACGTATTGGTACCCGGCCGAATATCGTGCGCGTTTTCTCGCGGCATTCGCTATCGCTGTGCCCGTCTCCACCGTGATCGGCGCGCCGATTTCGGGCCTGTTGCTTGGCCTCGACGGCGTCTGGGGCCTGAGAGGCTGGCAATGGCTGTTCATCATCGAGGGCATCCCCTCGATGATGCTCGGGTTGGTCACCTGGTTCTATCTGACCGACAAGCCCGAACATGCCAACTGGCTCACGGCCGAGCAGAAGGCCTGGCTGTCGACGCGGCTCAATGCCGAATTTGCCGCCAAGCAGGCGGCGAAGTCCATGACGTTGGGTGAAGCGCTGTCTTCGCCCAAGGTGATCATGCTCAGCCTGATCTACTTCTGCTTCGTCGCGGCGCTCTACGGCATGCAGTTCTGGCTGCCGCAGATCGTCAAGGCCTTCGGCCTCACCAATGCGCAGACCGGTTTCGTCACCGCGATCCCGTATCTGTTCGGTACCGCTGCCATGATCCTGTGGGCAAGGCGCTCGGATGCGACGCGCGAGCGCGTCTTCCATGTCGGCGCGCCGTTCTTCGTCACAGCGCTCGCGCTCGGGGTCTCCAGCAACATCACCGACCCGACCATGACCATGGTGGTGCTGACCCTTGCCGCCATCGGCATCTTTTGCATCTTCGGCGTGTTCTGGACGTTGCCGACGGCCTGGCTCTCCGGCACTGCGGCGGCCGGCGCGATCGCGCTGATCAACTCGATCGGCAATCTTGCCGGCTTCGGCGGGCCGTATCTGATCGGCTGGGCCAAGGAAGCGACGGGCAGCACCTCGACCGGCCTGCTGTTTCTTGCGGTCTTGCCACTGATCGGCGGCCTGCTCGTTTTCCTGGGCGGCCACGAGAGCAAGGTGGAGTTCGCCGGCACCGAACGGGGGAAGTGACGGGCGTTTTAGCTTTGTCATTCGGGGCGCTCGCGAGAGCGAGCGAACCTGGAATCTCTCTGGTCAAGAAACGTCGCCAAACGAGCTCGAGATTCCGGATAGACGCGCCGTGCGCGTCGTCCGGAATGACGTGCTTGGGGCCGGTGCAGTCATGCGTCGGTGGGTTGAGCAGGGCGAAACCTACCATTGACGCCAGTGGAAGGTGGTGGGTTTCGCATTTGCTCAACCGACCCTGAGGTTTTCGCAAACACCTGTTGTGGACTCGGCGTTTGCCGGGGCGGCCGAGCAATATTAATTAACGTTCACGAAATCATGATTATTGACGATTATTGACTTTCGTCAGCAAACATTTGACATTCCAGGATAGGTCGAGTCCAGGGAGTGTCCGATGCTGGCCCGGTTGATTTTGTTGAATTACTCCAGGTTGTTAGCTGGCGTGACGCTGGCCGGCATGGCGGTAGCGCTGGCAGGCTGCAACGACAGCGTCGCCGAGAAGGCCGAGCCGACCCGCCCCGTGCTGGTCGCGACCGCCCATTACGAGGCCGAAACCCCTGAGCGCAGCTTTGTCGGGACCATCCGGCCACGTATCGAGAGCGACCTCGGCTTTCGCGTCGCCGGCAAGGTTTCCAAGCGCCTGGTCGAGGTCGGCCAACGCGTCGATGTCGGCACCCCGCTCGCGACGCTGGACGAGGTCGACCTGAAGCTGCAAGCCGAGCAGGCGGAGGCTGAGCTCAGGGCCGCGACCGGCGTGCTGGCACAGGCCGCCGCCGCCGAGCAGCGCGCCAAGAACCTGCGCGTCAATGGTTGGACCACCGACGCCCAGCTCGATTCCGCCAAGGCCTCGGCCGACGAGGCTCGCGCGCGGCTTAACCGCGCCGAGCGCTCGGTCGAGCTCACCAAGAACTCGCTCTCCTACGCGACGCTGGAGGCGGACGCCCGCGGCGTCGTTACCGCGACGCTGGTCGAGCCCGGCCAGGTCGTGGCCGCCGGCCAGACCGCCATTCGCGTCGCGCGGCTGGCGGAAAAAGAGGCGGTGGTCGCGATCCCCGAAACGCTGGTCGAGCGTGCCAAGAAAGGCATGGCGACCGTGACGCTGTGGTCCGATCCGAACCGGAAATACGCCGCGCGCCTGCGCGAGATTTCGCCGAGCGCCGATCCGGTCACGCGCACCTATCTCGCCAAATTCTCGCTGCCCGAGGCCGGCGACAATGTCGAGCTCGGCATGACCGCAACGCTGACTCTGGCCGATCCCGCGACCGAACGGGTCGCGCGGCTGCCGCTGTCGGCGCTGTTTCGCCAGGGCGGCGATCCCTCGCTCTATGTCGTCGACGACAAGGGCGAGGTGACGCTGAAGCCGGTGAAGGTGAAGGCCTATGAGAGCAACGACCTCGTCATCTCGGGCGGCGTGGAGGAGGGCGCCAAGGTGGTCGCGCTCGGCGTACAAAAGATTGATCCGAGTCAGAAGGTACGGGTGGTCTCGTCGCTGTCGTTCTGAATTCCCTTCCGTCATTGCGGGGTGCGAAGCGAGGAAGTGGTCCAGTATCCAAGCCCAGCCCCCTGGATCGCTTCGCTTCCCCCCGCAATGACGGTCCCTGAGCGCGACGATTCGATCTGATCTCGTCGCGCAGTTGCGCTCCGCCATTCCGGGGTGGTGCGAAAGCACCGAACCCGGAATCTCGAGGTTCCGGGGTTCGCTTTGCGTGCGCCCCGGAACGACGAAATTGAAGCAGGTCGCGAGAAAACTGGAGATCGACATGAAGCGCTTCAATCTTTCCGCCTGGGCGGTCAGCCATCCGGCGCTCGTGCTGTTCCTGATGGTGGCGCTGGGCATCGCCGGCCTGTTCTCGTATCAGCGGCTCGGGCGAGCGGAGGACCCGTATTTCACGGTCAAGGTCGTCAACGTCTCCGTGATGTGGCCGGGCGCGACCGCCAAGGAGATGCAGACCCAGGTCGCCGATCCCATTGAGAAGAAGCTGCAGGAGCTGCCCTATTTCGAGAAGGTGCAGACCTATTCGAAGCCCGGCTTCTCCGCGATGCAGGTGACCTTCCGCGATTCCACGCCGCCGAAGGACGTGCCCTATCTGTTTTATCTCCTGCGCAAGAAGCTGGTCGACGTGCAGGGCGAATTGCCGAGCGGCATTCTCGGCCCCGTCGTCAACGACGAATTCTCCGACGTCGATTCCATCCTCTTCATGCTGACCGGCGATGGTGCCGACTACAAGCAGCTCAAGACGGTTGCAGAGGCTTTCCGCCAGCGCCTGCTCAAGGTGAACGGCGTCACCAAGGTCGACATGTATGGCAACCAGGACGAGCGCGTCTTTGTCGAGTTCTCTCACGCCAAGCTCGCCACGCTCGGCATCACGCCGCAGGCACTGTTCGACTCGCTCGCAAAGCAGAACAACGTCGTGCCGGCGGGCACGGTGGAAACCTCGTCGCAGCGCGTGCCGCTGCGCGTCACCGGCGCGCTCGATGGCGCCAAAGCGGTGGCGGAAACGCCCGTCGAGAGCAATGGGCGCGTCTTCCGGCTGGGCGATATCGCAACCGTCACCCACGGCTTCGTCGACCCGCCGAGCTTCATCGTGCGCCAGGAAGGCAAGCCCGCGATCGGCATCGGCGTCGTCACTGCCAAGGGCGCCAATATTCTCGAACTCGGCAAGGACGTGAATGCCGCCACCGCCGACTTCATGAAGGCGGTGCCGCAAGGCATCAATATCGATCAGATCGCCGATCAGCCCAAGGTCGTCGAGCACGCGGTCGGCGAGTTCGTGCACTCTTTCGTCGAGGCGCTCGCGATCGTGCTGTTCGTCTCCTTCCTCGCGCTCGGCTGGCGCACCGGCATCGTCGTGGCCCTGTCCGTCCCCTTGGTGCTCGGAATCGTCTTCATCGTGATGAACGCGATGTCGCTCGATCTGCACCGCATTACGCTCGGTGCCTTGATCATCGCGCTCGGCCTGCTCGTCGATGACGCGATCATCGCGGTGGAGATGATGGTGGTGAAGATGGAGCAGGGCTGGGACCGCATCCGCGCCGCGTCCTTTGCGTGGGAGTCGACGGCGTTTCCGATGCTCACGGGCACGCTGGTCACCGCGGCCGGTTTTCTACCCATCGGCTTTGCCAATTCGGCGGTCGGCGAATATGCCGGGGGCATTTTCTGGATCGTGGCGATCTCGCTGATCGCCTCCTGGTTCGTGGCCGTGATCTTCACGCCCTATATCGGCGTCAAGCTGTTGCCGGACATGAAGGTCCACCACAGTCACGACCCGCACGCGATCTATGAGACGCGGCTCTATCGCGGCTTACGCGCCGTCATCCAATGGTGCGTCGATCATCGCATCACCACGGTCGCGGCGACTGTGGGCATCTTCGCCGCCTCAATCGTGGCCTTCGGCCATGTGCAGCAGCAGTTTTTCCCGCTGTCGGAGCGGCCCGAACTGTTCCTGCAGCTACGCCTACCGGAGGGCACCGCCTTCAATGTCACGGAAAAGTCGGTGGAGAAGGCGGAGACGCTGCTTAGGGGTGACAAGGATATTTCGACCTACACCGCCTATGTCGGGCAGGGCTCGCCGCGCTTCTGGCTGGGCCTTAATCCCCAGCTTCCGAACGAGGCCTTTGCCGAAATCGTGATCGTGGCGAAGGACGTCGAAGCGCGCGAGCGCATCAAGGCCAAAATCGAGAACGCGGTGGCTGACGGTGCGCTCAGCGAGGCGCGCGTGCGTGTCGACCGCTTCAATTTCGGTCCGCCGGTCGGTTTCCCCGTGCAATTCCGCGTGATCGGGCCTGACACCAACAAAGTGCGCGAGATCGCCTATCAGGTCCGCGATGTCATGAAGCAAAACCCGAACGTCAAAGACGTGCAACTCGACTGGAACGAGCAATCACCTTACCTGAAACTTGTTGTCGACCAGGATCGTGCCCGTGCGCTGGGCCTGACCCCGCAGGACGTCTCGCAGTCGCTCGCCATGCTGATCTCGGGCCTCCAGGTCACCACCGTGCGCGACGGCATCGAGAAGGTCAGCGTGGTCGCCCGCGCCGTTCCCTCCGAGCGGCTCGATCTCGCCCATGTCGGCGACCTCACCATTACTTCCAAGAACGGCATCGCCGTGCCGCTGCAGCAGATCGCGAAGATCGAATATTCACACGAGGAGCCGATCCTGTGGCGGCGCAATCGCGACATGGCGATAACGGTGCGCTCCGACGTCAACGACGGCGTGCAGGCGCCCGATGTCACCAACCAGATCTGGCCGAAATTGCAGGAGATTCGCGATCATCTCGAGCCGGCCTACCGGATCGAGGCGGGCGGCGCGTTCGAGGAATCCGCCAAGGGCAATGCCTCGATCTTCGTCCTCTTCCCGATGATGGCGATCGTGATGCTGACGCTCCTGATGATTCAGCTCCAGAACTTCTCGCGCCTCTTCCTGGTCTTCCTCACCGCGCCCCTTGGCATCATCGGCGCCTCGTTGGGGTTGAACGTCGCCAACGCCCCGTTCGGCTTCGTCGCGCTGCTCGGCCTGATCGCGCTCGCCGGCATGATCATGCGCAACACCGTGATCCTGGTCGACCAGATCGAGACCGACGTCACCCATGGGCTCACGCGCAAGGAGGCGATCGTGGAGGCGACGGTGCGCCGGGCCCGACCGGTGGTGCTCACCGCGCTTGCCGCTATCCTCGCCATGATCCCGCTGTCGCGCTCGGCGTTTTGGGGGCCGATGGCGATCACCATCATGGGCGGTTTGTTTGTTGCAACCTTCCTGACCTTGCTGTACCTGCCGGGTCTCTACGCCCTCTGGTTCCGCAAGAGCCTTGAAGAAAGCGGCGCAAACGCCGATCTTGCGTCGCAGCAACGGCAGCCCGCTTTTCCGCTTGCTGAGGCCGCGGAATAGTTGAACATTGAGATCGTCATGACGCTGATTTCCGAACATGTCGAGCCTGACACCCGCGAGCGGATCCTCGTGGTGGCGGAGCGGCTGTTCCGGCAGCTCGGCTACCAGAAGACCACGGTCGCGGATATCGCCAAAGAGCTGCGTATGAGCCCGGCCAACGTGTATCGCTTCTTCGAGTCGAAGAAGGCGATCCACGAAGGCGTGGCGCGCACGCTGATGGGCGAGGTCGAGACCGAAGCCAAGCGGATCGCGGATGCTCCGGGGCCGGCTACGCCCCGTCTGCGCGAACTCATAAAGACCATCAACCGCATGAACACCGAGCGCTATGTCGGCGACTCCAAGATGCACGAGATGGTCGAGATCGCCATGGAGGAGAGCTGGGACGTCTGCGTGGCGCACATGGAGCTCATCACCCGCATCATCGGCGAGGTGATCGGGCAGGGCGCGGCGTCGGGCGAATTCCGCGTCGCCGATGTACCGCTGGCGGCGATGTGCGCCTGTACCGCGATGGTGAAATTCTTCCATCCGCAGATGATCGCGCAGGCCGCCGACAAACCCGGCCCCAGCATCGATCAAATGATCGATTTTGTCCTCGCCGGGCTTGGTTCGGGCAAAGCTGCAGGCTAAGTTCCCCTCCATCCGTCATTCCGGGGCGCACGCGCAATACGCGCGGGCGAACACGGCGATAATTGGGTTATTCCGTCATTGCGAGCGCAGCGAAGCAATCCAGGCTTGCTCCGCGGCGACACTCTGGATTGCTTCGTCGCTTTCGCTCCTCGCAGTGACGCTCCAACAACAAGGAAGCAGGTGTGGCAGAGAAGGAATTGCACTATTACGAACCGGCCAACGGCCATGGGCTGAAGCACGATCCCTTCAATGCCATTGTCGCGCCGCGGCCGATCGGCTGGATTTCCTCGCGCGACGCCAAGGGCAACGTCAATCTCGCGCCTTACAGCTTCTTCAATGCCTTCTGTTACAAGCCGCCGATCGTCGGTTTTTCGTCCACGTCCTGGAAGGACAGCGTCGCCAATATCCAGGAGACCAAAGAGTTCGTCTGGAATCTCGCGACCATGGACCTCGCCAGGCAGATGAACGCGACGGCGGCCCACGTCGCCCGTGATGTCGACGAATTCGGCATCGCCGGGCTGACGCCGGTACCCTGCAAACTCGTCAACGTGCCGCGCGTCGCCGAGAGCCCAGTCGCCTTCGAGTGCAAGCTGTCACAGATCATTCAGCTCCAGGGCGCCGACGGCAGCAAGGCCGAGGCTTGGCTGACGCTCGGCGAAGTCGTCGCCGTCCATATCGATAAGGCCTTCATCAAGGACGGCGTCTACCAGACCGCGCTGGCACGCCCCATCGTCCGCGCCGGCCGACGCGGCGACTATTTCGAGATCCGCCCCGAGGCCATGTTCGAAATGCCGCGTCCCGATTGATGGTCTGAGCCGGTGCTCACTCCTCTCGCTCTCCCCGTTCTTCATGGGAACAGGGGCGGGGTGAGAGGCTCTCTCCACGAGCACAATTGGAGGAGAAAGCCCCTCACCCGGATCGCATCTAACGATGCGATCCGACCTCTCCCCACGGGCGGGGCGAGGTAAAGGGAATCCGGAACTCGGGGCAAAATGCCTCGTTATTGCTCGATCAATTTCAGTTTATTTTCAGTGCGAACGGCCGCCTGATTTTTTGGCCTTTTCGTTACAGAAGGTTCTGCCGAACATCGACTGACATCGCGCCGTTGCTCGCAACCGTTAGGGACATCGCCATGAGCTCCTTTCGCCGCGACTTCATGACCAAGCCGATCTTTTCCCTGGCGCGCAAGGCGCTGCCGTCGATGTCCGACACCGAGCGCGAAGCACTGGAGGCGGGCGACGTCTGGTGGGACGCCGAGCTCTTCACCGGCGAGCCGGACTGGCAGAAGCTGTTGAACTATCCCCAGGCCACGCTCGCGGACGAAGAGAAAGCTTTCCTCAACGGCCCGGTCGACGAGCTCTGCGCCATGCTCGACGAGTGGAAGATCAACTGGGAATGGCGCGACCTGCCGAAGGAGGCCTGGGACTTCATCAAGGAGAAGAAATTCTTCGGCATGATCATTCCGAAGGAGTATGGCGGGCTCGGCTTTTCGCCCTATGCGCATTCGGAAGTGGTGCGCAAGCTCTCCTCACGCTCGCTGACTGCCGCTGTCACGGTGATGGTGCCCAATTCGCTCGGCCCCGGCGAACTCTTGCTGCGCTTCGGCACCAAAGAGCAGCGGGAAAAATGGTTGCCGCGGCTGGCTGACGGCCGCGACATTCCCTGCTTCGGCCTGACCAGCCCTGAGGCTGGCTCCGACGCCGCTGCGATGGTCGACACCGGCATCATCTGCAAGGGTGATTTTGAAGGCCGCGAGGTGCTTGGCATAAGGCTCAATTGGCACAAACGCTACATCACGCTGGGGCCCGTGGCGACGCTTCTGGGCCTCGCCTTCAAGGCCTGCGATCCCGATCATCTCCTAGGTGCGAAGGAAGAGCTCGGAATTACCGTCGCGCTGATCCCGACGCATCTTCCCGGCGTCGAGATCGGCCGCCGCCATCTTCCGGCGATGCAGGTCTTTCAGAACGGCCCGAACCGGGGCCGCGATGTGTTCATTCCGCTCGACTACGTCATCGGCGGCAAGGACCGATTGGGCCAGGGCTGGAAGATGCTGATGACGGCGCTCGCCGCCGGCCGCGGCATCTCGCTGCCCTCGCTCTCAGCCGCCGGCGCCGCCTACGCCGCGCGTACCACTGGCGCTTACGCCCGCATCCGCGAGCAGTTCGGGATCGCCATCGGCAAGTTCGAAGGCATCGAGGAGCCGCTCGCCCGCATCGCCGGCACGGCTTACCTGCTCGATGCCGCGCGGCGGCTCACCTGCGCCGCCCTTAACGAGGGACATCATCCCGCGGTCATCTCCGGCATCATGAAGCTGCAGGCGACTGACCGGATGCGGATCGTGATCGACGACGCTATGGACATCCATGGCGGCAAGGCCATCATCGATGGCCCGCAGAACTATCTCGGCAATCTCTATCGGTCGGTGCCGGTCGGCATCACAGTGGAAGGCGCCAATATCCTGACACGCAACCTGATCGTGTTCGGGCAGGGCGCGATCCGCGCGCATCCCTATCTCCTGGAGGAGATGAATGCGTTGGGTGAGGAGGATCGGGATCGCGGGCTCGATGCGTTCGATTACGTGCTCTGGAAGCATGTGGGCCACAGCTTCATGACGCTGCTCCGCGCCTGGGGCCGGAGCTGGACGTTCGGCTTGTTTGCGCCCGCCCCGGATGCCGGCGCCGCGACCGGCTTCTATCGCCAGCTCTCGCGTTATGCATCGGCGTTCGCGCTCTGCGCCGACGTGGCGCTGCTCACGCTCGGCGGCGCCTTGAAACGCAAGGAAATGCTGTCGGCGCGTTTTGGTGACATTCTCTCTGAGCTTTACCTGCTCTCCGCCGCGTTGAAGCGCTGGCACGACGAGGGCCGGCAGCAAGAGGATTTCCCGCTGCTGCAATGGTGCATGGCGACCGGTTTCAAGACCATCGAGAACCGCTTTGCGGAGATTCTCGCCAACCTGCCCAACCGGTTAGTGGGCGCTATGTTGAAATTCCTGATCCAGCCGTTCGGCGCGCGCGTGCTTGGCCCCTCCGACCGCATCATCCATCAATGCGCGCAGATCATCCTGACGCCGTCGGCCGCGCGCGACCGGCTCACGCCTGATCTCTCGTATGTCGAGGATGACGGCGGGCGGGCGCGGCTGGAAAAGGCGTTATCGCTGGTTGTCGCCGCCGAGGATGCGTCCAGGAAGATGCGCGCCGCGCGGCTGCATGACCGGCACGAAGCGCTGAAGCGCGGTGTCATCACCCAGCTAGAGGCCGACAAGCTCGCCGCTGCGCATGACGCGGTGGCGAAGGTCATCGAGGTCGACGATTTCGCGCCCGAGGCGTTGTCGCCGATTTACAAGAAGAGCGCCGACGTGCATCAGTTCTTCCAGGAGCTGGGTGAGCAAAGGGCGGCGAGCTGATGGCGCGGCCAGTCTTTATCATCGACGGCAGCCGGACGCCGTTTCTGAAAGCGCGTTCGGGGCCGGGGCCGTTCACGCCGGTCGATCTTGCCGTGCAAGCGGGGCGGCCGCTGCTGGCACGCCAACCCTTTGCACCATCCGCTTTCGATCAGGTCATTCTCGGCTGCGTCAACGTCATTGCGGACGAAATGAATCCGGCCCGTGTCGCAGCGCTGCGGCTCGGCATGGGCGAGGCCATGGTCGCCTTCACGCTGCAGATCAATTGCGGCTCGGGCATGCAGTCGATCGACACCGGCTATCGCTATATTCGCGAAGGCAACGCCAATCTGATCCTGGCTGGCGGTACGGAAGCGCTGAGCTATGCACCACTGGTCTGGTCGCAACAGGGGGTGCGCTGGTTCGCAGGCTTCGCGACCGCGAAGAGCCTGGGTGCCAAGATCGCGGCCGCGCTCAAGCTGCGGCCGAACTATTTCAAGCCGATCATCGGGCTGGAGCGCGGCCTTACCGATCCGATCACCGAACTCAACATGGGGCAGACGGCGGAAGTCGTCGGCCATCTTTTCGGCGTCACGCGTGCGCAAGCGGATAGCTACGCCGCCGAGAGTCATCAGCGCCTTGCCAGGGCGCAAGCGGAAGGTTTCTTGAAAGGCGAGGTCGAGACCGCCTTCGCACGCGACGGCAAGTTCTACGACCGTGATGACGGCGTGCGGCCTGACTCGACGGCGGAGACGCTTTCGAAACTGCGGCCGGTGTTCGAGCGACCCTGGGGCCAGGTCACCCCCGGTAATTCATCTCAGATCACCGACGGCGCTTCGTGGGTGATCCTCGCTTCCGAGGATGCTGTTGCAAAATATGGGCTGACGCCGAAGGCCGTAATCCTCGACAGCCAGTGGTCGGCGCTCGATCCGTCGATCATGGGTTTGGGCCCGGTATTGTCGTCCGCCGAACTGCTCAAGCGCAACGAGTTGACGCTGCAGGATATCGAAACCTGGGAGTTGAACGAGGCCTTTGCCGCGCAGGTGCTCGGCTGTCTTGCCGCCTGGAACGACGACAAATTCTGTCGCGAGGTACTGGGCCTCGATAGCGCGGCCGGCCAGATCGACCGCGCCAGGCTGAATGTCGACGGCGGGGCCATCAGCCTTGGGCATCCCGTGGGCACCTCGGGCAATCGCATCGTGCTGCACCTCGTCAATGCGATGAAGCGGCTGGGCACACGGCGCGGCATCGCCACCGAATGCATCGGCGGCGGGCTGGGCGGCGCGATGCTGATCGAGACGGTGTGATCATGGACTCGAGGGTAATGGACGTTCTCGCCGACCGCATGCTCGCGCTGGGCCCAGCGCCTGCACCCGGCCCCTACCGCCATTTCAAGCTGACGCGCGATGGCGACGGTATCGCCTGGCTGTTGTTCGACCGCGAGGGCGCCAGCGCCAACACGCTTTCCGCCGAGGTGATGGGGGAGTTCGAACAGGTGCTCACCGCTTTGGAGAGCGAACGCCCGGCGGGGCTCGTCATTCGCTCGGCGAAAAAGTCCGGCTTCATTGCGGGTGCGGATGTCAACGAATTCCGCGGCGCGAGCGATGCCGGTCCGGTTGAAGCGGCGATCATGCGGGCTCATGCGGTGATTGATCGCCTGGAAGCGCTGCGCGTGCCGAGCGTTGCCGTGATTCACGGCTTCTGCCTCGGCGGCGGCCTCGAGGTCGCGCTCGCCTGTGAGTCCCGGATTGCGATCGACAATGCGCGTTTCGGCTTTCCCGAGGTAATGCTCGGCTTGCATCCAGGCCTGGGCGGCACCGTGCGCTTCACGCGCCTCGTCAATCCGATGCAGGCGATGACCTTGATGCTGACGGGCCGGACCATCGACGCGCGGCGCGCGAAGGCGCTCGGGCTCGTCGATGCAGTGACACAGGAACGGCACGTCGCTGCCGCGGCGAGGGATGCCGTCTTCGGCCGCTTGAAACGCGCGCGGCCGGGCGTCTTGAACACGCTTCTCAACTCCGCGCCTGCGCGGGGCCTTCTCGCCTCGCGCATGCGCAAGGAGGCGGCCAAGGCAGCCTCGCCGGAGCATTACCCGGCGCCTTACGGCTTGATCGATCTCTGGGAGAAACACGGCGGCGACAAGGCCGCGATGCTTCAGGCCGAGAAGAGCTCGTTCGCGCGTTTGATGGTGACGCCGTCAGCGCAAAATCTGATCCGTGTCTTCTTTCTGCGCGAGCAGATGAAGAAGCTCGCCGGCACTGGCAACAAAATCCGCCATGTCCACGTCATCGGTGCCGGCGCCATGGGCGGCGATATCGCGGCCTGGTGCGCGCATCAAGGCCTGCGCGTCTCGCTGGCCGACATGAAGCCGGAGCCGATCGCTTCCGCGATCAAACGCGCGAGCGATCTCTTTACAAAGATTACCCGTAAGCCGATTGAGGTCCGCGATGCCTTGGACCGGCTGGTTCCGGATCTGGACGGCGAGGGCGTGCGCAACGCGGACCTCATCATCGAGGCGGTCCCGGAAAAGCTGGAGCTGAAACAGAAGGTCTACGCCGCGCTGGAGCCGCGGATGAAGCCAAGCGCGATCCTCGCCACCAACACCTCCAGCATTCCGCTGCAGGATCTGCGCACGAGTCTGCAAAGGCCGGAGCGCTTGCTCGGCCTGCATTTCTTCAATCCCGTCTCGAGGCTGCAATTAGTCGAAGTGGTGAGCCATGACGGCACCGACAGCGAGCTGTTGAAACAAGCGCTTGTCTTTGTCGGCGCCATCGATCGCCTCCCGCTACCGGTGAAGAGCTCACCCGGCTTTCTCGTCAACCGCGCGTTGACGCCCTACATGCTGGAAGCGATGCTGATGCTGGATGAAGGCGTCGACAAGGGCGCCATCGATGCGGCCGCGGAAAAATTCGGCATGCCGATGGGACCGATCGAACTCGCCGACCGGGTCGGACTCGATATCTGCCTCGATGTTGGCGACATGCTGCGTTCGAAATTCGGGGACCTGCTGCCGGATGCGCCCGCCTGGCTGCGCGAAAAGGTCATCAGGGGTGAGTTGGGGCGCAAGAGCGGCAAGGGCTTCTATTTCTGGAAGGAAGGCAAGGCCGACAAGTCGCAAGCTGGGCCGAACGGGCCGCAGCCGACGGGCGAGATGATCGACCGCCTGATCCTGCCGATGTCGAATGTCTGCGTCGCCTGCTTGCACGAAGGTATCGTGGACAATGCCGATGCGGTCGATGGGGCCATGATTTTTGGCACGGGCTATGCCCCGTTTCGCGGCGGACCGTTGAACTATGCGCGCACGCGCGGCGTCGAGAATGTGATCGCCACACTTCGCGCGCTGTCGCAAAAGTTCGGCGGTCGGTTCTTGCCCGACGCGGGCTGGGAGACCTTTAAATGACGGATACGCAAGTGCGGGACCCGCTGAATGCCGCTGCCGAGCCGGGTGGTGATCTCTGCATCCGCACGCTGGCGATGCCCGCGGACACCAACGCCAATGGCGATATTTTCGGCGGTTGGCTCCTCAGCCAGATGGATGTCGGCGGCGGCGTGTTTGCATCCAAGGTCGCGAAATCGCGCACGGTGACGGTCGCGATCGAGGCGATGAACTTTCGCAAGCCGGTCTATGTCGGCGATCTCGTCTCGGTGCATGCGACACTTGTGCGCACGGGGCGCACCTCGATCACGGTGCATCTCGAAGCCTGGGTGCTCAGGCGCGAGGAGTCGCGCTCTATTCTCGTTACCGACGGTAATTTCACCTATGTCGCGATCGACGACCATGGCCGCCCGCAACCGGTGCAGCGCGATCAGACGATCGCGACATAAGTGTCGGTGTGATGGCAGCCGGACGACTCTTTTGAGAAATTCCAACGTGCGCAGGTTACTGTAGCTGGCGGTTGTTCTACGGGAACGAAACCGCCCCGAATCTGTTATAAGCCCTCACAGGGGATCTGAGAGCGGGCAATGTCCGATCGCTACATTATAGAGGTTGGATCGCAGCAGGCGGGAATCGTCGTGCGCGGTCCGGACGGTTATCGTTTCTTTGCGGCATCGCCGCGCTTCCAACAACTCGAAGGTCGAATCTTCCGTACCCCACGCGATGCCGAGCGCGCCGCCGCGCGCCTGCTCGAGGCGGCGTAGGCGCGGCTGCGGCTGCATAGCCGGACTGCTGCAGCGCGACTTCCATCCTTAAGGCACTGTCATTCCGGGGCGCCGAAGGCGAACCCGGAATCTCGAGATTCCGGGTTCGATGCTTCGCATCGCCCCGAAATGACGGCGCATGAATTGACGACGGAGCGAGGATTGACCCGGCTCTTAAACCGCCGCTACCTTAAGCCGCACAACCGCGACAAGGTAACGCCGTGACCGGCCTGACCCACCGCCAATCGGAAATCCTCAACCTCGCGCGTGCCTCGGGCCGGGTGATGGTGGAGGAGCTCGCGCGCCGCTTCGAGGTCTCGGCGCAGACCATTCGCAAGGACCTCAACGATCTCTGCGAACAGCGTTCGCTGACGCGCATTCACGGCGGCGCCATCATCGCGTCCGGCGTGGAAAACCTCGCTTACGAGGCGCGCCGCTTTGTCGCGGCCGAGGAGAAGAAGGCGATCGGGGCGGCGGCCGCGGCGCTGATCCCGAACGGCTGCTCGCTCTTCATCAATATCGGCACCACTACGGAAGAAGTCGCAAGCGCGCTCACCTCGCATGAGGGCCTGCTCGTGATCACCAACAACCTCAACGTCGCGATGCTGCTCTACCGCCATCCGCGCATCGAGGTGATCGTGGCGGGCGGTGCGGTGCGTCGCGCCGACGGCGCCGTCGTCGGCTCGACCGCAACGCAACTGATCGGCCAGTTCAAGGTCGACTATGCCATCATCGGCGCATCGGCCATCGACGAGGAGGGGGCTCTGCTCGACTTCGACTATCGCGAAGTGCAGGTGGCGCAAGCCATCATCGCCAATGCGCGCAGCGTCATCCTGGTCGCCGACTCCACCAAGTTCACCCGCAGCGCGCCGGTGCGCATCGCCCATATCAGCCAGATCCAGACCTTCGTCACGGACCAGCCGTTGCCAGCGGGGCTGGCCAATATCTGCCATTCCCGCGGTATCCAGGTGATTGAAGCGATGCCAAAACGCGCGGCGGATGTCGAGGAGGCGGCCGAAACGAGCGAGGCAGGAGAAGGCGCCGAGCCGTCGCCAGTGGTGCGGTTGCGATAGTCGCAAAGTAGACTGCCTAGGTCGATCGCGAACGCTCAGGCTGGTCCGTCGCCCTGACCAGCGACAAACGGCGAAGCCGTTTGCGCGGGGATGACGGGGTGAGCGCGCCGCGGCGGCAAATGGGGGGACCCGGTCAACTATGATCCGGCGTCTTCGCCGCGGTCCCGACGGCAGCGGCGGCATCTTTCGCGATCTCGGTGTCGGTTTCCTTGCTCATGCCCGCGATGCCGACAGCGCCGACGACCTCGCCATTGACGCGCACCGGCATGCCGCCACGCAACGACATGATGCCGGCGGTGACGAAGGCCGTCCGGCCCTGGTTGATGTTGTCCTCAATCTCCGCCGTCGGCCGTTGCAGCCGCGCCGCGGTGCGCGCCTTCTCGATCGCAAGCTCCGCGCTGGCCGGGCGAACGCCGTCCATGCGCGTAAACGCCAGCAAGTCGCCGGCGGGGTCGACGACAGCGACGGCCGAAGGCGCCTTGCGCTGCTCGGCAAGCGCCTTGGCTGCCTGTAGCACCTTTTCGGCGCCGGCCTGGTCGAGGGTCCTGACCTGGATGGTCCGTGCAGCCGCCGAGACGGCAAGAATGGCGGCCAATAGTCCGACGCTGGTGGCAAGTTTCGTCATGGCGATCTGATCTTCGAGAGTTGGAGTTCGGCGGGAGGGCGTTGCTGCCGCTGGCACGCAGCTTCGCGCTGCACTGCAGCAGGTAACAAGCAAACGAGCAGGGCGCTCATCACGCTTGAGTGTGCGGCCGTTTCCCGCCTTTCCTGGCCCCGTTCTCTCCGGCTCCTACTTTCGTCTTAACCCACGCACCCTTCGCAAATGCAGCATTTCGTTTTCGCTTGCTTTCGTTTTGTTTGTGATTTACCGAAAAGCGAAAGTGAAATCGCCAAATCGAACGGCGAGCGCCGGGGGAAGCGTCTTTTGGATCGAATTTTTGACCTCGCAATCATTGGCGGCGGGATCAACGGCTGCGGCATCGCGCGCGACGCGGCGGGCCGCGGAAATACTGTCTTCCTCTGCGAAATGAATGATCTGGCGAGTGGGACGTCGTCCTGGTCGACCAAGCTCGTGCATGGTGGCCTGCGCTATCTCGAATATTATGAGTTTCGCCTGGTCCGCGAGGCGCTGATCGAGCGCGAAATCCTCTGGCAGATCGCCCCGCACATCATCCGCCCGTTGCGATTCGTGCTGCCGCACCAGGCCGGCCTGCGTCCGGCCTGGCTGCTCCGGCTCGGCCTCTTCCTTTACGATCATATCGGCGGGCGCGTGCTGCTGCCGCCGACGCGCTCGGTCGATCTCACCAAGGATGCGGTCGGCCGCCCCCTGGTTCCCGGCCGCTATAGCCGCGGCTTCGAATATTCCGACTGCTTTGTCGACGACGCGCGGCTGGTGGTGCTCTCGGCGCGCGATGCCGCCGATCGCGGTGCCGAGATCCGCACGCGGACGCGTGCGACCGACATCCGTCAGCAGGACGGCATCTGGCAGGTCATGGTCGAAAGCACGCGCGACGGCGCACGGTCGACCATTCGTGCCCGCACGCTGGTCAATGCCGGAGGTCCGTGGGTGGAGGAGGTGCTGGCGCGAGGGGCCGGTGTCAATGCACGCGCCAAGGTGCGGCTGGTGCAGGGCTCGCATATCGTGATCAAGAAGCTCTACGAGCACGACCGCGCCTATATCTTCCAGAACGCCGACGGCCGCATCGTCTTCACTATTCCCTATCAGGACGATTTCACCTTGATCGGCACCACCGATCGCGACTATGACGGCGATCCTGCCAAGGTGAAGGCGACTGCCGAGGAGATCAAATATCTTTGCGACGCCGTCAGCGAATATCTAGCGAAGCCGGTCACGCCGGCGGACGTCGTCTGGAGTTATGCTGGCGTGCGTCCGCTCTATGACGACGGCGCGAGCGAAGCCAAGGCCGCGACCCGCGACTATGTGTTCGAGCTCGACACGCCGGGCGGTGCGCCGCTGCTCTCCATCTACGGCGGCAAGATCACGACCTATCGGCGGCTTGCCGAGGAGGCGCTGGAGCGGCTCGATCCTTACCTGCGCAGCGCCAAGGCGCGCGAAGGCTGGACCGCCAAATCGCCGCTGCCCGGCGGCGACATGGATGTCTCCGCGGTGCCGGCGCTGACCGCGGAGCTCATGCGCAACTATCCATTCCTCACGCGCGACCACGCGAGCCGGCTCGCTCACGCCTATGGCACGCGCGCAGCGCGCTTGCTAGACAATGCCAAATCGGCCGATGATCTCGGCGTGTCCTTCGGCGCCACGCTGACCGAAAGCGAGGTCCGATATCTGATGGCCGCCGAATGGGCGATGACCGCCGAGGACATCGTCTGGCGGAGGTCCAAGCTGGGCCTGCGGATGTCCGCCGAAGAAATCGCTGCGCTTGACGACTGGATCGCCGCCAACAGCGCGCGTGAGGCAACGCCCCTGCTCGAAGCGGGAGGGCGGTCATGAGCGTCACGCTCGACCATGTGACGCGCACCGTCGATGGGCTGCCGACCATTCGCGATGTCTCGCTGACGTTGGAGAAAGGGACGCTCGCCGTCCTGCTCGGCCCGACGCTGTCGGGCAAGACCTCGATCATGCGGCTGCTGGCAGGGCTGGACAAGCCGACCACCGGCCGCGTGCTGGTCCATGGCAAGGACGTCACCGGCATCGATGTGCGCAGGCGCTCGGTCGCCATGGTCTATCAGCAGTTCATCAATTATCCCTCGCTGACCGTCTATGAAAACATCGCCTCGCCGCTGCGCGTGCAGGGCAAGCCGCGCGAGGAAATCGAAAAACGCGTGCGCGAGGCCGCAAGGCTGCTGCGGCTCGAGCCTTTCCTTAACCGCACGCCGCTGCAGCTCTCGGGCGGCCAGCAGCAGCGCACCGCGATTGCGCGCGCTTTGGTGAAGGGCGCCGATCTCGTGCTGCTTGACGAGCCGCTCGCCAATCTCGACTACAAGCTGCGCGAAGAGCTGCGGGCGGAACTGCCGCGCATCTTCGAGGCATCGGGCGCGATCTTCGTCTATGCGACCACGGAGCCCTCGGAAGCGCTGCTGCTCGGCGGACGCACGGTGTGCATGTGGGAGGGCAAGGCGCTGCAGATCGGCGAGACGCCGAAAGTATACCGCCATCCCGAAACGTTGCGCGTTGCGCAGGTGTTCTCCGATCCGCCGCTCAACGTGGTCGGCATCGAAAAGAGGAACGGCTCGGTGCGCTATGCCGGTGGGGTCGAGGCGCCGGCCTCCGGGCTTTATGCGAGGCTTTCCGACGGCACTTACCGCGTCGGTTTTCGTGCCCATCAATTGGAGATCGGCAAGGGCATTCCAGGGCGTCACGCTTTTCCGGCGACCGTCTCGGTGACGGAAATCACCGGTTCAGAGAGCTTTGTGCACCTGACCCGCGATTCCGTGAACTGGGTCGCGGTGCTGCACGGTGTGCACAAGTTCGAGCCTGGGCAAACGCTCGATGCGGTGCTCGATCCCGACAACATCTTCGTCTTCGACGGGGCCGATCGCCTGGTCGCATCTCCCGCCTCCAGATGGGGAGATGCCTGATGGCCCGCATCGACCTCGTCGATCTCGCGCATTCCTATCACGGCAACAGCACGGACACCGAAAGTTACGCGCTGAAGCCGATCTCGATGACCTGGCGGCAGGGCGGCGCCTATGCGCTGCTCGGCCCGTCCGGCTGCGGCAAGACCACGCTGCTCAACCTGATCTCCGGCATCATCACGCCCTCGCGTGGAAAAATCCTGTTCGACGGCAAGGATGTGACGCTGCTCTCGACGCAGAAGCGCAACATCGCGCAGGTGTTCCAGTTTCCGGTCATCTACGACACCATGACGGTCGGGCAGAACCTGGCCTTTCCGCTGAAAAATCGCGGCGTGCAAAGGCGCGAGATCGACGCGCGGGTCTCCGAGATTGCGCATCTGCTCGATCTCACGCCCGACCTGCATCGCAAGGCGACGCGGCTGACTCCGGACGCCAAACAGAAGATCTCGCTCGGCCGCGGCCTGGTGCGCTCCGACGTTGCCGCGGTGCTGTTTGACGAGCCGCTGACGGTGATCGATCCCGAGCTGAAATGGCAGCTCCGCTCCAAGCTGAAAAAGCTCCACCGCGAGCTCGATCTCACCATGATCTATGTCACCCACGACCAGACCGAGGCGTTGACCTTCGCCGACACCGTCGTGGTGATGCATGACGGACGGGTGGTGCAGAGCGGCTCGCCGGCGGAATTGTTCGAAAAGCCGGCGCACACGTTCGTCGGCTATTTCATCGGTTCGCCCGGCATGAACATCATGTCGGCCGAGGTGAGGGGACGCGAGGCGCGGATCGACGGGCACGTGATTTCCCTCAAGCGCAACTACGACGGGCTGCCGACAGGAGCGAAGATCGAAATCGGCGTGCGTCCGGAATTCGTCGACATCGCGCCACCGTCGCCCGGCCTGCTCTCGGCCCAGATCGAACGTATCGACGACCTCGGCCGCATGCGCTTCGCCCGCGTGCGGGTCGGCGACGTGAAATTCGCTGCGCGCGTGCGCGAAAGCTTTTCTAGCCTCGACGGCCGGTGCGGCCTGATCTTCGATGCCGCGCATGTGCATGTCTATGCCGACAGCCGGCTGGTCGAGGGAGCGCCGTAATGGAGAAGACCGTCAACCAAAAGGCCTGGTTCCTGGTGCTGCCGGTGTTTCTGGTCGTGGCGTTCTCCGCGATCATTCCGCTGATGACGGTGGTGAACTATTCGCTGCAGGACACCTTCGGCAACAACCAGTTCTTCTGGAACGGCGTCGGCTGGTTCAAGGAGTTGCTCGATCCCTCGACCGATCTCGGCGGCCGTTTCTTCGCCTCGCTTTGGCGCAACCTGTTTTTCTCTTTCGTGATCCTGGCGATCGAGGTGCCGCTCGGCATCGTCATTGCGCTGTCGATGCCGCGCCAGGGCTGGCAGGTCGCGGCGTGCCTGGTAATCCTGGCGCTGCCACTCCTGATCCCCTGGAACGTGGTCGGCACCATCTGGCAGATCTTTGGACGGCCCGACATCGGCCTGCTCGGCTATGCGCTCAACAGCATCGGCATCAACTACAATTACGTCTCCAACGAGTTCGACGCCTGGGTCACCGTCATCGTCATGGACGTCTGGCACTGGACGAGCCTGGTCGCGCTACTCTGCTATGCCGGGCTGAAGTCCATCCCTGACGCCTACTACCAGGCCGCCCAGATCGACGGCGCCTCGCGCTGGGCGGTATTCACTGCGATCCAGTTGCCGAAGATGAATCGCGTGCTCCTGATCGCGGTGCTGCTGCGCTTCATGGACAGCTTCATGATCTACACCGAGCCGTTCGTAGTGACCGGCGGCGGCCCCGGCAACTCGACGACCTTCATCTCCATCGAGCTCGTGAAGATCGCACTCGGCCAGTTCGATCTCGGCAAGGCGGCGGCGATGTCGCTGGTCTACAACCTGATTATCCTGATCGTCTGCTGGGTATTCTATACCGTCATGACCAACGCCGGCGCCGGGCGCCGCGTCAAGGAGGGAGCGAAGTGATGCATTCGATTCCCGGCCGCCGCATCATCATCTCGGTGTTCCTGGTCTTCCTGCTGTTGCCGATCTACTGGCTCGTCAACATGAGCTTCAAGACCAACAACGAGATCGTCTCGACCATGACGCTGTGGCCGCAGCATCCGACGATCCAGCATTACGTGCGCATTTTCAGCGACGAAAGCTGGTACTCCGGCTACATCAACTCGCTGAAATACGTCATCATCAACACCATCATCTCGATCTCGGTCGCGCTGCCGGCGGCCTATGCCTTCTCGCGCTACCGCTTTCTCGGCGACAAGCACCTGTTCTTCTGGCTGCTCTCGAACCGCATGGCGCCGGCCGCGGTCTATGCATTGCCGTTCTTCAATCTCTATTCGGCGATCGGCCTGTTCGATACGCCCTGGGCGGTGGCGCTGGCGCACTGCATTTTCAATGTGCCGCTCGCGGTGTGGATTCTCGAAGGTTTCGTGTCCGGCGTGCCGCGCGAGATCGACGAGACCGCGTTCCTCGACGGTTATTCGTTCCCGCGCTTCTTCGTGAAGATCCTGATGCCCCTGATCGCCAGCGGCATCGGGGTGGCCGCCTTCTTCTGCTTCATGTTCTCCTGGGTCGAACTCTTGCTCGCGCGCACGCTGACGTCGGTGAATGCAAAACCGATCTCGGCGGTGATGACACGCACTGTCTCCGCCGCCGGCATGGATTGGGGCCTGCTCTCGGCGGCGGGCGTTCTGACCATCATCCCCGGCGCGCTGGTGATCTGGTTCGTCCGCAACTACATCGCGCGCGGCTTCGCGCTCGGGCGCGTCTAAGGAGGCATCATGGACAGCATCGCATGGATGGCCTGGACGCTGCCGACTGCGATCTTCTTCACGATGATCGCGCTGATGCTCGCGATCATGACTTGGCTCGCCATCGCCTATCCGGAAGTCGAGCGCGTCGGAGTGCTGCGCATTCCGACCACGCGCGGCGACCGTCTGTTTGTTTCATTGATTGTCACCGCGGTCGTGCATCTGCTGTGGATCGGCCTCATCGGCACCGACACCATCGCGACGCTGCCGATCGGTGAAGAAGGAATTGAAATCTCGAGCCTGTGGCTCGCGCCCGTGATTTCGTTGGGTTTGGCCGTGGTCATTTTCCGCACGGCCTGAGCCTTTCGAGATAAGAGCAGATCCGGGGATCAACTCGGGCCTGATTTAAGTCTGTCGCTGCAACGGAGGAACAACATGCGACACCTAGAACGAAGCAAGGGGCCTTTGTCGAGGTCCCGGATGTTGATGATGACGAGCGCGTTCGCGCTGATGGCGGTCTCGGCCGCGGTCACCGCCCCCGCTTACGCCGACGAAGCTGCGGCCAAGAAGTGGATCGACAGCGAATTCCAGCCTTCGACGCTGTCGAAGGACGACCAGATGAAGGAGATGGAGTGGTTCATCAAGGCCGCTGCACCCTTCAAGGGGATGGAGATCAATGTCGTCTCCGAAACGCTGACGGTGCACGAATATGAATCGCGCACGCTGGCGAAAGCGTTCGAGGAAATCACCGGCATCAAGGTCAAGCACGACATCATCCAGGAAGGTGACGTCGTCGAGAAGATCCAGACCCAGATGCAGTCCGGCAAGAACGTCTATGACGGCTGGATCAACGACTCCGATTTCATTGGTACCCATTTCCGCTACGGCCAGGCTGTCGACCTCACCGACTGGATGAAGGGCGATGGCAAGGACGTCACCGATCCGATGCTTGACGTCGATGACTTCATCGGCAAGTCGTTCACCACGGCGCCGAACGGCCATCTCTATCAGCTCCCCGACCAGCAATTCGCGAACCTCTATTGGTTCCGCTACGACTGGTTCACCAACCCTGAGTACAAGGCCAAGTTCAAGGCCAAGTACGGCTATGACCTCGGCGTGCCCGTGAACTGGTCGGCCTATGAGGACATCGCTGATTTCTTCACCAACGACATCAAGGAAATCAACGGCGTCAAGGTCTATGGCCACATGGACTACGGCAAGAAGGACCCATCGCTCGGCTGGCGCTTCACCGACGCCTGGCTGTCGATGGCCGGCAACGGCGACAAGGGTCTGCCGAACGGCTTGCCGGTCGACGAATGGGGCATCCGCATGGAAGGTTGCCGTCCAGTCGGCTCCTCGGTCGAGCGCGGCGGCGACGTCAACGGCCCCGCGGCGGTCTACTCGATCGTCAAATATCTCGACTGGCTGAAGAAGTATGCCCCGCCGCAGGCGCAAGGCATGACGTTCTCCGAAGCGGGCCCGGTGCCGGCGCAGGGCAACATCGCCCAGCAGATCTTCTGGTACACGGCTTTCACCGCGGACATGGTGAAGCCCGGCCTGTCGGTCATGAACGCCGACGGTACGCCGAAGTGGCGCATGGCCCCCTCGCCGCACGGCGCGTACTGGAAAGAGGGCATGAAGCTCGGCTACCAGGACGTGGGCTCGGCGACGCTGCTCAAGTCCACGCCGGCTGACCGCCGCAAGGCGGCCTGGCTCTACCTGCAGTTCATCGTCTCCAAGACTGTGTCTCTGAAGAAGAGCCATGTCGGTCTCACCTTCATCCGTGAATCCGACATCTGGGATAAGTCCTTTACGGAACGTGCGCCGAAGCTCGGCGGCCTGATCGAGTTCTATCGCTCGCCTGCGCGCGTACAGTGGACCCCGACCGGGAACAACGTCCCCGACTATCCGAAGCTCGCGCAGTTGTGGTGGCAGAACATCGGCGATGCCGCGTCCGGTGCGAAGACGCCGCAACAGGCGATGGATTCGCTTGCGGCCGCGCAGGACTCGGTGCTCGAGCGTCTGGAGAAGTCGGGCGTGCAGGGCGCCTGCGGACCGAAGCTCAACAAGAAGGAGACGGCTGAGTATTGGTTCAACAAGTCGGCCAAGGACGGCAACATCGCGCCGCAGCGCAAGCTCGCCAACGAGAAGCCGAAGGGCGAAACCATCGACTACGACACCTTGATCAAGTCGTGGCCGGCCTCTCCCCCGAAGCGCGCTTCGGCCAACTGAGGCACTCGCTCCGCTGTCATCGTCCGCGAAAGCGGACGATCCAGTCACCGGGCTCGCCGAAGCCGAGACCCGGTGGCGGGGTGTGACGAGTGGAGAAAACCAGGGCCGGGAGCAATCCCGGCCTTTTGCCTGCGTATTCCATTGCGACCATCTCGCCTCGGCTTCACTTCATTGGTCTATAAGAGATGTTACTCTATCTCCTCATCGTGAGGAGCTTGCCGAAGCAAGCGTCTCGAAGGATGAGGCCGAGAAGCTGCGAGCGGGGCTCATGGTTCTCCCGGCGATGCGCAGCATCGTCCGGAGACGGCGCATACGCGCCTCCTCACCATGAGGAGCTAACGCGCAAGGCGGGCAGAGGGAGTTCCTAATGCGCATCATCTTCCGTTGCGATCCGAAGCTTGCGGATCATCTGCCGCGGCCGGTGCCGGCGCGCAGCGCGTTGCCCGACTGGCTGCGCGAGATGCCGGCCAATGCCCCCTCCGAGCTCCACGGGCGTGATATTCGCACGCTCAAGCAATGCCCGCCCTTTGTCGACGCTATGGCCTACGGCGTGATGATCCTTCTGCCTTGCGACATCACGGTCGAGCGCGGCGCGTTTTCATGGGACTGGGATATTCCGGAGCCAGCGACCGAGGGGCATCCGCGCGCGCCGCTGAGTTTTCATGTCGCGGCGCAATTTGCCGGCGCGCCGTTCGCCAAAAGCCGACAGGCGGCGCTGAAATTCAATAGTTTCTGGACAATCGAGCTGGAGGAAGGCTGGTCGCTGTTCGCGACCCATCCGGTCAATCGCGACGATCTGCCGTTCCGCCTGGTGTCGGGCCTGGTGGACGCCGATCGATTTCACGATGGCGGCATCAATTTCCCGGCCGTGTGGACCAGATCCGATTTTTGCGGCGTGCTGCCGAAGGGCACACCGGTCGCGCAATGCTTTGCGGTGCGGCGCGACAATCCTCAACTCGTGTTCGAGAGCTTTGATGAGGCGCACCAGAAGGCTTATGCGCAGACGGTAGCCGAGGTGCTTGCCAAACCCGGCGTCTATCGCAAGCGCTTTCGCGCCCGGCGTGGCCGGCTAACCATTTAGTGTCCGCCGATCAGGTGCAGAGCCGAACGAGCGCTTTCAATCAGGCCCGTCATTGCGAGGAGCGAAAGCTTCGCTTGCGCTCGCAATGACGCCGGAGGTCGGGCTCGACTCGCTCAGCTCGGCGACTGCTCTAGTGTCCGCCGCAGATCGGATTCATCCAGCCACAGCCGGCCGTGCGAGGCCGAGGTCAGCGCCATCGCGATCGCGCCGAACATCTCCGGACGCAGGCGATAGGCTTGCGCATAGGCGGTCATCGCGCCATCGGGATCACCGGACTCCTGCAGCACGATGCCGAGATTGAGCGCCGCTTCCGCGTGATCGGGCTTGACGGCGAGCGCCTTGCGGTAGGCGCCTTCCGCCGCGTAGTACTCGCGCCGGTCCTGGCGGACGAGGCCGAGATCGAACCACACCGAAGCCGGCGCCTCGTCTGTCGCCGCGCGCTCGAGATAGGATGCGGCCACCGCGAGATCGCCATCCTCGAAGGCGAACCGCCCGAGCCGCGCCGCGGCCTCCTGGTGCTGCGGAATGACCTTCAGGATCGCGCTCCACGCCTCGCGCGCCTGCGTCCGGAAGCCGGCCTGGTCGAGCGTGCGCGCTTTCTCCACGAACATCTCGCGCTGCGGCTGAAGCGCGATCGCGCGATCGAGATGCGCCAGCGCACTTGCGAAATCGCCCGCACTGCGTGCGATGCGGCCGGCAAGCAGCCGCGCCGCGGCACTATCGGGTCGCTTGGCAAGGCTCGCCTCGATGTGCCGGCGCGCCGCGGTAGCGTCGTTCTGCGCGAACAGCACCGCAGCCAGCAAATGACTGAGCATGGGCTCGCCGGGGTGACGAGAGAGGCCTTCTTCGCAAAGCTTGCGAGCTTCCTCGGCGCGGCCCGCGTTGAACGCGGCGGTGGCACGGCGGACGATGTCCTCGGCGGTACTTTTCATGCCGGGAAGAATAGAGCAGAAAGTTATGGGCTGTCATTCCGGGGCGATGCCAAGCATCGAACCCGGAATCTCGAGATTCCGGGTCTGGTGCTTGCGCACCAGCCCGGAATGACAGTGTGGGGCAGATCTTCGCTACTCCGCCGCTTCCGTCTCCAGCACCGGATAATCCGTGTACCCTTTGGCGCCGCCGCCATAGAACGTCGCCTTGTCCCAATCGTTGAGCGGAGCGCCGCGCTTCAAGCGTTCCACCAGGTCGGGGTTGGAGATGAACGGCTTACCGAATGCGATCAGGTCGGCCGCGCCTTCCGCCAGCACCTTGGTCGCAAGCTCGAAGTCGTAGGCGTTGTTGGCGACATAGGCGCCGCTAAAACGCTTGCGCAAGCTCGCATAGTCGAACGGCGCGATGTCGCGCGGCCCGCCGGTCGCGCCCTCGATCACGTGAATGTAGACCAGCTTCAGCGCATTGAGCTGATCCACGATGTAGTCGAACAAGGGTTGCGGGTTGGAATCGGAGATGTCATTGGCCGGTGTCACCGGCGAGATGCGGATGCCGGTGCGCTCGGCGCCGATCTCGGCGCTGACGACCTTGGAGACCTCCAGCATCAGCCGCGCGCGGCTTTCGATCGATCCGCCGTACGCATCCGTGCGTTTGTTGGCGCCGTCCTTCGCGAACTGGTCGAGCAGATAGCCGTTGGCGCCATGAATTTCGACACCGTCAAAGCCCGCTTCCCGGGCATTGGCCGCGGCACGCTTGAAATCGTCGATGATGCCGGGGATTTCGGAAAGCTCAAGCGCGCGCGGCTCGGAGACGTCGGCGAAACTGCCGCCCACGAAGGTCTTGGTATTGGCGCGGATCGCGGACGGCGCAACCGGCTTGCCGCCGCTCGGCTGTAGCGAGGTGTGAGAGATGCGTCCGACATGCCAGAGCTGGATGAAGATTCGCCCGCCAAGCTCATGCACGCGCTCGGTGATCTTGCGCCAGCCCGCGACCTGCTCCTTTGAATAGATGCCGGGGGTGTCCTGATAACCCTGACCCTGCTGTGAGACCTGGCTCGCTTCGGTGATCAAAAGTCCGGCGGAGGCACGCTGGCCATAATATTCGGCCGCAAGCGGGCCCGGGACCATGCCGGGCGGCACCGCGCGGTTGCGGGTCAAAGGCGCCATCACCAGGCGGTTGGGCAGCGTGATCGGGCCGAGCTTGAACGGCTCAAACAACTTGGTCGGCGTGCTCATAAGGATGTCCGAGTGAAAGTTTCAGGTCAGCAACAAGTGGGCATTGCGGCAATCTGTGCAATGCTGCAAGTCATTCCTCCCACGCAGACGAGCCGCGCGAGGCGCTGTTTGAAAAAATTCATTCGGATTTCAAATCGGCACGAAAGGAAGGCGCTAAGAGCTGCCTTTGGTTTGATGTGTTTCTTCTCGTCATTCCGGGGCGGCGCGATAGCATCGAATCCGGAATGACGAGATTCCGGCTTCGGCTCTATCGAGCCGCCCCGGAATAACGGGGGCAGGAATCTCGCGCTACAACCTGTGGATTCCGAGCTCGCTCTCGCGCGCCTCGGAATGACGACGGGACTACTGCATTGGCGGCAGCGCGGCTGCGGCGGGCTGAGGGCGTGGGGTGCCGCGCATCCGCGCCAGTAATTCCGCCGTCGGCCAGGAGTCCGCCGGCAGGCCATACTTGATCTGCATCGCTTTAACGGCGCTGCGGCTCTGCTGCCGGAGCACGCCATCGACTTTGCCGACGTCGAACCCTGCGCGCACCAGGAGTTGCTGCAATTCTTTGATCTCGTTGAAAGGGAGCTGCGCCACGTGTCCCGCCGGCCTGCGCATCGGCGGTGCGCCGGCGATGCGCGTGGCGAGATAGGCGGCTGTGGTGGAATAGATCAGCGAATTATTCCATTCCGTGTAAGCCGCGAAATTCGGATAGGCGAGAAATGCGGGACCCATCCGCCCCATCGGCAACAGCACTGATGCCGGCAGATTGTCGCTCGGCAGCGCGCGTCCGTCCGGATAGGTCACGCCCAGCGTTATCCACTTGGAGCGCGGCAACTGGATGGTGAGGTCGGCCTGCTCGTAAGGGAAATCCTGCGGCAGGCGGATCTCCTCGAGCCACGGCTCGCCGCGCCGCCACTTCAGGCCATTGGCAATATAGTTCGCAGTCGAGCCGATCACGTCCGGTCCACTGCGCAGCAGGTTGCGCCGGCCGTCGCCGTCATAGTCGACGGCATAGGTGAAATAATGCGTCGGCAGAAATTGCGTCTGGCCCAACTCGCCGGCCCAGGAGCCGATCATCTCGGAAGGCGAGAGATCGCCGCGATCGATGACCTTCAGCGCCGCGATGGTTTCGTTCTGGAAGCGCTCGGAGCGGCGGCAGTCGTAAGCGAGCGACACCAGCGAAGGCAGCACCTGCAGATTGCCCATGTTGGCGCCGAAATCGCTTTCCAATCCCCAGAATGCGGCGATCACCGCGGGCGGCACCCCATATTCCTTCTCCGCGCGCGCAAAGGCTGCCGCGTAGGTTCGGATGTGTGCCTGGCCGTTCTGCATCCGGTAGTTCGCGGCCATGCGCCCGGCGAACTCGGTGAAGAGCTGGCCGAATACGCGCTGGCCGCGGTCGCGGTTGACGATACCCTGGTTGTAGGTGAGGTAAGGCGAGGCCTCGGCAATCGCCTGTTGTGACACGCCTTCCGCGACCGCCCGCTGCTTCAACTCGCTCAGGAATTTTTCGAAGCTTGCGCCATTATGGCAGGACGCGGCCCGCAGTGAGGGCGCACCGGCGGGTCTCGCTGGCACCGCCGCGGGTCTTATCGGTGCGAGAAACGATTGCTGCGCCGATGCCGGCGGCGATAGCGCCAACAAAGTTGCAATGATCGCAATCGCAGTTCGGATTCCAGGCAAAGGGATCGGCATCGATCGGACGGCCTCGCGCAAACCAGGATCCTTCCGGAATACCCGAACGTGGGGAAAAAGGAAATCTCTCCGGGCTTACGCGCGAGAACGGATGTGCACTACAGCGAGACCAGGCGGCCGTCCGCGATCAGCGACGCGGCGCATTTATCCCAGCCGCAAACGCGCTCAATCTCTCCAGGCTGCGTGACTGTAGCGGCAAATTTGCATTCGTTCTTGTCCAGTCATTAACCACTGTGCAATCGCCGCGTAGCGGTCCACAGTTTCGCCCTCTAGTGGAATGAAACATTAGCTCTCTTTAGGGCAATGTTTTTAACATGTTGAGAAACGGTGAATACGCGGCATGGTTCCGGACTTCGCGCGGCGAAGGCACGGGGATCGTGCATCTTGCGGACGGCAGGATTTCGGGCCGCGACAGCTTTTTCAACTATAGCGGTTCCTACGAAATCGAGGACGATCGCTTCACCGCCACCTTGAAGACCCGCCGCTATGCCGATGGCCCGACGACGCTGTTCGGTGTCGACGAGGTCGAGGTGAAGCTGACCGGCACCGTCAATGGCACCATCGCGTGCTGCTCCGGCATCTCCGAACAGGCGCCGGGCGTGCATTTTGAGGCCACGCTGTTCCTGAACCAGGAGCCGCAGGAGCCGCAGGTCAAGCGCCCAATCTCAGCCAAGGTGGCGAAATTGCCGAAGAAGATCGGGGCACGCTATCGCGCCCGGCACCCATTCGTTTCGGAACGCTGATCGGCCCCATTTCCGCCACGGCAGCGCGACGCACGGCGGCGGCATCGTACAACTCCGGGGGAAGTCAGGAACCTGATCCTCGGTTGGGTGTTGGGGTCGCAGATCGGCGCCTGCGCACGACCCTCTATCTTTGATCAAGGCAGGAGAGCGCGATGGAACGCATCCTTCTTGCGATCATGCTTCTCGGCGTAGCGGCCGCTCACGCCCAGACCACCGTACAAACCAACCCCGCTATCAACGCGCCGGAAACCAGCGGGATCACCTCGCCGTGTACGACCTCGGGCTTGTCGAGCGGGGCCGCCCAGTCAAGCGCCTCAATCGGTGCGTCCACGACCGCGACCGGCTGCGCGGGCAGCCCGACCAGCGCACCGACCACTTCCGGGCTGCCTCAGCCGGGAGCAACATTCGGCGTCGGAACCACGACAGGATCAGCAACGAGCGCGACAACGGGCTCGACCGGCCAGGTGGGCGCATCGGGATCGATCAGCGCGCCCGCAGGCACCAATCCGCAAGCAGCGCTGCAACTGCCGGGCGAAGCGCCCAACAGCGCCACGCAATCACCGCGCAGCACGGCCGGTTCTAACGGCGGCGGTGCATCGGCCGCAGGCGGCATCTCGTCGACAACGCTCTGCGCGCCGATGATCGGCTCAAGCGGCGGCGTCTCCAGTCCGGGTGAGCTACTTGTAGGCGGATGCTGAAGTAAGAATGATTTACGGCGCGGACGCGCCGTCCGCTGACGGCATGTCAGCTTCCGAGAGCGCCACCGGCGTGCCGTTCGGGTTTTCGGGATCAAACCCGAACATTCCGACCAGATATTTGTAATAGTCCGGCAGCTTCTCCTTCAGCGCCGCGCGCGTGAAGGGCTCGTGCGCCGCGTCCTTGCCGGCCAGGAAAATGCTCGCGGTGACCGCAAAAAATTCCTTGTGATTGAACAGCGCATAAGCCTTCTTCGGCAGCAGGTTCTTCGCTTTGGCGTGTGCGTAGAATCCCTTGATGCCGATATTGTCGAAGCCCATCGGCAAGAGCCGCGCATGGTAGGCGTGCAGGAACTCGTGCAGCAACACCGGATCTTGCGCGTAGGTCATCATGTAGGGGCGCACCATGATCACGCCTATCCCGGAGTCGGCCGCGAGTTCGACCGGGTCCGGGTTGCTCCACTGCCGCTTCTGGGAATCCCAGACCGTGACGTTGAAAGTGCCGTGGCGTTCCCGGTCCGGCACGGCCAGACCATAGCAGGCCCAGGCGGCACCCAGTCCGAGACAATCGGTCTCGCTCGCCACGATCGGAATGGAATGGAAGAATTTCAGGACCCTGGGGCTGAGGCCGGCGTTCTCGACCATGTCGAGCTGCCGCTTCAGATTGTCGAGGATTGCCGCGCTATCCTTGCGCTCCGCATCCTGCGACAGGTCGAACGAGTAGCCGCGATAGGTCTCGAACTTCTGCGGCGGCGCTGATGATGCCGCAGCGTTGTCGCCGGCGTCGACGTGGAGCACGTGCGGGTCGGCAACGGCCGCTGTTGCGCCGAGCACGAAGAAGATGACTGGAAAGGCCAGTGCAGCGCGCATGATTTTCCCCCTGCTGTCGAACGCGTCGGCCGCTCAAGTTGAGGCGCGGATCAATTGGAGATTGAGCGGAGACGAGGTTACGCGATCGACATTGCGGCCCCGTTAATCGGCGCCTGCCAAGCCTTTTTGCGCCGTTATGTCTCAATTAACCAAGCGACGCGCGGTGGCTGCGCCCGAATAGGCATGGGACCATTCGTCGACCACGCGATGCAGGTCGGAAAGATGCTCGCGGAGCTGGTCGAGCGCGAAGCCGAGCGCGAAGAAGCGCTCGACGGTGTCGCTTGCCATGTTGCGCGTCAGCCCCTCGCGCCGTACCGCGCCGAAGGCATCCGCATAGGCCTTGAAGGCGGTGTCAACAGCATCGATCGGCGGCGGCGGCTCGAGCTCACGCAGCGCCGTGCCGCTGCTGCGCAGGAAGTTGGTCGCTGCCAGCGCAATTGCGTGCATCGATGGCGTGAGCCGCTGCACCACCTCCGCGGGCAGCTCGCAGCCCACGGCCCGTCCGAGCATCACGACGTCATGGCGCAGCCGTAACAGCGTCCGCAGCAGCGGCCCCGTATCGGGCGCGGAGGTCAGGCGTGCCATGCGCTCATGCTCGGCCTCGGCGCCGATGGCGTTGAGCCGCGTCAGCGCCGCTCCGATCCCGTCCTGGATGCGGCGCAGACGCCGGTCATCGGGCAGGCGTTCCATCCCCTTGAGCAATTCCGCCAGCGCGTCCGCGATCAGACGGAGCATGGTGGCCGCGGCGTCGGTCGTGAGCTGATGGCCTCGGGACGGCCAGACCAGGACCGAGACCAGGAAGCCGACGGCGCCGCCGACCACAACCTCAAGCACGCGATCGAGCGCGGACACCTCCGGACTGACATGCTGCATGGTCGGCACGAGCAACACGATCACCGCCGTGACCGGCAGGACATTGAAATTGGCCCTGAACGAGGCGATCAGAGCGAGCGGCGCTACCGCAAGCGCGAGCACGCCGAGCAGGGCCCACTCGTTTTCGTGCGGAATCAGGATCGCGAGCGCGCCACCCCAGGCAACCCCGATGAAAGTTCCCAGCAGATAGTCGGTGGCGGCCTTCAGCGAGCGACCGAGGCTCATCTGCGTGACGATCAAGGATGTCAGCACGGCCCAGAGCGGCAGCCGCAAGTGCAGCGCCTGTGCCAGTGCAAACGCCACCAGCGCGCCCAGCGCCACGCGTAACGCCAGGATCAGTTGCAGGCGGTAGCGATGGGCCAGCGCGCGGCCGTGTCGTAAAATTTTTGCAATGCGCTTTGCGTCGAGCGGCATCAATCGGCGTCTTTGGCTGAACAAGGTCGGTTTAACCCGCCCCTTCCGAAAAGACAATTTGGACGACTAGAATGATGCACGGTCGGGGCAGGGCAGCTCCTTCAGGGAAAACGCATGACCGAAGCAACATCAATCGGCACGCGACGCCACCTCATGCGAGGCGCCGTGGCGGGTCTGGCGACTGGAGTTTGCCTGCGGATGCGGCAGGCGCTGGCGGCGGAAAAGATGACCCAAGCACAGGCCGAATATCGCGACACGCCGAACGGCCTCTATAGTTGCGCGATGTGCTCGCTGTTCGAGCCGCCCTCGGCCTGTAAGGTGGTCGAAGGCGAGATCAGCAAGGACGGCTGGTGCAAGGCCTTCGCGCTCGCGGATTAGCTCGCCGCCGTTCCTGCGAAAAGCCGACGAGGGGTTTCACGCGTTTTCAAATGAGTTCACGATAGATCAGTTCACGATGCGCCCATCGCCGCTCCTTGCGGGAGCTGGCGCGCGAGGCCTTTCGAGGCCTCCAGCCCTTTCGGGAAGCCGCTGCGATTGTTGTAGAGGCGCAGGTTGCCGCGGCCTCGTCTCTGCTGCGCGGCGGCATCCTGCGCGCCGATATAGTCGAGCACCATGATGCCACCGACCATCAACAGCGCCAGTGCGACATTGCCCTTGCGCGGGTTGCTGATCCGCAGTTCCGGGAGCAGCGTCGCGATGTCCATCCCATCGCCGGCGACGCGGCTCCACAGCCCTGCCTTTTTATCGACCGAGAGCGACATGACGCCGCTCGAAATCTCGCGCAGGCCGTACACGCGCACCAGGCCCTCCCTGCCGCGCATGCCGAGCGCGCGGGTGACGCGATGCGGAGCGAGCAGTTCGATCGCGCCAACACCAATGCTGAACCAGCCGAGCGCTCGCGCGAGCCGGTCGGTCGAGGTGAGCGAGCCCGGGCCCGAGCGAATGATCGTTGGGTCGCCTTTCGGCCTGACGAAATTGGAAAGCGCGTACATTGCGGTACCCATCCTGTCTTCTCGCGTTACGGCCTGAGCATCACTTTGATGCAACTGTCCTGCTTGTCGCGGAACACCCGGTACATCTCGGGGCCTTGCTCCAGCGGCACGGTGTGCGTGATCACGAAGGAGGGATCGATCTGGCCCTCCTCGATGCGCCGCACCAGCTCGTCCGCCCAACGATGGACGTGGGTCTGTCCGGTGCGCATGGTCAGACCCTTGTTCATGAAGGCGCCCATCGGGACATGATCGGAAAAGCCGCTGTAGACGCCGGGGACCGAGATGATGCCGCCGGGCCGGCAGACATAGATGATCTCGCGCAGCACATGCGGCCGGTCGCTCTCCAGCATCAGCATCTGCTTGGCACGGTCGAGCAGCGTATCCGGCTGGCCGACATTGATATGCGCCTCCATGCCTGTCGCGTCGATGCATTTCTCGGGGCCCTTGTCGTCGGTGAGCTCGTTGAGCCGCTCCACCACGCTCTCTTCCTCGAAATTGATCGTGATGGCGCCGGCGGCTTCCGCCATCGTCAGCCGCTCCGGGATGCAGTCGATCGCGACCACCTGCTTGGCGCCGAGCAGAAGCGCGCTGCGGATCGTCATCTGGCCGACCGGCCCACAGCCCCATACCGCGACCGTATCGGTGGGCTCGATATCGCAATGCACCGCAGCCTGCCAGCCGGTCGGGAAGATGTCGCCGAGCATCACCGCCTGTTCATCGGAGATGCTGTCCGGAATCTTGATGTTGGTGGTGTCTGCAAACGGCACGCGCAGATACTCCGCCTGTCCACCAGGATAACCGCCCGTGATATGGGTGTAACCAAACAGGCCGGCGGTGGTATGGCCGAAGATTTTGTTGGCGATCTGCTTGTTGCGGTTGGTGGTCTCGCAGACCGAGTAGTTCCCGCGCTTGCACTGCTCGCATTCGCCGCAAATGATGGTGAAGGGGACTACGACGCGGTCGCCCTTCTTCAGCTTGCCGTTGACGCCGGAACCGATCTCGACGACCTCGCCCATCATCTCATGGCCCATGATGTCGCCGGGCATCATGGCCGGGATGTAGTTGTGGAACAGGTGCAGGTCCGAGCCGCAGATGGCGCATCCCTTCACCCGGACGATGGCATCCCGCTCATGCTCGATCTCGGGATCGGTGACAGTATCGCAGCGGATATCCTCCTTCCCGTGCCACACCAGCGCTCTCATGCTAACCTCCCGCGCAACCTTCTTGCAGGAAAGTCCGAGAGTTGTGGAAGGTTGCTAGCGCGCTGCGCGATTTTTCGTTGATCGGGGCAGCTGTACGGTGACGCGGGCAAGGCGCAAAGCGAGGCACAAAGTACGGCACCGAGCCGAGCCCGCCCGGAAACTAGCCGCAAGCATCGGGCGTTAGCCTGTCCCACGCCAAGCGAGGAGAAAGGCCATGCATATTCGCGAGATGATCTCGGCGCACCCGGATGTCAAAGGCAACTTCAGCGAGCCGCTGATCGGCTGTATCGAGGCGTGCGGCGCCTGCGCGGTGACCTGCACGTCATGCGCCGATGCCTGCATCGCCGAGGCAAGCGTCGCGAATCTCAAGCAATGTATTCGTCTCAATCTGGATTGCGCCGACGTCTGCGCCATGACCGAGGCGCTGGCCTCGCGCCGGGCCGGATCGGACCAGGAGGTGCTGCGCAGCGCGATCGAACTGTGCGCGCTGGCTTGCCGGCTTTGCGCGGAGGAATGCGCAAGGCACGCGCAGCACCATGAGCATTGCAAGCTCTGCGCCGAGGAATGCCGGCGCTGCGAGGAGGCTTGCGTCAGCGCCATTCGCAGCGTTCATTGACGGGCAAGGGATCAATGGATACGAGCCGATGAGCTTCGATTTTCCGATCGCCCCGCCGATCCTCGTCAAAGACAGCCCGAAGCCGCGCCGGCTGGGGACGCTGCAGGAGGCGCGGCAGTTCGCCAAGGATGCCCTCGCGCTTGGGCGCAGCCCGCCCTGGCGCGACATCCACCGGCGTCTTACGGAGGCAAACTCCGAAGAAGACGCGATCGAGGCGATCGGCGCGCTGCGCGAACTTCTGATGGACGAAGGACTGCTCGCATCCTCGGACAGCAGCCTGGACTAGCCCTACTGCGTCGGTAGACCCTCCTGGTGAGGAGGCGCCGCCTCCGGACGATGCTGCGCATCGCCGCGAGAACAATGGGGTCCCGATGCCGGCCTCATCCTTCGAGACGCTTGGCTCGCGCAAGCCCCTCAGGATCAGGGGATAGAGCTACTTGTGACTTGGTACGACCAGCCGGCTGCTAAGCCGCTCTCAGCTTTTCCGGGTGATTGCGCGCGAGCCGGGACCGGCGCGCCTTCTGCCGCGTTTTCTCGCGGCGCTGCCTCGCCGGATCCCGCCCTGCAAGCGTCTTGATGCTTTTCGGGGTGCGCCGCGCTGCGGGATGCATCTTCTTTATTTTGGGGTTTGCGATTGGACCGCGTGCCATGGACTCTCTGAGTTCAACGTTGGTTCCAGAACGAGCCGAGCCGTAATGGATCGGCCTCCGCTCTCTAACGTCGAGGCGCGCGTCAGGTTTCGCGTGCAATCTCCGCCTTCGACACCACGATCTCGGTGATCACGCCCTCGCGGCTGAACCGCTGCATGCGCCGCTCGACATCGGCCAGCATCGCGCCCGCCTTATCGCCGAGCACTGCGGGCGAAGAGGTCGAGAAGGTGAGCACGCGCTGCGCCAGATCGCGCGGGGTGATTTCATGGTTGCTCTCGACCTCGATGGTCTCGGCGAGACGAAACCTTGTACCGCCGAGAAGGGCCGCAAGATCCTGACGGTGATGCGCGCTGCCGTCCGTGCCCGACCAGAACTGGCGTGCCGCGTTGTACTCGTCCAGCCATGGGTTGCGGCCATCGGCCGCGGACCGCGCCGAGCACACGACGATCACGCCATTGGGCGCCACTAAGCGCTCAAACAGCGCGGCAATGGCGGCGCGATCCATCCAGTGCAGGGCGCGGCCGATCGTGACGACCTCGAATGTGCCGACATCGTGCGGCAGCTGCTCAGCCCTGCCTTCGATCAACGCGAACGCTTGTCCGGTGCGTACCGCCGCTTCTCTGGCTGCTGCGATCATCGCAGGTTCCGGATCGACGCCGACGATGCGGCCGACGTAAGCGGCGAAGCCGAGTGCGAGCAGGCCCGGACCGGTACCGAGATCGATCAGCGCGTGCTGCTTGGAGAAGCCAAGCCTTTCCGCCACGGTGCGGAAAAATGCCGGCGGGTAGGGCGGGCGGAATTGCGCGTAAAGCGGAACGGTGGTGGCGAAACGGCTCATGATGCGCTGAGTATCGCCTTCCTGCAGGCCGTGGCCAGTTACCGCGGATCAATTTTCCGTTCGGCCCGATCACGCCATGGTGCGCGTTGCTCAGCCCATTCACTTGATTTGCGGGAACAAGACAACATAGAGTCGCGACATCAGCGCTCGCTCTCGACGGAGGATCGATCGATGCGCGTTGCTTTCGCCTTGGCAGGCCTCGGCGGGTTCAATGCCCATGGTGCGGGATTCCTTGCCGCGGCCACGAAGTGGGGCATCAAGCCGGAGCTGGTGACCGCGACCAGCGGGCAAATTCTCGTGCTTGCGGACTGGCTGAGCGCGAAGAATCTGCGGGCGAGCCTGATCATGCGCGAACGCGAAAGCAATCCCCTGGCGCAGCTACAGACCGCCTTTTTCGGCTATCCGGGCGTGTTCAGGCCGGCCTATCCGGAAGCGCTGGCGCGTCTGATCTCCTGGCCGAGTGCCAGGGAAGGCGTGCTGAAATCGGTCGCCGACCGTTTGTTGCCGGCGCAGGAATACGTGCCCGACCGGCCGGAGACCTATTTTCAGAATGTCGCAGACATCTTGAACGCGAGCCCGGTCGGCATTCTCTTCAACAGCTACGAACCGACGACGGGAATGGGCCTTCTCTATGGCAACAAAATCGCTGCGGAATTGATGCCGTCTAAAAAAGCCATCCCGAAAGCGCGCCCGGCGATCGCAAACCCCAGGCGCGACCTGCGCTACGTCACCGACGCGACCGCGGAGCGCGCCATTCTGCCGATCACGGCGGAGGCGATCAAATCCGCGCTTTGGCTCTCGCTCTACGGATTTCACAACATTCCCGGCGGCAGGATGGATGGCGCCTATCACCGCTCCTGCATCCTCTCCGAGCTCCACATCTTCGACCGCATCTTCGTCGCCCGCCCTCTCGCCAACGGCTGGTTTGGCAAGGAGCCATCCAACTGGTTCGACGTGCAGGACTGGATTTATGAGATGTGGTTCTCGGTCGGCTACAAGGCCGAGGTCGATGCGCTGAAACGCATTAACGATCTCATCGAGGCCGGCACCATCAGCGACCCCAAGTTCAGGAAGGTCGAGCTGATCGAAATCGAGCCGGAAACGCCGGCCGGCTATTTCCACTATTTCGTCGAACGCGACGAGGTCTACGACCGAGCCTTCAGGCGCTCGGAAGAGATGTTCAGAGAACTAAGACTTCCCGAGCCGTCGGCCGGGGCGCGCGAGGCCGCTGGCGCGCTCGAAGTTTGATGAGTTTTAAGGAAGCGCTCGGCGGGTCGAACAATCTCCGCCGTCATTCCGGGGCGCGCCGAAGGGGAGAGCGCGTGTCTTTGATCGTCGAAATCGAAGCTGACCATTTCAACGACGTCGTGCTGGCGAAAGCCAGGACCCATAACCACAGGCGCTGGCGTTGTGATGGTCGTCCGCCATTCGTGCCTAAAAACAGATGCCGCGTGTGCCAGGATAGCTGGATGCTCTTAGCTGGAGACGACACCGATTGCGCGCTGCAGGTCACCGATGGCGCGCAGAAAGCTGTCGGCCGGCGTGGTTTCGGGATCGATCAGGCGATGCAGCCGAAAACCGTCTTCCAGCGCGAGCAGGATCGCGGCGGCCCAGGCCGGGTTGCGCGGGGGCCGTCCACTGTTCTTCATCGTTGTCTCCACGATCTCGGCGACCAGCTTGCGCCGCGCGCGCAGCCTTTTGGCGAGCTCCGGCCGTCGCTTCTCGGCCCGCGCGACGTAGAGGATCATCTCCATGTGCAGAAGGGGCGAGCGGCCGAGCGGGTCCTGCTGGCTGCGGTCCATGCTCCTCAGTGCTTCGATGAAATCAGCCGGGTCCTTGTGCTTGTCGAGCAGATCGAGATTGCGCCGAATGGATTGCGCCACGTGCTCCTCGAGCATGGCGATGATGAGCTCGTCCTTGCTTCTGAAGTTGGAATAGAAGGCGCCGCGCGTGAAGCCGGCCGCCGCGGCGATCGTCTCGATGCTGGCCGAGCCTATGCCCTGTTCCTCGAAGACCCGCGCCGCCGCCTCGAACAGCTTTTCACAGGTGTCGTCGCGTGTCGGTCTGGTGCGAAGCCTTGACATCGGTCCAATTTAGGCGACAATGCAACTCAATACAATATTGTATCGAGTTGCATCCGGCTCGCGCAAGCCGGACGTATCAGAGGAACGCCCAAGCGAACCGAATGCGCGAGCGCACATTCGGCGCGGCAAAACAGAACGAGGTCACCATGAATGAACATGTGCAGACCACGGCACCCGACCCGCTGTTCAATCCGCTGTCGCCGGATTTCATCAGGGATCCTTATCCCTCCTATGAACGGCTGCGCACCACCGCTCCGATGCATCTCACCGTGCATGGCGCGTTCCTCGCGAGCCGTCACGCCGAGGTGAGCCAGGTCCTGCGCGACAAGCGCTTCGGCAAGGATTTCGTCGAGCGCAGCAAGCGTCGCTACGGCCCTGACATCATGCAAGAGCCGATCTTTCGCGCCATGAGCCACTGGATGCTGCAGCAGGATCCGCCCGATCATACGCGGCTGCGCGGCCTTGTGGTGAAAGCGTTCACCGCGCGTCGCGTCGAGGACATGCGGCCGCGCATCCAGCAGGTGGTCGATCAGACCATCGACGCCGTCATCGAGCGCGGGCGGATGGACCTGATCGAGGATTTTGCCTTCCGCCTGCCGGTAACCATCATCTGCGACATGCTCGGCATCCCCGAGGAGCATCGCGAGGTGTTTTACAAGAGCTCGCGCGACGGCGGTCGCATTCTCGAGCCCGTGCCGCTGACGGCGGAAGAGATCGCGCAAGCCAACGCTGCCAATGCGATGGCCAGGATGTATTTCGAGCAACTGTTCGAGCTGCGGCGGAAGAGCCCCGGCGACGATCTGACCACGCAACTGGTGCAGGCGGAAGAGGATGGGCACAAGCTGACCAATGAGGAACTGACCGCCAACATCATTCTGTTGTTCGGTGCGGGCCATGAGACGACAGTCAATCTGATCGGCAACGGGCTCCTGGCGCTGCACCGGAACCCGGATCAGCTTGCGCAGTTGAAGGCCGATCCGTCGCTCATCGCTGGCGCGATCGAGGAGTTCTTGCGCTACGATTCCTCGGTTCAGATGACCGGGCGGGTAGCGCTGGAAGACATCGAGGATCTCGGCGGCAGGAGGATCCCGAAGGGCGAAAGCGTGCTGTGCCTCCTGGGTTCAGCCAACCGTGATCCGGCGGCCTATCCTGATAACCCCGACCGGCTCGATATCAGGCGGCCCAACGTGCGGCCGCTGTCCTTCGGCGGCGGCATCCACCATTGCCTGGGTGCGCAATTGGCGCGGATCGAGGCGGAGCTTGCGATCGCGACCCTGCTCCGCCGCATCCCAGAGCTGCGGCTGGATGACGCAGAGCATCCGGAGTGGCGGCCGACATTCGTGCTGCGCGGCCTGAAGCGGCTGCCGGCGAGTTGGTAGGGTTTTCCGGCTGGGAGGCGTGCCACAACGGAGCTGGTCGGACCCCGCGCAGGCGGGTACCCAGTACACTGCGGCGTCTCCGTCCAACGACTAAAGTCTCTGCAATACTGGATCATCCGCTTCGCGGACGGCGACAGATGGTGTGGATGACTGTGACATCGCCACAGTTCTCTCTATATAAGGTATCGCTTCGGCGCTGAGCGGTCCCCGAGGGCCGCCCGGGGGGATTGTCGCCGGTGCTTGCCAAAAAGGAGACCCCGTGCAGACCACGCTGCTCGGCTTGGCGATCGCCTTGATCCTGGCGCTGATCGCCGCATTGATCGGGCCGTACTTTATCAACTGGAACCAGTTCCGGCCGCAATTCGAGGCCGAGGCGACGCAGATCATTGGCGCGCCGGTCAAGGTTTCGGGCGAGTTGCAGGCGCGGCTGTTGCCGACGCCGACCTTGCGGCTGGGCTCCGTTACGGTGGGTGGCCCCAACGATCTCGGCAAGGTTCGCGCCGACAGGCTCGAGGTCGAGTTCAGCCTCGGTGACCTCATGCGCGGGCAATGGCGGGCCAATGAGCTCAGCATCGGCGGCATGTCGCTCGATCTCGGGCTCGACCGCGACGGCCGGATCGACTGGCCGGCCTCGAACGGCAGGTTCAATTGGGCCTCGCTCTCGATCGATCGTTTGAACGTGACCGGCCGCGCGGCGCTGCATGATGCAGTAAGCCGGTCCACGCTGGAGCTCGCCGATATCGGCTTTTCCGGCGATGTCCGCTCGCTCTCCGGCGCAATCCGCGGCGACGGCAAGGTCACGGTGGCGGGGACGCGCTATCCGTTTCGCGTCTCCTCCGGGCAGACCAGTGACGGCAACGGCACCCGTCTTCACCTCAACATCGATCCGGGCGAGCGGCCCGTTTCTGCCGAGCTCGATGGTGTGCTGAATTTTGAGACACGAGCGCCGCGTTTCGAAGGCGCGCTCACGCTGGCCGTTCCGCCCGTGCCGAAGGCCAAGCCGAATGAGGCCCGCACGCCCTGGAAGGTGACCACTAAGCTCAAGGCCGATCATAACGCGGCACAACTCGAGCAGATCGAGGCGAGCTACGGCAGCGAGGAACGCGCGCTGAAGTTTTCCGGCGCGGGCGACATGCGGTTCGGCGCCTCGCCGCTTCTGCATATGACACTGTCCGCGCGCCAGCTCGATATCGACCGCTTGCTCGCAACGGACAATGCGGCCGACAGCGGCGTCCAGCCGGTGCTGATATGGCCGGCCTTGCGCGCCCTGACAGCGGACGTGCCGCATCCGCCGCTGCCGGTCCGCATCGAAGCCAGCGGCGAGCAGGTCATGCTGGGAAGCCGGCCACTGCAGAATCCGTCGATCGAACTGCATGGCGATGCGACGTCGTGGGCGATCGACCGGCTCGACCTCCGCGCACCGGGCAACACCCAAGTCGGCTTCAACGGCCTGCCTTCTTCCCGCACTCTTGCCGGCGCGCTCGATATCGATTCTGCCGATCCGGATGTGCTGATGGCTTGGCTGCAGGGACGTAGCGATGTTTCCAGCCGCAGCCAGAAATCGTTGCGCCTGCGCGGCAACGTTGCCGTCAATCCGGACGGGGTCGTCCTCGACGGATTGAAGGCGGAGACCGACAGCGGGGCCGTCGAGGGGCGGGTTGCGTTTTCGCCTGCGGCTGCCAATGGCGGCTCGCGGCTGGATGCGGCGTTGCGGGCGGATCAGCTCGATCTCGATGCAGCGGCGGCGTTGGTGCGTTCGTTGGCGGGGCCACAGGGACAATGGCCGGACGAGGCGAGGCTTTCACTTGATGTCGGCCGCGCCAGTTCGGCCGGTCAGGAGTTTCGTCCGCTTCTCGCGAGCTTGACTTATACGCCGAAGAGCATCGTGCTCGATCGGTTGAAGATCGGCCAGCCAGGTGGCGTCATGCTGGACGGCGGCGGCCGTTTCGATCGCGACGGCCTGTTCGGAAACCTGACAGTCGAGTCGACCGCCGCGTCGATGGGCCAAATCGCTGGGATACTTGCCCCGTTCGCGCCGTCAATCGCCGCGCGGCTCAATGCGACGGGAACCGGCGCGGGTCCGGTGCGATCGAAGCTGACGCTCAATCTGTCCCGAAGCAAGGCCGCGCCGGCCGAGATCTCCGCGCTGGCTCAGCTCAATATCGAAGCACCGCAGCTCATCAAGGGCGACGCCACGGCGACCGCGAGCCTGCCTGCTCAGGCGCTCCGCAACATTGACTTCGACGCGCTGAGCCGCAGCGATGTCAATATCGCGACCAAGCTGTCGGCGCAGCGGAGCGATGCGCTGCTGGCGCTGCTTGGCATCGACCATGTGATCGCGCCAGGCGAGGGGCCGGCCCAGTTCGAAGGCTCCGTGAGCGGCAAATGGCGCACGCCGCTGCACGTGTCGACGAAGCTGACGGGGACGGCGATTGATGCGGACGCGCAAGGCAGCGCCGAGCCGTTGGCACAGGATGCCAAGGCCGACGTGAATTTGCGGGTGCGCAAGGCGAACCTTGCGCCGCTGTTCGGCCTCAAGCCGTCGGATGCGTCCGCACAAAATATCAGCCTGTCCTCGCACGTCTCGCTTGAGGGCAACAAGCTGACCTTGGACGATCTCGACGGCACAAGTGCGACGGCCAGGCTCCGCGGGCATTTGGCCGTGAGCCTTGGCGAGCAGAAGGAGGTGCAAGGTGAGGTGGGGCTGGATGCACTTCAGCTTGCGCCGGCCTTTGCTGTTGCGATTGGGGCTGCCGGTCATGATCCGGCCGCGCCGCTGGTTGCGGGTCTCTCCAAAGGCTGGCGCGGCCGCATCACCTTTCAGGCGTTGCGCGGCGAGCTGCCGGATGGCATCGAACTGCGCCCGGTGAGCGGCGTCATCAGGAGCGATGGTCAGTCGATCACGTTTGATGGGCTGAAAGGAGCGATCGGCGGCGGCGAGGCCAGCGCCACGATCGATGCAAGGGACGGCGCGAACGGGCTCGTGCTCAACGCCAGCGTCGAACTCAGGAATGTTGACGGCGCGGCGCTGCATTATCGCAACCTGAAAATGCCCGCTAGCCGCACCTCCCTGCAGATGGCGTTGACGAGCCAGGGGCGGAGCGTCTCCGCCCTGACCGGCGCGCTATCAGGCAACGGCACGGTGACGCTGCAGGGCGCCAGCATCATGGGCCTCGATCCGCGCGCCTTCGAACTCGCCATCCGCGCCGGCGACAGCGGCCTGTCGATCGATGATGCAAAACTGCGCCAGATTGTCGAGCCGGCGTTGGCGTCGGGGGCGCTCCTGGTGGCTTCCGCACAAATCCCGTTCACCGTCCGGGACGGACGGCTGCGCGTTGGCGCGACCGCACTGGAAGGCGACGGCGTCCGTGCCATCATCTCCGGCGGTTACGACATCCCGGCCGACCAGGCCGATATAAGGGCCACGCTCGCGTCCACTGCGATCGGTTCGGGCAGCAGCCATCCGGAGATCCAGTTGTTCATGGCCGGCCCGCCGGGCGCGCTGACCCGCAGCGTCGATGTGACGAGCCTGTCGTCCTGGCTGGCCGTGCGCGCAATCGATCGCGAGACGCGCCGGCTGGATTCGATCGAGCGTGGCGAGCCGCAACCGCAGGAGCCTGCGACCCTTCCGCCGTCGACAGCCGCGTTGCCGCTGCCGGGGCGGCCGGAGCCCATGCCGTCTCACCAATCATTGTCGGATGCACCGCTGTCCGGCCATGAGCCGCCGCGCCGCGTGCCGGGAGTGCCGAAGGCGGGTCCGCCCCGCCCGCCCAGCTCGCCGGCAATCCCGGCGGCCCCAACGCCTCCGCCGGCCGTCAGCCAGCAGGTCGCGCCCCTGCCACCGCCGATCGATGTCAGGCCGCCACCCGGGCCACCGCCGGCTCCGGCCAAGCCCAAACCGCGGCCACCGCTGGTGCTGACCCCGCCGGCGATAACCAATCCCTAAAGCATGATCCGGAAAAGTGTGCAGCGGTTTTCCGGACAGATCATGCTCAAATAAAACTTAGATTGCGAGCGTGGGTGCCGGCACGCCGCGATGAAACAGGATCAGATCAAGCGAGGGTGGCTCGCTCCCGGTGACGATCGAGCAGCAGGCGTGCGCCTGGCCGCGGTGATGGGTCTGGTGATTGAACAGGTGCAACAGGATGTCCTGCAGCGGCTGTTGCTGCGGCTTGCCCGCCATCGTCTGGTACGACACCGCCTTGCCGAGATCGTCCGCGCCGTAGCCGGCGATCACGCGCTTGAGCCGCGCATCTTCCGCCATGCGGGCTCGCGCAAGCTCGCACCGGTCCTCGAACAGGATCGCATCGAGCCGGCTGGGGTGCTCGCCTTCCCCGGTCAGGCGCTTCAGCCAGACGCGATCGGTAAGCAGTAAATGGTTCAGCGTGCCGTGCAGGCTGCCGAAGAACACGCCGGTGGGCCGGCGGTACTGCTCCTCGCTCATTGCTAGCGCGACCTCGTAGAGGCGGCAATTGGCCCAGTGGTTGTAATCGGCAAGCTGTCTGAAATTCTCCATGCTCATCGTCGTCCTCGATACAAGCGAAGCGCGCCGATCCTATCTTGCTGGAGCCGCAACATTGGTGAGATTATCTCACCAATCGTCACCGGAGACCCGCCCTTGCCAAGGCCGGCCCCGCCCTCGGCACGTGCATTGTTGGCGCTGTCGCAACTCCACAGCCTGGGCAGCCTCACCGGGGCTGCCGAGCGGCTCGGCGTGACGCGCTCGGCGCTGTCGCATCGGATTGCCGAACTCGAAAAGAGCTTGGGGATCGCGCTCACGCGCAAGGCGGGGCGCAAGCTCGTTCTGACCGAGGACGGGGAAAGGCTGCTTGCCAGCATGGGCGATGCGCTGGAGCGGATCGAGGCGGCCGTCGAACCGTTGAGGCGCCATCGCGGCCAGATCCGGCTATCGACGGTTTCGACCTTCGCCTCGCTCTGGCTGATCCCGCGCCTTCCCGATTTTCAGGCGCGCAGGCCCGGTGTTGAAGTCGCGATCTCGACCACCACGCGGGCGGTCGATCTGTCCAGCGAGGACGTTGATTGCGCGATCCGGCACGGCCGGGGCGAATGGAAGGACGTTATCTCGATCTTGCTGTTTGCGGAGACGCTGATGCCGGTCGCGGCGCCCGTGGTGGCCGGCCGCGCGCGCGCGAACACGGGCCGGGGCTGGCGCGGCATTCCACTGATCCGGGCACGCTCGCGCTTCATGGACTGGACGCGCTGGCAGAAGGCGGCTCCCTTGTCCGCCAACGGCTCGCCCAAATGGCTTACGGTGGAAACGCGCGCTCAGGCGCTCGATGCGGCGATTGCGGGCGCGGGGATCGCGCTGATGGACATGGCCTATATCGGACCGCCCGTGGCGTCAGGCAGGCTGATGATGCTGGCCGATCATCCGTTGCGGCTTCCGACTGGTTACTATTTCGTTTATCGGCCGGGGGTACGGAACCTGCGACTTCTGACCGATTTTCGCGATTTCGTCGTCGAGGCGGCCGGACCGTTCCGCGCGGCCGCAGCCGTTACGAAGTCGTAAACCCATTTGCGCGAAATTAAGCGAATTTTGAGCGGCAATCCTTAGTTGCCGATTTTACGGAATAATTGCGTTTCCCGCCTAAGTTCAAGACCATCTGAATCCATGCGGCCTCTGTTGCGAGTTGAGGTTTTCTGACAATGAGTGAGGCGAAATCGTTTCTGCGCGATCTTGATCACGCGATCTCGCGAGGAACGGCTGAAAGCCGCGAGCGCGCCTTGTGGTATGCGACCAACCTGTTGATCACGGGCGGCTACAGCGAAGACGAGATCCGGACCTTCGGCGAAGTGATCGGGCGGCTCGCCGAGGAGATCGAGGTCGCGGCGCGCGCGCAGCTTGCCGAGCGACTCGCCTCTTTCGACAAGGCGCCGACCAACGTCATCCACAAGCTCGCCTTTGACGATGCGATCGAGGTTGCCGGACCCGTGCTGACCAATTCGGAACGGCTCGACAGCGACATCCTGGTCGCCAATGCCGAGACCAAGGGCCAGCCGCATCTGCTCGCGATCTCCAAGCGCAAATCGCTCGATGCGGTGGTCACCGACGTCCTGGTGACGCGAGGCGATCGCGACGTCGTCACTTCGGTGGCGAGCAACCAGGGGGCGCGCTTTTCCGGCTTCGGCTTCCTGCACATGATCAAGCGCGCCGAGGGCGATTCCATCCTGGCCGAACAGCTTGGGTTGCGCACCGATATCCCGCGGCACTTGTTTCAGCAGCTCATCGCCAAGGCGTCGGAGGACGTGAAGAAGCGCCTGGCGCGCGAACGTCCCGAGATGGTCGCGCAGATTCAGAGCTCGGTCAGCGAGCTGGCCGGCACGCTGCAATCCAAGCTCGGTCCTTCCTCGCGCAGCCATTTCGTCGCCAAGCGCGTGGTCGCGACACAGCACCGCCTCGGCAATTTGAACGAGGCAAGCATCGCAGGCTACGCCTGCTCGCATCGCTTCGACGAAGTGACGATCGGGCTGTCCTTGCTGAGCGGCGTACCCGGCGACGTGATCGAACGCGTGCTGATGGACCGCAACCGGGAAATGCTGCTGGTGCTCGCCAAAGCCCTCGACTTCTCGTGGGAGACCACGATGTCGCTTCTGTTCCTGGGCGCCAAGGATCACCGCATCTCGGCGAAGGACTTGAGCGACTTCAAGGACGAGTATCGCGGCCTGAACGTCGAGTCCTCGCGCAGCATTCTGAAGTTCTATGAATCCCGCATCTCGGGAGTGCCGATCCCGGCCTGAGTGTCCGCGTTTTGAAATCCATCAGGAACCAACCTTGAGCATCGATGTGAGCGATCTGCACAGCCGTCTCGCAGACCGCAATGGACCTAAGGGCGATGGCTCTGCGGCCGACGCGGCCTGGCTCGTTGTCGATGCGGCCAGCGATCTCGGGGACGAGGTCGCGGTGGCGGCGTGCCGCCGCGTCATCGACGCCGGCCTTACCGGCAGGCCGGCCGCGTCGTGCGATCTGCAGCTTGTGCAGGACTATTTCAGATAATCAGCCTGCGCCGAGCGCGAGTGCGATGTTGTAGGTCGCAAAGCTCGCGGCATAGGCAAGCGCGAGCATGTAGGCGAAGGTGAGCGCCATCCATTTCCAACTGCCGGTCTCACGGCGGATCACGGCGAGCGTGGATGCGCATTGCGGCGCGAAGATGTACCAGACCAGGAGCGACAGCGCGGTCGCAAGGCTCCATTTGGTGGTGAGCACCTGTCCGATCTGTTCGGCGGCTTCCTTGCCGCCCTCGATCGCATAGACCGTTCCGAGTGCCGCCACCGCGACTTCCCGCGCAGCCATGCCCGGGATGAGCGCGACCGCGATCTGCCAGTTGAAGCCGACCGGCGCCAGCAGAGGCGCGATCGCTTTCCCAATGACTGCGGCGAGGCTGTAGTTGATTGCCGGCTCCTCGGCGCCTGCCGGCGGCTGCGGGAATGAGGCCAGAAACCAGATCAGCACCATCATCGCAAAGATCGTGGTGCCGGCCCGCTGCAGGAACATTTTCGCGCGGGTGTAGATGCCGATAGCGATGCTGCGCAGGCGCGGCATCTTGTAATCGGGCAATTCCAGCATGAAGGGCGCGGGTTGGTAGTCGCGCCACATGAGGAATTTCACCAGGAAGGACATGCCAAGCGCGCTGGTGATGCCCGTCGCATAGAGGCCGAACATCACGAGCCCCTGCAGGTTGACCCAGCCCCAGATGTCCCTGGGCGGAATAAAGGCCGAGATGATCAGCGTGTAAACCGGGATACGCGCCGAGCAGGTCATCAGCGGCGCGATCAGGATGGTGGTGAGGCGGTCGCGCCGGTTGTCGATCACGCGCGTCGCCATGATGCCGGGGATGGCGCAAGCAAAGCTCGAGAGCAGTGGAATGAAGGCGCGACCGTGCAGCCCGGCGCCGCCCATGATCCGGTCCATCAGGAAAGCCGCGCGTGCCATGTAGCCGAAATCTTCGAGCAGCAGGATGAACAGGAAGATGATGATGATCTGCGGCAGGAACACGATGACGCTGCCGACGCCGGAGATCACGCCGTTCTGCAAGAAGCTCTGCAACAGGCCGGAAGGCAGCGTGTCATGAACGAACTGGCCTGCCGTGTCGAAGCCCGATGACAGCAACTCCATCAAGGGCTGCGCCCAGGCGAACACCGCCTGGAACATCACGAACAGGATCGCGAGCAGGATCACAAGTCCGGCCACCGGGTGCAGCACGAGCGAGTCGATCCGCGCGGTCCAGGTGTCGGGGCGTTTGGGCAGGCTGACGCTCGATGCGATGATGCGATCGGCTTCGCGCTGGGTGGCGCGAAGCTCCGATGCCGAAAGCGGCCGCCAGAGGTTTTGTCCAGGCGCGGCTTGCACCTGCGCCGCGATCTCGTCGGTGAGGGAGAGCAGTTCGGCGGTGCCGCCCTTGCGCACCGCGATGGAAGTGACCACGGGCACGCCGAGCGCGGCCGACAGCTTCGGCACGTCCACGGTGACCCCGCGCCGCTTGGCGATATCGAACATGTTCAACACCAGCGCCAGCGGCCGGCCGGTTGCCTTGAGCTCGAGCAGGAGCCGGATCGTCAGCCGCAGATTGGTGGAATCGGCGACGCACAGCACCAGATCGGGGAGGATCTCGCCCTTGGCTTTGCCCAGCACGAAGTCGCGTGTGATCTCCTCGTCCGGGCTGCGGCCGCGCAGCGAATAGGTGCCGGGCAGGTCGACCAGCGAGACCTGGCGGCCGGCGGGCGTGACGAAGAAGCCTTCCTTGCGCTCGACCGTGACGCCCGGATAGTTCGCGACCTTCTGCCGGCTGCCGGTGAGCGCATTGAACAGCGAGGTCTTGCCGCTGTTCGGCGTGCCCACCAGGGCCAGATGCATCAGGGGAGCTTCCATCGTTTTGAGGTCCGGTCGCGTCAGGCGACGATGATCGCCATCGCTTCGCGCCGCCGGATTGCGACGGTCACATTGTCCACGCGCACGGCGATCGGGTCGCGTGCCACGATGCCCTCGTGCAGGATCTCCACTCTCGCGCCCTCGACAAAGCCGAGCTCGATCAGCCGGCTTTCGAGCTCGTCGCTTGGCAGCGTGGATTGGGCTTGGCCGGCGGCCAGCCGATGGATCGTGCCGCTATAGCCGCGGGGCGCAAGGCCCAGCGGCAATTGCTGCCTGAGGTCCGGGAGGTCGGTCATGAGCTGTATTTTCAATCGGCGCGGGCGAGGTCAAGCGCAAGCTTGCGAATGCCTCGCATCTTAGAGCGATTTTAAAGAGGCTAACTTTGCGCGGGGTCAAAGTCGGCTTCCGCGCGCGGCGATTCGGCCGAAAAATGTCTTTGCGCGTGATCGAGGCTTCGTGATCCGCGCTTCGGGAATAGCGCGCCCGGCCGGCGCCCAGCCGCAGGACCGAAGTGTGCCGGCCTCCATCTGATCGGCTCCCAAAAGCCGCTTGGCGGCGGGCGCAACCGAGGCGCGCCCGCACCGATCTCTACGAACCCGATGCCGGCGAGGAAGCGTGCGGATGGCCTTTGGGATCGCCTGTCACCGCGCCGGAGCCCGCCGCTGCACGGCTCTTGAAGTAGTCGAGCACGAACAGGCGGATCGCCGAGGACAGATTGCCCTGCTGGCGTTTGCTGTCGATTTCGCCGACCAGCTCCGAGAGGGTCATGTTGCGCTCTCCGGAGATCTCCTTCATGCCGTTCCAGAACGCCTCTTCGAGGCTGACGCTGGTCTTGTGACCGGCGACCACGATCGAACGCTTGACGACGGGTGACTTCATGACGCGTTCTCGCCCCCGAGCTGATGCTGGTCCAACAACTCGCTGGCGCGCTGCTTGCGCTTTTGCTCGGCCGTCCGTTCGGATTTGCTGCGGCCGAATCGCGCGCGATTCGCTTCGGCCTCTTTGGCCGCCTGCTCGCGCTCGATGCGCTTCTTGAAACGCTTCAGATTGACAATATCCCCCATGCGCACCTCCCGCTATTCATGAAATCGGGAAAGGGCGAGGATATCGGGAAGACGCGCGCGATGCGTAAAATCAAAACCAGTATCCGTATGCGCCGGAAAGGCGAGGGCTAACTCGGTCATGGAAACAATCCCTGCTAATCGCTGCCTAACACAATCAAAAAATACGTGCCGCACTGCGAAAAGGCTTTGCCTCTCCCGCGGCCTGCCAACGATAAAGCCCCCTCAGCTTCATCGCTGCCCATTATGGTTTATAATTATATCGTCCAACGGTAAATCGTATCACACTCCGTAGTTTTCCGGAGGACGCGCTTTCGTGTTGCCCCTTAATCGTCAGCCTGGACGTGTCATCTTGTCCGGCTGCACCAAGTGATCGAATTCGCTTTCGGAGACAAAGCCGAGACGCAACGCCTCCTCCTTGAGCGTGGTGCCCCGCGCATGCGCGGATTTGGCCACCTTGGCGGCATTGTCGTAGCCGATCTTGGGAGCAAGCGCAGTCACCAGCATCAGCGAACGCTCCATCAATTCCTGGATGCGCTTCTCATCGGCGCGGATTCCGACGACGCAGTGCTCGGTGAATGAACGCGCGGCGTCGGCCAGCAATTGCGTCGACTGCATCATACAATAAGCGAGCACGGGCTTGTAGACATTCAATTCAAAATGGCCCTGGCTGCCGGCCACGGTGATGGCCGTGTGGTTTCCGAACACCTGGCAGCAGACCATGGTCATGGCCTCGCACTGGGTCGGATTGACTTTGCCGGGCATGATCGAGGAGCCGGGCTCGTTTTCCGGCAGGATCAATTCGCCCAGGCCCGAGCGCGGGCCCGACCCGAGCAGGCGGATGTCGTTCGCGATCTTGAACAGTCCGGTGGCGGCCGAATTGATAGCGCCATGCGCAAAGACATAGGCGTCGTTGGCGGCCAGCGCCTCGAATTTGTTGGGGGCGCTGACGAAGGGCAGCTTGGTGATCTTCGCGACGTCTTGCGCGAACAGCTTGGCGAAGCGCGGCTTGGAGTTAAGGCCCGTGCCGACCGCGGTGCCACCTTGCGCCAGCGGATAGAGTTCTTTCAAGGCGAGGCGCAGCCGCGCGATGCCGCTCTCGACCTGCGCGGCATAGCCGGAAAATTCCTGTCCCAGCGTCAGCGGCGTTGCGTCCTGGGTGTGGGTGCGGCCGATCTTGACGATCTTGGCAAAGGCCTTTTCCTTCGCCCGCAGCGCGGCGAGCAGTTCGCCTAAGGCGGGGATCAGATTGCCGGCAATGGCGGTCGCCGCCGCGATGTGCATCGCGGTCGGGAAGGAGTCGTTGGACGACTGGCTCATGTTGACGTGATCGTTGGGATGCACCGGCTTTTTCGCGCCGAGTTCTCCGCCGAGCAGCTCGTTGGCGCGGTTGGCGATCACCTCATTGAGGTTCATGTTGCTTTGCGTGCCAGACCCGGTCTGCCAGACCACCAGCGGAAAATGATCGTCCAGCTTGCCGTCGATCACCTCGCGCGCGGCGCGGGCGATCGCGCGGGCGCGGCGCTGATCGAGCAGACCAAGCGCGCGGTTAGTTTCGGCCGCCGCAAGCTTGACGATGCCGAGGGCGTGCACGATCTCGATCGGCATTCGGTCCTTGCCGATGCGGAAATTCTGCCTGGAACGCTCGGTCTGCGCACCCCAATAGCGATCGGCGGGCACCTCGATGGGACCGAAACTGTCGGTTTCGATGCGCGTTGCGCCGCTTCGCGATGATCTCGTCGATTGGTCCATCGAACTGGCCCGTTACTCTCGTCGAACGCGCCGAAGGTTGCGCGCAAGCCTACGGTCTCTCGAACATCGCGCGTGGGTTATTTCTTGCGGAAGCGATCCAGCCGCACCACCTCGGCGCCCTCGCTCGGCTTTGCCGGCTCTTCCGCAGGTTCCGCCGGAGCCGCCGGAGCGGCGAGGGGAGAAGCCGGGCCCGCAGGCGCTGCGGGAAGGTTTTGGGCCGCAGGTTCGGGCGCGGTCTCCGACTGCTCGAATTTCAGGCCGAACTGCACGGAAGGATCGAAGAAGCTCGTGATGGCGCTGAAGGGAACCGCAAGCCGTTCCGGGATTCCGCCAAACGACAGGCCGACCTCGAAGCGGTCCTCATACACCACCAGGTCCCAGAACTGGTGTTGCAGGATGATGGTCATCTCGTCAGGATATTGCGCGAGCAGCCGCGGCGAGAGCTTCACGCCCTCCGCGCCGGAGATGAAAGTGATGAAAAAATGATGTTCGCCGGGCAATCCGTGCGCGGCGGCATCGCTCAAAACCTTGCGCAACACCCCGCGCAGCGCGTCCCGCGCCAGCACATCGTATCTGATATGGTCGGTCGCCATGGTCGGGTCCCTGTCAGGTTCGTCTTACGCCGGCAAAACCGGTAGACCGGTCATTCCCAACTCCGGTCATCCGACTCGCCCTTCTCACTGCTTATGCTACTCCGGCGGTATTGGAAGGTCAGCAGCCGCCGCGGACAGAAATTGCGGCAGGTTCAGCCCGGGGGATAAGCAGGTGAAGTGGAGGCTTCTGTTGCCAGGTGCCTCCGAACCCCGCCTAGCGGAGCTTAACCCGCTAGGGCTTTAAAGTGGTCTTTCAAACTGCGTTACGCAGCCTGAGCAACCGGAGCATAGTTGTCGTTGGCAACTATTGCAGTAGCCCGATAACGGCGGAACAATACCGGGAAAAAGCTCGCCCTTTACGCCCTCGTCGATCCTGTTTCGCCCCCGCCGAAACCCACCTTTCAGGGGGTGGGCTTGGGTGGAGGCGCCGGGTACTGCCCCCGGGTCCGATAGGTTTATTGCGACGGCCGTTTATTTCCATAGCCGGCGAACCGGCAGCCCCAATATAAGCGCAAACTTCAAGAAAAACAGTGCCGTAATGCCACGCTCGCCGGGAACACGCCAAATTGGCTTGGCGTCGGCGCGACTGCCGTCTACCCTGCCGGAATGTCGTTGGATTCGCCGCCGGCCGCTGCCTCTCGGCCGGATCTTCCCTTAAGTACCGCCCAAGCTCCGCCCGGCCTTGTTGCGCTGTCTTTCGCGTTCGCCAAGATGTCGCTGGCCGGATTCGGCGGGGTCTTGCCGTTCGCCCGCCGCGCCATTGTTGAAGAACACCGCTGGATGACGGCGGACGAGTTCAACGAGACGTTCGCGCTCTGCCATTTTCTGCCCGGTCCGAACATCGTGAACCTGTCGTTCGTGTTCGGTTCGCGCTTCCGGGGCTTCGTCGGTGGGGTTGCGGCCTTTGCCGGGCTGGTCGCGCCGCCGATGGTCTTGGTCATGGCGCTTGCAGCGCTTTACGCCCATTACGGCGATATCCCGGCGCTGCGCCGGGTTCTGGCGGGTATCTCCGGCGCGGCGATCGGGCTTTTGGTGGCGACCGTGTTTCGCATGCTGATGCCGCTGATCAAGAGGCGTGATGTCGCGGCGGTCCTGCTCATGGTCGCGGTCTTTGTCGCGATCGGGCTGGGACGGCTGCCGCTCCAGCTCGTGCTCCTGGTCGCCGTGCCAATCAGTCTCGCCATCACCCTTTACATGCGACGACGGGCCGTGACGTGACCTCCGAGACGAATCCGATTTGGGCGCTGGTTTGGACCTTCGGCCTGATGTCGCTGTTTGCGGTCGGCGGCGCCAATGCCGCCATTCCGGAAATGCACCGCATCGCCGTCGATGTCATGCATTGGCTGACCGACAAGCAATTCGCCGACGTGTTTGCGATCTCGCAGCTCTCGCCGGGGCCGAACGTGCTGATCGTGACCCTGATCGGCTATGAGGTCGCCGGCTTCAACGGTGCATTTGCGGCGACGGTTGCGATGTGCCTGCCCACCGCGCTGCTTGCCTATGTCGTGAGCCGCGTGCTGCGCGGTTCGAAGGGTGCGCGCTGGCCCGCGCTTATCCAGGCCTCATTGGTGCCGCTGTCGATCGGCTTGATGGGCGCGAGCGCGCTGGTCGTGGCGCAGGCCTCCGATCGAACCTGGCCTGCGGTCCTGCTTACCCTCGCCGCCGCCGTGCTTGCCTTTGCAACCCGGCTGAACCCGCTCTGGATCTTGCTCGCCGGCGGCGTTTTGGGTTTTGCTGGCATCGTCTAGCGAAAGCCGCTAGGCAGGAGGGACCGAGCGGTGACGCAAGGTCCGAACAAATCCGAAATAAACTGGGCGCCAAGCCCGAATTCGGGGGGAGATATCGATGAGTGACACGCCGGGCGGGCCGCCGCGCCAATCCGTCGCACCGAAATGGGTTCGGGGCCCGCAGGATTTCGTCGGCGGCATCGTCTTGATGGGCGTTGCGCTGTTCGCGCTCTGGGCTTCCAGCGATCTGCAGGGCATGCATGGCTTCACTTTCGGGCCCGGGACCGCGCCGCGCATGTTCGCCGTCCTGCTGCTTGGGCTGGGCGCTGCGGTGATGATCACCGGCCTTGTCAGCGAGGGGCCGAAGCTCGCCCATTATTCCTGGCGCGGCCCGCTGTTCGTTTCGCTCGCCATCATCTTCTTTGCCGTGGCGATCCGGCCGCTCGGGCTCGTGGTGTCGGGCTTCGCGGCCTTCCTGATCTCGGCGCTCGGCACGCCCGAGACCCGCTGGGTCGAGACCATTATCGTCGGCATTTGCCTCACGGTCGGCTGCGCGCTGCTCTTTCCTTACGTGCTGGGACTGCCGATGCCGTTGTTCCCGCAATTCCTGGTGCGGTGAGGGCGCAATGGCCGATCTTTTTCACAACCTCATCCTCGGCTTTGGCGTCGCCGTCAGCCCGGTGAATCTGATGCTCTGCCTGATCGGCGCGCTGGTTGGCACGCTGGTCGGCGTGTTGCCCGGCATCGGCACCATCGCAACCGTCGCCATGTTGCTGCCGATCACCTTCGGCCTGCCGCCGGTCGGCGCGCTGATCATGCTGGCCGGCATCTATTACGGCGCCCAATATGGCGGTTCGACCACCTCGATCCTGGTCAACATCCCAGGCGAGGCGACCTCGGTGGTCACTACGCTGGACGGCTTTCAAATGGCGAAGCAGGGCCGGGCGGGTCCGGCGCTTGCGATTGCCGCGATCGGCTCGTTCATCGCGGGCTGCGCGGCGACTGTGCTGATCGCGCTGCTCGGCGCGCCGCTCACGAAATTCGCACTCGCCTTTGGTCCGGCCGAGTATTTTTCCCTGATGGTGCTCGGCCTGATCTTCGCGGTGGTGCTCGCCAAGGGCAGCGTGTTGAAAGCGATCGCGATGATCGTGTTCGGCTTGCTGCTTTCGATGGTCGGCTCCGACATCGAAACCGGCGCCTCGCGCATGGCCTTCAACATTCCCGAGCTCGCCGACGGGCTCGGCTTCGCCACCGTCGCAATGGGCGTGTTCGGCTTTGCTGAGATCATCCGCAATCTCGACACCGGTGCGGAGATGGACCGAGAGCTGGTGCAGCAGAAGATCACCGGCCTGATGCCGACCAAGAAGGACATGATGGAGTCGCTGCCCGCGATCTTCCGCGGCACGGTGCTGGGCTCGATCCTCGGCATCCTGCCCGGCGGCGGCGCCGTGATCGCGTCCTTTGCGGCCTATACGTTCGAGAAGAAGATTTCGCGCGAGCCGCAAAAATTCGGCCGCGGTGCGATCTCGGGCGTGGCGGCGCCGGAAAGCGCCAACAACGCGGCGGCGCAAACCTCGTTCATTCCGTTGCTCACGCTGGGCATTCCGCCCAATGCGGTGATGGCGCTGATGGTCGGCGCCATGACCATCCACGGCATCGTGCCGGGACCGCAGGTGATGCAGAAGCAGCCGGATCTCGTCTGGGGCATGATTGCCTCGATGTGGATCGGCAACCTGATGCTGATCATCATCAACCTGCCGCTGGTCGGCATCTGGGTGCGGCTCCTGCGCGTACCCTACCGGTTGATGTTCCCGTCGATCGTCGTGTTCTGCGCCATCGGCATCTATTCGGTAAACAATGCGCCGGTCGATGTCATCCTCGCCGGCGCCTTCGGTCTCGTCGGCTATTGGCTGATCAAGCACGACTTCGAGCCGGCCCCGCTCCTGCTCGGCATGGTGCTGGGGCCGCTGATGGAAGAAAATCTGCGCCGCGCCCTTCTGATCTCGCGCGGCGACTGGAGCGTGTTCATCACCCGCCCCCTGTCGGCCGTGCTGATTGCCGCGGCCGCCGGGCTGCTGGTGCTGGCGGTATTGCCGACCCTGCGCCGCAAGCGCGACGAGGTGTTCGTGGAGGGATAGCGCCGCACCCTCCAGCTCATCCCGACCTTCGCGGCGTGAGCTTTGCCCGCCACGCCCCCGCAGGCGGAGAGGAGAACGCGAGTTCCGCCCTTGCCGTTTCCGGCCGGATGCTCATTTTTTCGGGTATAATTGCCTCGGGTGGGCCGAGTCGCGGTGCCAAGACGGCGTCCGGCCGGTAAGTTCGCCCTCTTTCCCAGGCAACGCGACCCATGAACCAGTACCACGACCTGCTCGAGCGCATCCTGTCTGACGGTGTGGAGAAGCATGACCGCACCGGCACCGGCACGCTGTCGATTTTTGGTCACCAGATGCGCTTCAACCTGCAGGCCGGCTTCCCGATGCTGACGACAAAGCGCCTGCCACTGAAGGCGATCGTGCATGAGCTGCTGTGGTTCCTCAAGGGCGACACCAACATCAAATATCTGCACGAGCATGGCGTCACCATTTGGGACGAATGGGCCGATGCCAATGGCGATCTCGGCCCGGTCTACGGATCGCAATGGCGCTCGTGGCCGGCGCCGGATGGACGCCAGATCGACCAGATCAGCAACGTTGTCGAGATGATCAAGAAAAATCCGGACTCGCGGCGGCTGATCGTCACTGCCTGGAATCCGGCCGAGGTCGACAAGATGGCGCTGCCGCCGTGTCACTGCCTGTTCCAGTTCTATGTCGCAAGCGGCAGGCTTTCCTGCCAGCTCTATCAGCGCTCCGCGGACGTGTTCCTGGGCGTGCCCTTCAATATCGCCTCCTATGCACTGCTGACGATGATGGTCGCGCAGGTCACGGAGCTCAAACCCGGCGATTTCGTTCATTCACTGGGGGACGCGCATCTCTATTCCAACCATCTCGATCAGGCCCGACTGCAGCTCACCCGGCCGACGCGCCCCTTGCCGACCATGAAGATCAATCCCGAGGTGAAAGACATTTTCGGCTTCCGCTACGAGCATTTTAAGCTCGAGGGCTACGACCCGCACCCGCATATCAAGGCCGAAGTCGCGGTGTGAGCGATTGAATGTCTCTGACCATCTCTCGCGCCCGCCCCGACGACGTGCCGCTCGTGCTGACGTTGGTGCGCGAACTCGCCGAGTATGAAAAGCTCTCGCACGAAGTCGAAGCGACCGAGGTGCTGATCGAGGCGGCGCTGTTTGCGGACGCGCCGCGATTGTTCTGCGAGATCGCGCGCTGGAACGGCGAGCCGGCCGGTTTTGCCGTGTGGTTTCTCAACTACTCCACCTTTGCGGGGCGCTTCGGCATCTATCTCGAAGATCTGTTCGTCCGGCCGCCGTATCGCCGCAACGGCATCGGCAAGGCGCTGCTCGCCCATCTTGCGAAGACGTGCGTCGAGAACGGCTGGTCGCGCCTGCAATGGGCGGTGCTTGACTGGAACGCACCTTCGATCGAGTTCTACAAGTCGCTCGGCGCCGGCCTGATGGATGAGTGGACGCTGTGTCGCGTCACCGGGCCCGCGTTGCAAGCGCTCGCGGCGAAGGCTTGAAAGCGATGGAAATCGTCCTCATCGCCGCGGTCGCCGAGAACGGGGTGATCGGCGCAAACAACGCGATTCCCTGGCGGCTGAAAAGCGATCTGCAACGCTTCAAGGCGATGACGATCGGCCGGCCCGTGATCATGGGCCGCAAGACTTTCCTCTCGCTGAAGCGGCCGCTGCCGGGACGCACCAACATCGTCGTCACCCGTGATGCCGGCTTTCGCGCAAATGGTGCCGTCGTGACGATGTCGCTGGAGGACGCGAAAGCGGTGGCGCGCGGCGATGCGCTGCGGCGTTCGGTCGGCGAGATCGCGGTGATTGGCGGCGCGGATATCTACGCGCAGTGGATGCAGGACGCCGATCGCCTCGAAATCACCGAAGTGCATCTCCATCCCGAAGGCGATACCACCTTTCCGGTGATCGATGCGGCCTTGTGGGAAGAGGTGGCCCGCACGCGCCATCCCCCCGGGCCGGAGGACAGCGCGGCATTCTCCTATGTGACCTATCGGCGCAGGGCCAAGGGTTAGCAGGGCCAAGGGTTACAAGGGTTAACTGCGTTCGGTAATGTTTAATTTGACAAATATCGCCCCAAGCATAGCTGCTTGCGCTAAAGGCCGTAGAGGGGGCATTGCGAAGCTTGCGTTGTAAGGGAGGGGGGCGTCCCTTATAAGGCCTGACGGTATTGCGGGACCGAGCGATCAAGCCGTGGCTCCCGCGGAGGAGAGTATCGAATGCCGTGGAAGAATCAGAGCGGAGGCCCCTGGGGCTCGGGTCCCAAGGGACCATGGGGCTCGGGCCCGCAACCGGTCGGGCCGCGGCCGCCCGATCTGGAAGAGCTTCTGCGCCGCGGCCAGGATCGTCTGCAGCAGCTATTGCCGGGCGGCTATTTCAGCGGCGTCGGTATCGCGCTGATCGCGCTCATCATCGTCGCGATCTGGCTGTTCTCCGGTATTTTCCGCGTGCAGTCCGAAGAGCTCGGCATCGTGCTTCGCTTCGGCAAATATGTCCGCGATGCGCAGCCGGGATTGAATTACCATCTGCCCTATCCGATCGAGACCGTGCTCCTGCCGAAGGCGCTGCGCGTCAACACCATCTCCATCGGCATGACGCTGATCGATGATCCGGCCCGGCGTGGCCGCTCGATCCGCGACGTGCCCGAGGAGAGCCTGATGCTGACGGGCGACGAGAACATCGTCGACGTCGACTTCACGGTGCTGTGGCGGATCAAGCCGAATGGTGCCGCCGACTTTCTCTTCAACATCCAGAATCCCGAAGGCACGGTGAAGGCGGTCGCGGAAAGCGCGATGCGCGAGGTGATCGGGCGCTCCAACATCCAGCCGATCCTGACCGGCGCCCGCACCACCACCGAGCAGGCCGTCCAGCAGCTGATGCAGCGGACGCTCGACAGCTACGGCTCGGGAATCCAGATCACCCAGGTGCAGATGCAGAAGGTCGACCCGCCGGCACAGGTCATCGATTCCTTCCGCGACGTGCAGGCCGCGCGCGCCGACCTCGAACGGCTGCAGAACGAGGCGCAGACCTATGCCAATCGCGTCGTGCCCGATGCCAGGGGCCGCGCCGCGAAGATCCTCCAGGACGCCGAGGGCTACAAGCAGCAGGCGATCGCCGAAGCCAAAGGCCAGAGCGCGCGCTTCCTGAAGGTCTATGAAGAGTATGCCAAGGCGAAGGACGTGACGCGGGAGCGCATCTATCTCGAGACCATGGAACGCATCCTCGGCGGCTCCGAGAAGCTGGTTTTCGACGGTGCGGCCGGCCACGGCATCGTTCCCTATCTGCCTTTGAACGAGCTGACGCCGCGGCGTCAGCCTCCGGCGACCACCGGCTCGGCGCAGCAGTCCAGTGGAGTTACGAAATGAAGTCTCCTGTTACAGGCATCATTGCGCTGGTGTTGCTGCTGCTCGTCGCCATCGTCGCCTATAGCTCGGTCTTTGCCGTGCAGCAGACGGAACAGGCGCTGGTGGTGCGGTTCGGCCGGCCGGTCGCCAGCGTTACCGACCCCGGCCTGCATTTCAAGGCGCCGTTCATCGATACCGTGATCCCGGTCGATCGGCGCATCCTTGATCTCGAGAACCCCTCGCAGGAAGTGATCGCCTCCGACCAGAAGCGGCTCGTTGTCGACGCCTTCGCCCGTTACCGCATCAAGAATGCGCTGCGGTTCTATCAGAGCGTCGGCACGGTGCAGGCGGCGAACCTGCAATTGACCACGCTGCTCAACGCCGCGCTGCGGCGCGTGCTCGGCGAGGTCACCTTCATCGAGGTGGTGCGCGACGAGCGCGAAGCCCTGATGCAGCGCATCCGCAACCAGCTCGATCACGAGGCCGACGGTTACGGCATACAAGTGGTCGACGTCCGCATCCGCCGCGCTGATCTGCCCGAGCAGAACAGCCAAGCGGTCTATCAGCGGATGCAGACGGAGCGTCAGCGCGAAGCGGCCGAGTTCCGCGCCCAGGGCGGCCAGAAGGCCCAGGAAATCCGCGCCAATGCCGACCGCGAGGCAACCATCATCGAGGCGGAGGCGAGATCCCAGGCCGAGCGCACCCGCGGCGAGGGCGATGCCGAGCGCAACCGGCTGTTTGCCGAGGCCTACAGCAAGGATCCCGATTTCTTCGCCTTCTATCGCTCGATGGGGGCTTACGAGGCCGGGCTAAAGAGCAGCGACACCCGCTTCCTGCTGCGGCCGGACTCCGACTTTTTCCGCTACTTCAACAACCCCTCGGGTAAGATGACGGCGGAAGGGTCGGCAGCACCTGCTACCAGCGGGGCCGCCGCAGCGCCTGGCGCACCGGCGACCAGCCCCTCGCCGAAGCCCTGAACGGCCCCAGTTGATCGACAGTTGACAGCGGCGGCGCGAACCTTTTCGTTCGCGCCCGCCCAAGAGCAACAAGGAAAACACATGAAGCGGGAGGTTCCATTCCGATGAGATCCCTAGCGATCGCCGACTTCCTCATCGGTCTGGGCGTCCTGTTCGTGATCGAAGGCCTGCTGTTCGCGGCAAGTCCGACCTGGATGCGCAAGGCGATGAAAAGCGCGCTAGCGACTCCGGACAATGTCCTGCGTGCGGTCGGTATCGGTTCGGCGGTGATCGGCCTGATCGTGATCTGGGCGGTGCGGCGTCCGATCTAGTTTCCGTCGCTTCGGGGCGCGCCGGCACGAAGTGAAAATCTCGAGATTCCGGGTCTGGTGCTGACGCGCCATGCCGGAATGACGTTCGGCAAAAAGAACGCGATCGTGAGGGCTGGTGTCGGCTTTTTGCCGTATTAGCTACCCCTTATGGCGGCGGAATCCGCAACAATCTGAGTGCTTGCGCCGTACCCCCGTTCGGGCGCAGTGTGGACGTAAATCCCAATTCCGATCTCTGGAGAGAATTTATATGTTCGCTGCCACATCCGCCTTGAGCCATCGCCTGCGCCCGCTTCTGGCTGCAGTCTGCCTGGGCGCGGCGGCGGTGCTGATCTCAAAACCCGCCTTCGCGCGAGGACCCGAGGGCATCGCCGACGTCGCCGAAAAAGTGATCGACGCCGTTGTCAACATCTCGACTTCGCAGACCGTCGAGGTCAAGAACGATGGTCACGGCGCGATGCCGCAACTTCCGCCGGGCTCGCCATTCGAGGAATTCTTCGACGACTTCTTCAAGAACCGCAGGGGCGGCAAGGGCGGCGGCGACCTGATGCCGCACAAGACGAATTCGCTCGGCTCCGGCTTTATCGTCGATCCCGCCGGCGTTGTCGTCACCAACAATCACGTCATCGCGGACGCCGACGAGATCAACGTGATTCTGAACGACGGCACCAAGATCAAGGCGGAGATCGTCGGCATCGACAAGAAGACCGACCTTGCCGTCCTGAAGTTCAAGCCGCCGCATCCGCTGACCGCGGTGAAGTTCGGCGATTCCGACAAGCTGCGGCTCGGCGATTGGGTGATCGCGATCGGCAACCCCTTCAGCCTGGGCGGCACGGTGACCGCAGGCATCGTCTCGGCGAAAAACCGCGACATCTCCTCGGGGCCGTATGATAGCTACATCCAGACGGACGCGGCCATCAATCGCGGCAATTCCGGCGGTCCGCTGTTCAACCTCGATGGCGAGGTCATCGGCGTCAACACCCTGATCATCTCGCCCTCCGGCGGCTCGATCGGCATCGGTTTTGCTGTGCCGTCGAAGACGGTCGCCGCCGTCGTCGATCAGCTCCGCCAATATGGCGAGCTGCGCCGCGGCTGGCTCGGCGTGCGCATCCAGTCGGTGACCGACGAGATCGCCGACAGCCTGAACATCCATCCGGCACGCGGTGCGCTGGTCGCGGGCATCGACGACAAGGGCCCGGCGAAGCCGGCCGGCATCGAGCCCGGCGACGTCGTCATCAAGTTCGACGGCAAGGACATCAAGGAGCCGAAGGATCTCTCCCGCGTGGTGGCCGACACCGCGGTCGGCAAGGAGGTCGATGTCGTCATCATCCGCAAGGGCCAGGAGGAGACCCATCACGTCACCTTGGGCAAGCTGGAAGACACTGACAAGGTGCAGGCCGCGCTTAAGCCCAAGGAAGAGCCTGCCGATAAGCCTGTGACGCAAAAGGCGCTCGGCCTTGACCTTGCGACGCTGAGCAAGGACCTGCGCAGCAAGTTCAAGATCAAGGACACCGTCAAGGGCGTGCTGATCACCGGCGTCGATGGCGCCTCGGATGCCGCCGACAAGCGGCTGTCGGCGGGCGACGTCATCGTTGAAGTTGCGCAGGAGGCGGTATCGAGCGCCGCCGACATCAAGAAGCGCGTCGACCAGTTGAAGAAGGACGGCAAAAAGTCGGTTCTGCTGCTGGTGTCCAATGCGGACGGCGAACTGCGGTTCGTGGCACTGAGCGTGCAGTAATAGAACTGGTTGCAAATCAGGTGCGCAATGGCCGGGCTCGTCCCGGTCATTTGCGTTTTAGGCACCGTCATTCCGGGATGGTCCGCAGGACCAGACCCGGAATCTCGAGATTCCGGGTCTGGTCCTGCGGACTGCCCCGGAATAACGGTCCGCACATTTGGCAGTCGGTTAGGGCACAAACTCCTCCCGCCGATACCCCTGCGCGTAGAGCAGCGCGCTGAGGTCGCCGTGATCGATCCGCGCGGCGGCCGCGATCGCGACCGCGGGTTTGGCGTGATAGGCGACGCCCAGCCCGGCCTTCTGGATCATTCCGAGATCGTTGGCGCCGTCGCCGACCACGAGCGTATCGATCTCGTCGAGGTCGAAGGACTCGGTGAGCTCGATCAGCGTCGCGAGCTTGGTGGCGCGGCCCAGGATCGGCTCGCGCACTTCGCCGGTGAACTTGCCGTCGCGTACGACGAGCTCGTTGGCGCGGTTTTCCTGAAAGCCGATTTTAGCCGCGATCGCATTCGTGAACAGCGTGAAGCCGCCCGAGATCAGGCAGGTATAGGCACCCTGGGCGCGCATGGTCATCACCAGCTCGCGGCCGCCCGGGGTGAGCGTGATGCGTTTTGTCAGCACCTCGTCGACCACGCTGACCGGCAGGTCCTTCAAGAGGCTGACGCGCTCGCGCAGGGCCGGCTCAAAGGCGATTTCGCCGCGCATGGCGCGCTCGGTGATCTTGGCGACATGCTCTTTGAGCCCGGCGAAGTCGGCGAGCTCATCGATGCATTCCTGGCCGATCATGGTGGAATCCATGTCCGCCAGAAAAAGCTTCTTGCGCCGGGTCGCGATAGGCTGCACCACAATATCGATCGGCAGGTCGCCGCGCGCCTCGCGCAACCGGCCCTCGATCGCGTGGACCTCCTCCTCGCTCTGGAAGGGGATGTCGACCGCGACTTCGTCGAACAGCCATTGCACGTGTCCGGGCGAGGGCAGCACGGCGAGCGCGCCGTCCACGATCGTGGAATCGAGTGCGGGATTGGCGGGATTGCAGATCAGGGTCGCGACGAGAGACATCGGGTGATTTCGCTTCGGAAGAACAAGGCGGTGCTTATCGCAGGGCCGACCGCCAGCGGCAAGTCGGCGCTCGCACTGGATCTTGCGGAAAAAACCGGCGGAATCATCATCAACGCCGATTCCATGCAGGTCTATCGGGACCTGCGTGTGCTGACCGCGCGTCCTTCGCCCGAGGAAGAGGCCGCCGTCGCCCACCGGCTTTACGGCTATGTCGATGCGGCGATCAACTTCTCCGTCGGCGCGTGGGTCGCTGACACGGCTTCGGCGCTCACTGGTGCGCGTGCCCAAAATCGCATGCCGATCTTTGTCGGCGGCACCGGGCTCTATTTCAAGGCGCTGACGCGCGGGCTCTCCGCCGTGCCGCCGGTGCCTGCCGAGGTGCGAGAGGCCGTGCGCGCGCGGCTCGAGTGCGACGGCGTGGAAGCGCTGCATGCGGAACTCGTGCGCCGCGATCCGGCCGCCGCCGAGCGCTTGAAACCGCGCGATCGCACCCGCATTGCGCGGGCGCTGGAAGTCGTCGAGGCGACCGGACGCTCGCTGCTCGATTGGCACCGCGACGGCCTGCCGCCGGTGCTGCCGCCGGGGCAATTTTCCGCCTTGTTTCTCGCGCCCGAACGCGGCGCGCTCTACGCCCGGATCGACGCCCGGTTCGAGGCCATGCTGAAGGCCGGCGCCTTGGACGAGGTCGAGCGGCTGGCGGCGCGACAGCTCGATCCGCTGTTGCCGGCGATGAAGGCCCATGGCGTGCCGCCGCTGCTTCGGTATTTCAAGGGCGAGATCACGCTGGAGCAGGCTTCCGAGATTGGCCGCGCCGATACGCGGCACTATGCCAAGCGGCAGTTCACCTGGTTCCGGCACCAGCTACCGGAGTTTGCCTGGATGAAGCCGGAGGAGGCGAGGGCATGGCTCAAGCAGGAGCTGTAATTATTCGCCTCCGTCATTCCAGCGCGCGTCGCAGACCGAACCCGGAATCTCGAGATTCTCAGGTGCGCAATTGCGCACCATAGTTCGGTGCTGTCGCACCGCCCCGGAATGACGGCGCCTGCCATGACCGGCCTTCGGTGCTGTCGTCGCAAAATTCGCTCTCGCGGAAATCTTGGAACGCGGTTACACTGTCAAAGCGTGCCAAATCGGCTGGGATGCCTTGACTTTGGGCCATCGGCCGTTATGTTGCGCGCAACCTTTGGGAAGTCCGACCCGAGCCATGCGTAACATTATTTCCAAGCTCCTTATTATCGTGGTCGTACCCAGGCGCACCGCCGGGGATGGCTGACGTCCATCCAAATCCAGGCGGTGTGCATGGGGCCTCTTGGGCCCTTTTTTATTTCCTCAAAGCAACGACGAGACCGCGCGAGAGCGGCAGATCCGGAGCCAACCATGAGCGAGACGAGCCATAATCCCAGCCAGATGACGGGAGCCGCCATGATCGTGCGGGCGCTGATCGATCATGGTGTGCAGCACCTCTTCGGCTATCCCGGTGGCGCGGTGCTCCCGATCTATGACGAGATTTTTCAGCAAGACGCGATCGAGCATATCCTGGTGCGGCACGAGCAGGGCGCCGGCCACGCCGCGGAGGGCTATGCGCGTTCGACCGGCAAGCCTGGTGTCGTGCTGGTGACCTCCGGCCCCGGCGCCACCAACATGGTGACGCCGCTGACCGACGCGCTGATGGACTCAATTCCGTTGGTCTGCATCACCGGCCAGGTGCCGACGCACCTGATCGGCAACGACGCCTTCCAGGAATGCGACACCGTCGGCATCACGCGTCCCTGCACCAAGCACAACTGGCTGGTGCGCGACGTCAACGATCTCGCCAAGGTGCTGCATGAGGCCTTTTATGTCGCAACCTCGGGCCGGCCGGGACCGGTCGTGGTCGACGTGCCGAAGGACGTGCAGTTCGCCGTCGGCACCTATCATCCGCCGCGCAAATCCGACGTGCACATCTCCTACGCGCCGCGGGTGAAGGGCGATGCGACGCAGATCCGTAAAGCGGTGGCGCTGCTCGCCTCGGCCAAGCGCCCCGTGATCTATTCCGGCGGCGGCGTCATCAATTCCGGCCCTGACGCAGCAAAGCTGCTGCGTGAGCTGGTCGATGTCACCGGCTTTCCCATCACTTCGACTCTGATGGGGCTCGGTGCCTATCCCGCATCGGGGAAGAACTGGCTCGGCATGCTCGGCATGCACGGCACTTTCGAGGCCAACATGACCATGCATGATTGCGACGTCATGCTGTGCGTCGGCGCGCGCTTCGACGACCGCATCACGGGGCGGACGGATGCGTTCTCGCCGGGCTCGAAGAAGATCCACATCGATATCGATCCCTCCTCGATCAACAAGAACATCCGCGTCGACGTGCCGATCATCGGCGATGCCGGCAACGTGCTTGGCGACCTGTTGCAGGTGTTCAAGGCGGAAGCCAAGAAGCCGGACATCAAGGCCTGGTGGCAGCAGATCGCGACGTGGCGCGCGCGCAATTCGCTGCATTACAAGAAGAGCAACGACATCATCATGCCGCAATATGCGATCCAGCGGCTGTTCGAGGCGACGCGCGGCAAGGACGTCTACATCACCACCGAAGTCGGCCAGCACCAGATGTGGGCGGCGCAGTTCTTCGGCTTCGAGGAGCCGCACCGCTGGATGACCTCGGGCGGGCTCGGCACCATGGGCTATGGCCTGCCGGCGGCGATCGGCGTGCAGGTCGCCCACCGCGACAGCCTCGTCATTGATGTCGGCGGCGACGCGTCGGTGCAGATGACGATCCAGGAAATGTCGACCGCTGTGCAGCACGAACTGCCGATCAAGATCTTCATTCTCAACAACCAGTATATGGGCATGGTGCGGCAGTGGCAGCAGCTGCTGCACGGCAACCGCCTGTCGCATTCCTACACCGAGGCGATGCCGGATTTCGTCAAGCTGGCGGAAGCCTATGGCTGCGTCGGCATCCGGGCCATCAAGCCGGGAGACCTCGACGGTGCGATCAAGGAGATGATTTCGGTCAAGCGCCCGGTGCTGTTCGACTGCCGCGTCGCCGCGCTGGAAAATTGCTTCCCGATGATCCCCTCCGGCAAGGCGCATAATGAGATGCTGCTGCCGGCGGAGGCCGAAGACGAGGCCACCGCCGCTGCATTTGCCGGCGGCAAGGCGCTGGTGTGAGGCCGATGTGGACATGAACCGAGCAGCCGCATGCGCTTCTACTCCCTCTCCCCGCTCTTCGCGGGGAGAGGCTTGGGGTGAGGGGCTCTCTCCACGCGCCGAGCTCTTGGAGAATTCCCCTCACCCGCATCGCATCCCCAAGCGGGGCGAGGTGAAGAGGAGCGCGTTCGGGGCAGCCGTGTGCTCAAACGCGAGTCTGAGACATGTTTGACCTCGCCGAGCTCGAGCGTGCGCATGAGGTGGTCCGCCAAGCGGTGCCGCCGACGCCGGCCTACGCTTGGCCCTTGCTTGCAGAGCGGCTCGGCACGGAGGTCATGGTCAAGCACGAGAACCACACGCCGACCGGCGCTTTCAAGGTGCGCGGCGGGCTGACTTACGTCGAGCGCCTGAAGCGCGAAAAGCCCGAGACGCGCGGCCTGATCTCGGCCACGCGCGGCAATCACGGGCAGAGCCTTGCTCTTGCCGGCCGGCGTCATGGCCTGCCGGTGACGATCTACGTGCCGCGCGGCAATTCGGTCGAGAAGAACCGGGCGATGGCCGCATTCGGCGCGAGGCTCGTCGAACATGGCGAGGATTTTCAGGCCGCGCGAGAAGAGGCCTATCGCCAGGCCGAGCGCGAAGGCCTGCACATCGTGCCCGCCTTTCATCCCAACCTTATGCTCGGCGTTGCCACTTACGCGCTGGAATTGTTACGCACCGCGCCCGATATCGACGTGCTCTATGTGCCGATCGGGCAAGGCTCCGGCATTTGCGGCTGCATCCTGGTGCGCGACCTGCTTGGCCTGAAGACCGAGATCGTCGGCGTGCAATCGTCGCTGGCGCCGTCCTACGCGCTCTCTTTCGCGGCCGGCACGGTCGTCACCACCGAGAGCTCCAACACGCTCGCCGACGGCATGGCGACGCGCATTCCGGATACCGATGCGCTGGCGATCATCCGCAAAGGCGCCTCCCGAATCGTGCAGGTCACTGACGACGAGATCGCCGCCGCGATCCGCGCCTATTGGACCGATACGCACAACCTCGCGGAAGGCGCCGGTGCCGCCGCGCTCGCAGCCGCGCTGCAGGAAAAGCGCAAGATTGCGGGTAAGCGCGTCGGGCTGATCCTGAGCGGCGGCAATATCGATTTCGATCTGTTTCGCAAATGGGTGATGGCGGAGAACGCCGTTGCCGAGAGGATACCGGTGTGATGAGGGTGATCGCGCCGCAAATGCAGTCGTCATGCCCGGGCTTGCCCGACCTCGATGTTGCGTTCGTCATTCCGGGGCGATGCGAAGCATCAAACCCGGAATCTCGAGATTCCGGGTTCGGTCCTTTGAACTGCCCCGGAATGACGGAGCAGAGAGAGTGTGCTCGACATGACGCCGGAGAGATGAGCAGGGGACAACAAGCATGAGCCAGCCCGCATCGGCCTATTTCATGGAAGACCGCCACGATCCCAGCGAGACCCATACGCTCGCGGTGCTGGTGCAGAACGAGCCCGGCGTGCTCGCGCGCGTCATCGGCCTGTTCTCGGGGCGCGGCTACAACATCGAAAGCCTCACCGTCTCCGAGACCGAGAACCAGAAACATCTCTCGCGCATCACCATCGTGACCACGGGCACGCCGATGGTGATCGAGCAGATCAAGCACCAGCTCGACCGCATGGTCCCAGTCTATCGGGTGGTCGACATGACGCAGACGGGCCGCGCCATCGAGCGCGAGCTTGCCATGGTGAAGGTGCGCGGAGTGGGCGAGCATCGGGTCGAGGCGCTCAGGCTCGCGGACGCCTTCCGTGCCCGCGTCATCGATGCCACCACCGAGAGCTTTGTGTTCGAGATTACGGGCAACACCGCCAAGATCAACCAGTTCATCGACCTGATGCGTCCGCTCGGCCTGGTCGAGGTGTCGCGCACCGGCGTTGCCGCTATCGGCCGCGGGCCTGAAGGGATGTAAGAACCATGCTGGCGCGCGACTGGTTCTACAATCAGAGACGGCGGATCGGGCTCGATACCGCGGTGGCCTCGATCTACGGTCAAGACGACGATGCCGACCTGCGCGCCCGCGCGGCGCTGAGCATGCTCGGCGTCGAGCCGGGCTGGCGCGTTGCCGATATCGGATGCGGCAACGGCGTACTCGCGACCGAAGCAGCGCTGATGGGCGCCGAGGTCGACGCGATCGATATTTCGCCGGCGATGCTGGCGCTCGCCGAAGTCTACGCAAGCGATCGCAGGGCCCGCATCCGCACCCGGTCGGCCGGGCTGCTCAGCTTCGCCTATGAGCCAAACTCGTATGACCTGATCGTCAGCGAGTTCACGCTGCACCATCTTCCGGACTTCTGGAAAGCGGTGGCGGCCGCGCGCATCTTCGCCGCGTTAAAGCCGGGCGCAAATTTCTACCTGCGCGATATCGTCTTCGTCAGCATGCCTGACGGCGGCGAGCGCAGCGTCGGAGAATGGGCCGATTTCAATATCAAAAATCACGATTTCGAGCGCAACAGCGTTGTGACGCATATGCGCGACGAATATTCCACCTTCGGCTGGGTGATGGAGCGCATGCTGATAGAGGTTGGCTTCACGCTCATTTCCGCCGATTATCATGCCCCACTGCACGGCACCTATCTCCTGAGGAAACCAAAGCCAGGCGACCAAGGCTAACAAGAGCCAGGAACAATGAAACCGGCCGACGTCTTTATCGCCGTCCTGGTGGCGGTCATCTGGGGGCTTGCCTTTGTCGCAAGCCGCATCGCGCTTGATGAATTATCGCCGGCCCTGATGACGGCGCTGCGCTTCGGCATTGCGGCTGCCCCGTGCCTGGTCGTGGCCAAGCCGAAAGTCTCATGGTCGCTGCTGGTCGCGATCAGCTTCACGCTGTTTCTTGGTCAGTTCCTGGCGCAGGCCTATGGCATCGCCCATGGCGTGCCGGTGGGCTTGACCAGCGTGATCGTGCAGAGCCAGGCGCTGTTCACCATCGCTTTTGCCGTGGTCGCCTTTCGCGAATGGCCGACGCCGATGCAGATGGTTGGCGTCACCATTGCCGCGATTGGCCTGCTGATGATCTGCGCCACCGTCGGCTATGACTTCAGCGTTGGCGCCTTCGCCGTGCTGATGGTTTCACCGATCAGCTTTGCCATTGGCAATCTGTTGCTGCGTCGCGCGCAAGGCGTGCCGATGTTCGATCTGTTCGCCTGGCTGTGCCTGACCGCGGCGGTCCCGCTTTTCGCGTTGGCCTTGGCCTCCGACGGGCCGGCGCCGACCTGGCACGCGCTGACCCATATGTCGCTCACGGGCCTCGCCTGCATGCTGGCGCTGGGCGCCATCTCCACCTCCATCGCCTATTGGCTGTGGGGGCGGCTGCTGCGCGACTATCCGGCAGCCCAAGTTGTGCCGTTTGCGCTTCTGGTTCCGTTCGTGGGGGCGGCGGCCTCCAGCGTCGTCTTCTCCGAGAAATTCGGGCCATTACGGCTGGCGGGCATGGTCACCGTGGTCGGCGGCATCGCCGTGATGCTGCTGTCGAAGCGGCCGCGGACGGTGCCTGTGATCGTGGAGTGAGCCATGTCGCAATCGCTGCTCTTCGCCTTCATCCTGTTCGCCATCGTGATGTTCTTCACGCCCGGACCGAACAACATCATGGTCCTGTCCTCGGGGCTAACTTACGGCTTTCGCCGCACGCTGCCGCATATCGCCGGCATCACCATCGGCTTTGCCTTCATGGTCGGTGCCGTCGGCCTCGGCTTCGGCACCATCTTCATCGCCTATCCGGTGCTGCAGACGATCTTGAAATATGCCGGCGCGGCGTATCTGATCTATCTCGCCGTCGTGATCGCGATGTCCGGTCCGCCGACGCCTGGCGAGGACGACAACCGCGGCCCCATGACGTTCTGGGGCGCCGCCGTATTTCAATGGATCAATGTCAAGGGCTGGGTGATGGTGATCGGCACGATCACGGCCTATGCCGCGATCGCGCGTTTTCCTCTCAACATCGCGATCCAGACCCTGCTTTGCCTGTTCTTGGGCGTGCTCTCCACCATGACCTGGACGCTGTTCGGCAGCGCCCTGCGGCCGGTGCTCAAGTCGGAACGGGCGGTACGGGCCTTCAACGTGGCGATGGCGCTGCTGCTGCTGGCGTCGCTGTATCCGGTCTTCATGGACGCATAAGGCCGCGACCCGCCATGCAGAATCGAGTTTCCAATGGACGATAAAATGCTCTAGACAACGCGCGAAATCTCAAAAATTCACCCGACAAATCCTGATCTGACCCGGCCGATGGCGGCCACTCGAAGAGGAAACCACTGATGCGTGTTTATTACGATCGCGATGCTGACCTGAACCTGATCAAGGGCAAGAAGGTCGCCATCGTCGGCTATGGCAGCCAGGGCCACGCCCATGCGCTGAACCTGAAGGATTCCGGCGTCAAGGAGGTGGCGATTGCGCTGCGCAAGAGCTCTGCTTCCGTGAAGAAGGCGGAAGCCGCCGGCTTCAAGGTGCTCGATGTCTCTGAGGCGGCCAAATGGGCCGACCTCGTCATGATGCTCACCCCCGACGAACTGCAGGGCGACATCTACCGCGAGCATCTGCACGACAACATGAAGAAGGGCGCGGCGTTGGTGTTCGCGCACGGCCTCAACGTCCACTTCAACCTGCTCGAGCCGCGCGCCGATCTCGACGTGCTGATGATCGCGCCGAAAGGCCCCGGCCACACCGTGCGCTCGGAATATCAGCGCGGCGGCGGCGTGCCCTGCCTGATCGCGATCGCCCGCGACGTCTCGGGCAACGCCCATGATCTCGGCCTCAGCTACGCCTCCGCCATCGGCGGCGGCCGGGCCGGCATCATCGAAACCACCTTCAAGGAAGAGTGCGAGACCGACCTGTTCGGCGAGCAGGTGGTGCTGTGCGGCGGCCTGGTCGAGCTGATCAAGGGCGGCTACGAGACGCTGGTCGAAGCCGGCTATGCGCCGGAGATGGCCTATTTCGAGTGTCTGCACGAGGTGAAGCTGATCGTCGACCTGATCTATGAAGGCGGCATCGCCAACATGAACTACTCGATCTCCAACACCGCCGAATACGGCGAATACGTCACCGGTCCGCGCATCATCACCGATGAGACCAAGAAGGAGATGAGGCGGGTGCTGGCCGACATCCAGTCTGGTCGCTTTGCGCGCGACTGGATGCTGGAGAACAAGGTCAACCAGACCTCGTTCAAGGCGACCCGCGCCAAGCTCGCCACGCATCCGATCGAGGAAGTCGGTGCCAAGCTGCGCGACATGATGCCGTGGATCAAGAAGGGCGCGTTGGTCGATAAGACCAAGAACTAGCCTTTGATCCACGCTCTCGTCATCGAGATCGCGCAAGGCGCGATCTCGATGATCAAGAAGGGCGCGCTCGTCGACGAGAAGAACTAAAGCTCCTGGCGGAGAGCCAGGTTTTCCCTCTCCCCGCGTGCGGGGAAAGGGTTAGGGTGAGGGGGGACTCTCCGCGGACTGAACTCGTGGAGAGTCCTCCGATACGCAGCCGACTTCTCCCGGTGATCGCGACGAGGGATTGTCTCCGCGCATAAGTCGCTCAACCGACAGCGCTTGCTTTCGAGGCTGATGACGTCGTGCACGGTTTCGAATTACCGCAAACGAAATTTTAAGGCTTGCCCGGCATGGTGCCGGCGTGATCCGGGCAGCGATCTTGCCGCCCTGCAGCCGAGTTCGTGGACTTCATCCATCCGCTCCGGCTCTTGTCAAACCACTCCGGCTTCTTCAAGCGCGGCAACGGCGATCAAGAAGTGAGAGTTAAATCACATTCTTGATCTGTGTGCTTATTGGGCGGACTCTTGCGGTCCAAAAACCCTTTCGCTTCAAAGGCGAAGACTCAAGATTTCATCTCCTCTCTCATCGCGGGTTGTGCTCGCCTCTTGGCTGAGCAAAGCGCCCGCGCTGCAAGCATTGAGAGCTCATGCATATTCTTGCTGATCGGTGGCATCTTGCCGCGTTGCAGGCGACCGCTTTTGCTTGAGAACATGGAATCGGTTGCGGCATTGTAGGTGGGCAAAGGCGCGCACGCGCCGCGCCCACTACTTCAGGTTCAAGGCGGTGGGCACGCGTTGCTTTGCCCACCCTACAACTCTCAAGGAGGTTCGGATGGCTCTCACCGTCAAGCAGATGTTGGAGGCGGCGAATGCCGCCGTGCCGAAGATCTCGCCGCAAGAGGCGCAGGATCTGATCGCGAAGGGCAACACGCTCGTGGTCGACGTGCGCGACGCGCCGGAGGTCGAGAAGAGCGGCAAGGCCAAGGGCGCCGTGCATGTCTCGCGGGGTATGCTGGAGTTTCGCGCCGATCCGGAGTCGCCCTATCACGACAAGAACTTTGTCAAGGACAAGAACGTCATCCTCTATTGCGCATCCGGCGGACGCGCCGCGCTCGCGGGCAAGCTGCTCAAGGACATGGGTTACGACCATGTCTACAATATCGGCGGCTTCAAGGATTGGGCCGATAGCGGCGGCGCGGTTGAACCGGGCGTGTGAGGCTGCGGCAGACTGGGCCTTGGCGGATCAGCGCTCGCATAGCTGCCGCGGCCCCGAATAGGGCTTGTAGGTGCAATCCGAAGCCCGGAACGAATGATAATAGCGTTCGCAGGCTTCGACATTGCATCGCGGGCCCTGCTGGGGCGTTGGCGCGGTGTCGCCCTGATCCGAAGATCCCGAACCGGCCTTGGACTGTCCGACCGTGGTCGGCTCGGCCGGCGCGGTTTGGGCGAGCGTTGGTGCGCCGGCTTCCTGCATGAAGTCTTTCCAGATCCTGGCCGGGAGTGAGCCGCCGGCAACGCCTTTCATCGGACTGTGATCGTCATTGCCGACCCAAACGCCGGCCACGAGAAAGTTGTTGAAGCCGATGAACCAGGCATCGCGATAATCCTGGCTCGTGCCGGTCTTGCCGGCGGCAAACTCCTCGAGCTGCGCGGCGCGACCGGTGCCGCGCTCGACGACGCCGCGCAAGAGATCGATCAGTTCGCCCTGATATTGGCCAAGGCCGTGCTGGCCTTGCTCGGGTCCGTTGATCTGTACGTAATCCTTGTCGCTCGCGGTCTTGATGGCGGCAATGCCATGGGCATTGACGGGAGCCTTGCCGGCGCGCACGGCCGCGTAGGCCGAGGTGAGATCGAGCAGCGTCACCTCGGACGTTCCGAGCGCGAGACTGGGATTGTTCTGCAGTGGGGCATGCAGGCCGAGGTCGCGCGCCGCGGCAATCACCTGGGCGATGCCGACCTGTTGTGAGAGACGAACGGTGGCATCATTGAGCGAATTGGCGAACGCGTCTGCGAGCGTGACCTTGCCATGGTGATGGCGCCCGTAGTTCTCCGGTTCCCAGCCCCGAATGTCGATGGGGGCGTCGAGGATTTCGTCATCCGGCGTGAAGCCCTGGCGCAACGCCGCATAATAGTCGAACAGCTTGAATGCCGAGCCCGGCTGTCGCTGGGCCTGGACCGCGCGATTGTATTGGCTGTCGGCATAGCTGCGTCCGCCGACCATCGCCACCACCGCGCCATCGGGCCGCATGGCGACCAGCGCCGCCTGCGTTGCATGTTTCTCGGCTCCGTACCTGGCGAGTGTCGACCTGATCGCGTCCGTGGCAAGCTGCTGCAGGCGCAGGTCGAGCGTGGTCCTGATACGAACGGTGCCGCCGAAGGCCGGCGTCACCGCCGCCGCCTTCTTGTACACCCAGTCGGCGAACCAGTCGCTGGAGGCCGGCGCGAGGTCCGCCGGACTGGGTCTCGCCGGACTAAGCTTGGCCGCCAATGCATCGGCCTGGCTCAACTTGCGGTTATCGACCATCGCATCGAGCACCGTTGCCGCGCGCTTGCGCGCCGCGTCCGGATCGCGGAAGGGGTCGTCTTGCGAGGGAGCGTTGATCATGCCGGCAAGCATGGCGGCTTCAGGCAGCGTGAGATCGCCGACGCCCTTGCCGAAATAGAGCTTCGCCGCCGCAGGAAAGCCGGTCGCGCCGGCGCCCAGATAGACGTTGTTGAGATAGCTCGTGAGAATGGCGTCCTTGCTCAGATGATGCTCGATCCAGATCGAGATCGCCGCCTCCTGGATCTTGCGCCTGTAGGTGCGCTCGGGGCTGAGGAAGAGATTTTTTACGAGCTGCTGGGTGATGGTGCTGCCGCCGGCAACCGTCTTGCCGGCCGCCAGATTGTCCTTCATGGCCCGTAACACCGACGGCCAATCGATCGCGCCATGCTCGTAAAAATGCCGGTCCTCGATGCTGAGGACGGCGTTGATGAGGTTCGCGGGCATGTCCTTGGCATCGACCGGCGGCAATTGTAGCTGCCCCTTTCGTGGCAGATCGTGCCCGTCCGCGGAGGTCAGCGCGATCACGCGCCGCCCGGTCACTTCCGCGGCAGAAGGAAAATGCACGTCGCGCAACGTCCACAGCAGCGCGCCCGCCAGCATCGCCACGACAAAGATCATGCTGACCGCACCCGCAGCCGCGTAAAAGAGCGACGATCCCCGGGACGATTGCGAAGTGGAGCCATCATCCGGAGCGCCAGGAGGATGCCCGATCACGGAACCCATGCCTCGTAACGGCAGCCGCGTTGCGTGACCGGCTGGTACGCCTCGGCGCGGTGCGGAAACCTGGCGAGAAACGCCGGTTCATGCACTGCAGTTCCCAACGCGAGATCGCCCACGCGGCTGGATCTGAGCGCAGGAACAACCGCCCCGATCAACGGTAATTTCAGCTTCTACGCTCAAGCGGCTATCTGTTCGCGGCGGATGGCACCGAGGGCGGCGGGCGCGACGGGTGTCAGGGGAGATCTCGGCTTTCGCTACACCTCGTGAGGCCGGTAATTTTCCAGGCGGAACTCAAGCCAGGACATAGATCAGGAGATAGATGATGAGAAAGGTGTCGACGCTCTTCGCCTGCGCCTTGATGTCGTGCCTGTTGGCTGGGCCCGCATTTTCCGCGATCAAATTCAAGCGCTTCCCCCATTGTCCTGAGGGGCTTGTTGCGAAGAGGACCTGCGAATGCCACGCGGGCGCCTCCGGCCGTTACCGTTTTTGCCACGCTGGAGATTATTGTGATACCGCGAGAGGTCACTGCGATAAGTAGACATTGGCGTTCAAGCGCAGTTCTCCAAATACGGACACATGACCGCCGCGCGGGGGACAATTGGAAACCGCGATTTCAGCGTAAAGATGGACAAAGCTTACAGCTTGATTCGATATTTTAAGCGACGGAGTCAGGGGCAATGTTGAACGCGGACGAGAACAAGCCGGTTGCGAAATCCGGCCAACGGAACCGGAAATCGGCGGAGCAGGGCGGCAAGGTCCGAGGTCGGAACCGCAAATCCGATCAAGTGCGGGATGCCAAGCCCGATGAAGCGCAAGAGGCTGCTCATGCGCAGGTGAGCGAGCCAATCGCGGCGACTGAAACCACGCCCGCTGAAAGCGCGGCGCGCGAACCGGCGGTGACCGGCAGCGAGCAGACTGAAAGCGAGCAGAGCACTGCCGTCCACACCGACATCCCGCCCGTCGTCTTGAACCCACCGGCAGAAGCTGTTCCGGTCAACATCCAGACGATCGCGAATGCCTACGGCGACTACACGAAGAAGTCGCTCGAGCAAACCAGGTCCTTCTTTGAAAGGCTTGCGGAAGTGCGCTCGCTCGACAAGGCCTTCGAGCTGCAGACGGCATTCGTCAAGCAGGCATATGAAACCTACGTTGCCGACTCCCAGAAGATTCGCGAGCTGCATCGGGAATTGGCTCGGCAAAGATTGGCGGGATTCGAGGGCTTCGTGGCCAGGATGACCCAAACCCCGTTCGGCCTGCAGTCGGGGACGAGCGGCGGGATCGCGAGTTCTTAACCGGGCGCGTTCTCGCGCAACTCGGTGACGAGAACGCGCATGTTCTCGGAATAGTCGACCGGCGTCGTCACGAGATGAACGCCTCCTTGCCTGAAGGCGGCTTCGAGAGTCGGTGCCAGGTCGTCCGGGCCGGCCACGCGGCTGCCCTTGATGCCATAGGCCGTCGCATAGGCGACGAAGTCCGGGTTGCCGAAGCTCATGCCGAAATCGGCATAGCCGTCGACGGCCTGCTTCCAGCGGATCATGCCATAGGCATTATCCTGCAGGATCAGCACGACGAGATTGAGCTTGAGGCGAACGGCCGTCTCCAGCTCCTGCGAGTTCATCATGAAACCGCCGTCGCCGCAGACCGCGAGCACGCGACGCTCCGGGTAGAGCGTCGCCGCCATGATCGCCGATGGCAGGCCTGCGCCCATCGTGGCGAGCGCATTGTCCAGCAACAGCGTGTTCGCGACTCGGGTCCGATAATTTCGCGCAAACCAGATTTTGAACATGCCGTTGTCCAGGCACACGATGCCGTCCTCGGGCATGACCTGGCGCACGTCATGAACGAGCCGCTGCGGGGTCAATGGATAGCGGCTTTCCTCAGCCCTCTCGGCGATGTGCCCAAGGATCTCCTGCCGCAGCTCCAGAAGCGCGCCGGCATTTGGTAGCTGGCCCTCGAGGCGGTCGGCCAGCAGTCCGAGGCTTGGACCGACATCGCCGACCAGTTCGGCTTGGGGCCAGAACACTTCCTCGACCACCGCCGGCAGGTAGCCGACATGCAGGACGGTCGGGCCATTCGACCCCATCAGGAACGGCGGCTTCTCCACCGTATCGTGGCCGATCGAAATGATGAGGTCCGCGCGGTCGATCGCCCGGTGCACATAATCGCGCTCGGTCAAGGCGGCCGTGCCCATGTACAGTCCGGACCCGCCCGAGACCGCGCCCTTGCCCATCTGTGTGTTGAAGAAGGGAATCTGCAGCCGCCTCACGAAAGCGGAGAGCGCGTCCGCAAGCCGCGGACGGCTCGCTGCGGCTCCCAACATCACCAGGGGCCGTTCGGCGCGGCGGATCAACGCACCGGCCCGGTCCAGCGCTTCTTTCGGGGCAATCGGCGGATCGACCGGGTGCGGCGGCACCAATGCGATGTCGGGGACGGTGTCGGCCGCGATGTCTTCGGGAAGCTCGAGATGGACCGGGCCGGGCCGCTCCTGCTGCGCAACGCGGAAGGCGTCCCGCACGAGCGTCGGGATGGTCCGGGCGCTGACGATCTGGTGCGCCATCTTGGTGAGCGGCGTCATGGTCGCGACCATGTCCACGACCTGAAAGCCCGCCTGCTTGCGGCTCAGGATTCCCTTCTGGCCGGTGATCATGACCATCGGCATCGCGCCGAGCAGCGCATAGGCGGCGCCGGTCGTCAGATTCAGCGCACCGGGCCCGAGCGTCGACAGGCAGACGCCCGGCTTGCCGGTCAGCCGTCCATGCGTCGCCGCCATGAACGCGGCCGCCTGTTCGTGCCGCGTCAGCACCAGCTCGATCGAAGATCGCCGCAGCGCCTCGACGAAGGCGAGGTTTTCCTCGCCCGGCACGCCGAAGATCCGCTGCACGCCTTCGTTTTCCAATGCAGCTACAAGCAGTTCGGCGCCGTTCATGGACGTGTTCCTTGTTCGAGGCTCTTGCTGAAACTGGACCTATCCGATCCGCTTTCAGTAGCGGATCATTTCAATGTTAACGCCACTGCGTCGTGAAACTGCGCCAACGAGAAATGTCTCGGCTCGCGAAGCTGTGATCGCTCGCATCGACTGAACCCTTGCTCCTGTAGTCGCTACAGGATGCATCCTCGTGACGATGGCAATCAAGCTCGAAGAGCCACCACGAACAGCGGCCGTCACCTGCGACGACGCCAAGGCCGGCGTTGAAAGTATCACCGGCCCAGACTATCCGTCCGCGGCAAGGAGCCAAACGGTCATGATGCTTCAATCGGTCATTACCTGTCCCAGATGCGGCACGGCAAAGATGGAAACGATGCCGACCGACGCCTGCCAATATTTCTACGAATGTACTGGCTGTGGCACCAGGCTGCGGCCCAGGAACGGCGATTGCTGCGTGTTCTGCTCCTACGGATCTATGCCCTGTCCGCCGAAGCAAGCCGAGCGCGCCGGCAGTTGCTGCACGAGGTGAGCTGCATTGTTCGCGCCGCAGTCGAACCCTGTCGTGACTGGCTCGCAAACACCTCAAACAGTTTGCCGGCGGTTCGTAGCTGTGCCCCGCGCTGGGCTGAGAGGCCGACTTTGCCTCTGCGGCCCAGCGTCAAAGCCCGGCAATCTAGTACAGCATCCACCACCGCCATCGGTAATCCGGTTCACGCGTCCGTAGCACTGGGCCGTAGTGGCGAACCCGATGAAAAAAATACGACCAGTTCGCAGCCGGGAAGATGCAGGTCCGCGGCGATTGCACGCTTCTGCCGGTCGGGTCGAAATATGCGGTGTAGCCGTCGCTGCACCAGTTTCCGTAGCCTTGAGCTTTCACCGAACCGGGCATGCCGAGCACGCCTATGGTCAGCGCCGCAATTGAAGCCGCAACGATGGTTCGTCCTCTCATGTCGCCCTCCAGAAGGAATTGAATCAGCAAGCGTTCGCCGGATGGTCCTTTGCGTCTTCGCTCGCGCAAAACGCAGGTGGTGCTGCGTTTTGCACGATGCGCAAAAACGGAAACTAAAGTCTAAAAACTAAAGTCTGATCCGAAAAGGCCTGACATTACTGACTTGTAATTGGCGCGCCAAAATTTTTCAAAATTTTGGCAAGATTGTGCGGCCCCCGCGCGCCGCGGTCCGTGACGGCGGCGCGCCACACATGCCTGATCGGTTCACTTTCCAGGAGTGTTGTCATGCGAGCGTTCGCTCTCGCCCCCATTGCCCTCGCCATCTCGCTGATCGCGCCGGCTGCCCAGGCCGCCGACTCCCATGATGCGAATATCAAAGGCCTTTACCTGATGACCGATTATCCCGCGGTCACGGTCAGGCCGGGCACGACGTCCAACATCCCGCTGCGGCTGCAGAACTACGGCCTCAGCCCTGAGCGTTATCAGCTTTCGGTCGCAGGCGTGCCGAGCGGCTGGACTGCGACCATCCTCGGCGGCGGCCAGCCGGTTGCCGCCGCGATGCCGGCGCCCGACAAGGACGTGCCGCTGCAGTTGCGGCTCGACGTGCCCGCGAACGCCAAGCTCGATGAGCAGACGTTGACGGTCAAGGCGGAAGGGCAGGGCAATCAGGCAAGCCTGCCGATCCAGGTCGCGCTCGCCAAGGAATTGCCGGCCAAGCTGACCGTGAAGGCGCAACTGCCGTCGCTGCGCGGCAGCCCCAAGTCGAATTTCGAATACACGCTGACGATCAAGAACGATTCCGGCCGTAACCTCAACGTCAGCTTCGCCGCGCAGGCGCCTGAGAATTTCGATACCTCTTTCACCGAAGCCTACGGCACGCAGGAGCTGTCCTCAATTCCGATCGACGCCGGACAGTCCAAGGACATCAAGCTGAAAGTGCGACCGCCGAGCACGATCGATGCCGGTCACTTTCCGGTCGCCGTGACCGTGAAGGCGGAGGACGCCTCCGCCAAGGTCGATCTCGCGCTCGACGTCGTCGGCGAGCCGCGGCTCCAGGTGGCGGGACGCGAAGGCTTGTTGAGCGCGCGCGCCGTGGCCGCGCAGCAGACCTCGATTCCCATCGTGCTGACCAACAGCGGCAGCGCACCGGCGGAGAACGTCAAGCTGTCTGCGAGCTCGCCCTCCGGCTGGAAGGTCACCTTCAATCCCGAGACGATCGATCGCCTGGTGCCGGGCAAGGATGCCGAAGTGCAGGCGCTGGTGACGCCGAGCGACAAGTCGCTCGCCGGCGACTACATGGTCAGCGTGAACGCCAACTCGCGCGGTGAAAGCGCCTCCAGCCAGTTCCGCATCACGGTCAGCACCTCGACGGTGTGGGGCATGGTCGGCGCGGGCGTGATCGGCGTCGCGCTGCTTCTGATGCTGGGTGCCGTTGCGAGGTTCGGACGGCGATGAGCGATCTTCAGAACGAAGCGCCTCCGCCCGATACTGTCATCGTCGCGGATGGCCTGACCAAGCGCTACGGCCAAGCCAGCGCGGTCGATCAGATCAGCTTCAACATCAAAAAGGGCGAGGTGTTCGGGCTGCTTGGCCCCAACGGCGCTGGCAAGACCACGACCATTCTCATGATGCTTGGCCTGACGGAAATCTCCGGCGGCAAGATCAGCGTGCTGGGTTACGACCCGGCGCGGCAGCCCCTGCAGGTGAAGCGGCGCGTCGGCTATCTGCCTGATTCCGTCGGCTTCTACGATCATCTCACGGCGATGGAAAATCTCGCCTACACCGCCAAGCTGATGGGACTGTCCTTGAAGGAGCGGACGGAGCGCATTGCCGACGCGCTCAAGCGCGTGCGGCTTGACCACGTCGCGCACAAGCGGGTCTCGACCTTCTCGCGCGGCATGCGCCAGCGGCTTGGCCTCGCCGAGATCATCGTCAAGAGAGCCGAGATCGCCATTCTGGACGAGCCGACCTCCGGTCTCGATCCGCAGGCGACGTTGGAGTTTCTGGACCTGATCCGCCAGCTCAAGGCCGAGGGCACCACGGTGCTCCTGTCGTCGCATCTGCTCGACCAGGTGCAGCGCATCTGCGACCGCGTCGCGCTGTTCCAGTCCGGCCATATCGTGCTGATGGGCTCGGTGGCCGAACTGTCGGTGCAGGTGCTTGGCGCGGGCTTCGTGGTCGAGGTCGAGGCCGAGGGCACCGGTATCGCCAGGCGGCTTGCGACCATCCCGGGCGTGTCCAATGTCGAGACTCTGGCGGAGGACCGCTTCCGCATGACAGCCGAACGCGACGTCCGCGCCGATGCGGCGCGTGCGGTGGTCGCGGTCGACGGAGCGCTCAAGCGGCTGTCGGTCGACGAGCCCAGCCTGGAAGCGATCTACGCCCGCTACTTCCAGAGCAAGCAATCGGGAGACATGCGTCATGCGGCGTGAAGGTTCACCCTTCCAGGGCCTTGGTACCGTGTTCGCCAAGGAGCTCACCGACAACATCTCCAGCGTGCGCATGCTGGTGCTGGAACTCTTGATCGTGCTCACGGCGCTGGCCGCGCTCTATGGCGCGATCGACAATCTGCGCACCAACACGGCGGAGGATCCGTTTCTCCTGCTCAGGCTGTTCACGCTGTCGAGCTCGCCGCTGCCGTCCTTCGTCGCCATCCTGGGATTTTTGATTCCGCTGATGGCGATCGGGCTCGGCTTCGATTCCGTCAACAGCGAGTTCAACCGGCGCACGTTGTCGCGGATCTTGGCGCAGCCGATCTACCGCGACGCGCTGTTGATGGGGAAATTCCTGGCCGGCCTTGCCACGCTCGCGGTCAGCCTGACCGCGTTGTGGCTGATGGTGATCGGGCTCGGCCTGCTCTTCCTCGGCGTGCCGCCCGGCACCGAGGAGATCGGCCGCTCGCTGGTGTTCCTGGTCATCGCGATCTTCTATGCCGGCGTGTGGCTCGCGCTCGCCATGCTGTTGTCGATCGTGTTTCGCTCGCCGGCAACGGCCGCGCTGGTCGCGCTCGGCATCTGGCTGTTCCTGACGGTGCTGTGGCCAATGCTGGCGCCGGCCTTTGCGCAAGTGATTGCGCCGCCCGATCCGCGCTATGCCGCGCTCGGGCTGGAGACACCGGAAACGGGCCTGTGGTCGCAGTTCCTGCTGCGGGTGTCGCCGAATGACCTGTTCGGCGAGGCGATGCTGGCGATTCTCTCGCCGACCACGCGCACGCTGGGCGCGGTGTTCCTGGACCAGCTCCGGGGCGCGGTGATGGGCGCGCCGTTGCCGCTCTCCGAAAGCATCATGATCGCCTGGCCGCAAACCGTTGGCCTTATCGCGGCGACGATCGTGCTGTTCGTCGTGGGCTATATCCTGTTCCAGCGGCAGGAGGTGAGGGCTTGACGATGTAGGTGGGCAAAGGCGCACTCGCGCCGTGCCCACCGCACCCATCGCCAAAGCATGGTGGGCTCGCCTCGCTTAGCGCATCCGCCGATCAAGTTCCAGAGCCGGACGAGTGCCTTCAACCAGGCCCGTCATTGCGAGCAGCGAAAGCGACGACCCGCCGTCGCTCGCTGCGCGAACTATGGCGAGGCGTGAAGTCCCGCCGAAGCGCCTTTGCGCGTAGGCGGAAGCAATCCAGACTGTATGGCTGTGCAGGCCAAAGCCGGCTTTAGCCGCGACATGCTAGAGGCTGTTGCTGAGCAAGCGCTTTCCACGTGGCCTACCGGTAGTTCCACACTTTCCGGAAAGTCACCCTAAACCTTAGACGAGAAGCGCGCCGGCCGTCGCTTGCGCCTGGCCTCCGCAGTGCTCGCTGCATCGGCGCAATCTGGTTGATGTTGTTGCCGATCGCGCGGAGCTCGCGGATCAGCGAGCGCGGCTCGTCGATCTGAGCGCGATCGCCGCGCATTGCTAGCCAGAACAGGTCGGCCCTGACCCAAGCTCCTCGACAGCTTGAATCACAGCCGCTCCGTCACGTCAAATGAGTACAGACCCTAATCCGTTCCGATCCGCTGCGACAGCCAGCGCGCAACGGATGCGGGCGATGAGTCCGCGTCGTTGCCGCTGGCGCGCAGATTCGCTTCACGCATCGTGTCGATGTCGATCTTGCCGAGCAGCGGCCGCAAGGCCGTCTGCAGCGCCGTGTCATGCGCGCGGCTTGGTGCGAGCAGCAGGATCGCATCATAGGGCGGGATCGCGTGTTTGGGATCGTCCAGCACGACGAGATCATATTTTGCGATCAGTCCATCGCTGGTGTAGCCCGCGATCACATCGACATCGCCGCTCGCGACCGCCGCATACATGAAGTTCGGCTGCATCTGCCGCTGCGAGCGGAAATCGAGGCCATAGGCCTCGCGCAAGCTCGCCCATTCCGGGCGCGAGAAGAACTCGTAATCGCCCGCGATTGAAAAACTGCCTGCGTGCGCCGCGAGATCGGCGATCGAATGAATGCCAAGCGCTTCGGCACGCTTTCTCGGCATTACCAGCGCATAGGCATTTTCAAAGCCCAGCGTGCCGAACAGCGTGATGTTGCGTTTCGCCAGCAGCGCGCTCAATTCGGAAAGCAACTGTTCGCGCGGCAGGATCTGCGTACCGTGAAACTGGTTGGCCCACAACGTGCCGGAATAATCGACATAGACGTCGATATCGTCCGCGGCCAGCGCCGCGAAGATCACGCTCGAGCCGAGCCCCTCCCGCGTGCTCGCCGTCAATCCGGCGCCCCGCAGCCGCTGTGCAATGAGCTGGGACAGCACATATTGCTCGGCGAAGGTCTTGGCGCCTACGATGTAGCTCGACGTCGATCGCGCCAGCATCGGCGTCAGCGTGAGGGCGACCAGGGCGGCGATGCCCGCGCCGCCGAGCACGCTGCGCAGCCACTTGCGGGACGCAAAACCGTTCTCGATCAATGCCAGCAATTGGTCGACGGCGAGCGCCAGCACGGCGGAGGCAACGCAGCCGAATAGGACGAACACCCAGTTCTGGGTCTGCAGGCCGGCAAAGATGTAATTGCCGAGCGAGGTCTGCCCGATCGGCGTCGACAGCGTCGCGGTCCCGATCACCCACACCGCGGAGGTGCGGATGCCCGCCATGATCACGGGCAGCGCAAGCGGCAGCTCGACCATGAACAGCGATTGCCCCGGCGTCATGCCGACGCCCTGCGCGGCTTCAAGCAGAGCAGGGTCCAGTCCGTTCAACCCGGTGATGGTGTTGCGCAGCACCGGCAGCATCGAATAGAGCGCGAGCGCCAGCATCGCGGGCAGGAAGCCGAATGCCGAGAAGTCGAAGCCGAACCAGGCAAAGGTCAAGGACGCCAGCGCAAGCAGCAGCGGATAGAATAGCGCGAGCAGCGCTAGCCCCGGCACCGTCTGCACGATGCTCGCGACCGCCAGCATCAGCCCTCGCAGCACGGGGCGGTGACGCGCAAGGATCGCCAGCGGCAGGCTGACCACGAGCCCGAGCGCGAGCGCGGCGATGCTGACGCGCAAATGGCTGCCGAGATAGTCAGGCAAATGGCCCGCGGCTTCGCTCAAACGCGGATCGGAAAAAAACGTCATGCGGCGCCCGCCCCGGGCAGCAGCGTGTTGATGCGCTCGGCCTGCCGCCGCGGCGTACGCAGGAGCTGAAGGACATAGGCATCGCGGCTTTCGGAGAGCTCGGCAGGCGTGCCCAGCGCCAGCAGCCTGCCGCTGCGCATCACCGCGATGCGATCGGCGAGCAAGAGCGCCTCCGTCATGTCGTGGGTGATCATCACTGTGGTCAGCCCAAGCTGGCGATGCAGGGCGCGATAATCCTCGCCGAGCGCGTCGCGGGTGAGCGGATCGAGGGCGCCGAACGGCTCGTCCATCAGCACGATGCGCGGCCGCGCGGCCAGTGCGCGTGCGACGCCCACGCGCTGGCGCTGACCGCCGGAGAGCTCGTGCGGCATCCGGGCGCCATGGCCGTCTCCGTCCAACTGCACCAGCGCGAGCAGCTCAGCGACGCGCGCGGCGATCTGGTCCGCGGGCCAGCCGAGCAGCCTTGGGGTAATCCCGATATTTTCGGCAACGCTCATATGCGGAAACAGGCCGCCGCTCTGAAACACATAGCCGATGCGCCGGCGCAGTTGCACTGGATCGGCATTGCGAACGTCCTCGCCCTCGACCGTGACAGTGCCGCTGTCAGCATCGGTCAGGCGGTTGGCGAGCCGCAGCAGCGTCGTCTTGCCCGAGCCCGAGCCGCCGACGATAGCCAGAAACTCGCGCGCGGCAATATCGAGCGAGACGTCGTCAACCGCCACGACGCGCGCAGCCGCGCCATTGGCAAAGCTCTTGCCGACATGGGCGAAAGAGATCGGCGGTGCGGTCGGCATCGTCATCGGAGCCCAAGGTCCATCGCAGCTTTCAACCTCTCCGGAGGGGCGGCTGAATGCTTGGTAGCACGTTGCGCCCCTTCATTGAACTTGCCGGCGCAAGACGTTAAGGCATCTTTCGGATCCGGGAGGAAGCGTGGTGAACGAGAAGATGCCGACGGCGGTCGCGCTCGAGGACGCGACGGTGGCTTTTCGCCTTGGCGAGGCGCGTGTCTACACGGCGGTCGAAAAGGCCAACCTTGCGGTCGGCGCGGGCGAGTTCGTGGCGATTGTTGGGCCGACGGGATGCGGAAAGTCGACGCTGCTCAACGTCGCCGCCGGCCTGTTGAAGCCGGCTGCGGGCAGTGTGCGGATTTTCGACCGGCCGCTTCTTGGGCTGAACCGCGAGGCCGGATATCTCTTCCAGACCGATGCCCTGTTTCCCTGGAAGACCGCGCTCGACAATGTCGCCATCGGCCTTGAGATCGCAGGCATCCCGCGTAGCGAGGCGCTTGCGCGCGCCAACGACTGGCTGGCGTCGGTCGGGCTGGCGCATTTCGGCAGTCGCTATCCGCACATGCTTTCCGGCGGGCAACACAAGCGCGTCGGCTTGGCGCAGGTGCTGATCCGCAATCCCAAAATCCTCCTGATGGACGAGCCTTTCGGCCCGCTCGATGCGCAGACGCGACAGGTCATGGGCAATCTCCTGCTCGATCTCTGGAACAGAGATCGCAAGGCGGTGCTGTTCGTCACCCATGATCTGGAAGAGGCTATCGCGCTTGCCGATCGCGTCGTGATCATGTCCGCTGGCCCCGGCGCGCGGATCATTGGCGACTGGCAGGTGACGCTGCCGCGCCCGCGCGACATTTTCGAGACCCGGCTGAACAAGGATTTTCATGCGCTGCATCGGGAGATCTGGAGCGTGCTCAAGGGCGAGGTGATGAAGGGTTATGCGCAATCCGCCGATGCCTGAAGGTCGCCCGGTTTGTGCGGCAGTTATGGTTGGGGGTTCATACAAGGATAGGGAGGTCACATGGTCAACCGCGTATCGATTGTAGCGACTGCGATCGTCTTTTCTGCGCTGTTCGGCGGCCACGAGGTTCGCGCGCAGAGCGCCTTCACGCTGTCCTCGCCGAGCTTCCAGGACGGCGAGCGGCTGGCGACGAAAAACGCCGGCAACAACAAGTCCAATCCCAATTGCGTCGGCGAGAACGTTTCGCCGGCATTTTCGTGGAGCAATCCGCCCGAAGGCACCAAGAGCTTTGTGCTTCTGATGTTCGATCCCGAGGGGCGGCCGCCGAATGGCGTCAGCCATTTCGTGGCTTATGGCATTCCCGCCTCCGTCTCCGGCTTCGGCGAGGGTGAACTGTCAAAGCCGAGCGACAAATATGTCGGCGGTCAGAGCACGATGAAGCTGTCGAACTATTTCGGGCCCTGCACCCCGCCCGGTGCCCCCCATCACTACATCTTCACGCTGATCGCAACCGATCTCGAGCCCGCCGCGCTCAAGGCGGGGCTGACCCGCGAAGAAGTGATCGAGGCGCTCGAGGGCCACGCCAAGCTTGCCACCGGCATGGTGGGTAAGTTTTCTCACCCTTAAGAGGCTTCGATCGCAAGGAGGAACGGGCAGTCATGTCCAGGATTACATTGCTCGCGTTGCAGCTTCTGGTCGCCGTCGTCGTGGTCGTGCTGTGGCAGCTCTTTGCCACCGTGCCGGTGTTCGGACGGATCTGGCTGCCGCCGTTCTTCTTTTCCAATCCGGTCGATGTGTTCGCCCAAATCGTCAAATGGTTTGCCTCGGGCGTGATCTGGAAGCACCTGGCCATCACGCTGTGGGAATCGATCCTGGCCTTCGTGATCGGATCTGCGGCCGGCGCGATGGTCGGCTTCTGGTTAGCTCGGCAGCCGCTGATCGCCGCGGTGTTCGACCCTTACGTGAAGATGGTCAACGCGCTGCCGCGCGTGGTTCTGGCGCCGATCTTCACGCTCTGGCTTGGCCTCGGCATCTGGTCGAAGGTCGCGCTCGGGGTAACGCTGGTGTTCTTCATCGTCTTCTTCAACGTTTATCAGGGTGTGAAGGAGGTCAGCCACACTGTGCTCGCCAACGGCCGCATGCTCGGCATGAGCGAGCAGCAATTGATGCGTCACGTCTATTGGCCCTCGGCCTTGTCCTGGATGTTTTCTTCGCTGCACACCTCGGTCGGCTTTGCCGTGGTGGGGGCAGTGGTCGGCGAATATCTGGGCTCCGCCGCAGGGCTCGGCTATCTGATCCAGCAGGCCGAGGGCGTGTTTGATGTCGCCGGCGTGTTCGCGGGCATGTTCGTGCTGTCGGTGTTTGTCGTCCTGATCGATATGGGCGTGACGCTGGTCGAGCGCAGGCTGTTGGTGTGGCGGCCGGCGCCGGCGGATGGAAGGGGATAGGGTTCGTCGTATATCATCCGCCGTTCGGGACGATGCGAAGCATCGAACTATGGAGCGCAATTGCGCACCTGAGAATCTCGAGACTCCGGGTTCGCCTCTTCGAGACGCCCCGGAATGACGAGCAAGAAATGGAAGCCGGCCTTTGCAGGCCCTTCCCGCTGCTCTATCTTGCCGCCAGCCGAATGGAGGAAACAATGAGAAGCTTATTTTGCCAGTTTGCAGCGATGTTGTTCGCGCTCGCTCTCGCCTCGCCGCTCGCAGCCGCGGAGAGCAAGATCACCATCGCGGTCGGCGGCGGGGCCTGCCTGTGCTATCTGCCGACGGTGCTGGCGAAACAGCTCGGCGAATTCGACAAGGCCGGCGTCAACGTCGATCTTGTCGATCTCAAGGGCGGCTCGGACGCATTGAAAGCCGTGCTCGGCGGCAGCGCCGACGTGGTGTCGGGCTATTTCGACCATTGCGTCAATCTCGCCGCCAGGAGACAGGAGCTGCAGGCCTTCGTCGTCTATGATCGCTATCCCGGCCTCGTGCTGGTGGTCTCGCCCGCGCACACCAAGGAGATCAATTCGATCAAGGATCTTGCCGGCAAGAAGGTCGGCGTATCAGCGCCAGGGTCCTCGACCGATTTCTTCCTCAAATATGTCCTGAAAAAGAATGGCCTCGATCCCACCAGTGCCGCCGTGATCGGGGTGGGCTTGGGTGCAACCGCCGTGGCCGCGATGGAGCAAGGGCAGATCGACGCCGCCGTGATGCTGGATCCCTCGGTCACCGTGCTGCAGGGCGCGCATGCGGATCTCAAGATTCTTGCCGACACCCGCACGCAGAAGGATACGCTCGCCATGTTCGGCGGCGAATATCCGGGAGGCGCGCTCTATTCGACCGCGGCGTGGGTCGCCTCGCATGACAAGGAGGCGCAGGCGCTCACCAATGCGATCGTCTCCACACTCGCCTGGATTCATTCCCATTCCGCGGAAGACATCATGGCCAAGCTGCCGGAGGAGATGGTCGGCAAGGACAAGGCGCTCTATCTCGCGGCGCTGAAGAACACGATCCCGATGTATTCGGAGACGGGCAGGATGGATCCCAAGGGCGCCGATGCGGTGCTCGCGGTGTTCAGCGAAGGTTCGCCGGAAGTGGCGAGCGCCCATGTCGACGTCGCCAAGACCTTCACCAACAGGTTCGTCGATCAAGCCAGGAAGACGACCGGGATGGGCGCGAAATAGCGGCATGACGGTTCCGCTGATCCATCGCGTCACGGCGGTCGACCTCAAGGTCGGGCCCTGGACATGGCCGTTTTCGGTGGCGCGCCGTGGCGAGATCGATGCGCACTTCGCCGCAAACAAGCGCGACAAGCCAAGGCTCTGGAATGGCCGGGTGCTGCTCGGACGCCAGCCCGCTTTCGATGGCGGGCGGTTTTCGGCGAATTATTTCGAGATCGATTTCGCGAGCCTGCTCGCCTGGCGGGATTGGGGCTTTCCGGACCGCGAGGCCTTCAACGGCTTCGGCATGGGCGCGCTGCGCTGTTCGGACGGCGCCTTCGTACTCGGCGAGATGGGCGCGCATACGGCGAATGCCGGCCGCATCTATTTTCCTGCAGGCACCCCCGACCTCGACGACGTCAAGGGCGATACGCTTGATCTCGCCGGCAATGTGGCGCGCGAGATCGAGGAGGAGACCGGCCTTCGCCCATCCGACTATCGCGCCGCGCCGCATTGGGACTGCGTGGTGATCGGCGCTACCATCGCCATGATGAGGACGTTGCAGCTCGATGTGCCGGGCGAGGCGGTCCGCGCGCGGATCGAGGCCAACCTGGCGCGGCAAACGCACCCCGAGCTCACCGCCGTGCACCTGGTGCGCAGCCGGAGCGATCTCAACGGCAACATGCCGCGGTTCGTCACCGCGTTTCTCGAACGGCAGTTTGGTTAGCCTTGGCGACATCATTCCGGGGCGATGCGAAGCATCGAACCATGGTGCGCAATCGCGCACCTGCGAACCTCGAGATTCCGGGTTCGCCTCTCCGAGGCGCCCCGGAATGACATGCGGAAATTAGCGGACTCCATTCAATGAACAAAAAGCCCTCGCGATCCCTCACAGAGCTCGACCGCTTCATCACGCCATTCCGCGCCGACGGCTCGGGGCGGTTTCATCTCAGGTCGCTCAAGACCAATGAGAGGGGCGGGCTCGACAAGGACGAGGCGGAGAACATTCTTGAAGCCAACCGGCAGCGCCTGATCGGTCTGCAGGAGAAGCTTTATGCGCAGGACCGCTGGTCGGTCCTGATCATCCTGCAGGGCATGGATGCGGCCGGCAAGGATTCGACCATCAAGCACATTTTCGAAGGCGTCAATCCGCAGGGCTGCGAAGTGACCGCTTTCAAGCAGCCGACGACGCTCGAACTCGAGCACGATTTTCTGTGGCGCAGCGTGGTCGCGCTGCCCAAGCGCGGCAACATCGGCATCTTCAATCGTTCCTACTACGAAGAGTGCCTGGTGACGCGCGTGCATCCCGAACTGCTGCACCAGGAGAAGCTGCCGCCGAAGCTGATCACCAAGAAAATCTGGCGCGAGCGCTTCGAGGATATTGTTTGCTTCGAGCGTTATCTGGCGCGCAACGGCACGCTGATCCTGAAGTTCTTTCTCAACATTTCAAGGCAGGAGCAGCGTCAGCGCTTTCTCGATCGGCTGGAGCAGCCGGCAAAGACGTGGAAATTCTCCATGAGCGATGTCACCGAGCGCGGCTGGTGGAACAGGTATCAGGCCGTTTACCAGGACATCGTCCGCCATACCTCGACGCCGCTGGCCCCATGGTATGTTGTGCCGTCCGACCACAAATGGTTCGCGCGCGTCGTGATCGGCTCCGTGATCATCAGGGCGCTCGAGGGGCTCGACCTGAAATTCCCGCGCGCCGACAAGGCCTCGATGGAGGAGTTCAAGCGCGTGCGCAAGGCGCTGGAGAACGAGAGCGCGCGCGGGCTGAAGCGGGTGGTGAAGAAGGCACGGACGTAGAACCGATTCCGCGTCATACTCCGCGAAAGCCGAGGGCAAGATTCCGGATTCGGCTCTTCGAGGCACCCCGGAATGACGGAGGAAGCTCTGGCAGCGCCTACCCTACACGGCCTGATGATGCGGCTTGAAGAGCCTGCCCTTTTCCGTAATGGCGACGACCGCAAGCGTCGCCAGCGTGCAGAGCAAAAAGCCGGTGGCAAACGGCAGCAAGGTGCCGTCATAGTCCTGGCCGATCACGACGCCAATGCTGATGCCCAGCAAGGTGGTTATCGTTCCGTAGAGCGAGGAGGCCGTGCCGGCGATATGGCCCTGCGGCTCCATCGCCAGCGCGGTGAAATTCGCGATCATCAGCCCGAACGCGAACATCAAGAGCGCCGACAGGATCATGAATAGCGGCAGGGGCAGGGCGCCGAGCTTCGCCGTCACGAACATGATCGCCGCGACGGAGAGAAAGCCGATCAGCGCGCTGTGTGACATCACGCGCATGCCGATCCGCCCTACCAGGCGCGCATTGAGAAAGCCGGCGACGGCCACGCCGCTTGCCGCGGCGGCAAAGGCGAGCGGAAAATAGTGGCCGAGCTTGTAGACGCCGGTGAACACCTGCTGCGCGGAGAAAACGTAGGCGAACAACGCGCCCTGGATACCGCCGGCCGCCAGCGCATAGCCCAGCGTCTGCCGGTTGGTCACGGTCTGCCGGTAGGCATCGACCACCTCGGAGATCGAAAATGCCTTGCGCTCCGGGACCGGCAGCGTCTCGGGCAATCGGAGCCAGCTCCAGCACAGCGCCACCAGGCCGTAGGCCATCAGCACCACGAAGATGCCGCGCCAATGCGTCATCAGCATCACCGCCTGCCCGAAGGAGGGCGCAATCACGGGCACGGCGATGAACACCATCATCGCCAGCGACACCACGCTCGCCATGCGGCGGCCGGCATAGCAGTCGCGGACGACGGACGTGGCGATCACGCGGGTTGCCGATGTGCCGAGCCCCTCCAGCGCCCGCGCCAGCAGCAACGTCTCGAACGAAGGCGCCGCGACCGCCAGCACGCTGGCGATGGCGTAGACGACCATGCCGCCCAGCAGCACCGGCCGGCGGCCAAAACTGTCGGAGAGGGGGCCGATGATGAATTGGCCGAGCCCAAAGCCGATCAAAAAAGCCGACAGCACCATCTGCAGGCGATTCGCAACCGCGATATCGAAGGTCGAGGCGATGTTCGGCAGGGCCGGCAACATCATGTCCATGGCCAGCGGGTTCAGTGCCATGATCGCAGCGATCACGACGACGAACTCGGTGAAAGCCATCGGGTGGTGCTTTGATACCTCAGAAGAAATCTGAATTTGGGCGTCAGCGTCGACGTCGGCCACGCGGCAAGTTCCGTATTCCAGTGTTACGTTTGAAACATTCTTACCGTCCGTGCTGCAGTGCACAACCCTCGTTTCGGGATGGCAGATCGGCAGCCCCGGTCCCGGGTGCCCTCGTTTTGACCGCGGCGCCTTCGTTTCGCCCCGAACATGGCCAAGAGCAAAGAACGTCGGTCTGATCGAACGGGCGATCAGCCACCCGTCGCCCCTGAGGTGCTCGCCACCGGGTCCGCGCAAAGCGCGGCCCGATGACAGGCTCCGCAAGCCTCGAAGGGCGACGGCCCGGCTCTCGGCAGCGGGGCCGTTCATCCTTCGAGCCGGCCGCATTGCGGCCCTCCTACAGGATGACGGTTCGACACCGGTGCCGAGTTCGGTTCGACGAGCACGCGTCAGCGCTAGCTGGTTGAAAAGATGGGGATGGGGGTATCAATGGCAGCGCAATTTGCGCGAGCGCTGATCGCAGCGTCAGTGTTGACCTTATCGGCGCATTCGACTTCGGCCGCCGAGCCGTCACCCGCTGAGCAGATCTCGAACTTTCGCCTCAAGCATGGCGAGGTGAGCGTCACCACGGATGCCACCCTCAACCGCATCGCGCTCGAGCAGGCGAAAGCGATGGCGGCCAAGGACCAGCTCAGTCACGAGGTACTCGGCTCGTTCTCCTCGCGCATCGCGCCATCGCGTGCGGGACGCGCCGCCGAGAACATCGCCTATGGCTATCCGACGTTCGACAAAACGCTGGAGCAGTGGATCAACTCCAGCGAGCATCGCAAGAACCTTCTGCTGCACAACGCCTCCCGCGTCGGGATCGCCAGCGCCAAGGATGCCAGCGGCAAGCGCATCTATTGGGCAATGGAGATCGCCGGCGACTACGAGCCGAAGCAACCCAAGCTGCCCAAGGGCAAGATCAAGAAGGAAAGGCCTGTCGTGGCGCACGCCACGGCGCCGGCCGCCGAGTGCCACGTCAAGCTGCTGGGTCTGTGCATCTGACAGATCCAACTTTTGCGGGAGCGCCATCCGGACCGGCAAAAGGGTCGTAAAAACCTGTTGCGCGAGCCTGCACGCCCAAGCTCAACGCCTCCTCGCCGCCGGACGTCCAAGGGATAGAACGGTCCAATCGAAAGAAAGTAATTGTCAGGCGGTGACACGACAGCCAAAAGATGGCGGTCGCTCGCGCGTCGTGAAGCGCGCGACGATGCCAGGTTGCGCAGTCGCCAAGACCGCACGCGGCAGGTATCATCCAAATTTTCGGATCGAACGGTGAAGCTTTCCTACAAGGTGATCGGACTGACGGCGCTCGCTCTGCCCTCGCTGGTGCACGCCGCAAAATCGAACGACGAACAAATGCTCTCATTGTCGCCCGAGACCCGGGTAGAGCAGCGTTGCAATGCGCGCGCGATGGGGGCGCTTGGCCGCGAGCACCCGAATTTCAAACCCGATGAGTTGGTCGCCTACGCCTTCGCGGATCCGGTCATCCACGGCCACAGCATCGCTGCCGCGGGTGCGGCGGTGCGCAGCCGCGGCGCCTGGTATCACTTTGCCTATCGCTGCGAAACCAGCGACGATGGATTGAAGATCAAGACATTCGAGTACACGCTCGGCACCCTTGTGCCGCGGCAGGAGTGGGACAAGCACTATCTGGTTCCTTGAGCGCGTGTCGGCGGAATAGGCCGGCCGTCACGCTGCGGCATTTTGTCGTGATCACATGAACCGCGCCTGACGCGGCCAGACACATTGGTAGGCGGCAATGCCGGCAGTGTCGGTAGAGCCCTGCCGGCGAATGGCAATTCAAGCCAAAGACCGAAAAAACGGCTGCGCCCATCGACACGTGGAGGACGCGGTGTGTGAGATTGCCCACCGTGGCTGTCTTTATCCTGTGCAGGGTCGTTCGTGACATCGAAACTGTTCTGCCAAACGGGCGAAACAATGCGGTAGCGCGCCCTCGCGCCATCCGGCGCACCTGCCGGCGTCAATGATCGTCCGTGCCGCACCAACTACGTGTCCACAACGAAGCACCGCTCGCATCCATATGCATCAGGAGGAAACCATGCCCGAGATTGCCCAAACCGTCGATCCGGAAAAGCTCAATGCCTTTGTCGGCCGGATGCTCGGCGACCTGGCGGCGCTGACCAACTCCGTCCTGGTCCACGTCGGGGATCATCTCGGCTTGTACAAGAAACTCGCAACGTCAGGACCGGTCACGTCGGCCGCGCTCGCGAAGCAGACCGGCACCTCCGAGCGGCTGGTCCGCGAATGGCTGTCCGCGCAGTCGGCCCAGGGCTATGTCAGCTATGACAAGGAGAGCGGCGCATTCTCACTGTCGCCCGAACAGGCGATGGTCTTCGCCGACGAAGACAGCCCGGTGTTTCTCGCCGGCTTCTTTGATGTCGCGCGCGGCCTGTTCGACGATACGCCGAAAATCGTCAACGCCTTCCGGGCCGACGGCAAGCTGGCCTGGCATGAGCACAATGGCTGCCTGTTCTGCGGGACTCAGCGCGTGTTCCGGCCCGCCTATAATCATCATTTGATCAACGAGTGGCTGCCCGCGCTGGACGGCGTCGTTGCCAAGCTTGAGCGCGGTGCCCGCGTCGCGGATGTCGGTTGCGGGCACGGCGCCTCGACCATTCTGATGGCGAAGGCGTTTCCAAATGCAAGGTTCTTTGGCTACGACTATCACCCGGCCTCGATCGAGGCGGCGCGGCAAGCGGCGACGAAGGAAGGCGTAGCAGACCGCATCAGTTTCGAGGTCGGCACCGCCAAGACATACCCGGCCAAAGAGTTCGATCTCGTTTGTTTCTTCGATTGCCTGCACGACATGGGTGACCCGGTCGGCGCGGCGCGCCACGTCAGCGAGACTCTGAAGCCCGATGGAACGTGGATGGTCGTTGAACCGTTCGCGCACGACAAGCTTGAAGAGAACTTCAATCCTGTCGGCGCTGTCTTCTATGCGGCATCGACCGTGGTCTGCACCCCGGCTTCCCTTGCCCAGGAAGTCGGCCTTGCGCTCGGCGCACAGGCCGGCGAGGCACGCCTGAACAAGGTCATCACGGAAGGCGGCTTTACGCGCGTCCACCGCGCCGCGGAGACGCCGTTCAACATGGTGCTCGAAGCGCGGCTTTGAAGCATTCGCGGAGCTCGCAGACAGCCCAGCAGACTTCGCGATCCGCCGCCATTCTCGGACGCCGGCGTCCCGGAATAGCGGCGGAAAGCCGAGCCGCTCGGTCAGCGGCGGGCGTGACCGCGTGTAGCGATGCGAAAAACTCGTCTATGATTGCTAGATAACGAAGCTTTCTATACGCAATTTAGGAAACATCTTCTTAGGAAAAGCATCTTCTTAGGAAACATCTTCGTCATAGAAGGATGGCAGTGGATGGTGCTTTCGTTGCTGAGACGCGGCATTGTCATCTGCTCGTTCGCAGGTGTTCTTATGACGAGCGTTTCCGCTGACTCTGGGCTGTTGCCGGCGCGCGTGGAGCAAGCAGCGCGGGAGCGCATCGCGTCAGGTGCTTGTCAGACCCTGGTCTTTGGGATGGTCGATGGCGACAAGAGCGAGGTTGTGGCGTTCGGCAAGCTCGATCACGACAGGGCGCCAGACGCCGATACGGTCTATGAAATCGGTTCGGTTACAAAGACCTTCACTGCGACGCTTCTTGCGCAGTCCGTGCTCTCTGGGCGCGTGACGCTCGATACGCCGGTCGGACAGCTTCTGCCCGACTTCGAAATTCCCTCGCGCGAAGGCAAGCAGATCACGCTCGGCGAACTCGCCACCCAGCATTCCGGTTTGCCGCGGCTGCCGGCCAATCTGGCACCGGCGGATCCGGCCAACCCTTATGCCGATTACGACGCGGCGAAGCTGAAGACTTTTCTCGCGGGCTACGAGCTGCCACGCGATCCCGGTACGGCTTATGAATATTCCAATCTCGGCTTTGGACTTCTGGGCTATGCGCTAGCGCAGTCGGAGCACACCACGTTCGCCGCTATGGTCGATAGAGAGATATTCAAGCCGCTCGGCATGACCATGAGCGGCACGGCGTTGACGGCTGAGATGCGCTCTCGTCTCGCTTCCGGACATGACGATGCCGGCGTCCCGGCGAAGAACTGGGATTTCGATGCGCTGGCAGGGGCGGGGGCGATCTACGCCACGGCCAACGATATGCTCCGCTATCTTAAGGCAAACATGGGCATCGGCGATTCCTCGCTCACCGCTGCGATGAGGTTCGCGCAGCAACCGCGCAGTGGCATGGCGGCGAAGATGCGCATCGGGCTCGCCTGGATGACGACCGACAAGGGAGTCGTCTGGCACAATGGTGGCACGTTCGGCTATCGCAGCTTCCTCGGGTTCACCGCCGATAGGCGCCGCGGTGTCATCGTGCTTTCCAATACGGCGGTTGACCAGGACGATCTGGGCTTCGCCGCGCTAGACGATGAAGCTCGGCTGCTGCCGACATGGAAGGCGACAGCGTTGCCGGCCACATCGCTCGAGCAATATGTGGGAACGTACAAGCTCGCCGACAAATTTCTGCTGAAGGTCTTTCGCATGAATGATGGGCTTTACGCGCGGGCGACGGGACAGGCTGCGATCCCGATTTTCCCGGCGTCACCTGACGAATTTTTCGCCAAGGTAGCTGGGATCAGCATGACGTTTACGCGCGATGCCTCGGGCGCGGTGGCCGGCCTCGTGCTGCACCAGAACGGCGATCACGCGGCTCCGAAGTTGAGCGCGTCCGAGGTTGCGGCGGAGCCCAAGGAGATCTCGCTGCCTGCCGCTACGCTCCGTGATTACGTCGGCAAGTATCAATTCGACTTCGGGGCCGTGCTCGACGTCGTGCTCAAGGATGATCATCTCGAAGCGCAGCTCAGCGGACAGCCGGCGTTTCAGATCTTCGCGCGCGCTGCAGACGAGTTCTTCTACAAGGTCGTCGACGCGCAATTGCATTTCGAGCGCGACGCAAACAACGTGGTTGCCGCGGTGCTCCTGCACCAAGACGGCCGCGATATGAAGGCGCCCCGCAGGATGGCGCAGTGACACGAACATGCACCGGGAAACGGTCACCGGAGCTGGTTCAGTTTTGCCAAAAACTCCAGTCGTTCTCTCCGCGAAGAGCCTCGCGGAAGGGTTCAAAAAAATAGCGTGACAGCGGAATCGCTATTGTCGGCAGTATCACTGCTTCGCTATCTTAGCGTGTCTCGGGGCTGGTGTCGGATAGGTTTTTCTTAGGGAGGACCGTCGTGGCCAATGCTTCAGACACTTTGCAAAATGCTCAAGGTTCGGATACGACGCCGCTGCGCGCGGGGTCGCGTTGGATCATTGCGCTGGGCATCGTTTACGTCGTTGCCGGGTTCTTTGCGCTCGGCAGCATGATGCTGGCGACGGTGGCGAGCGTGTTCGTCGTCGGCGTGATGATGATCATCGCTGGCATTGCCGAAGTCTTCAACGCCTTCCAGATCAAGACCTGGGGCAAGTTCCTGCTGTGGGCGCTGCTAGGCGTGCTCTACATCATTGCCGGCTTCATCGCCTTCGAAAATCCGATCTTCGCCGCGGTGGTGCTGACGCTGCTGCTCGGGGCCTCGCTGGTCGCCTCCGGCGTTGTGCGGCTTTATCTCGCGTTCAACATGAAGCGGGAGGCCCCGTGGGTCCTGGTGGCGCTCTCCGGCGTCATCACCCTGCTGCTCGGACTGTTGATCCTCGCCCGCTGGCCCGTCAACAGCGTCTACATCCTGGGCCTGTTCCTCGGCATCGATCTGATCGTGGCGGGCATAAGCTGGATCGGGCTCGGCTTCGGCCTGCGCAGCCACGCTCCCTCGCAAATGCGACCTGCAACGTGAGGCGCGGCCGCGGGGTATCCGGCGGACGCGGTGCAGAGAGAGCCACCGCCTGGTTATGAGTCCCCCGGCTTTCGGGGCCGCGATTTGATTCGCCCGTCGCGTTAATGTGCCGCATCCCGTCGGCTTGCCGCGTCGGGCGAATCAGTCCCACCCTTCGCGCGTTCCGCACCGGCAAGAGGGGCGTACGCGTCGTCACGAACGTGGAGCGGAATGCGGTGGACGCGAAGGGGCCGACAGACGAGCGGCGCTCTTTGCGGACGGCGAAGNCGTGTGGTCCTGGCGCCCCAAGGCTGGCGCTAAGTTGGCGACGATGCGTCTCGCATCGCGCTGATGACGGTGACAACAAAGTCTGGCTCACCGAGGAGAG
>NZ_AWZU01000003.1 GCF_000472385.1 Bradyrhizobium sp. ARR65
GCGGTGGACGTGATGGTGTTGATGGACGAGCAGCACTTGTTGCGGACGGCGAAGTCGTGTGGTCCTGGCGCGCCCATGCAGGCGCCAAGTTGGCGACGATGCTTAATGCTCGCGCCGGCGACGGTGGCAACAAGCNGGTTCACCGGGGAGAGTACGAAGTAAGCCGTAAACCATCGCGCAGGGAAGGCCGGTGTGACTCCGCCTGTACCTGTGGTCAACGCGCTTCGCGCAAATTCTTTTGCGCGGAGGCCCCGGGTGCAAGCGGCCACCCGGCCTTCCCTGCGCCCTCTCATATCGGAGGGCGATGTCACTGGCAAAGCTCGGGCGGAAGAGGTCGCGAGAATGCGAACCCGTATCTCGCATACCGTCATTCCGGGCAACGCGAAAGCGTCGAAGAATCTCGAGATTCCGGGTTCGCCTCTTCGAGGCGCCCCGGAATGACGGTCAAGGACCAGGGGAACCGGAAGGGCAGGGGTGGAAATCCACCCCAATTCCCACCACATCTTGCATAAATATCGGGCTCAAACCGCAAGTGCTTGGCCGTCAGCCTATGATATGCTAATCGGGCTGGCCCGCTTCCGCTCCCTCTACCAAGACCGACCGTGACCCGCTAACTGGTTGCGGCGGTGGAGATATTTCGCCGATGACCTCTTCGTCCTCCAGCGCCAAAGCTGCCTCCGCCCCCGATTCTTTCTTCACCGCCACGCTCGCGCAAGCCGATCCCGAGATTGCCGCCGCGATTCAGGGCGAGCTTGGCCGGCAGCGTCATGAGATCGAGCTGATCGCGTCGGAAAACATCGTCAGCCGCGCCGTGCTGGAAGCGCAGGGCTCGGTGATGACCAACAAATATGCCGAAGGCTACCCCGGCGCCCGCTACTATGGCGGCTGCGAATGGGTCGACGTCGCCGAGACATTGGCGATTGAGCGTGCCAAGAAGCTGTTCGGCGCAAATTTCGCCAATGTGCAGCCGAACTCCGGCAGCCAGATGAACCAGGCAGTATTCCTGGCGCTGCTGCAGCCGGGCGACACCTTCATGGGTCTTGATCTCGCCGCCGGCGGTCATCTCACGCACGGCTCGCCGGTCAACATGTCCGGCAAGTGGTTCAAGGCCTCGCACTACACGGTGCGGCGCGAGGACCATCTCATCGACATGGATGCGGTGGCAAAGCAAGCCCAGCAGGTGAAGCCGAAACTGATCATCGCCGGCGGCTCGGCCTATTCGCGCCAGTGGGATTTCAAGCGCTTCCGCGAGATCGCCGACAGCGTCGGCGCTTATCTGTTGGTCGACATGGCGCATTTCGCCGGTCTCGTGGCCGGCGGGGTGCATGCCTCGCCCGTACCTTATGCTCATGTCACGACCACGACGACGCACAAGTCGCTGCGCGGTCCGCGTGGCGGCTTGATCCTGTGGAACGATGAGAGCCTGACCAAGAAGCTCAATTCCGCGATCTTCCCGGGCCTGCAAGGCGGCCCCCTGATGCATGTGATTGCCGCGAAGGCGGTGGCGTTTGCCGAAGCGTTGCGGCCGGACTTCAAGGTCTATGCCAAGAACGTCGTCGAAAACGCCAGGGCGCTTGCGGAAACGCTGCGCGGCCATGGGCTGGACATCGTCTCTGGCGGCACCGACAACCATCTCATGCTGGTCGATCTTCGGCCAAAGGGGCTGAAGGGTAATGTCTCGGAAAAGGCGCTGGTCCGGGCCGGCATCACCTGCAACAAGAACGGTATTCCGTTCGACCCCGAGACGCCCTTCGTGACCTCCGGTTTGCGCCTGGGCACGCCGGCCACGACCACCCGCGGCTTTGGCGTCGCCGAGTTCAAGCAGGTCGGCGGCATGATCGCGGAAGTGCTTAACGCGATTGCGCAATCGCAGGACGGCAAGGCGCTGCTTGTGGAAAGCGCGATCAAGGAACGCGTGCGGGAACTGACCGACCGTTTCCCCATCTATCAATAAGGCTCAATCCGGATGCGCTGTCCGAGCTGCAACAGTCTTGATACGCAGGTGAAGGATTCGCGTCCGACCGAGGATTCGTCCGTAATCCGCCGGCGGCGCGTTTGCATCGCCTGCAACTTCCGCTTCACCACCTTCGAGCGCGTGCAGTTGCGCGAGCTCACGGTGATCAAGCGCAACGGCCGTCGCGTGCCGTTCGATCGCGACAAGCTGGTTCGCTCGGTACAGATCTCCTTGCGCAAGCGCCCCGTCGAGCCGGAGCGGGTGGAGAAGATGGTCTCGGCCATCGTGCGCGAGCTCGAGAGCGCGGGTGAGGCCGAGGTTTCCTCGGAGGCGATCGGCGAGATCGTGATGGAGCATCTGCGCACGCTCGACGACGTCGCCTATGTCCGCTTCGCCTCGGTCTACCGCAATTTCCGCGAGGCCAAGGATTTCGAGACGGTGCTCGGCGAGCTCTCGGGCGAGGACGAGGCCCGGATCGTCCCGATGCGCAAATGATCTTCCGTATCCTGGAGGATCAGCTCGCCCAGAAAGCTCGCGACGCGCAGGAAGCGGACCGCCGCTTCATGCGGCTCGCGCTCACTTTGGGCCGGCGTGGCCTCGGCCGCACATGGCCGAACCCCGCTGTCGGCGCCGTGGTGGTCAAGGACGGCATCATTGTCGGGCGCGGCTGGACCCAGCCGGGCGGGCGTCCGCATGCCGAGCCTGTGGCACTGCAGCGTGCCGGGAACGCCGCGCGCGGCGCGACGCTCTACGTGACGCTGGAGCCCTGTTCGCACTTCGGCAAATCGCCGCCCTGCACCGATGCCGTGATCGCCTCCGGCATCGCGCGAGTTGTGGCGGCAATAGAGGATCCCAATCCTGAGGTCGCGGGTGAGGGGTTTGCAAAACTGCGCGCCGCCGGCATCGCGGTCGATGTCGGGCTTGAGGCAGAGGAAGCCGCTTACACGCATGCGGGGCATTTTCGCCGCGTCAGGGATCATCGCCCGCATGTTATCCTGAAGCTTGCGCTCTCCGAGGATGGCAAGATCGGCGCGTCCGGTCGCAAGCCGGTCGCCATCACAGGCGAAGCGGCGCGCACGCGCGTGCATCTCTTGCGCGCGCAGAGCGATGCCATCCTGGTCGGCATCGGCACCGTGCTGGCGGACGATCCGCTGCTGACCTGCCGCTTGCCGGGCATGGAAGCGCGCTCGCCGGTGCGGGTCGTGCTGGATCGGGCGCTGCGCATTCCAGGCGACAGCCGGCTGGTGCATTCCGCGCGCGAGACTCCGCTCTGGGTGATGGCGTCGGACTTGGCAGAGGCGCCGGCTGCCGCAAAACTGGGCGCGGCAGGTGCGCAAGTCATCCGCATGCCGCCGACGGTCACGTCCGGGCTTGATTTGTCGGCCGTGCTGCGCGTCCTGGCCGGGAAGGGCATCACGCGGCTTCTGGTGGAAGGAGGCAGCCGCATTGCCTCGTCCTTCGTTGCCGCCGGTCTGATCGACGAGGCCTGGCTGCTGCGCGCACCCGACGCGATCGGCGAGGGCGGCGTAGACGCGCTGGATGCATTGCCGCTCACTGCAATCACGCAGTCGCCCGCGTTTCGCGTTCGTGCTAGCGAGAGCCTCGGCAAGGATGTTCTCACGGTTTACGAGCACGCTTGATGTTTACCGGCATAGTCACCGATATCGGCGAGATCGTTTCGCTGAAGCAAACAGCACAGGGGCAGTTGCACCGCCTGCGCATCGCCTGCGACTACGATCGTGCGACCATCGCCGACGGCGCGTCGATCGCCTGCAATGGTGTCTGTCTCACGGTCGTCGCCTCCGGTGTCGAGGGTGGCAAGACCTGGTTCGACGTTGATGCCGCCGCAGAAACGCTTCGGTTGACGACGGCAAGGCACTGGGCCGTCGGCACCAGGCTTAACCTGGAGCGTGCGCTCAAAATCGGTGACGAGCTTGGCGGTCACCTCGTCGCAGGTCACGCCGACGGCGTCGCCAGCATTTTGAACCGCGAGGACCTGCCCGACATGGCGCAGTTCGAGCTCAACACCACACGCGAGCTGGCGCGCTTCATCGCACCGAAAGGTTCGGTGGCGCTCGATGGCGTTTCGCTGACCGTCAATACCGTACATGACACGGCGTTTTCGGTGCTGATCATTCCGCATACGCTCAATGTCACGACATTGTCCGACTGGCGCGGCGGCGGCGAGGTCAACATCGAGGTCGACCTGATGGCGCGCTATGCGGCCAGGCTTGCAGAGATGAGGTGAGGCGCGGCCTTGGCTTTGCTGGCCGCCGCGCCTAAAAGCAGCACAACTCGCAATTAACTCCGAATTGGCAATCAAATGGCAGATGCGCGGCGCGCTCCGTTGAAAGATCAGACCGACATTTCGGGCGCTCGCGCGCTGATTGTCGAAGCACGCTTCTATGACGATATCCAGGACGCGCTCCTCGAGGGCGCCGCCGCCGAGTTGAGGGCGGCCGGCGTTACGCATGACGTGATCACGGTTCCCGGCGCCTTGGAAATTCCGGCGGCGATTGCGATTGCGATCGATGCGGCCGAAAGCAAGGGAAAACCCTATGACGCCGTCATCGCATTGGGCTGCGTGATCAGGGGTGATACCATCCATTTCGAGATCGTCTCCATGGAATCCTCGCGCGCGTTGATGGATCTTGCCGTGGCGCGGAAACTTCCGCTCGGCAACGGCATTCTCACCGTCAACACCGAGACGCAGGCTTGGGCGCGGGCGCGCGCGAGCGAACTCAACAAGGGCGGCGATGCGGCGCGCGCGGCGCTCGCGATGCTGCGCATCAAACGTCGGTTGGCAAAATCTTGATCATGGCCGAGAGCAAACGAAATCAGGTCAGAGGGCCGGAGAAAAAGGGCCCGGACAAGAAGGCGAACCGGCGCGGAGCGGCTCGGCTTGCCGCCGTGCAGGCGCTTTATCAGATGGACATCGGTGGTTCCGGCATCAACGACATCTTCGCTGAGTTCGAGAGCCATTGGCTTGGCGGCGAGGTCGAAGGTGAGCAATATTTGCCCGCGGAAGCCGCGTTCTTCCGCGACATCGTCGCCGGCGTCGTGCGCGATCAGACGCGGCTCGACCCTTTGATTGATGAGGCGCTGTCGAAAGGCTGGCCCCTGAAGCGGATCGACGCGATCTTGCGTGCGGTCCTGCGAGCCGGCGCATACGAGCTCGAGCATCGCAGGGACGTACCCGCCAAGGTCGTGGTATCGGAATATGTCGATGTCGCGCACGCCTTCGTCGACAGGGAAGAGACCGGCATGGTGAATGCGGTGCTGGAGCAGATCGCGCGGCAGTTTCGCGCCGAGGAATTTGCGCGCGGATAGCGCCCGCGCACCGCGAGGAGCGCAAGCGACGAGCCTTGAACGCATGACGACCAGCTCAGGATCCGGCGAAGATTCTCTCATCGCGCGATATTTCAAGCCGCTGGCGATCGATCCCGGCGCGTTCGGCCTCGTCGACGATGCGGCGATCCTGAAAACATCGGGCGAGGATATCGTCGTGAAGACCGACGCGATTGTCGAGGGCGTGCACTTTCTGCCCGACGATCCGCCCGAGACCGTTGCGCGCAAGGCGCTGCGGGTCAACCTGTCCGATCTCGCCGCCAAGGGCGCCGATCCCGCGGGATTCGTGCTGACGTTGGCGCTGCGCCGTGCCGAGGACGCCTGGCTCGCGCCTTTCGCCCGTGCATTGGGTGAGGATGCCGCCCAGTTCCGCTGTCCCCTGCTTGGCGGCGACACGGTCTCGACGCCGGGGCCGATGATGATCTCGATTGCGGCGCTCGGCCGTGTGCCGGCCGGCAAAATGGTCCCTCGCAGCGGAGCCAAGGCCGGCGATCGTGTGATAGTCAGCGGCACGATCGGCGATGCCTCGCTGGGTCTCGACATCCTGAAGGAGGGTGCCGCCGCCGCGGCGCTTGCCGGAGATGCTGCAGCCAGAGAGATGCTCATCGCTCGTTATCGTATTCCCCAACCCCGCAACGCATTGGCGCTCGCACTGCGCGAACATGCCAGCGCCGCGATGGACGTCTCGGATGGCCTTGCCGGAGATTTCTCCAAGCTCTGCGCGGCCTCAGGTGTATCGGCAAGGATAGACCTGCCCTGCATTCCGCTCTCTGCCGCGACCGCAGGACTTCTCGAGCGCGGCATCGCTTCGATGGCGGCGTTGATTTCCGCTGGCGATGATTACGAGATCGTGTGCACCGTGCCCGAAGCGCGCTGCGCGGACTTTGCCGAAGCGGCGCGGCAGGCTGGTGTTGCGGTGACATCCATCGGGACGATCCTCGCCGGGAGCGAGGCCCCGCGGTTTCTCGATGAGCAGGGCCGGGAGCTGGCATTAAAAGTCCTGTCCTACAGTCATTTCTGAGAGTTCCTCGCGATAGCGCGGCTTTTGGCGTGGGAAGCGCTCCAAAAAGGACCTTTTTCTCCCTTCCTGGCGTTGCGCGCTGGGGACAACTTTGGCAAGGTCCTCGCCGATTTGCGGCCGCCCTTGGGCAGGGCGGACCAGCGACATCTGAGCCGGCTGCGTCCGCAGCATGGGCGAGGGGACAAATATAATAATCTGAGGGAGTGCAATGACAGCTTTATGGTTGATCGTGCTCTGCGGAGCGCTTTCGGTTGTTTACGCCATTTGGGCGACCAGATCGGTGCTCAGCGCCGATGCCGGCAATCCGCGGATGCAGGAAATCTCGGCTGCAGTGCGCGAGGGCGCGCAGGCCTATCTGCGGCGCCAATACACCACTATCGGTGTGGTCGGGATCGTCATCTTCTTGCTGCTCGCCTTCTTCCTCGGCGTACTGGTCGCGGTCGGCTTTGCGGTCGGGGCCATCCTGTCGGGCGCGGCCGGCTTCATCGGCATGAACGTCTCGGTACGCGCCAATGTGCGCACCGCCCAGGCCGCCACCACTTCGCTCGCCGGCGGGCTTGAACTCGCCTTCAAATCCGGTGCCATCACCGGCCTCCTTGTGGCCGGCCTCGCACTGCTCGGTGTCACCCTCTATTTCGGCTTTCTGACCTATTCGCTGCATCTGGCCCACGACAGCCGGACCGTCGTCGATGCGATGGTCGCACTCGGCTTCGGCGCGTCGCTGATCTCGATCTTCGCTCGTCTCGGCGGCGGCATCTTCACCAAAGGCGCCGATGTCGGCGGCGATCTCGTCGGCAAGGTCGAAGCCGGCATCCCCGAGGATGATCCGCGCAACCCCGCCACCATCGCCGACAATGTCGGCGACAATGTCGGGGACTGCGCCGGCATGGCGGCCGACCTGTTCGAGACCTATGCGGTGACCGCGGTCGCCACCATGGTGCTGGCGGCGATCTTCTTCGCCAAGACGCCGATCCTGGCCAACATGATGACGCTGCCGCTCGCCATCGGCGGCATCTGCATCATCACCTCGATCATCGGCACCTTCTTCGTCAAGCTCGGCCCCAGCCAATCGATCATGGGTGCGCTCTACAAGGGCCTGATCGCGACCGGCATCCTGTCGCTCGTCGGCGTCGCCGCCGTCATCTACTGGCTGATCGGCTTCGGCAAGCTTGATGCCGTCGAGTATAGCGGCGCGGCGCTGTTCGCCTGCGGCGTGGTCGGTCTGGCGGTGACCGGTCTGATCATCTGGATCACCGAATATTACACAGGCACCGATTTTCGCCCGGTGAAGTCGATCGCGGCAGCCTCGGTGACGGGACACGGCACCAACGTGATCCAGGGCCTTGCGATCTCGATGGAAGCGACCGCCTTGCCGGCGATCGTGATCATCGCCGGTATTCTCATCACCTACAATCTCGCCGGCCTGTTCGGGATTGCGATTGCCACCACGACGATGCTGTCGCTGGCCGGCATGATCGTCGCGCTCGACGCCTTCGGTCCGGTCACCGACAATGCCGGCGGCATTGCCGAAATGGCCGGTCTGCCAAAGGAGGTGCGCAAATCGACCGACGCGCTCGACGCAGTCGGGAATACCACCAAGGCGGTCACCAAGGGCTATGCGATTGGCTCGGCCGGCCTCGGTGCGCTGGTGTTGTTTGCTGCCTATAACCAGGACCTCAAGTTCTTCATCGGCGGCGGAGCAGGCAACGCCTACTTCAGCGGCGTCAATCCCGATTTCTCGCTCACCAACCCCTACGTCGTCGTCGGCCTTCTGTTCGGCGGCCTGTTGCCGTACCTCTTCGGTGCGCTTGGCATGACAGCGGTTGGCCGCGCGGCCGGTTCGATCGTGGAAGAGGTCCGTCGCCAGTTCCGCGAAAAGCCCGGCATCATGCAGGGGACCGACAAGCCGGACTACGGCAAGGCCGTCGACCTCCTGACCAAAGCGGCGATCAAGGAAATGATCGTGCCTTCGCTGCTGCCGGTGCTCTCGCCGATCGTGGTCTATTTCCTGATCTATGCGATCGCGGGCGGCGGCGCCGTCGGCAAATCGGCGGCCTTCTCGGCCGTCGGCGCGATGCTGCTCGGCGTGATCGTCACAGGCCTGTTCGTCGCGATCTCGATGACGTCGGGCGGCGGCGCCTGGGACAACGCCAAGAAGTACATCGAGGACGGCCATTACGGCGGCAAGGGCTCCGACGCCCATAAGTCGGCCGTGACCGGCGATACCGTCGGCGATCCCTACAAGGACACGGCGGGTCCCGCGGTGAACCCGATGATCAAGATCACCAACATCGTGGCGCTGCTGCTGCTGGCTATTCTGGCGCACTGAATTCGCGCTGAACAAGGAGTGAAAAGCCCCGCCGGCGTGAGCCGGCGGGGTTTTCGCTTGATGGCACGGAGTCATTGCCGCCTTTCATTGCCGATTTACCTCCGCTGTCATCGTCCGGCTTGCCGCCTCCGCTGAAGCTTCGGCGCGCCCTGGACTCGTGAACCTCGTCGAAGCCTTGGCGTAGCCGCCGCGTACTGGATGCCCCGCCTGCGGGGCATGACGAGGAAGAGGATGTGACTGCGCATTCTCGCGGCGCTATTCGCGTCCGAGCTTTGCATCTGCTTGACCCTCACGAAAGTACAGAGGGCGCAGGGAAGGCCGGGTGCCCGCCGCACCCGCGGCCCCGTGTGCAAGAAATTGCGCAAGAGCGCACACGGGAGTAACCACAGGCAAGGCGGATTCACACCGGCCTTCCCTGCGCAGTGGCTTTACGGCTTACTTCGCGCTCTCCCCGGTGAACCAGCTTGTTTGCCACCGTCGCCGGCGCGATGGATAAGCATCGCCGCCAAACTTGGCGCCTGCGTGGGCGCGCCAGGACCACACGACTTCGCCGTCCGCGGAAAGTGCCGCACGTCTCTCAGTACATCCACGGCCACCGCATTCCGCTCCACGTTCGTGACGACGCGTACGCCCCTCTTGCCGGAGCGGAACGCAAAAACCATACGACTGATTCTAGCTTCGGAAAAACAGAAATATTTTCAGGCGCGAGCGTTGACAGGATTTTGCAACGCGGCTCGTCGGGCAAATCAGCTCGTCGCGCCATTTACACGGGGTCGCGACGCCGGGTCAGGGCAGCATCAAGGAAAGCTCGTCCGCCATTGCCTTCAGCTTGGAGACGAATTCGCCAGCCAATCTTTCCCTGTTGGCGCGCGCAGAGCTGGTGCTTGCATTGAGCGAGGCCACCACGATTCCGGCACGATTGAAGACGGGAACAGAAACGCTGACGAGGCCGTCCTCCAGTTCTTCATGGTTGATGCAATAGCCTTTCACCCTGGCTTCGGCGATCTGCGCCAAGATCTCGCGCTTGAGCATGATGGTGTGCCGCGTATGCCGGGTAATCCTTGTCCGCGACAGCAGGCGCTCGACTTCAATGCGGGGCCTATGGGCGAGCAGTATTCGCCCCGATGCAGCGGAGAATGCGGGTAGCCGCATCCCCGTGGTGATCACATAGGACAGCCGCCGGCCCGGTGTATCAGAACGCGCAATGAACACGGCCTCGGCTTCGTCCAGCACGGACAGCGAAACCGTCTCGCCGATGGCGCGCGCGAGGTCATCCAGAAAGGGTTGCAGCGACGTGCCGAGGCCGGACGACGACAGGAAGGAATAGGCGAGGCGCAGTACCCGGGTGGTGAGCTCGAACCGGCGCTCATGTACGCGGGCAAAGCCGAGCTTCACGAGAGTCAGGAGCAGCCTTCGTGCGACCGCACGGTCGAGGCCTGTGCGTTCCGCGACCTGCGATAACGTCATGCCCTTGTTCTCGGGGCCGAATGCTTCGATGACCGCAAGACCCCGCGCAAAAGCGGCCACGAAATCGCGGTTCGCCTCCTCGTCGTCGCTTGAGCGGCTTGTCTTGAACGTCGGTGAAATCATAGACGGGCACAAAAACGCACAAATGGTCGTGGCGTGTCACCGGTGGACGCGCATAATTCCCAACAGCAGACGCGCGCCAATGCGCGCAAATAGGGGAAGGAGCGCCATGGTCGGTCGCCGAAGCGATATTTTGCAGAGGGCGAGTAAGCTGACGCCGCTGCGATCGAGCGATCATTTTGACGTGGTCGTAGCCGGCGGGGGCGCCTCGGTCTGATGGCCGCCGTGTCTGCCGCGAGGCTAGGCGCGCGGGTCGCCGTGGTGGAGTCGTCAGGCTGTTTCGGTGGAACGGGCACCACGGGGATGGTGGCCCAGTGGCTCGGTTTCTACAACGGCGAGACCTGTGCCGTCGGCGGTCTGCCCATGGAGTTCGCCGAGAGGGTCATCGCTCACGGTGGAGAGGTGTTTTTGCGAGCCGGGATTGACAGGTCCTTGGGCGCGCATCCGCGGGCAAATCACGTTGCACGGCGCGGTGCGCTTCGGCTCCATCAACCGAAGATGCCGGCTCGCCGTCGTGCTGGTTATTTTCGCGTCACTTCCGGGAAGATCCACATTGCGATCACCATGAACGGAGCGAGCACCATGATCGCGATCTTTGGACCATGCTGTCCGATCGAGTCCTGATATGCGTAGGCCGCGCAGGCAACGAGCAGCACGATGATCGACAGAGCGGTCTTGATCGGGCGGGGCATCGACGACATCCTTACAGGGAAAGTCCCACGGCTGACGAGACCAGCAATAGCAATGAGGCGATCTGAACAAGGCCAAGCACGGCGAGCCCGCTGCGACTGTCCCGGCGCTCGTTTGGAACGATCTGGAAGATCGAGGGGATAAAGAGAAGGATCAGGCCACCGAAAATGACCGCAGACGTCCAACGCAATCGCTGCTCCACGAACAGCGCTACGCCTGCCAAGAGCAGGACGCAGAGCACGACGTTGAACAGCACAAGTGCGCTGCCAGCAGCGCCCGCTACCGCTTGTGGCCGGGCGCTCGGCGGAAACATGCCGACCAGTGTGAAGAAACCGAGGCAGCAGGCCGCAAAGCTCGCGGCGAACAGCGCAAGCGCGATGCCGTTTGGCTCGATGGCGGCCATGATCGGCTACTCCGCCGGCACGGAGGTCGCGGCCGGATCGATCCTCGGCGTGCGCACGGCCTTGCGCATGTTACGCTTGATGAAGCGCGTGTCGTAACCGTTGAAGAGATGGCCCAGTAGGCCGCGGTCCAGGTCGGAGGTGCCGAACAGCCAGTCCATGATCGGGAAGGTGAGGTTCATATTCCGCTCCATCATGATCGATTGATCGTGATGGGCCGTGTGATGGCGGCGGATGGTGTTCACAAGCGGCACGTTGCGGACGAACCAGTTCTCGTCGACGTGGCAGCAGAAATGCATGAACTCGTAGATCAGATACATCGACGTCGTCGTCGCGATGAGGAGCCATCCGACATTGGCCGAGACGATAGAACCGGCCGCAATCGCGAGCGGGATCGACATCAGGGTGAAGGTTGCCAGCGCGTAGGGCGGGAAGAAGGTCACCCGCCAGTCATGATGATCGGCGAAGCGCATCTCCTGATCGGTGAAGAACTGGTGATGCATCAGCGTGTGACGGTTATAGATTGCGCGGAATGCCCTGATCTGCGAGGGGCGGTGCATCACGTAACGGTGAATCCACCACTCGAAGAAATTCGCGCCAAGAAAAGCGACCGGCACGACGAGCAATTCCCAGGCCCGCAGGTCGCGAACATTGGCCAGATAGATGTAGAGCGCCGTGACGCCGATCGCATAGATGATGAAGACGTGAAGCCAACCGTTGTACCAGCCCGCCACGCGCTCGCGGTAGGTTGCGCGGTAGCGGCGCTGACGATCCGACATGGCGGTTGAAGCGAGTTCCATGGCTGTCCTCCCAGTGCCAAACCAGGTCGATACTTGATCTTGCAACTGACATATCACTGATGTATCAATCGGGCAAGATGCTGGTTGCCGGAGGACGCGGGGCATGAAGAAATTTTGTGGAGACCGCACCATCGACGGGATCGCGGTCACGGTGGACGGCCGTCCTCTCGATCAGAGGCTTGATCTCTGCCGGTACACCGCGAACGGCTTTGAATGGAGTTACGAGGGCGATGAGCCACGGCAGCTATCGCTCGCGATCTTGGCGGAGCACCTCAATGATGCGGTCGCCGCCAAAGCGCTCGTCGAGCCCTTCATGAAGGCCGTGGTGGCCAATTTCGGCAACGAATGGGAGATGAGCTCGGACGATATCGACGCCGCCGTGGCCGTGCTCAAGAAAGATCGCACCCCAGCGCGGGCGACATCCTGAGAGAGGCGAGGGACGTTCGGTGGGGCTCACATACAAAGCGGCGGTCCTCCATGCGCCGAAGTCGCCGCTCACCATCGAAACGGTCGAAGCGAGCGAATTTGCGCCGGACGATGTCCTCATCCGCATCAAGGCGGTCGGGCTTTGTCACACCGATCTCGAGGTGATTGAAGGCACCCTGCGCAATCCGATGCCCATCCTCCTTGGCCACGAGGCGGCCGGCATTGTCGAGCAGGTCGGAGCGAAGGCGCGCGGTATTTCCGTCGGCGACCACGTCGTTCTCTCCTGGAACCCGCATTGCGGTCATTGCTTCTATTGCGATCGTGATTTGCCGATCCTTTGCGAATCCTATCTTGGCCAGGCCTCGCGTGCCGTGCAGTTCGACGGGCGGAGCCGGGCCCGCTTGTCCGATGGGCGTGAGCTCAAGCACTTCATGTATCTCGGCGCGCTGGCCGAATACTGCATCGTGCCGGCACAGCAGGCGATCGTGGTTGAAAGAGAGCTGCCCTTCGACCAGGCGTGCCTGATCGGCTGCGGCGTCATGACCGGCGTTGGTGCCGCGCTCAACGTTGCGTCCATTCGCTATGGCGACAGCGTCATGGTGATCGGATGCGGCGCGGTCGGGCTCGCGGCCGTCCAGGGGGCTCGAATGGCGGGGGCGGGCGCCGTCATCGCCGTGGATCTTGACGACAAGAAGCTCGATCTGGCGAAGCGACTTGGCGCAACGCATGCGATCAATGCCGCAAGCGACGATGTGATCGATCTCTCGCGTCAGTTGACCGGCGGCCGCGGAGTCGACGTGGTGTTGGAATCGGCGGGCAGCGGGCGCGCATTTCGTTTGACGACCGAGGCGGTGCGGCCCGGGGGCGAGGTCATCTGGCTGGGGAAGATCGATGTCGAACAAGACGTCGCGTTCCGCTGGGGCTCCCTGATGCAGGAGAAACGCATCAGACGTTCCAGCTATGGCGGGGCCCGGCCGCTGCGCGACTTTCCCATGCTGGCGCAAGCAGCGTTGGATGGCCGGCTCAAGCTGCATGAATTGATCACGGCCCGCATCTCGCTCGATGAGGTAAACGAAGGCTTCGAGGCCCTGCGCCGTGGCGCGGCGATCCGCAGCGTTGTCGTTTTTTGACTACGTCTCGATCGTCTTGCGCGTGAAGCTTTCGATGTAGTCCAGCAGACGATCGGAGGCTTTCGCCGCCGCGCCCGGATCGCGCGCGGCAATGGCCTCGGCGACCTCGGCATGCAGGCGGGCCGACAGCGGCAAGTCCCCGACCTCGCGATAATGCTGATACCAAAAGCGCCGAGACAGGCCGTGCATCAGGCCCATGGCGCGCGAGGCGAATTCGTTTCTTGCGCTATGGCTGACGAGCTCGTTGAACTCGCGATCGAGCCGCATGAAGGCCATGTCATCGGCCTTGTCCGAAGCGCGGCGCATGTCCCTGGCGATGGCGGCGAATTGCGCGATCTCCTCTTCGGTTGCGCGCTCGGCTGCTCCCCGAGCCATCAGTCGCTCGAGCTCGCGCCGCACTTCAAGCAGGCGCATCTGTCTCTTGATGTTGATCTGCGAAACCAGAATGCCGCGCCGTGGCAGGATGACGATAAGCCCGTCGCGGGCCAGTCGCTGCAGCGCCTCACGGATTGGCGTGCGCCCGATGGCCAGCTTTGCGGCCAGCGACTGCTCCGAGAGGACCGTCTCGGGCGGCAACGCAAGGGTGACGATCAGTTCCTCGATTTGCCGATACGCGCGGTCGGTCAGCGTTTCCGGCTCCTCGGCTTGGTGCTCCGCGCCGCCACCCGTATCGGACGGGATCATCTTCCGCGTCCCGGATCTGCCATGTTTGGTGGTGCGGGCCCGCCCGGTTCGCCTGTCCGCGGCCATTTGCTGTGATTCTCCCTTCGCTCGCCACGATATTCCACGCGTGACGAGGAGGGTCAATTGGTCGCGGTGCAAGACGCGCTTGCGGCAGCCGGCTCGTCAGTGCGAAATGCTTTCGAGTGTCCGCCCCTTGGTTTCTTCGCCCAGGAGAAGCACGGCGAGAGCGGCCAAGCCGAAGGCCCCCGCGCCGAGCGCGAAAACGCCGGACTGACCGGCGGCCGGCAGAATGAACCCGATCAGCGAGGGATCGATCAGAGAGCCAATGCGCCCGACGGCCGAAGCAAACCCCGTGCCCGTTGCGCGAACGTGGGTGGGGTAGAGCTCAGGTGTGTAGGCGTAGAGGGCCGACCACATTCCGAAGGCGCAGAATTGCATGCAGAGGCCGGCAATGATCAGTTGGACCTGATCCGCTGCAGCCCCATAGAAGTAGCAGGCGATGGCGGCGCCGAGCAGCGCGCCGATCAGCGTCGGTTTCCGTCCGAGGCTTTCGATCAGCCACGCCGCGGTCAGAAAACCCGGAATGCCGGCCAGCGAGATCACGATCGTGTAGGAGACCGATTTGGTCACTGGAAAGCCCTTGGCCTGCAGCAGCGCGCCGAGCCAGGTGGTCAGGCCGTAGAAGCCGAGCAGCGCGAAGAACCAGAGGCTCCACAGCATCAGGGTACGCTGTGCGTAGCCAGCGGCGAACAATGTGGATAGGCCGCGCGTGTTACGTGCCTCGACGAATTGCGGTGAAGGCGCCGGCAGCGCCGCGCCATCGAGCCGCTGCGAGATCTTGGCTTCAATGTCGGACATCACTTTGTCGGCGCCGGCGATATCGCCACGGCTGGCGAGCCAGCGCGGCGATTCCGGGACGTAGCGGCGCACGATCAGGACGAAAATCGCCGGCACGCCCTGCAGGATGAACACCCATCGCCAATCAGCGACCGAGAGCACGGCGAAGGTCAGAAGGCCCGACGCGACAAAGCCGATCGGCCAGAAGCCTTCCAGCAGGGCAATGTATCGCCCGCGTTGCTTGGCCGGAATGAACTCGGACACATCGATTGCGCGACCGGAAATTCCATGCCCATGCCGAAGCCGAGCAGAACGCGGGCGGCTGCAAGCGCCTCCACTGATGGTGCAAGCCCGCAGAGAATGCTGCCCAATCCCCAGAAGATCATGCTGATTTGAAATACGCGCGTGCGACCGAAGCGATCTGCCAACAGCCCGGCAGAGGCGGCGCCCACGAACATGCCAAGGAAACTCATGCCCGAGAGCAGGCCGGTCTGTGCCGTCGAGAGGCCGAAACCCTGCCGGATCGAGCCTAGAATGAAGGTGAGCGCACCGAGATCCATGCTGTCGAAGAACCAGGCGGTGGCGATGATGGCGAAGATGCTCCGCTGATAGGAGGTGAGCGGCAACCGCTCCAGGCGGGCAGCGATGGCCGAGGTGTGCGCTGCTGAATCCGCAGCATCCATAACCGGCCGCGCCAAATCAATGGAGCCGCCCGTCGTCAAGCTACTCATAGTCGTCCTCCCCGGAATGTTTTGTTTTGTATATATCTGACATATTACTGATATTCATGCCGACGGGCAACAGCAGCCTCGATCGCCCGGGCGTGCGGACGCCCGGCGGGTCGGCCTGCGCGTAACTCGTTGTCTCAGTTCGTTTTTAGGAGGCGGCTCGCTGCCGAGCCGTCTCCCGTCGCGTCAAGGCGCGGGCGATGTTGGGCATGAGAGCGCCGGTGCATGTGCGCGTATCACCGCCCCGATATGGGCCGACCGCCGCCTTGGCTGCTGAAATGGTCAGTGGGATTGGGGTATCGTTGAACCTTCGCAACCTATGTGCGTTGACGGGAACTGCCGCACCTCGCACGCCCAAGGTCGGCAGCACGGCCGATCGAGGGACGCATGTTGGTTCGACCATATTGGACAGCGTGGGCCTGTTGCGCGAGCATGCTTGTTGCGCCGGCTGCCTGGGCCCAGAACCCGCCTGCCGCGCCGCCCGCAGTGGGAGTGGTTGCGGCAACTCCTCGGCCCATGACGGAAACGGAGCAGTTTCTGGGCAGGATCGAGGCGGTGCGCCACGTCGATGTTGTCGCCCGCGTGACCGCCTTTCTCGAAAAACGGCTGTTCACTGAAGGCGGCGAGGTCAAGACCGGCGATGAGCTCTATGAGCTGGAAAAGGGGCCTTTCCAGGCCGACTTGGCCGCGAAAGAGGCCGCGGTTGCCCAGCTACAAGCGACCCTGGAAAATGCCAAGCTGACCACGCAGCGCGCCGAAGCGCTCCTCAAAGGGCCCGCCGGGCTGCAGTCCAACTACGACGCCGCCATTGCGAACCAGCGCAGTCTGGAGGCCCAGGTCAAGGCGGCGCAGGCGCAGGTCCAGGCCTCACAGATCAATCTCGGCTATACTGACATCACTTCGCCGATCGACGGGAAGATCGGGCGAACCTCGGTGACCGAGGGCAATGTGGTCAGTCCGTCGTCCGGCGTACTCACGACCATCGTCAGCCAGGATCCCATGTATGTGACGTTCCCGGTGTCGGTGCGCGAGGCACTGGTCTTGCGCGATCGTTATGTGCCGCGCGGCGGGTTCAATGCCGTGGTCATTCGCCTGCAACTCCCGAACGGCCGCATGTATGGCAGCACAGGCCGTCTCAATTTTGCGAACAACACGATCACGACCAACACCGACACCATTACCCTACGCGGCGAAATCGCGAATCCGGCCGTCCAGGAGGTGAAAGGCAGCGGCACACCCGTTCGCGAGTTGTTCGATGGTGAGTTCGTCACTGTGCTGCTCGAAGGCGTGCAGCCGATCGAGGTGCTGGCGGTGCCGCGCGCCGCCGTGCTCTCGGACCAGCAGGGCAGTTACGTGTTTGTGGTCGGCAACGACAGTACGGCACAGCAGCGCCGCATCCAGGTCGGCCAGTCCACCGCGACGCTCGCAGGCGTGATCAGCGGGTTGCAACAGGGCGAGCGCGTCGTCGTCGAAGGGCTGCAGCGGGTGAGGGCTGGCGCCAAAGTGGCGCCGGGGCCGGCGAGCGCGCAGGTGCAGGCGCTCATGGAGGAGAGTGCGCACGGCAGCAGCGGAGATGAAGGCTCGACCGGCGATGGGCGCCAAGGTGCTGCGCCTGGCATCGGCGGCGGTGGCGCTTCAACCGTGGGTAACGCAACGAGCGCTCCGCAGCGAGGCAACGATCCCGCGCCCCCAAGTGGTTCCGGCGGCGGACGCTGACATGATCTCGTCCGTCTTCATCGATCGTCCGCGGCTTGCCATCGTCATCGCATTTGTCATCACGATTGCGGGAGCGTTAGCGCTGTTGCGCATTCCGGTCGCGCAATTTCCTGACATCGTGCCGCCGCAGGTGACGGTCTCGGGCATGTTTCCGGGCGCATCCGCAGCGGTGGTCGAGTCGAGCGTCGCTCAGCCGCTCGAAGCGCAGATCGTCGGCGTCGACCAGATGCTTTACATGAAGTCGACGAGCGGCAGCGACGGCAGCTACAATCTGACTGTATCCTTTGCGCTCGGGACAGACCCGAACATCGATACTGTCAACGTCAACAACCGGGTGCAGACCGCGCTCTCGCAACTGCCCTCCGAGGTGCAGGCCCAAGGATTGACCGTTCAGAAGCGCTCGTCGGCAGTGCTGCAGTTCCTGGTGCTCTACAGCGAGAACGGGCAGCAGGATCCGCTGTTCATCACCAACTACGCCATCATCAATCTGCTCGACGCCATTTCGCGCACGCCCGGCGTTGGCCAGGCGAACCTGTTTGCGCGCATGAATTATTCGATGCGGATCTGGTTCGACACCCAGCGGCTGACGAGCCTCAACCTGGCGCCGAGCGACGTCATCAACGCAATCCGAGCGCAAAGCGTCCAGGCACCGGTGGGGCGGATCGGTGCGCGTCCGATCAGCGATCAGCAACAGTTCCAGTTCAATGTCCAGACCCAGGGCCGGCTCGCCACCGCAGAGCAATTCGGCGACATCGTATTGCGGGCCAATCCGGATGGTTCGGTGCTGCGTGTCCACGACGTCGCGCGCGTCGAAATCGGCGCGCAGAACCTCGACAGTGAAGCGCGAATCGACGGCAAGCCGGGAGTACCGATCGGTATTTATCTGGCGCCCGGTGCCAACGCGGTCTCGACTGCGAATGCAGTGGGGGCAACCTTGGAAAGGTTGTCGGTGCGCTTTCCCGAGGGATTGAAATATCGCGTGGTGCACGATTCCACCACCTTCGTGCGCGACACGATCCGCGAGGTTTTGCGAACGCTGGCTGAAGCCTTCGTGCTGGTCGTGATCGTCGTCTTCCTCTTCCTCGGCAATCTGCGCGCCACCATCATCCCATCCATCGCAGTACCGGTCAGCCTGATCGGAGCCTTCGCTGTGCTTCTGGCCATCGGCTATTCCGCCAACACGGTCTCGCTGCTCGCGATGGTGCTGGCCATCGGCATCGTCGTCGATGACGCCATCGTCGTCGTGGAGAATGTCGAGCGCGTGATGGAGGAGGAGCCGCAGCTTTCGCCGGCGGAAGCTGCGAAGAAGGCCATGGCGCAGATCACCGCGCCGATCATCGCGATCAGCCTGGTGCTGCTTTCGGTGTTTGTGCCGATCGCATTCATTCCGGGAATTTCGGGCACGTTGTTTCGGCAGTTCGCGGTGACCATCAGCGCCGCGATGACGATCTCGGCCATCAATGCGCTGACGCTTTCGCCCGCGCTCTGCGCGCTATTCCTGCGCCACACCGGACCGCGCCGCGGCATCATGGGGCGAGTGCTCGGCGGCATCGACTGGGTGCGCGATCGTTATGCGGGTGGGGTGCGGCGCCTCGTTCGTATTGCCATCCTTTCCCTGCTGCTCGTGGCGCTCGTCGGCGCCGGCGCATTCGGCATTTCCCTGATCACGCCCACGGGTTTCCTGCCGGAGGAGGATCAGGGCGCGTTCTTCGTGATGGTGCAGCTACCAGACGGCGCCTCGGTGCCGCGAACCAGCGAGGTCGCAGGGCAGGTTGAGGACAAGTTGCGCCAGTTCGATGGGGTGGATCACGTGCTTTCGATCATCGGCTTTTCGCTGCTCGACGGCGTCGCCGAACCGAACGCCGCGTTGCTTGTTGTCCGCCTGAAGCCCTTTGCCGAGCGTACCAGCGTCGACCAATCCGCGCAGGCGCTGATCGGGAAGGCGTTTGCCACCGGCAGCCAGATACGGCAAGCCAATATCCTCGCCTTCAATCTGCCGCCCATCATCGGGCTCTCGACCAGCGGCGGATTCGAATATCAGCTCGAGGCCTTGGAGGGACAGGATCCCACCGACATGAACAGCGTGATGAGCGGGCTGATCGCCGCGGCGAACCAGGATCCACGGCTAACGCACGTATTCTCGACCTTCTCGGCCAGCAACCCGTCCATCTATCTCAACATCGATCGCGCCAAGGCGCAAGCGCTCGGGCTTAACATGAGCGACGTGTTTACGGCGCTGCAGGCCACGCTTGGCGGTTTTTACGTCAATAACTTCAATCTTTTCGGTCGCACCTGGCAGGTCAATATCCAAGGCGAAGCGCAGAACCGCGCCGATATTTCCGCGCTATGGCAGATCTACATCCGAAATGCCCGCAACGAGATGGTGCCGCTGCGCTCGATCGCAGCCGCGAAAATAGTGCTCGGCCCGCAGGTCATCAGCCGCTACAACAATGATCGTTCCATCACCATTAATGGCTCACCTGGCCCCGGGGTCTCATCCGGCACCGCCATCGCCGCCATGCAGGAGATCTCCGACAAGACGCTGCCGGCAGGTTACTCCTTTGAGTGGACCGGAACGGCGTTCCAGGAGCAGCAGGCGGCCGGCCAGACCGGCATCATTCTCAGTCTTGCTCTCCTGTTCGCCTATCTGTTCCTGGTGGCGCTTTACGAAAGCTGGACGATTCCGATTCCGGTGTTGCTGTCGGTGGTGGTGGGCGTATTGGGATCCTTTGTCGCGATCCAAGTGGCGCGACTCAATCTCGATCTCTATGCGCAGATCGGGCTCGTGGTGCTGATCGCCCTTGCTGCGAAGAACGGTATCCTCATCGTCGAATTCGCCAAGGAGCAACGCGAGGCGGGACTTTCTATCGTGGATGCTGCGGAGCTCGGCGCGCGGATGCGCTTCCGCGCGGTGATGATGACGTCGATCGCTTTCATTCTCGGCCTCGTCCCGCTGGTCGTCGCAACCGGCGCGGCGCAGCTGAGCCGCCGCGCGGTGGGCACCGCCGTGTTCGGAGGAATGCTCGCCGCGAGCTCTCTCGGCATCTTCCTGATCCCGATGCTGTACGTTGTTTTCCAACGGATGCGGGAATGGGTGAAGGCGCGGTTCGGGTCGAGGCGAGCGCGCGCGCAGGCCGCGGAATAGGGGCGGCGGGCCGCAAACGTGGCGTATCGGCAGCATCGCTGAAGTGGAAGGCCGTCAAATCGCCGCTTGCGACGCACCGTCGAAAAAGTACAGCCGGTCCGGATTGAGCGCGAGGCGAAGCTGGTCATGGACTTTCGCCTGGACGGTCGGCTCTACTGCGGCCGCCATGCTGTTGGGGCCGACCTTCACGTCCAGGAGAATCTCCGACCCCAGCTTCTCGACGACCTCGACCGCGGCATCGAAGGCGAGCTCTGCCGGATCGCGGCTGGACGCGACGCGCAGGTCCTCCGGGCGGATTCCAAGTGTGACCTTTTCCCCGACATATGGACGAAGCCGATCGGCGACCTGGGCCGGCAGCTTGATGTGGATCCCTTCGTTGTGGACCCACAATGGGCCGTCAGGAGCGGCGACGATCGTCACCGTCGCGAAGTTCATTGCAGGTGAGCCGAGGAAGCCAGCAACGAAACGATTGGCGGGCGCATTGTAGAGCTCGAGCGGCTCGCCGACCTGTTGAACGAGGCCATCCTTCATGACGACGACGCGGTCGCCGAGCGTCATCGCCTCGACCTGATCGTGGGTCACGTAGATCGCTGTGGTGCCGAGACGAGCGTGGATTCTCTTGATCTCCACGCGCATCTGGACGCGCAGCTTGGCGTCAAGGTTCGACAGCGGCTCGTCGAAAAGAAACACCTTGGGATGCCGAACGATGGCGCGGCCCAAGGCGACGCGCTGGCGCTGGCCGCCGGAGAGTTGCCGCGGCTTGCGCCGCAGTTGCTCCTGGATACCAAGGATCTCGGCCGCCGCCTGCACGCGCGCCTCGATTTCCGCGCGACCGAACCGCCGCATCTTCAGGCCGAACGCCATGTTGTCGTAGACGTCCATATGCGGGTAGAGGGCATAGTTCTGGAACACCATGGCGATGTCGCGATCCATTGGCGGCAGTTGATTGACGACCTTGTCACCGATCAGGATTTCGCCCGAGCTGATGGATTCTAGGCCGGCCACCATGCGCAGCGTCGTGGTCTTGCCGCAGCCCGACGGACCGACAAGAACGACGAATTCCTTGTCGTTGATCTCGAGGTTCACGTCCTTGACGGCATGAACCCCGTCAAACATCTTGTTCAAGTTGCGTATGAGGACCCGCGCCATGCTGCTCACCCTTTGACCGCACCGGTGAGACCAGCAACGTAATATTCAACGAAGAACGAGTAGATGAACGCGACCGGTATAGACCCCAGAAGGGCGCCGGCCATCAGCGAGCCCCAGTAGAACACATCGCCGCGGATCAGCTCGGAGGTCACGCCGACGGAAACGGTCTTCTGCGCAGGGGAAGACAGGAAGACCAGGGCGTAGATGAATTCATTCCACGACAGCGTGAAGGCGAAGATCCCGGCCGAGAGGATTCCCGGCACCGCGATCGGGAAGATGATGTGCACCATGGCCTGCCAGCGCGTGGCGCCGTCGATGCGAGCGCATTCCTCGAGCTCCCGCGGAATCGCCTTGAAGTAACCCATCAGCAGCCAGGTGCAGAACGGGATCAGGAACGTGGGATAGGTCAGGATCAGCGCCCATGGCGTATCGCCGAGGCGAAAGTTGCGGACGATGTCGGCCAGGGGAATGAAGAGCAGCGTTTGTGGAACGAGGTAGGTGATGAAAATGCCGGTCCCGAGCGTGCCGGCGAAGCGGAATTTCAGGCGCGAGAGCGCATATCCGGCCAAGAGCCCGCAGGCCAGCGAGATCAAAGTTGCAGCAACCGAAATGAAGAGGGTGTTGAGCATCCAGGTGTTGAAGAGGGTCTCCTGGAGCAGATACCTGATGTGATCGAGCGTCGGATGGAAGGTCCAGAACGGCGCGTAGTTCGGCGCCATCCAAGGCCGGTATAGCTCATTGTCGGGCCGTACCGCGGTGACCATCATCCAGTAGAACGGAAACAGTAATACGAAGACAAAGGCGCCGAGCGGGATGTAGAAGAAAAACCAGCGCCGCCATTTTGCACCTTCGATCATGGCTCAAAGGGTCTCCACCCGGCGGATGTAAAGAAGCTGCACGATCACCACGACGAGCAGCACCGGGAACATGGCGAGCGAGATTGCCGCGCCCTCGCTCAAGAGCCCGGTGCCGACGCCAACCTGGTAAGCATAGGTGGCGAAGAGTTGGGTTGCGTTGGCAGGACCACCGCCGGTCAGCACGTAGACGAGCTGAAAATCGGCGAAGGTCTGGATGACCGAGAACAGCACCACGACCATGGTGACCGGCAGCAGCAGCGGCCACGTCACGTACCAGAAACGTTGCCAGGGCCTTGCGCCGTCGATTGCGGCGGCATCCTGCAGCTCCGGATTGATCGTCTGCAGGCCGGCGAGGAGGCTGATCGCGTAGAACGGCACGCCGCGCCAGATATTGACGATGATCACCGAGATCAGCGCCAGGCTCGGATCGCCCAGCCAATTGATCCGGCTATGGATGAGGCCGAGCCTGAACAGTGTCCAATTGATCACGCTGAATGTGGGATCGAACATCCACTTCCACGCGAAGGTCGAGAGCACAGTGGGGATGATGAACGGCAACAGAATGAAGGCGCGGGTGAGGGCCTTTCCCCTGAAGTTTCGATTGAGAAGAAGCGCGAGCCAGAGACCGAGCGCGAGCTTGAACACGGTCGTCACTGCCGTGTAGACGACTGTGTTCCACACCGCGATGCGGAAGATGCTGTCGTTCATGAGCATAAGGAAATTCTGCATTCCGACGAACCTGCCGGGTACGCCGACCTTGGCATCGGTCACCGCCAGCTCGACACCCTTGACGAATGGGTAAGCGATGAACAGTGCAAGCAACGCCATCGTCGGCAACAGCAGGACGAATGCAAGCCAGCGCTCGTCTTCAAGGAGCCGCGTGATCGGCCACCGCCGTACGGCACCCTTGTAGGTGTCCGAAGTCGTAATATCGCTGACAGCCATCTCAGGTCCTCTCGACCGTGGCTCGCTTACCCCCGCTTTTGTCGTCCGCTCACGCGAAGATTCGGGTCATGCTCCAGCAAAGACTCGAAGCGTCACGAGCTCTAGGCGTGAATCCTCGTGACCTCCTCGTGCGCCCATTTAACGGCGTCTTGCGCCGGCATGCCTTGTATCGCCTTGGCGGTCATGTCGACGATGATGTACTTGCTCAGCACCTCGGCTGCGTGGCGGTCGGCCGGTCCGGCATAGCCAGGAAAACGCCCAGCTCGCGCCGCCGTCCGGAAGGGCAGCATCACGGGATCTTTGTCCCAGAGTTTGTCCTTCTCCCAAATTGTGGTCGCCCCGACGGAATAGCCCTGCTGCGAGTCGAACCACGCCTGATAGACCGGTTTCGATGTGATCCAGCGCAGGAACTCCTTACCGGCCTTTGGATCCTTTACATACTTCATTAGCATGTTGGACATCGGCAGGTGATAGCCGAACTGGCCGGCGGCGCCCTTCGGCAGCGGCGCGTGCAGGATGTCCTGGAAGAGCGGAGCGCCGTCTTCGGTAAGATAGACGTCGGGCTTGCGCTTGGCCTCAAGATAGATCGAGGCGCCGTTTAAGCTGCTGCTGATCGTGCCTGAGAGAAAGGCCCGGTTATTGCTGCTGTCGTCCCAGGCGAGCCCTCCCTCATCATAAGCGTCCTTCCAGAAGCCGACGGCGAAGTTGACGGAATCGACTGTCGGCTTGGAGTTCAACACCACTGTCTTGCCGTCCGCCTCGACCTCCTTGCCGCCCCACGACCAAAGATATGGATAGGCGTAAGTCGGCGGGTCGCCAAAGCTGTGGCTGACCGCTTGACCGAAGGGCCTGCCCTTCGCCTTGAGCTTCTTACCGGCCTCGCGATATTCCTCCCAGGTTTGCGGGAATTTCGGCGCCTCGTAGCCGATCTCCGCGAACCAGGACTTGCGGTACGCCAATTGTGCGCCGAGCACGCACCACGGCACCGCGATCCATTTCTTGCCGTCGTTGGCAACGACGCGTGATTCCTCGTAGAAGCCGCCTTGCGCCTTGCCGATCTCCTCGGCAACGTCGCTGACATCGACAACGCTCTCGGGATAGAGCTGCGGCCAATTGTTCAGTGCACAAATGATGTCTGGACCGGAGCCCGACTGGATTGCAGAGGTGGTGCGGGCCTGGATGTCGTTGCCATTGATCATCTCGATGTTGAGCTTGATGCCAAGGGCCTTCTCGCATTCCGGGACAATCTCCTTCAGCAGAACGGCGTCGGAGGCCGGGACGAAATCATTCCACCGCAGCCAGTGGAGCGTCGTGGCCTGGGCATAGGCTGGTGCCTGTTTGAGAGCGAGAACTGACGCTATTCCCCCGGTCCTTGCGGCGATTGCACCACCGCCGGAAAGCTTGAGAAGCTCACGCCGACTTATGCGAGCCATGGTCTGTCCTCCCTGGATTTATTTGTAGCCTGAGCTGAGAACACTCCTTGCTTAGATGTCGGTACTTTCGATGCCGGTCGTGCGCCCGCCGGCGAGCATATGATCGCGTCGATGACGCCTTGGCATCGAAAGCGACGATCTCCGGTTCGCCCTATCTAGTCCGCTTCGGCCTCCAAAGTCGAGATATCCAATCGTCTGTCCTTCTGCTTGGGGCAACAGTGCTGTCAGGGCTTTCGATGGCGAGGCCGTTCAGGTCAGAGACGAATTGCGACTTCCTGCGACAATACCTATGCTAGGCATCAACAATCACGCGGCCGCCCATCCGTGCGGCGGGGGCTCACGGTAGGTGGCTGCATGTCACACCGGAGGTACGCCATGTCCGTTTCCCCCACACTCCGCAGGTATCTGGCTGCCCAAAACATCCCTTACGACGAGATTCCACACGAACTCACCTTGACGTCCTCCCGCACGGCCGAGGCATGCCACGTCTCGGGCGACTGCATCGCGAAGGCCATCGTGCTGCGGCGCGATGGCGGCTACATGCTCGCGGTCCTGCCGGCATCGCACCACCTGAAGATCTCAGACCTGAGGGCCAAACTCGGCAGCGATATCGACATGGCCAACGAACATGAGGTCAATCGGCTGTTTGCTGATTGCGCACATGGCGCCGTTCCCGCCGTCGGCGCGTGCTATGGGCTCGATGTCATCGTGGATGACAGCATCCAGACGCAACCGGAGATTTATATGGAAGCCGGCGACCACGAGACGCTGCTTCACCTTAGCCATGCGCAGTTCGCGCGCCTCGACGCCAACGCGCTGCACGGGCGCTTTAGCGCGCACGACTGAACGAAGATGCGGGCGAGAATTTGCCCCCATCCACCAGTCGGTGCGACGGGCGGACTCCGCGCGAAGGTCGCGAACTAATTGAAGCTCAGCAGCTTGAACAACGGCTGCAGATAGCTCAGCTCCTGGCCGGATGTCGCCGTGGTGCGGCTGATGAAGTCGAAGATCTTTCCGTCCTTCAGGCCGTAATTGGCGAGGCGTCGCACCTGCCGGTTCTTGTCGAAATAGACTGCGATCACCCGCTGGTCGGTGATCTTCTGGTTCATGAAGGCGATCGGGCGCTCGGCGCGCTGCGAGATGTAATAGAACACCTCGCCGTCGAGGGTGGCGACGGTGGAGGGCGTGCCCATCACGATCAGGACCTGATCCTGGCTCGCGCCGATCGGGATCTGCTCGAGCGCCCCGGGCGGCAGGATGTAGCCCTTCTGGAATTGCTCGCCGGTGCAGGCGGCCAGCGCAGCACACGTCACCGCCACGGCGGCTGCGAGCCGCCAGCGCGCAAGGAGACGGCGCGGCGCGGCCACGCCTCGACTTTTCCAAACAGTATCAGTCATTGCGGTCGCAGGCAGGTCCCCTTAGAACCGGCCACCCCAAGCCTCTTATCGATGAGCCGTTAACAGGCAACAGGGCTCGCTTGCGGAACCCACAATGCTTTGGCCGTTCAATCACTTCAGGAAACCCCGGCTAGCCCCGCGCGGCACCATTGAAGCCATCTATGGCATGATCGTGACGCAAGCGCGAGAACCCTTGTTTTATCAGGACTTGGATTATCAGGGCTTTGGCGTGCCGGATACGGTTAACGGCCGTTTTGACCTGCTTTTGCTGCATCTGTGGATGGTTTTGCGGCGGCTCCGGCAGAATGAGGCAGGGGGCGCGGAGCTGTCTCAGGCCTTGTTCGACCATTTTTGCGCCGATATGGACGCGAACTTAAGGGAGATGGGGGTTGGCGACCTCGCTGTCCCCAAGCGCATGCAGGCTTTTGGGGAGGCGTTTTATGGCCGCAGCACGGCCTATGACCTTGCGCTGACCGATAGCAGCGAGGCGCTGGCGCTGGCGCTTTGCAGGAATATCTTGGAGGGGGGACAAATCGAGAATGCGCGACGTCTTGCTGCCTATACCGATGCGACGATCGCGCAGCTCGGTCTGCTCGACGATGCCGCGCTGCTGGCGGCGTCGTGGCGATTTCCATCACCCCGACAAGCCCAAGGGAGTGCCAAGCCATGAACAACGCCATCATCGACCCGGCCGACCCCTGGCGCGCAACTGTCAATGTCGTGCAAATACCTGATACGGGCCTGCACCGCGAAATCGAGGCCAGTCCGGCTGTGCGCGCGGCGATGGCCGAGATCGCGGGCGTGCGCGAGATTTCGTCGGCGCATGCTTCGTTCGACCTGAGCTTGCGAAGCCGCGGCCGCGTTCATGTCGCCGGCCACCTCACGGCGCGGATCGGGCAGACCTGCGTCGTCACGCTCGAACCGATCGAGAACGACATTGTTGAGGAGATCGACCTGATCTTCGCCCCGGAAGAGCAGATTACGCCGGTCACTGACGAGCTCGGCGAGAATGCGAGGGGTGCTGAGGGTGAGCTTCCCGAGTCGCCGGAGCCGATCGTGAACGGCGTCGTCGATCTCGGCCGGCTCGCGACCGACGTGTTGTTTCTGGCGATCGACCCCTACCCGCGCAAGCCGGGAGCGGTCTTCGAGCCGCATATCACCGCCGCCGACCCCGAGGATCATCCATTTGCCGCGCTGAAAACGCTGAAAGCTGGTGCGAAAAAGCCGAAATCCGGCGGTTCGAAGGACGGCTAACATTGCCTCGCAGGCTGTGTGGAAGGCGGGGCCGCGCGAAGAAGGTTGCATATCGCCTTGGAAAGGCTACATAACCGCCTGAAAATCTTGCTTTATCGCCGACGCCTGATTCCGTGTCGCAAGCTGCGTTGAGCAGAAAAGGCGGAGGTCAAGAGGTTGTGTCGGGGCCTGAACACGCTATTGTCGCGGCGGCCCGGCCCGGCAACTCGCCTCTCGCTTGGCCGTTTCGCCGCTATCCGAGCGGCGGCTTTCAGTGGTTTCCGGGACGTTCATGCCGCAAAAGGTTCGAATCGCGCTTGACGCCATGGGGGGCGATGTCGGCGCATCGGTCGTTATTCCTGGCGCGGCGATTTCGCTGTCCCGACAGCCCGACACTGAATTTCTCCTGTTCGGCGATCGCGCCCGGATCGAGCCGGAGCTTGCAAATCACCCCAGGCTCAAAGCCGTTGCGCGCGTGATCCACACCGATGTTGCGGTGGGCATGCACGAGAAGCCCAGTCAGGCCCTGCGCCGCGGGCGCAGAAACTCGTCGATGTGGCTTGCGATCGACGCGGTGAAAAAGGGCGAAGCCGACGTTGCGGTGTCCGCGGGCAACACCGGCGCATTGATGGCAATGGGCCGCCTCAACCTGCACACCTTGCCCGGCATCGACCGCCCCGCGATCGCGGCGACCTGGCCCACCACGCGTGGCGATTCCGTCGTGCTTGACCTCGGCGCCACCATCGGCGGCGACGCGCACCATCTGGTGGCGCTCGCGGTGATGGGCAGTGCGATGGCGAGCGTCCTGTTCAATCTGAAACGGCCGACCGTGGGTCTGCTCAACATCGGGGTTGAGGAGATGAAGGGTCACGAGGAGATCCGTGAGGCCGCCGAAATCCTGCGCGCGATGAGTTTGCCGCAGCTCGAATATATCGGCTTTGTCGAAGGCGACGGCATCGGGCGGGGCGCCGCCGACGTGATCGTGACCGAAGGGTTCAGCGGCAACATTGCGCTGAAAGCGGCCGAGGGAACCGCGCGGCAGATTTCCGAATTTCTCCGTAGCGCCATGGCACAGAGCTGGCGCTCGCGCATCGGCTATCTGTTTGCCCGCAATGCGTTCCGCGCGCTGCGGGAGAAGCTCGATCCCGCCAAGTCCAACGGCGGCGTACTGTTGGGCTTGAGGGGCGTCGTGGTCAAGAGCCACGGCGGGGCGGATGCCGAGGGCTTTGCCTATGCCGTTGATGTCGGCTATGAGATGGTCCACTACCATCTCCTGACCAAGATCAACCAAATGCTCAATCGTGATGGCGGCGCGCTGGCGTCAGCGCCGGCCGCGCAGGAGGCTATCTCGTGACTGTTCGTTCGGTGGTGCTCGGCTGTGGTTCCTACCTGCCGCAGCGGATTTTGACCAATGCCGAACTGGCGACGCGGGTTGACACTTCCGACGAATGGATCGTGCAACGCACCGGTATCAGGCAGCGCCACATCGCGGCTGAAGGCGAGTGCACCTCGCATCTGGCGATCAATGCCGCGCGGGCCGCGTTGGCCGATGCCGCGGTCGATGCGCAGTCCATCGATCTGATCGTGCTGGCCACGTCGACACCCGACAATACCTTTCCGGCGACAGCGGTGGCCGTCCAGAATGGGCTGGAAATTCATCACGGCGCGGCATTCGACCTGCAGGCGGTTTGTTCAGGATTCATTTTCGCGCTTGCGACCGCCGACAACTTCCTGCGCACGGGTGCGTATAAGCGCGCGCTCGTAATCGGGGCCGAGACATTTTCGCGCATCCTCGATTGGAATGACCGCGGCACCTGCGTGCTGTTCGGTGATGGCGCAGGTGCAATCGTGCTGGAAGCGCAAACGCAGCCTGGAAAATCCTCGGACCGCGGCGTGCTCACGACCCATTTGCGCTCCGACGGCCGGCACAAGTCCAAGCTCTATGTCGACGGCGGGCCATCCTCGACGCAGACGGTCGGACATCTCCGTATGGAAGGCCGAGAGGTCTTCAAGCATGCGGTCGGCATGATCACGGATGTGATCGTCGACGCATTCAACGCCACCGGGCTGACGGCGGATGATCTCGATTGGTTTGTCCCGCATCAGGCGAACAAGCGAATCATCGACGCGTCCGCGCACAAGCTCCACATTGTACCGCAGAAGGTGGTGTTGACCGTGGATCAACACGGCAACACCTCGGCGGCCTCGATCCCGCTGGCCTTGTCGGTCGCGGTGAAGGATGGCCGGATCAAGAAAGGCGATCTGGTGTTGTTGGAGGCGATGGGCGGCGGCTTCACCTGGGGTTCCGCGTTGCTGCGCTGGTAATTGCGGGGACTATACTAGGCCGGCTGTGCACCGCTTTTGGATATCATTGTCCGTACAGCAGAGTTGACCGTTGGGGCCTAAGCTCCTAATTTCAGGTACAAATTGTTCGCCGTGAGTTGGGGCAAGGCGATGTCTGGAACCGGAAAAACAGTCACACGTGTTGATCTCTGTGAAGCCGTCTATCAGAAGGTCGGGTTGTCTCGCACCGAATCGTCGGCTTTCGTCGAACTGGTCTTGAAGGAAATTACGGACTGCCTGGAGAAAGGCGAGACGGTAAAATTGTCTTCGTTCGGTTCCTTCATGGTCAGGAAGAAGGGGCAGCGGATCGGCCGCAATCCGAAGACTGGCATGGAGGTCCCGATCTCGCCGCGGCGGGTGATGGTTTTCAAGCCATCCGCTATCTTGAAGCAGCGGATCAACAACGGTCACGCCGGCAACAACAACAGCATCAACGGCGAGAGCGCGTCCGAGTAACCTAAGTTAATTCCTGAGGTCGGAAGGGAAGCGAGCCTTTGGACAAGGCGCCGGATGCATTCCGAACTATCAGCGAGGTCGCGCAAGAGCTCGACATTCCGCAGCACGTGCTGCGTTTCTGGGAGACGCGCTTCGCTCAAATCAAGCCGATGAAGCGCAGCGGCGGGCGCCGCTATTACCGCCCCGATGATGTCGATCTGCTCAAGGGTATCCGTCGCCTGCTTTACGGCGAGGGCTACACCATTCGCGGGGTGCAGCGCATCCTCAAGGAGCACGGCGTCAAGTCCGTGCAGAACCTCGCCGACAGCTCGGCTGCGGTGTCATTCGGAGCGCTGGAGGAGGCGATTGGCCAGAGCCTCATGGAGGAGGATCAGGCCGAGCCGAGCACCGAGGCCGAAGAGGAAGAATATGAGGGCGGCGACGAGGAGGAGGGGATCGATTTCCGGTTCGTCGAGACCGAGGAGGACATCCTGGCAACGTTCCGGGGCGCTCCGTCGCCGGGCCGGAACCCGGACCGCAGCGTCCTTGACCGCAAGCGTCTCGAAGGCGTGCTGCGAGACCTGATCGACTGCCGGCAGCTGCTCGACCAGGCCTTGAAAGACGGGTGATCCGGGCCAGGCGGCCAGCGTTAACCAGGTGGGTGTGTCTTTGCCTTGCGCGAAGATGGGATCGCAGCTATGGGAACGGCGGCGGAGCGTGGCGCAGCCCGGTTAGCGCACTAGTCTGGGAGACTAGGGGTCGCGAGTTCAAATCTCGCCGCTCCGACCATCTTTTCCCTCCGGCCACCCTCAGTCACGTCTTCAGCGCCTTCACCCAGCGGGTGCCGCTACGGCCGCCCTCGCAGCGGATCGTGACGACGGGGCCGTCCTCGAGCGCGAGCTTGACGGTGCTGGCCTGCTTGACACGGCGCATCAGCGGCTCCGGTCCGGAGATCGAACCCTCCGCAATCAAGGGGCCGGCCTCTGGCGATAGCGTCAGGGAGTAGGGAACCAAGGCGACGTCGCGTCCGTCGATGATGATCATCCCGTCGCCGCTGAGCTCGTCCGTGATGTCGCCGTGGATGTTCATGCAACGCTCCTCAAAAAAGCAGAAGGCCCAAACCGGCGATTGGTTCCGTATGAGGGTGCGACAAGGCGCGCGCTAGTGGCTTTTCGTGCACTGACGCGCGGCGATCAGACGTGAGTGATGCAAGCGAGAAACAGTTCCGCAGTGGATAAGTTGTGAGAGCTGCTTCGTGCGCAAGTTTAATTTGCGCGACGCAGAGGAGTCTGGTCCTGTGATAACAGGGGTAGATGACAGGGGGCTTTATGTTGACGCGTGTAGTCGGCGCGATCGCGCTGACCTTTTCTCTTTCGTCCGTTTCGTCCGTCGCTGTCGCGGGCAATCAGCATGGGATCATGCAGCGCATGTCCTGCTCGGTGGTTCGCTTCTACGTGGCGAAATATTCCGAATCGACCGCCGAAATGTGGGCGCGCAGCCACGGCGCCACCGACGCGCAGATCGAGGCGGCGCGCCGTTGCCTGAGGGACACGCCCGAGCGAACCGCCGAGGCGGCGCGCTGGTACACGCGCTAGGTGCATCGGCGCCGACCACGGCGGTTTTCGGTCTACGAGTTCGAGCTGTCGACGAATGCGACGGGTGTGCTTTTCTTCACCTCGCTCGCCAATCGCTCGGCATCCCAATTGGTCAGCCGAACGCAGCCGTGCGAGGCCGCTTTGCTGACCTTGCCGGGATCCGGCGTGCCATGAATGCCGTAGCCTTCCGCGGAAAGGCTGATCCAGACGGTGCCGACCGGATTGTTCGGCCCCGGCCTGATGATGAACGGCGATTTCGCGTGCACACCTTTGAAGTGGTATTTGGGGTTGTAGTGATAGATCGGATTGTGGTCGACGCGCGTCACCCGCAGCGTCCCGCTCGGGGAGGGCTTTTCCTCGCTGCCGACCGTTGCCGGGAAGAAATCGATCAGCCGATTTGAAGCGTCGAAGACCTCAACGGTCTGCCTGATCTTATCGACCTTTACGCGGTCTGCTTGTGCGGGGGCGTCCGCGCCGGATCCAATGTCGGTCACGACGATTGTTGCGCCGGTTTCGTGAAAATGTTGGCCCGGATTGAGCGCAGCCAACAGCTCCTGGCTCATGTGAAACGTCTCCGCCAGCTCTTCACGCGGGCTCGTGTAATCGAGCCGGTGAAGATGTTTCATATCCTCCATCTTGTGAGGCAGCCTTGACAGGAAAGGGCCCGCGATATCCTTCGCGGTGATCCGGTAGGTCGTGAGCACCGGGCCGTCATCGGCGGCAAGTTTTTGCCAGACCTGCGGCGTCAGCTTGTCTGCGCTGGGCAGTTGCTGCGCTTCGGCGTAGGCGCGGAGCGCCTTTTTGGCGTTCTCGCCGAATTTGCCGTCGATCTCGCCTGGCGAAAAATGCGCGCGGGCGAGCAGGACCTGCAGACGAATGCCGAGCGGCGAGATCTCGTGCGCCGGTGGCGGCTTGCCGGAGAATTGGGCCGCGTTGACGTCCTCGGCCTTGAGCTGCGCGGCGTGCAAGGGCGCGGCTGACCCGGCCGGCACGCAACAGGCCGCGAGCAGCAGCCAAACGAAAAGCGGGGCGATGCGGCCGCTGCATCCCCGATCGATTGCAACGGCTTGTGTCTTCAAGCGTTGAGATCTGCCTGCGGTCATGGCTCGCTTTAGCTCCATGTCCAACAACGCATGGCGCGCACTTTCTTTCCCTGGAGAAATAATCCTGTCCTTTTGCGATGCCCGACTACGCGCTAGCGGCGAGCCGCGCTTTACCGGCGGTGTTCAGATGCTACATTGGCGCTGGCCCCGGGGCGATGCTCATGACGGCCACAAAAAACCCACGAGCAAACAGGGAAGGGCGTCGCATGAAGGACTTCGCCGGAAAGATCGCCGTCGTCACCGGTGGCGGCACGGGCATGGGCCGCGAGCTTGCGCGGCAGCTCGTTGCGGAGGGATGCAACGTCGCGATGTGCGACGTTTCGGCAGAGGCGATGGCCGAAACCAAGCGGCTCTGCGAAATCGAGCAATTACCGCAAGGCCTGCGCGTCACCACGCATCTTGCCGACGTCTCGATCGAGGATCAGCTCAAGCGATTTCGCGACGAGCTTGCGGAGCAGCAGGCGACCGACAGGATCCATCTCTTATTCAATAATGCCGGCATCGGGGGTGGCGGCAGCCTGTTCACCAATACGCGCGAGCAGTGGGAGCGCACCTTCAACATTTGCTGGGGCGGCGTTTATCTCGGCGTGCGAACCTTCCTGCCGATGCTGATGAAGGCGGACGAAGCTCACATTATCAACACCTCGAGCGTCAACGGTTTTTGGGCTTCCGTCGGCATGGGTGTGGCGCACACGGCCTATAGCGCCGCGAAATTCGCCGTGAAGGGATTTACAGAGGCCCTGATCAACGATCTCCGTCTCAATGCGCCGCATATCAAATGCTCGGTGGTGATGCCGGGGCATATCGGCACAGCCATCGTCTCGAACACGCGAAAAGTTCAGAGCGGCAGCGAGCGCTTGAGCGAGAACGAGATCGCGCAGACGCGCGTGCGCCTCAAGACCAACGGCGTTGAGGGCGTGGACCAAATGTCGGACGAGCAAATTCAATCGCTCGCCGCCGAGCGCGCCCGTATCTTTCTCGAGGACGCGCCGACAACGGCGGCCCAGGCAGCGAAAATCATTCTCGATGGCGTCAGGGCCGAGAAGTGGCGCATCCTGGTCGGCGAAGACGCGCATAGACTGGACGAGCGCGTACGGCAGAATCCGGAAGATGCCTATACGCCGGAGTTCTTCAAGCGCTTTGCCGAGGAGGTCGGTTGGCGGCTCGGGTGATGAGTTAGTGTATCCTCGGCTTAAATCGAAGCGGGCGCCGATGTTCGATCCGTCATCCTTCGAGGCCGCCGCTTCGCGAGCACCTCCAGCGACAAGCGGCGAACGCCGTTTGCGCGGGGGTGACGGTGATGGTTTGGAGTTCGTTCGGGCGGAGAGGGGTCTACCTCGCGCTTATCCTATACGCGAGGCGGCTGTGACCGGGGCAGTAGGGCAGGCCTTCGAGCGGCGGGTTGCCGCAGAAGCAGAAATCCGCCGCACCCGGCGTCGAGAGCGGCCAGCGGCAGGTTTGCTTGCTCAATTCAAACAGCGAGCAGCGATGCCCGTTCGCGATCGGCTCCTCCGCCGCCCGCGTTTCCTCGACCGATACGGCCCTCAAGATCTGGCGGCGCAGCCTTGAGGCTGCCCGCTTCCGCGGTTCGCCGGACCGCTCCTTCCGGGCAGGGCCGGCCTTGTCGCGCATGAGATTGAGACGGGAAATCTTGCCGATCACCGCATTGCGGCTGACGCCGATCCGCTCGGCAATCTCGCGGCAAGTCAGCCCGGCCGCAAAATGAATCTTTAGCAATTCGATGCGTTCTGTGGTCCAGGTCGGCTGGATGGCGGACATGTTGGTGCTTCCAAGCTTGATCTCTTTTCGATCCCTCTTGGCCCGCCGACCGCACCTCCCGCGTCACGCAAACACCCCCGTTAAGGCTTGCCGTTGTCCCGAATGGACAGCAGCCCGTCCTTGATGGCGTTCCGTATGCCTTCCTCGATCAAGGTCCTGGCGACACCGGGGACGCTCGTGCCGTGGGTGCCCTGCCTCACCAGTTTCTCGAGATAGGCAATCGTCGAAAGCGCCAAGGTCACGGGAATGCGGTCAGTCTCGGCTTTCTCGGTGGCCATACAGAAAACTAAGCTCTAACGCGGGTACAGAAAAGTAACGATTAAGAGTCTATTTAGAAAACACGGTATTGTACAGTCCGTGCCTAATCCATTGAATTGATTGGAGCTTTTTTGCCTCGCCGGCGGCGGTGGCCTGCGCGAGCGTCGAGAGGCGCGTTTCAGGGGCCGTTTTGACGTGCAGAAGGACGTCCGCCGCGCCTCGCGCGGCGGATCGGATTCGCGGGGACGAAAAGCACCCCGCGCCGGAATGAGTGAGTTTTGCGAGGCCTTGTTGCCGAAGAAGCCGCCTCAGCCGTGCACGATGTCCTTGGCGATCATGCAATGAATGCCCTTGCAGCCGTTCACGGTTTGCGTCACCCGCAAATCCGCAGCCAGGCTGCAGAGGGTGTAGGCGTCCTCTCGCGACAGATTCCGCTTCTCCCCGAGCAGCACGATCATGTCGCGCAGGGCGCGCACCACGCATTGGTCGAGATCGGGATCCATGGCCATGGTCATGTAGTGTGTCGCCGTCTCGGCACGCGGATAGTCGAGGCGCAGATCCTTGCGCAGCGTCAGGCGGAAGCGGCCCTGCAGCGCGGTCTCGATCGCGGTGACGCAGACTTCGCCATCGCCCTGCACGCCGTGGCCGTCACCGCACGAAAACAGTGCGCCCGGCACGAATACGGGCAGATAGAGTTTGGTACCGGCGCCCAGCTCCTTGTTGTCGAGATTGCCGCCCATCGCGCGCGGGATCAGCGAGGAGATGCGTCCCCAGGCGGGCGGCGGCGCGACGCCCATCACGCCGAAGAAAGGTCTCAGGGGCAGATCGAGCCCCCAAGGCAGCCGGCCCACCATGCGCGTGAGATCGAGCGGAATGTTCAGGAGCCGCGGCTCGGTGAAATCGTCGGGCAGGGTGCCCGCGAGCGGGCGGATCAGGTTGTAGCCCCAATCCTGCCTGAGCTTGACTTCGAGGATATCGATTTCGAGGACGTCGCCCGGCTCGGCGCCACGAACCGCGATCGGGCCGGTCAGGATATGACCCGGCACCATCCGTTCATTCCTGGCGTGCACCTCGAACAATTCGGGCGGAATATGAAATCGGCTGCGGTCCGGGACCACGTCCGGTCCACCACTGATCGTGTCGATCGTGACGTCATCGCCGCTGTCGATGGTGAGCACGGGCTTCAGCTTGGCCTCGAAAAAACCCCAGTGGCAGGTCTGCGGGCTCGAATGCAGATGATGATGGGTCATGAGAAGGCCTTCTTTTCAGATGGTGTATGCCCGGCACGCCGTCATTTTTGATCGCCCCTTTTATGCGGGCAGATGGATAGGCGGATCAAGTCCGCGTATGACATGGCGCTAGGCTCTGCCCGCGCAATTCATTCGAAAGAGATTTCCTTGTTTTTCGTTCTTTCCAAAACGATCGGCATCGCGCTGCTGCCGACGAATTTCCTGATCGGGATCGGCGTTCTCGGCCTGCTTCTGCTCTTGACCCGATTTGCCTCTGCCGGTCGCGCGCTTGTTGTGCTGGCGATCCTGTTGCTTGCGCTTTGCGGCTTCTCCCCGCTGGGCAACGCTTTGCTCTATCCGCTGGAGAGTCGCTTTCCGGCCTGGGATGCGAGTCGCGGCGCGCCCGATGGGATCGTCATTTTGGGCGGGCCGATTGACTCCGATGTCTCGGCCGCACGCGAAACACCGGTGGTGCGAAGCGCGGCCGATCGCATCATCGCAGGCGCCGCGCTCGCCCGCAAATATCCCAACGCACGCATCGTCTTCACCGGCGGCAGCCCCAACTTGATCTCGAACGACGCGCGCGAGGCTGACTATGCGGCAATGGTTTTCGACAGCCTTGGCATAGAGAGGTCGCGGCTGATCTTCGAGCGCCGCTCGCGCAACACCTTCGAGAATGCGGAATTTTCAAAGGCCGTTGCCGCGCCCAAACCGGGCGAACGCTGGCTGCTCGTCACCTCGGCCTATCACATGCCGCGCGCGATCGGGCTGTTCCGAAAAGCGGGCTTTGCGGTCGAGCCCTATCCCGTGGACTGGCATCTCGGCGGACCGGCGGATCTTATCGCCTTCAGCCCGCTCGCGGCCGACGGACTCGCGCTGACCGACCTGGCGATGCGCGAATGGATAGGGCTCATCGCCTATCGCCTCACTGGCAAAACCGGCGATTTGCTTCCAGGGCCTTCCCGGGACTAGAAGGTCCGAGGGTCGCAATGACGGGAAACTTAGGAACTCAGTAATGAAGTCTTCGTTGAAATTCGACATCATCGTTTACGGCGCAACCGGTTTCACCGGCCAGCTCGTGGCGGAATATCTCGCCACGCATTACCGCGATGACAAGCAACTGAATTGGGCGATGGCCGGGCGCAGCCTGGATAGGCTGGCCAAGGTGCGCGAGGCCATTGGCGCTGCGGCCGACACGCCCCTGATCGCAGCCGACTCCAGCGATCCGGCTTCGCTGCAGGCGATGATCGCGCAAGCCAGATTGGTGATCTCGACCGTCGGTCCCTACCAGCTCTATGGCTCCGATCTGGTCGCGGCCTGCGCGGCATCGGGCACCGACTACATCGATCTCTGCGGCGAGCCGGTGTGGATGCGGCAGATGATCGACAAGCATGAGACTGCGGCCAAAGCGAGCGGCGCGCGCATCGTATTCTCCTGCGGGTTCGACTCGGTGCCCTTCGAGCTCGGCGCATATTTTGTGCAGGAGGAAGCCAGGCGCGTGTTCGGCGCGCCCGCTCCACGCGTCAAGGGCCGCGTGCGCGAGATGCGCGGCACGCTGTCCGGCGGCACGGCGGCGAGCGCAAAGGCGACCTTTGATGCGGTGGCCAAAGATCTCAGCCTGGTTGCGATCCTGAAGAACCCGTTTGCATTGACCCCCGGCTTTGAGGGTCCAAAACAACCGCCGGGCAGCAAGCCGGCTTATGACGAAGACCTGCAATCCTGGTCGGCGCCGTTCATGATGGCGACGATCAACACGCGCAATGTCCATCGCTCCAATATGCTGATGGGCTTTCCCTACGGCAAGGACTTCGTCTACGACGAGATGGTGCTGACGGGGCCCGGCGAGGAGGGGGCGGCGAACGCCAAGAAAGTGATGGCCGCCAATGCCGAAAAGACCGGCCCGAATGCACCCAAGCCGGGTGAGGGACCATCAAAGGAAGAGCGCGAGAGCGGCCGCTTCGATCTGCTCTATGTCGCGATCGCGCCCGACGGACGCCAGGTCCGCGCCGCCGTCACGGGCGATCGCGACCCCGGCTACGGCTCGACCTCGAAGATGATCTCCGAATGCGCCATCTGCCTGTTGCGCGACGCGCCCGACGTTCCCGCCGGCTTCTGGACTCCGGGCGCCGCGATGCGTGAGGCGCTGATCAAGCGGCTCGTCGATAATGCAGGTCTGACCTTTCGCGTGGAGACGTAAGCGCGGCGGGATTGTAGGCGTACATCCAATCCATGCCCTTCGAAGCGAAGGGGATCAGCAGTTGCAGCATCCGGTCACGGATCCATGCGCCGGCGGCGCTGAACTCCCGCTTGTTGCTGCCGTTGCGCCGGGCTAGCGCCACGACACGCTCGACGCGCGGCCGGCGTTCGGCCTCGAACGTCTCGAACGTGGCCCGCAACTCGCCATGCTCCCGCATCAGCCGCGCCAGCCGCAGTGCGTCCTCCAGCGCAAGCGAGGCACCCTGGCCGGCATGCGGGCTGGTGGCATGAGCGGCATCGCCGAGCAGGAGAGTGCGGCCGCGCGACCAGATCGGCAAGGTCGCTACATCAAGCGTATCGGTGACGCCGATGTTGTCGGCCGCATCAATGATGCGGGCGATCGGATCGTGCCAGCCGGCATGGAAATCGTGCAGATGCCGCCGCAGGGCTGCCTGGCTCATCGCGCGATACGTCGCGGCGTCGAGACCCTGCGAAGGTTGCGTGCTCCACCACATCACGCCCTGGTCGGGATCGGGGCTGCAATAGCCATAGCCGAAAAACCCGCTTTGCCCGAACGTCGCTTCGATGCGCGGCCCGATCGCCGCATCCTCGAGCACCGCGCGCGGCGCGAAGCCGCCGAAGCCGATCAGGCCGGTGTTGAAGGGCTTTGGTCCGTCCGGCACGACGTGCTGGCGCACCGCCGAATGCACGCCGTCGGCGCCGATCAGGAAGTCGCCCTCGGCACTGGATCCGTCGGTGAAATGGGCGACGATCGGTCGGTCCGCGCGATCCTCGATACACGCAAGGCGCTTCTCGAAATGCACCGCAACGCAGGACGACCAGGCCATGTCGACCAGCTCCTCGTTCAAGGCGGCGCGGGACATGCTCACCGCCGGCTGACCGAAACGCTCCCGCATGTTGCGGTTGATCGAGCCGAGCCTCGTGCCATTGCGCGCGTGGAAATCGAAGGATTCGGCGACTGCGCCGCGGCGGATCATCTGCTCTGCAAGGCCGAGCTCGGCCAGCACATGCATGCCATTGGGCGCAATCTGTAGCCCGCCGCCGATGCCTGTTGCATAGGGCCAGGCTTCATAGATAGCCGCCTCGATGCCGGCCCTCTTGAGAAAGATCGCGGTGGCAGGGCCGGCGATGCCGGCACCAATGATCAAGGCCTTGCGGGGAGTTCGGGTCATCTCTTGCTCCATGGTGCGAGGCAGTTGTAAGATAGTCAGCGGCTAATTATCTTAACTGGTAAGATACTTGGCTTTTAAGAAATGAGGTGACCGTTGTCAAGACCGAAGGCGCGGGCTGCGCTGTTGCAGGAATTGGAGGAAGCGATGCGGCGGGCGTCCGCGCAGGGCGTGCTCTACGGGCAGACCGTCGCCGATGTCGCCGGCGTCTCCGGTTCGGACCTCGACTGCATGGATGTCCTCAATCTGGAAGGACGCGTCACGGCGGGCCGGCTGGCCGAGGTCACGGGACTGACCACCGGCGCTATCACGGGCGTTATCGACCGGCTGGAAAAAGCAGGGTTCGTGCGCCGCGAGCGTGACGAGACGGATCGGCGCAAGGTCTTCATTGCGATCGTGCCGGAGGCTGCGGCCAGGATCGGAGAGCTCTACGTGCCGCTGCAGCAGGCGATGCAGAAGCTCTGGAGCGGCTATTCGGACGCCGAGCTGCAACTGCTGCTCAACTTTGCCAAGCAAGGCTACAAGGCGTCCTTGGAAGCGACGGGTGTGCTCAAAGGGCTTGTCGATACGCAAACGCACAAGCTCGCCGCGCCGAAGAAGAAAGGGCGGGCCCGGCAATAACCTAACAAGCGGCAGCGCCGTGCGGTCGACACCTGATCTCAATCAATTGCAGAGCCTGCGCCACTCGTAGCGATGCGTGTCGGGATTGAGAACCTGACGCGGCGAGCACTCGGACGTGCCAAGCGGGGCGACCTGCGGCGGCTGGATCGGCGCGATCGAAGGCGGCGGAATTGCGCAAACCGTGGCGGGGCAGATCGGCGCGATGTCGATCGAACTGCTGCATAGGGCCTGCATTTCGCCCTCGACGCAGCGGCACTCGCAGGAAGCATGCGCTTGCGCCGTCAGCACGACCCCAAGCATCGCAGCCAAGATGAACCGCATCTCGATAGTCCCTCCATCTTTCACGACAGATGCTCTTTGCTTTGGCCTGTCAATGTCCGTCAACCAAGTCCGTCGTTGCGGGGAGCGAAAGCGACGGAGCAATCATACTGCATCTGCGGAGAAAGTCCGGATTGCTTCGCTTGCGCTGGCAATGACGTCGGAGGTTGGGAGGCGGGGTGCTTTAGCGCCGCGTTTCCGATGCGGCTATGGCAGCCCCATCAGCCGTCTTGTAACGCTGCGCTGCTGCGATCATCCCCCACATCGTGCCGAGCATCAGCCAGAAGTGGCGCCAGTGGTCGGTGTCGATCACAAAGCCTTCGCCCACGGTGCCGAGGAAGGCCGAGAAGATCGCAAGATAGGCGCCTCGCCAGGGCACGCGCACGAAGACGTGGCGGAATCCCAGGATGACCGTGAGAAAAACCAGCGCGGGATAGCAGATACCGGACAGCCAGCCGCCCGACATGAACGCGTTGAGATAGGAGTTGTGGGTGTCTTCGGGGAAGTAGCGGTGGAATTGCAGGGGACCGATGCCGAAGGGCAGGTCGAGCGCCATCTCGGCGCCGAGGATATGGCGGCCGAAACGCCCGAATCGGCCTTCGTCGTAGCTCTGCTCGAGGCTCGCGCGTTGGCGGAACATCTCCGAGATGGAATCGAACGAGAGGAGCACGGCGACCAGCAGCACGCCGAGGACGACCGCGATGGTTGCCATCACCACGATGCGCGAGCGCTCGGCGCGCGAGGTGCTGGTCAGCACCATCAGCGCCAGCATGAAGGCGGCGGTGAGGATGAGCCCGCCCCAGGCGGCGCGGGAAAAGGCCAGCAGAATGGCCAGCGCTATGATGCCGAAGGCGATCGCGTTACGGGATGCTTTCGCGAAACGTTGCGTGACGACGTTCTGGAGCGCAAACAACGCCGGAAGGATCAGGTAGGCGCCGAGCACGTTCGGATCCTTGAAGGTGCCGCGCGCGCGCTCATAGAGGGTCAACAGATCATGGCCGCCCGGCACGAGATTGAAATAGCCGGCGATCGCCGCAAGCGAGGCGATCATCCCCCCGACAACGAGGCCGCGGCGCAGCATGTCGAGCCGTGCCGGCGTATCCTCCGCAATCACAAGGGCGAAAAAGATCACGGTGACCGCCATGTACCAGGACGTCATGATCCAGTTCAACACGTCGGTTTCGCCAAACAGCGGAATCGCACCGATGCTGTAGCCGATATTCACCAGGACCAGCAGCGCCAGCAGCGGCATGAACGCTATTCGCAGCTTGAGGCCAGTGGCGAAGAACAGCACGGCGGCGCAGAGCGTCACGAACTCGTAGGGGCTGGGTTCGATGAAGACGATGGCGCTGGCGGCGCCAGCCAGCCACACCAGCGCGCGCTGCAGGGCAAGCACGCGCGGAGCTGCAACGGGCGGCGTGATCTCGGCAGTCGCTGCATAGGCCATGACGCGGTACTCAACGCAACTCGTACAAACCCCAACCACAGCCGTCATCGCCCGGCTCGCCGGGCGATCTAGCACACTGAGACGTTTCAGACCTGGCTCAACGCCTCGGGTCACTGGATGCCCGCCGGAGCCTGTCATCGGGCTCGCCGAAGGCGAGACCCGGTGGCGGGGCATGACTAATCGCTCAATACGCGTTCTCGCTCTTGGTCATCAGGGCGATCGGCGTTTTCAAGAGAATGCAGGCGTCGAACAGCACCGACCAGTTCTCGATGTAGTAGAGGTCAAACTCGACGCGCTTTTGGATCTTTTCTTCATTGTCGATTTCGCCGCGCCAGCCGTTGATCTGGGCCCAGCCGGTGATGCCCGGCTTGACGCGATGGCGTGCGAAATAGCCGTCGACCGCTTCGTCGAACAGGCGGCTCTGCAGTTTGCCCTGCACCGCATGCGGGCGCGGGCCGATCAGCGAGAGATTGCCCTTGAAGACGACGTTGAAGAGTTGCGGCAGCTCGTCAAGGCTCGTCTTTCGGATGAAGCGGCCGACGCGGGTGACGCGCGGATCGTCCTTGGTCACCACCTTGGAGGCGGTCGGGTCGGCCTGGTGATGGTAGAGCGAGCGAAACTTGAAGACGTCGATGCGCTCATTGTTGAAGCCGAAGCGCTTCTGCCGGAACAGCACCGGGCCCGGACTGTCGAGTTTGATCGCCAGCGCCACCAGCGCCATGACGGGCAGCGCGGCCAGGAGGATCGTGCCGCCGACGATGCGATCGAACAGCCACTTCATCACCAGATCCCAATCGGTAATGGGCGCCTCGAACACGTCGAGCGTGGGCACCTTGCCGAGATAGGAATAGGAGCGGGGGCGGAAGCGCAGCTTGTTGGTGTGCGCGGAAAGGCGGATGTCGACCGGCAGCACCCACAACTTCTTCAACATTTCCAGGATGCGCGTCTCTGCCGAAATCGGCAGCGCGAACAGTACCAGGTCGACGCGGGTGCGCCGGGCAAATTCGACGATGTCGTCGACCTTGCCCAGTTTCGGAACGCCGGCGCAGGTCTCCCGCGCGCGATCATCATTGCGATCGTCGAACACGCCGAGCACGCAAATATCCGAATCCTGTTGCGCCTTCAGCGCCTGTATCAGTTGTTCGCCGCTCTGGTCGGCGCCGATAATGACGGTGCGGCGGTCGAGCCGGCCCTGCCGTGCCCAGCGCCGAACCAGGGCGCGCATGATCAGCCGTTCGGCGACCAGCGCCGCAAGGCCCAGGGAGAAGAACGCGGACAGCCAGAGCCGCGACACGGCGCCGCCCATCTTGGCAAGGAAGGAGACACCCATGAACAGCAGGAACACGAACGCCCAGGACGAGATCATTCGCGTCATCTGGCGGAGCTGGCCGCGAAACACCTGCACCTGATAGATGTCCGCGGCCTGGAAGCAGATCACGGTTGCGATCGTCATCGCGAAGATCGCGGCGACATATTCCCAGCGAAAACCGTCGAGCGGGACCACGTAGCCGAAGTAGATTGCAAGTCCGACTGCGCTCAAGAGCAGAAAATCGGCGAGGCGCACGACGCCTGCGATCACGATCGGCGAGTAGGCGCGGCCGACCTTCTGATCGGCCACCGCGAGCGCGGCGGGTGAAAGCCGGCGTCGCCTTTCAGCCCGGGGGCGGCCGTCCGTTGTCGCCGTCGCGGTGAAAGCCGCGGCATCCAACATCGAGCGTGCATTTATCGGTTCCACTGTCGTCCACGTCCCGTTGCCGTGCGCCAAATAGGTGTTGGCGCGCCAATGCGGAATGCCCCAGGACGGGGCTTAGCGGACAATTCGGAAGAAACTGTTAGCCTGGTAAACGAGGGTTACTGAATCATTTCCGGGCGTTCGAGAACGTGGCGAATGCATCGCGGTAACCGGCCAATACGCCCTCGACCATCGCGTCCTGCGAGAAGTGCACGAAGATGCGCTCGCGCAGGGCCTCGGCGCGCACCAGCATTGCTGCGGGATCCTCGAGCGCGCTTTTGATTGCGTCGGCCATAGCCGCGATGTCGCTCGGGGCGAACAGGGACTCGCCGTGCGAGCCGAAGATTTCCGGAATGCCGCCGACCCTGGCGGCAACCATCGGGATCCCCGCGGCGCCCGCCTCGATCACGACATAAGGCATGGAGTCTCCGCGTGAAGGGACGACCAGAAGCCGTCCTTTGGCAAAGCCGTCGCGCGCCTTGACGTGACCAATGAAGCGCACCGAATGGGTCAGGCGCAGTTTTTCCACCTGCGCCTTCAACGTCGCCGTTTCTTCACCATCGCCGGCCAGCGTCAGCGTCAATCGCTTGCCCTCGGCATGCAGACGCGCCACCGCGTCGATCAGGAGATCGGCGCCCTTGATGTGCCGGAATTCGCCGACATAGGCGAGGTCGGTTGCATCATCCGCCTTGCGGACAGGATCGAACTCGTCCGCGGTCACGCCGTTGAACACGCAGCGCACAACGCTTTTCGGCGTGCCGATGATACGCTGATAGGTGTCGCGCGCGAACGCGCTTTCGAACAGGAACAGATCGGTGTTGCCCATCAGCGCGCGCTCGAGCCGGCTGTAGAAGGCGCCCTTGAACGTCTCAGGCGGGTAGTGCAGCGAGCCCCCGTGCGGGGTGTAGACGCGGATGGCCGATTTCGAGCGGGGTCTCAAGCGAATGAAGGCGCCGGCCTTGGCGCCATGCCCATGCAGCACGTCCGGGCGCAAGCGACGGATCAGGCGCATGAACTGCGCCCACACCAAACCATCCGTCGCCGACGGTTCGCGGCGAATGGCGAGTCGATGAACACCGAGCTTGAGGCGTGGCGCGATAGCGGCAAGGGCCTTCTCCGCGCGTTCACCGCCTGTGAGGCTGTCGGCGAGGATGCCGACCTGATAGCCGCGATCGGCCTGTCCATTGGCGAGGTCGAGGATATGGCGGAAGATTCCGCCGACGGGCGCGCGGACGGCGTGCAGGATGCGAAGCGGCCGGTCGGGGGGCGGGGACATGATCAGAACCAGCCTATGCTGGCGCGCGCGGCGATTACACGGCTCTCGACGGCACGCACGCCTTGCACGGCACAACCTTCGGGAAAATCTCGATTCCGATTAAGGGCTTTGGTGGTTAACAAAGCATAAGCGCGACTGTTTTCGGCGCCTCTTTCGTGGCGCGGGATTAACTCCGCCTCAACCTTAATGGAGTGTAATCGGAGAGGGTAAAGTGGGGTCGTGTCCTTCGGGGGTGTGTGATGCGTTTGGCGTTCTGGCGTGGGGACGGGAACAAGGCTGAGGCCCGAGAGGCTGTCGAAACGCCTGCGCCAGCTCCCGAACTGAAGCCCGTCATGTCGGTCACGGCCGGAGATATCGATCTGCGTGCGCTCGGCGAGGCGCTCGCGCGCAAGCGGACTTGGATCATCGTGCCGACGGTGCTTGCGACCGTGTTGTCTGTCGCCGTCGTCAACGTCATCACGCCCCGTTACAAATCCGAGGCGCGAATTCTGATCGATGGGCGCGAAAACGTGTTCTTGCGCCCAAATGGCGAGCGCAACGAGGAGCGCGCCGCGCTCGATCCCGAGGCGGTGACGAGCCAGGTGCAGCTCGTGCTCTCGCGGGACCTGGCGCGTGAGGTCATCAAGAAGAACAGGCTTGCCGAACTGCCGGAGTTCGATCCCGTGTTGCGCGGCGTCTCGCCGCTGAGATCGCTGGCGGCATTGTTCGGGATCGGGCGGGATCCCTATTCGATGACGCCGGAAGAGCGCGTGCTCGATTCCTATTTCGAGCGTCTCACGGCCTATGCCGTCGACAAATCGCGCGTCATCGTCGTGGAGTTTCAGTCGCAGGATCCGGAGCTGGCGGCGCGCGTCGCCAATTCGATCGCCGACGGCTATCTGGTCCTGCAGCAGAATGCCAAGCAGCAGCAGGCCAAGGCGGCGAGCCAATGGCTGGCGGGCGAGATCGACAATCTGCGTCAGAAGGTCGCCGACGCCGAGGCGCGCGTCGAGGACTTCCGTTCCAAGTCGAGCCTGTTCGTCGGCACCAACAACACCACCTTGTCCAACCAGCAGTTGGGCGAGGTCAATACTCAATTGAACAATGCGCGAGCGCTCAAATCGGACGCCGAGACGAAGGCGCGGCTGATCCGCGAAATGCTCCAGAGCGGCAAGCCGATCGAGGCTTCGGAAGTGCTCAATTCCGAGCTGATGCGTCGCCTGACCGAACAGCGGGTGACCTTACGCGCACAGCTCGCCGAGCAGTCCTCGACCTTGCTCGACAACCACCCCCGCATCAAGGAACTGAAGGCGCAGCTTGCCGATCTCGACCATCAGATTCGCGACGAGGCCGCCAAGATCTCCCGATCGCTTGAAAATGACGCGCGGATCGCCGGCGGGCGCGTCGAGAGCCTGAGCGCAAGCCTCGATCAACTGAAGAAGCAGGCCTCGTCCTCCAACGGCCAGGACGTCCAGCTCCGCGCGCTGGAGCGGGAAGCCAAGGCCCAGCGCGATCTCCTCGAATCATATCTTGCCAAATATCGCGAGGCCACGACGCGCGAGACCATGGATGGCACGCCGTCGGATGGCCGCATCATCTCCCGCGCCATCGTCTCCAATACGCCCGCCTATCCGAAGAAGCTGCCGATCGTCCTGATCGCGACGTTGGCGACGCTGATGCTGAGTGCCGGCGTGATCGTGACCGGCGAACTCCTGCGTATCACAGCGCCGCGCGCGGTTGCGGCCTTCACCGGCACGTCGCAACTCTCGGAGGCACCTGCGGTTGAGCCTGCAGTCCACGTCGCCGCAGAGCCTGTGTTCGAGCCTGCTCCGCCCCTTGCGCCCGCTGCGGTGGAAACGCACACTGATGCGCAAGCGCCCGCGGAAGCGGCGCCCGCTCTCGGCGAGATCGAGGAGTTGGCGCAAGCGCTGGCCGGAGCGGGCGAGGCGAGCCGCAAGGTCACCGTGCTCGGCACCGCGAGCGGTGACGGCATAACGCTCACGGCATTGACCTTGGCGCGCCTACTTGCCCAGAGCGCGCGGGTGGTCGTGGTAGACCTCGCGGCGTCCTCGCCGATGTTTCACGCCAGCTCGGTCGATCCGGTCGCACCTGGCATCGCCGAACTGATGCAGGGCGAGGCCTCGTTCTCGCAAATCATCACTCGTGACCGGCTCTCGCGCGTTCATCTGGTGAGCGCCGGGCGTCCCGGGTTCGACCGCAGCCTGTTGCAGTCGCCGCGGCTGATGCTCGCGATCGATGCCCTGTCTCGTGTCTATGATCACGTGCTGCTCGATGCGGGCATGGCCTCCGATCTGCCGGCGGAACTGCTCACCACCAATGCACGAGCGGTGGTGGTGCCGGATGCCGCGATGCAGGTGGACGCCCGCAATCTCCTATGCGAACAGCTCAAGGCGGTCGGTTTTGGCAACGTGACGATGCTGAGCAAGCCGGTGGAATCGTCGGGTGCGCCGGACCGCGCGCCGCGCGTGGTCGCGGCCTGAGGTCGCGCGTGGTATCTTAACGGAGTGCCTTGCGAACGCCTTGCGCCAGGCGAAGCAGCGGCGGGTTGTGCTTCACCACACGCTTGCCACGCGCGAGGGCGGACATCGTTGCGGCTGCAAGTCTGCCGCGGCCATTGAGCGGAATGAAGCTGTCGAAGATCGGCTCCGCGCTCTTGCAGAACAGATGTTTGTAGTCGTTCGAGCCGATGCCGAGATCGAGGGCGCGATAGCCGCGCGCTGCATAATGATCGACGATGTTGCGCATCAGGATCAGGCCCGGGCTGTAGCGGGAGTGATCCGAGAGCGTGTAGGTGTTGAACATCATCGAGAAGCGATAGCCGTCGGCAACGCCGGCATAGAGCGCGATGATCTCCTCATCGCACTGCAGCGCATGGATATCGATCACGCGGCCCTCGCCGGGCCGTCGCATCAGGCAGGCCTTGCGAACGAAATCCGCAACGCCCGGATCGGCGAATACGTTCGGCAGCCCTTGCTGCGCCATGCGCAGCGGCTTGATACGGAAGAACCAGTCGAGCAGGCGATCGATTTCCGCATCTTCCGTCGCGACATGATGACGGTAGCCGGGGAGTTTCTCCAGCTTGCGTTCCTTTGCCCGCAGCCGCTTGCGGAAGGAGTTGCTGATCAGCGATGAAGCCGCTGCGCCCGGCTGCATGTTCAACACCGGGCAATCATTGACCGAGGGCTGATGCGGCAACAGCGCAAGCGGGTTCTGCACATCACGCCAGCGCAGCGGCTGCCGGGTCAACGCCAGCACGTCGACGGTCGACCGTTCCCGGAGCTCGTGGATGACCGCATCGACATCGGCGCGTTGGGCCGTCGCAACAAAGGCGCGATCCCACAGGGCCATGTTGAAGGTTGTATGCTTGCCGCCCATGAAGGAGGCGACGCGGACGCCATGGCTTTGCTTGAGGATGAGCGGCAGCAGCAGGAGTGGGCGGTGCTCGGCATCATAGCCGATCACGATCAGCGGCCTCGCATTGTCGCGCGAGCCGACCTCGCGCTGCCAGCAGGTGAGAAAATCAAGCCGCTGATAGGCCGTGAAGAGCTGCTCGGGCGTCTCGAGGCTCCGCCAGCCGGTTTCGACGGATTCGAGATCGCTCACTAGGTCGATATGCGCGATGCGGCCTGGTTTCGACCGCGCCGGCGCTTCTGCCGTCCGGCTTTCGATCGCGGCAGCCATTGTCATCGCCAGATCCGAATTGACGGGAAATATTTGCGCTTTTCCAGCTCAAGGCGACCTTTGCAAAGAAGTGTCAACAAAGAGTAATGACAGTGTGATGGGGCGCGGGATAACCGCTTGTCAAAAGGCGGGGACAATTGGCATCCGACAACAGATGGCTGACGAGCCTCAAGCTTGAGCTCGCCTATTTCAGCGGCCGCGTGTGGTGGAGCGGGAAGGCGCGCGGCGGAGCCGGGGCAATTCTTCGTTTCCAGCGCGTGCGCCCACGCCGGCATGCATCGTTTCAGCCGCTCAGGGCCGAGGAAATCACGCCCCGATTTCTCGACCGCACCATTCGGGTGTTGCAACGCTGGAACTACGACATCGTCGGCCTCGACGAGGCGTGCCGGCGTGCCGTCATCATGCCGCAGCCGCGGCGCTTCGTCTGCCTCAGCTTCGACGGCGCCTACAAGGATCTCATCACCTTCGCCTATCCGGTGCTGTCGCGGCATCGGGTTCCTTTCATCGTCTATGTGCCGACAGCCTGCGTGGACGGGGTTGGCGAACCGTGGTGGCTGGCGCTCGAGGAGATCATCGGCAAGGAGCACCGCCTGAGTCTCGTGGTCGAGGGCGGCGAACGGCACTTCACGATCAGGACGAGCAGCGAAAAATACGAACTTTACGAGTTCCTCTCGGGATGGATGCGCTCGCTGCCGCCACCTGAGCTGTCGACGGCCATCAACGATCTTTGCAGACGCTATTCCGTTGACCTCGCGCGGCTCACGCGCGACGCCTTCATGGACTGGGCCGATCTGGCGAGGCTCGCGGCCGACCCCAACGTGACCATCGGCAGTGCGACCGTAAACTATCCCGTGCTGTCGAACCTGAGAGACGCGGATGCCTTGCGCGAGATGACGATGGGCAGGGCTGTGGCGGAGACCGCGCTCCGCCGCGAGATCAGGCATTTCGCCTATCCGTTTGGGGATCGCGCGTCGTGGCGGCGCGCCCATGTGATGATGACGGAACAAGCCGGGTTTGCCAGCGCCGTCTCCTCGATTCCCGGAATCGTGGAAGCGGAAGGGCGCACCAATTTGCACGCGCTGCCGCGGGTCGGTTGGGATGGGCGAGGGCACTCGTTGCGCGCTATGCGCGTCCTGCTGTCCGGCGTCGCCTTCGCGCCGGTTCAGCCGACCCGCAGTATTTAGGACTTGAAATCGGGCCGCGACATCCAGCTTACGATCGGCATCGCCGGCAGCACCCAGCCCATGCCCGCCACGACATAGAAGATCGCCTGCAGCAGCCCGGAATTGGCCAGGACCGGCAGTTGTGCCACCGCCATGCCGGTCAGCGACCACACCAGCGCCAGCAGCAGGAGGGCAATGGTTCCAAGCAATTTGCGGGTGCGGATGGTCATGACAGAAATGTTTGCCCCGGGCGTTACGGCCGCGGCTTGCGCGCGGCAGGGCCGCGACTATAAGGGGCACGCCAATCCATTCAAGCCGGTGTTCCGCCCATCCGTGATGACGATTGCCGCCAAACCAGCCTCGGCCCGTCGCGCCGTCCGCATATGGCTCTTTTCGGTCGCGGCGCTGATCGCATTGATGATCGTGGTCGGCGGCGCCACACGGCTGACCGAGTCGGGGCTCTCGATCGTGGAATGGAAGCCGGTCACCGGCGTGCTGCCGCCGCTCAGCGCCGCGCAATGGCAAGAGGCCTTCGAGGGATACAAGCAGATCCCGCAATATCACGCGCTCAATGCCGGAATGAGCCTGTCGGACTTCAAGACCATCTTCTGGTGGGAATGGAGCCACCGGCTGCTCGGTCGCGTGATCGGCGTGGTCTACCTGCTGCCCTTTCTCTATTTCCTCTGGCGCGGGGCGCTGAGCGCCGAATTGAAGCGGCGGCTGTGGCTGATCTTCGGCCTGGGCGCGCTGCAGGGCGCGGTGGGGTGGTGGATGGTGGCCTCGGGCCTGTCGGAGCGGATCGAGGTTTCGCACTACCGGCTGGCAACGCATCTGGTGCTCGCGCTTCTGATCTACGCGGCGATCGTCTGGACGATGCGGCGGCTCACCGAACGGGAGTCGAGCGGAGCGGCCGTGCGGCTGAAAATGACGGGCTTCGTCCTGCTCGGCGTCACCTTCGTGCAACTCTATCTCGGCGCGCTGGTGGCCGGTCTGCGCGCGGGCCGCGTCTACAATACCTGGCCTGATATCGATGGCGCGTTCATACCCTCGGCTACCCGGCTGTGGTTCGATACGCCTTGGTGGCGCAATTTGTTCGACAATACGCTGACCGTGCAGTTCGAGCATCGCATGACGGCCTATGCGCTATTTGCGCTGGCGATCGCGCACGCTCTTGATGTGATCCGCTCGCGCGCCGACGCCGCCGCTATCAGCGGCGCTTTATGGCTGGTTGCGGCAATCACGTTGCAGGCGACGCTCGGAATCCTGACCTTGCTCAACCAGGTTCCAATTGGACTGGCGCTCGCGCACCAGGCGGTCGCGATCCTGGTGCTGACGCTGGCGGTCATGCAAGCCGAGCGGCTCGCCAGCCGTCAGTTGGAAAGCGCGCCGCACCAAGTTGCCGCGCCGCTCGGGCAGGCTGGTTAGCAATAGCCGTAGACGCCGCATGCGTAGGGCAGGCGCCAGAAATAGCTGGGGTAGGGACCGCCGCCGTAATATGGCCCCTGGTAGTCATAGTCGAAGGGCCGGCCGTAATAGCCCGGCAGGGTCGTCGAGCCCGGAAGCAATGGCGTCGACGGCCAGGACGTGATCAGCACATCCGGATTGGGTTCGACGACGACCACCGGCGGTGGCGGCGGCGCGGCCTTGTAGACGAGCGTCGTCTGGTACCTGTAGTGCGCACGAGGGAGTCCCGGCGGCAGGATCACGCGGGCATGCCGTTTGACCTGCGGCGTGACGATCTGATCCGCGGCGAAGGCCGGGCTGATCGCCGCTATCGCCAAAGACATCAATGTCGCCAAGCGCAGCATCGGCCGCTCCGAATCCGGGAATGTTTCCAAGCCAATCTATGCCGGAACATCCGTTAACGGGAGGCCTACGGCGCCAACGAGGTTAACGCTCAAGCTTTCAATGCCTGGTCCAGATCTGCGATCAGGTCTTCCTTGTCCTCGATGCCGATCGACAGGCGTACCACATCGGGGCCGGCGCCGGCCTTGATCTTGGCAGCATCATCGAGCTGACTGTGGGTTGTCGAGGCCGGATGGATCACCAGCGAGCGCGTGTCGCCGACATTGGCGAGGTGCGAGAACAGTTGCAGGTTCGAGACCAGACTGACGCCGGCCTCGTAGCCGCCCTTGAGATTGAAGGTGAATACCGCGCCGGCGCCCTTCGGCGCGTATTTGCGGGCGAGATTGTTGTACTTGTCGCCCGGCAGCCCGGCATAGCTGACCGAGGCCACCGCCGGGTGGCCGGCCAGGAATTCCGCCACCGCCTTGGCGTTGTCGCAGTGCTTTTGCATGCGTAGCGGCAGCGTCTCGATGCCTGTGAGAATGAGAAACGCGTTGAACGGCGAGAGCGCAGGCCCGAGGTCGCGCAGCCCCAACACGCGGCAGGCGATGGCAAAGGCGAAATTGCCGAAGGTCTCCTGGATCCTGATGCCGTGATATTCCGGGCGCGGCTCGCTCAGCATCGGATATTTGTTGTCTTTCGACCAATCGAAGGTGCCGGCATCGACAATGATGCCGCCGAGCGAATTGCCGTGGCCGCCGAGAAACTTCGTCAGCGAATGCACGACGATGTCGGCGCCGTGATCGATCGGGCGGATCAGATAGGGGCTTGCGAGCGTATTGTCGACGATCAGCGGCACGCCGGCCGAGCGCGCGATGGCCGCGATCGCCTCGATATCCGTGATGCTGCCGCCGGGATTGGCGATCGACTCGATGAAGATGGCCTTGGTGCGCGGGCTCACCGCGCGCTCGAAGGTCGTGATATCGTCGGGATCGGCCCACACCACGTTCCAGCCAAAGCTCTTGAAGGCGTGGGTGAACTGATTGATCGAGCCGCCATAGAGTTTTCGTGCGGCGATGAATTCGTCGCCCGGCGTCAGGAGCTGCTGCAGCACGATCACCTGCGCGGCATGGCCGGAGGCGACCGCAAGCGCCGCGGTGCCGCCCTCGAGCGCGGCGACGCGCTCCTCGAGCACCGCGTTGGTGGGATTTCCGATCCGGGTGTAGATGTTGCCGAATGCCTGCAGGCCGAACAACGACGCCGCATGGTCGGCATCGTTGAACACGAACGACGTGGTCTGATAGATCGGCGTCGCCCGCGCGCCGGTGGTGGGATCGGGCTGCGCACCGGCATGCACGGCGAGGGTCGAAAATCCGGGGATTCGATCGGTCATTCGCGAAATCCTGCTCCTCTTCGCTTGAAATTGCGACGCATGCTTATCGCGCGTGCGTTCGCCGTCAAGGCGCGGTGATCCGCCGCAGTGGATTCGCAATGATCATGCTGGCCGGCGCGATGTCGCCGCAACAATCGTTTCGCAACCGCGTCAGGACTGTTCGTCCCTGTTCTTCGCGGCCCGATCGGAGGCCGCGGTGGCACCGCCGCCGACGCTCATGCGATTGAGAGACAGTCGCATGCCTTGCGTCGGTACAGGGGCGCGCTTGGCGCTGATCGTGCGCGAATTGACGCCCATCCAGGAAATCTCCGACGATAGCCTGCCATATTCAATCTTGGGGCAGCGGTTCATCACGACCTTCAGGCCGGCGGCTTCGGCCTTGGCTGCCGCTTCGTCGTCGCGGGCTCCAAGCTGCATCCAGATCACTTTCGGCAGCGGATCGAGCTTTAAGGCCTCGTCTACCACCGGCATGATGTGCTTGGAGCTCCTGAAGATGTCGATCATATCGATTGGCCGGCCGATTGCGCTGAGCGAAGCGACGAAAGGCCTGCCGAGCAGGCTTTTTCCGACGTGGCCGGGATTGATCGGGATCATGTCGTAGCCGCGCTGCACCAGATATTTGAATGCAAAATAGCTCGGCCGCACGTCGATCGGCGAAGCGCCCACCATCGCGATCGTCTTGACGCTGTTGAGAATGCTTCGGATGTAGTCGTCGGAGTAGGTGTCGTGGTTCATTTGAGTTGTTCGTATTTTGGGCCAAGCGTCTCATGCCGTCATTCCGGGGCGATGCGAAAGCATCGAACCCGGAATCTTGAGATTCCGGGTTCGATCCTGACGGACCGCCCCGGAATGACGGAGACCACGGTTAGCGGTCCTGCCATTTCGGCTCGCGCTTCTCGATGAAGGCGCCAATGCCTTCTTCGGCGTCGCGCGCCATCATGTTCTCGGTCATCACCTCAGCCGCGTAGCGGTAGGCGTCGGCAAGGCTCATTTCCGCTTGGCGGTAAAACGCCGTCTTGCCGAGCTTGATCGTATGGGCGGATTTGAGCGCGACCTTTTGCGCCAGCGCTATTGCGGCTTCGCGCTCGCTGCCGGCACGAACCACTCGGTTGATCAGACCAATCTCTTTGGCCGTCGCGGCCGAAATGGGTTCGCCGGTGAGCAGCATTTCCATGGCCTGCTTGCGCGGCACGTTGCGCGAGAGCGCCACCATCGGCGTTGAGCAGAACAGGCCGATATCGACGCCGGGCGTTGCGAAGCTCGCCGCTTCCGATGCGACCGCGAGATCGCAACTCGCGACCAATTGGCAGCCGGCCGCGGTCGCAATGCCTTGCACCGCGGCAACCACGGGCTTCGGCAGATGCACGATCGCCTGCATCATCGCGCTGCAGGCGTTCATCACTTGCGCAAAATAGGCGCGGCCGCGATCGGCGTCGTTGCGGCGGGCGGTCAACTCCTTCAGATCGTGTCCGGCCGAAAAAGCCGGGCCGTTTGCCGCGATCACCACCGCGCGGATGCTCCGGTCTTCGCCGATCTGGTTCAGTGCGGCGTGAAGTTCCGCGATCATCGCTTCCGACAGGCTGTTGCGCGCAGCGGGGCGATTGAGCGTGAGCAGGGCGATGGGACCGATCGTTTCGCGCAGCAGTATGTCGGTATCTTGTATCGGGGCGCGGGCTGGCTCGGGCATCGGAAAATCCATTTGGGTGATATCTGCAATCTAATGTAACAGACAGCCCAAATCGAGGGCAGGAAAGCACATGGCGATTGCCAAAATGAGCGTGCCGGAACTGGAGAGATTCCTGCACGAGGAATTTCCGCAGGCGTTTAGCACCGGGGGTGACATCACCATCGAACACGCCGACGGCAAGACCTGTCTCTTGCGCCAGCGCTACAGCGAGAAGATGTTGCGCCCAGGCGGGACGATCTCGGGGCCGACATTGATGGCGCTGGCCGACTGCGCGATGTACGTCGTGGTGTTGTCGGCGGTCGGCCCCGTAGGGCTTGCCGTCACAACCAACCTCAACATCAACTTCCTGCGCAAGGGCGCGCAGGGCGAGGATGTGCTGGCCGCCGCGCGGCTGCTTAAGCTCGGCAAGCGGCTTGCGGTCGGGGAGGTCAGCCTGACATCGGGAGCCGCGCCCGACCCGATCGCCCATGTCACCGCGACCTATTCCATTCCAAACAAATAGAGATTTTGATGGTAATATTGCACCTTAATTGTAAGTCATTGTCTTTGCTCATCTAAATTTTGACCAGGGGCGTTGACGCGCGCCGGTTCAGTCTCTAGAAATCCGCCTAGTTCGGCCGCGCGTTTCGTGCGGCCGTTTCCCTTTCACGGATTGCATCAGATGAAAACCTATTCGGCAAAGCCTGCCGAGGTGACGAAGAAGTGGGTGCTGATCGATGCCAAGGGCGTCGTGGTCGGCCGGCTCGCTTCGCTGGTCGCCATGCGGCTGCGCGGCAAACATCTCCCGACCTACACGCCCCATGTCGATTGCGGCGACAACGTCATCATCATCAACGCCGCGCATGCGGTGCTGACGGGCCGCAAGCGGGAGCAGAAGGTCTACCACAAGCACACGGGCTATGTCGGCCACGTCAAGGAACGTACCGCCCGCCAGATCCTCGAGGGCCGCTTCCCCGAGCGCGTGGTGGAGAAGGCGATTGAGCGCATGATCCCGCGCGGGCCACTTGGCCGCGTGCAAATGGGCAATCTGCGTGTCTATCCGGGCGCGGAGCACCCGCACGAGGCGCAGCAGCCAGAGAAGATCGATGTCGCCAAGATGAACCGCAAGAACATGAGGGCCGCATAAGATGGCCGAGAGCATTCAGTCCCTCGATCAACTGTCGCAGTTGAAGCCGGCCGCTCCCGAAGCGCCGAAATATGAGAAGAAGGTCGACAAGCTCGGCCGCGCCTACGCCACCGGCAAGCGCAAGGACGCGGTCGCACGCGTCTGGATCAAGCCCGGCGCCGGCAAGATCATGGTCAATTCCCGCGAGGTCGAGTCCTATTTCGCCCGTCCGGTGCTGCGCATGATGATCCAGCAGCCGCTGGTTGCTGCCGCGCGCAACGGCCAGTACGACGTGATCTGCACGGTCGCCGGCGGCGGGCTTTCGGGCCAGGCCGGCGCGGTGCGTCACGGCATCTCCAAGGCGCTGACCAATTTCGAGCCGGACCTGCGCAGCGTCTTGAAGAAGGGCGGCTTCCTGACCCGCGACTCGCGCGTGGTCGAGCGCAAGAAGTACGGCCGCGCCAAGGCGCGCAAGTCGTTCCAGTTCTCGAAGCGCTAATCGCTTCGCTCACATTTGCCGCGAATGCGGCATTCCCAAAGGCCAACAGAGTGCGATCAGAACCTGATCGCACTCTGTTTTTTTTGCGGCGCCTGTTTTTGCGGCGCATGATCTGGTCGCCAAACCGCTCACACTCTGGCGCATCATGCGCGAGGCGGCCTTTTTGCTGCTTTATTGAGCCGAAGTTGTCGCGGTTTTTCCGGAAAACTTGCGTGTGAACGCAAACCGATTTCGAACGCGCCGCTTCTAGCTTGTCCTCCGCAATGGCGAGCAACGCTTTTTCCGGAACCAACCGGAAGCGCTGCCTAACATTCGGAGTGAGCGATGTCGCTCGACAGCATCACGCTATATCTGATGGCCACGCTGGTGGCCGCGCTGCTTGGCGCCATGCTGCTGTTCTTCGGCCGGCAGGAGCGGAATCCCGCGTTGAAGTGGTGGGGGATCGCCTATCTGCTCGGCGCAGCATCCGTGGCGTTATGGACAATAGCCGGCAACGCCCTCGGCGATATGCTCTCGCTCGCGGTGAATGCGGTCGGATTCGTCGCCTGCGGCATGGTCTGGAACGCCGCGCGTGTATTCCACGGTCGCAAGCCCAATGTGCCGGGGCTGCTGCTCGGCGCAGTTGGCTGGATCGCGGCGGTGACGAGCCTCGATCCGCATGCGGCCGCTTTGCGGATGACCATCGGCGCGGCCATTGTCGCGATCTACGCGGCCTTGACTGCCACCGAATTGTGGTCGGAGCGGCGCAAGGCCTTGCAGCGGCGTTGGCCGGCGGTCGCGGTGCCGGTGCTGCACGGTTTCGTGCTGATGCTGCCGATCGTGCTCGGGGATATGCTGCGGTCCTCCGACGAGCAGTTTTCCTCGAGCATCTGGGTCACGGTCTTTTCCATCGAACTCGTGCTCTACGCGGTCGGCACGGTGTTCGTCATCTTCATGCTGGTCTCGGAACGCATGGTCACTGCACATAAGAACGCGGCCTCGATGGACCCGCTGACGGGCATGCTCAACCGCCGCGGTTTTGCCGAAGCCTGCGCGCGCGTGATCGAGCGCGAAGCCGAAGCCGGCCGTCCGGTGACCGCGTTGATCTTCGACATCGATCATTTCAAAGGCATCAACGACCGCTTCGGTCACCCAGCGGGCGACGAGATTCTCAAACTGTTCGCGACGATCGTGGTGAATAATCTGCGCATCAGCGACTTGTCGGGCCGGATCGGCGGCGAGGAATTCGCGGCGCTGTTGCCGTGCTCGCTGGAAGAGGCGGTGCTTGTGGCCGAGCGGGTGCGCGAGGCGTTCGAAACCTCCGGTATCGTGGTCGAGGAAGGCCCGGTCGATACCACGGTCAGCATCGGTGTCGCCGGCGGGCCAGCGGGCACCGAGCTCGAAGTGCTGCTCGCAGCGGCCGACACCGCGCTCTACCAGGCTAAGCGCAGCGGCCGCAACCGGGTGGAAACCGCGGAGGAGTTGCCGCTGTCGCTGGAGAATTGGCGGCGCAAGACGGCGGGCCTTCCGCCGCCGAAGTCGCGGCCGGTCGTGGCCTAGCGGCGCCGGTCCATCGAGCGCTCCCGCATGCGTGGAGCAGGGCGCCTTTCGGGTGCCCTTTTTCTTTTCGGCCTCGTAAGCTAGTTTGATACGCGCACGCAGCGCGATGACGTTTCTTCGAAACGTCATCGCGCTCTCGTGTTTCTATTTGAGCATGATCTTTTCAGAAAACCGGTACCCACTTTTCTGGATCATGCTCCAGAACCGGAGGCCAAACGCCCATGATCACTGAAATTGCGCAAATCGACGTCAAGCCCGGCAGCGAGAAGGATTTCGAGGCCGCCGTTGCCAAGGCGCGGGCCGCCTTCGGCCGCTCCAAAGGCTTTCACGGGTTCGAGCTGCACAAATCGATCGAGAAACCCCACCGCTATCGCTTGATGGTCAAATGGGAAACGCTGGAAAGCCATACGGTCGATTTCCGCGGTTCGGAGAATTTTACCGAATGGCGCGGCCTGGTCGGGCAGTATTTTGCCGCCCCGCCCGAGGTCGAGCATACTGAAACGGTGTTGACGTCGGCGGTTTGAAACCTGCGTCAGCCCGCCGGCTCGACCGCGGCCTCGTCCGATTTGAAATAGTTGATCATGACCTTGGCGACGGCGATCAAGGGCAGCGCCAAGGCCAGCCCCCAGATCCCGAACACCACGCCAAGCAGGATTTGGAATGCGAACAGCGTGGCAGGCGGGATGTCGAGCGCCTGCCGCTGGATCAGTGGCGTCAGTATGTAGCTTTCCATCGCGTGCACGCCGAGGAACAGGATGGCGGCGCTCAAGGCCGCGATCCATCCCGAGGCGAGACTGGCCAGCACCACGATCAGCCCGCCGATCAACGCGCCGACCGTCGGGATGAAGGCCAGCAGGCCAGCCTGGATGCCCAGGATGAAGGCCCCCTGGATTCCGATGATGGCAAGCCCGATCCAGGTGACCAGGAAGACTGCGAACATCGTGATGATCTGCGCGATGAGCCAACGCTCCAGCGTATCGCCGATGCGGTCGACGATCACGGTGGCGCGGGCACGCTGTTTCGCGGGCGCCATGAACAATAGCCCGCTGCGATAGATGCCGGGCTGCGCCGCAAAGGCAAGTCCGAGAAACAAGACGATGAAGAAGTTGCCGACGGCGCTGACGGTGCCGAGCAGCAGTTTGAACGTCTGGCTCACGATGGCTCCGCCGCTGGAGGCGAGCGCGCCGGCGCTCGGCAGCCGGGGACCCGAAGTTGCCGGCGCGGTTGCGCCTGCGGCTTCGCCCGTGCCGGTACCGCCGCCAAGTTCGAAATAGCTGGTGTCGATGCCATGCCGGTCGAGGAAGCTTTTGAGGTTCACGAGCTGGGACTTGATGGTGTCGCTCAGCGCCGTCGCCTGTTGAGCGATGGTGGCGCCGCCCAGGAAAACCACACCGGCGAACAGAACCGCCAGCACGACGCAGACGATGGCGAGCCGCAGCGCATGCGGCAGGCGGATGAATTCGCCGAGCTTGTTGGTCAGCGCATTCAGCGCCACGGCCAGCAGGATCCCCGTGAAGATCAGGAATAGCGTGGCTGCAAAATACCAGGTGAATGCCACCACTGCGGCAAACAGCACCGTGCCGATACCGCCGATCGTAATGGACCAGGCTAGATCCCTGCGCGCCTGCAGGCGCTCGTCATTGGATATCGACACGTTGCTCCCCGCATCCTCGCTACTGCAAAAGGCACTCTTTCGCCAAACCTGGCCGGGATCAAGCCGGAGCGGCCGCGCCGGTTGGACGCGGCAGCGCTTTTATCCAAAATTCGCATCACCGCTCCGCAAGCAGACATGTTGATCCGGCGCGGGCCGGCGGGCATGATCACTCATTCGCGAGCCGGGAGAACGGAACGAGGTATGAGGAGGAAGCCGGTTGTCGGCGTAATCGGGAACGCCCACCGCATCGAGAACAGGTTTGCAGTGCAGGCTGTGGGCGAACGCAACCTTCGCGCCGTAGCCGAGGTAGCGGGCGCCTTGCCGCTGATGTTCGCCGGCTGCCCGGAGATTACTGACATCGGAGCCTTGCTGGACCTCGTCGACGGCATCGTGCTGACTGGCGCCCGCGCCAATGTTCATCCAACCCGCTTCAATACCGAACCGCACGCCAGGCATGAACCCTACGACATCCTGCGCGACGAGGTGGCGCTGGCGGTGGCGGAAGCCTGCGTCATCAGGGGGATTCCCCTGTTCGGCATCTGCCGTGGCCTGCAGGAGATGAACGTCGCCTTCGGTGGCTCCTTGCATCCGGAAATCAGGGAATTGCCCGGCCGGATGAACCATCGCATGCCACGTCTCGAGAACGGCGAAATCCATCCCGATCCCAAGGTGATCTTCGCGGATCGTCATGAGGTAACGCTCGTGCCGGGCGGCGCCTTCGAAAAGATCCTGGGTTGCGAGAAAATCCGCGTCAATTCGCTGCATGGGCAGGGCATCCTGGAGCCGGGCAAGCGCGTCGTGGTCGAGGGTATCGCCGAGGACGGCACAATCGAGGCGATCCGGATTGCCGATGCGCCCGCCTTTGCGCTCGGCGTGCAGTGGCACGCCGAATATGATCCGCAGCGTAACCCGATCAACCGCAAGCTGTTCCAGGCGTTCGGGCAAGCGCTCGCCGCGCGCGCGAAGGTCGTAGCCCATACGTAAACGCAACCTGGCTCCCCAAAAAGCAAAAGGCGCTCCGCGAGGGAGCGCCTTTCATGTTTCGAATGAACCGAAACGCCGATCAGCCCGAATAGTACATGTCGAACTCGACCGGATGCGGCGTCATTTCGAAGCGTTCGACCTCGGTCATCTTCAGCTCGATATAGGCGTCGATGAAGTCGTCGTCGAACACGCCGCCGGCCTTCAGGAAGGCGCGGTCCTTGTCGAGATTTTCCAGTGCCTCGCGCAAGCTGCCGCACACAGTCGGGATCTGCTTCAGCTCTTCCTTCGGCAGGTCGTAAAGGTCCTTGTCCATCGCCGGGCCCGGATCGAGCTTGTTCTTGACGCCGTCGAGACCCGCCATCAGCATCGCGGCAAAGCCGAGATAGGGATTGGCGAGCGGATCGGGGAAGCGCACCTCGACGCGCTTGGCCTTCGGCGAGGCGGTGTAGGGAATGCGGCAGGAGGCCGAGCGGTTGCGCGCCGAGTAGGCGAGCAGCACCGGCGCTTCGTAACCCGGGACCAGGCGCTTGTAGGAGTTGGTCGAGGGGTTGGTGAAGGCGTTGATCGCCTTGGCGTGCTTGATGATGCCGGCGATGTAGGACAAGCAGATCTCCGAAAGGTCGGAGTACTTGTTGCCGGCGAAGACAGGCTTGCCCTCCTTCCAGATCGACTGGTGGCAATGCATGCCCGACCCGTTGTCGCCATAGACCGGCTTCGGCATGAATGTGGCGGTCTTGCCGTAGATGTGGGCGACCTGCTGGATGCAGTACTTGTAGATCTGCATCTGGTCGGCCATCAGCGTCAGCGTGTCGAACTTCATGCCGAGCTCGTGCTGGGCGGAAGCGACCTCGTGGTGATGCTTCTCGACCTTGACGCCCATCTTGGCCATTGCGCCGAGCATCTCCGAGCGCATGTCCTGCACCGAGTCCTGCGGCGGCACGGGGAAATAGCCCATCTTGGTGCGGATGCGGTGGCCGAGATTGCCACCCTCATAATCGGTGTCGGAGTTGATCGGCAGCTCGGAGGAGTCCAGCTTGAAGCCGGTGTTGTAGGGGGTCGCGCTGTAGCGGACGTCGTCGAAGACGAAGAACTCGGCCTCGGGTCCGAAATAGACGGTGTCACCGATGCCCAGCGACTTGACCATCGCCTCGGCCTTCTTGGCGATGCCGCGGGGGTCGCGGTTGTAGGGTTCGCCGGTGGTCGGTTCCAGCACATCGCAGACCAGGATCATGGTGGTCTCCGCGAAGAACGGGTCGATCGTCGCGGTGACCGGGTCGGGCATCAGGCACATGTCGGATTCATTGATCGCCTTCCAGCCGGCGATCGACGAGCCGTCGAACATCAAACCCTCGGCGAACGAATCCTCTTCGATCATGCCGGCATCGAAGGTGACATGCTGCCACTTGCCACGCGGATCGGTGAAACGCAGGTCGACGTATTTGACGTCGTTGTCTTTGATTGATTTGAGGACGTCCTTGGCGGTCTTCATGAATCCCCTCTAGGCTACAGGTCGTCGTTATCCGTTCCGCGGATCAACGACCGCGGGTGACTGCTCAATAGCGTCGGGTGGGGCTCAAGACAACAGAGGTTGCCGGAAATACCGGCCCCTGCCGTCAGTTTGATGCTTCTGAATCCTTCAAACGTGGAACTAAATTGCGTCCAGGCCGGATTCACCGGTGCGGATGCGGATCGCTTCCTCGATATTGGATACAAAGATCTTGCCGTCGCCGATCCGGCCGGTCTGCGCCGCGCGCCGGATGGCGTCGATGGCCTTCTCCACCAGATCGTCGCCGATCACGATCTCGATTTTGACCTTGGGCAGGAAGTCGACGATGTACTCGGCGCCGCGGTAGAGTTCCGCATGCCCCTTCTGTCGGCCGAACCCCTTGGCCTCGGTCACCGTGATGCCCTGCAGTCCCACTTCCTGGAGCGCTTCCTTCACCTCGTCGAGCTTGAACGGCTTGATGATGGCTTCGATCTTCTTCACTTGAGCGCCTCCTCGGGCCTTTCCCAATCCAACATTGCAACCTTGTCTTCAAGCTGCGCATATGCGCAGAGCTGTTCGATGCCTGAAATTCGGACCCCGCCTGACCCTCCGGCAGTGTCCAGCGTGAGGTGTTCACGGCCAGTAGGCACGGCGAACCGAAGCGGCTTCCTCAAAAGCAGGGTCTATGCCAAGTTGTTAAACGGCCTGATTTCGGAACATTATCAGACTTTTAACCGGCATTTCGCTTGCTATTGAGCCCAAGCGCCACAATAGCGAAGCCTGCGAAATAGGCAAACCGATGAATGGATGTGCAGTCGCCGGTGGGGACAGGTCCGCGCAAAGAAGAAATGCCTCAGGATGAGGCGATCTTACCAGGAATTCGGCATGGAAGTTCTAACCACCGCTGAGATGGAACGTGCAGACCGGCTCACCATCGCCGCAGGCACGCCGGGCTTTGCACTGATGCTGAGCGCGGGTCAAGCGGTTGCGGAGACGGCACAGGACCTGGTGGAGGAGGGACCGATCCTCGTGGTCGCCGGGCCGGGCAACAACGGTGGAGACGGTTTTGTCGCCGCGGCGGAACTTGCGGCGCAGGGGCGCGAGGTCTCCGTGAGCCTGATGTGCGAGCGCGACGCGCTCAAGGGCGATGCGGCCTCTGCGGCGAAAGGCTGGAAACATCCGGTGCTGCCTTTCACGCCGCAGGCGATCGGCAAGCCAGCCTTGATCATCGACGCGCTGTTCGGCGCGGGTCTCAGCCGTTCAGTTGCCGGCGAAGCCCACGATATGATCGCGGCGATCAACGCCAATGGCGCCCCGGTCGTTGCCGTCGACCTGCCGAGCGGCATCAACGGCACCACCGCCGCGGTGATGGGAATCGCGGTGCGTGCGACCGAAACCGTCACCTTCTTTCGCAAGAAGCCTGCGCATCTGCTGCTGCCCGGTCGGTTGTATTGCGGCCGCGTCCGGGTTGCCGATATCGGCATCGAGGCGGGCGTGCTCGACGAAATCAGGCCGCTGGCCTTCGAGAACAGCCCGCAATTCTGGCGCAGGGCGTTCCCGGTGCCGCGGACCGACGCGCACAAATATGCGCGCGGTCATGTGCTGGTCGTCTCCGGCGATATCGCGGCCACGGGGGCTGCCCGGATGGCGGCGCGCAGCGCCTTGCGCGCCGGCGCGGGCCTTGTGACGCTGGCATCGCCGCGCGATGCGCTGGCGGTAAACGCCGCCGCACTGACGGCGGTGATGGTGCGTCCGGTCGACACGGCAATCGAGTTCGGCGAGCGACTCTGCGACAAACGTCTCAATGCCTGCGTGATCGGCCCTGGTGCGGGCATTGGCGAGCGTACCCGCGATTTCGTTCATGCCGCGCTGTCGGCGCAACGGGCCTTGGTGCTCGATGCCGACGCGCTGACAAGCTATGCGGACGCGCCGGACCGTCTGTTCGAGGCCATCAAGGGCTCGCAGGACAGCCAGGTCGTCCTGACCCCACACGAGGGTGAGTTTCCGCGGCTCTTCAGCGACATCAGCAACAAGCATCCCGGCCGCTCCAAGCTCGAGCGCGTGCGGGCGGCGGCCGAGCGCTCCGGTGCGGTCGTGCTCCTGAAGGGGCCCGATACCACGGTTGCGGCTCCAGACGGCCGCGCCACGATTGCCGCAAACGCGCCGCCCTGGCTCGCCACCGCGGGAGCCGGCGACGTGCTGTCCGGGATCATCGCTGGGCTCCTGGCGCAGGGTGTCGCAGCCTTCGAGGCGGCCAGCATCGGCGTATGGATGCACGGTGAGGCCGGCCGCGAGGCGGGACCAGGCTTGATCGCGGAGGATCTGCCCGAAGTGCTCCCCGCCGTGCACCGGCACATCTATGACGAGTTCGGTATCGACTATTGAGCGACGCTGAGCGGGCTCTTCAGATCAGATATTTTGCGATCGCCGGTTCGTTCCATTCCAGCCCCAGCCCCGGTCCGCGTGCCGTTAGCGTGCCGTCGACGATCTTGATCGGATCGGCGAGGATCGCGTTGCCGAGATCCATCACCTCCAGCCAATGCGCCGTCGGCGTCACCGCGAGCACATGCGCGCTCGCTTCCGCAAACAGATGGCTCGACATCGGGATCGAAGCGGCATCCGCTTGTCCCGCGATATGGAGCCAGCCGGTGACGCCGCCGACCTTCATCAGGTCCGGCATGATGAAGTCGCTCGCGCCGGCCGCAATGGCCTCGGCGAAGCCGCGCGGAAACCACCAGTTCTCACCAGCCTGGATCGGAATCGGCGAGGTCGCGCGCACCTTGGCGTGACCCGACAGGTTTTCCTGCGGCACGGGTTCCTCGACCCAGGTGAGGTCGTAAGGCGCAAGGCGCGCGATGCGGCGCCTGGCCTCGGCCGGATCGAGCGACTGGTTGAAGTCGATCATCAGCGCGATGTCGGGGCCGAGCAGGGCGCGCACGCCCTTCACCACGCGCTCGTCATTGGCGGCATCGCCGTCGCCGCCCTTGATCTTGACGCCGCGAAAGCCTTGCTCGAGCGAACGCTTGAGCGCCCGCTCGTCGGCGACGGGATCGACCGCGCCGTAGCTGTCATAGGCGCGTAAGGGCCGCGCCGAACCACCCAGGAGTTCGACGAGCGGCTTGCCCGCGAGCCGGCCGAGTGCATCCCAGAACGCCATGTCGAGGCCGGAGACGGCCATACCGACCAGACCTTGCCAGCCGAGCAGGCGGAATTTGGCGTCCATCGCCGCCATCAGATCGAATGGTACGATGGCTTTGCCGGTGAGATCGCGTCCGATCTCCTCGATCAGGGTGACCAGCGGTTTCAGGGTCAGCCTGTTGTAGCCGAAAATGTACGCGTGCCCGGTAACGCCCTGGTCGGTTGCGACGTCGATCAGCACCAGCGGTGCGGCTTCGATGATGCCGAACGCGTTTTTCACAGGACGGGCGATCGGCGCGACGACGGCGCGGGCCTTGATGCTGCGGATCGCGGGGGTCGTTTTGGTCATGGTCGTTTCCTCATTCAACACTGTACCATCGCACAAGACGCGGCGCCGCCCAGGAGCTCGAGATGGACTCCAACAGCCAGCGCCCGGAAAATTCCGCGGCAAAGGCGATGCGTTGCGTCTGTCCCGGTTCCACGGCGAGCGTGTCCAACCAGAATGGCTTCCAGCCGTCGTCCAGCCGGTCAAGCAGGCGAAAATGGTGGCCGTGCAGGTGAAAGATGGTGGCACGGTCGGCGCGGTTGCCCAGCGTCAGCACGACGGTCCGGCCCGCTTTGGCTTTGAACGCCGGCGGCGCCGATCCCGAAAAGCTGACCGGACTTGTCCATTCCGGTCCTGCAAGGCTGAGATCAACCCGCTGGGCGCCTTTCAGGTCCAGCCGCGCAGGCAGCCCATCGACCGCCAATGGCGCGGCCGGCGGGAGCGGTGTCGGCCGAATCGGCGGCTCGGCTGAGATCGCTAGGCGCGCCAGGCTGCGGGCCTCCTTGCCGTCGTGCAGCAAGATCTGGGATGCTGTGCCCGGAGCGGCCGTCGCGTCGATCAGGGCGTCGACGCGGCCGCCAGGGGCCATGACCAGGGCGCTGTTGCGGGCCAGAAAGGGCTCCGCGGCCGCGCCGTCCATGGCGATGACGCGAACTTCATATCCTTCGATTTTCAAAGCGATGACCTGGCGTTGGCAGCCGTTGATGAAGCGAAGCCTGAGGCGCTCGCCAGAACGTACGGAAATCTCCGGCGAAACCTCCCCATTGACCGTATAGATGGTCGATGCGTCATCGGCCGCCGCGCCCGGCGCCCAGGCCGATCCATCGCCGCGTAACCGCCAATCCTCGACCAGGAAGGTCTTGTCGCGATCGACGGCCGGTGGGGCGTCTTCCTGGACGATTAGGGGAAGTGGCCGCGACAGGGCTTGCCCGTCACCCAGCAGCCGGAGGTCACAGAGGAGCGTGCCGGCGCGGCGCAGAGCCACCGAAAAATTCGCTTCGGCTCCCGGCGCGACAGGCGGTCGCACGGTAAGCGGCTCTGCCGCCGCTGCGCCATCCACGCCGCGCCAGTCAACGGTCGTCGCAACCGGCAGGGTGTTTCGAAATACGACCTCAAGCGTGCCGCGCTTGAGGCGAGGGGGTGCGAGTGGCCCTTGCAATCCCCATATTGCTATCGTCGGCTGGTCCGGGCGCAGCGCAATCAGGTTTGGCTTTGCTTCAAGCTCCAGGGTTTGCGGGGCTTGAGCCCGTCCTTGCGCCGAAGCAATTCGGGACGCGGCGGGCATCAGGGCGGCGGCGAGCCCGGCCATCACCTCGCGCCGGTTCGGCGTCGGAATGCGTTTTGCCATGAGACCGATGCGGACCATTTCTAGTTCTAGTCTATTGTGTCCAGTTGCTGCGGTAGGTTGTCAAAGGTCCATTTTTTTGCTGCGAAGGGGCGGGCCCATGTTATAAGCCCGCCGCCCGCGGCCCTCGCGGCCGGACTGATGCTGTTCACGCGGGCGTGGCGGAACTGGTAGACGCGCTGGATTTAGGTTCCAGTGACGAAAGTTGTGGGGGTTCGAGTCCCTCCGCCCGCACCAAGCGCTGTTTGGCGTTTGCACCAGGGATCACTGGAGAACCTGTTTCCTCCGTGGGATTGGTTCGCCGACACAACCGGCGCAAGGCTTTTGCCGCGCGCCGAAGGGATGGATAATTTCGGGGCCTCAACCCCGAGGAAGCAGAAGAAGATTTTTTACCATGCAGGTCACCGAAACCCTCTCGGAGGGATTGAAGCACGAATTCAAGATCAGCGTTCCCGCTTCCGATCTCGACGCCAAGGCGGACGCGCGGCTGGTCGATCTCAAGGACAAGGTCCGCCTCAACGGCTTTCGTCCCGGCAAGGTGCCGGTCAGTCACCTGAAGAAAGTCTATGGCCGTTCGGTGATGGCTGAGACCATCGACCAGACCATCCGCGACACCAACACCCAGATCTTCACCGAGCGCGGCTTCCGCCTTGCGACCGAGCCGAAGATCACGATGCCGACCGAGAAGAACGAGGTCGACGATCTGCTGACCGGCAAGTCCGATCTGACCTACACGGTCGCGATCGAAGTCGTGCCGCCGATCCAGCTCGCCGACTTCAAGAGCTTCAACGTCGAAAAGCCCGTCGCTGACGTCACCGATGCCGATATCGACGAAGCGATCAAGCGGATTGCCGACCAGAATCGCAGCTACGCCGACAAGGGCGAGGGCGCCAAGGCCGAGTCGGGCGACCGCGTGACGATCAACTTCAAGGGCACCATCGACGGCAAGCCGTTCGAGGGCGGCACCAGCGAGAAGATTCCCGTGGTGATCGGCTCCAACACCTTCATTCCCGGGTTCGAAGAGCAGCTCAACGGAATTGCCGCCGGCGAGACCCGCACGCTGAAGGTGTCCTTCCCCAAGAACTACGCCAACGCGACCTTGGCCGGCCAGCCGGCGGAGTTCGAGACCACGGCAACTTTGATCGAGGCGCCGCAGGCGGTCGAGATCAATGACGAGTTCGCCAAAACGCTCGGGCTCGAATCGCTCGACAAGCTGAAGCAGGCGATGCGCGAGCGGCTGACCGCGGAGTTCGCGGCCGCAACGCGTCAGCGCGTCAAGCGCGCGTTGCTTGACCGCCTCGACGAGGCCCACAAGTTCGAGGCGCCGCCCTCGCTGGTCGATGAAGAGTTCAACCTGATGTGGAACTCGATCAAGGCGGAGATGGACTCGAGCGGCAAGACCTTTGCCGACGAGAACACGACCGAGGAAGCGGCGAAGGAGGAATACCGCAAGATCGCCGACCGCCGCGTCCGGCTTGGTCTCGTGCTTTCCGAGATCGGTGAAAAGAACAAGATTACCGTGACCGACGACGAAGTCGGCCGCGCGGTGATCGAGCGTGCGCGCCAGGTGCCCGGCCGCGAGAAGGAAATCTGGGACTATTACCGCAACAACGCCCATGCGCTGGCCCAGATTCGCGCGCCGATCTATGAGGACAAGGTCGTCGACTTCATCCTCGAACTCGCCAATGTGACCGAAAACAAGGTCTCGCGCGAGGAGCTCTTCAAGGAAGACGACGAGAAAAGCGCGGCCTGATCGACGTCAGGCCGACGTTAATGATGAATGGCGAAAGCGGCCGGGATCGCTGGCCGCCACGCCTCGAATCGGCTTGAACTTCTGTCGCGACGGTCAGGGCTTGGGGCTCTTGCCGCCGCGAAATTGGCTCATATCTGAGCTTGCGTCTTGGCCTTGTCTTGCATCACGGGACGTGCGTCCGCCCCGGCACCTGTTTTCCCTATGGTTCGCCGCTGGATGTTCGCCCCCACCAACTCTTGGGTGACTCATGCGCGATCCCGTTGAAACCTACATGAACCTCGTGCCGATGGTGGTCGAGCAGACTAACCGCGGTGAACGCGCGTACGATATCTTCTCGCGCCTGTTGAAGGAGCGCATCATCTTCGTGACCGGCCCGGTCGAGGACGGCATGTCGACCCTGATCGTCGCGCAGCTCCTGTTCCTTGAGGCGGAAAATCCGAAGAAGGAAATCTCGATGTACATCAACTCGCCGGGCGGGGTGGTGACATCGGGTCTTGCAATCTACGACACCATGCAGTTCATCCGCCCGCCGGTTTCGACGCTGTGCACGGGACAGGCCGCCTCGATGGGCTCGCTCCTGCTCGCCGCTGGCGAGAGGGACATGCGCTTCACGCTGCCGAACTCGCGCATCATGGTGCACCAGCCCTCCGGCGGCTTCCAGGGCCAGGCAACGGACATCATGCTGCATGCGCAGGAGATCCTGAACCTGAAGAAGCGGCTCAACGAGATCTACGTCAAGCACACCGGCCAGACCTACAAGGCAATCGAGGATGCGCTGGAGCGCGACAAGTTCCTCACCGCCGACCAGGCCAAGGAGTTCGGCCTGGTCGACAAGGTGATCGACAAGCGTCCGGACGATCCGGCCACCGCAGCCAAGGCGGCGTGACCGCTTAGAATTGCGGGGATCGTAGGCCGCGCTGCAGCGTTAAGGCGGACGGGCGCTTCGCGGCCGCTCGCGTGGCCGCAGCGCGCTCGCCACGGGGCATAAAGTTCCCCTTTCGTGCTGATTTGGCGTGGCAATCGCGCAACGCTGGGACGATTTCGACCTTTTCTTCTCGTGCGAATATGCAAAATCACGGTATTGTCACGGATTGAGGTCGGCGCGCGTTTAGCGAATTCTTGATAGTCGGGTGTCAGCATGGTTGGCTATGGGTGATGGGATAAGATCGCGGGGGATTCGAGTGAACCGTGGTTCGCACGGGATGAAGCGTTGAGGGTCTTTTTTGGTACGGAATTTGCTCTATCTACTATCCATGTCGGACCTTCCCGAAATGGAGCGATTGAGCGGACGAGGTCGAACGGCGGACGGAGATAGGAATGAGTAAGGTCGGCACGAGCGACTCCAAGAATACGCTGTATTGCTCGTTTTGCGGCAAGAGCCAGCACGAGGTCCGCAAGCTGATCGCGGGGCCGACGGTTTTCATCTGCGACGAGTGCGTCGAACTCTGCATGGACATCATTCGGGAGGAGAACAAATCCTCGCTGGTGAAGTCGCGCGACGGTATCCCGACGCCGAAGGAAATCTGCAAGGTTCTCGACGACTATGTGATCGGCCAGAGCCACGCCAAGAAGGTGCTCTCGGTCGCAGTGCACAATCACTATAAGCGGCTGAACCATCAGACCAAGCACAACGACGTCGAGCTTGCGAAGTCGAACATCCTGCTGATCGGTCCGACCGGTTCGGGCAAGACGTTGCTGGCGCAGACGCTGGCGCGCATTCTGGACGTGCCCTTCACGATGGCGGACGCGACCACGTTGACCGAAGCCGGCTACGTCGGTGAGGACGTCGAAAACATCATCCTGAAGCTGCTGCAGGCGGCCGACTACAATGTCGAGCGCGCGCAGCGCGGCATCGTCTATATCGACGAGATCGACAAGATCAGTCGCAAGTCCGACAATCCCTCGATCACGCGGGACGTGTCGGGCGAAGGCGTGCAGCAGGCGCTGCTCAAGATCATGGAAGGTACGGTGGCCTCGGTGCCGCCGCAGGGCGGCCGCAAGCATCCGCAGCAGGAGTTCTTGCAGGTCGACACCACTAACATCCTGTTCATCTGCGGCGGCGCCTTCTCGGGCCTGGAGAAGATCATCTCGGCGCGCGGGCGTTCGACGTCGATTGGCTTCGCGGCGCAAGTGCTGGCTCCGGAGGATCGTCGCACCGGCGAAATCTTCCGGCACGTCGAGCCGGAAGACCTGCTCAAATACGGCCTGATCCCCGAATTCGTCGGCCGTCTGCCTGTCGTGGCGACGCTGGAGGATCTGGACGAGACGTCGCTGAAGAAGATCCTGACCGATCCGAAGAACGCGTTGGTCAAACAGTATCAGCGGCTGTTCGAAATGGAGAACATCGAGCTCACCTTCGCCGACGAGGCCTTGGGCGCGGTCGCCCGCAAGGCGATCGAGCGCAAGACCGGCGCGCGTGGGCTGCGTTCGATCCTCGAGAGCATTCTGCTCGAGACCATGTTCGATCTTCCTGGTCTGGAAGGCGTCGAAGAGGTGGTGATTTCGCGCGAGGTGGTGGAGGGGACGGCGCGTCCGCTCTACATCTACGCCGACCGCTCGGACCGTGCGGTCGAGAGCAGCGCCAGCGCCTGATCAAGAGCTCGCGCTGTGTTTGAGAAAGCGGCTGTGGAGTGTGTTTTCACAGTCGCGATTTGCGTAATCGCTTCGCTCTGGCGGCCCGCAATTTTGCGGGCGATTTCACAGGCTTGACACCCCTATACACGATAGCCACCTAATGGTGGCGGGCGATCAGAATTTCCATTTAGATTCGCCCTTATCATCGATCCGAAAGGAGCCGGGCGAAGCAAGCGACCCCATCATCTTCGGATCAACTCGGCACCTTGTGGCGGTTGCGCACGATAGCGGGCTGCGTGCAAGGGGGCACAACAGAAGGAACAGCCCATGACAACCCCGAAAACCCGGCCAACTATCGTCCACGGCGAGCCGCATTCTTATCCGGTGCTGCCGCTCCGCGATATCGTCGTCTTTCCGCACAACATCGTGCCGCTGTTCGTGGGTCGCGAGAAATCCATTCGCGCCCTGGAAGAGGTGATGCGCAATGACGCGCTGGTGATGCTGGCGACGCAGAAGAATGCGTCCGATGACGATCCTGCGCCCGATGCAATCTACGAAACCGGTACGCTCGCAAGCGTGCTGCAGCTTTTGAAGTTGCCCGACGGCACGGTGAAAGTGCTGGTTGAAGGCCTCGAGCGCGCGCGCGTGCAGAAATACTCCGACCGCGCCGAGTTCTACGAGGCGACCGCCGTCGCGCTTGCCGACACGGACGCCAAGTCCGTCGAGGCGGAGGCGCTGGCGCGTTCGGTCGTGTCCGACTTCGAAAGCTATGTAAAGCTGAACAAGAAGATCTCCGCCGAGGTTGTCGGCGTCGTGCAGGCGATCACCGATTTCGGCAAGCTCGCCGATACCGTTGCCTCGCATCTTGCGGTGAAGATCGCAGATCGCCAGGGTATCCTGGAGACGCTGTCGGTCACCACGCGCCTGGAGAAGGTGCTGGGCCTGATGGAGAGCGAGATCTCTGTGCTGCAGGTCGAAAAGCGCATCCGCTCGCGCGTCAAGCGCCAGATGGAGAAGACCCAGCGCGAGTATTACCTCAACGAGCAGATGAAGGCGATCCAGAAGGAGCTGGGCGACGAGGATGGTCGCGACGAGCTCGCCGATCTGGAAGAGAAGATCAACAAGACCAAGCTTTCCAAGGAAGCACGGGAGAAGGCGCAGCACGAGCTGAAGAAGCTGCGCCAGATGTCGCCGATGTCCGCGGAAGCGACCGTCGTGCGCAACTATCTCGATTGGCTCTTGTCCATTCCGTGGAATAAGAAGTCCAAGGTCAAGAAGGATCTGGAGCAGGCGCAGGCGATCCTGGATGCCGATCACTACGGGCTGGAGAAGGTCAAGGACCGCATCGTCGAGTATCTCGCGGTGCAGTCGCGCGCCAACAAGCTGACCGGGCCGATCCTGTGCCTGGTCGGGCCTCCCGGTGTCGGCAAGACCTCGCTCGGCAAATCGATCGCGAAGGCGACGGGGCGCGAATTCGTGCGCGTCTCGCTCGGCGGCGTGCGGGATGAAGCGGAGATCCGCGGTCATCGGCGCACCTATATCGGCTCGATGCCCGGCAAGATCATCCAGTCGATGCGCAAGGCGAAGACCTCGAATCCGCTGTTCCTGCTGGACGAGATCGACAAGATGGGCGCCGACTTCCGGGGCGATCCATCGTCGGCGCTGCTCGAGGTCCTGGACCCCGAGCAGAACTCGACCTTCAACGATCACTACCTCGAGGTCGACTACGATCTGTCCAACGTGATGTTCATCACGACCGCGAATACGCTCAATATTCCGGGTCCGCTGATGGACCGCATGGAGATCATCCGGATCGCCGGGTACACCGAGAACGAGAAGGTCGAGATCGCGCGCAAGCATCTGATCCCGAGCGCGCTCTCCAAGCACGGCCTCGATCCGAAGGAGTGGTCGATCGACGACGACGCGTTGCTCTTGGTGATCCGCCGCTACACCCGCGAGGCGGGTGTGCGTAACCTGGAGCGCGAGCTCTCCACACTGGCCCGCAAGGCCGTGAAGGAGCTGATGATCTCGAAGAAGAAGTCGGTGAAGGTGACCGAGAAGACCATCGAGGACTTCCTCGGCGTGCCGAAATATCGCTTCGGCGAGATCGAGAGCGACGACCAGGTCGGTATCGTCACCGGCCTTGCCTGGACCGATGTCGGCGGCGAGCTGCTGACCATCGAAGGCGTCATGATGCCCGGTAAGGGCAAGATGACGGTCACGGGCAATCTGCGTGACGTGATGAAGGAGTCGATCTCGGCTGCGGCATCCTACGTCCGCTCGCGAGCGATCACCTACGGCATCGAGCCGCCGATGTTCGACAGGCGGGACATCCACGTACACGTGCCGGAGGGGGCGACCCCGAAGGACGGACCGTCCGCAGGCGTTGCGATGGCGACCGCCATCATCTCGGTCATGACCGGTATTCCGGTTCGTCATGACGTCGCGATGACCGGGGAAATCACGCTGCGCGGTCGGGTGCTGCCGATCGGCGGCCTGAAGGAGAAGCTGCTTGCGGCCGCACGCGGCGGCATCAAGACGGTGCTGATCCCCGAGGACAACGCCAAGGATCTCACGGAAATCTCCGATGCGATCAAGGGCGGCATGGAGATCATCCCGGTTGCCCGCCTGGACGACGTCATCTCGCGTGCGCTGGTGCGTCCGCCGGTGCCGATCGTCTGGGAAGAGGACGCCAAGGTTCCGGTTGCACAAGAAACCGGCGACGAAGCGTCCGGCGGCCTCACAGCCCACTGAGCGGCTGACTAAAAAACGAACAGCATAAAAACGGCGCCTTCGGGCGCCGTTTCTTTTTTTGATCGTCTTTTCGCGCCAATGGGGAGGCTGGGGCTCGCGTCAAGAAAACGTGTCAGAACAAGAGAGTTAAGCGCGATGCAAGTGGATGGGCGTTGTCATTGCGGCCGGGTGACCTTCGAGGCCGATATCGATCCGCAGGAGGTTTGGGCTTGTCACTGCACGGATTGCCAGGCTTTGACCGGCTCGCCTTTTCGAGTGACGGTGATCTGTTCGGGCAGCCAAATCCGGATGACGGGACAGCCGCCGAAGATCTACCCCAAGACCGGCGATAATGGCCGGGTCCTCTACCAGCACTTCTGCGGCGACTGCGGCTCGCCGTTGTTCACAAGCGGTGAGGGCGAGCACACCGATGAATGGGGGATCCGCTGGGGCGCGATCCGTCAGCGCGCCGCCCTTAGGCCCACCCAGCAAATCTGGTGCCGCTCGGCGGTCCCATGGATCAACGAGGTCAGGGAATTGCCCGGCCGTCCCATGGACTAGCTTGCCTAGCGGGCCGAGGTAGGGCTAAACAGCGGAGCCAAAGTGCGATGTCTCTGGTCTCGCGCTTTGGCTACGTTCGCGCATGTTCTCGGAGCGGAAAACGTGTCGCATTCGATTGCAAGCGAAATCCGGTTCTACTTTCCGGAAACGTGCTGAAGGGGCGGTTAGCTCAGCTGGTTAGAGCATCTCGTTTACACCGAGAGGGTCGGGAGTTCGAATCTCTCACCGCCTACCAGCCTTCGCGTCGATCGACGCTTCGGCTGGGCGGGCCGCGATGCTCCTGCGTGGTTTCGCCTTAGAGACCGGAAGACACATCCTCGGGCAACAGCTACATCACTACGTCCCCGAGCGGATCGACTTTAGCGCCGACCACGCCCGGCGGCCGCGGACGTTGAACTCAGAATCCCGCCGTCAGGCGGGTTCTTCACTGCGGGCGGCGCATAAGACCATGGCGCTTGCTCAGAACGCCACGCCAATTCTCAATCCACGCTTCCAGACCAGCCTGCAGCGTTTCTTGGTCGTGCCGTAGAGCACTTCAAACCGTTGCGGCAGGTCGGCGTATGTTTGCAATTGCAGGCAAGCCCCGCCCGCCGAGTAATCGATCAGCGTGCAATCGAGCACGGGCGCTTTAGGTCCAAACAGAATCTTGGCGGTCTTGGAAACTCTGCCTTCAGGCCTCAGTCGGGCAAACAATCGATTTTGATTCATGAGCGAATACTCTACTCATCCAGGACAAGACAGAGCGAACCGTCGCCTGCTGGCGATCGTCGCATTCTCGCTTGAGACCCGCTTCCGTCGCGTTTAAGCGCGCATGCAACTTTTGATCAGTTTCCGCGGCCCAAATTTACCACTCGCTAACGAGATCTGACGCGAAGCACCCCGCTGGGGCCGGAACTTCGATAAAATTGCCGCGTTTGGATCACATTTTCTTGTCCCGACGCGTTAGCCTATTCAGAGAATGTTGTTTACCTCGGAAGACGAAATCGCGGGGTCATATTGTCCTCCGGCACCCAAGCCACGGCCAGGCAGGCCGGGGCTGATCCATCTCTTGGCGACACTGAAACGAAATCCGCTCGAGTGCTGGAGCGAAGAGTTTTTCGAAGAGCCCATCGCGAGGGTTAAGCTCCCTTTCCTCGAGGCTCTTCTGGTGCATGATCCCGTCGCGATCAAGCATGTGCTGGTCGACAATGCCGCCAATTACCGCAAGGATCCGATCCAGCGACGCATCCTTGCCACAGGCCTTTCCGATGGCCTGCTCAGCGTCGAGGGCGAGCGCTGGGAAGTGCAGCGGCGAACACTGGCGCCACTCTTTGCACGCCGGACCGTGACCACCTTCACGAGTGCAATGCTCGCTGCGGCAGACCAGCTCACCGGGCGCTTGCGGCGCCTTGCACCGGACGGGACGATCGATATCGCGGCCGAGTTCACGTTGCTGACGCTGAATGTGCTCGCGCTCACCATCTTCTCGGACGGGATCGGCGGCGATTTCGACGAGTTTCGCGCGGCGATGAACGCGTATTTCGCCTATATCGGACGCATTGGCGTGCTTGATCTGATGGGTGTGCCGGAGGCCGTGCCGAGGCCGGGCCGCAAGCGCTTACGGCAAACCATGGCGTATTTCGAAGGCGTCATTGAGCGGATCATCACGACCCGGCAGCGCCGGCTCGACAGCCCTGGCGAGCCTGCGGCGCCTGATGATCTGCTGACACTGCTGCTGCGCGCCCTCGATCCCTCGACCGGCCGGCCGATGAGCCTTGCCGAGGTGCGCTCCAACATCCTGACCTTCCTGTCGGCCGGACATGAGACCACCGCGAACACGCTGGCCTGGTCCGCCTTTCTGCTGTCTCAATCGCCCTGTTGGTACGCGCGGGTGCGTGAGGAGGCGGACGCCGAACTGTCCGGTGATCCCGACGCTTTATTGGAGCGGCTCGTCGTCACCAAAGCGGTGGTGGAGGAGGCGCTGCGGCTCTATCCGCCGATCGCGGCGCTCAGCCGCGCCCCCGAACAGGCCGACGCGATTGGCGGTCTTCCTGTCAAGCCACGCTCAGTGGTGGTGATTGCGCCCTACATCCTGCATCGGCATCGGCGGCTCTGGAACAGGCCGGACGCGTTCGATCCGACGCGTTTTCTCGCGCCCGCGAAAGCCAAGATCCCGCGCTTCGCCTATCTGCCGTTCGGGGCCGGCCCACGCACCTGCATTGGCTCGTCCTTCGCGCTGCAGGAAGCAATCCTGGTACTGGCGAAGCTCGTGCAAGCCTTCGACATGCAACTACCGTCCGGCGCACAAGTGTGGCCGGTGCAGAAAATCACCTTGCGTCCGGCGCATGGCTTGCCGATGCGGATGATGCCGCGACGCGGCGCCTGAGCCCGGCGGACGGACGATTGCAAAACTGAGCTGCTTTCATCACACTCGGTGCGACGGTTTCACCTTGCATCGGAATCACCCATGGATACGCCAGTTGGTCACGAGCGTAACGCCGACCAGATCGACTATTGGAACGGACCGGGCGGCCAGCGCTGGGCCGATCGACAGCAGGCCCAGGACATCCTGCTCGCGCCGATCCTCGATCTCCTCATCGCGCATGCCGATCCGAAGCCGGGCGAACGGGCCATCGATGTCGGATGCGGCAGCGGTGCCACCAGTGTTGCCTTTGCACGGAAGGTGGCGCCATCAGGTCATGTCCTCGGCATCGATGTGTCAGGCCCGATGCTGGCACGCGCGCGCGAGAATGCGCCGGCTGAATTACCCGTTGATTTCGTGCTCGCCGATGCCACCGTTTATCCCTTCGATGCGGCAAGCGTCGACCTTCTGGTGTCGCGCTTCGGCGTGATGTTTTTCGCCGAGCCTGCGGTCTCCTTCGCCAATTTGCGCAAAGCTCTGCGGTCGTCCGGGCGCGTGGCATTCATCTGCTGGCGCGAGCCGCGCGAGAATCCATTTTTCATGGCGCCGCTGCAGGCCGTCTACAAGCATGTGCCGAAACTGCCGCCACAAGGTCCCGAAGATCCCGGGCCATTCTCCTTCGCGTCCGAAGAGCGCGTGCATCGAATCCTGACTGAGGCGGGGTATAGGTCCATTGCGATGCAGCCGCATGATCTGGCGCTGGATGTCGCGATCGGGCGCGGCCTCGAGGCCGCCGTCCAGGGCGCGCTGGAGATCGGCCCAGCCAGCCGCGCCCTGCAGGATCATCCGGCGGAAGTACGCGAAGCCGCGCGCAATTCGATCCGCGAAGCGCTGGCGCCATACGCGCGTGGTGAAAGCGTGCCCTTGCCGGCTTGCCTCTGGATCGTCACCGCACGCGCTTTGTAAAGCTCCTTGAGTGCGGCCTTCCAGGCTAGGCCCGCTCCTCCCAGATCATCGCCAGATGCACGATGGTCTGCACGGCTTTTTCCATATCCTGGCGGCTGACCCATTCCAGGCGGGAGTGAAAGGCGTGCTCGCCGGCGAAGATGTTGGGGCAGGGCAGCCCCATGAAGCTTAGCCGCGAGCCGTCGGTGCCGCCGCGGATGCTGGCGCGCACTGGCGCAAGTCCCGCACGGCGGATCGCCTCCATGGCGTACTCAACCGTTTCGGGATGGCGGTCGATCACCTCTTTCATGTTGCGGTACTGCTCTTTCACCTCCATCCGGTAGGTGGAGCGCGGGTAGTCCTTCATCACGTCCTTGACGATACGCTCGAGCAGCGCCTCTTTTTCCTTCAGGCCAGCCACGGTGAAGTCGCGCACAATGAAGCCGATCGTGGCTTGTTCGAGCGCGCCGGAGATGCCGATCGGGTGGAGAAAGCCCTCTTTGCCTTCGGTGGTTTCGGGCGAGCAGGAGGTCTTGGGCAGCCGCTCGACGATGGCGGCTGCGATCTTGATCGCATGCTCCATTTTGCCTTTGGCAAAACCCGGGTGGATGCTGACACCCTGGATCATGATCGTGGCGGCGTCGGCGGAAAAGGTCTCGTCCTCGATCTGGCCGGCCGTTTCGCCATCAATGGTGTAGGCGAAATCGGCCCCGAGCTTTTTCAAATCGACCCTGTCGACCCCGCGACCGATCTCCTCATCAGGCGTGAACAGGATCTTAATGGTGCCGTGCTTGACCTGCGGATTTTGCACGAAGAACTGCGCGGCATCCATGATCTCGGCAATGCCGGCCTTGTTGTCGGCCCCCAGCAGCGTTGTGCCATCGGTCGTGATGATGTCATTGCCGATCTGATCTTTCAGCGCCGGATGCTCGGCTACGCGGATGATCTGGTTGGGATCGGCGGGGAGGGCGATGTCGCCGCCGCGGTAGTTTCTCACGATCTGCGGCTTGACGTTCGCACCCGTGCAGTCGGGCGATGTGTCCATATGCGAACAGAAGCAGATCACCGGCACCTTCTTGGAGGTATTCGCCGGAATGGTCGCATAGACGTAGCCGTTGTCATCGAGATGGGCGTCGGTAATTCCGAGCGCTTTGAGCTCGGAGACGAGCAGGCGTCCGAGATCCTTCTGTTTCTCCGTGGAGGGGCAGGTCGGTGATTCCGGATCCGACTGGGTGTCGATGGTGACGTAGCGCAGGAAACGCTCGGTCACGCTGTGCTGAAAGTTCAGGGACGAATTCACAGTGAGAACCGCGGCTGAGGGACGGAGAGAGACCCTTATAACGGAAAAAGCGTCATTCCGGGGGAGCCCTCGCGAGGCAACCGAAATGACGCTTCTGGCTGGCGGTAGAAGGCCGAAAGCGCGGTCAGATCGCTTCCTTGAGTTCCTTGGCCGGGCGGAAGGCGACTTTCTTGCTGGCCTTGATGTGGATGGCTTCACCGGTGGCCGGATTGCGGCCCATGCGAGCGGCGCGCTTGCGCACCTGCAGAATACCGAGACCGACGATGCGGATTCGTTCACCCTTCTTCAGGTGCTTGGTGATCCGCGTCACCACGTCGGTCAGAATGCCCTCGGCTTGCTTCTTCGAAAGTTCCTGGTCCTCCGCAATCGCTGCGGCGAGATGCTTGAGCGTAATCGTCGCCGGAGTCGCTGCTTTCTTTGCCATGTTGGTGGCCCTCCTCGTTGTTAACAATGGCGTAGGAACCTAAGACGCTTCAGGCCTTAGATGATTCTGTGGGTAGCTACTACGCCGTTTCGCCCTGAAAATAGGCCATTTTCTGCATCAGCGCGGCAAAAACCGCTGATTTTTGCGAGGATTTGCAACATCCTTGACTTGGAATGTGGGCCCCATTAAGCCCTGCATCCGAATGCGGCTCACGCCGCATCCGCGGGAGTAGCTCAGTTGGTTAGAGCGCCGCCCTGTCACGGCGGAGGTCGCGGGTTCGAGCCCCGTCTCTCGCGCCATTATTTCAATGGCTTAGCGGGAATTCGGCCCTGAGAAGGTATTTCAAGGGGCGTAGTTGAGATAGTTTAGTCCTGCTCTGTTCTAATCTCCTGGCCCTTTTGCCAATCTGGTAGCCCTGGGAAGCGCCATGGAGCGCATGTAGCCATCACGACGCCCGGGTAGCCGGCCAGCGGCTTCTCCGCGGGTTTGCGCGGGGCAGGTAGCCCCTTTCTGACGGCATCCCACGCGGCGTTCAGATCAACCGCCTTCAGCTTGTCCTCCCGGCTCGCAGCCGGGTGTCCGTTCGCGTCCAACTCGGGGCCGCCACGGCTGAGCTTGATCGTATGGAAGCCGGACTTGCCCATGGCTACGGTCGGCTGCCATTTCCTGCGACCGTTCGCATAGACGGGATACCGGATTTGTAGTGCCCCATGGCCGTGACGCGCATCAGCCGAGTCTCTTCGCCGAGAAGGCGCCGGCGTCTTCCGCACCCGAGCGCATAAGGTCGGCAAGAAGGCCTACGAGGCCGCCCTCGATCGTATCCCGGTGCCCCGAGAAGCCTTACGATCATTGGGGCCTGGTGCATGCGGCCGAACCTCCGAGCGGGAAGAAGCCGAATTGAGGAGTCTCGTATTCGTTGAAGTCAATGCGCTGTGGGAGCGTGACCGGGAGTGCTCGATTCCAGAGTCGCCAAAACCGGTACCTGATGCAGACTCAAAAACTTGTAGCCATTTCGGCAAGCCGCCGATGTGCACGCTCTCGTGCAATGCGGATCGGCTCAAGTGGTCCAGTCGTGGGACCGATCGGGACGAAGCGCACATCTTTGACGCCGATGAAGCGGAGCGCCTCACGCAAATAGGGCGTCGCCATATCAGTGCGGCCGCGGTCCATGCCGGCGGTGTAGTCACCGCCGCTGGCGAGGATGACAAGCGTTGGCCTGTCCTTGAGGAGGGGCACATAACCTTGGGACGGATCGAAGCGGAACGTCAGCCCTGGCTGGATGATCACGTCGAACCATTGCTTGAGCTTGTAGGGAATGCCGAAGTTCCACATCGGGGTGGAAATCAGGACGCGCTCGGCGAGCGCGAAGCGAAGGACGATGCGTTCTGCGACCGCAAACTGATCGCGCTGCGCATCCGTGAAGGCCAGCTCCTTGAGGCGGGCATATTTGGCATCGAGAAGCGCGCCGGCAAATTCCGGCAAGCTGTCGCGCCACAAGTCCATCACGTCGATGTCCCAATCCTGCTTCGCCTGGCGGAAGCGATCGAGAAAGACTCGAGCGCCTGCCGCCGATTCGGAATCAGAGCGCGGCGAGCAGGCGAGATGCAGGAGCTTGGGCATCCGCGGCTTTCAGTCATTCCAGTGCCCTGATCACCGTGTCGGCATTGGTAACGACCGAGACGTTCTGAAGGGCGAAGTTGATCGAGGCGTTATGCCATTCGGCATTCATCGTCGAGCAGCAGTCCTCGGGAACGATCATGAAGTAGCCCTTGTCCGCTCCGGTTCGGGCGGTGTGCTCGACCGACATGTTCGTCCAGGCGCCGGTGTTAACGATGAAGTCGCGGCCGGTGGCCTTGAGAATCGTCTCAAGCCTCGTGCCCTCCCAGGCGCTCATGCGCATTTTCTCGACGATGAAATCTCCGGGTCGCGGCTCCAGCCCGGATACAGGAGCTGCGCCCCAGCTGCCGCGCACCATCGCCTTGCTGTCGACCAGCCCCTCGAACAAAGGCGCATTCAAGGTGACGCCGGGCGCGCCCGGTTCGACGATGAACCAGACATGGATGATGACGACGCCGCGGGCCCGTGCAACGTCGGCGAGACGACGGACGTTGTCGACCACATGCTGCCGGCGCGCATGGGCGGGCGCGCCGGACTCGGCAAAGGCGCCGCCATCCATGATGACGTCGTTCTGCAGGTCCTGAATGATCATCGCACAACGCTGCGGGTCGAGCCGCATATCGCCGTCGACCAGTTTCGGCGCCTGTGCGGACGACCCGGCGCCGCTGCCGCCGCGCTTGGCGCTCATGTAGGGCTCATAGCGCGGCCCGATCTTGGTCGGGATTGCATAGACTGAATGGGTGGCGGTTAGATAGAGCGTGCGGAAGTCGGCACCGCCCCAGGCGAGGTTAGCGACGAGCTCGGGCAAGCGGACCTTGCCGAGCAGCTCTCCGTCAGGCGAATAGACCCATACGCCGCCGGGCGCGGTGACCCAGACATTGCCACGCTGGTCGCATTTCATGCCGTCGGGCACGCCGGGCTCGAGCTCGGAGCGAATCCCGCTGGCAAACATGCGCGGGTTGGACAGCTCGCCATTGGGCTCGACGTCGAACACGCGGATCAGCGCTTGCGTGGTGTCGTTGACATAGAGCCGCCGCTCGTCCGGCGAGAAGCACAGGCCGTTCGGCTGATCGAACAAGTCGCGGTCGACCACGAGCCTCAGTTCACCGCCGCCAGGCGGGATCCGATACACACCCTGAAAGCCGAGCTGGCGCGGCCGCTCGATGCCATAGACCGGCATGCGTCCGTACCACGGATCGGAAAAATAGATCGCTCCAGATGAATGCACGCACACATCGTTAGGGCTGTTGAGCTCCTGCCCCTGGAAATGCGAGGCCAGCACCTCGCGTCGCCCATCGGGGCGCTCGCGAATCAGCGAGGAGGTCACGTGCTCGCAGACGATCAGATTGAGCTCCGCGTCATAGGTCATGCCGTTGCATTTGTTGGAGGGGCGCTTAACCTCGACAATGCCGCGCCGCGCATCCCAGCGCCTTCGCACATCGGCCGGCATGTCCGAGAACAGGAGGTAGTGATCGACCGGATGCCAGATCGGGCCCTCGGTGAACTCAAAGCCCGTGCCAATCTGGCCGACCGGCGCGTAAGGATCGATCAGGCTTTCAAATTCGCTCCGCAGCGTGACGTGTGTCATCGGTCGTTCCTCGGAAAGCTCAAGCGGGAAACCAATCACGCCGCGGCAGCGTCTGAACGATGGGGCCGGGGACCTGGTCATGCAGCCGCCCGACGACCGCGCCGCCTTCAATCTTCGCCGGCCTGTCATGCACCGGGAGCAGATAGCGCGCGTTGCTGAGCAGCTTCTTGATCGCGGCTTTTTCCGCGCGCTTGCTCGTGCCGTGATTGCCCGTGGTGCGCGGCTCCCAATCCTGGATTTCGTTGAAGGGCGTGACGATCTGGTCGTTGAAATCGTAGATCACGTCGCCGCAGATCGTCGCAACGCCGTCGACGGTGTGGACGTGGATGTTCATCGAGCCCTCGGTGTGCGCGTTCGCAGCCTCGCAATAGACGCCCGGCATCAATTCGATCGGACCGGTCAGCTCGAGATCGAGGAAACGCAGCGCGCCCTTGGTGTGCAGGCGATCGACGAGATGCTTGATGTCCGGCGCCGGATATTGCGGATGCATCAAGCCGGATACGGAATATTCCAGTTCACGGCGATTGAGCACGACGGTCGTGTTCATCGGGAAGAGGTCGTCCTTCCCGGCGTGATCGATATGCAAATGCGTATGACAGACAAAGCGCACGTCACCCATGCGCACGCCATGGCGGGCGAGCTGGTTCTCGATCATGTTCTCATGGAATTGCAGGCCGCGCATGCCGAGCGTTTCCATGATCTGGTTGGAGCGATAGCCGGTATCGACCAGCACCGGATAGGGGCCGCCAAGGATCAAGAAGCCCAGTGTCAGCACGCGGCGCGTTCGCCCACAGTCGCGGCCGAGAACAAGGAAGCTCGACTCGAGTTCGATATCGCCATAGTCTAGGATCTTGATCTCCAGCGGCATGCGTTTCTCCCCACTTTCTCTTTAAGTTTCTCACGAGGCGCCAAGGCCATAAACACGCGTGGCGGTGGTTCTGAAGATGGCATCGCGCTGATCGGTGGAGAGTGTCGCGGCCGCGGCGAGATGAGCCTCGATCAGGCTGCGATAGCTGGTCCATAATTTCTCGATCGGGAAGTTCGAGCCGAACACGCAGCGCTCGGCGCCGAACATCGCAACCGTCTGCCTCACCACGTCGGCCACATGCGCGGGATCGTTGCGATGAATGAAGGTGCCGAGTCCCGAAAGCTTGGACACGACGTTTGGGCAGGCGCCGAGCTGTTCCATCCCCGTGCGCCAGGCTGCGCGGCCTTGCGGCGACAGGTCCTCGAGCATGCCCGCGTGTTGCAGGATAAAGGTGACATTGGGACAGGCTCGGGCGAGCGCCGCGGCGTCAGCCATTTGCGGCGCGAAGACTTGCAGATCGAAACTCCAGCCGTAGTCGGCAAGACGCGCAATGTTCCGTTGGATCACGGGATCGGCGCAAAGATCGGCGCGCGCTGCAAAGCGGTACAACGGGTTTTCGTGCCAGTGCAGCTGCATGCGAACGCCGCGCACAAGTGGATAACGTGCGAGCCGGTCGAGCTGCGGGCGGACGTCGCTGGCCGAGACATCGGCATAGGCGACAATCGCGTGCGGCCAGCCGTGTTCGTCGGCAGTGCGCTGCACCCACGCCGCCTCATCCTCGAAACCCTCTTTGGCCCAATTCGTCTGCACATAGACCGAGCGCGTCACGCCTGAGCCCGCGAGATCGCCGAGATATTCCTGGATGGTGTAATCCCGCCGGATCGGTTCATAAGGACCGAAGATGCGCGGTTGCATCGGGCCGGATAGCCAGGGCAGGTCGGCCTGGCGCCAAATGTGATGATGCGCGTCGACAATGCCCGTCATGCCGCTTTCCTCGATCCGAGCGCCAAGAAATGTGACACGATCGCCGTGATCGTGCCGCCCTCGACCATTTCATCGACAAACGGCGCGATCGCGATCAGCGCCTCGGTTTGCGGGGTAAAGCCGGGGCCTGTTGCGAGCGGGGTAAACCAGCTCAACCGCCAGGCGCGCCGCGCCAGCTTTGCGACGGCATCGCGCAAGTTCGCGGGATCGCCGCGTTCCAACCCGTCCGAGATGATGACGGCCGCCGCGCCGCGCGCATAGCCGGCAAATCGCGGCACAGCCAAAAACGCCTGCAGGGCGTCGCCAATCCGCGTGCCGCCATCCCAGTCGCTGACGAGATGCGCCGCCGCATTCAGCGCCTGTTCGCGCCGCTTGAGGCGGAGGGCGGGGGTGACACGGGTCAGCCGCGTGCCGAAGGTGAAGACCTCGATGTTGGCGGTCGCTTGTACAAGCGCGTGCGCGAGCCGCATGTTCTCCTCGGTGCGCGCCTTCATCGATCCCGACACGTCGATCAAGAGCAGCAGCCGACGCAGCCGCGTCCGCCGCCGCAAGCGCGCCAGATGCAGCATCTCGCCGTCGTTTCGGACCGTTTCGCGCAAAGTGCGGCGAAGATCAGCAAGCGGACCACGCCGCGCGCGCCGGTGCCGATAGCCGCGCCGCCGCGGCAGGCGAGAATGCGCCTGCCGCGACAGGCGCCGCAAAGCGTCGCTGATCGCGGCATGCGCGAAGCGGCGCTCGACCAGGGCTTCCGCGCGCGTCGCGGTCAGGCCGGATTCATTGATCTCATCGGCCAGCCGAGGCTGCTCGGCGCCACGCCCTTCTTCCTGCAGGCGAACGATCTCCTCCTCAGCGCCTTCGGCCGCGAGCTGCTCATGGCCGATGAAGTGAATGTCGAACAGCCGGTGATAGGTGTCGAGCCGTTCCGGCGGTGGGCCCAGGGTCGCAAGCCCCGCCTGACGGATGTGATCGAGGTTCTTGGGCCCAAGGAGCTCGATCGCTGCGAGAAACGTGGCAGTCTGCTCAGGGGCAATCGCAAAGCTGTTGGCGCGGAGCAGCGCCACGAAGGAGACGAAGATACGCGCGGCGCGCGGCAGTTGAGCTTCGTCGCTCATGCGGCGGCCTCCGCAATCAGCGCGTCGAGCCGCGGCGAGATGAAGCGGAGGTCCTCTTCGTCCTTCAGCGCGAGGCCGATGGAGCGCTTGAAAGCATCCGGCCAGCGCGCGCCGCCTTGATGCAACACAGTCGCGGCCTCTGCCCAGTCAACGGCCTCGGCTATTCCGGGCGCCTTGGTTAGCGGCTCGCGCCGCAGCCTGCCGACGGCCGCGACCACCGCGCGCGCGGTTGATTCGGCGACGCTTGACGCCCGCATCATCACGATGCGCGCCTCGCGTTCGGCGCTCGGATAGTCGATCCAGTGGTAGACACAGCGGCGGCGTAGCGCCTCGTGCAGATCGCGCGTGCGGTTCGAGGTGAGCACGACGACTGGGCGCTCCGCCGCGCGCACCGTGCCGCGCTCGGGGATGGAGATCTGGAAATCGGAGAGGAATTCGAGCAGGAACGCTTCGAATTCCTGATCGGCACGGTCGACCTCATCGATCAGGAGCACGGTCGAGTCGGGGCTGCGCAAGGCCGCGAGCATCGGCCGCTCAATCAGGAACGTCTCGCCGTAAATATCGATGCTCTCGTCGCCAGCTTGGCGGATCGCGAGCATCTGGCGCGGATAGTTCCACTCGTAGAGAGCCGCTGCCGCGTCGATCCCCTCATAGCATTGCAAGCGGATCAGGCGACGGCACAGGACCGCTGCGATGGCCTTGGCGGCTTCGGTCTTGCCGACCCCGGGCGCGCCTTCCAATAGAAGCGGCTTGCCCAATGCGAGCGCAAGATAGGCCGCGGTCGCAAGTCCCTCGTCGGCAAGGTAATAGGCCGCGCGCAGCGCCTTCGCCAGCGCCTCCGGGCTATCGATGCCGACGATGTTGCTGCGAACCGTCATCGCGAATGACCTCAGCGCCGCGGCTGCGGCCGCGCGCCGCCTTGCGCCTTGATGGCCCGCAGCACCTTTTCGGGCGTGATCGGCAGTTTGTCGATGCGAACGCCGACGGCATTAAAGATCGCATTCGCGACCGCCGGCAGCACCGGATTGGCACACATCTCGCCCGGCCCCTTGGCGCCGAACGGCCCGTCAGCCGCCGGGCGCTCCAGGACGGCGATATCGTGCGGGCAGATATCGCCGGGCCCGGGCATCAGATATTCGACGAAGTCGCGCGGCCCGTGGCTTGAAACGGGATAGTACGGCTCGGTCGTCTCGTAGAGCGCATGGCTGATGCCCATCCAGGCGCCGCCAACGAGCTGCTGCTCGACCAGCCGGGGATTCAGCGCACGCCCGAGTTCATAGGCACTGTCCATGCGGATCATGGCGACGTCGCCCGTCTCGTCGTCAACCTCGACTTCGGCCACCAGGCAGGCATGGGCATAGCAGGTGGCCGGCGACATTTCGCCGGTCTCGGGATCGACGTCAGAGAGCGGCACCAGGAAGATGCCGCGCCCCGAGATCGTCTTGCCCTGCTTGAATTGCGCGGCGATCGCGACATCCTTTGTCGAAATCGATCGATGCGGGGCGCCCTTGACATGAATATTGCCGCGCCCGTCGGTCTCGAGATCGGCTGCATTGACCTCAAGCTCCTCGGCGGCAGCTTCCATCATTACGCCGCGCGCTTCCTTGGCCGCGGCCATCACCGCGTTGCCGACGCGATGGGTGCCGCGCGAGGCAAACGAGCCCATGCAATGCGGCCCGGTATCGGAATCGGCGGTATCGACGTAGACGTCCTCGACCGGCACGCCGAGGGTCTCGGCACAGATCTGGCGCGTCACCGACTTCATGCCCTGGCCGAGATCGATCGAGGACAGCGACACCGTGAACTTGCCGCTTGGGTTGGAATGGACCAGCGCCTGGCTTGGATCGCCGCCGAGATTCATGCCGATTGGATAGTTGATGGAGGCGATGCCGCGCCCACGATGCCTTGCCATCTCAGCGCCTCCTGGTGCCGAACACAGAGGAGAAACGGGCCGCGCCATGCGACGGTGCTTGCGGGCGCGGAGGCGGCGGTGGCGGTGGTTCTCGGGACGGCGCGGTCGCGGGCGCACGGTCGTAAACCGTTCGCTGCTGCGCGGCTGCAACGGTGGGTGCATGCGCTTCTCGGGTCGCTGCTGGAACGACCGCCCGCGCGCCGCCGCCGCCCTGGCGTGATGAGGCGCGCTTGAACTCGTCGCGCAGCGGCCATTTGGCTTTTTCGGCGGCAACCTGGACGCATTCGATCAGCGCCGTATTCTTGGCCTCTCGCCGGTGCGCCTTCATGTCGCCGTCGCGATAGGCGTTGAGAATACGAAACTCCATCGGGTCCATGCCGACGATGTGCGCAAGCTTGTCCATCTGGCACTCGATGGCAAAATCCATCGCGGTCACGCCGAATCCGCGCATCGCGGTCGCCGGCGTCCGGTTGGTGAAGACGCAATAGACGTCGCCGTAGACATTGGGAATCGTATAGGGACCCGGCAAATGCGCGGCGCATTTCACCGCGGCGTAGCTGGACAGCCTTGTATAGGCACCGCTGTCGAAATAGGCGCGGACCTTGCGCGCGACGATGCGGCCATCGCGCATCACGCCGTCCGTGATGTAGATGCGCTCGGCGCCGCGCGGCGGGCCATATTGCATCTCTTCCTCGCGCCCGAGCACGTAGCGGACGGGACGCCCGGTCAGCATCGCCGCGAGAATGCAGAGCGGCTCGGTGATGGTATCGACCTTGCCGCCGAATCCGCCACCCACCGTGCCGCCGATGAAGTGGAAGGTGTTGGACGGCACGTCCAGAATTTTGGCGCAGGTGTCGACGGAGAAGAACAGCGCCTGCGTCGACGTATAGACCGTGTAGCGCCCGTTGGTATCGGGCGCTGCGATCGAGCCGTTGGTCTCCGTCGGCGCATGCTCGATCGGCGACATCTGGTAGCGCTGCTCCAGGACGTGATCGGCTTGCGCGAGACCGCGCTCTACATCGCCGAAACGCAGCTTCTGATGATCATATTTCTCGTAGTAGGTGAACGTGTTTTTTGGATAGGTCTCGTTGACAACAGGTGCACCCGGCTTCAGCGCATCCTCCACATCGAACACGGTCGGCAGCGGCTCGTACTCGATCCGCACCTTTGCCATCGCTTCAGAGGCTTCCCGCGGACTGTCGGCGACAACAGCGACGATGGGCTCGCCCTTGTAGCGCACCTTGTCGACCGCAAGCGAGGGCTCGTCATCCTTGCCGAAATTGATCAGGCTGAGCAGCGTGTTGAGATTGCGCGGCACGTCGGCGCCGCGGATGATGCGACGCACGCCTTGCGATTGCTCTGCTTCCGTCGTCTCGATGCGGCGCAGGCGAGCATGCGAATGCACGCTGCGCACGACTTTCAGGTGCAGCATGCCCTGCAGCTTGTGATCATCGAAATAGGTCGAGGTTCCCGTGACATGGCCGAGCATGTCCTGTCGCTGCGTGCCCTTGCCGATCTCCTTCAGATTGTCGTCGCGCTCGTCGGCGAAGATGTCCTTGCGCAGTTCCAGCATGGTCATGTCCTCTAGGCGCGGGCGCGACTGCTTGCGGCGGCGAGCACGGCGTTGATGATCGGCTCGTAACCGGTGCAGCGGCAGATGTTGCCCGAAATGGCCTCAATCACCTCGGCACGGCTCGGCTGTGGATTGCGATCGAGCAGCGCCTTTGCGGCCATCAGCATGCCCGGCGTGCAGTAGCCGCATTGCGCGGCAAAATTGTCGGCAAAGGCGCGCTGCAGCGGATGCAGGTTGGGGCCTTGCTTGATTCCATCCAGCGTCTCGATCGAGCGTCCTGCGACGGTCTCGGCCAGTGTTAGGCAGGCCAGGTGAAGTTCGCCGTCGATGAGCACGCTGCAAGCGCCGCAGCCGCCCTGACCGCAGCCGAATTTCGGCGTCATGTCACCGATCAACTCGCGCAGTGCGACCAGAAGATTGGTGCCGCCGTCGACGAAGATTGCGACGTCGCGACCATTGTGACGGAATTGCAGGGCGGTCTTGGACATCAGATCTATTCTCCGGGATCTACTCCTGGCCGGACAACAGGCGCCGTAAATGCACGCCAGCGATCTCGCGGCGGTACCAGGCGCTGCCCAGCGCATCGTCCACGGGCGAGGTGCCTTCGGTGATCGCTGAAGCAGCGGCGCTGATGCTGGAGGCATCGAGCGGGCGGCCCTCGAGCGCGCGTTCGGCGGCTCTGGCGCGAATGGGCATGGGTGCCATCGAGCCGAGCGCGAGGCGCGCGTCGAGCAGCCGGCCACTGCTCAGGGGCACGTAGGCCGCGAGCGTGATGACCGACCCGCCTTTCGGCCTGATCCGCGTGATCTTGCGATAGCGGAACGCCTCCGAGTTCGTCGGTTTCTGGCAGGAAATCGAGATGACGAGACTGCCGGCTTGCCGATCCCGTGATTGCAGAAATTCCTCGATCGGCACATTGCGTGCGCCGAAGCCGCCCTGCACGGTAACCGTCGCATCCAGCGCCAGCAGCGCGACTGTGAAATCGCCGTAAGGGTTGGGCGCGAACAGATTGCCGCCGACCGTCCCCATATTACGCACGGCAGGTCCGCCGATCGAGCGCGCCGGGGCGTGCAGGAACGCAAGGTCGCGCTCGGCAAGGATTTTTGCAAAAGTCACGCCGGCGCCGATCGTCACCCGCGGCCCCGCCGCGTCGATACGCCGCAACGCATGATCGTTGGCGCGCACGATGGTCGAAATCGAAATATCGCCTTCGTTCAGGGCGCGCATGACCAGCGTGCCGCCGCCAAGGTAACGCGCGGCCCGGTCCGATGACAGCGCGGATGCGGCTTCGCCTGCGCTGCCAAATGTCTTCACCGTGATCGGCATGATGTATCCGCTCTCATGCGGCCTCCTTAAGATGCGCCCGTATGGCCTCGAACCCGGCCTGGTAGATCTGCTCAGCGACCATTTGAGTGATGGTTTGCGCGTCCTCCGACTTGGTCGTGAATCGCGATTCCCAGTGCCAGAAGGTGCGGTCGCCGTCGGTAACCGGGAGCAGGCGGACATGGGCTACATAATTGAACATCGGGATCGGCGTATCGAGCAGGCAATAAGAGAAGGTCTGCTCGAGATCGGAGAGCGCCAGCAGCTGCTCGCGTAGCTCCGCACCGTCCTTCAACTTGAACCGACGCACACAGCCGATCTTGTCGGACGGCTGCGCTCGCTCGATAGTGCTGCTCGCGACCGCCGGATGCCAATGGTCGTGACCGTTGAAATCGCGCAGCACATTCCACACCGCATCGGTCGGTGCGTCGATGATCGTGCTCTTGACCACATGCGGCAAGGTTAGCCTCCGAATGCCCGCTTCAGCGCGTCAAATCCGCCCTGGAACACGCCACTGCCGATATTGTTGATGAGCTCGGCCTCGCGCTCCGGCGCGCAATCGAACTCCGCGGTCCACTCCAGGAACGTCTTGTCGCCGTCGGTCACCGGCGTGAGCCGCAGCGTCGCGACATAGTTCTCCACCCCCATCGGCGACTCCAGGATCGAGTATGTGCAGAACATGTCGTAGTCGGAGAGCCCAAGCAGCTTCTCACGGATGCGATCGCCGTTACGCAGGCGAAAATCGCGCACGCAGCCGATCTTGTCGGCAGGCTCGCCGCCCTCGATCCGGCTCTCCGCAATCGCCGGGTGCCAGTTGGGTAGACCATTGAAGTCGCGCACGCGCGCCCAGACGCGATCGTTGCGGGCATTGACGACGGAGGACACGTAGACTCTTGCCATAACGGCCTTAGCCTTTCTTGCGCGGGCTGCGCTCCGTGGGCGCCTCGGCAGGGGCGGCCTCCGCCGACGGCGGGACGGCCTTGCTGTCGCTCGCGCCTTTGCGGGCCGAATCCCTTATGCCTTGCATGTCACGCGCCTCGCGGATCAGGCCCGGCATCTTGGCAAGGCTGCCGCCTTCGACGCCGATGTCAGAGAGGATGGAGTCGATCAGCGGCGCCTGCACCCGGTAGCGCAGCGCTGAGTCGATCACCTCGTCGGTTGCGCTGCGACCAGAGCCATTGACGTGGCCATTGCCGTTGAGGCCGTCGACCTGCAGGATGCGGATGCCTTCGATCTTCTCCATCGGCTTGACGCTTTCGCGCACGATGCCCTCGATGCGGTCGAGCAGCTTTCGGCGGAACAGCGAGTAGCGGGCCTGGTCGGTGAGGACGTTCTCGGCCTCATTGAGCAGCCTCTGCGCTTCGGCCTCGACCGCCGCGCGCACACGCTCGGCTTCTGCCCCGATGCGGGTCTCCTCGGCCTGTTTCTCGGCGAGCAACACCTCGACCGTCTTGCGCCGCTTGGCAATCTCGCTCTCCCGCGCCGTCACCACGCGCTCGGCGGCCTCCGTTGCGCGCATTCGCGCTTCCTCGGCCGCGGCTCTGGCCGCGGACTCCTCAAGCGATTTCTGATGGATGGCGATAGCTTTTTCCATCATCGCCGTCTCGACGTCACGCTCCCGGCTGACTTCCAGCTTGCGCAGATCACGCTCGCGGCCGATCCGCGCCTCGTCGAGCCCGCGATCGGAGGCGATGCGGGCTCGCTCGACCTCCTCGCGCGAAGCGATCTCGGCTTCCTGCAGCGACTGCACGCGCGCGATTTCGAGCTGCTCGGTGGCGCGGCGCCGCTCCAGCCTTGCCGCATCGAGCGCCTGCTCGCGCGAGACGTCGGTGGTTTCGACCTCCTTGCGGGCCATGATCTCGGCCTGTCTGACCTGGCGGTCGGCGTCAACGCGCTCGGCGCGTTTGGCAGAGAGTGCAATGACGCGCTCCTCGTCGGCGATCTCGATCGTCTTTTTCTGCTCGATGTTGAGGATTTCGCGGGTCTTCGACGAGGCGATGCGCTCGGATTCCAGTGCCAATTCAACGCCGATCCGCTGCCGCTCGATGGCGTCGCGGCGCTTGAGCTCGGCGGCTTCGATTGCCTCGGTTCGCTCGATCTCCAGCGATCGCGTTTCCCGCTCGGCGCGGATGCGCTCGGCCGCGACAGCCTTTTCCTGGGCGATACGGGCGGCTTCGATAGCCTCGCGAGACGCGATATCGGCTTCCTCGACCGCGCGGTTGCGCGCGATCTCGAGCGAGCGGACGCGCTCCTCCAGTGCGATACGCGAGGCTTCGGTAGTCTCTCGCGCGGCGATGCCGGCGACCTCGATCGCCTGATTGCGCTCGATCTCGAGCTTGCGGGTCGCGTGTTCGGAAGAGATGCGCTCGGCGGCAAGCGCTCGCTCGCGCGCGATCCGGGCCGTCTCGACCGCGCGCTGCGCCTCGATCTCGGCTTCCTGGATAGCGCGCACCTGCGCGATCTCGAGCGCACGCGTTTTCTCGTCGGAGGCGATGCGGTCTGCGTTGACCGTCGTGGTCTGGGCGATGCGCGCCCGTTCGGTCGCCTCGCGCGCCGCGATTTCGGCTTCTTCGACGATGCGGGTGCGCTCAATCTCGCGACGACGGGTCTCTTCCTCGTTGGCGATGCGGGCATCTGTGACGACGCGATCCTGCTGGATCCGCGCCTTCTCGACCGCTTCGCGCGCGGCGATCTCGGCTTCCTCCACCGTGCGCATGCGCTCGATATCGTGCTGACGCACCTCGCGTTCGGACGCGATGCGTGCGGTATCTACGGCGCGCTGATTGGCGATCCGGGCCTTCTCCACTTCCTCGCGCGCGACGAGCTCCTTCTCCTCGATGGCCCGTGTGCGCTCGATCTCCTTCTGGCGAGTTTCGCGCTCGGAGGCGATGCGTGCTTCCGCGATGGCCTGCTCATTGGTGATGCGAGCCTTTTCGATCGCCTCGCGCGCGGCGATCTGCGCCTGCTCGGCTTCGGTCTCGCGCAACGCGCGCTCGCGCGCCACTTCCGTGCGCTGCAACGCGCGGCGCATCTCGATGTCGCGCTCCTGCTCAAGCCGCGCGGTTTCGCTCTCGCGCTCGATCTCAAGCGCCTGCCGTTCGGCTTCGAGATTGCGGGAGCGGATCTTGATCATCGAGTCCTGTTCGATGTCGTTGCGCAGCTTGCGCTTGGCTTCGATGTCTTCCATCAGACGGGTGAGGCCCTCGGCATCGAAACGGTTCGACGGGTTGAAGAATTCGAGATCGGTCTGGTCGAGATCAGTGATGGCGACTGATTCGAGCTCGAGGCCGTTTAGCGCCAGGGCTTCGGCGGCCGCAGCTTTGACGCGCGCGACATATTCCCCGCGCTGCTCGTGCATCTGCTCCATGGTCATTTCGGAAGCGACGGAGCGGATGGCAGAAACGAATTTGCCGGACAAGAGCGCATGCAGCTTCTCGGGTTCCATGGTACGGCGGCCGAGGGTGGCGGCGGCGATCGCCACGGCTTCGCGCGTCGGCTGCACGCGAACATAGAAGTCGGCCTCGATGTCGACGCGCATGCGGTCCCGGGTGATCACCGCATCCTGCTTGGCGCGTACGATGCCCATCGGCAGGACATTCATATTGACGGGCGTGTAGTCGTGGATGAACGGCAGCACGAAGGCGCCGCCATTGATCACTACGCGTTCGCCAAGAAAGCCGGTGCGGACGAAGGAGATCTCCTTGGATGAGCGTTGATAGAGCCAGTTCACGATGTAGACGCCGATCACGATCAGAATGATCGCGACGATCAGCCAGAGGATCAATTGACCAATGAGAAACCCTGACATAGTCGTTCTCCTCTAGAGTCGATCAGCGCACGCCGATCGCCTTGAATTTGCGGACTTGATCCGTGAGCGCCCGCTCTACCGGCAGCCGCTCCATCGAGGAGGCGCCATAGAAGCCGTGGCAATGGCGGGTGTTCTTCATGATGAAATCGGCATGCTCGGGATCGGCGATCGGGCCGCCATGCGCGAGCACGAGGATCTTTGGATTGATGCTCAGCGCCGCGGCAGCCCAGGTGTCGATGCGCTTCGGGCAGTCTTCCAGCTTCAGCGCCGTGTGCGCGCCGATCGATCCGCCTGTCGTGAGGCCGAGATGGCAGACGATGATGTCGGCCCCGGCAATCGCCATCGCCGCGGCTTCCTTCTCGGTGAACACGTAGGGCGTCGTCAGCATGTTCTTCTCATGCGCTTTCGCGATCATCTCGATTTCGAGCGCGTATGACATGCCGGTTTCCTCGAGATTGGCGCGGAAGGTGCCGTCGATCAGCCCGACGGTCGGAAAGTTTTGCACGCCCGAAAAGCCGAGCGCCTTCAGTTGGTCGAGGAAGAGATCCATGTCGCGGAACGGATCGGTGCCATTGACACCCGCGAGCACCGGCGTCTTGGTCACGATGGGCAGCACCTCCGCCGCCATTTCGACCACGATGGCGTTGGCGTCGCCGTACGGCATGAGCCCGGCGAGCGAACCGCGTCCGGCCATGCGATAGCGCCCCGAGTTGTAGATGACGATGAGGTCGACGCCGCCGGCCTCTTCGCATTTGGCCGAGAGACCGGTGCCGGCGCCGCCGCCAACGATCGGCTGGCCGCGGGCGACCATGTCGTGAAATTTCTCCAGGACTTCTCCGCGTTCAAACATGGCCATGGTTATACCTCGCCGCCCTACGCCGTCCGCCTGCGCGCCCGAGCAGGCTTCGGAACGTGCTGACAATGGCGACGGCGAACTCGGGATCGTTGATGTTGTGCCTGACACGAATGAGCTGGCGGGTGCTGGTCTGGCGCACCGTGCGCTCCAGCGCGCGAAACAGCGCTGCATCTGCTTCCGGGTCCCAGAACGGCTGGCCCGGCGCATCGAGCGCGGACACGCCACCCTCCGGCAGGAAGAAGCGCACCGGGCCGTCCATCTGGTTGAGCCGTTCGCCGATCCAGCGCCCCATGCGCTCGTTCTCCTCCGGCGTGGTCCGCATCAAGGTGACTTGAGGATTGTGGACATGGAATTTGCGCTTGGCGTAACGCTCGGGGACGGTGTCCGGCGCGCCAAAATTGACCATGTCGAGCGCGCCCGTGGCGCCGACATAGGGCACGCGTTTTCGGATGATCGCACCGAGGCGATCTTCAGTTGCCGGAAACACGCCGCCCATCAGGAGATCGCAGACCTCGGTCGTAGTGAGGTCGATCACTGCGGCGAGCTGACCCGATTCGACGAGCTTCTCCATCGAACGGCCGCCGACGCCGGTGGCGTGAAACACCAGACATTCGAACTCGTCGTGGAGATCGGCTGCGATCTTCTGCACGGCCGGCGTCGTTACGCCGAACATGGTGATCCCGACCGCGGGAAGCGTCGTGCCCGCGTTGCGCTCAAAGCCCGCGCGCTGATCGAGCCGGGCCTTTACCATGCCGACCAGCGCATTGGCGCCGTTGGCAAGCACCGCGCGCGAGATCGAGTTCAGCCCCTGCACGTCGGTCACCGAATACATCATGGTGATGTCGGCAGGCCCGACATAGGGGCCGACATCGCCCGAGGCGACTGACGAAATGATGAGCTTCGGTACGCCGACGGGCAGGGCGCGCATCCCGGGGGCGACCAGCGAGGCGCCGCCCGAGCCGCCGGCCGAGATAATGCCGGCGATATTGCCCTGGCGGCGCACCCAATTCGCAAAGGCTTCCGCCATCGCTGTTACCGCGGCACCGCGATCGTGACCGAACACGGCCGCGCCGCCGCGCCCGTGATTGAGCGCGATTTCCTGCGCCGTGATGTCGCAGGTCGACGGCTTGCCGCTGGTCGAGAGATCGACGAGCCGCGTTCGCAGCCCACTTGCGGCGATGATGTCGCGGATGTAGCGCAGCTCGGTACCCTTGGTGTCGAGCGTTCCGGCGATCAACACGACCGGCGGTCCGGATGTCTGGGCAAGCGGTGCTTCGCGTCGCTGCCGCACCTCCTCGATGCGCGCTACGCCGGTCGAGAGCGTCCGTGCCGCGGCCTCAATCCGAGCGATCGGCACCGGTTGCGACCAGCGCGTCGGCAGCGTGGGGTTGGAGATATAGACGCGAACAGGTCCTTTGGGGCGCGCGGGCTGCGGCGCGCGGTCCGTCTCGGCCCGCTGCGGCTCGGCCGCAATATCCGGATCGATGTCCGCATGCAGCCCGACGCCGAGCAGGCGCTGTTGCAGGTCACGGTCGGCGGCAAGCCGCTCGGACTCGATGATGCGGTTGACACGTCCGTTGACCATGACCGCGACGTTGCGCGACACGGCTGTCGCCACTCCGATATTCTGCTCGATCACCAGCACGGAGATGTCGCCGTCCTCGCCGAGCCGCACCAGCATCTCCTCGACCTGGGCGACGATCACGGGCGCGAGACCCTCTGTCGGTTCATCCATGATCAGGAGATGCGGATTCGTCAGAAGCGCGCGCGAGATCGCCAGCATCTGCTGCTCGCCGCCGGAGAGCTGGCCGCCGCTATGGTTCTTGCGCTCGCCAAGGCGCGGGAAAGTCTCGTAGATGCGCTCGACCGTCCAGGGTCCGCGCCTAATCCCTGCGGCGAGCTGCAAATGCTCGTCGACGCTGAGCGAGCGCCACAGCCTCCGTCCTTGCGGGACATAGCCAATGCCAAACCGCGCGATCGCCGCCGGCGCCAAGCCAGTGATATCTTCGCCACGCACGCGCACCGAACCGCCGCTCGGGCTCAGCAGCCCCATGATGGCGTTGCACAGCGTCGTCTTGCCCATGCCGTTGCGGCCGACCACCGAGAATACGCCGCGATCGAGCGTCAGGTTGATCCCTTGCAGCGCATGCGAATGGCCGTAATAGACGTCGAGGCCCTTCACCTCGAGCGCGGGCACGGAGGAGCGGCGGACATCATTCATGGCCGCCTCCGAGATAGAGTTCCTGCACCTCCGGATCGGATTCGATCTCGCGCGGCAGGCCTTCCTTGAAGATGCGGCCGTTGTGCATCATCGTGACGTTCTCGACCACGCGCAGTGCCACATCCATGTCGTGCTCGATGATGATGTAGCCGATATGGGCGGGCAGCGCGGTCAGGATCTCGATCAGCTCCAGTCGCTCCGTGGGCGACAGCCCCGCCGCCGGTTCGTCGAACAGGATGAAGCGCGGCGCGCCGGCGAGGGCGAGGGCGATTTCGAGCTGGCGCTGCTGTCCGTGCGCAAGCTCGGCGACGCGCTGATCCTTGACCGCGCTCAAATGCACGGCCTGGACCAGCGCTTCGGCCGACTGCATCAGCGCATCGTTCTGGCTGGGACGCAGCATGGAAAAGCGTCCGCGCGAAACGCCGCGGCAGGCGAGATAGACATTGTCCTGCACTGTAAGCCCGGGAAACAGGGCGGAGATCTGGTAAGTGCGGCGCAGGCCGCGGCGGATACGCTCATAGGGCGGGAAATGCGTGATGTCCTCGCCGAAGAAGCGGATAGTGCCGGAGGAGGGCGGGAAGTCGCCTGTGATGCAGTTGAACAGCGTGGTCTTGCCGGCGCCGTTCGAGCCGAGCACCGCGCGCCGCTCACCCGGCCTCACGGTGATTGTGACGTCGGTCAGCGCGGCGAGCGCGCCGAACATCCGAGTGACGCCGCGAAGCTCGAGTGCAGCTCCGGCGCCGACGGCCGAGAGACGCTGTGCGAAGCTATCCATGGCCGTGACGCCTGCTTGTGCCGACCGAAGCGGATCGGCTGCGCTTCCAGCGCTCCCAAAGCCCGATTACTCCATCGGAGGACCAGAACACGATGGCAAGGAAGCCAAGCCCGATCAGAAGGCGGAAGCGGTTGCCGTCCAGCCCGATCCTGACCAGGAAGTCGAGCGCGAAGGTGCGCAGGATGACGAAGATGAAGGCACCGATGAACGGCCCAATCGGCCGCGTGATGCCGCCGACGACGGCGATGATCAGGATGTCGATGGCGGCCCCGACGCTGACCGAGCCCGGTGCGATCTGCCTGTAGTTCCAGACCTGCAGTATGCCGCCGAGCGCGGCGACGAAAGAGGCGAAAGCGTAGGCCGCGACGCGATGCGCGTTGACATTGAAGCCGAGCGCGGCCATGCGGCGCGGATTATCGCGCACCCCTTGCAGCGCAAGCCCAAACGGGGCACGCGACAGATATTCGATCGCGAAGTAGCAGAGCGCCGCAACCGCGAGCACCACATAATAGAATGGTATGTCGGCGCGCCAGTCGACGCCCCAGAAGTGCGGAGTTGCGATGGTGTTGATGCCAGTGTGACCATTGAAGAGCGGCCAGTTCTGGTTGGTGAAATAGAAGAAGGCTGCGGCGATCGCGAGCGTGATCATGATGGTGTAGATGCCAGCGGTACGGACCGCCAGCGCGCCACCAAGCGTGCCGAAAATGGTTGCGAGCGCCAGTGCCATCGGTGTTGCCAGCCACCAGGGCCAGCCCAGGCTGATGTTCGCGCTCGCGCTCGTGCCGAAGATGGCATACATGTAGCCGGCAAAGCCTGCGATGGTGAGCTGCATCAAGCTTACCATGCCGCCATAGCCTGCGAGAAACATCAGGCTGAGCGCGACAATTCCGAGGATCAGCGTGGTGGCGAAGATCTCGATCAGGAAGAAGCCGTTGGCGATCAGCGGCATGATCAGCAGAAGGGTGGCAACGATCCAGGCGGCCGGATTGTTGATCTCCGGCCAGGTGCGGATGGATGGGCGCGCCGCAATCGTAGGCGGGGTCGCGTGAGCGTGGGCGCCGTGGCTTAGCGACATGTCACCGCCTCGCCAGCAAGCCCTGCGGCCGCAGCGCCAGCACCAGGACCATGATCAGGAAGGTCACGACGATTGCATAGGTCGGGATGTAGACCGAGCCGAGTTGCTCGGCCAGCCCGATGATCAGCGCGCCAAGCGCCGCCCCCGGTATCGAACCCATGCCGCCGACAATCACCACCACAAGCGACGCCAGCAGAAAGCGCGTATCCTCGCCGGGCGAAAGCGATGAAAACGTCCCGCCGACGACGCCCGCGATTCCTGCAAGACCGGCGCCAAGCGCAAAGACGAGGACGAACACGAGCTGAATGCGCACGCCGGTGGCAGCGAGAATATCGCGGTCATCGACGCCGGCGCGGATGATCATGCCGATGCGGGTGCGGTTGAGCGCAAGCCACATGCCGACCCCGATCACGATCGAGGCCAGGAAGATGACGATCCGCACCAGTGGATATTGCAGATAGATCGCTTCGCCCGAGGAGCGCACCGCGGTGACAAGCGGAATCTCCACGGGGCCGATCAACCAGCTCGGCGTCTGGATCTGGTAGAAGTCACCGCCGAAGGCCCACAACATCAGGTCGGCAAACACGATCGAAAGACCGATGGTCACCATCGTCTGCCGCAGATCCTGGCCCTCCATGCGGCGGAAGACGACGATCTGCAGCAGGATCCCGACCAGCGCGACGATAGTGAAGGCGACGATGAAGCCCAGGATCCACGAGCCGGTCGAGCTGCTGATGATGTAGCCGACATAGCCGCCGAACAGGTAGAGCGAGCCATGCGCCAGATTAACGTTGCGCATCAGCCCGAAGATCAGGGTGAAACCGCTGGCGACCAGGAAATAAAGCCCGCCAAGCGTGATGCCGTTGAAGACGGCGTTGAGAAAGACCTTCTTCCTGCCGATCGCCTCTTCAAGGCCCGGCGGCCAGACCGCGAAGATCAGCCAGAGCAGGATCGCGACCGCAAGGATCCCGATCAGCGCCCAGGCCGGATGGCGTTCGATGAACCTGGTCACGGGCACCGCCCGTTCGCCGAGATAGCGCTCGCGCGAGCCTCGCTGCCTCGGTCAGGCGCAAAGCAATCGGCTGCTCGCCTCGCCATGGACGTGCATCCTCCCGCTGGTGGCGACCTCTTTCGGGTCGCGTTCTGCACATCCTAGCGTGATCGCAAGCCGGGCGTTTGATCCTCAGTATCTTTTCGAAAAGCATCGTCAGGGCCGCAAGACCTTGGCTGCGCGCCGGTATTCGGTCGGCGCCAGCCCGACATTGGCGGCAAAGAAGCGGGTGAACGCACTCTGGGACGAGAAACCGAGATCGACGCTGATGTCGGCGATTGGGGTCTCGGTCGCAACCAGCGAGTCCAGCGCGTGCTCCATGATCAGCGTATTCAGATAGAGGTTGGGCGTAATACCCGTTTGTGTCCGGAACAACCGATAGAAGTGTGGGCGCGACAGACCGGATTCGCGGGCGATGGTGTCGAGTTCGATCTCGGCGCCGAGGCCTTCCGACATGAGCTTGATGGATTTGCGCACGCGAAAATCCGTAACGGCTGCCGCCGCCTTGATGTCCTGGGTTGGCGCGGATTGGAACCAGCTCTCGGCGTGGCAGATGTCGATTAGCTGGCGAAGTTCGCTGTCGAGGGTGCTTAGCGAAGGCGCGCCGCAGACAAGCGCGGCCGTGTGTCTGATCTGCTTCCTAAGGCTATGTGTTCGCTTGAAGGAGGTGCGGCCGAAACGCAGCCCGTTCGCGTTGGCCGCGCTTGGGGCGAACCATTCCCAATTGACATAAAGCACAAAGAAGATTGCGCCGCTGTCTGTGTCGGTGGGAACGAAATTATGCGGCTCCCAGGGATTGACAGCGACGACGGAATCGTCCGCCAGCAGATGACGTTTGTCGCAAACGTCGATTTGCGCCGGAGTGCCGCCGACGTGAAAGATCAGATGCCCTTCACGATGCGCATGCACGTTGAAGGGCCGGTTCAACTGGTACACCGTCGCGCGGCCGAAGCGGCCGTGGAAGACGGCGAGCGCACGGCTCATGCCCCTCCCTCCCGCTGGATGTTTTTGTTTTTTACAGCGTTCAATATCCGGGGAGGGAATGCAAGTGCAGAGCGCAGACCTATCGCCCTTCTCGCGGTCGTCCGCTCGCAAGTGCAAAATAGGTCAGTACTTCTTGCACTCCGGGACCGTGCGGCTGGGCAGACCGATCTTGGCAAACACCGCAGGATCGTAGCCAAGCGTCTGGTTCACATTTGGAATCACCTTGACGACCTTGGAAAACAGCGCGCCCTTGCCGTCGTCGACCACTTCGGTCACGAAGTTCGTGCCGATTGCCTGGCGGTTGGAATCGAGCCTGATCTTGCCGTTGGGCGCATCGATCTCGAGCTTGGCAAGCGCCGTCTTCAGCTTTTCCTGGTTGTTGCTGAGGTCGCCATTGACCTGGCGCAGCGCCAGGATCAGCGCCATAGTCGCGTCATAGTAGTTTGTCGCGAGCAGGGACGGGCTCGGGAAGCGCTTCTCCGGCGGGAAGGAATCCTGATAGGCCTTGACGAATTTCTGCCAACCCGGATCGTCCCAGGTGTCGGCCTGGCCGCTTGCAGCGATCGTGCCGATCAGCGCATTCTTGGCGCTGCCCTTGGCGGAGAGAATGGTCTGGTCGACCAGGATCGAGCCGCCCATGAGGTGCGCCTTGCCGCCGGCCTGCTGATATTGATTCAGGAAATTGACTGCGTCCGCGCCGCCGAGCCCGAGATAGATCGCATCGACATCGTCAGGCAGTGATGCGATCACCGAGGCAAAGTCCTTGGTCCCGAGCGGCACCCATTGCCGGCTCGTCACCTGGCCGCCGGCGCCGCAAAAATCGAGCACCAGGCCGAACACCTGCGTGTAGACGAAGGAATAGTCCTCGCCGACGGTCGCGATCTTGCGATAACCCTTGTCCTCATAGGCGTATTTGCCGAGGCCCACCTGCCACTGCGCGCCGTCCATGTTGAAACGGAAAAAATTCGGTGCCGGGTCGACGTAAGTCGTCTCCTGCGCGCCGGAGGCCGCGTTCACGAAGGTCAGCTCAGGATGCGTCTTTGCGAAATTCTTCACCGCAATACCTTCATCGCCCGATAGCGGCGAGAGCAGGATCTGCACCTTGTCCTGCTCGATCAGCTTGCGGACCGCGCGCACGGCCGAGTCCGGCGTCGCGTCTGTCGAGGCTACGACGTAGTCGAGTTCCTTGTCGCCGATCTTCTTGCCGAAGGTGTTGAGTGCGGTCTGGAAACCGCGCATACCATCCTCGCCGAGCACCGTATAGGTGCCCTCAAGCGTCGCCGTGACGCCGACCTTAATCTTCTCCTGAGCCATAGCTGCGCCTGAAAGAAAAAGGCTCGTCAATGCGATCAGTCCGATACTGCCTTTCGACATTGCACTCCTCCCTGATGTCGCCAAACGATGGTCGCCGGCTGTGCTGCGGGCTTATTGCCGCATCGCAAAGCTTCACATGATGTGTGCAAGGCTAGCCGATGACCGGGACGCTGCGCGTCTCTCGACCTCCTTCAGCTTGATGGGCAGTCTCATTTTTGCATGCTGCGCCGCAGAAGCCGGTGCTTCGCGCAGCGGCTTACATCTCACTTGAGGTGAACTTTGGCGAGGGCGATACCCTTGAGAAGCTGGCGCCGGCGCTTCTTCACTCTTCAAAGAGTCGTTAGGGCCTGCAGCTTCTAGAATATCAATCGTCATGCAGCCGGTTTCAGAGTTGAAGCGGCGGATGAGCCGCACATTCGACAACTGATCGAAGCGACGATCTCGAATTCTTAGGAGTTGTCGTTGTCATCTTTTGCGTTCCGCGATACGGCCTCAGTACCTGATCCCTTGGATCTGAAAAGAGTACGCTGGCGACCGCAGCCCCGGGGGCCCGTTGCACAGTTTTGCTGCAGCAAGAAGCGAATCGATGCAAGCTTCGCTCCAACAATGCGCTTGACATCAAACTCGTTCTAAGGGAGCCTAAACTGTAAGCGTTGGGCGAGGCTGCCCACTAACGCGACAAGTTCAACCAGTTCCAACGCCACGCATTAGCTGCGTGTTTGGTTGGTGGCGAGGACGCCCTCGGCCTGATGGCCGACGGGCGTTTTTTGTTTGGATTGAGGCGAATGGCGCGCGGCTCCTACCGTATCGGCGTGATGTTCTCGACGACGGGATCCTACAGCGTCGTCGCGCGTTCGATGCTGAACGGAGCATTGCTGGCCGTTCGCGAAGTTGCGGAAAGCCGAGACACCGCGGCGCTTGAGCCGGTCGTAGTCAATCCCGCTGGTGATCTTTCGCGCTATCGCGAGCTCAGTTGCGAGCTTCTCGGCAGCGGTATCCGCCATGTCGTCGGCTGCTATACATCGTCGAGCCGAAAGGAGGTCATTCCCTGCTTCGAAAAGTTCGATGGGCTGCTTTGGTATCCATCGCACTACGAGGGCTTCGAGAGCTCCGATAACGTGATCTACACCGGTGCGTCGCCCAATCAGCACGTGTTACCTCTCGTCGATTATCTGGCGCCGCGTGCCGGCGTCCGCGCCTTCTGTGTCGGCTCCAACTACATCTGGGCCTGGGAAAACAACCGGATCTTTCGCGAGGCGCTGACTGCGCGCGGCGGCGTGGTCATCGCCGAGCGCTATCTGTCGGTGGGTGATACGGAGTTCGACCTGGTGATAGCGGCGATCCTTCGCGAGCGTCCTGATTTCGTCTTCAACAATCTGATCGGCACCAGCGCCTACGCCTTTTTCCGCGCCTTTCGGGCCGCATGCCGTGCGCGCGGCATTGACCAGGCCAACGAGATTCCGGTCGTGAGCTGCACCTTGTCGGAGCCGGAGCTTTCCGAAATAGGCCGCGACGCGATTGACGGTCATTTGAGCTCCAGCGTCTATTTTTCCTCGCTGCAATCGCAGGCCAACGCGACGTTCATCAGCGCTTATGCCAAGGCATTTCCGGACGGACCGGCGTCATCAGCCGACGCCGAGGCTTCCTATATCGCGGTCAAGCTTCTCGCCGCAGCCCTGCAACAGGCAGGCACCGACGACGCACGCGCCGTGCGCTCGGCCGTCGCCAACCAGCGGCTGGTGGCGCCGCAAGGCGAGGTACGCATCGATCCGCAGACCTATCACGCGTGGCTGACGCCCCGAATTGGAAGGTCATTGGCCAATGGTCAGTTCGAGGTGTTGCTCGAAGCGCGCGGCCCGGTCGCGCCTGATCCGTATCTCGTCCAGTCCTCGCCCCGATTTGCAGTCGCCATGCGCTCCCCGACGCTGAGAGTGGTGCAATCATGAATTTCCGACCGCTTCAGAATTTCAAAGGCGGCCGCGCGATCATCGTCGCCAAGCGCAGCGGATGGGAAGGTGCGCTCGAGACGACGCTCGCCAAGCTCGGCGTTTCCAGCGAATATCCCGAGATCGTTGCCGGCCGTGTGCAGGTCGATGTGGCGGGCCTGCAGCCTGAACGGGATATTCTCTTCATCGATGGCGACCTCGACGGCGCGCTGGCGATCGAGGTCAATCCCGGCTCGTGCCTGCCCCCGGTGCCGGTGATTGGGCTCGTTGGTGTCGAGGCGCCGAGCCGGCTCAAAGCGCTGGTCAATCTCGGCGCCACCTCATTCCTGCGCAAGCCTGTGCATGGCGGGGCCGTCTACACGGCCCTCTTCATGGGGGTCAATCAGTTCCTGCTGCGCAGCGACATGTATGCGCGCCTGCAGGACCTGGAGGAGCGTCGCCGTGGGCGCCGCGCGGTGGTGCGGGCGATCATCCTGTTGATGCAGGGTGGGCTCGACGAGGACGCCGCCTATTCCCAGCTCCGGCGTGAAAGCATGCGCGCGCGGCAGAACCTGGAACTCTATTGCGAGGAGCTTCTAAGCAAACGGGCAAGGCCGCCCGATATTTCCTGCCGTACGACCAGCACGACGCTGCAAGGCGGCAATAAGCGAGCGATGTAGGAGACCGACATGAGTAGAAATTCATTGCGGGGGCTGCACGCCGCAGCCCTCACGGGGACGCTTGTCCTTGCTTCCAGCGCAGGCTTCGCTGCAGACCCCATCAAGCTCGGCGTGCTTGAAGACCAGTCCGGCGACTTCGCGCTCGCCACCATCGGCAAGGTCCACGCCATCCAGCTTGCGGCCGATGAGATCAACAAGGCCGGCGGTATTGCCGGCCGGCCGCTGCAGCTCGTGGTTTACGACACGCAGTCCGACAACACGCGCTATCAGGAATTCATGCGGCGCGTTCTGCAGCGTGACAAGGTGGACGTGGTGTTTGCGGGGTTCTCGTCTGCCTCGCGCGAGGCCTATCGTCCGATCGTCGATCAATTCAATGGCTTTGCATTCTACAACAACCAGTACGAAGGCGGCGTCTGCGACGGCCATATGATCGTCACTGGAGCCGTGCCGGAGCAGCAGTTCTCCACGCTCATTCCCTACATGATGCAGACCTATGGCAAGAAGGTCTACACGCTGGCCGCAGACTACAATTTCGGTCAGATCTCGGCCGAGTGGGTCCGCAACATCGTCAAGGAGAACGGGGGTCAGATGGTGGGCGAGGAGTTCATCCCGCTCGGCGTATCGCAGTTCTCACAGAGCATCCAGAACATTCAGAAGGCAAAGCCGGACTTCGTGGTGACGCTGCTCGTCGGCACAGCGCAGGCCTCATATTACGAGCAAGCGGCGTCCGCCAACGTGAACCTGCCGATGGCGTCGTCCGTCAATGTCGGGCAGGGCTATGAGCACAAGCGCTTCAAGCCGCCGAGCCTGAAGGACATGTACGTCACGACCAACTACATCGAGGAGATTGATACCCCCGAGAGCAAGGCGTTCTACGCCAAGTTTAAGGCGAAATTCCCGAGCGAGCCTTACGTGAACCAGGAGGCCGAGAACTCCTACCTCGCCGTCTATCTCTACAAGCAGATGGTGGAACGGGCGAAATCGACCAAGCGGGATGACATCCGCAAGGTGATCGCGCTCGGCGATCTCTGCATGGATGCGCCGGAAGGCAAGGTCTGCATCGATCCGAAAAGCCAGCACATGTCGCACACCATCTATCTCGCCAAGGTGGGCGCGGATCACGCGATTACGTTCCCGAAGGTGTGGAAGGATATCAAGCCCTATTGGCTCGGCGAAGCGGGCTGCGATCTGACCAAGAAGGATCCGACGACGCAATACACGCCCTCGAATCCGCCGCCGAAATCTTAAAGGGGATCGCCTCGGCGCCTCCTTTCTCTCCCTCGGCGCCGGGGCGAGGTCCGCAAGAGAAGCACTCGCACCTTTCCGAATCCGCATCTTCCCGGCTGGTCCATGGATATAGCGACCCTCGCGTTTTCTGCACTCTATCAGTTTGGCGACGCTTTCGCGTTTCTGGTGCTGTCGGCATGCGGCCTTGCCGTGATCTTCGGCATGATGGGGGTGATCAACCTCGCACATGGCGAGTTCATCATGTGCGGGGCCTACGTCACCGCATCCACCGTCCATGCGGGACTGCCGCTGCCGCTTGCCATCCTGTGCGGTGCCCTCGTCTCGGCGCTAGTTGGCGTGCTGGTAGAGCGCCTCGTGATCCGGCATCTTTACGACAGACCGCTCGACACCATCGTGGCAACTTGGGGACTGAGCCTGATCGCAACCCAGGGGACGTTGATCATGATCGGCTCCAGCATGGCCGGGGTCGGGACGCCCTTCGGCAGCTTTCAAGTCGGGCAATATTCCTATTCCATCTACCGCATCGTCCTGTTTCTGGCAGCGCTCGGCGTGCTTGGCGGCCTTTATGCGCTGTTCAACTGGACACGTTTCGGCGTCCTCGCTCGCGCCACCATCCAAGTGCCGCACATGGCCGCCGCGCTCGGGGTCGATACACGGCTGATCTACAGCCTGACTTTTGCGTGCGGCGCCGGGCTCGCGGGCCTCGCCGGCGGTCTGTACGCGCCGACCATGACGCTGGTGCCTACCATGGGCGCGACCTTCATCATGGAAGCGTTCGTCACTGTGGTGATCGGCGGCGCCGACGTCTTCCTCGGCACGGCGCCGGCCGGCGGCGTGCTCGCGGTGGTCAAGTCGGCCATGACGTCCTGGCAGGGACAATTGTTCGGGCAGATCGGCTTGCTGGTGGCCGTGATCATCGTCGTCCGGGTTTTGCCGAAGGGCATCTCCGGTTTCGTGCTGCGCGAGCGCACCTGAAGGATTTCGCGGCAATGAACCGCCTGCTTGTTCTCTTTCGCCGCCTCGAAGGTCCACAGACGATCGGTCGGGGGCCGGCGTTCTGGACGATGTTTGCGCTTGTGCTGCTGGTTGCCTGCGCCTTTCCACTGCTTACCGACGGTTATACCGTCGGCAACACCGTCTATTTCTTCGTCTGGGTATTCATCGCGCTCAGCCTCTGCTTGATCTGGGGCTATGGGGGCTCGCTCAGCTTCGGACAAACCGCATTCTTCGGTATTGCCGGTTACGGATACGGGATCCTCACTCTCAATTTCGGCGCGGCCTATGGCTTCACGTTGATCGCGCTGTTGCTCGCGGTCGGCATTGCTGCGTTGTTCGCGATGCTGCTCGGCTATTTCATGTTCTTCGGTCGCATCGCCGGCGTTTTCCTCGGCATCGTGACGCTCGCCGTGACGCTGACGCTCGAACGCTTCATGGCTCAGACTGCAGGCCCCGAATGGCATATCGGTGTCGCGCGTCTCAACGGCTTCAACGGCATGAGTGCGATGCCCCCGCTGACGATCCCCTGGTCCGGCGGCGACATCGTGCTGTTCGCCGACGTCGGACTTTATTACCTCGTCCTGGGGCTTCTGGTGCTGGTCTATCTGGGCCTGCGTGTCCTGATGAATTCGGCTTTCGGCAACGTCATCGTGGCGATCCGGGAGAATCCCGAGCGTGCCGAGATGCTCGGCTATGACGTCAGAAAGTATCAGCTCGTCACCTTCGTCATCGGGGCGGCGCTCGCGGCGCTTTCGGGCGTCCTCTACACCGCGTGGGGTCAGTACATCACGCCCTCGAGCATGGGCATGACGGCAGCCGCGCTGCCGCTGATCTGGGTGGCGGTGGGCGGACGCAGCGATCTCACCTCGACCTTGATCGGGACATTGCTGGTGCTTGCGGTCTTTCAAGCGCTCACGATCTACGGCAGCCAATATGCGCTGGTGTTCATGGGCGCGCTGTTGGTGCTGACTGTGCTGATTGCGCCGGGTGGGCTTGTGCTCGCGGTCATGAACCAGTTGTCGCGGCTCGCCACACGCCGAATCCAAGGGAAATAGCCGATGGCGCTACTCGAACTCCGGAGGCTCAACAAGCATTTCGGCGGCCTGCACGTAACCAATTCGGTCAATCTCGCGCTCGAAACCGGCGAGATCCACTGCCTGATCGGACCGAATGGCGCCGGTAAGAGCACGTTGTTCCGGCTGATCCTTGGCGAATATCACCCGGGCAGCGGCGATATCTATTTCGCGGGCGAGAACATCACCGCGCTCAAATCGTTCGCGCGCATTCACCGCGGCCTTTCGGTCAAATTCCAGGTGCCGGGCGTGTTCAAGGGCCTTTCGGCTCGTCAGAACCTGGAGATTGCTCTGCAGAGCCGGCATCGCGGCGTCGCACTCGAGCAGGAAATCGATCGTCTGCTGTCGTTTCTCGGCCTTGAGGCCGAGCAGGGACAGACAGCCGGCAACTTAAGTCACGGTCAGAAGCAGTGGCTGGAGATTGGCATGGCGATCAGCCTGAAGCCGCGTCTCTTGCTGCTCGACGAGCCGACCGCGGGGATGTCGCCGGAGGAGACGCATTTGACCGGCGAGATGGTGCAGCGGCTGAACGCGGAGGGCATGACGGTGCTTGCCATCGAGCACGACATGGCTTTCGTGCGCCAGGTTGCGCGGCGGGTGACCGTGCTGCATCTCGGCCAGGTCTTCGCGCAGGGCTCGATCGATCAGATCATCGCTGACGAACGCGTCGCGGCTATCTATCTGGGGCAGGCGCATGCGTAAGGAAGTCATCCTCGCCACGCTCGGCCTGCGGGCCGGCTATGGCGGCAAGCCCGTGCTGCAAGGCCTTGAACTGGAGGTGCGGGAAGGGGAGATCGTCGCCGTGATCGGCCGTAACGGCGTCGGTAAGTCCACGCTGATGAAGAGCCTGATCGGGCTGGTCCCGGCGATGAGCGGCTCGATCGTCTATCAGGGTGAAGCGATCGAGCAGTTGCCGGCGCACAAGCGGGCGCGGCTCGGCATCGGCTATGTGCCGCAGGGGCGCGACGTTTTTCCGCGGCTGACCGTGGGCGAGAACATCGCTGTCGGTGCGGCGATCAAAGGCGACATCCCCGAGGACGGCCGGCGACAGGTCCTGGAGGCCTTTCCAATCCTTGCCGAACGATGGAGCCAGCGTGCGGGCACCATGTCCGGCGGCCAGCAGCAGCAGCTCGCGATAGCGCGTGTCCTGATCGCCGGTCCCAATCTGATCCTGCTCGACGAGCCGTCCGAAGGCATCCAGCCCAACATCGTCCAGGAGATTGCACAGAACATAGTCGAGCTCAACCGGAAGACCGGCGTAACGATCATGTTGGTCGAGCAGAATCTCGACATGATCCGCGCCATGGCGCAGCGCTGCTATGTCATGGACAAGGGCCGCATCGTTGCGAGCCTGGATCGCGACGCGCTCAACGACGAGACCGAAATGCGCCGACATCTCGCGGTGTGAAAGTCCCAGCGATAACAGAGGAGACGACCAATGGCATGGCAAGAAAACTCCATCATGGCGCAGAAGGGCGTCGCCAAGGGCAAGCGCGGCATTCACCACATGATCACCGAGGCCGACCAGGGGACATATCATTATGTCTATGGCCCCTACGCCAAGCCGGTGTTGACGGTCGATCCCGGCGCGGCGGTCTCCGCCGAAACGCATGACGCGTTCGAGGGGAAGATCAAGCACGAGACCGACAGCCCCTCCAAGATTCTCAATTTTCCCTTTCTCAACCCCCAGAACGGACCGATCTGGGTCAACGGTGCGGAAAAAGGCGACGCGCTTGCGGTCTATATCGAGAGCATCGTTCCGCGCGGGCCACAACCGCGCGGAACCACTGTCATCATGCCTGAGTTCGGTGGCCTGGTCGGGACCGGCCAGACGGCGCTCTTGAATCCGGCACTGCCCGAGCGGGTGAAGAAGCTCGAGATCGATGCGAAGACAGGCACAAAATGGAACGACAAGATAACGCTGCCTTATGAGCCGTTCATCGGCACGATCGGCACATCGCCTGAGATCGAGGCGATCTCGTCGCTGCAGCCGGACTATTATGGCGGCAACATGGATCTGCCCGACGTCGGCGTCGGCGCCGTGATCTATCTGCCGGTCAACACCAAGGGTGCTCTGCTTTATCTCGGTGATTGCCATGCCGCGCAGGGCGACGGCGAACTCTGCGGCGTTGCGATCGAGCATCCCACCGTGACGACCGTTCAGATCGACCTGATCAAGGGCTGGACCATTGCCTGGCCGCGGCTTGAGACCGAAGAGTTCATCATGACGATCGGCTCGGCGCGACCGATGGAAGATGCTGCGCGCATTGCCTACCGCGAGCTGTGCCGCTGGATGGCGGCCGATTACGGCTTTGATGAGATCGAGGCCTACATGCTGTTGACTCAGGCAGGGCGGGTGCGGCTCGGCAACATGGTGGACCCGAAATACACGCTGGGCGCCTCGATCAAGAAGTCGTTCCTGCGCTGAAGGACGGACGCTGATGTCGCGCGTGAAGGTCGCCACCGTTCAGTTCGAACCCACGATGTTCGAGAAGGAGCGCAACATCGCGCGGCTTCTCGAACTGTGCGAGCAGGCCGCCATGGCTGGCGCGCGGCTGATCGTCACGCCCGAAATGGGCACGACCGGCTATTGCTGGTTCGACCGCGGGGAGGTCGCGCCCTTCGTCGAGAAGGTGCCGGGGCCGACCACAAAGCGGTTTGCCGCGCTGGCGCGCATGCATGACTGCTATATCGTGGTCGGCTTGCCCGAGGTCGATGAGGACGGCATCTACTTCAACTCCGCCGTGCTGATCGGGCCCGACGGTGTCATTGGGCGCCACCGCAAGACGCACCCCTATATTGCCGAGCCGAAATGGGCGGCGCCCGGGGATCTGGGCCATCAGGTGTTCGACACGCCGATCGGGCGTGTCGCGCTTCTGATCTGCATGGACATTCACTTCATGGAGACGGCGCGCCTCGTCGCGCTGGGCGGTGCCGATATCATCTGCCACATTTCGAACTGGCTCGCCGAACGCACGCCCGCGCCATATTGGATCAGCCGCGCCTTCGAGAACGCCTGCTACGTGATCGAAAGCAACCGCTGGGGCCTCGAGCGGACCGTGCAGTTCAGCGGCGGCAGTTGCGTTATCGCGCCGGATGGGAGGGTCATGGCGGTCATCGATCGCGGCGATGGCTTCGCGGCGGCCGACGTCGAGCTCGATGCCGCGCGAGCGCGCCGGGTCGGTGGCGAGCCGGTCTTTGCGCAGCGGCGGCCGGAACTTTATGCCGAGCTGATGACCAATACGTTCAGCTGGAACCCGTGCGATTTCTTTGGACTTTACGCCCATGAACCGTGGCCCAAGGGGAGGCAATCGCGCATCGGCGTTGCGCAATTTGCACCTGGACACGAGGTTGCGGCGAACCTTGACCGGATCGCGGCGCTGGCTCGGGCCGCCAAGGACCGCGACAACGCCGAGCTGGTGGTGTTTCCGGAACTGGCGATCACCGGCCTAGCCGATCCGGCAAAATCGGCACAGCCGGTTCCCGGGCCGGCAACGGAGCAGCTCAAGGAGCTCGCCGCGCAGCTTGATGTCTATCTCGTCTGCGGTCTGGCCGAACTGGCGGACGGCGTCGTCTACAACAGTGCTTGCCTGATCGCTCCTGACGGTACTCTTGCAGTCTATCGCAAGATCCATCTCACCTCGGCTGAGCGACGCTGGGCCAGCCCGGGTTCAGGCTGGAGCGTCGTCGATACGCCGATGGGACGCATTGGACTGCTGATCGGTCATGATGCATCGTTTCCCGAAGCCGGACGCGTCCTGGCGCTGCGCGGCTGCGACATCATCGTCTGTCCCGCGGCGATCAAGGGTGCCTTCTGCACGCCGCATGCGGGATCCGAAGTCAAGCAGCCGGCTCCGATTCCAACAGGCGCCGATCCATACCACTGGCACCACTTTCGCGTTCGCGCTGGTGAGAACAACGTCTACTTGGCCTTTGCCAATGTGCTCGATCCCGGCAACGGCTATCCGGGTCTCAGCGGCGTATTCGGTCCCGATACGTTTGAGTTCCCGCGCCGCGAGGCGATCGCGACAGACCGGCAGGCGCTAGTGACAGCCGTGATCGACACCGGCAATCTCGACACGATCTATCCGACCAATGTCGTGCGGCGGAAGGACCTCGTCTCAATGCGGCTGCCGCACGCTTATCGCGAGCTGATCAAGAGCGAGCCGGCCAACTCGTCTCGCAAGATATCGCGCCTGGGGCCCATGCCGTCCGGCCGGCCCGGTTCGGCGTGAACGCATCATCTTCGGAGAGCCCGTGACTGCATATCAGTTGCAGCACGGCGCCAAAGACGACACGCCGGGAGCGAATGCGATCTTCGAGCTTCTCAATGCAGGCGGCTTCCTCGTTCCGCCGTTGCGCACGATCGAAGGCGACCAACAGCGCCAGGTAAAGTGCGACCGACCGCAGCGGATTGATCAAAAGGACGCCGGCTGCAGCTCCAGGAGCCAATTCAGCCAGCTGGGCGTTTCGGTCCCGATCAGCGCGATCACCGGTGCGTTCACTTCCAAGGCCGGAACCGCGTCGCATTTGACAGGGATGCTGTCCGCATCGAGCACCAGGAGTGGACATATCCGGAGGCTGCTGTAGCTTGACGGGGGCTCGCCTTCGACGAACGATTTCTCTGGCTCGGATTGTGGTTCCGCAACTGCAGTCGGTGAAAAATGGAAATCAAGGCCATATTGCCGCCAAAGGGGCGAGACCTCCGCCTCGACTTGCTTCGCGGTTTCGCGAACTGGGCAATCTTTCTCAACCACATGCCTAACAATGTGGTCAACTGGATCACCACGCGGAACTACGGCTTCAGCGACGGCGCCGATCTTTTCGTTTTCATCTCAGGATACACTGCAGCCATCGTGTTCGGACGGATGATGCGAGACTACGGCTTCTTGATTGGTGCGACGCGTCTCTGGAGACGCGTCTGGCAACTCAATCTCGCTCATGTAATGCTGTTCGTCGTTTACGTCGCCGCGGTTGGATATTTCGCGCGCCGCTTTCGCTTCGATGCCATTCTTCATGAATACAATGTTGCCAGGATGATCGATCAACCGTTCGAGACCCTGATCGAGTCGCTGCTTTTGCGATTCAAACCGCTCAATCTGGACGTCTTGCCCCTCTACATTGTTCTTATGGCGCTGTTTCCCTTCGTGCTGTGGATCATGCTGCGGCGCCCTGGTCTCACGATCCTGGGCTCGCTCGCCCTCTATCTCGCAGCGCGCCGATTTGGCTGGAATCTCGCCGCATACCCGGAAGGCAGCTGGTACTTCAATCCCTTCTGCTGGCAGCTCCTCTTCTGTCTGGGAGCTTGGGCGGCACTCGGTGGCCAGATCAGGGTTGGCCCCGTGATCGAGGCACGGGGGACCGTCTACGTCGGCTTCGCCTACCTCGTCTTCGCCCTCGTCCTGACGCTGGCGGAGCCTTTCCAGGGCCTGCGAGAGTTGATTCCGCAGGGGCTCTACGACGCCTTCCATCCCAACGACAAAACCAACCTGGCCCCATATCGGGCGCTGCATTTCCTCGTCCTCGCGCTGCTCGTGACGCGCTTCCTTCCGAAAGACTGGAAAGGACTGGAATGGCCCATGTTCGATCCGCTCATCAAATGCGGGCAGCAGTCGCTTCGCGTGTTCTGTGTCGGTATAGTCCTGTCGTTCCTGGGCTATTTCCTGCTGTCAATCAGCCACGGAACGCTCCTCGTTCAATTGGCTATCAGCGTTGCCGGAATCGGCATTCTCTGCGGCATTGCCTATTACGGCGATTGGTCAAAGAACGTAGACAAGCTCATCAAGCGTTCGCCGCCAATGGACCGAGCCGCAGGCAGTTGAGGCGGGCCGTTTGAATACGGCCGCATCATCCTGGGGGCGGATGTCTGTTTCGGGTGAGAGCTGAACTGCTGTCCTGAACGCATCACAGGCCCGGGACCAGTACTGACGATCGAACAAATCTTTGAAGATCTAAATGCAAGGATCGGCCAAGCCGTGGTAGAGAACGGCCCCAGGTCGACGCCGAGAGTGACGGTGCCCTGCGCGAAACGGATCTTGTCTTACGGTGTCTATCTCGTCTGCCTCACTGTTCTTTCCATTTCGCGCATTGAAGCGGAAGAGCGGACCGAGGCCATCCGGGGTTCAATCGTCTATGACATCCCATCGCAGGATCTGACGAAAGCGGTAACGGCCTATGCTGCTCAAACCGGCGTGCAGGTCCTCTACGAAGCGGCGCTGACGGCGGGCCGACGCTCGGGAGCTGTCAAGGGGACGCTTTCGCCGGATGCTGCTTTGCAGCTGTTGCTCGTGGGCTCTGGTCTCATCGCCCGTCGGACCGATGTCGATGCGATTACCATCACGGCGGCCTCGCCCGAGACCGCCGCCGCGATGCTCGGACAGATACCACCGGATCAGCGCTTTCTCGGGGCGCTGCAAGCCGGGCTTCGCACTGCGCTCTGCCGCAGCGACGAGACTCGGCCAGGTGCGTATCGAATAGCGCTGCAACTCTGGTTCGACCCGAACAACAAGATTGAGCGCGCCGTGTTGCTCGGGTCCACGGGTGACAGCCGCCGGGACGCAGCCCTGACTAGCGTGTTGCACGGTATGGCGATCGGCACGGTGCCGCCGGCCGGAATGGCGCAGCCCGTCACGCTGACCATCCTGCCGCGCTCGCCACTCCAAGGCGACGAGTGTGCCGGCGGGCGAGGCGCCGCTTCCCCCTGATGCAGTCCCACTTGGGTTCTGCATCCGGCCAAGCGGTCGTCATGTAGTTGTAACCAAGCCTGATTACCGCTGTGGCTTTGCCGTCGCGACTGGTTGCAGTCCGGCCGCGAGCGGGGCTTGTGTTGCAAGGGCGATGAGTTGGCCGGTCCGATGGGGAGGATCACTTGGGGCGCGCTGCGGGACCTGTTGGCCGATCACTACGATGATTTCAGGCTCCGTCTGACACGCCGGCTTGGCTCCGAGGAGCTTGCGAGCGAAAGCCTGCACGAGACCTGGCTGCGCCTTGACCGTCAAGGCGATGTCGGGGCGGTGCAGAGCCCGGCCGCCTATCTCATGCGTGTTGCCCTCAATATCGCGACTGACCGCCGGCGCACGGAGGCGCGATGGGCGCGCCGCTCGGACCCGGGCGCCGCGGGCGAGGTTCCCGACACGGCGCCGGGCCCGGCGCGTGAGGTTGAGGGCCGGCTTGATCTCAAAGTGCTCCAGCGTGCGATCGATCGGTTGCCCGAACGCACAAGGGAGATCCTGACGGCGGCGCGCCTCGATGGGCTTTCGCAGCAGGAGATTGCCGAGCGCTTTGCAATCTCGACCCGCATGGTCCGCATCGAGTTGCGGCGGGCGTTGGACCTTTGCGAGGCCGCGTTCAAACACGAAACGATCACGGATTTCCTCTCCACGCCGTCGGAATCGTCTATGGAAGGGCCGGACGGTTCAAGGTCGGCGAAGAGAGGCACGACGCGATGAGTCCTACCCTGGACCATTCGACCGAGGAGGAGGCGCTGCGCCGCGCGGCCAAGGAATGGGTCGTGCATATGGCGACCGCACAGCTCACCCCGCGTGATCGGCGGGAGTTCGAGCAGTGGCGCGCGCAAAGTCGCGAACATGCCAAGGCCTATGCCGAAGCCTTGAGCCTTTGGTGGGCACTCGGTTCGCCACTTAAGGCAGCCCGCGCGCGGAGCGGTCGCACTGCCCCGCGGGTCTCGAGCATGAGGGCCGGGCCGGTGCCCGGACGCCGCGCTTTTCTCGCTGGGGCGCTGTCCGCTTCCGCGGCCGGGCTTGGCATCATGATCGCGCATCCGCCGCTCGATCTCTGGCCCTCCTTGAGCGAGCTGGCCGCCGACTATCGCACCGGCATTGGGGAGCAGCGGCGGATTGCGCTCGCCGATCACGCGAGCATCGAACTCAACACCCGAACCAGCCTTAATATCCGCGAGGCCACGGCAAGCGAGGGCCATCTTGAGCTGATAAGCGGCGAAGCGGCCGTAACCGCTGGGCCGACGCGGCTCACGTTGTTTGCGGGAAATGGACGGACGTCAGCCGCCCGGGCGCAGTTCACGGTGCGCGAAGATGGCGCGGCGGTGACGGTGACCTGTCTCGACGGCTTTGTTGAGGTCTGCTGCGGAGATCAGTCCGTGACCGTCCAGCCGCGCCAGCAGGTCGTCTATACCGCCCAGCAAATCGGTGCGGCGATGCCGGTCGATCCGGAAGTGACGGCGGCTTGGCGCGACGGGCTGCTCGTCTTCGACAATGAGCGGCTGTCGCATGTGATCGAGGAGGTGAACCGCTATCGCACGGGTCGCATCATCCTGATGAACAGGAAACTTGGCGAGCGACTGGTCACCGCCCGGTTCAAGATCGCTCGTTTGGACGCGGTTCTCACGCAGTTCAGGGCCGTGTTCGGCGCCAAGGTGACACAGGTCGCAGGCGGGATCGTGCTTCTGAGTTGATGCCCGGCCAAGTGCCGGGGGCGGGAACCGCCCGGTCCGATCTCGCGCCATCGCGAAATTATTTTTGCCTTTCATTTCCTATCGGCCCGCGTCCGGTCGTCTATGGACGTCGGAAACATCCGACCGCGGTGGTCGCGTCACGAAACGCGCGACCGCTGCGCCCTGACTGCCGAGAGACTGCGATGTTCGTTGGACCTGCCGCCTGCCGCCACTCCCGCTCTTCTCAGGCAGCGCTATTGGCGGGCGTCAGCATCATCGCGTTGCTGATATCGCATCCGAAAGCGATGGCGCGTCAGCTCGGTCTAGCGGGCGCGACCGCTGCGCCGGCGGTGGCCGTCGATACCGCAACCGTCGCTGCGCAGCAGGCGGCGGCGCTGGCCCAGCAGAGCCAAAGGTCGCTGACGCGCGCCATGCAAGCCATTCAGTCCGTGCAGGCGGTGCAGGCCGCCGCCCGGACTGCGGCTTCAGGGGCGCCGAGTGCAGTCCCGAACGGACTGGGCGCGGGCGGCCTGCAGGTCGCCCCAGGCGCCGCCAACCCCAATTCGGGCCTGTGGAAGAACGCGAAGCTGCCCACGCAAACTGTGGCAAATGGTGGCGTCGCCGTCGAGATCCAGCAGACGGGTCAGCAGGCGCTTCTTAATTGGGAGACCTTCAATGTCGGCCAGAAGACTACGGTGCACTTCAACCAAAGCGGTGGCACGCAGGCCGACGGCACCAACAATTGGGTCGCCCTCAACCGAGTCAACGATCCCTCCGGCGTGCCGAGCCAGATTCTCGGCACGATCAAGGCCGAAGGCGCGGTCTATCTGATCAATCGCAACGGCATCATATTCGGCGGCGCCAGCCAGGTGAATGTCCATGCCCTGGTCGCATCCGCGCTCGATCTCACCGATCAGCAGTTCCTCGCTGGCATAGTCAGGCCGACGCAATACGACACGAACAATCGGATGCTGTTTGGGCCGGTGTTTGCCAACACTTCGGGCACGATGGCCGGCGACATCACCGTCCTTCCGGGCGCCGTGATTCAGACCGGGGATCCGCCATCTGTGACGGTTGGCGGCGGCAGCGTCTATCTGTTCGGCAGCAACGTCACCAATGGCGGCACCATCATCACGCCGGATGGTCAAACCGTGCTTGCCGCCGGCAGCGCCGTCTATCTCACGCAAAGCATGGATCCCAATGTGCGCGGCGTTGAGGTCAATCTGCTCAACGGCGGCACGGTGGCCAATACCGCGCAAGGCCTGATCAGTGCGCCGACCGGTAATGTCAGTATGGTCGGTCTGAACGTGAAGCAGTCGGGCGTCCTGTCGTCGACCACCTCGGTGGATGAGGCCGGGTCGATCAGTCTGATCGCGCATGATGGCGTGAGTGCGTATAGCGTCGATATTAGCGCAGGTCTCGTTTACGCTCTCCCGAACCGGCTCGGCACCGTTGAGTTATCGCCAGGCAGCACAATCGCCGTGCTACCGCAGGAAGACGGCCGCACCGCGCTTGACGGCCAGCCGCAAGGCCGTTCCGTGATCAAGGTGGAAGGCCTGACGATCAACATGTTGAGTGGAGCGCAGATTGTTGCGCCTTCGGGCAATGTCGTGCTGCGCGCGAGCAACACGCCAATCGCTCTGTTCGCAAACGATTATCCGGCGATCTCCGGCATCTTTCCCAACTACCAGGCCGACGCCGGGCGGGTCTATGTAGGCGATGGCGTCGTTGTCGACGTGTCCGGGATGCAGGACGTTGTGGTGCCCGCTTCCGACGACGTTGTCATGGTCAACGTCCGCAGCAACGAACTGCGCGATTCGCCGTTGCAGCGCGGTGGAGTGCTCGCCAAGCAGAACGTATGGGTCAATACCCATGGTCTCAACGTGGTCGCATCCGACAGGGTCTACACGGCGGGCGGGCTCATCGAGGTGTCCGGCTGGCTCGGTCTCGTGCAACGTTCCGTCGATGAGCGGCTGACGACGGGCGGCTCCGTGACGGTGTTTTCGACTGGGGATGCCATCCTGCGGCCGGGCGCGTTCATCAACATCGCAGGCGGCTCGATCTTTCATCCGGCAGGCTACGTCAATGGCACGCGGCTGATCGGATCGGACGGACGGATTTACGATATCAATACCGCGCCCGCCGACATGACCTATGTCGCGATCTGCTGCAGCTTCTCTGTCGATCATCCGCATTGGGGTGTTACCGAAACCTATATCAGCCCGTTGATGGCAGGCAGCCACTATCAACTCGCCTATATCGAAGGCAAGAACGCGGGCTCATTGATGATCGCGTCCCACGTGGGCGAGTTCGACGCCGCGGTCGACGCCGATGCGATCAACGGCATCTATCAGCGCACGGCAGCGACCATGCCGCAGCGCGGCGCGCTCACCATCGGTGTGGGTCTCCTGATCCCGAGCAATGTCGTCATCACGCCAACGACGCCGGTGCCTGACGACATGTTCGCCAGCAGCACGGTCAGCAACGGTATGCGCGATCCTACGACACTGCTGCCGCAGGATTGGCAGAAGAACCAGTATATGTCGGCTGCCGTTCTGGACGCCCCGTCCTACGGCTCGATCATCATCAGTTCGAGCCAGGGCTATTTCGATAACAGCAGCGGCAGCTACGTGCCCGGTGGCACGACGCTCACGGGAGGGGCGCTCCTGAAGGCGGCCGACGGCGGATCGATCACACTGAACACCGCGGGCTCGATCTCCATTGACGGTCGGCTTGTCGCCCATGCGGGGTCCGTCACACTGGCCACAGCCACCTCATCGGCGCAGGTGCCAACAGACGTTACGTTGAAGCCGAACGCGAGCATTGACGTCAGCGGGCTCTGGACCAATGATCTCCAGTCCGGCGGGCTGCCCACTCCGACACTCTACAATGGCGGGAGCGTCTCCCTCACTGCCTATGGCAATGTCACTGTGGGCGCCGGCGCTTCGATTGATGCATCCAGTGGCGGCTGGCTGCAGCAGAACGGCAGATTGAATTCGTCCGGTGGATTGCCGGTGGGAACCGGCGGGAATATCACGCTGGCGACCAATATGGGCGCCAACTTCGGTTCGACTTACAAATCGTACCTGACGCTCGCCCAAGACAGCAGTCTCCGTTCTTACGGCATGGCCGCGGGGGGCGTCCTGAACCTGGTCACGAGGGACATTCAGATCGGCGGCACGGCGCCGAGCGACAACACGACCTTGTGGCTTACTCCGTCGTTTTTCGAGAGCGGCGGCTTCGGCGGCTATAACCTGATCAGCTACCGCGGCCTCACAATCGCACCGGGCACTGAGCTCGAACTTCACAGCCGGGTGCTGATCCCAGGCGCGGACGCGGCTCTGCACGGCACCGGTTCATCGATCTTCGCGGTGGCCACGCCCGGTACGCCGTTTCCCTATCAGAAGTCAGCCCCAGTCAACCTGCTGATGAGCGCTGTCGATCCTATCGTCGGGATCCTCAATATGGGCACGGGCGCCGCTATAAACACCGATCCGGGCGCGACCGTCAGCTTGCACGCCTCGCGTCAACTGACCGTCGACGGCACGATCGATGCGCCGGGCGGCACCATCAATCTCGATCTCTACGGACTTGCAGGCAATTCGATCCCCCGCAATGCGCCGGCTTACGACTCCGCGACGACGCTGTGGATCGGAACGAATGCGCAGCTTCTGGCGCGCGGCATGGTCCAGACCTATTCGGATGCTTCGGGCCAGCCGGCCTATCTGATGTGGGATGGCGGCAGTGTCAACATCAACCAGAACGGCACCAATGCCGCCTACTACCCCTACGCGAACTATCTACAGGCTCCGCTCGACCGCTCCGCCTACGTATTGGGCTCGGTGGTCGCGCGACCCGGTGCGCTGATCGACGTCTCGGGGGCGGCCGGCATCGTCAGCGGGCCGACCGGGCGCAACGCGACGCCATCGAATTATCCCGTCGCCACCAACGGCGGCGCGTTGAACATCCTGGCCTCGCAGGGCTTGTTCCTCGACGCGACGGTGAACGCGCAAGCGGGTGGTCCGAATGCTGCCGGCGGCAGCCTGACCATCGACCAAACCATGTGGGCGGCCAACACCAGCGTCAGCCCGAGCGCTCCAGGTTACACCCCAGGCTACGTTCAGCCAGTCGGCGAACTTGTCGTTACACAGAGCAGTCAGCCGCTATTGCCGTCGGGACTCCTTCCCGGCAATGCACTGCCGGCGCCGCTGCAAGGTCAGTTGAACGTCAGCGCAGACAAGATCATGGGCGCCGGCTTCGCTAACGTCTCGCTCGGCGCGGTCGACGCTGTCAATTTCTCGGGCGATGTTAACCTGAATACGACCCGCAGCCTGACCCTCAATGTAACCAGTCTGAGCGCGACGCCGGGGGCGAGGGTCTTGCTCAGTTCCGCCTATATCGATATCGGCAGCAACCAGCGCACCCGCACCGGCGACGCCTCCAAGGCGACTGCTGCCACCGACGCAGTGGCGGGGATAGCAACGCTCCGGGCCAGCGCCGATTTGATCGACATCGACGGATCGCTGCGCAGCGGCAACAGCACGGCCATTCCCTCAGGCCTACCTGGTTTCGCGGATTTGAACCTCACCAGCAGCGGCGACATTCGCCTCGTGCCCTCGGTCAACTGGAGTTCAACGACGCTTTTCTCGACCAAAGGCAACATCACCTTCAATGCGGCGCAGGTCTATCCGATCACAAGCGCTCCCGCTTCCAACGCCTATCAGTCCAACGTCGCCTATCAAAGCGCGTCATCGAGCCTGTTCAAGATCGTTGCGAGCGGCGCCAACAGCACCATCACCATCAATCCGAACGGCGCGACACCGCCGGTGCCACTGTCGGCGGGCGGCATGGTGGAGCTGGTGGCGCCCAACATCAATCAGAACGGCGTGCTGCGTGCACCGTTCGGCCAGATCATCTTCGGCGATCCGTCCAATTCGTCCACCGCCGCGAACATCACGCTCTCGCCCGGCAGCATCACCTCGGTCTCCGGCAACGGCATGGTCGTTCCCTACGGCGGGCCGGAAGGGGCGCTCTATTACATCTACGGCTACAACATCACCGATATCGGAGGCACATTCCCGCAGCATATCGCGGTCCCGAACCAGCTCAAAATGCCGATCGAGAAGGTGATCGGTTTCTACGGCAAGTCGGTGACCGTCGCTGGCAGCATTGACGAAGCTGGCGGCGGCGACCTCTACGGCTACCAGTTCGTCAGCGGCGCCGGTGGGTCGGTCGATACGCTGAACGGCGCCAACACTTTTGCCATCCTGCCGAGCCTGGGCTCCACCTATGCCCCGCGCTCGCCGCTGATGGATTCAAGCAACGGCGATCCCAGCGTGACAGCGCCGAACGTCAATCTGCATGCCGGCGATCAGATCTATTTGAGCGGAGTGCCCGGGCTTGCAGCCGGATACTATACCTTGCTCCCGGGACATTACGCGCTGCTGCCCGGCGCCTTCAAGGTGACGGTAGCGGCCTCCAATGTCGCGCCCGCGGCGCTCATGCCCAACGTCGCGCTGCCGACCGGGGCGTACGAAGTCTCGGGCTATCGCGGTGTCGCCAATACGCCGATCCGGGATTCGCTGCCTTCCGAGTTCATCGTGACGCCGGGATCGGCGGTGCGGCAGCAGTCGCAATATCTCGAAACGACGGCGACCCAATTCTTCCAGCAGCAGGCCAGCCAGCAGAATGCCGCCGCCCCGCGGCTTCCGGTCGATGCGGGGCGCATCGTGCTGAGCGCGTTGAATGCCATCACCTTCACCGGCCAGACCAATTTCTCGGTCGCGCCAGGCGGGCGCGGCGGCCAGGCCGATATAGTGGGAACGAACCTTGAACTGCTCGGCCCCGGCGATACCGCGACGCCGGGCTATATTCCTCTGGATGCCGGGCTCGTGGCGCACATCGGCGCGCAAAGCGTGCTGATCGGCGGTCTGCGCTCGCTGAACCCTGCCAACTCCAACCAGTTGCAGATCACACAGCAGGCGACCAATATCGAGATCGCCTCGCACGCCGTGGTTACGGCGCCCGAGGTCATGTTGCGTGCCTCCAACGGAATTACGCTCGATGCCGGCGCCGACATCGATACGACGAAGTCAGGCCCGCTTCCGGACTTCTTCCCGCTCGATCCGACGACAAGGCTGACGCTTGGGTCAATCGCATTGACGAACGGCGCTTTCGTCATGGCGTCGAATGCGCCGAGCGCGCTGCCGGTGATGCTGACTGGCAGCGGCACCAGCAGCATCAACGTCGGGGCAGGGGCCAGGCTGATCGCCGGCTCGAGCCTCGTGCTTGCCACGGTTAACAGTTTCTCGCTCGATACCAGCTCGGTCTTCGGCGCGCCGACCATCGCGCTCACCGCGCCAACGATCAGTCTTGGCAATGGTGGTTCAGGCGGCGTGACCTTGACATCCTCCATGCTGCGCCGGCTCGCAGCAGGCGATCCGACCCAGGGTGTCGCGGCGGCCAGCACGTTGATCCTCAACGCGCTGCAAGGCATGAACGTCTATGGCGCGGCCAGCCTAAGTGGCGCCGGCGGCTCGCTTTTGACCATCAACACGCCCGTGATCCGGGGTTTTGGCAGCGGCGGCGACACTGCGAGGCTCACCGCCGAACGGCTGATGCTGACCAACAGCGGTGCGAGTGGCACAGCCAGCGCCACCGGCGCAGGCTCGCTCGTCTTCGACACCACCGAACTGACGCTGGGGGCGGGCACCGTGAGCTTTGCCGGCTTCGGCAATGTGACACTCGGTGCGACCGCGCAAGTGATCGGCAGCGGTGCAGGGATCTACAACAGCACCGGCAATTTCACGGTGGCGACCCCGCTGGTCACGGCCGGCCCGGGCGCGGACACGACGCTCAATGCTGCTGCGGGCGCGGTGAGCTTTACCTCGCCGCTGCGCGCGGCGGAGCCGGCGATCACCGCCGTGCAGTCGCTCGGCGCGCATCTGACGGTGAATGCGGCGAGCATCCTCCAGGGTATTGCGATCAGACTGCCGTCGGGCGTCGTCAATTTCAACAGCCAATCGGACGTGAACCTGGCTGCAGGATCGCTGATTGACGTCTCCGGCGCGGTCACGCCCTATTTCGATGTGGTACGCATTGCGCCGGCCGGCACGGTCAACCTGCAATCGACTTCAGGCAATGTGATCGTCGCCGGCGGCGCCATCGTGAACCTCGACGGCGGCTCGCTCGCCTCCGTCAACCGCGGCAAGACGCCGGTGATTGACTGGCTATCGTCCGACTTCGGCGGCGATGCCGGTACACTCAACGTCGTTGCGGCCAATGGCACTGCCGAGATCTTCGGTGCTGTGCTCGGAAACGCGGTGCCGGGCTACGGCGGCGGCAAGGCGAGCTTCAGTCTCGCGTCCGGTGATGCTACGGCGCTGCTCGGCAGCCTCACGCGCTTCACGGGCAAGCAGGCGCTGACTCTCGCCAGCGGCGATATCATGATCGGCAATCTGACGGCGCAGGACGTCGAATTGTCGACGACGAGCGGCAGCATCACCGTCGCCGGTACAATCAACGCGAGTGGGGCGAGGGGCGGTACGATCCGTCTCACCGCCGGCGGCAGTCTCATCATCGGCCCGAACGCGGTTCTCGATGCGCATGCAACGACGGCTGCAACAGGGGGCGATGTGTTCCTGGGGCTCGCCGGCAACAGCGGCGGTACGCTGACGTTCGGAGTCGGCTCCGTCGTCAACGTTGCGGGGACTAGCCCTGATATTGCCGACAATGGTGGTCGGCTTTGGCTGCGCGCGCCGCGCAACGCGACCGGCGTGCAGGTCTACAACGCCGGCGTGACGGTCGACGGTGCGCGCGAGATCGACGTCGAGGCGGTGAAGGTCTACAACATGGCGACCACGCCGGTCAGCGTCGGCGGCAGCATCCGTAACGTCGCTTACGTTGATGCGAACCTCGCTGCTGCTGATGCCGATGCCCAGGCCTATATCGCCGCCGCGACGATCAAGAACGGCATCGGGACTCTGACGAGCATTCCCAACAGCACCGCCTTCCACCTGATGCCCGGCATCGAACTGGACAGCCCAGGCGACATCGTGCTGCTGCAGAGCCCATCGAGCACCAACAGCGGCATCGATCTGCACACCTACCGCTACAACGGCGAGCCGATGGTGCTGACCTTGCGCGCCGCCGGCAATCTCACCATGAACGGCAGCCTGAGCGACGGCTTCAACAGCCCCGTGTCAACGCCGGTCGGCAATGTCTTCGCCGTCGCCCAGGTGCTCGGGCAGGATCCGACGACCGGTGCCATCCCGCGTTCGGCGACGCTGCGGCTTTCCGCAGGCGCCAACCTCAATGGTCCAGATCCTGATGCGTTGCTCACGCCGAGCCAGCTCGCCCCAGGCAACGGCTTGATCGCTTTCGACGCGACCTACAATGGCGCGGCCGGATTCAACGACGCTGCCGGCTTTCCGATACCGAGCGTCGTGCGCACCGGGACCGGCGACCTCGACGTCGCAGCCGCCGGCAACATTAACATCAACACTATCTTCGGCATTTACACGGCCGGCTATCAGCCGATCTTGAACTTTACGCCGCCGTCGCGACCGGTGGTGAGGTCGTCGGTAGCCGCAACAACCAACGAAACCGTGCTTGGCTATGCCTCGTGGAATCGCACAACCAAAACGGGCGTACCCTTCGATCAGGCGGGCTATCCCGGGGCCTTTTATCCGAGCTATCCGGTTGGAGGCGGCAGTCTCTATGTGACGGCGCAGGGCAACCTGACCAGCAATCCCACTCCCGTCACGTCACCGAACATCAACGGCTATGTCGAATATGCCGGCAGCGCCGTCGACACTTATTGGCTTTGGACCATGGGGCAAGCCAACCCGAACGGGCAGGGACGGCTCAACGGCACCTGGTTCATCAATTTCGGCACGTTCTATCAGAACTACGCCAAGCCGGTCTCATTCGGTCTTTCGCCCAGGGATAGTTACCCCGGTGTCGCTGCATTTCGCGGTTTCGGTGCGCTCGGCGGCGGCAATGCGACAGTGTCAGTCGGCGGGACGATGAACCGTGTCGACGTCAGCGTCCCAAGCACCGGCTACCTGCCGACCGGCGGCTCCAGCCTCACTGACGCCCAGGAATACGGTGGCGGCAAGCTCCTGGTGAACGTTGGCGGCCTGCTGGACAATTCGAACCTTCTGGTCGGCCGTGGCACCGGCAGCATCCGCGCCCAGGATCTAGGCACTCAACCCAACCCGACCAGCATGTTCATACCGAGTGATGCGGTCGAGGTGGCCGTCGGCGACGCGCAGGTTGCGGTTGTGGCCGACCGAAGCGCGAACGTACAGATCGTCGATCCGACGCGCATGGCTCTGCAGCAGAGATTCAACCCGAACCAGGACGTCTTCTACGCCCTTGCTCCCAGGGGGCTGGAAGGCTGCGACAATTTCCAATGCACGTCGTCGCAAAACTATATGTACGGCCAGCCTGCGCCGTGGGGCTTCTTCACCAGCCAGACGCCCTCCGCAGGCGTGGATTTGCTGGTGACCGGCGGCAACCTGGGGATCAGCGGCGATTTCGTGCCCTCACATTTCTCGGCACAATCTCCTACCGGTTCGATCATTCCAGGTGGAGGAACGATCGGTGTTGTCAACAACACGCCGATCGGTGTCCCCAGCGCCACGGCGCAGCTCGATCTGCTCGCCGGGCAAACGATCAAGCTCGGCTTTAGCGAAGCCGGAGAAGTCACAAGCAGCCTCATTCCGCCGTATTGGGATGCGGTGGCAACCATCGTGAACTTCACGGACGTGGTGCAATTCTCGTCAAAGCGAAATATCTGGGATCTGGTCCAACCGGACGATCCGCGCACCAACCACGTTTACGCCGTCAAGGGCGATATCAGTGGTGTCACGCTCTCGCTGACGAAGCAGAGTGCAATCCGGGCCGGGCGCGACATCGCAACACCTAGCTTCAATCTCCAGCACGACCATGACTACGACCTGTCTCTGATCAAGGCAGGCCGCGATATCTTCGATTTCAATGTGCGGATTGCCGGCCCGGGCGCGCTGGAGGTCGAGGCCGGGCGCAATCTGGCCGTGCAATCGGCGCTCAATCCTGCGCTCACTAGCGACGGCATCGCCAGCATAGGCAATGCCGACAACCCGCTGCTCGGTCCCAAAGGCGCTTCCGTTGGCGTTATGGTCGGTGTCGGTCAGAACGGGCCGGACATAGCCGATTTCATCTCGACCTATCTCGATCCTGCGAATGCCGGTTCGGTGCCGCACTCTTATCTTGGCGAGCTGACCGACGATATCCGCAGGCGCGAGAACAATTCCGCGCTGACCCCAGACCAGGCGCTCGCCGATTTCCGCGCGTTGACGTCAGCGCAGCAGACGCCGTTCGTCGAAAAATACTACTTCGCCGAATTGAGGGCGGGGGGAGAAGCGGCGGCGAACGGTCAGGGCGCCGGCGGCAAGGGATATGACCGCGCCTACAAGGCGATCCAGACCCTTTTCCCGGGGAGCAGCATCGGCACGCCGACCACGGCATACAGCGGCGGTCTGTCGCTCTACGGCCTTTCGTACATCCGTACCCAGGCGGGCGGCGACATCAACATTCTGGCACCGGGGGGCGGCATCACGCTCGGCTTCGAAAACCAGACGCCAAACCTCGCCGGCCAGACCGATACCGCACGACCCGGTTTGCTGACGCTGCGCGGCGGCAGCATCAACACCTTCACAGACGGAAGCGTGATCGTCGCGCAGTCGCGCGTCTTCACCGAGCTCGGCGGCGACATCCTGATGTTCTCGACGAACGGCGATCTCAACGCCGGCAAAGGCAAGAAGACCACGCTGGTCACCTCGCCACCGCAGTTCACCGTCGATCCCTACGGGAATATCACCAAGGCGCCGGTGACGCCGCAGACCGGCGCCGGCATCGCCACCCTGATCGGCGTTCCCGGCGTGGCGCCCGGCAATGTCGACCTGTTTGCTCCACATGGCACGATCGACGCGGGCGACGCCGGCATCCGCGTCTCCGGCAATGTCACGCTGCAGGCCCTGCAGATTCTCAACGCCAGCAATATCCAGGTCCAGGGCACGAGCGTTGGCCTGCCCGCGGTGCAGGGGCCGCCGGTGGGCGCGCTCACTGCTGCAAACAACACCAGCGGCGCGACCCAGCAGACGCTGCGGCCGGCGCAAGCCGGCAACAACGACCAGCAATCGATCATCATCGTCGAGGTGCTCGGCTATGGCGGCGGGTCCGGCGAGGAGCATGAGCAGCAGGATGGGCAGCGCCGCAAGGATCAGCAGACTTACGACCCCTCAAGCTCGATTCACTATGTCGGCGCCGGTGCCCTTACCGAGGACCAGAAGCAGCAGCTGACAGCGGAAGAGCGGAAAAAGCTCTCGCTCCAATAGTTGGCCGAGCAGATGACGAGGCGAGAGCTGTGCGCCGTCCAGAGCAGAGAGATCGGAGTTCAGCTGCGGCGGTCGGCTTGAATGAGGGCTTTGGGTGGGAAATGCATCTCACCCTTTCCTCGTCCCGGCAAGTTGTCGAGACTGCTAACATCTTCTCCACCCTCCGAGCGCACCAGAAGCTCATGCTCTGGGTCATCCTTGCGTTCGTTTTCTGGTCGGAGCCATGAAGGCAGTTCAATTGGCGCGTCGCTTGAAGAAGCGTTGGCCGACTGCGACCTGTGCTCCGGCAGATGTCGTCGCGACGAGAGCAACGTACACGAACGAAATGGTGACGCGCGACAGTAGTTCACGACGAGGTCTGGAGCGTTCCTGAAAAGGCGAGGCCTATTACGTTGCCCAGGAGGAAAAGCATGGCCGCTGGCGAGAGCGCTCTCGCCCATCGCCCTGCCAAATTTCAACAGCACTGATTTGGAATCGTTCAAACCATCTTTGGAATCTTTCCGAACACGGTGTCGGCTGACTCGAGCCCTCGATGGTCGAGACATTCTAAGTCGCAGCGCACGCATTTGCGTTGCTGTCACCATTGCGCCTCTCTAAAGAGCCGGTGCAGATGGCTGGCGATCGGAGTCTGCCGCTAAGGCACAGGCAACCAATCCGGAGTGCGAGTCTGCGGGGGAGCTGATTCACAGGGCCATAAGTGTCGGCCGAACTCGGACGCGGAGACCGGATCTTCGATCCATAGTCAGGCCTAGAACCGTTTCACGTTGGGCGACGTGATGTTGATGGGGACTTTCTGGAAATGGGAATTGCAGGTGGGGTTGGGACGGTAGGTCGCTTCGGTACGACACTGCTGGGTGGAGTGGCGTTACTGGCGTGGGTCGAATCGCCCGCTCAATCCCAAACGTCGCAAGACGGCATCTCCCTTCCACCCGTTACAGTCGATGCTCCGACGCAACAGTCGGTCCGCCGCGCACCGACCAAACGAAATGCCGCCCGGGTCCGATCAACTTCACAGCGCACCACGGCGCCTGGCACTCCGCAAACCGAAACCGTTGCGCTGCAACCGCAGCCGTCGAAGTCGGGTGTCGTGCCCGCCTTTGCAGGCGGCCAGGTTGCTCAGGGTGCGCGGCTGGGACTGCTCGGAAACACTGATACCATGAAGTCACCGTTCAACGTGACAAGCTACACGGACAAGTTCATCCGGGATCAGCAGGCGGCGACGGCTGCCGATGCCTTGATCCTGGATCCTTCGGTGCGCAGTTCCCACCCGGCGGGCGGCATGGTCGAATCCTTCAACATTCGCGGCTTCCCCGTCAACGAAGGGAACAACGGTGAGTTTGCCTTCGAGGGCCTTTACGGGATCGCGCCGAACTACCGCATCTTCACGGACTACGTCGAGCGCATCGAAGTGCTCAAGGGCCCCTCAGCCGCGCTGTCGGGCATCGCACCCAATGGCGGCGTCGGTGGCGTCATCAATGTTGTGCCTAAGCGCGCGGGAGAGGACTTGACCCGCTTCACCGCGAGTTATGGCTCGGCTGCACGGTTCGGCGGTCTCTGGGACGTTGCAAGGCGCTATGGCGACAACAAGGAATGGGGCGTGCGCACCAGCGGCAGCCTGCGCGGCGGCGACACGCCCATTGACCGTCAGTCCGAAACGACGGGGGTCGGATCGCTGGCGCTCGACTATCAGGGCGAACGGTTCAGGTCTTGGCTCTACGTCATCGCCCAGACCGATCGGTTCGATGCTCCCTTGCGTCCCTTCCTCATGGCCCCCGGCCTACAAGTGCCGAAGGCGCCGGACGGTCGACTGAACGTGACGCAACCCTGGGAATGGTCGCGCATCAACGATCGATCTGCCTTGTTGCGCACCGAATACGATGTAAGCGATCAGGTTACGCTGTTCGCCGACATCGGCGGATCGCGGACCGACGTCGAGCGATTCTTCGGTCTTCCGACGATCATCAACACGCGCGGCGACACGACCTCGACGCCCCAGTTCTTCGGCCTAAGCGTTGATCGATACACATACGATGGCGGCGTCCGTGCCGGCTTCGATACCGGTTTCGTCCACCACGCCGTCGCCTTCCAGGCCTCGGTTTATCACGACGCGCTGAACCGGCGGCTCACTAACGGCAGTCTGGTCGCGTCGAACATCTATAGTCCGACCCTAGCGCCGGCCCAGTTCGCGAACGAGATCAGCGGTCGCCCTCGGCTCTCGGACAGTGACCTCACGGGGCTCTCGATTGCTGACACCTTGTCCGTGCTCGATGAGCATATCCTGTTGACTTTGGGTGTGCGGCGCCAAGGCATCGAGGCGAACAACTATCTCTCCAACGTCGGAACGCTGACGACGTCCTACGACAAGAGCGCGACTACCCCCGTGATCGGCCTCGTCGTCCGCCCCCGGGACAACGTCTCTCTGTATGCGAACTACATCGAAGGTCTCAGCCGGGGCGACGTAGCGCCGCAGGCAGCCTCCAACTTCGGCGAAGTGCTTCCGCCCTACATCGCCAGGCAATACGAGGCCGGCATCAAGGTGGACTTCGGCCGGTTCGCAACCACCTTCAGCGCCTTCGAGATCTCGAAGGCGAGCGGCGAGCTGTCCGCCGGGCGCTTCGCGGCGACCGCCGAACAGCAGGTCCGTGGGCTCGAGTTCAACGTCTACGGCGAACTCATGGCCGATGTTCGTGTCCTGGGAGGCTTTTCGCTGCTGGATGGCACCCTGACGAAGACCGCCATTGCGGCAAACATCGGCAACACGCCGATCGGCGTTCCGAGCGTACAGGCCAATATCGGAGCCGAATGGGATCTCCCCTGGGTGACAGGGCTCACTTTGAATGGGGCACTCATCTACACGGGCAAGCAGTTCGTCGATACAGCGAACACGCAGCCGATCCCGGATTGGACGCGGCTTGATCTCGGCGCCCGCTATACGACGCAGATCAACGGCCGCAAGACGGTTTTCCGCGCAAACGTCCAGAACGCGACCGGTACGGAATACTGGTCCAGCGTGGCCTCATTTGGAACGTTCTTCCTCGGAGCACCGCGCACGTATCTCCTGTCGATGACGGTGGACATGTAATCCCTGCCCTCAAAGTTTTGTCAGATGCTTCATGGATGCTTGTGAAGATCCGGCCATCCACGACAGCATCATGCCCAGGCGGTGAGCTGGACCAGGAGGAGCTTTTTGCACCTCGGGTCGTCGAGGCGGTGAAGGCGATTCACGATAGCTGTCGGTCAAGAACAGCTTCGAGACGGACGGGCGTTGAATGGCCATCCATCAGAGCCGAACTGTCCGACTGACAGTTCGGCTCCGGAAATAGCTAGACGACTTGAGCATCAACGCTGGCGATCCATTCGCGGGCCAGCCTGACGTCCGCCTGCGAGAGTTGGTGACCGGCCGGCAGGATTTTGTGGACCACTTTCGCGCCCGTATCCGAGAGCATGGTCGAAAGTCTGCCCGCATTGCCGGCCGGAACGATCGGATCTGCTTGCCCGGAAAGGATGAGCACCGGCTTGCCGTCGAGGCTGGCTTTCGGTGGATCCGACAGGGGCACCATCGCCCTTAGTAGGACTGCGCCGGCGAGTGCCTCCGGTTTTAGCAGAAGAAGTGCGGCCGCGATGTTCGCGCCATTGGAAAATCCCACCGCGATCGGCGGTTCGATGCCGTATCGTTGCCGTGCGCCTTCGACGAACGCGCCAAGCTCCAGAGCGCGCTTGCGAACGTCTTCTTCGTCGAAGACGCCCTCCGCGAGGCGACGGAAGAAGCGCCGCATGCCGTGCTCAAGGACGCGCCCGCGCGGCGACAGCAGCGCCGAACCCGGCGATATCATCGCGCCCAGATGTAACAAATCGTTCTCGTCTCCTCCGGTGCCGTGCAGGAGCAGGAGCGGGGGTGCGCCGGTCCTGCTTGCGGGCTCAAATCGATAGACGAATGAGGACTCGTCGATCATGACACGGCTCCTTCCAACTCGGGCAGGACACTCTCGATCTCGCTGCGATGCGGCTCAAGGAGGCTCGGCAGCTTCAGTGCACGTCCCAGTGTCTCGACCGGCTCGTCGACCGCAAAACCCGGGATATCGGTCGCGATCTCGAACAGCACGCCACCCGGCTCGCGAAAGTAGACCGACCGGAAGTAATTGCGGTCCTTCTGTTCGGTCGGGTGCAGTCCATGATTGTCGACGAGCTTTTGCGCCATCCGGCCTTGGTCGGCGTCGTCAACCGCGCGGAATGCGATGTGGTGCACCGAACCGCCGCCCTGATGGCCTCGCAGGAAGCCCTTCGCCTCGTAGATGTCGACCACGCTTCCGTTCGCGTCGCCGGCCACCTTGTAGCGGATGACCGAGCCTTCGCGAGCCGTCTCTTTGAAGCCGAACACGTCAGCAAGAATGGCCGCAGTTTTCTTGGCATCATCAAGCAGCAGCGTCACGCCGTGAAAGCCGCGGATCGCATGTTCGGCTGGTACGTCGCCGTTGCTCCAGGCCGGCTCATCTCCGGCCGTCGGCACGCCGACAAGCGCGAGCGCCAGGCCATCCGGGTCGGTAAACGGCAGAACCGATTCCCCAAAACGCTTCTCGAGAGCTTCGTAGCGGATGCCTTTTTCCTGCAGGCGCTGGGTCCAGTAGCCCAGCGAGCGAAGCGGCACGCGGAACGCGGTCTGATGGGTTTCGCCGACGCCTCTCCGGCCGGGGCGTACTCCCTGCCAAGGAAAGAACGTCAGGATCGTGCCCGGCCGACCGATCTCATCGCCATAATAGAAGTGATAGGTGGCCGGATCGTCGAAATTAACGGTTTTCTTGACGAAGCGCAGGCCGAGATCCCGCGTGTAGAAGCCGAAATTCCGAATGGGATCGCCGGCGATCGCTGTGACGTGATGAAGTCCTGACATCTCTTCCTCCAAATCGAACGAACAACGTCGTTTCGCCTGAGATATCGGGCGCCTTTGTTCTGAGGACAATCCGTGCTCTTATGGCGTCTGTGTCTACGTTTTGGCGACAATCGGGGAGTGGATGGACAAATTGGCAAGCCTGAGGGCCTTCGTGAAGGTCGTGGAAGGCGGCAGCTTCGCCGAAGCCGGCCGTCAGCTACGGCTCTCACGCTCCGCGATCAGCAAATATGTCGGAGAGCTCGAGGAGAGCCTCGGGGTTCAACTGCTCAACCGCACGACCCGGCAAGCAAGTCCGACTGAAAACGGGCAGATGTATTTCGAGCGCGCCGTCGTCATCCTCTCGGAGATCGACGCCGCGGACCAAGCTGTGACGCAGCTGCAATCGTCGCCGCGCGGTCTGTTGCGCATCAACGCGCCGATGTCATTCGGCACGATGCGCCTGGGGCCGGCGCTTGCCGATTTCATGGCGAAGTATCCCGATCTGCAGCTTCAGCTTGTACTGAGTGACGATCTTCTCGATCCTATCCAGGACGGCTTCGACGTCACGCTTCGCATTGCCGAGCTGGAATCCTCGAGCCTGATCGCCCGCAAGATTGTTCCGGTCGAGCGGGTGGTGTGTGCATCACCTGACTATCTGAAGCGCCATGGCACACCAACCCATCCGAGCGATCTGCGCGATCATATCTCCCTGACCTACGGCTTTCTATTGACGGGCAATCAGTGGAAGTTCGCGGGCGGCGACGGCGTCCACTGGATTCAGCCGGCCTGGTCGCTGTGCGTCAACAATGCGGAGGTGCTACGCGACGTGGCGCTCAAGGGCAGGGGCCTCGCGCTGATACCGACGTTCATCGTGGCGGACGCCCTGAAAAATGGCAGCCTTCAGGCCGTCCTTGCGAACTATTCGGCGCCGCCACTCGCCCTATACGCCGTCTATCCGCCCACGCGACACCTCGCGGTCAAGGTCCGGCTCTTCATTGATTTTCTCGTCGAACGGTTCGGATCGGGGGCCAACGGACCGAGCTAGTCGGTGCTTCTCTTGTGCGACCAGCGATTGCCGGGCGCGAGGCCGTGTTCGTAGAGGGCGTTGTTGGAAACACGACGGAATCGAGCGGAAGGCGAACATATTGTGTTCGCCGAGCATGCGAGAGGAAAATTCCTTGCAATTTAGGGATATCTTCAAGGGGATCACAACCGGCCTACTTTATGCCGCTCCAAAGGAGTGGGGGGCGCGGGGGTCATGGTCCTCGATTTAAGAACAATCTATGTTGTCGCTTCGTTAACTTTGGCGTTGCTGGGAGCGCTTCAGCTCGCAAGCTATTTTATCGGCCGTTTCGGTCACTGGCCGCTGTGGTGGGGCCTAGGCAATATCCTAACCGGTATCGGCACGTTCGCCATTGCGCTTCGTGACATCGCTCCGGATTTCATCTCGGTCGATCTCGGCAACTCCGTGACATTGGCAGGTTACGTCTGCATGCTGCCGGCCGTTCGCGTATTTGCGAACCGTCCGACACACTTGCGGCACGTTTTTCTTTCGGTCCTCGCGGGCATTCTCATATGCGTTTTCGGGCTTGATGGAGCGTCGGACACCTGGGGCCGTATCATTTTCGGTTCGGTCATCTACTGCGTGGTCGACCTGGTCATTGTGCGCGAAGGCGTCCTGCTGGGCATGCGCGAGCGGCTCTATTCCGCGTGGATTCTGGCGGGTCTTTATTTGCCGTCTGCTCTGATCTTCGCTGCTCGGGCCTTGCTGGCGGCCACGGGCGAAATCGGCCGAGAGCGGTTATTCGACGGCAGCAGTGCTCACAGCTTGCTGGCAATGTTCGCTGTCCTCTTCATCGTGCTGCGCAACATGGTCATGATGCTCATGGCGGCGGAGCGAAATCACCACCAGCTAACCGCATTTGCGAACAGCGATCCGCTGACCGGTGCGCTCAACCGTGCGGGTCTGGCACGCGCCTATGCCGAACTTGGGACGGCGCGGGTCACGGCGTTACTCATCGACATGGATCATTTCAAGTCGCTGAACGACAAGCATGGTCATGCGGCAGGCGACGAGCTTCTTCGGTTGCTCGTGGATGTGATCAAGATCCATCTTCGGCCCGGGGATGTTGTTGCGCGAATGGGAGGCGATGAGTTCGTCGTGCTTCTTGGCAACGCTACGCTGGGTGAAGCCACAGAACTGGCCGCGGATATCAGCGAAGCGTTTTCGGCGGCTGTCGGTGCGCAGGGCATTCTCACGGTCCACCCAACGCTCAGCATTGGTATCGCGCGTCAATCGGCCGTCCCTATGACTCTCGATGCAATTCTTCGAAACGCCGATGCGGCGCTCTATCGATCGAAGCAGCAGGGACGCAACCGGATAGAGGCTCACGTAGAGGAGGCTCTGGCAGCTTAGCCGCGGTTCTATGCTCACCGATGTGGGTATGGAAGCTCTTGCCCTCGAAGCTCGTCACCTCGCGCCACCCAGTATAAAGGCCGGACCTCGGAATGTTCGCTAACGGCGCCGGGTGGCATCTTTATGGAGCGCCGCTCTCACGGGCGGCGGCGCTCCCCTGCTTTTCGCCCCTCACATTGCCGTCGTGCCCGGCGTACACGACGGCGCCCAAGCAGTGGCGGCATCTCCGGTCGCGCAACCGGAGCACGAAAGCGGTGATCTGTCCCTCAATATGAGTTGCGTACCTCAACTGACCTCTGCTAGCCTTCATCTATGAGGGAGAGGGACGTGCCCGCCGTGCTGACGCTAAAGGACATCGCCCGCCAGGCCGGTGTCAGCCTGGCGACCGTCGACCGCGTGCTGCACAATCGCCCCGGAGTGCGGCCGGACACGGTTCGCCGCGTCAAGGAGGCGATCGAGCGCAACGCATTTCAGCCTCATGTGGCGGCAGCGGAGCTGGCCCGCGGCCGCACCCGGCGCTTTGCCTTCGTGATACCGTCGGGTCCGAATTTGTTCATGCAGCAAATCCAGTCCTATCTCGGCGAGATGTCGGCTTGGCTCTCGGCCCGCCGTCTCGCGATCGATACGGTCGCAACCGACGTCTTCGACGCTTCGGTTCTCGCCTCTTCGCTGGACGCGCTGGCCGATGACTATGACGGCGTCGCCGTGGTTGCATTGGACCATCCGAGCGTTCGCGCGGCCATCAACGATCTCGTCGATGCCGGCACCAAGGTCGTGACGCTGGTCTCCGACGTGCCCTCGTCGCGCCGCCATCATTATGTCGGCATCGACAATATCGCGGCTGGCCGCACGGCTGGCGCGCTGGTCGGCCGGCTCGTTGGTGTCCGCAAAGGAAAGGTCGCGATCATCGCCGGCTCGCGAGGCTTGCGCGACCATGCCGAGCGCATTTTCGGCTTCAGCCAGGTGATGACGTCCGAGTTTTCCGGGCTCGATGTGCTGCCCGTCCTCGAGAGCCGCGACGACGATGGCCGCTCGGAGCAGCTGATGACACGCTTGCTCGGCAAGCACCCAGACATCGTCGGCCTCTACAATGTCGGCGCCGGAACGGCCGGTGTCGCCAAGGCGCTGGTGGAGCAGGGCCGCGAGAAGCAGGTGGTCTTCGTCGGCCATGACGTGACGGTGTTGACGCGCAAGCTATTGTTGCAGGGCGTGATGGCTGCGGCGATCTCGCAAAACCCGGGCCATGAGGCGCGCGCCGCCGTGCGCGTGCTGCTCGCGCTTGCTAGGGGGGAGCCGATCCTGAGCGAACAGGAGAAGATTCGAATCGATATCGTGATGCGGGACAATCTGCCGTAGGCGGCTTTTGCGGAAAAGGCGGCGCAGTTCGCACACCGCAAAACAGGCCGGAAGGGAGGAAGGCGTGTATCTCGGACTGGACATCGGCACCTCCGGTGTCAAAGCGGTGCTTGTGAGCGAGGGCGGGCGCGATTGTCGCGATCGCCTCACGCGAGCTTGCGCTGTCGCATCCCGCGCGGCTGTAGTCCGAGCAGGATCCGGATGCACGGTTCGAGGCGGCGATCGGCGGGGTCGATGATCTTGCGCCCGCCCATCCGCGCGAAGTCGCACAAGTGCGCGGCATCGGCCTCTCCGGCCAGATGCATGGCGCCAGCGGTGCCGAGGGCCGCGCGATCCCCGCGGGCGAGCGTTCGCTCGCTGATCTCGTCGGTCGTGCACTCGCGCCCGGGTTCGATCCAGAGCCGCGTTCGGGACCCCAGCAATATCTGGAATCGCTGGTCAACCAGCATGTCTGAGCGAGGCCAACCATGGTAACCACTCACGCAGCCGGGGAGCCGGTCCTGGAGCTCAAAGGTATCGGCAAGGAGTTCGGCGCCATTCGCGCGCTGCACGGCGTCGATATGCGCATCTTGCCCGGCGAGGTGGTTGGTTTGATGGGAGATAACGGCGCCGGCAAGTCGACGCTCGTCAAGATCATCGCCGGCAATTTCCCGCCGAGTCAGGGCGAGATCCGCTTTGACGGGAAGGCGGTTCATTTCGCCCGTCCCATCGATGCACGCGCGGTCGGAATCGAGGTCGTCTACCAGGACCTCGCGCTCGCCGACAATCTCACGGCAGCAGCCAATGTCTTCCTCGGCCGCGAGCTCAAGCGCAAATTTGGTCCGTTCGCGTTTCTCGATCACAAGGCGATGGCGGCGCGTGCGCTGGAACTGTTCGGAGAGCTGCGCTCGGAGACCCGTCCGCACGACCTCGTCAAGCAGATGTCGGGCGGCCAACGTCAGGCGGTCGCGATTGCGCGGACGCGGCTGTCCAACGCCAGGCTCGTGATGATGGACGAGCCGACGGCCGCGATCTCGGTCCGTCAGGTCGAGCAGGTTCTTGGCCTGATCCATCGCCTGAAGGAGCAGGGCGTGGCCGTAATGCTGATCTCGCACCGCATGCCCGACGTGTTCGCGGTCTGCGACCGCGTCATCGTCATGCGCCGCGGCGAGAAGCGCGCCGACAAGGCGATCGGCGACACCAGCCCCGAGGAAGTGACCTCCCTCATTACCGGTGCGAAGGAGGCCGCGTGATGGCCACGCCGATCGAATCTCCCATCACCTTCACCAATGTCGGCAAGGCCAGATGGTGGCAGAGCGGCATCTTTGCCTCGCAGACCGGTTACGTCCTGCTCGCGCTTGTGGCGCTGTTCGTGGTGATGAACTTCGCCAGCCCCTATTTCTTCACCGAAGGCAATATGCAGAATGTGGCGAAGAATTTTTCCTTCATCGCCATCGCCACGCTCGGCGTGACCTTCGTCATCATCACCGGCGGCATCGATCTCTCGGTCGGCTCGATGATGTGCTTTTCCGCGATGATCACCTCGATGGTCATGACGCAGCTCTCGACACCGGGCATGCCTGGCGCGGAGTGGTTCGTGCATTTGGCCGCTGACGACAAGACCGTGATTGCCAATGTGCCTGGTTTGATCCTGCTCGTCTCGGTCCTGGCAGGGCTTGGCGTCGCGCTGATCGTCGGCCTTGTCAACGGATTCTGCATCGCGGTGCTTGGGCTGTCGCCTTTCGTCACGACGCTCGGCATGCTCTCGATCGTGCGTGGACTGGGCTACGTCGTCAGCAACGGCCGCGGCAGTTTTCCCGGTGGGCCCGACGCCAACTATTTCTATGCGCTGACATCGGGCGTTGTGCTGGGCATGCCGGCGCCGTTCATCTATCTCCTGGTTCTCGCGGTGGCGATGGCGGTCGTGCTGCATCACACCAGTTTCGGCCGCCACGTCTTTGCCCTCGGCGGCAACGAGAAGGCGGCCGCTCTGACCGGCATTGCGGTCGTGCGTGTGAAGATCGCCGTCTATGTGATCTGTGCGCTCGCAGCGGGTCTGCAGGGCATCATCATCTCCGGCTGGCTGGGATCGGCGCCGGCAAACATGGCGACGTCCTACGAGCTCAACGTCATTGCGGCCGCCGTCATCGGTGGTGCCAATCTCGCCGGCGGCGTCGGCGGCCCGCTCGGGGCCATCGTTGGCTGCGTGCTGCTCGAGGTGATCCGCAACGGCCTCGTGCTCGCGCAGGTCAGCTCCTATTGGCAGCAGGCTCTGGTGGGCGTGATCATCATCGTGGCGGTGCTGGTCGATCGCATCCGATCGCGCATGATTTGAGAGTTCCTCCCGGAGGATAACGAAATGATCGTCTATCCGCCTCCCGGAGCCACAGCTTTCAAAGGGATAGGCACAAAAATGTGGAGGGAAGAGATGAGAAAACTTCTTCTTGCCGGTATCACTGTCGCGATGATGGCGACGCCGGCGTTCGCCCAGAGCTACAAATTCGTGATCGTGCCCAAGGCCATGAACAATCCGTTCTTCGATTTCGCGCGCGACGGCTGCCAGAAACGTGCCAAGGAGCTCGGCAACATCGAATGTATCTACAAAGGTCCTGTCGAGCACGAGCCGGCGACACAGGCGCAGATCATCCAGGATTTCATCACTCAGAAGGTGGACGGCCTGGCCATCTCGGTCGCCGATGTTGCCGCGATGACCAAATCGATTCAGGCGGCAACGGCGGCCGGGATTCCCGTCATCACGTTTGACTCGGACGCGCCAGGCTCGAAGCGGATTGCCTATATCGGCACCAACAACAAGGAGTTCGGCCTCGCGCTCGGCAAGCAGTTGCTGAAGCTCCGGCCCGATGGCGGCAAATACGCGATGGTCTCCGGCGGGCCGGGTGCGGAGAATTTGGCCGAACGCGTCAATGGCGTCCGCGAAGCGCTTAAGGGTTCGAAATGGACCGAAGTCCCGGGCTCGCCGACTTTCTGCAATGACGACCCCGCGCTTGCCGTGCAGCAGATGACGGATCTGCGCACCGCGACTCCCGACCTGGCGGCGATCATCCCGGTTGGCGGCTGGCCAATGTTCGCGCCGGAAGGCTTCAGGGCGTTCGCCAGCAAGAGCAAGCAGGACATGGACGCTGGCAAGTTCACGCTCGTCGTGGCCGACACTCTCAAAATGCAGCTCGAGCTTCTGAACGAAGGCTATGCCAATGCGCTGGTCGGGCAGCGTCCGTTCGAGATGGGCGAGAAATCGATGGATACTCTTCTTGCAATCAAGAAGGGTCAGAAGGTGCCGGAGATCATCTACACCGGTCTCGACGTTGTGACGAAGGACAACGTTGCGACGATGTTGAAGTAGGGACGCTCGCAGCCCCGACGTTCCTGCGCGCCTCTCCCCGTTCCGGAAGAGGCTGGTGGGGAGCCTCCGCCCACTCACGCCAAACGGGGCGAGGGGCTCCTCACCACATCGCCGCGTTCTCGACGATCGGGCCTGTAATGCATAAGCGTTTTTCATTCGACCGCTCCCTGGTTGACGGAAGTAGGGAACCCCTCTGAGACGGAAAGAGACTAATCGGAGCGGCGGAGGGCGGTGGAGCCTCTCGTGGATCAGCTCCGCGGGCTCGGCCTCGAGTTGAGGGGAATGTGGCGCGACAGCGACGTGCGCAGCGATGGCGAGGAGGCCAAGAGGTTCTCGGCCCGATCGCGTTCGAATGCACCGTCTGCGCCGTTGATGGCCGATCGCTTCAAGGGCGATCCAGGAGTATTTGGCGGCAGAAGCTTAGGTTCTGCCGTCGCCGGTCAGTCAAGAACAGGCAACACCGTTCATGCTGAAAGCCTACGATGCACCGGACTCCGCATCTGCCGAGATCGCACATTCCATCCATGTGCTTACTGTGGAGAACGGCGCCATCTCCACGTTGACGCTCTTCGCAAAGCCCCTGGCGCACAGTCTGTTTCCGGTTTTCGATCTCCCCGACATCATTCCCGCTGCAGCCGACGATCTCCCGAATTCCGGATTCTGATCAAAGACTGCGTAGCTGCGCCGCCAAATTCGGTCAGAGCTTCCGCGTTCGAAAGAAATCGCGGTCACAGAAATTCGTCGCGCTCACGGTCCTGCTCGCGCTCCTTTGCACTGGTCAGCCTGGCGAGCTCCTAAAAGCCCTCACTTCCACTTCCGACGCCTTTGTCGCCATGGCTTGTCGACAGCCATTGCCGTGCGTCCCGCGGCGGGGGAAGGCATGCGGTGCCATGCGCCTTCGTCGAAGAAGCATCGCGGCCGTGGCGCCGTTCGGCACCACTATCTCAGGAACTGAACGATGACGGGTGCAAGCGCCACGTTCATCAGTCCGACCAGCACCATCACGAGACCGGCGATGGCTCCTTCCTCCCGACCGATTTGGTGAGCCCGGGCTGTTCCTGCCCCATGCGCGCCGACACCGAACAGCGCGCCTTTGGCCAGCCTTGAATGCAGCGGTAGCCGCGCCAGCACCACGTCGCCGACCGCCGCACCGATGATGCCGGTGAGCACGACGAACACCGCGGTGAGATCAGGTATGCCGCCGATTTCGCCTGACACCTCCATGGCGAATGGCGTGCTGATCGAGCGCGGCAGCAAGCTGAGGCGGAGCGCCCCATCGATACCCAGCAAATCAGCGAGTGCCCAACTCGATGCGATCGCGGTGAAGCTGCCTGCGATCATGCCCACCAGCAGCAGCGGCCAACGACGGCGGATCAGCACCCGCTGCTCATAGATGGGGACGGCGAAGGCGACGGTTGCGGGGCCCAGCAGTGCCACCAGCCAGTGCGTGCCGCGGATATAGTCCCGGTAGGACTCGTGCAGGATGAGAGCGGCGAGCATCAGCAGTGCCGGCGCGACCGCAAGAGGCATCAGCCACCAGCGCGGCCATTTGCGATGAAGACGCTTGGCCAGGAAATAGAACAAGATGGTCGCCAGCGACCAACCGGCGGCCTGCGCAAGAGGCTCATGCCACAGGGCGGGTGCGTTCATCGCCGTTGCTCCAGCGGTAGCACAGATCGACCGTCAGGGCGGTCACGCACATCACCGCCGTCGTGCTGACGAGAATGATGGCGAGGATTTTCAGGCCCAGCACGCCCATGAACTCGCGGTGATCGAGAAGCGCCAGTACAGCCGGTACGAAGAACAGCAGCATCTCGGCCAGGAGCCAATCGGCGCCGCGTTTCATGCTCGCAACCTTGAGGCCGCGTGCACACAAAACAGCCAGTGCCAGGGCCATGCCGACAATGCCGCCAGGTATCGGCAGCCCGCTCATTCGGGCGATCTGTTCGCCGGCAAGCCAGAACGCTCCCATCAGGGCGATTTGCAGCAATCGGCTGCGGCGCAAGCGGTGGCGTGCGAGGACCAGCATGTTGCGGCGCGACATCGAGAAATCCAAAAAACTTGTCCAAAGCACTATATCTCGCGGTGCAGCATGTATAAAATGAATTGATTGAATGGATTAAGTCGCTATCGGAATACGATGGAACTCAGGACGTTAAGAGCCTTCGTGGAGGTGGTTCGCCAGGGCGGCTTCTCCCAAGCGGCCAAGGTGGTATTCGCCACGCAATCCACCGTCAGTAAGGCGGTCAAGCAGTTGGAGGATGAACTTGGTTTGCCCTTGCTTGATCGGCTCGGCCACCGAAGCCGGCTGACAGCTGCAGGAGAGATCGTCTACCGCCGGGCCATACGGCTCTTGGCCGAGCGGGATGATCTTGAGGCCGAACTCAAGGAGTTGCGCGGACTGACACGTGGGGTTTTGCGACTCGGCCTGCCGCCCATCGGCAGCAGCACGCTGTTTGCCCCGCTGTTCGCTCTCTATCGCCAACGCCATCCCGAGATCGAGATCAGGCTGGTCGAGCATGGCAGCGACCGCCTCAACGAGTTGCTCCACGCAGGCGAGATTGATTTCGCCGGTCTGCTGCTGCCGATCGCGGAAGAGTTCGCCTCGCAGGCCGTGCGGCGCGAGCCGCTGATGGCGCTCTTGCCGGCCGATCATCCGCTCGCCGGCAAGCCCAAGGTCACGCTAAGCGACCTGCGTGATATGCCGTTCATTTTGTTCGAGACGGGTTTTGCCCTCAATCGGATCATTTTTGATGCGTGCCGTCGCAACGGCTTCGAGCCAGCGGTCGCGGCGCGCAGCAGCCAGATCGACTTCATCGCCGAACTGGCGGGCGCGGGGCTCGGCGTTGCCTTTCTGCCGCGGATGATTGCCACTCAGCGAACACAGGTGCCGATCAGTCTCGTGCTCCTCGACGAGCCCGGCGTCGAGTGGACGATGGCGATGGCGTGGCGACGCGGCGCCTATCTCTCGCCTGCGGCCGAGGCCTGGCTGGCTCTGCTGCGCAGGACTTGGGATGGTGACGGCTCGATCTGATGGTGCGGTTCGAACGGGCAGGGCGCCTCAATCGGCCCCTTTCCGCAGGCGCGCGATCGTCCCAGTCAGTTCGGCCGCGAAAAGGGACAGCATCAGGCCCACCATCGGCACTGCGGGAATCAGATAGCGCCCGATGTCGAGGGTGTGGGCGCAGGCGGCGGTCGCGATCGAAGCCGCCCACATCACGACCACGATGCCTGCGCGCGTCACGAACTGAGAGCGGCGCCGACGCCCCACAGCCGTTACAGTCCAGAATATGACTGCGATAACGAAGGTGGCGGACAGGGCTCTGAACAGATAGGTGGAGAGGCCTGGGACATCGGAGAGCAGGCCGATCCGAACGGGTTCGCCCTGCAACTCCGTCGGCGGAATGTTGCGGCCGTGCCGCGTCATGATGTCCGACACGTGCGGTACGTCGTCGGTCGAGATCGGTATGGCAGGGTCGAGCCCGTAGGACGGCCATGCGACCGACGCCCCATAGGCCATCTGACGCAGGACCTTGTCTGCGTAGGCCAGCGGCCGGTCGCGCACGGCGGCCAGGAATATGCGCCGATAGGCTGCGGCCGCGCCGACGGCGTCCCCGTCCGCGACGTCCCGATCAAGTGCGGTGTCGAACAGGCACGCGTCGCCGAAAAACCCAAGCACGGGCCAGCGACCCGGCTTCGCGGCGAAGTCGGCGTCAAGCCGCGCCATGGTGGCATCGGCGCGGTCGCCGGCCACTGATGCGATCTCGCGTCGCGCTGCATCGCTTGCAAGCACGATGTTCAGGTGATTGCAGAACAGTGTCTTGGGTACGAATACGGCCGAGGCCTGGTCGGAAGCGGCAGCGCCGAACCGGGAGCCTGCCACAAGGAGCGCCAGGGCCATCGCAACGGACACGGACATCACGGCAAAACGTGTGACGGTGCCTGGCCGGGCCAGCCAAGCACCCATCAGGATGGCGGCGATCGGGACCAGGAGCCCTTGCGATCGGAAGCAGGCGGCGAGCGCCGCGCACAAGACAGAGGCCGCGACCGCCCAGCACCGCGCCGCATTATCGACGCAGGTGGCAACAAGCAATCCAGCCGTTGCCAGATTGAGGAAGACCGCAAAGAGAAGCTCTGCGGTGAGCACGTTCCTGAACAGCAGCAGGCCCGGATAGGTCGCGACCAGGATGACTGGCACGAGCCCAACGGCGCCGCGCGTCGCCATCCGGGCGGTCGCTGCCAGCGCCAGAACCAGGACGCACCACGCGGCCTCTTGCACGCGCACCACTGTCCCGAGATCGCCTCCGAATGCGAACGTCGTAGCGAGGAATGCCGGGTACCCCGGATCGCGCCCACCCGCCACGGTCGGCCGTCCACCCTCAAGCGTGAGAAGCGCGGACTCGACGAAGGACGGCGTGTCGCCCCAGATGACCGGAACCGCCGGCCTGAACGACACGACCATGGCCACCAGCAGCGCGGTCCAAACCAGGACGGACCATCGCGAAGAGGACCCGATGCCGCCCCAAGAGGCGGCTCCACCGGCCATACGCGCTGGAGCTTTGCTGTCGGACCGCACGGTCGCCGTCCACTCCACCCGGTTGAGCTTCCTCCAGCTTCACGCGACGCAAGGCGCCGTGCAAGGCGATCGGAGGACCGCCGCCAATTCGATAAGCAAAAAAAGAAAAAGGGCCGCCTGCGATGGCAGGAGGCCCAAGTCTAGGGAGGAAAACGCCCAAGAAGGGCAGCGATAGCGTGATCACGCTATCGCATGGGTCTATATGGGACTGCGCTGCACAAATTCAAGATCTTATGGCGGCCGTGTCCGCGCGGCGCGCACAGAAGAAAGGTTCCTAGCAGGGAACTCCCGGATAGCGTGGCGAAGAGCCCTGGTTACCTTTTTTCACTGGCTTGTCGACGGCTCAATGCTCCGAACGCCCACAGGATGTTCCTGTTTTAGGAGCGCGGGTGGAAATCCGTCTCGGTGAAGCCGCTCGCATTCACTGCGAGGTTTCGACGTCGGTTGCTGCGTCTTCGAGCACCTCGGTGTGCTCAAGCCCCGCGATAGCTTCGCGCGTTCCCCAGCAATGCGCTACTCGCATTTCGGGGTGATCGGCCTCCAGCGTCCGGTACTGATAGATAATCAGTCCGCCTTTGGGGCGCTCTTCACGGGGATCGAGCCACATCCACTCTCTTGGGAACATCTCTCCGATCGCCGCTCGCTGAGTCACGTCTGATGATCTTACCCCGCAAGCCTGACGTGAACCTTACAGGAAGGCGATCCATTCCGACCCCTGATCTCCCCGGATGAACCCCACTTAGCGGACCATCATGGCATTCGAGTTCGTCATCACGACCGGCTTGCCGGCTTTGATGACATGGGCCGTCTGGGTGTAGTCCACATGGCCGCGGGTCGCGACGCCCAAGGCTGCCACCGCAAGACCGGCCACCAGCGCTACCACCACGATCTTCAGGTGGGTCGCACGGTCGGCTGAATGGAGCGAGTGGTTCATCTTGAGCCTCCCAGGCGTCTCGAGGCGCCGGTGTGTCGGATGGAGGCTTAGCCTCAATATGTTTCAGACTGGTTTCGCGCCTTTCCCAAAATGGTTTCGTTCGCAGAAAGAGTGGATTCATCATGCGCGCCCACCCGGTCTCGCTTCGATTCGGTGCGCTCGTCGCGGCGTGACGGGAAGTTTTCTTGAAGCATTCTAAGACGGGTTCTAAGAGGTATTCCATTAGGTGAAGCGCGAACCATCGCATAAGCGTCGCCGCAATGGCCGGGTTGTCGATTCCGACGAGAGGCCGAAGCATTCAGGGTTGGGGTGGCGCGTTGAATTCGTTGGGTTTGTTGCGGATCGCCGCATTGGCGACCGCGTCCGCTTTGGTTTTGTTGCCGCAGGTTTCTTTCGCGCAGCAGGCAGGCACGTCAAGCACGCAATCCGGCGCGGAAAGTCTTCCGCCGGTGACGGTCCGTCCAAGCGAGCCGCGGCGCCGGGCCGCCTCGCAAGCTGAGCGCCGCTCAACACGCGTGATGCAGGCGAGCAAGCCGCAACCGCAGCCGCAGCGCAATGTCGGATTTGTCGAGAGTCCGCGCGGGCCGATTCAAGGCTACGTCGCCAACCGGAGCTCGTCCGGTACCAAGACCAACACACCGATCATGGAGACTCCGCAGGCCGTCTCTGTCATCGGCAGCGAACAGATCCGGGACCAGAAGCCGGGCAAGTTCGACGAGATCCTGCGTTACGCTCCAGGCGTCCTCGCCGGGACGTTCGGCGCCGACAGCCGCAACGACTGGTTCCTGATCCGCGGCTTCAAGTCAGATGACATCGGCTTGTTCCTCGATGGGCTGCAGCTCTTCTACACATCCTATGCGAGCTGGAAGCTGCAACCCTTCAATCTCGAGCGCGTCGAGATTTTGCGCGGGCCGTCCGCGGTGCTGTATGGCGGCTCGAGCCCCAGCGGCATCGTCAATGCCATCAGCAAGATGCCGCCGGCCGAGCCCATCCGCTATCTCGAGACCGGCGTCAACAATTTCGGCAACGGCTATCTGTCGTTTGATTTCGGCGGGCCGGTCGCAACGGCGGCTGATAGCGGCAAGCTCTATTACCGGTTGGTCGGGCAGGTTCAAGGGGGCGGGACGCAGGTCGATTTCACCCCGAACAACAACTTCTTCATTGCGCCGTCGGTGACCTACAAGCCCGACGCCGACACGACATTCACTGTGCTCGCCTCAGTGTCGAAGAACGAGACCCGCAGCCAGAACTTCCTGCCCTATATCGGCACTGTTGTTGCCGCACCGTTCGGCCGTATTCCGACCAGCCTGTTCACCAGCGAGCCCAGCGCGGATACCTTCAAGCGCGAACAGGAGATGATCGGCTATCAGTTCGAGCGTAATCTCTCCGACGATGTCACGTTCCGGCAGAACGCCCGGTTCGCCCATGTCGACGTGACCTTCTCGACCCTCTTTGGTATCGGATATGCGACTACGCCGGCCGCCGCCAATCTCGCGCGAGCCAGCTTTCTGACGCACGGGATCGGCAATCAAGGCGATCTCGACAGTCAAGTCGAATACCGCTTCAACACGGGCATTCTCAGCCACACCACGCTGTTCGGCCTCGACCTCAAATATTACGGCCTCGACGACTGGCAGGGCTCTGGCGCGGCCACATCCATTAATCTGCTCAACCCGGTCTACACCCCAACCGCCCAATTTAGCGGTGCGCCGTTTGCGGACAGAACGTTGATGCAGAAGCAACTCGGGACCTACGTGCAGGACCAGATCAAGCTGGATCGATTCACGCTGGTGCTGAGCGGCCGAAACGACTGGGTGACGACGACGAACGATAACCACATCGGGGTCGGCCAGAGTCGCGACGACAGTCAGTTCAGCGGTCGCGCCGGCCTGATCTACAATTTCGATTTCGGATTGGCTCCCTACGTCTCCTATGCGACCAGCTACAACCCGGTCGTCACCGCCACCGCGAGCGGGCAATTGGCGGAGCCGGAAACCGGCCAGCAGGCCGAGGTCGGTTTGAAATATCAGCCCAATGGATTCAACGGACATTTCGGCGTGGCGTTGTTTGATCTAAAGCGCCAGAACGTCCTGACCACCGATCCGAACAACGCTTTGCTGCAGGTCCAGAATGGCGAGGTCACGTCGCGCGGGCTGGAGTTGGAGGCGATCGCCAATGTCCTGCCCGGGCTGAAGCTGGTCGGCTCCTTCACGACCTATGACCTGTTCATCAGCAAGGACCTGAACCCGGCCTTGATCGGCAAGGCGCCGACCGCCACGCCCACGCAGATGGCGTCGGCCTGGGCGGACTACACGTTCCAGGAGGGGCCATTGACCGGCTTCGGCTTCGGCGGAGGCGTGCGCTACATCGGCTCTTCCTTCGCCGACAACGCGAATACGCTCGAGGTTCCAGCCGTGGTGATGGGCGATGCTGCAATTCATTACGAATGGCAGAACTGGCGCGCGGCCCTGAACGTCAGCAACATTTCCGACGAGATCTACGTTGCGAATTGCTCCTCTCCCACTGCCTGCTTCTACGGCGACCGCCGCCGCGTGACGGCCAGCCTTGCCTACAAGTGGTGACATTGGGCCGCGGGGGAGACGAGCAGTGAAGGCGCGAACCGTCAGGCTCTGGTCGCTGGTCCACACCTGGTCCAGCCTGGTTCCGACAATGTTTCTCCTGCTGCTCTTCGTGACCGGCCTGCCATTGATCTTTCACGATGAGATCGACGAGCTCCTCGGCTATGCACCGCGACCGGAGTCCAGCGCCGGGTTGCCGCCCGCGCCAGTGCAGCGGATCGCGGATGCCGCGCTCGCGGCCGACCCGGGGAGGGTGCTGCAATACATCTCCTGGGACAAGGACGAGCCGGGCCTGGTGACCGCAATTACGAACAGCGCCGCGAACGGCAAGCCCGACGATGCGACCGTCCGGGCGTTCGATGCGGTGCGGGCCAAGCCGCTCGGCCTGGTGGGCACAGGCCCGATGCTCATCATCTTGAAACTGCATACCGATATGTTCGCCGGCCAGGCCGGCAAACTGTTTTTGGGCGGCATGGGATTGCTCTTGCTCGTCGCCATCATATCGGGCGTTGTGTTGTACGCGCCGTTCACCCGCCGCTTGCGCTTTGCGACGATCCGCAGACACAGCTCGCGCCGGGTGAGGTGGCTCGACTGGCACAATCTGCTCGGCGTGGTGACGATCATGTGGGCGCTGGTGGTCGGCGCCACCGGCGTCATCAACACCTGGGCGGAACTGATGTTGAACCAGTGGAAGACGACAGAGCTCGCTCAGATGGTGGCGGCTTATGGGGGCAAGTCGGCTCCCTCGCACCTGGCCTCGCTGGATGATGTGGTTGCCCGGGCGAGGCAGGCTGCGCCGGGAATGGACATCGCCTTCATCGCTTTTCCGGGAACGCCATTCTCGAGTTCCCACCATTTCGTGGCTTTCATGCGCGGCAATACGCCCCTGACGTCGCGCCTGCTAAAGCCGGTGCTGCTCGACGGTGAAACGGCCGTGGTCGCCGATAGCCGTGAGCTGCCGTTCTATCTGCAGGCACTCCTGCTGTCGCAGCCGCTGCATTTCGGCGACTATGGCGGGATGCCGCTAAAGCTGATCTGGGCCGCGCTGGACGTCATGACGATCATCGTGATCGGCAGCGGCGTCTATCTCTGGTTCGCGCGGCGGCGGAGAAGGAGCTCTGTCACATCCGCCATGCCCGTTCTGTGCCGGCAGCAAGAATGACCGCTCGGCTCATTCCGCTGGCCCGCGGGCTCCGCGTCTTCGGGGCGCCTCTGATGATTGCGGCATCGACGCTGGCCGGCCTCTTGGCCGGGTTGCTCTTGGGCGACACCGGCCGTTATTTGTGCTGGCCCCTGGTCGGCTGTCCTGTGCTGGTGAGCGTCTGGGCCTGGGGGCGGGGGCGCTCGCGACTGGGGCAATTCGACCGCCGACGGTAGCGGATCCGGGAGCCGGCCGACCCGCAAAGATCCCTGCCGGCCACCCAGCCATGATCACTCGGCTTTGGCGGAGAGCGAATTTTTTCTGGGGATGTCGGCGGCCGCTCAGCGCCGGCTGATACGCGTTCTTCTTCTTTCCTTGAGCTCGGGCCTCTGGTCTCAGTGAAGATCGTTCAACGGACGGGGACGCGTAAACGGCCGGCTGGGCGTACGCATCAGTATGCAGGGTCTGCGTTTTTTGCTGCCGGGGCGGCTTGGAGGCGTCAAAATTGCTTGTCTTGCGCCACTTACTGCGCTGCGCTAAAGCCTCGGAATAATTCCAAATCGACGAATCTGCGGCCCTCCCGAAACCGCAGCAGAAGGTAAGCGCCGATGACCGGCATCCTGCAGAATTATCTGCCACTTGTTGTCTTTATTGGGGTAGCGGCCGTGATCGGGCTGGTGCTCCTGATCGCTCCGTTCCTGGTTGCCTTCCAGCAGCCAGATCCGGAGAAGCTCTCGGCTTACGAATGCGGATTCAACGCTTTCGATGACGCCCGCATGAAATTCGACGTCCGGTTCTACCTGGTCGCGATCCTCTTCATCATCTTCGATCTCGAGGTCGCGTTCCTGTTCCCCTGGGCGGTGGCGTTCGGGAAGCTCGGGGCGACCGGCTTCTGGTCGATGATCGTGTTCCTGGCCGTACTGACGGTCGGCTTTGCATATGAATGGAAGAAAGGCGCGCTCGAATGGGATTGAGCCCAACCGCGGCACCCCCTGCCAAAGGCCCCTTGGTCGCCCCGCCCGCGAGCGGCATCATTGATCCCGCGACCGGCAAGCCGGTCGGCGCCAATGACGCCTACTTCCTCGAGATCAATCACGAGCTGGCGGACAAGGGGTTCTTTGTCGCCGCAGCCGATGACCTTATCACCTGGGCGCGCACCGGCTCGCTGATGTGGATGACCTTCGGTCTTGCCTGCTGCGCGGTCGAGATGATGCAGGTCTCGATGCCGCGTTACGACGTGGAGCGATTCGGCTTTGCGCCGCGCGCCTCGCCGCGCCAGTCGGACGTGATGATCGTCGCGGGCACGCTGACCAACAAGATGGCTCCGGCGCTGCGCAAGGTCTACGACCAGATGCCGGAGCCGCGTTACGTCATTTCGATGGGGTCCTGCGCGAACGGCGGCGGCTACTATCATTATTCCTACTCTGTGGTTCGCGGCTGCGACCGCATCGTTCCGATCGACATCTACGTGCCCGGCTGTCCGCCGACGGCAGAAGCGCTGCTCTACGGCGTGCTGCTGTTGCAGAAGAAGATCCGGCGCACCGGCACGATCGAACGCTAAAAGGTTTTAAGCGATGGACGACGGCAGGCTCGAGGCCCTGGGGCAAACGATCGTTAGCGCGCTTCCGGGAGCGGCGCTCGGACATGTGGTGGCTTTCAACCAGCTCACGGTGACGGTTGAAGCCAGCAAAATCGTGGAAATCGTGCGATTTCTGCGCGACGATCCCAACTGCCGCTTTGTCAATATCACCGACATCACGGCCGTGGATCGTCCCGGACGCGAGAAGCGCTTCGACGTGGTGTATCACTTCCTGTCACCGACGCTGAACACCCGCATCCGCCTCAAGGCCCAAGCCGACGAGACCACGCAGGTGCCCTCGATCATCGAGGTGTTTCCCGGCGCCGACTGGTTCGAGCGGGAGGCTTACGACCTCTACGGCGTGATCTTCGTCGGCCATCCGGACATGCGGCGCATCCTGACCGACTACGGTTTCGAGGGCCACCCGCTGCGCAAGGATTTCCCGCTCACCGGCTTCGTCGAGGTGCGTTACGACGACCAGGAGAAGCGGGTGGTGTACGAGCCGGTCCGCCTCAACCAGGAATTCCGCAAGTTCGATTTTCTCTCGCCCTGGGAGGGCGCGGATTATCCGCTGCCGGGGGATGAGAAGGCGGGGAAGAAATCGTGACGCTGTTCGCTACTCGCCATTCGCTATTCGCCCGCACATGGAGGGCGCACCATGAATGAACAAAGTCCAGGCCTTCGCAACTTTACCATCAACTTCGGCCCGCAGCATCCGGCGGCGCACGGCGTGCTGCGCCTGGTGCTGGAGCTCGACGGTGAGGTGGTGGAGCGTGTCGATCCGCATATCGGGTTGCTCCATCGCGGCACCGAGAAGCTGATCGAAGCCAAGACCTATCTGCAGGCGATTCCTTATTTCGATCGGCTCGACTACGTCGCGCCGATGAACCAGGAGCACGCCTTCTGCCTGGCTGCGGAAAAGCTGCTCGGCATCGAGGTGCCCAGGCGCGGTCAGTTGATTCGCGTCCTCTATTGCGAGATCGGCCGCATCCTGTCGCATCTGCTCAACGTCACGACGCAGGCGATGGACGTCGGCGCGCTTACCCCACCGCTTTGGGGGTTCGAGGAGCGCGAAAAACTGATGGTCTTCTATGAGCGTGCGTCCGGCGCGCGCATGCATGCCGCCTATTTCCGCGTCGGCGGCGTGCATCAGGACCTGCCACCGAAGCTGATCGACGATATCGATGCCTGGTGCGATCCCTTCTTAAATGTGGTGGACGACCTCGACCGGCTGCTCACGGCCAACCGCATCTTCAAGCAGCGCAACGTCGACATCGGCAAGGTGACGTTGAAGCAGGCCTGGGAGTGGGGCTTTTCCGGCGTGATGGTGCGCGGCTCCGGCGCGGCCTGGGACCTGCGCAAGGCACAGCCTTACGAATGTTATGCCGAAATGGAGTTCGATATTCCGGTCGGCAAGAACGGCGACTGCTACGATCGCTACCTGATCCGCATGGAGGAGATGCGGCAGTCCGTGCGCATCATGAAGCAGTGCATCGCCAAGCTGCGCAGCCCCGACGGGCAGGGGCCGGTTGTGGTGCAGGACAACAAGATCTTCCCGCCGCGCCGTGGCGAGATGAAGCGCTCGATGGAAGCCTTGATCCATCACTTCAAGCTCTACACCGAAGGTTTCCACGTGCCGGAAGGCGAGGTCTACGCCGCGGTAGAGGCGCCGAAGGGCGAATTCGGCGTTTATCTCGTCGCCGATGGCACCAATAAGCCCTACAAGTGCAAGATCCGCGCGCCGGGGTTTGCGCATCTGCAGGCGATGGACTTCATCTCCAGGGGGCACCTGCTCGCCGACGTCTCCGCCATCCTCGGCTCCCTCGACATCGTGTTCGGAGAGGTGGATCGTTGATGGCGCAGGAGCCGATCCAGTTTGACCGTGCGTCCGGAGCGCTCGAAGGAGCGAACCTCTGGGAGCGCACGGCTGCGCTGGCATTGGCCGCGGGGTCGAAGATTTCCTCGCACTTCTCGCATCGCGGCTATATCGGCTGCGCCAATCTGCTGCGCAAGACGCTCCCCGAACGCAACATCGCGATCAAGCTCAACGAGGACGCCGTCTTCGAGTTTCCCTATGGCGACGGCTATTGGAGCAAATTGCTCAACCGTTCCTATCACTATGAGGACGAACTCGAGCTTTTGTTCCGCCACTCCGCCGATGTCGACTATACGCTGATCGATTGCGGCGCCAATTACGGTTACTGGTCGGTCCTGGTGTCGAGCGCGCCCTTCGGCTCGCACCGTGTCATCGCGATCGAGCCATCGTCGCAGAATTTCGAAAAGCTTGCCAACAACGCGCGCGTCAACGGCGATCGCTTTGAGCTGATGAAGTGCGCGGTCGGTGCCGAGCGCGGGTCGGCGCACCTTTCCGGCACCAAGCACGAAGCCTTCAGCATCGCGGGCGAGGCCGACAGCGGCGGCGAGGAAGTGCCCGTGATCGCGCTCGACGATCTCATCGACGACGACAAGGTCTCCGCCGACGGCAAATATCTGATCAAGCTCGACGTCGAAGGCGTCGAGGTCGAGGCGATCAAGGGGGGCTCGCGGCTGCTCAAGGGCGATAGCGTGGTGCTCTGCGAAGAGCACGGCAATGATCCTGATCATACGGTGTCGCGCTATATCCTGGAGCAGACGCCGCTGAGGCTGATGGTCTACGATCCCCGTTCCAACCGCCTGGAGACCGTGACCGAGCTGTCGATCCTCGACCGTATCAAGGTTTCCACCCACGTCGGCTACAACGTCTTCGGCACCGCAAGCGTGTTCTGGCAAAACCGGATCGATGCGCTGAACGCGGATGCCGCGCGTCGCATGCAATGAGAGTCTAGAACACGATGTCCGTTCGCCGCCTTGCGCCTAAAGAACTGCAGCCGGAAAGCTTCGCTTTCACGGAGGAGAATCTCGCCTGGGCCAAGCGCGAGATCACGAAATATCCGCCGGGACGGCAGGCTTCCGCGGCGATCGCGATCCTGTGGCGGGCGCAGGAGCAGAACGAGGGCTGGGTCTCGGAGGCGGCGATCCGCACCGTCGCCGACATGCTGGACATGCCCTATATCCGCATGCTCGAAATCGCGACCTTCTACACGATGTTTCAGCTTCAGCCGGTCGGCAAGAAGGCCCATGTCCAGGTCTGCGGCACGACCCCGTGTCGCCTGCGCGGCGCCGGCGACATCATCGAAGTGTGCCAGAGCCGCATCCATCACGAGCCGTTCCACCTCTCCAAGGATGGCAACTTTAGCTGGGAAGAGGTCGAGTGCCTGGGCGCCTGCGTGAACGCGCCGATGGTCATGATCTGGAAGGACACTTACGAAGACCTCACCAAGGAGAGTTTTGGCAAAGTCCTTGACGGCTTTGCGTCAGGCAATCCGCCGAAGCCTGGGCCGCAGAACGGCCGCCAGTTCTCGGCGCCCATCACCGGGCCGACCACGCTGAAGGAGACGACATGAGGCGTGCGCCGAAAGCCCCATTCTCGGATCGGAAAGCTGTTTAGTCATGCTCGACGACAAGGACCGCATCTTCAAGAACCTCTACGGCCTGCAGGATTGGGGCCTGGAGGGCGCGCGCCGCCGCGGCGGCTGGGACGGCACCAAGGCAATCCTCGACAAGGGGCGCGACTGGATCATCAATGAGATGAAGGCCTCCGGCCTGCGCGGGCGCGGCGGGGCGGGCTTCCCGACCGGCCTGAAATGGTCGTTCATGCCGAAGGAGAACAAGGACGGCCGGCCGAGCTATCTGGTCGTTAATGCCGACGAATCCGAGCCCGGCACCTGCAAGGATCGGGAGATCATGCGCCACGATCCGCATCTTCTGATCGAAGGCTGTCTGATCGCGAGCTTCGCGATGGGGGCGCACGCCTGTTACATCTACGTGCGCGGCGAGTTCATCCGGGAGCGGGAGCATCTGCAGGCCGCGATCGACCAGGCCTACGAAGCCAAGCTGATCGGCAAGGACAATGTCCATGGCTGGCCGTTCGACCTCTACGTCGCGCACGGCGCCGGCGCCTACATCTGCGGCGAAGAAACCGCGCTGCTGGAGAGCCTGGAAGGCAAGAAGGGCCAGCCGCGGCTGAAGCCGCCGTTCCCCGCCAATGTCGGCCTCTACGGCTGTCCGACCACGGTCAACAACGTCGAGTCGATCGCGGTCGCCCCGGACATTCTCCGCCGCGGTGCCGCCTGGTTTGCCGGCATCGGCCGGCCAAACAACACGGGCACAAAACTGTTCTGCATCTCCGGCCATGTCGAGCGCCCCTGCAATGTCGAAGAGGCGATGGGGATTCCCTTCCGCGAGTTGATCGAGAAGCATTGCGGCGGCATCCGCGGCGGCTGGGACAATCTGAAGGCCGTCATCCCCGGCGGCTCCTCGGTGCGCATGGTGCCGGCCGAGCAGATCATCGACACGGCGATGGATTTCGACAGCCTGAGCAAGCTGCGTTCCGGCCTCGGAACCGCCGCCGTGATCGTCATGGACAAGTCGACCGACCTGATCCGGGCGATCGCGCGCATTTCCTACTTCTACAAGCATGAGAGCTGCGGCCAATGCACCCCCTGCCGTGAGGGAACCGGGTGGATGTGGCGGGTGTTGACCCGCATGGCCGAGGGTCGCGCGCACAAGCGCGAGATCGATATGCTGCTTGAGGTCACCAAGCAGGTCGAGGGCCATACTATCTGCGCATTGGGCGATGCCGCGGCATGGCCGATCCAGGGGCTGATCGCGCATTTCCGTCACGAGATCGAAGCCCGGATCGACGAGTATTCGCGCAAGGCGGATATCGACGACATCGGCGTCCGCGACCCCGTCCACATGGCCGCGGCGGAGTAACAGGCAATGACTAAGCTCATCATCGACGGCAAAGAGATCGATGTCCCCGCGGAATACACGCTGCTGCAGGCGTGCGAGGCCGCAGGCGCCGAAATTCCGCGCTTCTGCTACCACGAGCGCCTCTCCATCGCCGGCAATTGCCGGATGTGCCTGGTCGAGGTCAAAGGCGGTCCCAAGCCGGTGGCAAGCTGCGCCTGGGGCGTGCGCGATTGCCGGCCGGGTCCGAATGGCGAGCCACCGGAAATCTCCACACGTTCGCCGATGGTGAAGAAGGCGCGCGAAGGCGTGATGGAGTTCCTGCTGATCAACCATCCGCTGGACTGCCCGATCTGCGACCAGGGCGGCGAATGCGACCTGCAGGACCAGGCAATGGGCTACGGGGTCGACACCAGCCGCTTTGCCGAGAACAAGCGCGCGGTCGAGGACAAATATCTGGGCGCGCTGGTCAAGACCTCGATGAACCGCTGCATCCAGTGCACGCGATGCGTCCGCTTCTCCGCCGAGGTCTGCGGCACGCCCGAGATGGGCGCGACCGGACGCGGCGAGGACATGGAGATCACCACCTATCTCGAGCATGCGCTGAGCTCGGAGCTACAGGGCAATCTCGTCGATATCTGCCCGGTGGGCGCGCTGACCTCCAAGCCTTACGCCTTCGCTGCGCGGCCCTGGGAATTGGGCAAGACGCAGTCGGTCGACGTCATGGACGGCGTGGGATCCGCGATCCGCGTCGACACCCGCGGCCGCGAGGTGATGCGGATCCTGCCGCGCACCAACGACGCCGTGAACGAGGAATGGATCTCCGACAAGACGCGCCACATCGTCGACGGTCTGCGCACGCAGCGGCTTGACCGGCCCTATGTCCGCGAGAACGGCAAGCTGCGCGCGGCCACGTGGCCGGAAGCCTTCGCCGCGATCGCGGCCAAGACCGGGCGCATCGACGGCAGGCGCGTCGGCGCCATCGCCGGCGACCTTGCAGGCGTCGAAGAGATCTTCGCGCTGAAGGATCTGCTGGCCAAATGGGGCTCGAGCAATCTCGCGGTGCAGGGCGGTGCCGCCTTCGATCCGAAGCTCGGCCGCGCCTCCTACATTTTCAATCCGACCATCGCCGGCATCGAGCAGGCGGATGCGCTTCTGATCGTCGGCGCCAATCCGCGCAAGGAGGCGGCCGTCCTCAACGCCCGCATCCGCAAGCGTTGGCGGACCGGCCAGCTCAAGATCGGCGTGATCGGTCCGAAGGCCGACCTGACCTACGACTATGATTATCTCGGTGCAGGCACCGACAGCCTGAGCGAACTCGCGAGCGGCAAGGGCTCGTTTGCGGATGTTCTGAAGAAGGCCAAGAACCCGATCGTGCTGGTCGGCTCGGGCGCGGCTGGCCGCCATGATGGCGCCGCCGTGCTGGCGCTGGCGGCAAAAATCGCGGCCGACTTCGGCGCCCTCAAGGACGACTGGAACGGCTTTGCCGTCCTGCACGACACCGCTTCGCGGGTCGGCGCGCTCGACATCGGCTTTGTGCCCGGAGCGGGCGGCCTGAATGCCGCGCAGATGACGACCTTCGGCACGCTGGACGTGCTGTTCCTGCTCGGCGCCGACGAGATCAACGCGCCAGATGGGACCTTCGTGGTCTATATCGGTACCCACGGCGATCGCGGCGCGCACCGCGCCGACGTGATCCTGCCGGGCGCCGCCTACACCGAAAAATCCGTGATCTACGTCAACACCGAAGGCCGCGTGCAGATGACCGGCCGCGCCGCGTTCCCGCCGGGAGACGCGCGCGAGGACTGGGCCATCATCCGCGCGCTGTCGGAAGTCCTGGGCAAGAAGCTGCCCTATGATTCGGTCGCCGATTTGCGCAGGACCATCTTCAAGGCGGTGCCGCATCTGATGCGCCTCGACCAGATCGCGGCCGGCAATGCCGCGGAGGTCAGGGCTCTTGCAGGCAAGGGCGGCAGCCTGGAGAAGGCGCCGTTCAAATCATCGGTTGAGGATTTCTACCTGACGAACGCGATCGCACGCGCCTCGGCGGTGATGGCGGAATGCTCGCGCTTGGCCGCGGAGCGCGTGCTGCAGGCAGCGGAATAGGCGTTAAGATAATGGCTGATTTCTTCGCAAGCTCATTCTGGACCGGGTTCCTCTGGCCGCTGATCGTGATGGTCGCGGAAAGCGTGTTGCTGCTCGTCGTACTCCTGGTCGCGATCGCCTACATCCTGCTCGCCGACCGCAAGATCTGGGCCGCGGTGCAGATCCGGCGCGGCCCCAACGTGGTCGGCCCTTTCGGCCTGCTGCAGTCCTTCGCCGATCTCTTGAAGTTCGTGTTGAAGGAGCCGATCATTCCGGCCGGGGCCAATAAGGGCGTGTTCCTGCTGGCGCCGCTGGTGTCCTGCGTGCTCGCCCTCGCTGCCTGGGCGGTGATCCCGACCAATCTCGGCTGGGTGATCTCCGACATCAACGTCGGCATTCTCTATATCTTCGCGATCTCGTCGCTGTCGATCTACGGCATCATCATGGCCGGCTGGTCGTCGAACTCGAAATATCCGTTCCTGGCCGCGCTGCGCTCGGCGGCGCAGATGGTGTCCTACGAAGTCTCGATCGGCTTTGTGATCATCACGGTGCTGCTCTGCGCCGGCTCGCTCAACCTGTCGGCCGTGGTGGAGGCGCAGAACACCCGCGGGCTTGCCAGCCTGATCGGGCTGCCGCAACTCACGATCCTGAATTGGTATGTGTGGCCGCTGCTCCCGATGTTCGTGGTGTTCTATGTCTCGGCGCTGGCGGAGACCAATCGCCCTCCGTTCGACCTGGTCGAAGCCGAGTCGGAGCTGGTCGCGGGCTTCATGGTCGAATACGGTTCGACGCCGTATCTTCTGTTCATGCTCGGCGAGTATGTTGCCATCACCACGATGTGCGCGATGGCGACCATCCTGTTCCTGGGCGGCTGGCTGCCGCCGGTCGCGCTGCCGCCGTTCACCTGGATCCCCGGGGTGATCTGGTTCGCGTTGAAACTGTTCTTCATGTTCTTCCTGTTTGCGATGGCCAAGGCGATCGTGCCGCGCTACCGCTACGATCAATTGATGCGGCTCGGCTGGAAGGTGTTCCTGCCGCTGTCGCTGGTGATGGTGGTGATCGTGGCCGGCGTGCTGCATTTCGCCGACATCGCGCCGAAATGAGGTTGCTATGAGCGTCAAAGCTGCCGCGCGGTCGCTGCTGCTGTCTGAATTCGTATCGGCGTTCTTTCTCGCCATGCGCTACTTCTTTCAGCCGAAGCCGACCATCAATTACCCCTTTGAGAAGAACCCGATCTCGCCGCGCTTCCGGGGTGAGCATGCGCTGCGCCGTTATCCCAACGGCGAAGAGCGCTGCATCGCCTGCAAACTGTGCGAGGCGATCTGCCCGGCGCAGGCGATCACCATCGAGGCGGGGCCGCGCCGCAATGACGGCACGCGCCGTACAGTGCGCTACGACATCGACATGGTGAAGTGCATCTATTGCGGCCTGTGCCAGGAGGCCTGCCCGGTCGACGCGATCGTCGAGGGGCCGAATTTCGAATTCGCGACCGAGACGCGCGAAGAGCTCTACTACGACAAGGCCAAGCTGCTCGCCAACGGCGACCGCTGGGAACGCGAGATCGCGAAGGCGATCGCGCTCGATGCGCCGTACCGGTAAGGGGACAAGGGGCAGAGAATGATCCTTCCCGCGCTGTTCTTTTACCTGTTCGCCGCGATCTGCGTTGCGTCCGCCGTGATGGTGATTGCCTCGCGCAATCCCGTTCACTCCGTGCTGTTCCTCATCCTCGCCTTCGTCAACGCCGCCGGCCTGTTCGTGCTGATGGGCGCGGAGTTCCTGGCGATGATCCTGATCGTGGTCTATGTCGGCGCGGTCGCGGTGCTGTTCCTGTTCGTGATCATGATGCTGGATGTCGACTTCGACCAGCTTCGCGAAGGCTTCATCGAATATCTGCCGGTCGGGCTCGTGGTCGGCGGCATCTTCCTGTTCGAGCTGCTCTTGACCGTCGGCTTCTGGGTGATCAACCCCACCGTGAGCAAGTCGATTACCGCGGCGATCCCGACCAATGTCAGCAACACCGAGGCGCTCGGGCTCGTGCTCTACACGAAGTACATTCATTATTTCCAGCTTGCCGGCATGGTCCTGCTGGTCGCGATGATCGGCGCGATCGTGCTGACCTTGCGCCACAAGGCCCATGTCAAGCGGCAAGATATCAGCGTGCAGAATGCGCGGACGCCTGAAATCGCCATGGCGATCCGCAAGGTCGCGTCAGGGCAGGGACTGCAGGACGCGGACGCCGCGGAGTGGGTGCAATAATGATGATTGGGCTCGGACACTATCTGGCGGTCGGCGCGATCCTGTTCACGCTCGGCATTCTCGGCATCTTCCTGAACCGGAAGAACATCATCGTCATCCTGATGTCGATCGAACTGATCCTGCTCGCGGTCAACATCAACCTGGTGGCGTTCTCGACCTTCCTCGGCGATATCGTCGGCCAGGTTTTTGCGCTTTTGGTTCTGACCGTCGCGGCCGCGGAAGCTGCGATCGGCCTCGCCATCCTGGTCGTGTATTTCCGCAACCGCGGTTCGATCGCGGTTGAAGACGTCAATCTGATGAAGGGCTGACCCGGCTATGATCCAGGCAATCGTTTTCCTGCCGCTGCTGGGCGCCATCCTTGCGGGTATCATCGCCGTTGTCGGGGCGCATGGGCGCAACCTGAGCGGCGACACGGTGGAACATCACGACGACGCGCATGGTCATGGTGCGAACTCGCACAGCACGACAGCGATCGATGAGGAAGCGTCCGTTATTCACGAGTCCCATGACGAGCCGGGACATGACGATCACGGTCATGGCCCGACCGAGCCGGCCGCAGCAGGTTCGCGCGCGGCGGAGTTGATTACGACCGGCCTGTTGTTTGTGTCCGCGGCGCTGTCCTGGTTCACTTTCGTCGATGTCGGCTTCCTGCACCACGACGCACGGATCGCGCTGTTTCCGTGGATCGTTTCGGGCGATCTGCAGGTCTCATGGGCGCTGCGGGTGGATACGCTGACTGCGGTGATGCTGGTCGTGGTCACCACGGTGTCCTCGCTCGTGCACCTGTATTCCATCGGCTACATGGACGAGGATCCGTACCGGCCGCGCTTCTTCGGCTATCTGTCGCTGTTCACCTTCGCCATGCTGATGCTGGTGACCGCCGACAACCTGGTCCAGCTCTTCTTCGGCTGGGAAGGCGTGGGCCTGGCGAGCTATCTGCTGATCGGCTTCTGGTATCAACGGCCGTCCGCGAACGCCGCCGCGATCAAGGCCTTCGTCGTCAACCGCGTCGGCGATTTCGGCTTCGCGCTCGGCATTTTCGCGGTGTTCGCGCTGATCGGCTCGACCGATTTCGAGACCATCTTTGCGGGCGCGCCTGGGCTTGCCGGCAAGACTATCGACTTCTTCGGCTGGCATCCGGATGCGCTGACCTTGGCCTGTCTGCTCCTGTTCATGGGGGCGATGGGCAAATCGGCGCAGTTCCTGCTGCATACCTGGTTGCCGGACGCCATGGAGGGCCCGACTCCGGTCTCGGCGCTGATCCATGCCGCCACTATGGTCACCGCCGGCGTGTTCATGGTGGCGCGCCTGTCGCCCCTGTTCGAGCTCGCTCCGACCGCGCAGGCTTTTGTGATGTTCATCGGGGCCACCACGGCCTTCTTTGCCGCGACCATCGGCCTCGTGCAGAACGACATCAAGCGTATTGTCGCGTACTCCACCTGCTCGCAGCTCGGCTACATGTTCGTCGCGATGGGGGCGGGGGCTTACTCGGTGGGCATGTTCCACCTGTTCACCCACGCCTTCTTCAAGGCGCTCCTGTTCCTAGGCTCCGGCTCGGTGATCTATGCGATGCATCACGAGCAGGACATCCGCAACATGGGCGGGCTGTGGCGCAAGATTCCCTATACCTTCGCGGTGATGTGCATCGGCACGCTGGCGCTGACGGGATTCCCGATGTTCGCCGGCTATTTCTCCAAAGACGCAATCATCGAATCCGCCTATGCCTCGCATAATCCGCTCGCGACCTACGCCTATGTCCTGACGGTGGTCGCGGCGGGCCTCACCTCGTTCTATTCCTGGCGCCTGATCTTCAAGACCTTCTTCGGCGAGCCGCATGACCAGGGGCACTACGAGGCGGCGCATGAGAGCCCGCTCTGGATGCTGATCCCGATCGGCGTGCTGGCCGCCGGCTCGATCCTGTCCGGCTTCCCGTTCAGGGAGCTGTTCGCAGGCCAGGGTGTCGAGGAGTTCTTCCGCGAGTCCGTGAAGATGAATCCGCATATCCTTGAAGACATGGAACAGATGCCGCACTGGCTCGGCTACCTGCCATTCGTGATGATGGTGATCGGCTTCGTGATCTCCTACGTTTTCTATATCCGCCGGCCCTATCTGCCGGTCGAACTCGCCGAGCAGCAGCCGCTGCTGTACAAGTTCCTGCTCAACAAGTGGTACTTCGACGAGCTGTACGACGCAGTCCTGGTGCGACCGGCGAAGTGGCTCGGGCGCTTCCTCTGGAAGAAGGGCGACGGTTGGCTCATCGACGGCTTGGGCCCGGACGGCGTCTCCGCGCGTGTCCTCGATGTCACCCGCAACGTCGTCAAGATCCAGACCGGCTATCTCTATCACTACGCCTTTGCGATGCTGATCGGCGCGGCCGGCCTCATCACCTGGTTCATGTTCGGCCTTGGAGGCCAGTAAATGACAACCTGGCCCATTCTCTTCATTACGACCTTCCTGCCCATCCTGGGCGTGGCGCTGATTTATGTGATGGCGCGGGGCAGCGACGAGGTTGCCAACCGCACCACGCGCTGGATCGCGCTGTGGACCACGCTCGTCACCTTCGCAGTGTCGCTGATCCTGGTCTGGCGCTTCGACCCGTCCCAGACGGACTTCCAGTTCGTCGAGAAGGGCACCTGGCTTGCCACTGGCATCAACTACCACATGGGCGTCGACGGCATCTCGTTGCCGTTCGTCATCCTCACCACGGCGTTGATGCCGTTCTGCATCATCGCGAGCTGGAAATCGATCACGACCCGCGTCCGCGAATATATGATCGCGTTCCTGGTGCTGGAAACGCTGATGGTCGGCACCTTCTGCGCGCTCGACCTCGTGCTGTTTTATCTGTTCTTCGAGGGTGGCCTGATCCCGATGTTCCTGATCATCGGCGTCTGGGGCGGTCCGCGCCGGGTCTATGCCTCCTTCAAGTTCTTCCTCTACACGCTGCTCGGCTCGGTCCTGATGCTGCTCGCCATCATGGCGCTGTATTGGAACGGCGGTACCACCGACATCCCGACCCTGATGCACACGGCGGTGCCGCGTTCGTTGCAGACCTGGGCCTGGCTCGCTTTCTTCGCCTCCTTTGCGGTGAAGATGCCGATGTGGCCGGTGCACACCTGGCTGCCCGATGCTCACGTCGAGGCGCCGACCGCGGGATCGGTGATCCTGGCCGCGATCCTCCTGAAAATGGGCGGCTACGGCTTCCTGCGCTTCTCGCTGCCGATGTTCCCGCTGGCCTCGCACGACTTCGCGCCGCTGATCTTCACGCTGTCGGTGATCGCGATCATCTACACCTCGCTGGTGGCGATGATGCAGGAGGACATGAAGAAGCTGATCGCCTATTCCTCGGTGGCGCATATGGGCTTCGTCACGATGGGTATTTTCGCCGGCACCATCCAGGGCGTGGCCGGCGGCGTGTTCCAGATGATCTCCCACGGCATCGTCTCCGGCGCGCTGTTCCTTTGCGTCGGCATCGTCTACGACCGCATGCACACCCGCGAGATCGCGGCCTATGGCGGGCTCGTGAACAGGATGCCGCTGTACGCGCTGGCGTTCATGGTCTTCACCATGGCCAATGTCGGGCTGCCCGGCACCTCCGGCTTCATCGGCGAATTCATGACGCTGCTCGGCATCTTCAAGGTGTCGCTGCCGACGACCTTCTTCGCCACCACCGGCGTGATCCTGTCGGCGTGCTATGCGCTGTGGCTCTACCGGAAGATCATTTTCGGCGCGCTGGTCAAGCCGACGCTGATGACGATCAAGGACATGACTTTCCGCGAATGCCTGACGCTGTTTCCGCTGATCGCGCTCACCATCTGGTTCGGCGTCTATCCGAAGCCGGTGCTCGACATGTCGGCGGCATCCGTACAGCAACTCGTCAACAATTACACCACCGCGGTCACGGCCGTTAAGGCCGCCGCGCTGCTGCAATAACGCGGCAGGTTAGGATCAACCGCTATGAGCTTTGAGACTGCAGGTTATCAATTGCAGCCGGTTCTCCCCGAACTGGTCCTCGCCGTGGGGGGCATGGCGCTCCTGATGCTCGGCGCTTATCGGGGGCAGGGCACCACGAAGCTGGTGACGGGCCTTGCCGTGTGCCTGCTGGTCGTCGTCGGCATCCTCGAGCTGATGCTGCCCTCCGGCAAGCTCACGACCTTCGGCGGAAGCTTCATCGTCGACGATTTCGCGCGCTTCCTGAAGATCCTGGCGCTGATCGGCTCGGTGGTGACGCTGGTGCTCTCGGCCGAATTCCTCTCCGATGCGTCGCGGCGCATTTTCGAATATCCGATCCTGGTGGTGCTCTCCACCCTCGGCATGATGGTGCTGATCTCGGCCGGTGATCTGATCTCGCTCTATCTTGGGCTCGAGCTGATGTCGCTGGCGCTTTATGTGGTCGCCGCCAGCAACCGCGACAACGCCAAATCCACCGAGGCCGGCCTCAAATATTTTGTGCTCGGCGCGCTGTCCTCGGGCATGCTGCTCTATGGCGCATCGCTGATCTATGGCTTCACCGGCACGGTGAGCTTTACCGGGCTTGCGGCCGCGCTCAAGACCGGCACGGTCGGTGTCGCATTCGGCCTTGTGTTCCTGCTCGCCGGTCTTTGCTTCAAGGTCTCCGCCGTCCCGTTCCACATGTGGACGCCCGACGTCTATGAGGGGGCGCCGACGCCGGTTACGGCGTTCTTTGCTTCCGCACCGAAGGTGGCGGCGCTTGCGGTGTTCACCCGCATCACGCTCACGGCATTCCCGGGTATTCTCGCCCAATGGCAGCAGATCGTGGTGTTCGTCTCCATCGCCTCCATGGCGCTGGGATCCTTCGCCGCAATCGGCCAGCGCAACATCAAGCGGCTGATGGCCTATTCCTCGATCGGCCATATGGGTTTTGCGCTGGTGGGACTTGCCGCCGGCACGGTCGAGGGCGCCCAGGGCGTGCTGGTCTATATCGCGATCTATGTTGCCATGACGCTCGGTTCGTTCGCCATCATCATCGCGATCAAACGCAACGGCCAGAGCTTCGAAGATATCAGCGACTTTGCAGGCCTGTCGCGCACCAACCCGATGCTGGCCTTCTTCTTTGCCATGCTCCTGTTTTCATTGGCGGGCATTCCGCCGCTCGCGGGCTTTTTCGCCAAATGGTACGTGTTCGTCGCGGCGATCAAGGCGGGGCTGTTCACGCTCTCGGTCATCGGCGTGCTCACCAGCGTGGTCGGCGCCTATTATTATCTCCTCATCGTCAAGGTGATGTATTTCGATGAGCCGCTGACCAAGCTCGACCCTGTGCGGCTCGAATTGGGCACGGTGCTCGCCGTCGCAGGCCTCTTTAATATCCTGTTCTTCGTCTATCCCGGACCGCTGGTTAGCGCTGCGACATCAGCGGCCAAATCGCTGTTCTAGATGTCATTCGCACTCGGCCCGCGCGCAAGTTCTGCAGGTTACCGGCTCGCTGCCTTCGATCAGATCGGTTCGACCAATGCGGAGGCGATGTTGCGCGCGCGCGAGGGCGAGCGCGGTCCGATGTGGTTCGTCACGTCCGAGCAGACCGCCGGCCGTGGCCGGCGGCTGCGCCCCTGGATCGCGCCGCGCGGCAACCTTGCGAGCAGCATCCTGGAGGTCTTGACCGTTACCCCGGCGGTGGCGGCGACCCTTGGTTTTGCGGCGGGGCTCGCACTGGAATCCGCGCTTGCCAAGCTGTGCGTCGAAGCAGCCCTGCGTTCGCCGGGTTCGGATAACCTGAAATTCTCGTTGAAATGGCCCAACGACGTCCTGGCCGGACGGCAAAAGCTCGCCGGCATTCTGCTGGAGGCCGAAGCGGTGACGGGCGGGCTCGCGGTCGTGGTTGGGATCGGCACCAATGTCGTGGCGGCGCCGACCGATACGCCGACGCCCGCGACCTCGCTTCGCTCGCTCGGGATCGATGTCGGCGCCGAAGAGTTGTTCGCTGCCCTTTCGGATGGCTGGGCCGAGTTTCGCGCGATCTGGGACGGTGGCCGGGGATTTCGTGAAATTCGCCGGCTCTGGCTTGAGCGGGCGGCCGGACTCGGGCAAGCGGTGGCGATCAAGTCCGGCGACGAAGCGATCGAGGGAACGTTCGACACCATCGACGAGCAAGGCTGTATGATCGTCCGGACCGCCAGTGGGGAATTGGTGCCGATCACGGCGGGTGACGTCTATTTTGGCTCGGCGGCCTCGGCGGGTGCCACCTGATGGCAGATGAACTGACCTTTGCGCCGCTCGGCGGCGTCGGCGAGATCGGCATGAATCTGTCGATCTATGGCCTCGGCAATCGCCACCAGCGGTCCTTTCTCGCGGTCGACCTCGGTGTCTCCTTCGGCGATGAGGAGCATTTGCCTGGCATCGACCTCATCATGCCCGACATCTCGTTCCTCGAAAAAGAGCGCCAGAACCTCGTTGGTCTGGTGCTGACGCATGCCCACGAGGACCATTTTGGCGCCATCATAGACCTTTGGCCGCGGCTGAGATGCCCGATCTATGCGACCAAGTTCAGCGCCGCACTGTTCGAAGCGAAATGCGAAGCCGAGCGCAATCCGCCCAAAATCCCGGTCACGGTGGTGCCGTCGGGAGGCCGGATCGACGTCGGGCCGTTCAATGTCGAATTCATTCCGGTCGCGCATTCGATTCCGGAATCGCATGCGCTGGCGATCCATACCGAGATCGGTACGGTGCTGCACACCGGCGACTGGAAGATCGATCCGACGCCAATCATCGGCCCGCCGACCGACGAGCGGCGTTTGCGCGAGCTGGGCGATGCAGGCCTGCTTGCCTTGGTCGGGGATTCCACCAACACGGTCCGCGAGGGCCGCTCGCCGTCGGAGACCGAGGTCGCAAAGACCATTGCCGAGCTGGTGAAGGCCGCCCGCGGCCGCGTCGCGGTGACGACCTTTGCCTCGAACGTCGCCCGCATCAAGGCGGTGGCGGATGCGGCCAGGGCCGCGGAGCGCGAGGTTGTCGTCGTCGGCCGGGCCATGGCGCGCGTGGTGCAGGTGGCGCGCGAAACGGGCTATCTCGAGGGTGTGCAGGATTTCCGCAGCCCGGAGTTTTATGGCCATTTTCCGCCGGATCGGGTGGTGGCGCTCTGCACCGGCAGCCAGGGCGAGCCGCGCGCGGCCCTGGCGCGGATCGCCAATGACGATCATCCCGAGATAACGCTCAACAAGGGGGACCGCCTCATCTTCTCCTCGCGCACCATTCCGGGCAACGAGAAGGCTGTTGGCGCCATCATCAATGGCCTGGTGATGCAGGGGGTAGAGGTCATAACCGACCGCACGCATCTGGTTCACGTCTCCGGGCACCCGCGCCGCGACGAGCTGCGCGACATGCTGGCCTGGACACGGCCGCAGATCCTGATCCCCGTACACGGCGAGGCGCTGCATTTGTCCGAACACGCCCAGCTTGCGCGCGCCGCCGGCGTTCCCAAGGTGCTGACCTGCCGCAATGGCGATCTGATCAAGCTCGGGCCCGGCACGCCCGGCATCATCGACCAATTGCCGTCTGGCCGGCTCTACAAGGATGGCACCATCCTGGAGGACGCCAAGTCGCGCGCCGTAATCGAGCGGCGGCGGATGGGATTTGCGGGGTGCGTCTTTGTGGCCATTGCCATGACCGAAAAAGGGGAGCTCGCCGACGATCCGGAGATTGATCTTGTCGGTATCCCCGAGAAGAATACCGCCGGCGAAACGTTCGACGACATCGTCTTCGACGTAGTGGTCTCGACAATCGAGGGGTTGCCGCGGCCCAGGCGGCGCGATCCGGATGCGCTCGCCGAGTCGGTGCGCCGGGCGGTTCGCGGCACGATCAACGAATATTGGGGCAAGAAGCCGCTCTGTCTCGTGCACGTTCTCGAGGTCTAGAGCATGATCCGGAAAGGTGCGTAGCGGTTTTCCGAAAAGATCATGCTCAATCCAAAGAGCCAACGCGCAAAAACAATAAAGGGAGGACTCGCATGCTCGGCCGGCTCAATCACGTGGCGATCGCGGTCAAGGATGCAGAGAAGGCCGCGAAGATCTACGGCGCCGCCTTCGGCGCCGACATCTCGAAGGCCGTGCCGCTGCCCGAGCATGGCGTGATCACCGTGTTCGTCACATTGCCCAATACCAAGATCGAGTTCATCCAGCCGCTCGGCGACAATTCGCCGATCGCGAAATTCCTCGAGCGCAACGCCGAGGGCGGCATCCATCACCTCTGCTATGAGGTGCCTGACATCATTGCCTCCCGTGACACGCTGATCAAGGAAGGCGCGCGGGTGTTGGGAGATGGTGAGCCCAAGATCGGCGCGCATGGCAAGCCGGTCCTGTTCCTGCATCCGAAGGATTTTTCGGGCGCGCTGGTCGAGATCGAGCAGGCGTAGGCGCACGATGGCCTATACTCTCTCGACCGCGTTTGCGATCTACTTCGTGATCTGGTGGGTCACGCTGTTCCTTACTCTGCCGTTCGGCGTGCGCAGTCAGCATGAGGACGGCGTGGGCGCGCCGGGCACCGACCCGGGCGCACCGATCGCAAGCCGGATGGGCATCAAGCTGATCTGGAATACGGTCATTTCGGCCGTGGTTTTCGGCCTGGGCATGCTCGCCTACGACGCAGGCTATCTTTCGATCGAGCGATTATCAAAGCTGATGGGCATGCCGTATTAGGCGGCGAATTGAAGCGCTCGACGTAGCGACCGCAGGGGAGGAACGGTCATGAATTTGCAACAACGGCCGGTGCGCGATTCCAAGCCAGGCCCGTACCGCGTCCTGCGTGAGGCTGACCTGCGGGACTACTTGGCGCAATTGCCTGATGTTGCGGACCGGCTTGGAGGCACACCGGACGCCTGGTCAATCAGCGAGGTCGGTGACGGCAATCTCAATCTCGTCTTCATTGTCAGGGGCAGCGCGGGCGGGATCGCCGTCAAGCAGGCGCTGCCCTATGTGCGCCTGGTCGGCGAGAGCTGGCCGTTGCCGCTCTCGCGCGCGCATTATGAATATCTCGCGCTCACCCATCAGGCGCGGCTGGCGCCCGGCCTGGTGCCTGCGGTCCTGCATCACGACGAGGCGCTGGCGCTGACCGCGATGGAGCTGCTCGAGCCCCATATCATCATGCGCAAGGGGCTGATCGCCGGCACGATCTATCCGCGCTTTGTCGAGGACGTCACGACGTTCCTGGCCAGAACGCTGTTCTTTACCTCCGATCTTGCCGTTTCCGCGGCGCAGAAGAAGGAGGGAATCGCCGCGTTTGCCGGCAATCACGCGCTTTGCAAGATCACGGAAGATCTTATTTTCACCGATCCCTATCGCGAGGCGGAGCAGAACCGCTGGACCGCGCCCTGGCTCGACAAGATGGCCGCGCGCTTTCGCGAGGATCTCGATGCCCATGTCGCGATCTCGCGCCTCAAGCTCAAGTTCATGGGCCAGCCGCAAGCGTTGATCCACGGCGACCTCCACACGGGATCGATCATGGTGACGGAAACCGAGACGCGGGTGATCGATCCCGAATTCGCCTTCTACGGCCCGATGGGTTTCGATATCGGCGCCGTGCTCGCCAATCTGATCATGGCCTATCTGGCCTCCGCCGGCCATGAGCGCAGCGCGGGCGAGCGGCGCGCCTTCGAGGCTTGGCTGCTGCAGACGATTGAGCAGGTCTGGACCGAGTTCGCCCGCAAATTCGTGGAGCTGTGGCGCAGTGAGGCGCATGGGGACGGCTATCCGAAAACGCTGTTTGCGGGCCTGACGGGCGAGGCGTGGCTTGAAGCCGAGCGGCAGCAATACGTGGAGCAGCTATTTCGGGATACTGTCGGCTTTGCCGCGGCAAAGATCATCCGCCGTATCCTCGGGCTTGCGCACAATATCGACTTCGAATGGATCGAGGACGCGCGTCGCCGTGCGGTTTGCGAGGCAAGAAGCTTGCATCTCGCGCGCGCGATGCTGGTAGACACCGAATCATTCGCGACCATCGGCGACGTGACCAGGCGCGCTCGCCAGCTCCGAGACTGGCAGCCGGATTTTGCTGAATGAGGGCCTAAGCAAACCGGCAGTCAATACCGTCACCCTGAGGTGCTCGCGTAGGCGAGCCTCGAAGCGCGACGGCCGGCTCTCGCAGCGGGGCCGTTCATCCTTCGGGGCCGCCGCTTCGCGTCGGCGCCTCGGGATAACCGGGAGAGAGTGTGTGTGAATCGCTTCGAGCGCCTGGGCTACTCCGCCGCCTTGGCCCGCAGCCGCTGGGCATAGACGTTGATCACGAGTGCCGCGAGCAGGATGAGGCCGCGGATCAATATCTTCAGGAAACTGTCGATGTTGACGTGATCTAGCCCATTGTTGAGCACACCCAGCACGAACAGGCCGACGATGGTGTTGCCGATACCGCCGCGGCCGCCGAACAGGCTGGTGCCGCCGACCACGACAGCGGCGATCGAGTCCAGCAGATAGGTGTCGAATTCGTTCTGCTGCGCGCTGCCGAAATGTGCGACGCCCAGCATGCCTCCGATCCCAGAACAGACTGCCGCGATGACCATGACGCTGCCGAGGATCAGCTTGACATTGAGTCCGGAATATTCGGCGGCCTCGCGGTTACCGCCGACCATGTAGACGTAGCGGCCAAAGCGCGTGTAGGTCAGCACGAGATGTCCGATAAGCAGCATCAGGGCGGCGACGATGACGATCCAGGGAATGCCGCCAATCGAGGCGGAGCCGAGCGTTGCGATCAGGTCGGGCACCTTGTAGGCAATCTGTCCGCGCACCAGGAGCGCCGAGATGCCGGCTGCGATCTGCATCATGGCCAGCGTCATGATGAAGGAGGGGATACCGATCAGCGTCAGCCCGAGCGCGTTGATGAGGCCGAGTCCGGCACAGAGCGCAAGGGCGAGCAGGATCGCCGCCCAGCCGGGCAGGGGGATGTTGGCGATGTTGACGTAGGATTCCTGCGCCGTGAAATAGGCGACCGCAATGCCGGTGACGTTGGCGATGCTGGCGATCGAGAGGTCGATCTCGGCGCAGAGGATGACGAAGGTCAGTCCAACCGCGATGATGCCGGTGACCGAGACCTGGGTCAGGATGTTGCCGACATTATCGATGGTCGCAAAAGAGGGGCTGGCAACCGCAAAGAATGCGGACAACAAGATCAGCGTCAGGAACGGCGCGATGTTGCGCATCTGCGAGCGCAGCAAGGCGGCAATCTTGCCGGAAGCTTTCCGGTGGTCGGCGTGGACCGCTGCGCTATCACTACTCGCCATAAAGCCCCTCCTTCAGGCCGCTTCCAACAGGCGATCCTTGCTGATCGCCTCGTTGGCAAACTCGCGCACCACGGCGCCGCGCTTCAACACGAGGATGCGATCGGCGAGCGAGAGCACGGTCTCGGGCTCGGTCGAGAGCACGATGATGGCGAGCCCCTGTTCGCGCAAGCTCCTGACAATGTGGATGACGTCGTTCTTGGCGCCGACGTCCATGCCGCGTGTCGGCTCGCAGAGCACGAGCAGGCGCGGCGGGAAGGTGAGCCATTTGGCCAGCGCGACTTTCTGCTGATTGCCGCCGGAGAGCATGCCGAGATCGAGTTCGACCGCCGTGGGCCTGATCTGCAATTGTTCCACCTGGCGCATCGCGATCGCACGCTCACGCGCGGGCTTGAGCCATACGGATGAGATGCGATCGAGAATGCTGATCGAGACGTTCTTGTAGACCGGTTCCTGGTGGAAGAGCATGGCGCGGCGGCTCTCGGGTACGAAGGCGATGCCGGCGCGTCGCGCATCGGCCGTAGAGGCAAACGCCTTCGCCTTGCCCGCGACCTCAAGCGTCCCGCGGTCGGGCCTTAGCTTGCCGAACAGGATGCGTGCAAGCTCGATCTGGCCGCATCCCATGAAGCCATAGATGCCCAGCACCTCGCCGGCCCGCGCCTGGAAAGAGACTTCCCGCAGGCTGCGGCTGAGCGAAAGCCCGTTTGCGGTCAGTACCACCGGCTGCCGGCTTGGTGGGGGCAAGGCGACATCATGGGTATAGGTCTCCTCCAGAGCCTCGCGGCCCTTACCGATCATGGCTTCGATCAGCTCGGCTTTGGTGGTGGCAGCCGCAGCGGTCTCCGCCACCTTCCGGCCGTTGCGAAACACCGTCACCGTGTCGGAGATGTTCAGGATGTCCTCGATGAAATGCGAAATGAACACGATCGCGGTGCCTGCGTCGCGCAGCCGCCGCAAGGTCGCGAACAGGCGCTCGACTTCAGGCGGAGACAGTGCCGAGGTCGGCTCGTCCAGGATGATGATGCGCGCGCCCGAGAACAGCACGCGGGCAATCTCGATCAGTTGCTGCAGCCCGATCGGAAGATCGCCGAGCCGGCACATCGGGTCCACATGGATCCCGAAGCGGGCAAGCTGCTCGCCGGCTTCGCGTGCCATGCGCCGCCACTGCACGAGCCCAAGGCGGTTGGTCGGCTGCACGCCGAAGAACACATTTTCGGCGACCGACAGATCGGGCGCGACGCTGAGTTCTTGATGCACCATTGCAATGCCGGCCGCCCGCGAGTCGCGGGTCGAGCGAAAGCGGGTCTCGCGGCCGTCCAGCATGAAACGGCCAGAAAATTCCGGGTGCACGCCGGCGATGATCTTCATCAGCGTGCTCTTGCCGGCGCCGTTCTCGCCGACGAGACCGTGGACCTCGCCGGGATAAAGCGCGAAGTCGACCCCACGCAGAGCCTCGACGCCACCGAAGGCTTTCGTGATCTGCGTGAGTTCGAGGATGGGTGAGCGGGCCTCCGACATCGGCAAGCTCAGATCAGGAAGTGATCCTCCATCCACTGCATGCCGGGCGCGTTGGCCTTGGTGACGACCGGGCCGTCGGTCACGACGTTCTTGGGGATACCGCCCTGACCGGTTTTCTCGCCCGCGACAACAGCGGCGACGCCCGCGACGATGGCACCACCATGGATACGGCAGGAGGGGTTGCGCACGGTCGCATACATCCGGCCGTCGCTCACCGCCTGGATTGCCGGCGGCATGGCGTCGACGCCGCCGATCAGGATGTTGGTGCGGCTATGCGCCTTCATGATGTTGTAGGCGGCGAGCGCCATGTCGTCATTGTGGAAGAAGGCCGCGTCGATCTGCGGGTATTTTGTCAGATAGGTCTCCCAAAGACGCGCCGTCTTCGAGACGTCCCAATCCGCGGGCTGGGTGTCGAGCACCTCGATGTTCGGATACTGCTTGATGACCGAGTTGAAGCCCTTGGCGCGGCCCTGCGCGCCGGTATGGCCCAGCGCGCCCTGGGTCATGATCATTTTGCCCTTGCCGCCGATGGCGTTGACCAGCGCCTGCGTCACCGACGCGCCCATGAACTCGTTGTCGGGTGCGAGAAAGGCATGGACGTTGATCTGGTCCAGCGGCGCGATCAGCGTATCCATATCGATCACGGGAATGCCGGCATCGATCATCTTCTGCACGGGCTGGGTCAGCGTGCCGATGCCGAAGGCCTGGATCGCAACAAAATCCCATTTCTGCGAGGCCATATTGTCGATGGCAGCGCGCTGCTTGACCGCGTCGAGCTGGCCGTCGAACCAGGTGACCTCTACATTGAACAGCTTGCCCCACCATTCCGCCGCCTGCTTGCCCTGCGCACACCAGGTGGCTTGCAGGCCGGCATTGGAGAACGCGGCCTTGAGTGGCTTCTCCGAGCGGGTGACTTCGGCGGCCATGGCCGGGTTGACGCCCATCGCGCCCAGCATTGCCGCAGCCGCCCCGGCGCCTGCCGCCTGAATAAGATCTCGCCTGCTCGCTTTAGATTGATCCGTCCCGGACATTGCTCGCTCCCATCGTGCCTTTTTATGACCGCTGCATCTTGCTCGCGCCGCGATTGGAGGGACAGTGTCTCACAATCGATCTGTTCCCGCTATGGGCAGTTCGGATGCTTCCTCGACGAGGCGTTGTGCACCGCATTTGATAGAGCAATGCAGGAGCGGTGATAGGCGTGGTGCTGCGCCGGCTCGTTCTGAAGCTGCGGCGTCCCTGCAATCGTAAAGGCACGCCCGCTGATGGCTTGTCGTCGACCCGTGATGCAGCACCCGCGCGCTTAAGCGGTCATCTTGCGCGATGCTTGGCTTCTTAGCGTGTCGGCGCAAGCGACAGATCGCTGCGGTGCTCGCAGTGATGTCGCATGGAGCGACTCATTCTCTACAGAAGGCACGCAGCAGCGCTGCACCAAAAAAAGAGCAGGGCAGCGGGCCCTGCTCGAAAAATTGTGTCGACCCTTTGTACCCGCAAAATTTAGATTTGATCTTGCTGGCGGGACGACGCTGCTTCTGCGCGTCAGGGCTCCTCCCGAGACTTGGACCACCAGGCTTGGCTTGCGGCGTAGCCTGTAGATGGATTCCTAGACTATCTTTATTGCCTTGTCATCATTTTCGGCAACGAATGTTCAAAGTTCGAGCAGTTTTCGAAACGATTGGAAATTGCTCACCCGGGATCGCATCCCTGTGCACCCGTTTAGTGGCAGGTAATATAGTAGTGCATTGGCTGCGCCTGTAAAAGGCATGTCACTTCAGCGCATTGCTGCCATAACCGGCCGCGGTCCGAATAATTCTGTGTTCGCAATTGGTGGCCCGACCTCCGGGATCAACCTGATCTCGACTTGGAACTTCCGTGGTGATTAGGTAGTGCGTCAATCGGATTTCCCTGATGCGGCGGCGTCTGCAAAAATTCCTTCCGGTCGTTCTGGTCGCACTGGCGGTGCAAATCCTCGCACCGATTGCCGCTTGTTGGGCTGCCGCTCTCGCTGCGTCCGACCCGCTGCCCTTGGCGGAAATCTGTCACGGCATTCCCGGCGATGAATCCGGGCAGGGCGATCAGGGCGGACATCCTGCCCATGATGGTGCCTGCGCCATCTGCTGCGCGCTGCAGGCGAGCGGGTCCGCCGATGCGCCGCGGATGTTTGCGGTGTGGACTCCCTATCGTCAGGCGACAGTCATCGTCTGGCGTGAGGCGGCGGGGTTTTCAGCGCTCCGCACGGGCTCGAACGCGCAGGCGCGAGCGCCCCCGACACTTTCCTGATCGCAGTTGAACGACCCCGCGTGGCCTCGTGCCGCGCCGGATGAGCCGTGTTCGCGGCCGACGATTTTCGCCGGCGTGTCGGTCAGGAAGGATTTTAATTCAAGATGTCTCGTGTTCATGCCCTCGGCGGCATGAGCGTGGTCGCGATGGAGTTGGCGCTATCCCTGGCGTCCGCCGCAAACGCTCAATCCAGCCAAAACGTGCTGCCGACCCTCGTCGTCCATGCGCCTCGCGCGGCGGAGCGCAGGAGCAAGCCGCCAGCGCCCGTCGGACCGCGCGCGCAGAAGCCTGCGAGCTTGCCGCAGCAGGCTCCGGTGGTCTCGTCGACTATCGACGGCGGCGGCGTCAACGCGTCCTACGCGACGCCGCCCGTCAAGGAACGCTACCAACTGCCGCAGCAGTCCTACAGCATCACGGCCAGGCAGATTGAGGAGACCATCAACCTCAAAGATCCCGAGGACGCCGTCAAATACATGCCGAGCCTGTTCGTCCGCAAGCGCAACGACGGCGACAATCAGGCGGTGCTGGCCACCCGCACCTGGGGTGTCAATTCCAGTGCACGGACGCTCATCTACTACGACGATCTGCTGATCTCGGCTCTCATCAATAACAACAACCAAAACGGCTCGCCCCACTGGAACCTGATCTCGCCGGAGGCGATCCAGCGGATCGATTTCCTGAACGGACCGTTCGCGGCGGCCTATCCGGGAAACTCCATTGGCGGCGTGCTCCTGATCACGTCGAAAATGCCGGACAAGCCGTTCGCAACCGCCAAGGAAACGGTGTCGGTCATGCCGTGGAAGCAATACGGCACCAAGGACGCCTATGTCACCAGCCAGACCAGCGCGGCCGCAGGCAATCGCAACGGCGCTTTGTCCTGGCTGGTCACCGCCAATTATCTCGATACTTACCAGCAGCCGCTCACTTATGTGACCAACGGCGCGATTCCGGCCGGGACGACCGGCGCCTTTCCGGCGCTCAACAAGCAGGGGCTGGCCGCCAATGTCGTGGGGGCAGGGACGCTTGCGCACTCGCAGCAGGCCTCGGGTAACGTCCGGCTTGCCTATGATTTTACGTCGACGGTCCAGGGAACGTATTCCCTTGGGGTCTGGAACAACGTTCAGACCTCAAATCCTCAGAGCTATTTGACATCGACAGCGACGGGGTTGCCGACCTTCGCGGGGCTGTCCGCCTTTGCGAGCAACAAGTACACCTGGGAAGAAACGCATCTGAGCAATGCGGTGTCGCTGAAGAGTGACACCAAAGGGGTATTCGACTTCGATCTGTCGGCTTCGACCTACAACTACCTTCAGGATACGATACTCAATCCGTTCACGGTGGCCGCGACGGGCGTCGGCTATTCGCTGAACGGCAAGATCACGCGCAATGACGGCACCAACTGGCAGAACGCGGATGCCAAAGCCGTCTGGCGCCCTCACGGCTATGATGGGCCGCATGAGATCAGCTTCGGCATTCACGGCGACCGCTACAGGCTCGAGAATCCGGTCTATGCGTCGACGGTCTGGACCACTACATCGTCAACGGGCACCGGGGCGCTCTATTCGGACGGCGAGGGCGAGACGCGTACCGGCGCGCTCTGGATTCAGGATGCCTGGAAGATCGTGCCCAATCTGAAGCTGACGCTGGGCGGGCGGCTGGAAAGCTGGGAGGCGCATGACGGTCTCAACGTCAATACGATCACGACGGCGGCCGGGGCGATCACCAGAACATTTGCGACCAACCAGCCGCAGCTCAATTCGACGAATTTTTCGCCAAAGGCCTCGCTGTCCTACGATCCCGACAAGGAATGGAATATCACCGCGAACTTCGGTGAAGCCTATCGCTATCCGACCGTGGCGGAGCTCTACCAGAACGTCAGCTCGGGCGGAAACGTCTTTCTGCCCAATCCGCTTTTGCTGCCGGAGCAGGATTTCAGCGGCGAACTGAATATCGAACGCCACTGGGACGACGGCCGCGTGCGCCTGACGCTGTTCGGGGAGCGCACCAACAACGCGCTGATCTCGCAGACCAACACCGTCACGAATGCCAGCACCGGCGCGCAATCCTTGCAAACCTCCGTCAGCAATGTCGGAGCCATCCGCATGCAAGGCGTCGAACTGTCGGCGGACAAGAACAACGTGCTGGTCGCGGGCCTGCAGGTGTTCGGCAGCGTGACCTATGTCGATTCCCGTATCCTGTCGGATCCGACCTGGGCGGGCACCAATCCGCTGACGGGTCTTCCCGACACGGTCGTCGGCAAGCGGGTGCCCTATGTCCCGGACTGGCGAGCCCGGTTCGGGGTTACCTATCGGCCCAACGATAGCTGGGCCTATACGGTGGCTGCGCGCTACAGCGGGAAACAGTATTCGACGCTCGACAACACCGACATCATCCCCCACGTCTACGGTGCCTTCGACAATTACTTCGTCGTGGATATGAAGATCCACTACGCTGCGACCAGGAATTTCTCGTTCGATTTCGGCATCGATAACCTGTTCGACGAGCAGTATTTCCTGTTCCATCCCTTTCCCGGACGGACCTATGTGCTCGCCGCCAAATACACCTTCTGAAGGACATCTCATGAGGTTTGTGTCACCCGAAGGAGGAGGCGGTCAGCGGGCGATCTCGACTCGGGACTTCCGTAGTGATTAGCTACTTGCGCGCCTAACCGGATTTGCGGATGCAGCGGTTGCAAAGAAAGTTCCTGCCGGTTCTCCTGATCGCACTGGTGGTGCAGATCTTGGCGCCGATCCTCGCCTGCTGGGCCACCGCAGCCGTGACGTCCGATCCGCTGCAGATAGCTGAGATCTGTCACGGCGCTCCGGGCGGGACCTCAGGTGGGAGCGATCAGGGCGCCCCTCGCGCGCATGACGAGGCCTGCATCCTTTGTTGCGCGGCGCAGGCCAGCGCTTCCGGCGACGCGCCGCAGCAAGCGGCCTTCACGATTCCTTACCGCCAGACCACGCGCGTGGTCTGGAGCGCAACGGCACCGCGGCCGCCACTGTCCCGTGTCGGCTCCAATACGCAGGCCCGCGCCCCGCCACTGCCGATGTGATGTCGCGGTCATTCGGCCGCCGAAGCATCGTTCTCAGGCAGTTGCGGAGATTCCCAATGTCCTTCCGTCCCATGCGTACGAGTCTCGCCGGACTCGGTGCCGCCCTTATTCCGTTACATCCAGGCGTAGCCCACGAAATTGTCGGCAATCGCTTCTTCCCGGCAACGCTCAGCATCGATGATCCCGGCGTCAATGACGAGCTGGCGCTTCCGACCGTCGACAGCTTCAAGACGGGCGACGATCCGCCGGCGCGGCAGCGCGACATCTCGGCTGAATTCGCCAAGCGCATCACCGAGGATTTTGCGATCTCGCTTGGCTCGACCTACACCTTTCTCCGCTCGGTCGATCCGACGATCGCGGGGGCCAGCGGTTTCCAGAACCTGGAGACGACGTTCAAATACCGGGTGTTCAGAAGTCCCGAACATGAGTTCGTGTTGTCGGCGGGCTTGAGCGTGGAGTGGGGCGGCACCGGGGCTTCGAGCGTCGGCGCCGATCCCTTCAACACCTACACGCCGACGATCTATTTCGGCAAAGGCTTGGGCGACCTGCCGGATACCTTGTCCTGGCTCAGGCCGGTCGCGATCACCGGTCAGGTCGGCTATGCGATACCCGAGCGGAGTTCAACGACCACCTTCGCGCTCGATCCCGACAGCGGCGCGCTGACGGCCGAGACCGAATTCCATCCGCGCGTGCTAAACTGGGGCGGCACGATCCAATACAGCATGCCCTATCTGAAATCCGCGGTGATGGATCTGGGCCTGCCGGATTTCATCAATCATCTGATCCCGCTGGTCGAGGCCAACCTGCAGACGCCGGTATCGAACACCCTGACCTCGGGAACGTTGACCACCGGCACCATCAACCCCGGCGTGATCTGGGTTGGCAACTATTTCCAGATCGGCGTCGAGGCGCTGATCCCGATCAACCGCCGAAGCGGCAGCAATGTCGGCGTGATCGCGCAGCTCCACTATTACCTCGATGACATCGATCCACACGGCATCGGCAAGCCGCTGTTCGGCGGCGCCGCGCAACCCGCCAGCCCCTTTACAAGGTAATGATCATGCGACACTCATCTCTGATTGGAATCCCGCTTGCGCTCATGCTTACGACCGGCGTCGCGCAGGCCCATGCGCTCCTCGATCACGCCGAGCCGCGCGTCGGCAACAAGGTCGCAAATCCACCGCGCGAGGTGACCTTGTGGTTCACGCAGAAGCTGGAGCCAGCCTTCAGCCACATCACGGTGACCAACGCGGCCGGCGAACGCGTCGATGGCGGCAAGACCCGCGTCAGCGGCAACCAGATGTCGGTCACGCTGCGCGGGGGCGGCAACGGCACCTATCGCGTGAACTGGCATGTGCTCTCGGTGGATACCCACACCACCGACGGCAGTTTCACCTTCCAGGTCGGGCAGTAGGTCGGCGGCAAGCCCATGAGCTGGTTGCTCGCGGAGATCGATGGTCCGTTGGTGCTGACGCGCGCGATTCATTTCGCGGCGTCGGCCGCGACCGCCGGCCTCCTCATCTTTCGTAGCTTGGTGGCCGAACCGGCCCTGCGGGCCGCGCCGAAAGGCAGCGCGATCGTCCGGTCGCGCCTGACGGTCCTTGCCTGGGCCGCACTTGCGATTTCCGCCGCGAGCGGCCTGATCTGGCTTGCGCTGCAGACCATGTCGATCGCGGGTCTTGGCCTCAATGAGGCGATGAGATCCGGCGCTGTGTGGACCGTCCTCGATGAGACGCAATTTGGCTTGGTTGCGGAAATCCGCGCCGCGCTGGCCGTCCTGCTGGCGGCGTGTCTGCTGCTCGACCGCTTCGTGCTCTCGCGCCGGCTCGCGCTCTTCGCGGCGTTGGGACTGGTCGGCGCGCTCGCTTGGACGGGGCATGCCGGATCGACGCTTGGAGAATTGGGTGATCTGCATCTTGCCGCCGACGTTCTCCATCTCGGCGCCGTGTCCGCCTGGATTGGCGGGCTGATCGGACTTCCGGTTCTATTCGCCGTTGCGCGGCGTTCAGGCTTCGAATGCGGATTGCTGCAATCGGATGCTGTCAGGCGGTTTTCTACCATCGGCGTCGCCGGCGTGGCCGTCCTGATCGGATCGGGACTCGTGAGCGCATGGATTCTCGTCGGTTCGTTCCGCGCGCTGGTTCTCACCGATTACGGGCAGCTCCTGATGCTCAAGATCGCGGTGTTCGCAATCATGGTCGGCTTCGCCGCGGTGAACCGGCTCTGGCTTACACCTCGGCTCGCGCTGACCGCCAAGAGCGGCGGGGATCGGCGCGCGCTTTCGGCACTAAGACGCAACACTCTCATCGAGCTCGTGCTCGCGTTTGCGATCTTTGTCATGGTCGGAGTGCTCGGCACGCTGCATCCCGCCATTCACCTCGTCCACTGAAATCGCTTCAACAAGAAGGAGTAGAGCAAATGTCAATCCGAAAACTGAGGTTGGCGTCGATCGCCTGCGCCGCCTTGGTCGCGTCCGTCGTTGCTGCGCCCGTGCGTGCCGACGACGTCAAGGCCGGCGACCTCGTCATCAGTCAGGCCTGGAGCCGTGCCACGCCGAACGGCGCGAAGATCGGCGGCGGCTATCTGACGATCGAGAACAAGGGCAGCGCGCCTGACCGGTTGGTCGGCGGATCATCCGATGTCGCCAGTAGCGTACAGGTCCATGAAATGTCCATGGAGAACGGCGTCATGAAGATGCGCCCGGTCGAGAAGGGGCTCGCCATCGATCCCGGCAAGACGGTCAAGCTCGCGCCCGGCGGCTATCATCTGATGATGATGGATCTGAAGGCGCCGCTGAAGCAGGGCGACAAGGTCCCGGTCACGCTCGAGTTCGAGAAGGCCGGCAAGGTGACGGTCTCGCTGGAGGTCGAGGGCGTTGGCGCACAAGGGCCGGTTGGTGCCTCGGCCGGAGGCTCGGGCATGGGCGGCAAGATGGAGATGAAGAAGATGCCCGATCACTCCGGCATGAAGATGTGAACCTGGCCTGGCCGGTGCGTCGCCTTGGCCGCCCGCCGTCGCCTCTGGCGGCGCCTGGCGGCCGAGCCGATCCGCGGCCGAATTGGTGCTTTAGAAAACTACGCTAAAGGAGGATTTCGGGCCGTTTCCACAATGGGATAGGCCGATTTTTTCAGGCGATGCGTCACGCCTGACGTGTTTGTGTCTTAATCATGGTTCTAATCTATGCGAGGGAAATGGCTGGAAATCCGATGGCTTAGCGGGTTTCTTTGAAGTCCTCCCTTGTGTTTTGGCGGCTGATCCGGTTTCACTGCAGCCCGCAAACTCCTGATATCGATTCCCAAGGCGCGGCCCATGCGATTGACGCGGTTTTTCCTGCCCATCCTGAAAGAGAATCCGAAAGAGGCGGAGATCGTTTCGCATCGGCTGATGCTGCGCGCAGGCATGCTGCGGCAGGAAGCGGCGGGCATCTATGCCTGGCTGCCGCTTGGCTTTCGTGTCCTGAAGAAGATCGAGCAGATCGTGCGCGAGGAACAGGACCGCGCCGGTGCGCTGGAATTGCTGATGCCGACGCTGCAGCTCGCCGATCTCTGGCGCGAGAGCGGCCGCTATGAGGCCTACGGCCCGGAGATGCTTCGTATCAGCGACCGCCACAAGCGCGAGCTCCTGTATGGGCCGACCAACGAGGAAATGATCACCGAGATCTTCCGCGCTTACGTGAAGTCTTACCGGAATTTGCCGCTCAACCTCTATCACATCCAGTGGAAATTCCGCGACGAGCAGCGTCCGCGCTTTGGCGTGATGCGCGGTCGCGAGTTTCTGATGAAGGACGCGTACTCCTTCGATCTCGATGAGGCCGGCGCGCGGCGTTCCTACAACAAGATGTTCGTCGCGTATTTGCGCACCTTCGCGCGGATGGGGTTGAAGGCCATCCCGATGCGCGCGGAAACGGGGCCGATCGGCGGCGATCTCAGCCATGAATTCATCGTGCTGGCCGAGACCGGCGAGTCCGCCGTCTATTGCGACCGCAATGTGCTGGAGTTGCCGGTACCGGGTGAGGACGTCAATTATGACGGCGACCTGACGCCGATCATCAAGCAGTGGACCTCGCTCTATGCGGCCACCGAAGACGTGCACGAGGCCGCGCGCTTCGAGCGCGAAGTCCCAGTCGAGCGCAGGGTGAACACGCGCGGCATCGAGGTCGGCCAGATCTTCTATTTCGGCACCAAATATTCCGAACCGATGAAGGCCTATGTCGCCGGTCCCGATGGGGGCGAGGTGCCGATTCATGGCGGCTCCTATGGCGTCGGCGTCTCGCGCTTGCTCGGCGCCATCATCGAGGCCTGCCACGACGATGCCGGGATCAAGTGGCCGGAGCCGGTGGCCCCGTTCACGGCGACCATTTTGAACTTGAAGCAGGGCAGCGACGACACCGACACGGCCTGCGAAAAACTCTATCGCGAGTTGATGGCGAAGGGCGTCGATGTCCTGTATGACGACACGGATCAGCGCGCGGGCGCGAAATTCGCCGCCGCCGACCTGATCGGAATTCCGTGGCAGATCATGGTCGGACCGAAGGGGCTTGCCGAAGGCAAGATCGAGATCAAGCGACGTGCGGACGGTGCGCGCGAGAGCATGTCTGCCGCCGACGTGGTGGCGCGGATCGCCGGCTGACATTATCCACCGAGCACGCCTCCCGCAGCGGCCAATCCGGCCACATTTGCCCCGAATCATGGGATTATCGAGGGATGGATGAGACCATGAACGAATCGACCCGAACCGCACCTTTCGCGCCGTTCGAATGGATGCTGTCGGCGCGCTATTTGCGTGCGCGCCGCAGGGAAGGATTCATCTCGGTCATCGCCGGCTTCTCCTTTCTCGGCATCATGCTGGGCGTCGCCACGCTGATCATCGTGATGGCGGTGATGAACGGCTTTCGTAAGGAACTGCTGGACAAGATCCTCGGCCTCAACGGCCATCTTCTGGTGCAGCCATTGGAGTCTCCACTCACTGACTGGAAGGATGTTGCCGAACGCATCAGCCAGGTTGAGGGAATACGGCTCGCGGCACCAGTGGTGGACGGCCAGGGGCTGGCATCCTCGCCCTTCAACGCGGCCGGCGTGCTCATTCGCGGCATGCGGGCGGACGACCTGAACAATCTCACCTCGATCGCCAAGAACATCAAGCAAGGTTCGCTCGAGGGCTTTGACGAGGGGCAGGGAATCGCGATCGGCCGCAGGCTCGCCGACCAATTGTCGGTGCATGCCGGCGACAGCGTCACGCTGGTATCCCCGAAGGGCGCGGTGACCCCGATGGGCACCACGCCGCGCATCAAGCCCTATCGAGTCGCGGCGGTGTTCGAGATCGGCATGTCGGAATATGACGCCGGCATGGTGTTCATGCCGCTCACGGAGGCGCAGGCCTATTTCAACCGCAACAACGACGTCACCGCGATCGAGGTCTTCACCAACAATCCTGATCGCATCGACGCTTTCCGAAAGAGTGTGACCGAGGCGGCCGGACGCCCGATCTTCCTGGTCGACTGGCGACAACGCAATTCGACCTTCTTCAACGCGCTTCAGGTGGAGCGCAACGTGATGTTCCTGATCCTGACCATGATCGTGCTGGTCGCGGCGCTCAACATCGTGTCGGGGCTGATCATGCTGGTGAAGGACAAGGGCAGCGACATCGCCATCCTGCGCACCATGGGGGCGTCGCAGGGAGCGATCATGCGGATATTCCTGATCACGGGGGCCGCCATCGGCGTGGTCGGAACGCTGGTCGGGTTCTGTGTCGGGCTCATCATCTGCCTCAACATCGAATCGATCCGCCAATTCCTGTCGTGGGTCACTAACACCGAATTGTTTTCGCCCGAGCTTTATTTCCTTTCAAAGCTGCCGGCCGAAGTCGATTTCGGCGAGACCACCGCCGTCGTGATCATGGCGCTGACGCTCTCTTTCCTTGCCACGCTCTATCCGTCCTGGCGCGCCGCCCGGCTCGATCCGGTCGATGCGCTGCGTTACGAATGAGGGACCTGATGGAGCAGGGGACGGAAGATGTGCCGGTCATCTATCTCCACGAGATCAAGCGCCAGTACATGCAGGGCGATGAACCGCTGACGATTCTCAGCGGCGCCAAGCTCGCGCTCTGGGCAGGGCAGTCGGTGGCGCTGGTCGCGCCCTCGGGCTCGGGCAAGTCCACCCTGCTGCACATCGCGGGCCTGTTGGAGACTCCCGATGAGGGGGAGGTCTATGTCGGGGGAGCTCCGACGTCGCAATTATCCGACGTCGAACGCACCCAGATTCGCCGCACCGAAATCGGTTTCGTCTATCAGTCGCACCGGCTGCTGCCGGAATTCTCCGCGCTTGAGAATGTCATGCTGCCGCAGATGATCCGCGGCCTGAAAAAGTCCGAGACGGTCAAGCGCGCGACCGAAATCCTCACCTATCTCGGTCTTGGGGAGCGCCTGAAGCATCGGCCGGCGGAGCTCTCGGGCGGCGAGCAGCAGCGCGTTGCAATCGCGCGCGCGGTCGCCAACGCGCCGCGCGTGCTGCTCGCGGACGAGCCGACCGGTAATCTCGATCCCCACACCTCCGATCACGTCTTCCAGGCGCTGATGCAGCTCGTGAAGGCCACGCACGTGGCGATGCTGATCGCGACCCACAACATGGAGCTGGCCGGCCGGATGGATCGTCGCGTGTCGATCGTCGAGGGCCAGATCGTCGAGCTGGATTGAGACCGGTCGGCGCTGGAATTGCGCCGCACACCCCAGTCGAAGCGGCCCGGCTCAGTAGGCGCGGTGATGATGCCGCCGATAGTGAACCGGCGGTTCGCCGATTCCCGCGGTTGCGAAAAACGGATTGACGAGACACTGCGCAGAGCGGCCCGATGCGGATGCATTGCATTGCGCGAGCGAGGTGTAGCGGCACTCGTAGTAGTTGAGCGGGCCATAGACGTGCAGACAGACCGGATAGGACGGATCGTAGGTCTGCGCGTGAACGCTCGCGGATGCAAGGACGGTTCCGAGCGCCAAAACTGCCAAAGCCGGAATGCGCATCTCAAAACCTCCCATGCGAAAGATCGCCAGCCGCATCGCCGCATGATGCCGCGGTCTTAAGGCACCGGATCGCTCTGTCGCGCGCCAGTCAACTCACGTTCGCGCGCGCACTCTCATCCGCTCGCGCTGGTTTTCAGTGCTCCCAATACGGATTCGGCGGATAGGGAATATAGCGCGACGGGAACGGGCGTTTGCGGTTGGCATAGGCATAGGGGTCGTCGCTCGGGCCGGCGAAGAAGGGATTCGCGATGCAGGTCAGAAATCGCCCCGATGCGGAAGCCATGCACTGCGCGTAGCTGTCGAAAGTGCATTTGCTGAGGCCCGGATACTCATCGCCCTGAATGCAGAACGGATGGCGCACGCCGACAGCATTCGCCGGCTGATTCCCGAGCGTTGTTGCAGCGCCAAGCGCGAAGACAACGAAAGCAATATTGCGCATGAGGCGCATGTGCATCTCCCACAAATTCTCCACACGCTCGGCACGTTTTCGCCACAATGCGTAAGCGTTCACCTGCTTGTAATCGAGCCTGAAAGCACTGCAAATCAAAAGTTCCAGAAGTGCTTACACCAGCAGTGTTAATTTGCATTAAGCCAGGCGGCGCTTTCGACGCGAGTGTTGCGCTCCAGTTACAGCAATTCCCGCTGGCACTGTTATGACGCGTGCGGCCCGGGGGCCATCAAAAGGAATCGAAAACGAAATGACGAAGAAATTGCTGCTTGTGACTGCGAGCATCGTCGCCCTCAGCGCGGCGGCGCCCGCATTTGGCGCAGACTTGGCTGCGCGTCCTTACACCAAGGCGCCGCCAGCGCCGGTGGCCGCGATCTATGACTGGACCGGCTTCTATATCGGCATCAACGGCGGTTGGGGCTCGAGCCACAATTCCTGGGACTTCCTCGGCGTGCTGCCCGAAGGTTCCCATGATGCGACCGGCGGCACCGTCGGTGGTCAGATCGGCTATCGCTGGCAGATGGGCCAGTTTGTGTTCGGTGTTGAAGGGCAGGGCAACTGGGCCGACTTTAGCGGCTCCAACGTGAGCCTCGCTTTCCCGGCTGACAGCAACCGGACCAAGATCGACGCGTTCGGTCTGATCACCGGTCAGATCGGCTACGCCTTCAACAACGTGCTGCTCTACGCTAAGGGCGGTGCTGCGGTGACCAGCAGCCGCTTCAGCGTCAACTCGGCTCTGACCGGCGTGGAGCTGGCGAGGACCGACGAGACCCGTTGGGGTGGTGCCGTTGGTGGCGGCGTCGAAGTCGGCTTCGCGCCGGGCTGGTCGGTTGGCGTCGAATACGATCACCTGTTCATGCAGGACGGTACGGTGACCTTCACCACGCCGGCTGGTGCCGTGGCTTCCGATCGCATCCGTCAGGATGTCGATCTCGTGACCGCGCGCATCAACTACAAGTTCGGCGGCCCGATCATCTCCAAGTACTGATCGCCTAAACAACTGATCTTTGACGCGTTAAGCGGCGGATCGAAAGCCCCGGCCTCACGGCCGGGGTTTTTGCTTGTGGGCCAAAGTGCGAACGTCGGCTCGGAGGCCGAGATCCTGGATCCGGCCTGATAGCGGAGAGACCCTAGTTTCCGGGGGGCGTTGAATTGATGTCGCGCAAAGCCACCCGGCGACTCGGTCGTATTTTTCCGTTCATGTTCGAGGTGGTCGTCGAAAAGCGCGGCAGATCGCGATGGGAGTGGCGCGTTTGCAACAGCGCTGGCAAGATCATTATGTCCGGCTGGGAAAATAGCCGGGACGGAGCCAAGTACCGCGGCGATCGCGCGCTGTTTCACCTCCTGCTCGCCTCATCAGGGCCGGACGAGCCGCCGCTTCCAGACTAGCCGCGGTCTGCCGCGATTGTTGGCGGCTCCAATTAACCAACCCGAGGGGTTTCAAGACGCCACGGTCGGGCTCACCTTGACGCAAGAACAAAAAAGGAACAATGTTCTCTCTATGTTCTTCGTCCGTGGAGGCAGTGCAATGTTGAAGATCTTCGTGGAAGAGGCGGCGGCGCTGGCATCGATCACGCTGTTCGTCGGCATGATCGCGGTGTGGGCGCAGCTCATTACCCAGTTCTGATGTTTCCCAATTCTGATTCTGACAGGAAGCTGGCGCTGGGGAAAAGCCGGACGGCGGTGCCAAACCTGCGTTGGTGCGTGGACTCTTTCCGCAGGGGCCATCACCATGTTGGAAGCGAGTCGGTGGGCGAGGGTGCCTCGAACAAAGCCGCTCATCGCTCTGACCCACGCAAGCTTTGATCCCAACCCAACCATGTCCAGCGCCGGATTCGTCCATCTCCACGTCCATTCCGCCTATTCGCTGCTGAAGGGCTCCATCAAGATCGCCAAGCTCGGCGAGCTCGCCAAAGCCGACCGCCAGCCGGCGCTGGCGCTGACCGACACCGACAATATGTTCGGGGCGTTGGAATTCTCCGACAAGATGGCCGGCTACGGCATCCAGCCGATCGTCGGCTGCGAGCTGGCGGTGGATTTCGGCGATATGGATCCCAATTCGCGCAATGCGAATCTGGCAACGCCGTCGCGCATCGTGCTGCTCGCCGCGCGCGAGCGCGGCTACCGCAGCCTGATGCGGCTCAATTCGCGCGCCTTTCTGGAAACGCCCGTCCATCAGGCGCCTCATATCAAGTTCGATTGGCTGCAAGGCGAAGCCGAGGGCCTGATCGCGCTGACGGGCGGTCCGGACGGGCCGATCTCGCTCGCCCTGCAACACGATCACGCCGCGCTCGCGGCCTCACGTTGCGAGCGTCTCGCCGGCGTGTTCGGCGATCGCCTCTATATCGAGCTGCAGCGGCACGGCATGGATCGCGAGCGCAAGGTCGAGGGCGGCCTGATCGACATCGCCTATGAAAAAGGCCTGCCGCTGGTAGCAACCAACGAGCCCTATTTCGCCAGCACGGACGATTATGAAGCGCATGACGCGCTGCTCTGCATCGCGGGCGGACGGCTGATTGCGGAGACCGATCGCGAGCAGCTCACGCCCGACCACCGCTTCAAGACTCGCGCGGAAATGGCGGTGCTGTTTGCGGACATTCCCGAAGCGTTGGCCTCGACGGTAGAGATCGCCGAACGCTGCTCGTTCCGGCCACTCACGCGCAAGCCGATCCTGCCGCTTTTCACGGTTGGCGCGGGCTCCGGTGCCGAGGACGCCGCAAGCGCGGAGGCCGCCGAACTGCGCAAACAGGCGGAAGAGGGTCTGGAGCGGCGGCTAAAGATTCACGGCCTCGCGCCGGGAATGACGGAAGAGGACTATCGGAAGCGGCTTGCCTTCGAGCTCGACGTCATCACCCGCATGAAATACGCGGGCTACTTCCTGATCGTGTCCGACTTCATCAAATGGGCGAAGGCGCACGACATTCCGGTCGGGCCGGGCCGTGGCTCCGGCGCCGGCTCGCTGGTCGCGTGGGTTTTGACCATCACCGATCTCGACCCGATGCGGTTCAACCTGCTGTTCGAGCGCTTCCTCAATCCTGAGCGCGTGTCGATGCCCGACTTCGACATCGACTTCTGCCAGGACCGGCGCGGCGAGGTGATCTCCTATGTGCAGCAGCGCTACGGCCGCGATCAGGTCGCCCAGATCATCACCTTCGGCACCTTGCAGGCGCGCGGCGTGTTGCGCGACGTCGGCCGCGTGCTGCAGATGCCGTACGGCCAGGTCGACAAGCTCACCAAGCTGGTGCCGCAGAATCCGGCCGCGCCGGTCACGCTGGCCGCCGCGATCGAGGGCGAACCCAAGCTGCAGGCCTTCCGCGATGAAGATCCGGTGGTGGCGCGCGCTTTCGATATTGCAATGCGCCTCGAAGGTTTGACGCGGCACGCCTCCACCCACGCCGCCGGCATCGTGATCGGCGATCGCCCCTTGAGCGAGCTCGTGCCGCTCTACCGCGATCCGAAGTCCGACATGCCGGTGACCCAGTTCAACATGAAGTGGGTCGAGCCCGCGGGGCTCGTCAAATTCGACTTCCTCGGCCTGAAGACGCTCACGGTGCTCGACGTCGCGGTCAAGCTGTTGAAGCAGCGGAATATCGACGTCAGCCTGGCGACATTGCCGATCGACGATGCCGAAAGTTACCAGATGCTGGCCAGGGGCGATGTGGTCGGTGTGTTCCAGGTGGAAAGCCAGGGCATGCGGCGCGCGCTGATCGACATGCGCCCCGACCGCTTCGAGGACATCATCGCGCTGGTCGCGCTCTATCGCCCGGGCCCGATGGCGAACATCCCGACCTATTGCGCGCGCAAGCATGGCGAGGAAGAGCCGGAATATCTGCACCCGCTGCTGGAGCCGATCCTGAAGGAGACGTTCGGCGTCATCATCTATCAGGAGCAGGTGATGCAGATCGCGCAGAGGATGGCCGGCTATTCGCTCGGAGAAGCCGACCTCTTGCGCCGCGCCATGGGCAAGAAGATTCGCGCCGAGATGGACAAGCAGCGCGAGCGTTTCGTTGCCGGCTCGGTGAAGAACGGCGTGCCGAAAGGGCAGGCGGAAACGATCTTCGAGCTGCTGGCCAAATTCGCCGACTACGGCTTCAACAAGAGCCACGCGGCGGCTTACGCGCTGGTGTCGTACTACACCGCGTATATGAAGGCGCACTATCCGGTGGAATTCATCGCTGCGTCGATGACGCTCGATCTCAACAACACCGATAAGCTCTCCGAATTCCGCGCCGAGGCACAGCGGCTCGGTATCAAGGTCGAGCCGCCCTCGATCAACCATTCCGGAGCCACCTTCGAGGTCGCCGACGGCAAGATCCACTATGCGCTCGCGGCCTTGAAGGGCGTGGGCCCGCAGGCGGTCGAGCAAATCGTGGAGGAGCGCAGGAAGAGCGGCCCGTTCGCGTCGCTCGCCGATTTCGCGGGCCGGGTCAGCCCGCGCGCCATCAACAAGCGCATCATCGAAAGCCTCGCCGCCGCCGGCGCTTTCGATGTGCTGGATTCGAACCGTGCGCGCGTGTTTGCAGGCGCCGAAGCGATCCTTGCGGCCTGTCAGCGCAGCCATGAGGCGGCGAGCAGTGGCCAGAACGACATGTTCGGCAATGCCGCCGACGCGCCCACCATTATCTTGCCGCAGGTCGAACCATGGCTGCCGGCCGAGCGGCTCAGGCGCGAATACGATGCCATCGGCTTCTTCCTTTCCGGCCATCCGCTCGACGATTACGCCATCGTGTTGAAGCGGCTGCGCGTGCAGTCCTGGGCGGAGTTTTCTCGTGCCGTGAAGTCCGGCGCCACCGCCGGCAAGGTGGCGGCCACCGTGGTGTCGCGCATGGAGCGCCGCACCAAGACCGGCAACAAGATGGGCATCATCGGGCTGTCGGATCCGACCGGGCATTTCGAGGCAGTGCTGTTCTCCGAAGGCCTTGCGCAATATCGCGATCTCCTGGAGCCCGGCGCCGCCGTGCTCTTGCAGCTAGGGGCCGAATTGCAGGGCGAGGACGTGCGCGCGCGCGTGCTGCACGCCGAGCCATTGGATGACGCCGCCGCCAAGACCCAGAAGGGCCTTCGCATTTTCCTGCGCGACACCAAACCCCTGGAATCGATCGCGCGGCGGCTTGCGGCGCCGGAAGCCGCCGCGGCCAACAGTGTCGCGGCCAAGATTCCGGCGCCGGCAAGCGCGCCGCGCGGAAATGGCGACGGCGAAGTCAGCCTGGTCATGATGCTCGACCTCGAGACAGAGGTTGAGATGAAGCTGCCCGGCCGCTTCAAGGTCTCGCCGCAGATCGCCGGCGCCATCAAGGCGGTCGCGGGCGTTGTGGACGTGCAGCAGCTATAGAGCGAAGCGCAGTCGCGTTCGCGAAGCGAACAGCCGGCCAGTTGGCCGCCGACCTCTACGCAGCGAGTTCATTCGCCATAACTAGGCTTAACTATTTAGCCCCGGGTTCGTCTGGCCGGATTTGCCCGGCCGGGGTTCTGCCGTAGCATCGCCTTCCTCCATCGCAGCGGGCGTCGTCGACGCGCGAACGCTGCAATCGATAAGGGGGAAATCATGTGCGAAAAATGCATCCAATATCCAAGTCAGCTTCTCGTGCCGTCGCGGCGCTCCGTCCTCCGGCTTGCAGCCTCGGCGCTCGGCTTGCTGGTCGCAGATAGCGCCGGTGCAAAGGAGGCGAAAGCGCCCCCCAAACCGGAAAATGTGCTGTCGCCGGATGCGTCGCTGAAGCGTTTGATGGAAGGAAATGCCCGCTACGTTGCCGGCGTCTCACGGCGCCACGATTTCAAACATGAGCGGAAGGCGCTCGTCGGAGGTCAGAATCCCTATGCGGCGGTCTTAAGCTGCGCCGATTCACGCATCGCTCCCGAATATGCTTTCGATACCGGACGCGGTGACCTGTTCGTCTGCCGCGTGGCAGGGAATTTTGCCTCCGACGAAACGATCGCCAGCATGGAATATGCGGTTGCCGTGCTGAGCACGCCGCTCATTCTGGTGCTTGGCCATGACAATTGCGGCGCGGTCGCCTCGACCATCAAGTCGCTCAAGGAGGATAAGCCGCCGCCAGGGCACATACCGTCGCTGGTGAGCGCCATTGCGCCGGCGGTGAGGACCACAGCGCAGCAGAGCGGTGATGCGCTCGACAATGCCATCCGGCAGAACGTGATCGACAATGTCGCCAAGCTGAAATCGGCGACCCCCATTCTCAGCGCCGCCGTTGAGCAGAACAAGCTGAAGGTGGTCGGCGGCATCTATCGCCTGCACACTGGCCACGTCGACTTGTTGGGTCAGGCGTGAAAACCCGAATCGCTCCCGAGCCGCCAGACGGGGCCGCAAAGCCAGCCCGGGAAGGTCTCGAGCGCGGGCCGCATGGGGATCTGATTCCCCAACCCCGGGCCCGCTCTCGCGCAGTGCAACATTTCTTTTCGGCCGGCCTTTCGGTCATAATGCCAGCAATTTTTATTCAAGTGATATTCAGCTCCTGTCGCGCTGAATGCGCGGCGTCGTGATCGATGGGGCGAACAAGCCATGAAACCGGCCAGAACCTTCCCGCTCGTGTCCCTTTGTTTGGTGTTGATTGCTGCGCTGTCGGCGTGGGGCAGTCCCGCGTCTGCCCAGCAGCAGGAAAAGCGTATCGCGCTCGTCGTCGGGAACAGCGCTTACGCCAAGGCACCGCTCGCTACCGCCGCCAACGATGCCGGTCTGATCGCGCAGACCTTGCAGGCAGCCGGCTTTGATGTCATCGGCGCCCGCGATCTCGACGGCGATACGCTGCGCAAGAGCTTGCGCGATTTCATCCAGAAGGCGGAGAGTTCGGGCCAGGATACCGTCGCAATGGTCTATCTCGCGGGCTATGGCGTGCAGCTCGCCGGCGAGAACTATTTCATTCCGGTCGATTCCACGATCAACCGCGACACCGACATCCCGACCGAGGGGCTGCGGATCAGCGACTATACGCGCCAGCTCGCCGCGCTCCCATTGAAGGCCGGCGTGGTTGTGCTGGATGCCGCGCGGCAGCAGCCCTTCATCGAAGGCGGCCAGCAAATCGCCAGCGGTCTTGCACTGGTCGAGCCCGACAACAACATGCTGATCGCCTTCAACGCCGCGCCCGGCACGGTCGCGCCCAGCGAGCAGGGGCCCTACGGAAGCTATGCGCAATCGCTGGCCGAGATGATCCGTACCGGCGGATTGTCGCTGCCCGACGTGTTCGATCGCGTGCGGCTGCGTGTCAACGAGGCGAGCAAGGGCGCCCAGGTGCCGTGGGACGCCCAGAAGATCCAGGCGCAGTTTTCGTTCTTCGACCGCGCGCCCGACGCGCCGCCGGTGCAGGGACCGGCCGACCAGGTCGCTGCGATTCGCGATCGGCCGATCCGCGACCTGTCGGTGCAGGACGCGTACACGGCTGCGCTCGAACGCGACACGCTGCAGGGCTATGAGGACTTTGTCCTGGCCTTTCCCAACGATCCCCTGGCCAAGCGGGTGAGGGCAATCATCGCGGCCCGGCGCGAGGCGATTACCTGGCGCCGTACCTACCGGACCGACACGCCGGAGGCCTATTGGTCCTACTTGCGGCGTTATCCGCATGGACCGCACGCCTATGACGCGCGGCGCCGGCTCGCCATCTTGACCGCCCCGCTGGAGCCGCCGTCGTCGTTTGCGATGATCGACTATGACGTGCCGCCGCCACCGCCGGACGAAATCGTCTATGTCGATCGGCCCGTGCTGTATTTCGGCGATCCTGATTTCGGCTTCGTGCCGCCGCCACCACCGCCGGTGTTCTTCCTGCCGCCACCGCCGCCCGATTTCGTGGTGCTCCCGCCGCCGATCGCGCCGGTCGGGCTGTTCATCCTGCCGCAACCCAGGTTCGTGCCGATACCGGTCTTCGTGCGGCCGCCGGTCTATGTCGCGCCGCCGCCGAACAACATCATCTTCAACAACATCCACAACACGACCGTCATCAACAACGTGATCAACCAGCCGCCGCCCGCGTCGGCTGCCGCGGCGCCCGGTGCGCCGCAAGCCGCGGCGGCCGCGGCCAGCGCTGCGCCGGTCGGGGCAAGCCCGCCGGTGCCGCCTTCGGTCAGGCATCAGGCGACGCTGATTCAGCAGGGCAAGGCGCCGGTGCCGCCGAGCGCGACGTTCGCTCCGGCATCCAAGCTGAGCACGCCCGCCGCGGCCCCGGCCAACATGCATCCGAGCGCATCGCCGCCGCAGTCCACGCTGCCGAAAGCCAATGAGCTGCCTGTGCCCGGCAAGGGGGCGCCGCCAGCGCCCGCGGCAAGCGGGCCCGCCGCCGCCGTGAGCCCGAGCGCAAAGCTGGCGCCTGCGGCGCCGCCGGCAACGGGAGCCCCGCCCGCAGGGGTGCATCCCAACGCCAGGCTTGCCCCGTCGCCGACCCAGCCCGGCGCTGCGCCGGGGAAGCCAGGTCCCGCCAGTCCGCCGTCGGCCAATGTGGCGCGGTCGAAGCCGGCCGTGGAATCGCTGCAGAGGCGCGGGGCACCGCCGCCGCCTCCGGCCGCTCCGAGGCCGACGGCGAGGCTGTCGACCCCGCCAACGCCGCCCAGGCCCGCTCCGCAGCATGCCGCGCCGCCCGCGCCCTCAAGGCCATCGCCGCCCGTGAGCGCGCGTGTGACCCCGCCACCACCACCGCCGGTGCACCATGTGGCGCCACCGCCGCCGGCCGCGGTTCATGCGCCGCCCCCTGCGGTTCACGCGCCGCCACCGCCGGTCGCCCGTGCCCCGTCGCCGCCCCCGATAGCCCATGCCGCGCCCCCACCCAGGCCGGTCGCACCACCGAGGCCACCCGCCGCGGCGCCAAAGAAATGCCCGCCCAACCAGCCCAAGTGTTGAGGGCGTGACGAGTACGGTGCCGAGAAGCGTGGGCCAAAGCGTGGGCCTCGGCTCTGATCCCGTCAGAGCCGAGGCTTTTGCAGGCAACGGCGAAGGATTGATGGGATCGCTGTCTCGGGAACCTGCGCCAAATGGGCATCGCAACGGGAGGGGATCTCGGCCCGCCATCCCGCCAATCCGGGCTTATTTCCTTGCTTCTGGCCGAAATCGCGCTATATAGCGCGCCATCTCACACGGAAACATGGCTGTCGAAGGCCGTCCGGTGGCAACCGGGCCTTAAGTGCCCGTTTGCTCACACGTTTCCGGAGGAACCAACCGGAGAATCAAACCTATGGCGCTACCCGACTTCTCGATGCGCCAGCTCCTTGAGGCTGGCGTGCATTTCGGTCACCAATCCCACCGCTGGAATCCGAAAATGGCCCCGTTCATTTTCGGCACCCGCAACAACATTCACATCATCGACCTCGCGCAGACCGTGCCCATGCTGCACCACGCCTTGCAGGCGGTCAGCGACACCGTTGCCAAGGGCGGCCGCATCCTGTTCGTCGGCACCAAGCGGCAGGCGCAGGACAATGTCGCCGATGCCGCAAAGCGCTCGGCGCAGTATTTCGTCAATTCACGCTGGCTCGGCGGCACGCTGACCAACTGGAAGACGATCTCCGCCTCGATCAAGCGGCTGCGGCATCTGGATGAGGTGCTCTCTTCGGGCGAGGCGAACTCCTACACCAAGAAGGAGCGGCTGACGCTGCAGCGCGAGCGCGACAAGCTCGACCGGTCGCTGGGTGGCATCAAGGACATGGGCGGCTTGCCCGACATGATCTTCGTGATCGACACCAACAAGGAAGACATCGCGATCCAGGAAGCGCAGCGGCTCAATATTCCCGTCGCCGCCATCGTCGATACCAATTCGGACCCGAAGGGCATCACTTACGTGGTGCCGGGCAATGACGACGCGGGCCGCGCTATTTCGCTCTATTGCGATCTCGTCGCGCGCGCCGCGATCGACGGTATTTCGCGTGCGCAAGGGGACGCCGGCATCGACATCGGCGCTGCGCCGGAGCCGGTGGCCGAGGAAATTCCGACCGCGCCGCAGACGTCCGCGTTCCAGGGCCTGCCCGGGCCGCGCGGCACCGCCGACGACCTCAAGAAGCTGTCGGGCGTGTCGGGTGCGATCGAGAAGAAGCTCAACGATCTCGGCGTGTTCCATTACTGGCAGTTGGCCGAACTCGATCACGCGACCGCGCACCAGATCGGCGAAGAGGTCGGGTTGCCGAGCCGCGCCGATGCCTGGGTCGCGCAGGCCAAGAAGCTTACCGCGGAAGCGGAGTAACCAAAGGCGAGGGCCGCAGTTGTTTTTCGGCCCTCACATACAAGCGATAAGTTCCTGATCGCGGAATGCGGCGTGGCGGGGAAGCGCCGCGCCGCATTCGGTCCGGACAGGCAAAAGGGAATTCAACAATGGCTACAATCACCGCCGCGATGGTCAAGGACCTGCGCGAGTCGACCGGCGCAGGAATGATGGATTGCAAAGCCGCGCTCACCGAGACCGGCGGCGACATGACCGCTGCGCAGGATTGGCTGCGGAAGAAGGGCCTGTCGAAGGCCGCCAAGAAGGCTGGCCGCGTTGCCGCGGACGGCCTGATCGGCGCGGTCACCAAGGGCACCAAGGGTGTTCTGGTCGAAGTCAATTCGGAGACTGATTTCGTCGCGCGCAACGAGCAGTTCCAGGGTCTGGTCAAGATGATTGCCCAGGTCGCGCTCGACGTCGGCGCCGATGTCGAGAAGATCAAGACGGCCAAAGTCGGCAGCGTCACGGTCGAGACGGCGATTTCCGATGCGATCGCCACCATCGGTGAGAACATGACGCTGCGCCGCGCCGCCCTGCTCGAGGTCGGTCAAGGCGTGGTCTCGAACTATGTCCACGGCGCCGTCACCGAAGGTGCAGGGAAGATGGGCGTGATCGTCGCGCTCGAATCGGCGGGCAAGGCCGATGAGCTGGCAGCGCTCGGCCGCCTGTTCGCGATGCATGTCGCGGCGACCAATCCGCAGGCGCTTGATCCCGCTGGCCTCGATCCCGAGGTGGTCAAGCGCGAGAAGGACGTGCTGGCCGACAAGTACCGCCAGCAGGGCAAGCCGGAGAACGTGATCGAGAAGATCGTCGATTCCGGCCTGAAGACCTTCTACAAGGAGGTTTGCCTCTTGGAGCAGGCCTCGATCCATGCCGAGCATGGCGGCAAGTCGGTCGCCCAGGTGCTGAAAGAAGTTGAGGGCAAGGTCGGCGCGCCGGTGAAGATCGCCGGATTTGTGCGCTATGCTCTCGGTGAGGGAATCGAGCGGCAGGAAAGCGATTTCGCCGCTGAAGTCGCGGCCGCCAGCGGCAAGAAGTAGCCGTTGATGCTTCCGGCGCTTCGGCCGGAAGCGCCCGCAAGCGAAAGCGAATGCGAATGGCTAAGCCGGTCTATCGTCGCGTGGTGATCAAGCTGTCGGGCGAATATCTCGCAGGCAGCCAGCCCTTCGGTTTAGATCAGCCGACCATCGATCGCATCGCCTCCGATTTGATCGCGGCCCGCGAGCTCGGCGCCGAGATCGCGGTGGTGGTTGGTGGCGGCAACATGATTCGTGGTGTCTCCGCGCGCGGCATGTCGCGTTCGACCGGCGACACCATGGGCATGTTGGCCACGGTTATGAACTGTCTCGCGCTGGAGGCGGCGATCGAGGGCAAGGGCGCGCCGGCCAAGACGCTTTCGGCTTTCGTCATGCCCGAGATCTGCGAATTGTTCACCCGCGGTGCGACGCACAAATATCTTGCCGAAGGGCGCATCGTGCTGCTCGGCGGTGGAACCGGCAATCCCTTCTTCACCACAGATACCACCGCCGTGTTGCGCGCCGCCGAAATCGACGCGCAGGCGGTGCTCAAAGCCACCAACGTGGACGGGGTCTACAGCGCCGATCCCAAGATAGACCCTTCCGCCAAGCGCTTCGAACGGCTGACCCATACGCAGGCGATCGAGGGTGGCTACAAGGTCATGGACGCGACCGCATTCGCGCTTGCCCGCGAGACGTCGCTGCCTATCATCGTGTTTTCGATTTCCGAGCCCGGCTCGATCAGTGCGATGCTGCGTGGGACGGGGCGTGGAACCGTCGTCGCCGGTTGATGCTTTGAGCATGATCCGGAAAACCGGGTGTCGGCTTTTCTGAAAAGGTCATGTTCAAGAAGAAGATGGCGGTCCGCTGAACTGATACGCGCCGGCCGACGGCCTAAAGAGTTTTGTAATGATGGGAGAGCGTTATGCCCACGGGTAATTTCGACATCAACGAATTGAAGCGTCGGATGCAAGGCGCAACCCAGGCGCTCAAGCATGAACTGAGCGGTTTGCGCACGGGGCGCGCCTCGGCCTCGATGCTTGAGCCGGTGCAGGTCGACGCCTATGGCTCGCACATGCCGCTGAATCAGGTTGCGACCATTAGCGTGCCCGAGCCGCGGATGATCTCGGTGCAGGTCTGGGACAAGTCGATGGTCAAGGCGGTCGAGAAGGCGATCATCGATTCCAATCTCGGGCTCTCGCCCGCGACCGAAGGGCAGGTGCTTCGGCTGCGCATCCCCGAGCTCAACGAAGAGCGCCGTAAGGAGCTGGTGAAGGTCGCGCACAAATATGCCGAAGCCGCGCGCGTGGCCGTCAGGCATGTGCGGCGCGACGGCCTCGACCTCGTCAAGAAGCTGGAGAAGAGCCACGAGATCTCCGAGGACGATCAGGAGCGCTTGGCTGCCGACGTGCAGAAGGCGACCGACGGGACGATCGCGGAGATCGATCAATTGCTTGCGGCCAAGGAAAAAGAAATCCTCACGGTTTGAAGGATCATCCGATGTCCAAGGCCGCCGTCCCCGACAGGCAAGGAACGGACCGATCCGACGGTCAGTTGCACGTCGCCATCATCATGGACGGCAACGGACGCTGGGCGGCGGCGCGCGGCCTGCCTCGCGCCGAGGGACATCGCCGCGGGGTTGAGGCGTTGCGGCGCGTGGTTCGTGCGGCGCACGAACTCGGCATCCATCACCTGACCATTTTCTCCTTCAGCGCCGAAAACTGGTCGCGGCCGGCCAGCGAGATCGGCGATCTGTTCGGGCTGTTACGCCGCTTCATTCGCAACGACCTGGCCAGCCTGCACCGGGACGGCGTGCGCGTCCGTGTGATTGGGGAGCGCGAGGGTCTCGAGCCCGATATCTGCGCGCTTTTGAGCGAGGCCGAAGAGCTCACGCGCAACAACACCCGCCTCAATCTCGTGGTCGCCTTCAACTATGGATCGCGGCAGGAGATCGCGCGCGCCGCGCAGCGGCTGGCGCGAGAAGTCGCCGAAGGCAAGCGCGCCCCCGAGACGATCGATGCGGATGTGCTCGGCCAATATCTCGACGCGCCCGATATTCCCCATCCCGACCTGATCATCCGCACCAGCGGTGAACAGCGGTTGTCGAATTTTCTCATGTGGCAGGCGGCCTATAGCGAACTCGTGTTCGTGCCGATGCATTGGCCGGATTTCGACAAGGCCGCGCTCGAAGGAGCGATCGCCGAATACGCCAGGCGAGAGCGCCGGTTCGGCGGTCTGGTTGCGAAAACCGCATCGTGAGCAAAGGTGAGGAAGTGCCCGCGGCCCTTGCCGGGCCGCCGTCGCGCAATCTTCTGATGCGCGTTTTAGCCGCCGCGGTGCTGGTCCCGCTGGCGCTGGTGTGCGCCTATGTCGGCGGCTGGCTGTGGACCGCACTGGTCGCGCTTGCGGTGATCGGCCTTAATGTCGAATGGCTCATGCTCGTCGGCGCCGTGCACCAGATGCGCGTCGTGGTGAGCGGCGTGGTGGCGCTCGCGCTGAGCGGCTTATGCCTTGCGCTCGGCAGGCTTGACGCGGCGCTGATCATCTCGGCCTTGGGGCTGATCGGGGTCGCGTTGCTCTCGCGGCAGCGCCGCGGCTGGACCACGGGCGGATTTCTCTATGCGACCGCCGCGCAATTTGCCGCAGTGCTGGTTCGCGCCGACCCCGATATGGGCTTTGTCGCGCTGATCTTCGTTCTGCTGGTCGCCTGGGCCACAGATATCGGCGGTTATTTCGCCGGGCGCGGTATCGGGGGGCCGAAGCTCTGGCCGCGGGTCAGCCCGAACAAGACCTGGGCGGGAGCCATCGGCGGCTTTGTCGCAAGCCTCGTGATTGCGGTCGGCTTCGTCGCGTCCGGCGTCGGCAGGACCTTACCGCTGCTTGCCCTGGCCGGCGTGTTGTCGGTCGCCGGGCAACTTGGCGATCTCTTTGAATCCGCGATCAAACGCCGTTTTGGGGTGAAGGACTCCAGCCATCTCATCCCGGGTCATGGCGGGCTGATGGACCGGCTCGACGGCCTGGTTGCTGCGATTGTGCTCGCCATGATTTTCGGAATTTTGCGGCACGGTGTGGATGGCATCGGCCGCGGTCTTATGATTTGGTGAAACGATGAACGCTGTTCCACTGCGTAGCAATAAGACGGCCAACGCGGCCATCCGTAGCGTCACCGTGCTGGGCGCGACCGGCTCGATCGGCGACAGCACCATGGATCTGCTGCGTAGCGCGCGCGACCGCTACCGGGTCGAAGCGCTGACCGGCAACAGCAACGTGCAAGGCTTGGCAAAACTCGCCAAGGAGTTCGGCGTGCGTTTTGCCGCGGTTGCCGACCCGGCGCGCCTCAGCGAATTGCGCGAGGCGCTAGCCGGCACCGGCATCGAATGCGGGGCAGGCGCCAGCGCCGTGATCGAAGCCGCGGCGCGGCCGGCGGATTGGGTCATGGCCGCGGTCTCCGGCGCTGCCGGCTTGAAGCCCGCGCTGGCCGCGGTCGATCGCGGTGCGACCGTGGCGCTCGCCAACAAGGAATGCCTGGTTTGCGCCGGCGACTTTTTCATGCAGCGCGCGGCGAAGGCGGGCGCCTGCATTCTGCCGGCGGATTCCGAGCACAACGCTTTGTTTCAGGCGCTGTCCTCCGGTCATCGCGAGGAGCTGGTGCGGGTCATCATCACGGCCTCCGGCGGGCCGTTCAGGACCTGGGCGCCGGCCGACATCGAGCAGGCAACGCTCGCGCAGGCGTTGAAACATCCGAACTGGAGCATGGGACAGAAGATCACCATCGATTCGGCGTCGATGATGAACAAGGGCCTCGAGGTGATCGAAGCCTCCTATCTGTTCTCGCTCAAGCCGGAAGAGATCGACGTGCTGGTGCATCCGCAATCGATCGTGCACGGCATGGTGGAGTTTTCGGATCGCTCGGTGGTGGCCCAGCTCGGGACTCCCGACATGCGCATCCCGATCGCGCACTGCCTGGGATGGCCGGAACGCATCAAAGGGCCTTCGGCGAAGCTCGATCTCGCCAAGATCGGCCAGTTGACGTTCGAAGCACCGGATTTTGAACGTTTCCCGGGCCTTCGCCTGGCCTATGAAGCGTTGCGCATGGGCCGCGGCGCCACCACTGTTTTCAATGCCGCGAACGAAGTGGCGGTTGCGGCCTTCATCGCCGGCCAGATCAAGTTCGGCGCGATTGCGCGTCTTGTCGAGGCAACGATGGAGGCCTGGAGCCGTTCTACCAATCTGGCGCCGCTGAGCTCTGCCGACGACGCCATCGCTGTTGACCATAACGCGCGAAACAGAGCTGCCTCCCTCTTGCCTCAAATTGCCCTAAGGGCATCCTAGGGGTCGGGGACGGGGCCTCAGGCTCTGCTTGAGGGGAATCTGATGTCCGAAGTTTTTCTGCATAGTTTCAATACGTTGGGTCATGGCTTCATTGGCTACGTGATCCCCTTCCTGTTCGTCCTGACCATCGTCGTTTTCTTTCACGAGCTCGGTCACTTTTTGGTCGCCCGTTGGGCTGGCGTGAAGGTGTTGACGTTCTCGCTGGGCTTCGGTCCGGAGCTCGTCGGCTTTAATGACCGGCACGGGACGCGCTGGAGGATCTCGGCGGTACCGCTCGGCGGCTATGTGAAATTCCTGGGCGACGACACCGAGGCTTCCACGCCATCGGCTCACGCGCTCGCCAACATGACCGAGGAAGAGCGCGCGGGCAGCTTCCATCACAAGAAGGTCGGTCCGCGCGCCGCGATCGTTGCGGCCGGTCCGATCGCCAACTTCCTGCTGGCGATCGTGATCTTCACCTGCCTGTTCACCTTCTTCGGCAAGCCCAGCACGACGGCGCGGGTCGACAAGGTGGAGGCGAATAGCCCAGCGGCCGCGGCCGGTTTCGAGGTCGGCGACGTCGTGCTGTCGATCGACGGCAGCAAGATCGACAGTTTCAATGACATGCAGCGGATCGTCAGCACCCACCCGGGCGATCATCTGACCTTCACGGTCAAGCGCGGCGATGCCACCGTGACGCTGCACGGCACGCCGGAATTAAGGGAAGTGAAAGACCCGTTTGGGAACGTGCATCGGGGCGGCGTGCTCGGGATCACCCGCCAGACGGCGGCCGGCGATGTCCTGACCGAGCGTGTCGATCCGGCTACGGCGCTGTGGCTCGGCGTGAAGGAAACCTGGTTCGTGATCGACCGGACGCTCGCCTATATCGGCGGCGTTTTCACCGGCCGCGAGGCTGCCGATCAGGTCGGCGGGCCGCTGCGGATCGCGCAGATTTCCGGGCAGGTCGCCACGATCGGACTTGCACCGCTGATTCACCTGGCTGCGGTGCTTTCGATTTCCATCGGGCTCTTGAACCTGTTCCCGGTTCCACTGCTCGATGGTGGTCACCTTCTGTTCTATGCCGTGGAAGCGGTGCGGGGCCGTCCGCTGTCGGAGCGGGCCCAAGAGATGGGGTTCCGAATCGGGCTCGGTCTGGTGCTCATGCTGATGGTGTTTGCGACTTACAATGACATTCTGCACTTCGCGGCATCGTGAAGCGGCTTTTTTGTGGCGTTGCCTAATGGCAACGCCTTGGAATGAAAATGGAAATGCAGCGCCCTCGGCCGTTTGCCACATGCGTGAAACTGGCTAGAAGCAGGGTGACGAAGCGAATCTGTCGGGGCGCGGGGGTGCGTTCCGACACTGGAATGACAAGGGCGCGTTGCGCATGAAGTTTGGAATGCGAGTGCGGGGGGGCATGCTCGCCGCCCTGATCATGTTCGCCGTGCCGGTGGCTGCCGAGCTGGCAGCCGTTGCCGTGTCTTCTCCGGCCGCCGCCGAGACGGTGGCCTCGATCCAGGTGGAGGGGAACCGGCGCGTCGAAGCCGATACCATCCGCTCTTATTTCAAGCCGGGGCCCAATGGCGCGCTGGATGCGGCGGCCATCGACGACGGCCTGAAGGCGCTGATCGAGACCGGCCTGTTCCAGGACGTAAAGATCAACCGCGTTGGCGGCCACCTGGTGGTCTCGGTGATCGAAAACCCTGTGATCAACCGCATTGCCTTCGAGGGTAATAAGAAGATCAAGGACGAGCAGCTTTCGGCCGAGATCCAGTCCAAGCCGCGCGGTACCTTCTCCCGTCCCATGGTGCAGGCGGACGCGCTGCGTATCGCCGAGATCTATCGCCGCTCCGGCCGTTACGACGTGCATGTGACGCCCGAAATCATCGAGCAGCCGAACAACCGCGTCGACCTCATCTTTACGATCGAGGAAGGGCCGAAGACCGGCGTCAAATCCATCGAATTCGTCGGCAACAATTATTATTCGTCCTACCGCCTGAAGGACGTCATCAAGACGCACGAGACGAACCTGCTGAGCTTCCTCGGCAATGGCGACGTCTACGATCCGGACCGCGTCGAGGCCGACCGCGACCTGATTCGCCGCTTCTATCTGAAGCACGGCTTTGCCGACGTGCAGGTGGTCGCGGCGCTGACCGAATATGACCCGGAAAGGAAGGGCTTCCTCGTTACGTTCAAGATCGAGGAAGGCCAGCAATACCGCGTCGCCTCGGTCAGGTTCGAATCGAGCATTGCCAACTTCGACCCCAATACGCTCTCGAGCTTCTCCTACGTGTCGGTCGGTTCGCTCTACAACGCCGAAGCGGTGGAGAAGTCGGTCGAATCGATGCAGATCGAGGCTTCACGACGCGGTTACGCGTTCGCGGTGGTGCGTCCGCGCGGCGACCGCAATTTCGACAATCACACCGTCTCGATCGTGTTTTCGATCGAGGAGGGCCCGCGCACCTATATCGAGCGCATCAACGTCCGCGGCAACACACGGACCCGCGACTACGTGATCCGCCGCGAGTTCGATATTTCGGAGGGCGACGCCTATAACCGTGCGCTGGTCGATCGCGCCGAACGGCGCCTGAAAAACCTCGACTTCTTCAAGAGCGTGAAGATCACCACCGAGCCTGGCTCGTCCAGCGACCGGGTAATCCTGAACGTCGATCTTGAAGAGAAATCCACCGGCGACTTCTCGGTGTCGGGTGGCTACTCGACCACCGACGGTGCGCTGGGCGAGGTCAGCATTTCCGAGCGCAACTTCCTCGGCCGGGGCCTGTTCGCAAAGGCGTCGCTGACCTATGGCCAGTATGCGCGCGGCGTCTCGCTGTCCTTTGTCGAGCCTTATCTGCTCGACTACCGCATCGCGCTGGGCCTCGATGCCTACTACCGCGAGCAGTTGCCCAACTCCTATATCGCGTACGGCACCAAGACTGTGGGCTTCAGCCCGCGCCTCGGCCTGCAATTGCGCGAAGACCTCTCGCTGCAGCTCCGCTACTCGCTCTATCAACAGAGCATTTCGCTGCCTTACTATCTCGACAACTGTAACAACAATCCGAACAACGCGTCGCTGGCCTTCAATCCGTCGCCGGCCTGGGTGCAGGCGAATGCACCAGGTGTTGGGCCAGGTGGCTCGGTAACATCAGGGGGGCAAACCGCCACCGATTCCGGGCTCGGGTTGTGGTGCTACAGCGACGGCGAAGCTTCGTTGCCGGTGCGTAAGGAGCTTGCGGGCGGCTCGTCGCTCACCTCGGCGCTCGGTTACACGCTGGATTACAACACCCTCGACAACAACAAGAACCCGACCGACGGTCTGTTGATCGACTTCAAGCAGGATTTCGCTGGCGTCGGGGGTGATGTCACTTATCTGAAGAGCCAGATCGACGGCAAATACTACACCCCGCTGGTGGCTGATATCGTCGGCTTGATCCACCTGCAAGCAGGTATGCTGAACAAGGTCGGCAACAACGAGCTGCGCATGCTGGATCACTTCCAGATGGGCCCGAACCTCGTCCGCGGCTTCGCGCCGAACGGCATCGGCCCGCGCGACATCAATCCCTATGGAACGATGGACGCGATCGGTGGCACCAAGTACTGGGGTGCATCATTCGAATTGCAGATGCCGTTCTGGTTCCTGCCCAAGGAAGTGGGCCTGAAGGGCGCGGTCTATGCCGACGCGGGTGGCTTGTTTGACTATCAGGGTCCGACGACCTGGGCGGCCACTGGCGAAATCACGACTCCGCAGAACTCGAACTGCACGGCACCGACCCAGGTCACCACCGTTGGCGGTCCGAAGCCTGGCACTTGTACGGGGCTGGTGTACGACAACGGCAACGTCGTACGATCCTCGGTCGGTATCGGCCTGATCTGGCAGTCGCCGTTCGGTCCGCTGCGCTTCGACTATGCGGTGCCGCTGACCAAGGGTGCGTATGACCGCGTGCAGGAGTTCAGGTTCGGCGGCGGCACGAGCTTCTGATCCTGGAGCATGATCCGGCCCCGGAGAGCCGCGTTGGCGCAAAGCGTGTAGCGGCTTTCGGGGAAGATGATGCTCAAACGAAAACATGAAGCGTGTTGAGAAATCATCACGCTCAGTTACCGCCCCAACCCGTGACGGAGGGAATGGCGCAGCCAACATTCTTCGAACAGCCCCGGTCATCGACGCTGGCTGAACTTGCCGCGTTGACCGGGGCGCATTTGGCCGATCCGTCCCGGGCCGGCCAACAGGTGAGAGGGCTGGCATCGCTTGATGAAGCCGGCCCCATGCACTTGGCGTTCTTCGACAATCTCAAATATTCCGACCAGCTTGCCGCGACCAGGGCCGGCGCGTGCCTGGTGAGCGCGCGGTTCGAGGCCAGCGTGCCGCCGCATGTGGCGGTGCTGCGCGCCAAGCAGCCTTTTCGCGCCTTCGTGCAGATCGCGCGCGAGCTGCATCACGACACGCTGCGGCCGCAGTCCTGGTTCGGCTGTGAGGGGATCGCGCCCTCCGCGATCATTGATCCGACGGCGCGGCTGGAGGATGGGGTCATCGTCGAGCCGCTTGCGGTGATTGGTCCGAATGTCGAGATCGGCTCGGGAACGGTGATCGGCGCCGGTGCGGTGATCGCCGCCAGTGTGAAGATCGGCCGGGACTGCAACGTTGGCGCCCATTGCGCCATCCAATGCGCCATGATCGGCAACAACGTCTTGATTCACCCCGGCTGCAATATCGGACAGGACGGCTACGGCTTCGTCTTCTTCGGCCCAGAGGGCCATCTGAAGGTGCCGCAGACCGGGCGGGTGCTGATCCAGAACGACGTCGAAATCGGTGCGGGAACCACGATCGACCGCGGCAGTTTGCGCGATACCGTGATCGGCGAGGGCACCAAAATCGACAACCAGGTCCAAATCGGTCACAATGTCAGCATCGGCAGGCGCTGCCTGCTGGCGGCCCAGATCGGGCTCGCGGGCAGTCTGACGATCGGCGACAATGTGGCGATTGGCGCGAAGGCAGGGCTCAACAACCACATCAAGATTGGCGACGGCGCTCAGATCGCGGCCATGAGTGCAGTGAAGGACGACATCCCGGCCAATGCGCGCTGGGGCGGTCATCTGGCCAGGCCGACCAAGCAGTGGTTCCGAGAGGTGCTTGCGCTGGAGCGTCTGGCGCGCGGCGAAAAGGTCGAGACCAAGGGTGATGTGAAGGGCGAAGGACAGGAGTGATGGAGGAGGCACCGGTCAAGTTTGAGTCGGTCGATATCAACGACATCCTCAACACCCTTCCGCACCGCTATCCGATGCTGCTGATCGATCGGGTGATCAAGATCCGCACCGATTTCAGCGGCATCGGCATCAAGAACGTGACGTTCAACGAGCCGCCGTTTCTTGGACATTTTCCGGATCGCCCGGTCTATCCCGGCGTGATGATGATCGAGGCGATGGCGCAGACCGCCGGCGTGATCGGCATCCGCTCGGTTGAAGGCACCGAAAAGCCGCGCGCGGTGTATTTCCTCACCATCGACAAGTGCAAATTCCGCAAACCCGTGATCCCCGGCGACACCATCGAGTACCACATGCGCCTGATCAATCGGCGCAAGGCGATGTGGTGGTTTCACGGTGAGGCCAAGGTCAACGGCACCGTCGTCGCCGAGGCCGATGTCGGCGCCATGCTGACGGATTGAACACTCTCTGACCGTCCACGCCAACGGCTCCGCCGTTTGTCGCTGGAGGCGCCGTAGCGCAGCAGAGGCCTCGAAAGATGAACGGCCCGGCGCAGTAGCGGGGCCGTTCATCCTTCGAGGCTGGCGTTGCGAGCTCTTCAGGATGACGGGTTTAGCCAGGGTGCTCGTTGACTGCCGAGCGATGCCGCAACAACGCGCAACCATCTGTCACTGGACAGGTGTTGCATGGCACGCTAACCACCGCAAAATTCGCGAGTATTTCGAGCAGGCTGGGGACCACGCGGCGCATGAGCACGATCGATCCGACCGCACGCGTTGAGGACGGCGCGGTGATTGGCGAGGGCACGAGCATCGGGCCCTATTGCATCATCGGCCCGCATGTCGTGATCGGAAAGAATTGCAAGCTGACGAGTCATGTGTCCGTCGCGGGCCATACCTCGATCGGCGATGATTGCGTGATCTCGCCATTCGCGGCCTTGGGCGGCGCCCCGCAGGATCTCAGCTATCGCGGCGAGCCGACGAGGCTTCAGATCGGCTCCGCCTGCACGATCCGCGAGGGCGTGACGATGAATGTCGGCACAGTCAAAGGCGGCGGGCTGACGCGCGTGGGCGATCGCGGCTTCTTCATGAACAACAGCCACGTCGGCCACGATTGCATGGTCGGCAACGACGCGATCTTCGCCACTTCGGCTACGCTTGGCGGCCACTGCGAGATCGGCGATTTCGTCTACATCGGCGGCTTGTCGGCGGTGCACCAGTTCACGCGCGTCGGCTCGCAGGTGATGATCGGCGGCGTCTGCGGCGTGCGCGGCGACATCATTCCGTTCGGGCTCGCCAATGGACAATATGCGGTGCTTGAGGGCCTCAACATCATCGGTATGAAGCGGCGGAAGTTCACCCGCGAGCGGCTCGCGACCGTGCGCGCCTTCTATCAAAAGCTGTTTCATGGGCGCGGCGTATTCGCCGAAAGGCTGGCCGCCGTGCAGGGCTTGGCGAGCGAAGACCCGGCAATCGCGGAGATCCTGGCCTTCATCGAAGGCGGCAAGCACCGGCCGCTCTGCCTGCCGGCCGGCGACAACAGCCGCCACTGACGATGGTCCCGGCTCCCGCCATGACAGACGGAGCGCAAGAGATATCATCGCCTGTCGGCCTGATCGCGGGCGGCGGCGCCATGCCGTTTGCGGTGGCGGATTCGCTCCTTGCGCGCGGCATCGTGCCGGTGTTGTTTGCGCTGCGCGGCGCCTGCGATGGCAGGCAGCTCGGTCGTTTCCGCCATCACTGGATCTCCATCGGCCAGTATGGACGCGCGAAAAAGCTGTTTCGCAGCGAAGGTTGCCGCGATCTCGTCTTTATCGGCACGCTGGCGCGGCCGGCCTTGTCGGAAATCCGGCTGGACTGGGCGACGCTGCGCGTGCTTCCAAAAGTGTGGGCGGCGTTCCGCGGCGGCGACGACCATCTGCTGTCCGGGGTGGGGCGCATTTTCGAGCGCGACGGTTTCCGCCTGCTCGGCGTCAAGGATGTCGCGCCTGACATCTTGATGCCCGAGGGCTGCTTGACCCGGGCCGTGCCCACGCCCGACGCGAACACCGACATCGCGTTGGCGCGCGAGGTGCTGGCGGCGCTCAGCCCGTTCGATATCGGCCAGGCGGTGATCGTGATTGATCGCCATGTGGTGGGCGTGGAGGACATTGAGGGCACCGACGGGCTGCTCGCGCGCATTGCGGGCTTGCGCGAAAAGGGCCGCATCCGCGCGGCCGAGAAGCGCGGCGTGCTGGTGAAGGCGCCGAAGCGCGGCCAGGATCTGCGGTTCGACCTGCCGACCATCGGCCCGGGCACGGTCGAGGGAGCGGCAAGGGCGAAACTCGCAGGGATCGCAGTCGTTGCCGGCAACACGCTGGTCGCCGAGCCGCAAGTCATGATCGAGAAGGCCGACGCCCACGGCCTGTTTGTGACGGGTGTGCCCGCGTGAGCCCGGCGCGCGAGTCGTCCGGGGTGGTCGGACGGACGATCTTCCTGATCGCGACGGAAGAATCCGGCGATCGGCTCGGGGCCGCTCTGATGAAAGTGCTGCGCCAGCGGCTCGGCGATGCCGTTCGGTTCGAGGGCGTCGGCGGCCGCGCCATGGCGCAGGAAGGCCTGACATCGCTGTTTCCGATCGAGGAGCTCTCGATCATTGGTCTCGCCGCGATCATCAAGCAGCTCCCCAAGATCTTGCGGCTGATCAAGCTCACCGCGGCTGCCGCGATCGAGGCGGCGCCCGACGTGCTCGTGATCATCGATAGCCCGGACTTCACCCATCGCGTGGCGCGCCGCGTGCGCGCCCGCGATGGCGCGATCCCGATCGTCGATTATGTTTCGCCGACAGTGTGGGCGTGGCGGCCGGGGCGGGCTCGCACCATGCGCAGCTACATCGATCACGTGCTGGCGCTGCTGCCGTTCGAGCCGGAGGCCTATCGCAAGCTGCAGGGGCCGCCCTGCAGCTATGTCGGCCATCCCCTGACCGACCAGCTCGCGACGCTGCGGCCCAATGCTGCCGAGCAGCAGCGGCGCGATGGTGAGCCGCCGGTGCTCTTGGTGCTGCCCGGCAGCCGTCGCAGCGAGATCAGGCATCACATGACGATTTTCGGCAAGGCGTTGGCCTTGGTGCAGGCGCAAGGCGCCGCCTTCGAGCTGATCCTGCCAACCATGCCGCATCTTGTAGAAGCCGTTCGCGCCGGCAGCGCCGATTGGCAGGTCGAGCCGAAAATCGTGATTGGCGAGGCCGAGAAGCGAGCCGCTTTCAGGATCGCCCGCGCGGCGCTTGCCAAATCCGGCACCGTGACCCTCGAGCTTGCGTTATCCGGCGTTCCGATGGTTGCCGCCTACCGGGCGGGCAGCATCGAGGCCTTTATCGTGCTGCGCGCGATCAAGGTGTCGTCAGTGATCCTCGCCAATCTCGTGATCGGCCAGAATGTCGTGCCGGAATTCATCCAGAATGATTGCACGCCGGAAAATCTGGCAGGCAGTCTGCGCGAGCTGCTCGCGGATAGCCCGCAGCGGCGCCGGCAGGTCGAAGCTTTCAAGACGATCGACACGATCATGGCGGTCGGCGGCGAGCCGCCGAGCGTGCGCGCCGCCGACATCGTGCTCGCGACGATGCGACAGGGCAGGCGGGCGAATTAGAGCAGTCGCCGCTGAGCGAATCGACAAGGCCCGCGCCCAATGTCGCTATTGCGAGCGCAGAGCTGCCGAGATCTCCCGGCCAATCGCCGCAAAGGTGGCATTGCGCTTGTCGTCAGGAAGGGCCGTTTCCGTCAGATACATGGTGACGATCAGCGGGGCGCGGCCGGGAGGCCAGATCACCGCGACGTCGTTGCTGGTGCCGTGAGCGCCCGAGCCGGTCTTGTCGCCCACGCGCCAGGTCTTTGGCAGGCCGGCGCGCAGCTTTGCATCGCCGGTTTTGCAACCGATGAGCCAATTGATCAGCAGCTCGCGCGAGGCGGGCGAGAGCGCGGTCCCGGTCGCGAGCGCCGTCAGATTGCGCGCCATCGCGAGAGGCGTGGTGGTGTCGCGCAGATCGCCTGCATCGGCCGTGTTGAGGTCGGGCTCGACGCGATCGAGGCGGGTCAAGTCGTCGCCGAGAGCACGCGCATATTGCGTCACGGCGGAAGGCCCGCCGAGACTTGCGAGCAACAGGTTGGCCGCCGTGTTGTCACTCAGTGTCAACGCGGCTTCGCACAGATCCGCGACCGACATGTCCGCGCCGACATGTTGCTGGGTGACCGGCGCATAAGCCAGAAGATCGCCTGGTGCGATGCGAATGCGTCGCGTGATCTGCTCCTTGCCCGCATCTATTCTGGAGAGAACAGCAGCCACTGCGAGCACCTTGAACGTGCTGCACATCGGGAAGTGCTCGTTTTCGCGGTGGCCGATCGCCGCACCGGCTGCACTATCCAGAACCGCCACGCCCAGCCGTCCGCCGCTGTCCGCTTCCGCTTCCGCGAACGCATCCGGCAGTCGGGCAAGTCCGGACTCCGCGGCCATGCCGAAGCGGTGCCAATCCGTGGTGAGCATTCCGGCCGCGGTGGCCAGGCCAAGTCGCGTAAGGCGGCGTCGTGTCAACATGGTCGAGCAGGGACGAGGAGTGGGGGCTGGCGAGATACAAACGATGCGCGGGGAGCAAAAAGGCCGGACGCTTCCCGCGCCCGGCCTTCTGTATTCAATGAGAGAAGCGCGTCTTACTTGCGCTTCTCGATCGGAACGTAGTCGCGGCGGGCGACGCCAGTATAGAGCTGGCGTGGACGGCCGATCTTCTGCTGCGGGTCCTCGATCATCTCGCTCCACTGGCTGATCCAGCCGACGGTGCGGGCGACCGCGAACAGCACGGTGAACATCGAGGTCGGGAACCCCATCGCCTTCAGCGTGATGCCCGAATAGAAATCGACATTCGGGTAGAGCTTGCGGTCGATGAAGTACTGATCGTTGAGGGCGATCTTCTCCAGCTCCATCGCGACCTTCAGCATCGGGTCGTCGCCGTGGCCGGTTTCCTTCAGCACGGCGTGACACATCTTCTGCATGATCTTGGCGCGCGGATCGTAGTTCTTGTAGACGCGGTGGCCAAAGCCCATCAGGCGCACGTCGCTGTTCTTGTCCTTCACCTTGGCGATGAAGTCGGGAATGTTTTCGACCTTGCCGATACTGGAGAGCATGGCAAGCGCGGCTTCATTGGCGCCGCCATGCGCCGGGCCCCACAGGCAGGCGATGCCGGCAGCGATGCAGGCGAACGGGTTGGCGCCGGAGGAGCCGGCGATGCGCACCGTCGAGGTCGAGGCGTTCTGCTCGTGGTCGGCGTGCAGGATGAAGATCTTTTCCAGCGCGTCCGCCAGCACCGGGCTGACCTTGTATTCCTCGCAGGGGACGCCGAAGCACATATAGAGGAAGTTCTCGGCGAACTTCAGCGAGTTCTTCGGATACATGAAGGGCTGGCCGATCGAGTATTTGTAGGCCATCGCCGCCAGCGTCGGAATCTTCGCGATCATCCGCATCGAGGCGATCATGCGCTGCTGCGGATCGTTGATGTCGGTGGAGTCGTGATAGAAGGCGGCAAGCGCGCCGACCGAGGCCACCATCACTGCCATCGGGTGAGCGTCGCGCCGGAAGCCCTGGAAGAAGCGCGCCATCTGCTCGTGCACCATGGTGTGATGCGTGACGCGGTAGTCAAAGTCCTTCTTTTGCGCGGCGGTCGGCAGCTCTCCGTAGAGCAGGAGATAGCAGGTTTCCAGGAAGTCGCCGTGCTCGGCGAGCTGTTCGATCGGATAGCCGCGGTATTCCAGAACGCCGGCGTCGCCGTCGATATAGGTGATCTTGGACTGGCAGCTCGCGGTCGAGGTAAAGCCCGGGTCGTAGGTAAACAGTCCGGACTGGCCGTAGAGTTTGCCGATGTCGATGACATCGGGACCGATAGTGCCGCTATGGATCGGGAGATCGTAGGTCTTATTGCCGACCGTCAGCGTTGCGTTTTTTGTGTTGTTTGATGTTGCGTCCATCGTGAAGTCCCCGATGAAATCGTTGCGAAAACCCGGCGGCTGAGCATGCCCAAGGTGACTAAAACGGGGGCGGCAGCCGGTTATTCCAAGAGCACCTCGCAAATGCGTAGCTTATTGCTATGTGCGCTGCAAGATGGCCACTTCAAGAGGTAAAGACCGACTTAAGTTGAGGCCTGATCGGCCAGTCTCGCCAGCGATTCCGCCCGTCCCAGCACCGAAAGAACCTCGAAAATGCCGGGCGAGGTGGTCTTTCCGGTCAGCGCCACGCGCAGCGGTTGCGCCACCGCGCCGAGTTTGAGGCCGTTGGCCTCGGCGAAGCCGCGCATCGCCGCTTCCGTGGTCTGCGCGCCCCAGGGGTCGACGGTCTCGAGATCAGCGCGGAGCCGGCCGATCAGTGCACGGTTTTCGGGCGTCAGCAGGGCCTGCGCTTTCGGCTCGACCTGCAGCGGCCGGTCGGCAAAGATGAAATACGCGCCCTCGATCAGCTCGATCAGGGTCTTGGCGCGCTCCTTCAGGCTCGGCATGGCTGCAAGGAGCTGCGCGCGGGTGACCTCGTTGAGCTTGGGCTTGAGCTCCGCGCCTCGGGGGACGTAATCGAGCACGCTCTCGAGCATCCGCACCAGCGATTGATCGTCGGTGTGGCGGATATAATAACCGTTGAGATTTTCCAGTTTGGCGAAATCGAAGCGGGCGGCCGAGCGTCCGATCGCCGACAGGTCGAACGCCGCGACCATCTCCTCGGTCGAAAAGATCTCCTGGTCGCCATGGCTCCAGCCGAGCCGGACCAGATAGTTGCGCAGCGCTGCCGGCAGATATCCCATGGCGCGGTAGGCATCGACCCCGAGTGCGCCGTGGCGCTTGGAAAGCTTCGAGCCGTCCGGGCCATGGATCAGCGGGATATGCGACATGCTTGGGATGGGCCACTCCAGCGCGTCATAGATCTGCTTCTGGCGCGCCGCGTTGATCAGGTGGTCGTCGCCGCGGATGATGTGGGTGACGCCCATGTCGTGGTCGTCGACCACCACGGCCAGCATGTAGGTCGGGGTGCCGTCGCCACGCAGCAGCACGAGATCGTCCAGGTTCTCGTTCTGCCAGACTACGCGGCCCTGCACCTGATCCTCGATCGCGGTCTCGCCCGTCAGCGGCGCGCGCAGACGGATGGTCGGCTTCATGCCGGCGGGCGCCTCAGAAGGATCGCGGTCGCGCCACATGCCGTCGTAGAGGCGGGTGCGCCCTTCGGCGCGCGCCTTTTCGCGCATCGCGGCGAGCTCCTCCGGCGTAGCGTAGCAGCGGTATGCCTTGCCGGCCGCGAGCAATTGCTCGGCGACCTCGCGATGGCGCGCGGCGCGGCTGAACTGGTAGATGACGTCGCCGTCCCAATCGAGCTCCAGCCAGGTCAGCCCGTCCAGGATGGCGTCAATCGCGGCCTTGGTCGAGCGCTCCCGGTCGGTGTCCTCGATCCGCAGCAGCATCTTGCCGCCATGCTTTTTCGCATAGAGCCAGTTGAACAGCGCGGTGCGGGCCCCTCCGATATGGAGGAAGCCGGTGGGCGAGGGGGCGAAGCGGGTGACGACGGAATCAGCCATTACGGAAGCGGGTCGTATGCATCATGGGCGGTGGTGTATAGCAGGAACGGTGCATAACTAAAGGCTTGGTTAAAGCAAGCGGATCCGGGCCTGACCTCTTGGCTCGCTTAGGCGAATTTGGCAGAAGGTCCGCTGATCTCCCGATACAGGACGACAGAATGGTTTCAGAACCGGCGGTAGCAGAGACGGTAGACACAGGGCGCGACTTCATCCGCGACATCATCCAGGCCGATCTCGCTGCCAAGAAATACCAGGAAATCGTCACCCGGTTCCCGCCGGAGCCGAACGGCTACCTGCATATCGGCCATGCCAAGTCGATCGCGCTGAATTTCGGCGTCGCGCAGGAGTTTTCCGGGCGCTGCAACCTGCGCTTCGACGACACCAATCCGATCAAGGAAGAGCAGGAATATATCGACTCCATCCAGGCCGACGTGCGCTGGCTCGGTTTCGATTGGGGCAAGAACCTGTTCTACGCCTCCGACTATTTCGACCGGCTCTATGAATGGGCGGAGGGGCTGATCCGCGCCGGCCTTGCCTATGTCGATGATCAGTCCCAGGAGGAGATCCGCGCCAATCGCGGCACGCTGACCGAGCCCGGCAAGAACAGCCCGTTTCGCGACCGGTCGGTCGAGGAAAATCTCGACCTGTTCCGCCGCATGAAGGCCGGCGAGTTTCCGAACGGCGCACGGGTGCTGCGTGCGAAAATCGACATGGCTTCGCCCAACATCAACCTGCGCGACCCCGTGATGTACCGCATCCTGCATGCGACCCATCCACGGACCGGTGATACCTGGAAAATCTACCCGAGCTACGACTATGCGCACGGCCAGTCGGACGCGATCGAGGGCATCACGCATTCGATCTGCACGTTGGAGTTCGAGGATCACCGCCCCCTCTATGACTGGTTCATCGAGAAGCTGCCCGTGCCCTCGCAGCCGCATCAGTACGAGTTTGCGCGGCTCAACCTGACTTACACGCTCCTCTCCAAGCGTGTGCTGACGCAGCTCGTGCGCGAGGGCCATGTCTCGGGTTGGGACGATCCACGCATGCCGACCATCGCCGGGTTGAAGCGGCGCGGCGTGCCGCCGGCGGCGGTCCGCGAATTCGTGAGGCGCATCGGTGTTGCCAAATCCAACAGCGTGGTCGACGTCGGCATGTTGGAGTTCTGCATCCGCGAGGAGCTCAACCGCACGGCGCTGCGGCGAATGGCGGTGCTGCGGCCGTTGAAGGTCGTCATCGAGAATTATCCGGAAGGGCAGGTCGAGGAACTCGAGGCGGTGAATCATCCCGACGATCCGTCGAAAGGCACGCGCCGCATCGCGTTCGGCCGCGAGCTCTACATCGAGCGCGACGACTTCATGGAAAACCCGCCCAAGAAGTTTTTCCGCCTGTCGCCCGGCAGCGAGGTCCGGCTGCGCTACGCCTACTTCATCAAATGCCGCGAGGCGATCAAGGACGCATCCGGCGAGGTGGTGGAGCTGCGCTGCACCTACGATCCCGAGACTCGCGGCGGCAACGCGCCCGACGGCCGCAAGGTCAAGGCGACCTTGCACTGGTTGCCGGCGGCGCAGTCGCTTCCGGCGGAGTTACGAATCTACAATCAGCTCTTTGCAAAACCCAATCCGGAGGCGGCCAATTTCGCCGCCGACATCAATCCGCAGTCGCTGGAAATCCTGCGCGATGCGCGGATCGAACCGGCGATCGCGACAGCCAATTCCGATGAGGCCATGCAGTTCGAACGGCAGGGCTATTTCGTGCGCGACAAGGATTCCACGCCGGAGCGGCTGGTGTTCAACCGCACCATCGGGTTGCGCGACACCTTTGCGAAGGAAGTCGGCGGCAAGGGCTGAGCCGGCTGCTTCGGATACCGACAGGGATTTGTGGTGCCGGTTCAGGCGAGGGCGAAGTCACCGGGTTTCAATCCGGGCGCCTCGATAACCGCTTCCCCATAACAGTCCTGGACGAGCCGCAGCGGTATTGCGCCCTCTCAGCGCAAGCACCAAATGAATTGCGGGAGGCGAAATAGCTCCAGGAGCGAGTCCGTGGCCAGTCAAAGAATGGCAGACGAAGGGCTCCCGGTAATTGCGCGCTTTGAGGTGCACCGCCGCAACTACCTCAAGTCTGACGGCTCAATAGCAAGGCCAGTCCCCGCCTTCGCTTCCGATGCCAATCTACTCCTTTCGCTTTATCGGGCCATGGTGCTGTTGCGTCACTTTGACCGCAAGGCTGTCGCATTGCAGCACACGGGCCGGCTCGGGACCTATGCCGTTTCGCTCGGACAGGAGGCGGTATCGGTCGGCATAGCCAGCGCAATGCGAGAGGAAGACGTGCTGTTGCCCTCCTATCGCGACAATGGCGCACTGCTCTGGCGCGGCGTCAAATTGGAGGAGATCCTGCTGTTTTGGGGTGGAGACGAGCGGGGCAATCAATTCTCCGGACCGGTCCACGATTTCCCGTTTTGCGTTCCCGTCGGATCTCAGGCGCCGCATGCCGCCGGCGTAGCCTATGCCTTCAAGCTGCGCAGAGAACCGCGTGTCGCCGTGTGCATGTTCGGCGATGGCGCCACCTCGAAAGGCGATGTTTACGAAGCGATGAACTTTGCTGGGGTCCACAAATTGCCGGTCGTGTTCGTGGCCACCAACAATCAGTGGGCCATCTCGGTGCCATTGCGACTGCAGACCGGCTCCGAAACTCTGGCTCAGAAAGCTATCGCCGCTGGATTCACCGGCGAGCAGGTCGACGGGAATGACGTCGTGGCGATGAGCGCCGCGGCTGAAGCAGCTGTTGCCGCGGCTCGCGACGGCAAGGGCCCCCGCTTCATCGAGGCGGTCACCTACCGGCTCGGCGATCATACAACCTCTGATGACGCATCACGCTATCGTTCGGCTGACGAGGTCCAGATGCACTGGAAGGAAGACCCGATCGGGCGCCTAAGGACGTTCTTTGTCGACAAAAGAATGTGGAGCAAAGCGGACGAGGAACAGCTTGCCGCCGACTGCCATGAGCGCATCGAGGCGGCGACCGAACGCTACCTTGCAATGGCGCCACGTCAGCCCGAGACCATGTTCGATCACCTCTATGCCGATCTGCCCGAGGCCTATGCCGCGCAACGCCATGAACTTGCGGGAGAGGGCGATGCCTGAGGTGACGTTGGTCGAAGCCATCAATCTGGCGCTCGGCCGCGCAATGGAGGACGATGAGAGTGTGGTCGTGCTTGGCGAAGACGTCGGCGTCGATGGAGGCGTTTTCCGCGCGACTGCGGGCTTACAAAAGCGCTTTGGATCGGAGCGTGTCCTCGATACGCCGCTTGCCGAACTCCTGATCAGCGGGCTCTGCGTTGGCATGGCGGCCCAGGGCTTGAGACCCGTCGGCGAGATCCAGTTCATGGGATTTCTTTATCCCTGCTTCGATCAATTGGTGAACCATGCGTCGCGTATGCGCAACCGCACCCAGGGACGGCTCACCTGTTCGATGGTCCTGCGCACGCCGCATGGGGCCGGCATTCGCGCGCCCGAGCATCATTCGGAAAGCACCGAGGCCATGCTTGCCCATATTCCTGGCTTGCGCGTCGTCATGCCTTCGTCGCCGGAGCGCGCATACAGACTTCTCCTCGCCGCGATCCGCGATCCCGATCCGGTGGTGTTTCTGGAACCAACGCGGATGTACCGCGCAGCGAAAGCCGAGGTGGAGGACAATGGCGAAGCCTTGCCGCTGGATCACGCCTTTGTCTTGCGGGAAGGTCGCGACGTCACTCTGGTCAGCTGGGGCGCGATGTTGAAGGAAACCATAGCCGCCGCCGATGAACTCTCCGCTGAGGGCATTGACGCCGAGGTCATCGATCTTGCGACGCTCAAGCCCTATGATGAAGCGACCGTGGTCAGTTCGGTCCAAAAGACCGGGCGCTGCGTGATCGTGCATGAGGCGGCGCGCACCGGCGGATTTGGAGCCGAGATCGCCGCTATCATCGCCGAGCGCAGCTTGTCTTCGCTGCTTGCACCTGTGACGCGCGTGACCGGCTACGACACCGTCGTCCCCATGGCACGGCTTGAGCAACACTATATCCCCTCGGTCGCACGCATCGTCACCGCCGCCCGCAAGGCCTGCCAGTTCAGCTGAATTGCAACGGACTGCGTCCCATGCGCGAATTCATGTTGCCGGATCTTGGAGAAGGTCTCGAAGAGGCGGAGATCGTCACCTGGTATGTCAACGAAGGCGATCGCGTAGTCATCGATCAGCCGCTCGTTGCCGTCGAGACCGACAAGGCGGTTGTCGAGATACCGTCGCCGTCCAGCGGACGTATCGTGCACCTGTTCGGCGCCAAGGGCGATATCGTGAAGGTTGGCGCGCCGCTCGTCGAGTTTGCCGAAGGCGTTGAACAGGACACTGGCACGATTGTCGGCGAACTCGCCAGTGGCGAACATCCGCCGGCAGCAGCAACCCCTTCCAGGCGAGCGAGCGGGCGGGAGCCTCAGGTGTTCCCCGCGGTGCGTGCACTTGCGCGCAAGCTCGACGTCGCTCTTGAACTCGTCGAGGGCACGGGACCTGGCGGAACCATTACGCGGGCCGACGTCGAACGGGCTGCGCAGGGTATGTTGCACACCGATCCCGCCGAGCCCCTGCGCGGGCTGCGGCGTGCGATGGCCCAGCGCATGACGGCAGCCCATGCCGAGATCGTGCCCGCCACCGTCACCGATGAGGCGGATATCGACGATTGGCGGCAAGACGAGGACGTGACGATCCGGCTTGTGCGGGCCATTGCCGCCGCCTGCAAAGCAGCTCCCGCGCTCAATGCCTGGTACAATTCCGGCACGAGAGAGCGGCGTCTGATCGCGCGCGTCGATCTCGGCATCGCCGTCGATACTGACGGCGGGCTCATCGTTCCCGTATTGCGCAATGTAGGACAGCGAGGCGTATCGGACTTGCGGGCCGGGCTTGACCGGCTGCGGGCCGACGCGATCGCGCGGTCGATTCCACCGGAAGAGCTACGCGGCGCGACGATTACGCTGTCCAATTTCGGCATGATCGGAGGTCGATTTGCAAACCTGGTCATCGTGCCGCCGCAAACAGCGATCGTAGGCGCCGGCCGGATTTCCCAACGGGTGGTCGCCCATCAAGGCCAACCTGCGGTGAGGCGCGCGCTGCCGTTGTCGCTCACCTTTGACCATCGCGTCGTGACAGGAGGCGAAGCCGCGCGCTTTCTCGTCGCGCTCAAATCGGATCTTGAGCGGATTTCGTGAACCGTCCTTCGTAACTCTCCGGCTGACCGAAGCTCCCGCATTGCACAACCCGCGTGTGCGAGCATAGCTGCTGCATGCCGGTCGGCGGGAATATTGAGGTTCAGCAATGGAACCCCATATATTTTGGCAAGGGAGTCCTTGCCGTGCGGACCGTACAGGCGGCCGTCGTTGCGGCGATCGCAATCGCCGCGCTGATTGTTTCGTCCCTTTCCACCGCGGCGGGGGAGAGCGGCAGTCTCGCATTGACCATTTCGATCGACGGAGCGATCGGACCGGCGACGGCCGGTTACGTGAAGGATGCGCTGGCCAGAGCGGCTGAACGACGCGCCGAGGTTGTCATTCTGCGCCTGAATACACCAGGCGGTCTCGCCACCAGCATGCGCGAGATCATCGCAGACGTGCTGGCCTCGCCGGTCCCGGTCGTCGGTTACGTAGCCCCCTCTGGTGCCCATGCAGCCAGCGCCGGGACCTACATTCTTTACGCAACCCATATCGCGGCAATGGCGCCGGGCACCAATCTCGGTGCCGCGACGCCGGTACAGCTTGGCGGTTCGATGCCGGGTCTGCCGGGAGCCGCCCCCGACAAGGACGGCAAAGACAACAAAGATGGCGACCATCAGGCCAAGCCGAAGGACGCCATGACCGAAAAGGTGACGAATGATGCCGTTGCCTTCATTCGCAGCCTCGCCGAGCTGCGCGGCCGCGATGCGGACTGGGCCGAGAAGGCCGTCCGCGAGGCCGCGACCCTCTCTGCCAATGGTGCGCTGCAGGCGAACGTCATCGACCTCATCGCGAGCGATCAGGCCGATCTGCTCAAGCAGGTCGATGGCCGCACGGTGGAGATTGCCGGTGGCGGCAAGCGACGCCTGGCGACGAAAGATGCCGTGCTCGAGGCCATCGATCCCGGATGGATCTCGCGATTCCTCGCGGTCATCACCGATCCCAACGTCGCCTTCATCTTGCTGATGGTCGGGATCTACGGCCTGATTTTCGAATTCTTGTCCCCGGGCGTGGTCGCGCCCGGTGTGGTCGGGACAATCTGCCTGCTCGTGGGTCTTTATGCTCTCAATATGCTGCCCATAAGCTACGCCGGCCTTGCGTTGATGCTGGTCGGGATCGCACTTCTGACCGTCGAAGCCTTCAACCCGACGGTGGTTCTGGGCACCGGTGGGATCATCGCCTTCGTGCTCGGGGCCGTGATGCTCTTCAACGTCCAGGCGCCGGGCTACCGACTGTCATGGTGGGTCATCGGGATCACTGCGGCGATGTTCGCCGGTCTGGTCCTCGCCATCCTCGGTTCGCTTCTGCGCGCCCGCAAGGGTTTGGCGCGGGTCGGCGCGCAGGCGATGCGCGGCCTGCGTGCCGAGGTCCTCGACTGGTCCGGGAATGAAGGGCATGTCTTTACCCAGGGTGAGCGCTGGCAAGCGCGTGGCGCTGAGACCTTCCGGCCGGGAGAAGTGGTCGAGGTGGCCAATATTGTGGATTTGACGCTGGTGGTACGGCGCCGGCCTGCGCTGACCGGCGAAGGAGGTGCGTCATGATGCTCGATTATCTGACCTATGCAGCAATCGCAGTGGTCATCATCATCTTTCTGTTGTCGGCCGTTCGCATCCTGCGGGAATACGAGCGCGGCGTCGTCTTTACGCTCGGACGCTTCACGGGTGTGAAGGGACCGGGCATCATCATCCTTATTCCAATCGCGCAACAGATGGTGAAGGTCGATCTCAGGGTCATGGTGCAGGTCGTGCCGCCCCAGGACGTGATCTCGCGCGACAACGTCTCGGTCAAGGTCAATGCCGTTCTCTACTTCCGCATTGTCGATCCCGAGCGCGCCATCATCAAGGTCGGCGACTACATGGCCGCGACCAGCCAGTTGGCGCAGACCACGCTGCGCTCGGTGCTGGGCAAGCATGACCTGGACGAGATGCTCGCAGAGCGGGACAGGCTCAATGCCGACATTCAGGAGATCCTCGACAAGCAAACTGATGCCTGGGGCATCAAGGTCACCGGTGTCGAGATCAAGGATGTCGATATCAATGAAACCATGGTGCGGGCCATCGCTAAGCAGGCCGAGGCGGAGCGGTTACGGCGTGCCAAGGTGATCAATGCAATGGGCGAGCAGCAGGCGGCCGAGAAGCTCGTCGAGGCCGGACGAGCCCTGGCGCAGGAGCCGCAGGCGATGCAGTTGCGTTATTTCGCGGCACTGCATGATATCGCCGGCGAGCGGTCCTCGACGGTGGTCTTCCCGCTGCCGATGGATCTGCTTGGCCACTTCTCGCCACGCGGCGAAGCAACCTGACCTCGGTCATATGCCAGAACGCGATGAGATTGAGTTCGGTTGGCTACGGCGGCCGTTCACCTCTCGAGTGCAAGCGAAACAATCCAGACTTTCTCCACGGATGCACTCTGGATTGCTGCACTCGCTCGTCCGGCTCTGCAACTTGACCGGCCGATGTGCCAGCCTAAATGTCGTAGTAAAGATGGAACTCGTAAGGATGAGGCCGCAGCCTGATGGCATCGACCTCCTTCTTACGCTTGTAGTCGAGCCAGGTCTCGATCACGTCGGCGGTGAACACATCACCGCGCAGCAGGAATGTATGATCGCGTTCGAGCGCGTCGAGCGCCTGGTCCAGCGATCCCGGCGTCGACTTCACCTCCTTCGCCTCGGCGGGTGGCAGGTCGTAGAGGTTTTTGTCGATCGGGCTGCCAGGATCACTCCTCTTCTCAATGCCGTCGAGGCCGGCCATCAGCATCGCCGAGAAAGCGAGATAGGGATTGCAGGACGGGTCTGGCGAGCGAAATTCGACGCGTTTTGCCCGCGGGTTCGGTGAATACATTGGGATCCGGCAGCAGGCCGAGCGATTGCGCTGGGAATAGACCAGGTTGATCGGAGCTTCGTAACCCGGCACCAGGCGCCGATAGGAATTCGTGGTCGGGGCGCAAAGCCCGCACAGCGCCCAGGCGTGGTTTAAGAGCCCGCCGATGTAGTAGCGGCCGAGCTTGCTCAGCTCCGCGTAGTCACTTTTATCGTAGAACAGGTTGGTTTCGCTCTTCCATAGGCTTTGATGAACATGCATTCCCGAAGCGTTGTCCTCGAACAACGGCTTCGGCATGAACGTCGCCGTCATGCCGTGCTGATGGGCGGTGTTCTTCACCACATATTTGTACATCATCAGGTTGTCGGCCATGCGGGTGAGCGTGGTGAAGCGCATGTCTATTTCGTTCTGGCCGCCAGTTGCCACCTCGTGGTGATGAGCTTCGATCTTGATTCCAAGTGACTCCATCGTCAGCACCATTTCGGTGCGCAGTGCCTGCATGCTGTCGGTCGGAGGAACGGGGAAGTACCCCTCTTTCGGGCGCGGCTTGTGGCCCAAATTCGGCCCTTCGTCCGTACCGGTGTTCCAGCTCCCTTCACGGGAATCGATCTCGTGGAAGGCGTGATTGATGCCTTGCCCGTAGCGCACATCGTCGAAGACGAAGAACTCCGCCTCCGGGCCGAAGTAGCTCGTATCGGCGTGGCCGGTGCCCCTCAGGTAGATTTCGGCCTTTTGCGCAATGTAGCGGGGATCACGGCTGTAGGACTGGCCGGTCACGGGATCCCTGATGTTACAGATCAGCACAAGCGTCCTTGCCGGGCTAAAGGGGTCGAAGAAGGCGGTCGTGGGATCCGGGACGACCAACATGTCGCTCTCCTGGATCTCCTGGAAGCCGCGGATCGATGAGCCGTCGAAGCCAATGCCTTCTTCGAGCGCATCTGCATTCACGGCGCTCGGGGGCACGGAGAAATGTTGCCATACCCCCGGCAAGTCGGTGAACCGCAGATCGATCATCTCGACGTTTTCATCCTTGATCGTCTTCATGAGATCTTCGGCTGTCGCACAATTCGGCACCATGGCTTCACTCCTGTGGTGGCGAGCCGCGGCTTCGTCTCACCGGTCAGCCGCGGCTAAGCGGTTTGGACGGATTGGGTCCACGCTCCATGTTTTGCGCCGCTGCCGCACCGGCTCGGTCCCGCATGGCGGCGTTTGCGCCGGCCGCTTCAGCTTTGATGCGGCCCACGCATGAGCTTCATGGCGTCCTCGATATGCCGCCAGGTTCTGGCCAGTTCGACATCGCCTTTTGCTTCGAGGTCGACGGCATTCTGGGCGGCCTCCGCAATCGCCTTGGCGCCGTGCGCCTCCAGCAACTGCCGTGCATAGGAATGGATTTCGATTTCTCGCATGGCGCCATCCTCCTCTTGTTCCGAGCCGCGCGGGGCGAAGCTCAGACGTTGACGCCCATCAAGCCTGGACAGTTTGCCTCCGCGCGTGGGTTAGTTGCAAGAGGCTCCAGGTCGGGCTGAACGGTGTCGAGCGGCGGCAACCATTCCCCGGACGAGTGACCCAGATTTCGGCTTACACGATCTTGCGCTGGATAAAAAAGCGGCAGAGGGCCGCGCATGCGCATTCAACACTGGCAGGAGGCAGCCCGTCTGTTGTTGCGCGTGTGGCTGATTGTGTCGCGTTCGCCTTTGGCTTAGCCGGCGCAGAGGTCTGTATAACCATCATGCTTGGCTTGCGCGCCGGAGCGGAAGCGCGGAAAGTAGCGCAGCTCGACTGCGGATCGAGGCATTATGAGACTTTTGGCTCAATCAACCCGGTATTCTATTGCGCCGCTTTGCGTGACGCGGATCATAGCGAGCCGCGGCGAATGGGTTCATTCTCGGCCTGTGTTTAAAAGCAAAAGTGGAGGCTCGCATGCGAAAGCTCACCATTCTGGTGATTGCGATCTTGCTGGCAACCGCCTATGCGGGGAGTGACGCGCTCGCAAAGGAGCGTCACAAGGCTTCTGCGACGAAGCGGCACAAGCCTGCGGCGACCCAGCCGGTCGAGCATCCGATCACCCGCCTGCCGGTCGCGCCCGACACTTTCAGGGCATAAGCGGAGGCGCCCTCACAGTTTCTCATTTTGTTCCGCTATCTGGGTACCGGCACCGTCAGGTAGCATGACCGCGTTGGTGCGTGCAGCGGGCGGTGGATGGCGGAGCGGGGCGGCGGCAGAGTGCGAGGGATCGCGACGACCTGGCCGCCGCGCGGAGCGGCGCAGGCCGGTGGTTTCGCGCCGGCCGGTCTTGACCTCTGGACATCGTTCGTTGCGAAGCTCAGGAGCTGGGTCCGCGCGGAGGCGGGCGCCGGGCGGCTCTTGCCCTGGGTGCCCGTGGCGTTCGGCGCCGGGATCGCGGTCTACTTCAGCGCGGATCACGAGCCGCAGCTCGTGGTCGCGACGTTCACCGCGGTGGTGCTTTGCCTCGCGGCGTTCCTGTTGCGGCGCTGGAAATTCTTTCCTGCTCTCGTGCTGACCGCCGCCGCAGCCGCGGGGTTCGCCACGGCGACATTCAGAACTGCGCACGTCGCCCATATCGTGCTGCCCCGGCCGCTCTATTCGGTCGCTCTGTCCGGCTTCGTCGAGACGCGCGACATTCGTGAGCGCACGGACCGCTTCGTGCTGCGCGTCGTCCACATGGAGGCCCAACGCGGCGATCTGAAGCTCGAGCGCGTCCGGCTGTCCGTGAAGAAGGGCACCGCGCCCGATGTCGGCAGCTTTGTCGAACTGAAGGCGCGCTTGATGCCGCCGCTCGCTCCCTTGAGGCCGGGTTCTTACGATTTCGCGCGCGACTTGTTTTTCCAGGGCATCGGTGCGTCCGGATTCGTGATGGGCGGCATCACCATCGCCAAACCGCCTGATAGCGGCGGGTTGTCCTTGCGCTACGCCGCCTTCATGCAGGGCCTGCGCGATGCCATCGATGCACGCATCCGCACGCGCCTTGAGGGTGATGAGCGCTCGATAGCGACCGCGCTTTTGACCGGGCGGCGCGATGCGATCTCCGAGCCGGTCAACGATGCGATGTTCATTTCCGGCCTTGGCCATGTCTTGTCGATCTCCGGCTATCACATGGCGGTTGTCGCCGGCGTGGTGTTCTTCGCGATGCGCGCATTGCTGGCGCTGATACCCGGCCTGGCCGTCGGCTTTCCGATCAAGAAATGGGCGGCTGCTGCCGCACTCGTCGCCGCCGCGTTCTATCTGCTGCTCTCGGGCGCGGAAGTGGCGACGCAAAGATCGTTCTTCATGACCGCGGTGGTGCTGATCGCGGTGATCGTGGACCGCCGCGCCATCACCTTCCGCACGCTCGCGGTCGCCGCCATGATCGTTCTGGCGATCGCGCCGGAGGCGCTGGTGCATCCGAGCTTCCAGATGTCCTTTGCCGCGACGCTGGCACTCGTGGCACTGGTGCAGGTCGGCATGCCCCGTCTGCTGGCCACGCCCGATAGTTCGACTGCTGCGCGCGTGGCACTGTGGGGCGGCCGCGAGCTCATGATGCTGATGCTGGCTTCGCTGGTGGCCGGATTGGCCACCACGCCCTACGCCGCCTTTCATTTCCATCGCGTCACGCCGTTCGGTGTGCTCGCCAATCTCGCGGCGATGCCGGTGGTGTCCGCGCTCGTGATGCCGGCCGGGCTGCTCGGGCTGCTCGCGATGCCATTCGGCCTCGACGGCTTTTTCTGGTGGTTGATGGGCGTTGGCATCGACTGGATGATCGTGGTTACGCAATGGGTGGCGCATTTGCCCGGCGCGATTGGCCGCATGGCGGCGTTCGGCACAGCGCCGCTGATCGTAGCTTCCATCGGCATCATCGTGATGGGCCTGTTGCGGACGCCGCTGCGCTGGTCGGGCGCGCTTGTGCTTGCCCTGGCCGTGGTCTGGGCGCTCGCCGCGCCGCAGCCCGATGTGCTGATTTCCGGCGATGGGCGGAGCGTTGCGGTGCGCGGCCGCGACGGGCACCTGCATCTGATGCAGACCGGCAAGGACGCGTTCCTGGTGAAGGAATGGCTTGCCGCCGATGCTGATCCCAGAGCAGGCGGCGAAGCTTCGCTCGCGCAAGGAGCCTCTTGCGATGAGGCTGGCTGCGTGGTGGCGATGGCCGACGGCGCCTTCGTCGCGCAGGCGCTGCGCGCGGACGCCTTGCTTGATGATTGCGATCGCGCCGCGCTCGTCATGACGATCCATCAGGCGCCGAAGGATTGTGCTGCTGCGGTGATCGACCGCGATCGGCTGCGGCGGCAAGGGGCGCTGGCATTGCGGCGTAACGGTACCGGCTTTGACGTCGAGGCGGTGAGGCCGCGCGGCTTTGACCGGCCGTGGTCTCCGGCCGCAGCTTATGCCGAGACCGATACGGCCAGCCTGTCGCGCCCGGCTGCTCAGCGCGGCAAGGACGCCACACCCTCTGAATCCGATCTGCAGCCGGATGACTGACAAGGTTTGCAAAGAACTCCGGCGCCAAGGGCCGGAGTTTTCGTCATTCGCGGAGCCGTCAGTGACCGGCGGGAGCCGACCAGCCGCCCGAGTACACCCCGAGCTCGCGCGACGGCGCGGCGGCGTTGTTGGAATTGCGGAATTGCTGGCTGCTGGTCGTTGCAGCGGCCGTCGCCTTGCGGGCGCGATGATGCTCGGCGGCGGAAGCGGCCTGGACCGTGGTTGCCGCCATCAGCAGGGCGCCGAAGGTGACGAGAATGGTCTTGCTCATGGGGTGTCTCCTCGTTGGTTACACTTGACGAAGCGCGAGCGCTTTCGGGTGTTGCGTCGGAAGATCACCTAGTGCGGGAGCATGAGTCCGGGAACCCGGGAAAACCGGAAAGGACTATTCGCCAGCAGTGAACAATCGAGTCTTGCTCCGCCGTTATCCTCACCTTGGCGGACCTGTAGACCGGGCGGCGGTCTGCTTTGAGATCGCCCCCCAAAGGCAGCTTTCAGGGCCGTGTATGTGCTTGACGCTCGACATCTGGGATACTGATGCCCCGAGCTATTGCTGTAGAATCAATTTCAGGATCTGAAGATGAGCGAGAAATCCAGGCTGCCTCTTCCACTTGTTACGTTGGCGGTTCTCTTTCAACTTGGCGCGGCGCATGCCGCGACTGTCGTCGCCCTCGGCGCCAGCAACACGGCCGGCAAGGGCGTCTCGGCTGACCAGGCATACCCGGCGCAGCTTGAGACGCTGCTTCGTGCGCAAGGCTTGGACGTCAATGTCATCAACGCAGGCGTCAGCGGTGATACGACCGGCGGTATGATGGCTCGGCTTGAAAGCGCAGTTCCGAAGGGGACCAAGGTCGTGATTCTTCAGCCCGGCGGAAATGATCTGAGAAAGGGGGCGCCCAACTACACCGCCGAGTTGCAACGTCGGCTAATGGCGATGGGAGTCAGGGTTGTCATGCTGCCAAACGGAATGTTCAGGGGCAAACCGCACCAAGCCGATGGAATGCACCTGACCGCGGAAGGCTACCACATGCTCGCGCAACAGCTCGCTGGCCCCGTCGCCAGCGCATTGCGGAAGTAGCTAAACGATTTCTCCGCTTTGAGAGCCGGCCGCAGCCGGCTCTCGGCGCATGTCATCTTGAGCGATATCGAAGGCGCCCAGGTGAAATTCTTCGGCGATGCCGTCGCCGCTGCCCGGCAGCTTGACCAGCGTAAACGCCGCGTTCGGAAACTGCTGCCAGATGCCGATATCTTCGGCCGTCACCGTGAGCCAGCCAAACGTAAACATATAGCGGCCGGGCTTCACCACTCGCCCGGCCTTCTGCCACGTGATCTTGTTGACCACAGGTCAGCTCCAAGGACGCGCTTACAAACTACTCAAAAACCACGTTTAAGTCGCGCGCGGCACCGCCGGCAAAAACCGGCGGAACCATCGATTGCGCTGACTGTCTCAGCCGACCGGCAACCGCCGCGTCCCAGGCGTCGTCTCCGCGGTGTGCGCGGGCGTGCCGACAGGGTGCGTCACCGGCAACTGCAGCACCGTTACCCGCTGGCCCTCGCAGAGCAGGGTCACCAGCACGTGGCTGCCATCCGGAAATTCGATCGCATCGTGATGACGATCGGGAATGTGCGTATCGATGGTGTTGAATTTTCCGACACGGAAGTTGACGGTCCGCGTCCAGATCCATCGATTGTCATAGCGAACGTTGTCGGCGAAGGCGAGCTCGGTGCCAGGCAGCATGCAGACCGCGACCGTCGGATCGCTCTCTGATGCAAAACCGCGGGTCGAGGTGCCGCGGAATGTCGTGGTGATCAGCGTTTCGCCAACTTGAGCGGGACGTGACGCCACGGCATGCAGGCTATAGTCACACATCGGATTGCTCCTCGCTTGAGATAGTCAACCCGCGCTCTTTCGAGGCGCAGGCCTCTATCAGAGTGGACGAGCCCTCCAGTCTCAGAGGGCTTGTGGGCGATTATGCGGCCCGCAATCGTCAAGTGCGATCACATCCGTTTGACTGCGTGCATTTCCTTTGAGCGTCAGCGCTTGACGTGTGCATCGCATCCATCACTGGCGGGGCATAAATTCTAACGCTGCCGGAATCGGCATCCGGCAGTGCCGACGCCATCGCAGTCGCGCGCCTCACGTCGCGTCAGGCGCGCGCAGATAGTCTAGTACTTCCGATAGAGGCCGACCAGCTTGCCCTGAATCTTGACGCGGTTCGGCGGCAGGATACGCACCTCGTAGGCGGTGTTTGCGGGTTCCAGCGCGATCGAGGCGCCGCGGCGGCGGAAACGCTTCAAGGTCGCTTCCTCGTCGTCGATCAGCGCGACCACGATGTCGCCGGTATCGGCGGTCTCATTGCGCTGGATCAGCGCCATGTCGCCATCGAGAATGCCGGCATCCACCATGGAGTCGCCGCGCACCTCCAGCGCATAATGCTCGCCCGAGCCGAGCATATCCGGCGGCACGCTGATCGTGTGGCTGCGGGTCTGCAGCGCCTCGATCGGCGTGCCGGCCGCGATGCGGCCCATCACCGGAACGGCCACGGGACGCTCGCCATCATCGGCGGCTGCGCCGCGTCCCTTGCCGAGATTGCCTTCGATGACGCTGGGCGTAAAGCCGCGGCGGCCGGAGGTCGCCGGCGACAGTTCGGGCAGCTTGATCACCTCGATGGCGCGGGCGCGGTTCGGCAGGCGACGAATGAAGCCGCGCTCTTCCAGTGCGGTGATGAGGCGGTGGATTCCCGACTTCGAGCGCAAATCGAGCGCATCCTTCATCTCGTCGAAGGAGGGCGGAACGCCGGCCTCTTTCAGCCGCTCGTTGATGAAACGCAGAAGTTCATACTGTTTGCGCGTAAGCATCGCGACCAATCCCCAGGTTGATGTCGTTCGATTCCGGGATATCGGAGCCGTCGGCTCCCCCTAGATCGTCGAAACAAATCATGAACGGACACTATATGTTCGATAAGTGTTCCGCAACCACTTAATTTCCGGTGAACGCGATTAGTTGGCGCGAAATGCGCGGGCGGAACCTTAGTCCGCTCGCATGCGTGCTCGCAAGACGCGATGCGCGGGCGGATGTCGCCGATCTCGCACGAATCGCGCCGGCCACATGCGCCATCATTCCAGGTTCGAGGCTTCGCATCGTCCCGGAGCGACGTGCAAGTAATCGAGCGCAGCTATTCCGGCAGCCGCAGGATCTCGCAAGGCGAGCCGGCCTTCGCCGCCGGCGCAAAGGGCGGGCGGATCACCAGTGCCCGGGCGCGAGAGAGATAGTTGAGCAGCGAGGAGTCCTGCCGCGTGACCGGCGTTGCGATCGGGGCGCCCTCGGCGCGGTCCTCGAGCGTTGCGCGCAAGTAATCCTCGCGCACGTCATTGGTCCCGACGTCGCGGCCGAGCAGGGCCGCCTCGCGGGCGTGATGGATGGTCTTGCGGCCGGACAGCGCGCGGATCAGCGGCACCACGAACAGCAGGGTGCAGACATAGGACGAGACGGGATTGCCGGGGACGCCGACGACACGCATGGCACCAAGCCTGCCATGCATCATCGGTTTGCCGGGCCGCATGGCGATCTGCCAGAACGCGATGCTGACCCGCTCGGCCTCCAGCGCTTTCTTGACGAGATCGTGGTCGCCGACCGACGCGCCGCCGGTGGTGACCAGGATGTCGGCGCCCAGATCGCGGGCGCGGCGGATGCCGGCGACGGTGGCGTCCATGGTGTCGGCGGCGACGCCGAGATCGACCACCTCGGCGCCCTCGCTGCGCATCAGCGCGCGCAGCGCGTAGCCATTGGAGTAGACGATCTGACCCGGACCTGGCTCGGTGCCGGGCATCACCAATTCGTCGCCGGTGGCGAGCAAGGCGACCTTGGGCCGGCCGCGCACGGGCAGTTCCGGATAATTCATGCTGGCGGCGAGCGAGAGATCGCGATCGGTCAGGCGGCTTCCGGCCTCGAGCAGGACGTCGCCTTGGCGAAAATCGACGCCGGCGGGGCGGATATGCCGGCCGAGGATCGCGGCTTCCTTGATCGTGATGGAGCCGCCCTTGGCAACCGTATCTTCCTGGATCACCACGGCATCAGCGCCTTCGGGGATGACGCCGCCGGTGAAAATGCGCGCGGCTTCGCCTTTGCCGAGGGCGCGGTCGAACGGCCGGCCCGCGGCGACCTCGCCGATCACCTTGAGCTTTGCGTTGACCTCAGCGGCATCGGCCGCGCGCACGGCGTAGCCGTCCATCGCCGACATCGCCTGCGGCGGCTGCGTACGCAGCGCCACGACATCGCGCGCCAGCGTGCGGTGGTAGGCCAGATCCAATGCGGTGGATTCCTCCGGCAAGGGCTTGGCGCCATCGAGGATCGCGGCGAGTGCGTCGGCAACCGGCATCAGGGCCACGGGCAAAACTCCAGATTTTCTACGATCGCATTTGGGGATCGGCGCGTCGCTTCTACCCGAGAGCGCGCGGCGAGGCAAAGGCGGCGCGAGTTTGCTTCGCCTGCGCATGCAATTCGCCGGAGCGATTGCACCTCGTGCATGAGCTCGCGCTCCGCGAAACAAGAGCATCGGTGCAGGATCTATGATGCGGCTGGCCAGTGCGTAAGCTGACCGAATACGTAAGCTGACCGAATAAGAGGCGTAAGCTGAGCCAAGAAGAAAAAGGCCCCGACGCCTTGCAGGTGTCAGGGCCTTCCGGACGCTTGAGCCGTGGGCTGGCACGGCACGCAGAGCAAAACGCCGAAACCGTCCGGGCGGTTCCCAACCCGAGACAACAATTCTGATGGGATCGGGTGCTTGTGTCCGCGATATCAGTGGGAACGCGATCGGTATGACTTTTCCGTATCATTCCGGTGTGGAGGTATGGAACATTGAATGCGTGCAGCGTGGTAGTGCAGTATTTCCAATGGCTGGGAATTTTAGTGCCCAGCGCAATAGCCGACGCCGCCTTAGCGAAGATATTCCGCTAAGGCGGCGTTGGCGCAATTGGGGAGCTCACGTCAGCGACTGCTCGCAGCGCTCGCCAAAGCCACACCTGCAACGGACATCGATCGCTCAAGCCGCGCGCAAGCTCAACGCGACAGCGATCCATGCGGCGCCGTAGAAGACCAGATCGATGCCGAGGAAAAGGCCGATGGCCCAAAGCCCCGAGATCGGCCACTGCGACACGACGAGCATGCCGAGCACGAAGGTGATGCCTCCATCAAGGGCCTGCCACTCCCAGCCGGCCGACCCGAGCACCAGCGCCGTCACGAATTGGAAGATGCCGCCGATCAGAAAGAACAGGCCCATGAACAGCGTCAATGTCTCGGCGCTCATGATGGGCTTGGTGATCAGCAAGATGCCTGCGACGCCGAACAGGACGGCAGCGAACAAGTGGTGAAAGAAGGCTGCCCAGTGCCCCACCATCAAGGATTGCACAATCTCCAGTCCGGAGGCGATGATCAGCAGCCATCCAAAAAACAGCATGGTCACGATCGTCGCCCTGAACGATCGGGCGATCGCGGCGATGCCGAGCACGACGAGCCCGATGCCGAAAGCCAAGAACCAGCCCCAGTATTGGACTATTTCCTGAGGCACCTCGATCTGGAAACCCTGAGCATCGCTCATCTCGTCGCTCCCCTATCTCGTTGCTCCCTTCAAAGTGACGGCCGGCGCGAGCAGAGCTTTTCGACGTCTGCCGCGAACCGGCCCTCGATGGACGCGCTTGTTCTTCAGCGTCGGCGTCAACAGGCCGCCATCGATCGTCCAAGGCCCGGTAGGGCATAATACCGCGACGGCGGTGCGTCGGCACCATCATCTCTGCGAATAGCGGATCGGCAAGAGTGGCGCTCTCGGGACCATTTGGCGCGATCTTCTGGAGAAAGTCTGGGAGAGGCGTATGCGCGCCCTGGGCGCGAGACTATTCGGTCGAAATAAGTCCCGCGGTGGTCGCGACGATCCAACGATTGCCCCATCGTACGATCGTATCGATCCGGCCTACCCCTGGCACGATATCTCCCGTTCGCACGGTCCAGACGCGGTCGGGGCCGGCCAGCACCGCGTTCTCGCCATGGACTTCGCGGACGCTCCACCCGGCGATGGTGGTCGGTTTCGACTCGGGGAACGGCACAAGCCGCCGAGGCGGATTTAAATCGCTCGAGCCCGGCAACGCTCGAACCGGAGATGGTCGCTCCCTCGTGCCCTGGGAAACCGAACTTTGCGGTTCGGCGCGCATCTGAACCGCGGCCGAAGGGCTTGCGCGCGCGCTTGCGACTGATGCTGGGAGCTTTGGTTTGTCTGACTCGGTAGGCGCTGCTGGAGGGACGGTGGCCGTTGTTGCAATACGATGGTGATGATGCCGGACATTCTCTCGTTCGGAGCCGAGCCGCCGAGGTGACGCGTCCGCTTCCTGGTCAAGCGAGGCGAAGCTCGTATCTTTCTGGTCCGGCGCGGCCAGGCTCGCATCGAGGCTCCAATTGAGGATTGATGCGCAGGCCCAGCCGAGGCCAAACGCAGCGAGGAGGGCGCTTCCGATCAAGGACGGGCGTACCGTCACCCAATCCCACCGGGTCGCAATCCGGTTGTGGAGCCCGCTTAGGATCTCCTTGAGTTTTGAGATCTGCCTGAAACCAAGCCCTGGGACCCAGGCAAAATCAATTGCCGGTCCGTCCGGACCTGAGGGGATTGAATCGGCGGCAGCGATACGGTCGCCGGCAAGTAGATGGATCTGGGACTGATCGTCCCGTGCTTCCTGGTGAGGAATCTGTTCAGCAGGACCCGTTGGTGTCGCGGATGGGAAATCCCGCGGCTCCGCACGCATGGTGGAAACCTCCTAAACGACGGGTAAATCATTGGGCTTGTAGGTAAATGAACCCTTACTTGGCTGGTGGCCGGCTACCTCAGGTAGCAAAGAAAAGCGTAACGACTGCGTCCATGGGCCAGGTCAGCCTATCAGCCTCTCCAGGGCGAGGAGGGAGGCAAAGACAAGCACGACCACTCCAGTGAAGGTGATGGCAAGGTAAACGTGATGCATGATATCCAATGTCTCCCATCACATGGCTCTCCAGGGAGGGTTTCGCAGCTCCGGCGGCTCGTCTCACCCTTTTTCAAACGGCGGCGGGGCGACAAGATGGAACGCGACCGGATGGAAGTGGCGCTGTCCCAATCGTTACGCCCGTTGTGAGCGTAGAACGTTCCCGAGTCTCGCGTCAGATCACGCGCCGCGTTTGGGGGCCTCCTGGTGAGGAGCATTGAGGCCGGAACGCTGAGCATCCGCTTCAAGCTCTAGGACAATGTCGTGCAGCAAACGCGCGGCGAGCGGATCGGTCACCTCGCGCTCCAAAGCCCGATAGCGGTCAATACGGACTCGCTGCTCACTCAAGAAACCCGGGTCAGTCATTCCGCGGCCCTCCGCTCATTCGACTCGGAGAGGCGCCCTCGGTTTCCCGAAAGTTTGGAGATTATTTTTCATGGTTTCTAATTGATGAATGGCGCCGCGGCGCCCTCACAATCCTAATGAATGCCGGACTTGGCTCAGTATCGAAAGTGCGGCATCGGTATAGCGCCCGTCGTATAAATACTTGTCGATCAGTGACGCGAGCACCAATGCTAGCAAAGCATTGCTGATGCCGCGTATCATGGCCGGCGCGAACGGACGAACTCGAAAGGTACTTTCGATCCGACGCTCTCGAGTTGTTGGTCGCTGGTCAGACGCCAGGCTGCCGCACCGAAATAGCCCGTCAGCGCCAAGCTCGTTGCGATCAAAAGTCCAAAGGAAATTCGGACCACCATAACGAACTCCTAAAATATTTGATGCAGGCAATCATCTTGAGCTGATTCGAAAAACGCAGCAGTGCTGACCTATGAGCGGGTTGTTGTTGATCAGCACGTACTGACTCCAAACGGAGTCGCACGAATGCGATTGAGGCGCAGCCTTCATGTGCGCGGGTCAGCGCATCATGAGGTCCGACGTACGAATTGATATCGACCCGGCTTCAATGCGGCGCAGATGCTGCTTGCGAGCGCCCGGGGCGGCGCCTGGCAATGACTTTGTCGTACGTCGTTCAGCAACGGACGCCACGTCGCCAGTCCCGAGGCCGGATCGCATTGGCAACCCGGACCCTGCGGGATGGCCGTGAGCCGTGGTTGCGTTCCCTTTACCTGCGAGCGGGAGGGTTCGTGTTGCTCCAGGTGGGAACTGAGTTGGTCACGCCGACCGACGGCCAAGAGTACGATCCGATCGATGGAGCGGTGACAGTTCCAACCGAACTCCCTGAACTCCCATAGGCTCGGGGTTGCGTCGCCGATATTCCAGATATCCCATAGGTTTCGGATTGCGCTATCGGAATAGGGTGGCGCCTGATTTGGCTGTGCTTCTTCGCTTCCGCAGCAAAGGGCGCGCCCGCCAGCCCTACAGCCACGAGCACGGCAATCACCGGTTTGATCGTCATCATGGTTGGTCCTTTCTCCGCCTTCAGATAGAGGACAACGCCCAATCTGCACGGCCAACGCATTCTAAAATCTTTTTGAGCGTGTATGTGATTGCGCAGCTCTGTAGGCACTTTCGCCCCACGATAAGGCAGAAGATGCCGGAGCAGGGCGCATCATTGCGCATGCGACCCACGTGGCGTTATACATCACCGATGTCTCGCGATTTTCGACTTCATCGCGTTCCCGTCGACGTTCTCGATTATGAGATCGCGGAGGAGAAGGCCGCTGCGCTTGGACGGTTGGGGCGAGCGCTGGAACGAGCTCTCGCCAGGCTGCGGGAATTCGATGCCGCCCATTGTCGCTCGGACGCAACCGCGTCAGTGCAGCAGGCGCGACGCACCCTGGTGAGAGAGGCCGGCCACGCACTCTGGATGTTTGTGGTGCAGCGAGAGGCGTGTGGGCTGCGCGACAGCCGCACGGTCATGCGCGACTATCACGTGCCGGGCGAGGTGCAGCAGTGCATGGGAGCGACTCCCGCCACATCGATGCGTACCGTAACATGACTCACTGAGCATCACGCCCCCATCGAGATTCAAAGGGGTCAAAACCCACGCTTGGGAGCATGCTCGGTCGCGTCCGCTATCCTCCCGATAGAACCGACGCCGCAATGGATAGTCTCACTGCCTCGATAAACCGTCGTGGTGAGAAGGCGCGAATGCGCCCGTTTCCGGACGATGCTGCGCACGCCCGGGAGAACCATGAGCCCCATATGCCGGCCTCATTCTGCGAGACGCCTGGCTCGCGCAAATTCCTCAGGGATGAGAGACAACCAGAGCGAGAGTGCGTATTAGGATACCGAATCGATGAATGCATGGGCTAAAGAGAGCCAGGAAGTGCTGTGCGCTTTCCAAGAACGGATACTCAGGTCGGATTACGCCGTCTTGCGAAGGATTCCTCTAGCCATGTTTTCACTTGCTCGCCGCAGGCAAATGATGCGGCTCATTTACATTGGGGCGCTTGTCCTCTTCATCTCCTGTCTGTTCTCGCCGGCAGTTTCGATAAGCAAAGATGCGTTCAAGAATATTGATTGTGCAAATCCAGATGAAGCGCCGGGATGGTTCTTTCTCGTAATGGGACCATTGGGGATACTTATCGGGCAGTTTGGGTGGTTCGCCAACCCGCTGATGCTTATCTCCGCGTTGCCGCTGAGGAGATCCCTCAAATCGGCATTCGCAATACTGGCTGCGGTGCTCGCTCCTACATCGGTGGCGTTGACCTATTTACCCAATGACGTCGCTGGCAACGCCGTCTGCGGCTTTGAGTCAGGTTTCTACCTGTGGCTGACTTGCCCGGTTCTTTTGCTGCTCGCGGCCCTGCTGGGACCGGTGGGTCGGAAGGATAGAATGCAACACGAACGCTCCCGAAAACCCACGTCCTAAACGGCCGACCGCAGGTTTGCCCGCGTTGTTCCGATTTGCGCCGGCCGATGCCTGGTGTTCCGCCGAGAGCCGACTGCCGGCGCCTTCCAAATGCGATCGGAGCAACAGAGTCGCCCGCCGGACGGATCGATGCAATTTGTCGGCTCTGGCCTGTTCGCAAACGCTTCGTGGTTCGAAATCGCCTGCGCGCAAAAACCAATTTCGCGAGCCATTTCAAGCCGATTTGGGTCGTCCAGTCGTTAGCGCGAAAATATTTCTCTTTCGTTTTTTCAGAAATTGATGCTTCATTGCGTCATCCCGCCTCGGTTGCGGAGCAAGGGGCGTATCGCGATCGTCACGACACGCGAGGCGGGATGCGGTGGACGCGACGGTGCCGAGAGACGAGCGGCATTCTTTCGCGGACGGCGAAGTCGTGTGGTCCTGGCGCGCCCATGCAGGCGCCAAGTTCGTGCTTGATGCACGGATGACGGTGGCAAACGCTGGTTCACCGGGGAGAGCTCGAAGTAAGCCGTAAACCACTCGCGCAGGAAAGGCCGGAAGTGTCTCCGCCTGTACCTGTGGTCAACGCGCTCCTCGCGCAATTCGTTGCGCGGGGGCCCCGGGTGCAGCGGCCACCCGGCCTTTCCTGCGCCCTCTGCTTACGATGGAGGGGCTACAAGATGCAAAACTCGGACGCATCGCGCCGCGAGGATATGGATTCACGTGTGCGGGCACCGTCGAGAGTCTCAGGTGCGCAATTGCGCACCATAGTTCGCCTCTTCGAGGCGCCCCGGAATGACCGAACAGAGGGCCGCCTCAAATCCCCAGCGCGGCAAGCGCCTCGGCGATATCGGCAGTTGATTTCACATGCACCGCATGGATCCCCACCGCTCGTGCGCCCTCGATGTTCTCGGCGAGATCGTCGAAGAACACGATGCGCGAGGCGGGCACGCCGATTGCGTTGATCACGTGCTGGTAGGCGGCGGCATCCGGCTTGCGCAGGCCAATGCTAGACGAGAAAAACACCTCGCGGAAATGCGCCAGGACGTCGGCATAGACGCTCGGAAAATGCGCGACATGCGCCGCATTGGTGTTGGAGAACGCATAGAGCGGCAGATGCTTGGCGGCGCGCGCGAGCAGGGCGTCGATGTCAGGCATTTCGCCGGCGAAGATGGCGTTCCAGCCCTCCAGAAACTGGTCATCGGAAAGAGGAATGCCGAGCGAAGCACGCAGGCTCTCGAAATAGGCGGCATCACTGATCTTGCCGACCTCGTGATGGCGATAGGCGTCGTCGCGCACGAAGCGCGCGGCGATGTCGGCCGGCGTGCAGCCGGCGTGGCCGGCCCAACAGGCCAGCGCCTTCTCGAAATCGATGTTGATCACGACGCGGCCGAGATCGAATAGGAGCGCGTCGGCCGCGCCAGGCGAGAGGAGGGCGGAGGTCATGATGTCGTCTGAGGCTGCCAGTTGAGAATGCTCCGCCCCTATAGCTCAGTACCGATACGGTTCGATGTCGAGCAAAGGGAATGCGCTGAACACGCTCGGCGCGTTGGTGGCGGTTGCCGGATAGACATAGGATTTGTTGAGCTCGGCGAAAGAGGTGACGCCGAGCAGCCCGAGGGTGCGGATCACTTCGTCTTCCAAGAGTTCCAGCATGCGCAGCACTCCGGTCTCGCCGGCCGCAGCCAGCGCCCAGCATTGCAGGCGGCCGATTCCGATGATGTCGGCGCCCAGCGCGATCGCCTTCACCACGTCGGAGCCGCGGCAGAAGCCGCCGTCGACCATGATCTTGGCCCGGCCTTTCACGGCATCGACGATCTCGGGCAGCACATGCATCGCGCCGCGCCCATGATCAAGCTGTCGTCCACCATGATTGGAAACGTAGATCCAGTCGACGCCGTGATCGAGCGCGATGGCGGTGTCTTCTGCGGTGGCGATGCCCTTGATGATCAGCGGAATCTTGTACTTGTCCTTGATCAGCTTGACCGTGCGCCAGCTCAGCGACTTCTGATAGTCGCCGCCCGTCGCCCGCAGGCGGCTTTCGCGGACGTAGCGCTTGGCGATGTCGCGTTCGCGCCGGCTGTAATGGGCGGTGTCGACGGTCAGGCAGAACGCGGTGTAACCGTTCGCAATCGCCCGGCTCACGCAGTCTTCGACAAAGGCATCATCGCCGCGCACATAGAGCTGATAGATGCGCAGTGCGTCGGGCGCGGCTTCGGCGACCTTCTCGAGCCCAGGCTCGGAAACCGAGCTCAGCATATGGGCGGCGCCGAATTTGCCGACCGCGCGCGTCACCGCGGCCGCCGCCGCGACCGGCTCGAAAATCTCCAGCGCACCGACCGGTGCCATCATGACCGGCAGGCGCAGCTTGCGGCCAAATCGTTCGACGGACGGGTCTACTTTGGAAACATCGCGCAGCACGCGCGGCCGGAACGCGATCTCGTCCAGCGCCATACGGTTGCGGCGCATCGTGGTTTCTGTCTCCGCGGCCCCGACGATGTAATCCCAGGCGTTCTGGTTGAGGTTGGCGCGCGCCTTGCGGACGAACTCATGCAGGTTCTGGAAGGGTTCGTTGCTGGCGCCAAGCTCGACGTTCCGGTTTGGCCGGATCGGGGTCGCGTCGTTCATGAAAGTCCTCCCGGGAATGTGATGCTTGTTTGGACCTTTCGGGTATCGCTTCCGAGGGCTTCATGCCATCCCAAAATTGCATGGCTTGCTCGCAAAGCCGGACGTAGGTTGTGCAGGTAGACGCGAACAAGAGTTTAGGGTTTGAGGAAACCAGCAAGGACATCACCATGATCGGGCCGCTCCTGTTTACGCCGCTGTCGCTTCGCGACGTGAGCTTACGCAACCGGGTGGTGGTGCCGCCGATGCATCAATATTCCGCGGTGAATGGTTTTCCGACCGACTGGCACCTGATGAATGCCGGCAAATTCGCCGCCGGCGGCGCCGGTCTGGTGATCGTGGAATCGACCAAGGTCGAGCGGCGGGGCTGCGGCACCATCGGCGACCTCGGCATCTGGGATGATACGTTCATCGAGCCGCTGCGGCGGCTGGTGAATTTCATCAAGCAACAGAACGCGGTGCCCGGGATCCAGCTCGGCCACTCCGGCCGCAAGGCGCGCGCTTACCGCCCCTGGGAAGGCGGGGGTCCGTTGCCGCGCACGCCGCAGATCGAGGATTGGGAGGCGTGGACACCGGTCGCGCCCAGCGCGATTGCCCACAGCGAGAAATGGCCGGTGCCCAAGGCGCTGGAGCGAGCGGAGGTGAAGGAGCTCGTGCAGGCCTGGGGCGAGGCGGCGCGCCGCGCGCAAGAGGCCGGGTTCGAGGTGCTGGAACTGCATGGCGCCCACGGCTACCTGGTCCATGAGTTTCTGTCCGAGCGTTCCAACCAGCGCGGCGACGAATATGGCGGCTCGGAAGCGAATCGGATGCGCTTCCTGATTGAGGTAACGGAAGCCGTCCGTGCGCATTGGCCTGCCAGCAAGCCCTTGTTCGTGCGGTTGTCCGTGGAGGACCACGCCGGCTGGGGTCCGGAGCAGAGCGTCCGGCTCGCCAGGATTCTCAAAACCAAGGGAGTCGACGTGATCGACTGCTCCTCCGGCGGAATCACCGACCTTGCGCCGATTTTGGGGAGCGAGATCAAATACAACTACCAGGTGCCGCTGGCGGACCATGTCCGGCGCCAGGCGGATATCATGACCATGGCGGTCGGCCTCATCATACATGGTGATCAGGCCGAGCAAATCTTACAGAATGGACAAGCGGATTTGATCGCCATTGGCCGCGAAATCCTGAATAATCCCAATTGGCCGATGGACGCTGCCTTGAAATTAGGCGCGGATGGCGCGTTCCGAAATGTACCGCCGCAGTTTGGCTATTGGCTTTCGACCCGCGCCAAGCGCGGTTTTGGTACGAAACCGTCGACCTGGCAGGTCGGATTGGCCAGTCGGCCTTGAAGAAACCAGAAAGGTATTGTGAGCTTAGCGCTTCAATCATACCTGACCGGGTCAGGCGGGCGCGAAATCACCAACAGCGCGGAAGGCAGCGGCAGCGATGCGAAAGAATTGGCTCTTTGTAATGGGTTCCCTGACAGGTGCTTGCCTGACCCTTCTGGTGACCGGGCCGCAAAGCTCGCACCTGATCGCCAGAGCCACCGCCGCGGGCGCTGACACCTATTCGCAGCTCAATCTGTTCGGCGAGGTCTTCGAGCGCGTTAAGGCCGACTATGTCGAGAAGCCCGACGACTCCAAGCTGATCGAGGGCGCGATCAACGGCATGGTCACCTCGCTTGATCCGCATTCGCGCTACATGAACGACAAGGCCTGGCGCGAAATGCAGGAGACCACGTCGGGTGAGTTCGGCGGCCTCGGCATCGAGGTCACCATGGAGGATGGTCTGGTCAAGGTGGTTGCGCCGATCGACGACACGCCGGCCGCGAAGGCCGGCATCATGTCGGGCGATCTGATCACTCAGATCGACGGTGAGGCGGTGCAGGGCCTGACCCTCGAGCAGGCCGTCAACAAGATGAAGGGCGCGGCCGATACCAAGACCAAGCTCACCATTGTCCGCAAAGGCAAGGATCAGCCATTCGACGTGTCGATCACCCGTGAGATCATTCGGGTGAAGCCGGTGCGCTATCACACCGAGGGTGGCGACATCGGCTACATTCGCGTCACCTCATTCAACGAGCAGACCACCGACGGCCTGCACAAGGCGATCTCCGATATCGAAAAGCAGATCCCGCAGGAGAAGCTCGCCGGCTTTGTGGTGGACCTGCGGAACAATCCGGGCGGCCTGCTCGATCAGGCGGTCTCGGTGTCGGGCTCGTTCCTGCCGCGAGGCGAAGTGGTTTCGACCCGTGGCCGTAACCCGGAAGAAACCCAGCGCTTCACCGCGCGCGGCGGCGATCTCACCAAAGGCAAGCCGGTGGTGGTGTTGATCAACGGCGGCTCGGCTTCGGCGTCGGAAATCGTCGCCGGCGCGCTGCACGACCACAAGCGCGCGACCCTTATCGGTACGCGTTCCTTCGGCAAGGGCTCGGTGCAGACCATCATTCCGCTCGGCGCCGGTAATGGCGCGCTGGCGCTGACCACCGCGCGCTACTTCACGCCGTCGGGCCACTCGATCCAGGCCCAGGGCATCACGCCCGACATCGAAATTCTGCAGGACGTGCCGGATGATCTGAAGGGCCGCGCGGACACCAAGGGCGAAGCTTCGATGCGCGGGCACCTGTCGGCCGAAGGCAAGGAGCAGGCCGGCTCGCAGTCCTACGTGCCGCCGGATGAGAAGGACGACAAGGCCCTGCATGCCGCCTACAACCTGTTGCGCGGCACCACCGTCAACGCAGGCGTGCCGCTGGCGCCAAAGCAGGCGGTGCCGAACTGATCCGGCAGGCGTGAACGGAATCTGCTAGAGCAGGGCGGCCTTGGGCCGCCCTTGCCATGCGACCGCGGCGATGACGATCGGGAAATTCGTGAGCGCGCGCGAGGCGGCCAGCCGCACCTGTCCGTCGACACCGATATGGAGGCGCCGTTAGCAATTGGAGTTAATTCGCAGTAAACATCGCGCTACGACCTTGCACCTCACTGTTGGACGAGCGGCTTTGCCCTGCGCTCCGCCGACCTTGAGGTGAGAGCCACGATGGCGGCGGCAACGATGTTGGTCGCGGCGCTCGCGATGATGGGCAGCTCGTAACTGTGGCTGAGGTCGAACGCGAATCCGGCCGCACTTGGGCCGATCAAGGTGCCGAACGCGACGCTCGTATAGAGCACGCCGATGATGCCGCTGACATTGCGGCCGCCGAAATAATCCATCACGACGGCGGGGAGCACGGCGACCCATCCACCGTAAAACACGCCATAGACGAATGCGAAAGCTGCCAACGCCCCAACATCGCTTGATGCGGCCCAAATCACCAAGGCCACGGCCATGCCAGTGAACATCAGCAGCAGCGACCGTTCGCGACCCATCCGGTCGGCGAGGCCGCCGAGCAGGAAGCGCCCGGCGGTGCTCCCGACGCCGATTACGCTCAGCAGCAATGCCGCCGACGAAGCCGTAATTCCGTGATCGCGCGCAAACGGCACGAGGTGGACAAACGGAACGAATACGCCGAACGAGCAGATCAGGCAGGCCGCGTAGAGACTGACAAAGCGAGGCGAGCGGATCGCCTCGCCAACGGCGGCGCCAGCGGCCGGCGAGCGCTCCGCCTGCATCGGCAAATCATCGCCGTCAGGGTGGAGGCCGCGGCGTTGCGGATCGTTCTCGAGCAACAGCGCCATTGCGCTACCGAGCACGAGCGCCAACAGGCCGAGCGCAAGATAGGCGCCGCGCCAGCCGATGCCTGCGATCAACAGCGAGGCAAGCGGCGGCATCGCAAGCGTGCCGACACCGATTCCGCTCACCGCGAGGCCTGAGGCGAAGCCGCGACGCCGAACGAACCAGCGCTGCACAGCGCCGATTGCCGGCACATAGGCGCAGCCAACCCCAAGTCCGACGCCGAGCCCGTAGGCGGCGTAGACCTCCGCAAGACTTTGCGCCGCGCTTGCGAGCGCAAGCCCGAGGCCGATCAGAACCATGCCCGCAATCGCTAGCGGGCGCGAGCCGAAGCGATCGGCCAGTGGCCCGCTCACAATGCCGAGCCCGAAATAAAGAAAACCGGCGAGCGAGAACACCAGCGATACCGAGCCGCGGGAGGCGCCGAAGTCGTGCTCGAGCTGTTCGAGAAAAGCGCTGAATGTGTAGGCGCAACCGAAGCCGATGAAGGTGACGGCAAACGCGGCTGCAACGACGAACCAGCCGTAAAAGATACGGGGTCGGAACCACGCTGCCCGTTCCAGCATCACAGCCTCCCTTCCTGATAGACACCAGCAAACGTATTATACTGGTGTTGGTTGCGTAAACCAGCAAAAATGTTTTAATGGTGTTGAATGTCGAAGCAGTCACGAAAGTTCAAGGTTCCCGACGCACTGGCGAATGTTTACGATTTCGCAAACACGCTGGATGTGCGGCATTTCACGCATCACGGCGTGCCGCACCTGCAGAATGACGAGCTGAAAACTGCGCAGGACCTCGCGGCGTGGATGGCGGAACGTGGGCTGTTGCGCGCTGGTGCGAAGGTCGCGCCAGCAATGCTGGAGGCCGCGCTTAAGCTTCGCGCGGCCACGCGTGAGTATCTGCAGCACGATCCCGCCGGCCGCCGGCAAAGCAGCGTGACCCGTGCATTGAACGAGAGATTGGCCGCATTCCCGCTGCTTGCCGAATTCGGCGGCCAAGCAGGGGCAAGATTGCAGCCAGCCCGCGCCGATGCGCTGGCGGGACTATCGGCTGTTGTTGCCGAACTTTACGATGGCGCGCGCAATGGATCACTGGACCGGCTGAAGATATGCGCGGCCGAAGAATGCCGGCGGGTCTTCTTCGACCGATCCAAGCCGGCGACGCGGCGCTGGTGCATGTCGACCTTATGCGGCAACCGCAGCAAGGCCAGGGCCTATCGGGAACGTCAGCGTGCCGGGGAGTGAGTGCACGAACAGCGCAGCGGACTCATCGAGTCGCGCCGCTCCGGTGGCGTGTTCTCATTCCATCTGCGCCACCGTTGTTCGAACGCTGTATCCGCCTTGGCGCGATGCCGACCGTCGTTTCGCTGGGCCAAAGCCCCGAACTCTGCCCGCCGTTGCGCCGGTAATTGGGATCGGTATAGGGATTGCCCGGCCCCTTGTTTTGGCAATTGGCGTTTGGATAGAAGAACGCGCAATAGGCCGGTTCCGACATCACTTGTTGTGCCGCCGCCGGCGTCGCGATTGCGGCAGCCGGAATGGTTACAATGGCGAGAAGCCTGCACAGCGACATCGGCGGTCTCCGCGTTGGGGCGATGCGGATGCGCACAGTTTAACACCGGCGTAGCCGGGCTCTTCCCGGTGATGGCGATCACTCCGCCGTGATGACGCGGCAAGTGTCAGGCCCTGTAGTGACCGGACTTGCCGCCCTTCTTTTCGACGAGATGAATGTCCTCGATGCGCACACCGCGCTCGACGGCTTTGATCATGTCATAGATCGCGAGACATGCGACCGACACCGCGGTCAGCGCCTCCATCTCGACGCCGGTGGGCCCCGTGACCTTGACAATCGCGCTGACGATACAGCCGGGTAGAGTGGCGTCCGGCGTGATATCCACGGTGACCTTGGACAGCGCCAGTGGATGACACAGCGGGATCAGATCGGAGGTGCGCTTGGCGGCCATGATGCCGGCGATGCGAGCCGTTCCCAGCACATCGCCCTTCTTGGCATTGCCCGAAACGATCAAATCCAGCGTCGCCTTGCTCATGACGACACGACCTTCGGCGACCGCAATGCGTTCGGTGGCCGGCTTGTCCGATACATCGACCATGCGCGCCTCGCCGGCGGGGTCGATGTGGGTGAGGGCAGGCGGATCGGATGCCTTGTGTGCCATCGTCGTGTTCCGCTGCAGCTCTAATCGCGCGCCAGCAGTGCGCGGGTCGCCGCGGCGACGTCGGCCTGGCGCATCAGGCTCTCGCCGACCAGGAAAGTGGAGATGCCCACGCGTGAAAGCCTCGCCAGATCGGCTGGGACGAAGATGCCGCTTTCACCGACGATCAGGCGATCTTTGGGAACGAGCGGCGCGAGCGTTTCGCTGGTCGAAAGCGTCGTCTCGAAGGTGCGGAGATTCCGGTTGTTGATGCCGATCATCGGCGAGCGCAGTTCGAGGGCGCGCTTGAGCTCGGAGCGATCGTGGATTTCGATCAGCACATCCATGCCGTGGGCCAAGGCCGCGTCCTCGATGTCCCTGGCCGCTCCGTCGCTGAGTGCGGCCATGATGATCAGGATGCAGTCGGCGCCATGTGCACGGGCTTCTGCGACCTGGTAGGTGTCGAACATGAAATCCTTGCGCAGCACCGGCAGGCTGGTTGCCGCGCGGGCCGCCACCATGAAGTCGAGATGCCCCTGGAAGGAGGGCGTATCCGTCAGCACCGACAGGCAGGCTGCACCACCCGCTTCATAAGCCTTTGCGAGCGAAGGCGGATCGAAGTCGGCGCGGATGAGCCCTTTGGAAGGTGACGCCTTCTTGATCTCGGCGATCAGCGCATAATCTCCCGCAGCGTGCTTTCTGCGGATGGCGCTGACGAATCCGCGAGGCGCCGGGGCGCTTCTTGCAAGTGCTTCCACATCTCCCAGCGGCAGGGCGCGCTTGGCGGCCGCGATCTCTTCGCGCTTGTAGGCCTCGATCTTCGTCAGAATGTCGGACATCGGTCGTCTCGGCTCTTAACCGTTGGAGACCGCGACCAGGTGTTTCAAGCGCGCGGCCGCGGCACCGCTATCAATCGATTTTTGCCCGATTGCGACGCCCTCCTTCAAATCCTTGGCATGACCGGCGACCACCAACGCCGCCGCGGCATTCAAAACCGCGACATCGCGATATGGGCTTGGCATGCCGTCGAGCACGCTTTGCAGGGCGATCGCATTGGCCTCGGCGTCGCCGCCCTTCAATCCGTCATGGCCGCAGCGGGGAAGGCCGGCCTGCTCCGGGGTCACCTCGAAGGTGCGGATCTCCCCCTTTTCCAGCGCCGCGACGAATGTCGGGCCGGTGAGGGTGATCTCGTCGAGCCCGTCGGAGCCGTGCACGACCCATACCGATTCCGAGCCGAGATTCTTCAAGACCTGCGCCAAAGGCTGCACCCATTGCCGCGAGAACACGCCGACCATCTGCCGCTTGACGCCGGCCGGGTTGGAGAGCGGCCCCAGGAGATTGAAGATCGTGCGGGTGGCAAGCTCGACCCGGGTCGGGCCGACGTTCTTCATGGCGGGGTGGTGCGCAGGGGCGAACATAAAACCGATGCCGGCCTCGCTCACGCAACGTCCGACCTCTTCCGGCTTGAGGTCGATCTTGACCCCAAGCGAAGCCAGCACGTCGGCGGCGCCGGAGCGCGACGACAGCGCGCGGTTGCCATGTTTTGCTACCGGGATGCCCGCGCCGGCGACGATGAAGGCGGCGCAAGTGGACACATTGACAGAGCCGGAGCCGTCGCCGCCGGTACCGACGATATCAACGGCATCGGCGGGCGCTGTCACCCGCAGCATCTTGTTGCGCATCGCCGAGACTGCGCCGGTGATCTCCTCAACGGTCTCGCCGCGCACCCGCAGCGCCATCAAGAGCCCGCCCATTTGCGAGGGCGTCGCCTCGCCCGACATCATGCTGTCGAAGGCGGAAGCCGCTTCCTCACGGCTCAGCGTGGCGCCGGTGGCGACTTTGGCAATAATCGATTTGAGGTCGTCCATCGCGTACTTTCGAACACTGCTCAGTTGCTGCTGCCGCCGCCCGTAATCTGCGCGAAGGCTTCCTCATTGATCGATGTGCCGATATTCTTTTCCAGCTTGGCGACGTATTGCGCGAGTTCCTCGTTGCTCAACGCGCCCTGCAGGCTCTCTTTCAGCTTCTTGGCTGCGTCAGAAGCGAGATCAACCGGCGGCACTGTGATATCGGTGACGCGGAACACGAACCTCTCGGTATCGGTCTGGCCGTCGGCCTGGCCTGCAGCGTCTTTGGCCGTGCGGAAGACGGCTGCAACGACGTTGGCGGGCAGGCCGGATCCCGAGCCATCGCGCTTCAATCCCGCGGTGGTCTCGACTTTTGCCCCGATGCTCGCCGCCTGATCGGCGAAGCTGCCGCTCTGGCCGAGGTTTTGTACGATCTGCGTGGCTTTGTCGCGCAGGCGGCTGGCGATCTGATCCTCGCGCCAGTGCGCCGCGACCTGATCCTTTACCTCGTCAAGCGTCCGGTCGCGCGGCGGAGTGACGCCCAGCACGTCGTACCAGACATAGCCGCCCCGGTAGGAGATCGGTTCGTTGTCGACCCCGACATCGCTGTTGAAGGCTTGCGCAACCACGTCGAGGCCGGGCGGAATATTGGCCGGCTGCCCGTCGGGCAGGTGACCCGAGCGATCGACGGCGTCGATCGTGGTGGCGGCGAGCCCGAGTTTCTGTGCCGCTTCCAGGACGCTGGCGCCGCCGCCGCGCTCGTCCTCCATCTTGTCGCGCAAGCTTGCGACCTTGTCGCGGGCGCGCTCGATGGCGATCTCCTTCTTCAGGTCTGGCGCAACACTCTCATAGCTCGGCTCCACTGCCGGCTGGATCTTGCCGACTTTGAGCAGCGCAACGCCGAACCGCCCCTGCACCGGCTGGCTCACTTCGCCCGAAGGCAGCGAAAACGCGGCGTCCGCAAATGCGGGATCGAGAATGCCGGATTTGCTCACCACGCCGAGATCGACGTCGGCGGAGCTCAGCTTACGCTCTTTGGCGAGATCGTCGAACGACAGGCCCGACGTGATACGTGCGCGCGCGGCCGTCGCTTCTTCCATGTTCGGAAACACGATCTGCGAGACCTCGCGCTTTTCCGGCGTGCCAAGCCTCTCCTTGCGCTGCTCGTAGAGCTTCCTGGCATCGTCGTCGGAGACTTCAGACCACTTGCCGATCTCCTCCGGTGTCAGCACGACGAAAGCGATCTTGCGGTACTCGGGCGCACGGAACTGCGCCTTGTGCTCGTCGAAATAACCGGCGAGCGTCTCGGGCGAGGGCGGGTCGATCGTGCCGGCCTGCGTGGCATTCAGTTTGACGTATTCGATGGAGCGCTGCTCGTCCTGATAATGCATCAACGCTTCCATCAGCGTTTTCGACGGCTCCAGCCCGGCCGATAGCGTGCCTGCGATCTGGCGGCGCAGCGAAACCTTCTTCTGGTCGGCGATATAGCGGGCCTCGGTAAAGCCGAACTGGCGGATGATTGCCTGGAAGCGTTGCGGGTCGAAGGCGCCGCCTACGCCCTTAAAGTTCGGATCGGTGAAGATCACCCGCATGGTCTCGGCGTCGGATTGTCCCAGTCCGAGCCGGCGCGCCTCCTCATCCAGCGCGGCCTCCGCGATCGTCTGCTCCAGGAGCTGGCGGTCGAGGCCGAAAGCACGTGCCTGTTCGGGGGTCAGCGGACGGCCGAACTGGCGGCCAAGCTGCTGAAGCTTGTCCATATAGAGCTGGCGGAACTCGTTGATGGAAATCTCGGTATGACCAACGGTCGCCAGCGTCGACTGGCCAAAGCCCCTGAAGATGTCGGCAATGCCCCAGATACCGAAACTGACGATCAACGCGCCCATGGCACCGGCCATAATGATTTTGCCGAGCCAATTGGATGAGGCTTTGCGCATTCCTCGAAGCATGGGATCCAACTTGTCCTGAGGGGAACCGGTACACCCCGCTTATGGCGGATGCTGCAAAACGGGCGTCACCGAATTGATTACGCATCATAAAGAGGCAGCGGGGCCCCCGCAACCTTGAGCGGAGGCCTACCTGCTGTCGCTAACGACCGCAAGAAGCGGTTAAAAGCCTTGCGTCCAATCTGGAAGTGAGGGCCGCGCTTTGCTAGCGCATGGGAAGTTATCTTTCACTGGAAAAACGCCATGACCGACGCCGTCCGCCCGCTGATCGCCGGCAACTGGAAAATGAATGGCTTGAAAGCTTCGATTGGGGAGTTCGAGGCAATGCTGGCAGGCGCTGCAGGGGTCGCCTCGAAGGCCGATCTGCTGGTCTGCCCTCCTGCGACCCTGATCGCAGCTTTTGCGGAGAAGGCCCGTGCCGCGACGGGATTGGGGGTTGGCGCGCAGGATTGTCACCCCAAGCCGTCGGGCGCCCATACCGGCGACATCTCCGCCGAAATGCTGGCCGATGCTGGCGCCAGCGCGATCATTGTCGGCCACTCTGAAAGGCGGGCCGATCATGGCGAAAGCGATCTGTTGATCCGGCAGAAGGCCGAGGCGGTGTGGCGCGCAGGGCTCGTGGCCATCGTCTGCATCGGGGAGACGGAGGCGCAGCGGGACGCCGGGCAGACGCTGGATGTCCTCCGCGGGCAGCTCAGCCAGTCGCTGCCGGACGCCTCGCGAGCCGATAATCTGGTGGTCGCCTATGAGCCGGTCTGGGCGATCGGCACCGGCCGCACCCCGACGGCAGTAGATGTCGAGCAAATTCATGGATTTATTCGGGATTTTCTGACCGGGCGGTTCAACGGGGAGGGGGCGCGGATGCGGATCCTCTATGGCGGCTCGGTCAAGCCCTCGAATGCGGCCGAACTGATGGCGGTTGCCAATGTCGAGGGTGCGCTGGTGGGTGGCGCCAGCCTGAAAGCGGCCGATTTCCTTGCGATCGCGAACGCCTGTCCTTAGCTAAAGGGGTGAGTGATGTCGGGGGTGGCTTTGCGCTGCCCTTTCGTGTAACACGCGCGCAACTTCATGAACCCCGCAAGCCGCCGTCCGAGAGCCCGCGCCGGGCGGGCTCGGCTTGTGACGGAAGGTTAAGATGCAGACTGTCGTTATTGTCATTCATCTCATGATCGTCATCGTGCTGATCGGCGCGGTGTTGCTGCAGAAATCCGAAGGCGGCGGACTCGGCATGGGCGGCGGGGCCGGTTTCATGTCCAGTCGCGGGACCGCAAATCTGTTGACCCGCACGACGGCGGTGTTGGCGGTGGGGTTCTTCGCGACCAGCCTGCTGTTGTCTTGGATCGCCAGCCTCGATCGTAAGCCGACCTCGATCCTCGGCGCCCAACCCGCCTCGCAGTCGCAGCCTGGCGGAGCAGCGCCGGTGGCGCCGCCGACCAGCGGTGGCGTGCTGGATACGCTCAAGAAGGCGGACGAACAGCAGCAGAAACAGGCACCCGCGGCGCCGCAGGCTCCGCAGTCACAATAAAGCAGAGTGGCCATGCAGGAGGACGGCTGGCATCCTGCATCAGAAATCACCATCAAGGTACTGGCAGCACTCTCTTTTTTCAGTCACCCACAGCCGCGCCGAAGTTTGGCCGCGGCGCGCGATTCGTTTTGGCGAATCGCGCCAACGGCGTTAAAGGTTAAGTCCCATGGCGCGGTACATTTTCATCACCGGCGGCGTGGTCTCCTCGCTCGGCAAGGGGCTTGCTTCAGCAGCACTGGGTGCGCTGTTACAGGCGCGGGGCTACAAGGTCCGGCTTCGCAAGCTCGATCCCTATCTCAATCTCGATCCCGGAACGATGTCGCCGTATCAGCACGGCGAAGTGTTCGTGACCGATGACGGGGCCGAGACCGATCTCGATCTCGGCCATTATGAGCGTTTCACGGGACGCCCGGCCACCAAGGCTGACAACATCACCACCGGGCGCATCTACCAGGACATCCTCACCAAGGAGCGGCGCGGCGATTATCTCGGCGCTACCATCCAGGTGGTGCCGCACGTCACCAATGCGATCAAGGAATTCATTCTCGACGGCAACGAGGGCTACGACTTCGTGCTGGTCGAGATCGGCGGCACGGTCGGTGACATCGAAGGCCTGCCGTTCTTCGAGGCGATCCGGCAACTCAAGAACGAATTGCCGCGCGACCACGCCGTCTACATTCACCTGACGCTGCTGCCCTATATCCCGAGCGCCGGCGAACTGAAGACCAAACCGACGCAGCATTCAGTCAAGGAATTGCGCTCGATCGGCATCCAGCCGGACATCCTGTTGTGCCGCACCGATCGGCCGATCCCCAAGGAGGAGCGGCGCAAGCTTGGCCTGTTCTGCAATGTGCGCGAGAGCGCCGTGATCGAGGCGCGCGACGTCGACAATATCTATGCGGTGCCTGAGGCCTATCACGCTGCTGGTCTCGACGACGAAGTGCTGGCCGCGTTCGGCATCGAGTCGCGCATTCCGCCGGCGCTGCAGAGCTGGCACACCATCAACGAGCGCGTCCGCAATCCGGAAGGCGATGTCACCATCGCGATCGTCGGCAAATATACCGGGATGAAAGATGCCTATAAGTCCCTGATCGAGGCGCTGTCGCACGGCGGCATCGCCAACAAGGTCAAGGTCAATCTCGACTGGATCGAGAGCGAGGTGTTCGAGAACGAGGATCCGGCGCCGTTTCTCGAGCATGTCAACGGCATCCTGGTCCCCGGCGGCTTCGGCCAGCGTGGCGCGGAAGGCAAGATCAAGGCCGCGCAATTCGCGCGCGAGCGCGACGTGCCCTATTTCGGCATTTGCTTCGGCATGCAGATGGCCGTGATCGAGGCCGCGCGCAATCTGGTCGGCATCGAGAAGGCCAATTCCACCGAATTCGGGCCGACGCCCGAGCCGCTGGTCGGCCTGATGACGGAGTGGCTGCGCGGCAACGAACTGGAAAAGCGGGCCAAGAATGGCGACCTCGGCGGCACCATGCGGCTAGGGGCCTATCCCGCGGTGCTCAAGCGCGGCAGCCGGGTATCTGAGGTCTATGGCGGGGCGACCGAGATTTCCGAGCGGCATCGCCACCGCTATGAAGTGAACATGGCCTACAAGGACCGGCTGGAGCAGCACGGGTTGAAATTCTCTGGCCTCTCGCCCGACGGCGTACTACCGGAGATCGTCGAGTATGAGGACCATCCCTGGTTCGTCGGCGTGCAATTCCATCCCGAGCTGAAATCGCGGCCGTTCGAACCGCATCCGCTATTTGCGTCCTTCATCCAAGCGGCCGTCGTGCAGAGCCGGCTTGTGTAATCTCTGGACCAGAGCTTGGACTGCTCGTGAGGACGGTACGTCGTGGCACCTCGCCGTTTTGCGCCACGAGCTTGCATTGCGGCCGTCTGGTCAATCGGTAGACCGCGGCGGGCGGGACGTTGAACATTGCGCGATCGACCAGCTTCGCGCGAAGCCCGAGCCGGTCGAGAACGGGTCTCGGCACCGGGCAAGTCATGCCGTAGGTGAACTGGTAGAACGCTCCGCCGGGACGCAGATAACTGAACGCGCCGCCAATGATCGACATGACCTTGCGGGTCGACATGTTGAGGAGCGGCAGACCGCTGACGACCGCACCGACCGGCGCGCCATCGAACAGCGGCTCGTCCGCGAGCCGCGCCGCATCCATCCACAGCACGCGTGCTCCGGGAAAGCGCAGTTGCAGGAGGCGCATGAAGTCGGAGCCATATTCGACGAGCGTCAAATCCTGCTGCCGAATGCCGCGCTTCAACAGTTGATACGTGAAAACGCCTGTGCCCGGTCCCAATTCCAGAATCGGGCCGCTCGCGGCCGTGATTTCGCGGGTAATGAGCTCGGCGAGCGCCGTGCCGGAGGGGGCGATTGCGCCGACCCGGCGAGGGGCCGACAGCCAGGCAAGGAAGAACGAGAAGAAATCGCAGGACATGGAAACTCCGGCAGTCGTCTGCTCTCGAATCCTGGTCGAGATGGAGCCCAAATCTCTTCGGCGTGCGTTGCGCCAGCATTGCGCGCTCGCGGCGAGCGCACATGACATCGAACTGGCTCTTGCATGCAGGCGTGATTGCTCTGCCGCGCCGGCGATGAGTGACTTACCGCGCGGCTTGGATCGGCCGTAAGCTCAATCGGAAGCAGGCGCCCTTGGATGGCGCATCAAACACGGTGATGCTGCCGCCGTGGAGATGGGCTATTTCGCGCACCAGGTTCAGCCCGAGGCCGGCGCCGCGGTTCAGCGGGTGCAGACGATAGAAGGGTTCGAAAACCAGCGCGCGGTGCTCGGGCGGAATGCCGGTCCCCTGATCCGATACTTCGATGGTCGCGGGCGGCGTCACGCAGATGCTGATCGTGCCCTGGCGGCCGCCGTGTTGGATCGCATTCTGCACCAGATTGATCACAGCCCGTTCCAGCGCATTCGCATCGCCGCAGCATTCGATGCGATCGGCCTCGGCGTTGAAGGCGAGCTCATATCCGGCTGCAATCGCGAGCGGCGCGAGGTCGGCGGCGGCGCGTTGCGCGAGCGCCACCAGGTCGACCAGGGCGAACGAATTTCGGTTCTGCTCGAGGCGCTGAATGTCAAGCAACTGGTCCGCCAGAGTGGCAAGGCGCGCCACATCTTCCAGCAGCCGAGCCCTTTCTGAACTCGGTGGCAGGGCCTCCAGCCGCGTGTTCAGGATGGCGATGGGGGTACGCAGCTCATGCGCGGCATCCGCGACGAAGCGCTGGTGACGCGCATAGCCTTCGTCGAGGCGGCTCAAAGCATCGTTGATGGTTGCTACCAATTGCGTGATCTCGGCCGGTACATGCGTCAGCGCCAGCCGCACGCCGCGTTGATGCGTATCGATCTGTCGGGCCTGATCCGCAACCAGAGAGAGCCCCGCAAGCGCGCGGCGCACCACGATCGGCGTTGCTATGAACGTTGCCAACGTCATCAGCAGAAAACCGGGCAGGGCGAGACCGAGAAACACCAGGATGGTTGCCAGCAACGCCTTGCGTCCGGATAGTTCGCCCTGTGTCGCCGTCAGGATCTGCACATTTCCGGCCGCGGTGTCGACGCGCTTCAGCCGCACCGGTGCCTTGCGCGGATCGTCGAAGAGCTGCCAACCGAGGCGCGCCTGGCTGATGTGGTCGAGGGCGGCCCCGATCTGGGTCATGTCCGGCGGCACCGCGCCTTCCGACAGCGAACCGCCCTGGCTGTCCCTGACCAGAAACCAGAGGTCAGGAATCTCGGATCGGATTCGCTGTAGTTCAGCCGTGGGCTGCAGAACGAGCCTGCCTGAGCCATCGCGCGCCACGGCCCGCTGCACGATGTCGATGACGTGATCCTCGTCGCGCGGCGCAAGTAGAAAGCCGGCTTGCCACAGCGTTCCGATCACAAGGAGGAGCAGGAGCGCCAGCAAGGCGGCCTGCAGCGGGATGAGCCCCCAGAGCAGCCGCGATCGAAGGGAGCGGGTCACGGTTGTCGTTTCAACAGATATCCGACCCCGCGAATGCCGCGGATCTCAACCGCGGCATTGGCTTCAGCCAGCTTGCGCCTGAGACGCGAGACGTGCGTATCAAGCGCGTTGGACTGTATCTCGTCGCTGAAGCCGTAGACGGCTTGTTCCAGCGTGGCGCGCAGCACGGTGCGGCTCATGCGCCGCAGCAGCATCTCGAGCACGAGCAGTTCACGTCGCGGCAGCTCGAGCCGGACCCCGTCGATGCTGGCCTCGCGATGACCGAAGTCGAATGACAGCCGGCCGGCGCGGATCACGTCCGGCTGCAGTCCGGCAGGCCGACGCAGCACGGCACGCAGCCGGGCCAGCAGCTCCTCGATCGCGAACGGTTTTGCCAGGTAATCGTCCGCGCCACGATCCAGGCCAGCAATCCGGTCGGCGAGTTCGCCGCGGGCCGTCAACACGATGATGGGAACGCCATCCGCCCGCGCCCTGAGCTTGGGGATCAAGGCGAGGCCGTCCCCGTCAGGAAGCTGGCGATCAAGCAGCACCGCGCCGTGCACCTCGCCGGAGACAGCCTCCTCCGCCTCGGCGAGCGTGGGGACGTGATCGACCACCATGTCGTAGTTCCTGAGCGCCGTGGCGAGCGCCGCAGCCATTTCCGGCTCATCTTCGACCAGCAGAATTCGCATCGCCTGGACCCACTTCTCACGAGCGATTTAGCACTAGCAACATTGCGGCAGCATTGCGTGGTATCGGGCTATCCAGGACATCGGGCGGCAGGGCAAGCTTCTCCGGAGGGGAGGCGGGCCAGCTATGCGACTGGCGCTGCGTCGTAGGGTGGGATTGGCTCAAGACAGGGCCCAATTCAATCGCTATAAACGCGCGCTCAAAAAGGGAGCGAAACCATGATCTACGAAATGCGTGTCTATCGTTGCCTGCCCGGCCGCCTGCCGGCGCTGCTCAAGCGCTTCGAGACGATCACGCTGAAGCTATGGGAGAAGCACGGCATCAAGCAGGCCGGCTTTTTCACGACGCTGGTCGGGGAATCGAACCAGGAACTGACTTATCTGTTGGCCTGGGAATCTCTGGCGGAGCGCGACAAGAAATGGACCGCATTCCAGACCGATCCGGAATGGATCGAGGCACGCGCCAAGACCGAAGCCGACGGCCAGATCGTGGGCAACATCGTGAACCAGCTCCTGGTGCCGACCGCATTTTCCGCGGTGAAGTAACGCCGCCAATGGACCGCGGGGTCCGATAAGGATTGATATCTTGGACGTCAAACATTCCGCAGCGCCGGTCGTCACGGTTGGTTCGGTCAGATTCGGCAATGACCTGCCGCTCTCGGTCATTGCCGGCCCGTGCCAGCTCGAAAGCCGTGCGCATGCCCTGGAAGTGGCGTCCGCGCTGAAGGAGATCGCCGCCCGGCTCGAAATCGGCCTCGTCTACAAGACCTCGTTCGACAAGGCCAACCGCACCAGTGCCTCCGCCGCCCGTGGCATCGGGCTGATACAGGCGCTGCCGATCTTCGCCGAAATCCGCGCCTCGCTCGGCTTGCCAGTGCTCACGGACGTCCACGAGGCTGTCCAATGCGCGGAAGTGGCCCAAGCGGTCGACGTCGTGCAGATCCCGGCCTTTCTGTGCCGGCAGACCGATCTCCTGCTCGCGGCGGCTGGGACCGGGAAGGTCGTCAACGTCAAGAAGGGTCAGTTCCTTGCGCCCTGGGACATGGCCAATGTGGTCGCGAAAATCACGGGGGCCGGCAATACAGACGTGCTCGTGACCGAGCGCGGCGTCTCCTTCGGCTACAACACGCTCGTGTCCGATATGCGCGCGCTGCCAATCATGGCGCGCACCACCGGCGCGCCCGTCATCTTCGATGCCACCCATTCGGTGCAGCAGCCGGGCGGGAAGGGGACCTCGTCGGGTGGCGAGCGTGAGTTCGTGCCGGTGCTGGCGCGCGCGGCGGTGGCGGTTGGCGTCGCCGGCGTCTTCATCGAGACCCATCCCGACCCCGACCACGCGCCCTCCGATGGTCCCAACATGGTGCCGCTCAACGCGTTCGAAGGCCTGTTGCGGCGCCTGATGGCTTTCGATGCGTTGGCCAAGGCCAAGTCAGAGCGAAGCAAGCCAGCGTAATGCATCAAACCGTCCAGCGGACACCGCACGATCAAGGCCTGCCGGCGGCAATCAACATCATCGCCCTGACCAGCTTTGCGGCAAGCCTCTCGGCGCGCGCGCTCGATCCGGTGCTGCCGCATGTCGCAGACGAGTTTTCGATCAGCATCGCGACAGCAGCAAGCTTTGCCTCCGCCTTCGCACTCACCTATGCGCTGGTGCAGCCCGTGCTTGGCGCGGCCGCCGACCTGTTCGGCAAAGCGCGGCTGATGATCGGCTGCTTGGCGCTGCTGGGCGTGGCCAGCATATTGGGCGCGCTATCGAACTCGTTTCTTCTGTTTTTCGCCACGCGCATTCTCGCCGGCATCGGCTCAGGCGGCGTGTTTCCGGTGGCGCTCGGGCTGACCAGCGACCTTGTCGCGCCCGACAAGCGGCAGGTCGCGATCGGACGGACGCTCGCGGGCTCGATGACCGGCAATCTGCTGGGAGCTTCCGTCTCGGGCCTGATCGGCGATTTCCTGGGTTGGCGCGGCGTGCTTGCCGTGCTTGGCGCGCTCGTCTTGCTTGCATCGATGGTCGTCGCCGCCGGCTTTCGCGGCGCCGCGTTGACCCATCCGCCCAAGACCAATCTCTCGTCGCTCAAACAGGGCTATCGCACGATCTTCACCAATCCCAACGCCCGGATCTGTTTTTCGGCCGTCTTCATCGAGGGCTGTTGCGTATTCGGGCTGTTTCCGTTCATCGCCGCGTTTCTGATGGATCTCGGCGTGACCTCGCTGTCCATCGCCGGGATCGTGATCGCGGGATTTGCGGTCGGCGGGCTCTTTTATACGCTGACCGTGTCGCACTTCCTGCCGAGGCTTAGCGTGAAGGGCATGATGATCGCGGGCGCGAGCCTCGTGGCCTTGCAGCTCATCGCGCTCGGCTTTGGGCCGGGGTGGAAAGTCCAGTTCCTCAACCTCTTGGCGATGGGTTGGGGCTTTTACATGATCCACGGCTGCCTGCAGGTGTTCGCCAGCGAGCTTTCGGTCGAAGCCCGCGCCACCGCAATGGCGCTGCATTCCTTTTTCTTTTTCATGGGGCAGACGGCCGGACCGATCGCCTATGGCTTCGGCCTGCAGCACGCCGGTAAGCTGCCTGTGCTATCGACGGCCGCCGCTATCATGGTCGTGCTTGGCTTGATTTGCGCGCGGCTGCTGCGGCCCCGTACGCCGGCCGATGCTGCCGGCAGACCCGACGTCAATCCCTGACGCTCAACCCCGTCCGCGCTTCAACCCCGCCCGCGATAGGGCGCGACGCCCTGGTCCGGAACCCAGAGGCCCTTTGGCAGTTTGCCGGCCTGCCAGAACACGTCGATCGGGATGCCACCGCGCGGATACCAGTAGCCGCCGATGCGCAGCCATTTCGGCTTGATCTCGGCTGATATCCGCTTTCCGATCATGACCGTGCAATCTTCGTGGAAAGCGCCATGATTACGGAAGCTTGCGACATAAAGCTTCAGTGATTTCGATTCCAGGAGCCATTGGCCGGGCGCGTAATCGATCACGAGATGCGCGAAGTCCGGCTGGCCCGTGACTGGGCAGATCGAGGTGAACTCGGGCACGGTGAAACGCACCAGGTAATCGGTGTCGCTCTGCGGATTGGGCACGCGGTCCAGCTTGGCCTCCTCCGGCGAGTGGGGCCATTCCACGGCGCGGCCGAGCTGCAGGCCGGCGAAATTTGCTGTTTTATTAGGCTTTTTGGACATGGGTCCCTCTTAACCAATCCGCTCCGCCGCGTCACGCGACCTTTTCCGCTCCGATGCGTTGCGCTAGAAGCTCGCCAACCCCAAGGTCCAGCATCCAAACGAGGCAATCATGACCGCTATCGTCGACATCATCGGCCGCGAAATTCTCGACAGCCGCGGCAACCCCACCGTCGAAGTGGATGTGGTGCTGGAGGATGGCTCGCTCGGGCGCGCCGCGGTGCCGTCGGGCGCTTCCACCGGCGCGCATGAGGCGGTGGAGTTGCGGGACGGCGAGAAGGCACGCTACCTCGGCAAGGGCGTGCAGAAGGCGGTCGCCGCCGTCAATGGCGAGATCTTCGAGGCGCTCGCCGATATGGAGGTCGAACAGCAGGTTCTGATCGATCAGACCATGATCGATCTGGACGGCACGCCGAACAAGAGCAGGCTGGGTGCCAATGCGATCCTCGGCGTCTCGCTTGCCTGCGCCAAGGCCGCGGCGGCATCCTTCGACATGCCGCTCTACCGTTATGTCGGCGGCACCTCGGCGCGGACTTTGCCGGTGCCGATGATGAATATCGTCAATGGCGGCGTGCATGCCGACAACCCGATTGACTTCCAGGAGTTCATGATCATGCCGGTGGGCGCGGCGACCTTCGCCGACGCGCTGCGCTGCGGATCGGAAATCTTCCACACGCTGCGTGCGGAGCTGAAGAAGGCCGGCCACAACACCAATGTTGGCGACGAGGGCGGCTTCGCGCCAAACCTGCCGTCGGCGGATGCCGCGCTCGAATTCGTGATGAGCGCGATCGGCAAGGCCGGCTACAAGGCGGGCCAGAACGTCATGCTGGCGCTGGACTGCGCGGCCACCGAGTTCTTCAAGGACGGCAACTATGTCTATGGCGGCGAGAACAAGACCCGCTCGCGCTCCGAGCAGGCCAAGTATCTCGCCGATCTCGTCTCGCGCTATCCGATCGTCTCGATCGAGGACGGCATGTCGGAAGACGACATGGAGGGCTGGAAGGAACTGACCGACATGATCGGCGGCAAGTGCCAGCTTGTCGGCGATGATCTCTTTGTCACTAATGTGAACCGCCTGGCTGATGGCATCAAGGCAGGCCGCGCCAATTCGATCCTGATCAAGGTCAACCAGATCGGCACACTGACCGAAACCCTCGCCGCCGTGGAATTGGCATTCAAGGCCGGTTACACCGCGGTGATGTCGCATCGCTCCGGCGAAACCGAAGACTCAACCATCGCCGATCTCGCCGTCGCCACCAATTGCGGTCAGATCAAAACCGGCTCGCTGGCGCGCTCCGATCGCACGTCGAAATACAACCAGTTGTTGCGCATTGAGCAGGAACTGGGCAAGCAGGCGAAGTATGCCGGCAGAGCGGCGCTGCGTGCGCTCGCCTAAACGAAAATAGAAACCTTCAGCGCATCGTCTCGTTTGAAGGCGAATGACGGGATTCCCCGGCTCGCGATCGCCTTTCCGAGGGTGTACATCAAATGCGCTGATGGAGAGCATCTGCAGTTCCGTACGCGGAACTGCAAATTGGGCGCGCAAAGGCTTCGAAAATGATTGCACTCTCGCGATCACTCGCGTTTCGAAATTTGCGCGGAACTCAATCGTTTTAAGGCGAACGTAACGCTTCGCGGTAACCGTCAGACAAAAGACAACGACAGACTTTAAAGCGTCTGTCGGGGCCAAGGACGGAATCCGCGCGTGGCAAATCTCTTCGACGTTCAGGGCTTCGGTGCATTGTCCGAGTGGAACGGGCAATTCTCCAGCGCTTCAGCAAATCAGGCCTTTCAGACCATCGCATCGCTCGGCTCGAACTCGGTCGAGCTGACTGTCCGCATCTGGACGGACAGCCACACCAGCAACGATGTGTTTGCCCAACCCCAAAAGACGGAAAGCGATGCAAGCCTGCTGGCAGGCTTTCAGGCGGCCGAAGCCGCCGGACTATCAGTCGTGTTCAAGGCGGCGATTTCGCCGCTGGACGGATCGTCGACCTATAGCCTCGCGCCGTCGGACGCTGCGACCTTCTTTGCCAACTACAAGGCGGAAATCGTCCATCTTGCCACGATTGCCCAAGAGGGTGGCGTCGCGACGTTCGCGATCGGCAACGAGATGGGGAGCCTGACGGGCGCGCAATATCGCTCCTATTGGACCGACATCATCGCCGCCGTCCGCCAAGTCTATCACGGAGAAATTACCTACGCCGCGGCGACCGACGAGGCGTCGCACGTCTCGTTCTGGGATCAAGTCGACACCATCGGTGTGAACACTTATCCGCCGCTGACCTCGAGCGAGACACCGACGGTTCAGGATCTCATCCATGCCTGGACTGAGGTTCCCTACAACCCGTATTACGCAGCCGCGTTCGAATACAAGTCTCCAGTGGATTTTCTGCACTCCCTCTCGGAGCAGTACAATAAACCGGTGCTGATGACGGAGATGGGTTATCGCAGCATCGAGGGTACCGCGATTTCCCCCTCATCGCTGAGCACCAACGTCACGGCCGACGCGAACGCGCAGGCGGACGCCTATAACGCATTCTTCCAGGTCTGGGCGACCCATGGCGGGAGCTGGCTGAAGGGCGTCGAGCTCTGGCAGTGGGATCTCAGCAATCAGTCCAACACCACCGGCTTCTCGCCGATGGGCAAGCCGGCCGAGACCCTGGTGTCGCAATATTTCCACGACCAGGGCTCCATTCCGAGCCTGACGATCAACGCGGCGCCGATTGCCGGTACCATCGATGTCGGCGACGGCAACAACGTGATCAACGCCAATCTGGGCAACAAGGTCATCCACGTCGGAGATGGCGACAACACCATCCACGCCGGGCCGACGACGTTGGCTCCGCTGCAGACCACGACGATCACGCTGACCGGCTGGGGCTCGGTGGTGAACGGCGTCGGCGCTCAGGCGCAAATTCTCGTCAACGGCCAGCCGGTTTCCGGTGTGTTCGAATTCACGCCCGCAACCGATCCGTCGGGCTACCAGACGTATACCGTCACCTTCGACAATTCCACGATCGGTCCGGTCAACAGCGTCGATATCGCGCTGCTGAATGCTACGTCGGGGCGCGCGCTGCATGTGAAGGATTTCTCCATCAATGGCGTCGCCCTGAGCCCAAGCGATGCCACCAATGCGAGCAGTCCCGGCACCTTCGACCTCTACGTCCGCACCATCCATTTCGACACCACGAGCCATCAGGACTGGTTTGTGGGCGATGCGACCGCCAACGATACGGTCTACGGCGGGGCAGGCAATGACGTGGTCTATGTCGGCGCCGGCAATGACACGATCGATGGCGGCGGCGGGACCAACACGGCCGTCTTCCAGGGGAATCTCGGCGACTACAGCATCAGCTTTGCCGGCAATGAGACGATCGTCACAGACAACGCCACCGGCGTCGTCGATCATCTGACGAACATCCAGTCCTTGCAGTTTGCCGACACCGCCGTCAACGCCGGCAATTTGGCAACGACAGCCGATCCCGGCGACTCCGTCCAGATCGCGGCCACCGCAGGAGGCACGACGACGGAAACCATTCGCCATACGGACGGCTCACGCGATCTCTACATCTCCGACATTATCGGCAAGGCGTACGCCGCCGAGCACGATACGATCAGCGCCAGCGGCGCGACCACGTTGATGGAGCGCTTCTTCGCCGGCGATCAGTTGGCATTCAAGCAGGTCGTCAACAGCGATGGTTCGGTCAGCACCGACACTTACGATGATGCGGGGCATCTGCTGCAATTCGCCGTCCGTCACGCCGACGGCTCCTACGATCAGTTCAATTTCAGCAGCAGCGGCGCGCTCACAAGCGAGACCGAGCGCGCCTCGGACGGCTCTCGGCAGATCGATACTTACGGCATCGCCGGCCAGGATTACACCGCACAGCACGTCGCAACCGATGCGTCCGGCCACAGCACGCTGGTCGAGCAGTATCGTAGCGATGGCTCGCTGCTTGACAAGCAGACGGTCGATGCGAGCGGCGTCAAGACGCTGGACCAGTATGACGCTTCCGGCCACCTGATGCAGGAAACCGTCACGCAAGCGGACGGCTCGGTCGTGCAGTCCATCTACGCATCGGACGGCACGCTGACCGGCGAAACCCAACGCCATGCCGATGGCTCGCGCGACATTTACACCTACGGAATTGTCGGCAAGGGCTACACGTCGCAGCACGTGTTCAACGATGCTTCGGGCCACAGCCTGCTCGTCGAGCAGTATCGCGGCAACGGCTCGCTGCTTGACAAGCAGACGGTCGATGCGAGCGGTATCAAGACGTTGGATCAGTATGACGGCTCCGGGCAACTGACTGAGCAAACCATCACGCAAACCGATGGCACCTTCGTGCAGTCCATCTACGCATCGGACGGCAGTCTTGCCGCGCAGACGAGCCGGCATCTCGATGGCAGCCGCACGGTGGACAGTTACGGCATCACGGGGCAAGCCTATTCGGCGCGGCACGATCTCATTGATCCGGCGGGACATACGGTCGCGACCACGTTCGACAACAAGGACGGCTCGCACACCATGATGGCCTATACGTCGGGCGTCACGCTGACCTCGACGGCGGGCAATGACGTGATGAACAGCGCAGGCGGCGATAATTTCGTCTTCACCCAGACCCAGCCGGCCGCACATGACGTCATCAACAATTTCAAGGTCGGCGATGCCTCGGGGCACGACGTGCTCGAGATATCGTCGGCGACGGCGAGCGATTTCGCACATCTTTCGGTAGAGGTCGTCGGGCACGACACCGTCATCGACCTCGGCCACGGCGCGTCCGTAACGCTTGCCGGCGTTACGTCGCCGCTCACCGCGCATGACGTGCTGATCGTCTGACCCCGGCCGTCACCGCCGCGGCCGGGATTGGGACACGCGCCACTTGCCCCTTGCTCGCGGTTGTCTTCAAACCTAATTGAAGGCGATCAGATTTGAAGCAGGGAGGATTCGATGGCGTCCGAAGGTGAGACCGGGCTGCAACTGCGCTCGTTGATCAAGAGCTCCGGCGAACTCGAGATTTCGTTGGCCGAAGCGCCGACTCCCGAACCCGGTCCGGACGAAGTCGTCGTCCGCGTCGAAGCAACGCCGATCAATCCCTCCGACATCGGGCTTCTGATCGGCGCCGCCGACCTCGCCACGGCCAAGGCTTCCGGCAGCAAGGAGCGGCCGGTGATCACGGCAAAAGTCCCGCAAGCCGCCATGAGCGGAATCGCGGCGCGGCTCGATCAATCCATGCCGGTCGGCAATGAGGGCGCGGGCGTCGTGATCAGGACCGGCTCGTCAGATGCCGCGAAAGCGCTGATGGGCAAGACCGTGTCGATGATCGGCGGCGCCATGTATGCACAATATCGCTGCATCAAGGCGAGCGACTGCATGGCCTTGCCGGCCGGGACGACGGCGGCCGAAGGCGCGTCCTGGTTCGTCAATCCGTTCACCGCGCTCGGCATGACCGAGACCATGCGGCGCGAAGGGCACAAGGCGCTGGTGCACACCGCGGCCGCCTCCAATCTCGGGCAGATGCTCAACAAGATCTGCCTCAAGGACGGCATTCCCCTGGTGAACATCGTGCGCAAGGCGGAACAGGCGGAGATTTTGCGCAAGATCGGCGCAAAACATGTAGTGGATTCCTCCTCGCCGAACTTCATCGACGATTTGACCAACGCCCTGCAAGAGACCGGGGCGACGATTGCCTTCGATGCGATCGGCGGCGGCAAGCTCGCCGGCCAAATTCTCAACTCCATGGAAGCCGCCATCAACCGCGACGCCAAGGCCTACAGCCGCTACGGCTCGAACGTGCACAAGCAGGTCTACATCTATGGCAGCCTCGATCCGGGGCCGATCGAATTGCATCGCGGCTTTGGCATGGCCTGGGGCGTCGGCGGCTGGCTGCTGTTTCCCTTCCTGATGAAAATTGGGCCGGACGGAATACAGAAGCTGCGCGAGCGCGTGGCGAGCGAGCTCAAGACCACCTTCGCCAGCCATTACACCAAGACCGTGTCATTATCCGAGGCGCTCGACCTATCCAATCTCGGCCTTTACGCCAAGCGCGCCACCGGCGAGAAATTCCTGATCAATCCGCACAAGGCCGGATGAAGCGCCTCCTGGCGGTGTTTCGAGCCGGCGCGCATGCAGGCAAACAGGAAACATGCGCACGGCAAAATGCCGGGGTTGGACAAGGAGAAGCGCCTGGCACCAACTCGATCGCAACGCCCGGGCCGCCCGTTTCCCCTTGCAACAGCGCAGTTTTGCAAACGCTGCGTTTCTGAAATTGCTCGATCCATGCACTTGCATGTTCCTGATCGGGCGGTTTAAGTGCGCGCCCAGCCGGTTCCTCAACCTCCAAGAAGGGAATTTCTATGGTCCACCAGATCGTCACCCTCGTCGGCAGCCTGCGCAAAGAGAGCTTTTCGCTGAAGATCGCCAATGCGCTGGCCAGGCTTGCCCCCGCAACGCTCAGGCTCGAGGTGATCACGCCGGCCGGCATCTCCTTCTTCAACCAGGATCTCGAGGCAAACCCGCCGGCCGACTGGCTGACCTTCCGCGAAAAGCTGCAGGCATCGAACGGCGTGCTGTTCGTGACGCCGGAATACAACCGCTCGATCCCCGGCGTGCTGAAAAATGCGATCGACGTCGGATCGCGCCCCTATGGCAAGAGTTCGTTCAACGGCAAGCCGGTCGGCATCGTCTCGAACTCGCCGGGACCCCTCGGCGGCGTCAGCGCGGCCAAGCATTTGCAGAACATCCTGCCGGGCATTTGCGGGCCGATCCTGCAACAGCCGGAAATCTATCTGAACGGCGTGGGCGATGCCTTCGACGAGAAGGGCGAACTGCTGAAGGAGTCGCTGAAGACAGTGCTGCAGCAATATATCAACGCGTTCGCGGCCCACATCGAGAAGCACAACAAGTAAGAGGTGCGCGGCGGGCGCGGCGGTATCCTTAGCGGTCCGTTAACCGGACCGCCGCATGCTGTCGCGCATGGTCTCCCGCGCACGCCTCAAATCATTCCTGACCGGCCTTGCCCTCTACACCATGGCCGCTGCCATGATCGGCTATTTCTGGGTCAACGCCTATACCGGGCGCTATGGTCTCAACGCGCGACAGGAACTCGACCAAGAGATCATCGCGCTGACCTCCGAGCTTGCGCGGTTGAAGCAGGAGCGGGCCGAGGGCGAAAAACGCGTCTCGCTGTTGCGCTCGGACCGGGTTGATCCGGACATGCTGGACGAGCGCGCCCGCTACCAGCTTGACTATGTCAATCCGCATGATCTGGTGCGGATGACCCATCCGAAGTAAATTGGCGTGCGGATCCCGAAGCGGACGCTTTAATTGATCCGTCACCCTGTGAGGCGTCTCCGCGCAGCGGAGGCCTCGAAGGGCGACGGCCCGGCTGCTGCCGCGGGGGCGTTCATCCTTCGAGGCTCGCTGACGCTCACGCCTCCAGCGACAAACGGCATAGCCGTTTGCGCGGGATGACGGGGCAGACGTCGGGATGGGATCTCCGCAGTTGTGATAGACTTCGATTTGCCCTCGGTTCCGAATTTGACCCAGATCAAACGGTGCGGGTATGGCTGCCCTAGCAATTGCCTTTCGAAGGAGCTCTTGGGAGGAGCGCCAAACACGATGAAAGAGCGCCAGCTCGCGCATCACGCGGCGTTGGTCGAAGCCGCGATCGCATCAGGCCATGCGGCCAAATCTGCCGTGGTGGCATCATGGTGCCGTTCGTCCCGATTTCATCGGCTCGATCCCGCCGGCAGCCGGCCACCGCTGAGACTGACCGGAGCCGAACTCGGTCGGGCGCGGGAGAGAGCCGCCCCGCTATTGCAAGCAGCCCGGCCGATCATGGATCGGCTCTACCAGGCGGTCGGCGCGGCGGGGTGCTGCGTTCTGCTCGCGGCCCAGGATGGTGTGCCTGTCGAGCGCCGCGGCTCTCCGGCCGACGACGCCACTTTCGACTCCTGGGGCCTGTGGACCGGCGCGATCTGGAGCGAGGAGCATGAAGGCACCAACGGCATCGGCACCTGCCTGGTCGAAAGGCGGCCGCTGACGATCGATCGCGACCAGCATTTCTTCACCCGCAACACACTACTGAGCTGCACGGCCGCGCCGATCTACGATCAGGACGCGAAGCTCGCCGGCGTGCTCGACGTCTCCTCCTGCCGCGCCGACCGCACCGAGGCGTTCGCCGATCTGATCACGCTTGCCGTTGGAGAAGCGGCCCGCCGTATTGAATCTGATATGTTCAGAGCGGCCTTCCCGAAGGCGCGAATTGTTCTGGTGCCGGCGCTCGACGGCCATGGCGGAGGACTGCTTGCGGTCGACGCCGACGATCTCGTGATTGGCGCCACGCGCTCGGCGCGCGCGGCGTTGGGTGTTGCGCCCGACCGCGCATTTCAGCCGATCCCGGCGGCCGATCTCCTGGGGGGCGCAGGCGCGGCGCTTGAGCAGTTCAGCGATGGCGAGCGCGGTGTGCTGCAACGCGCGTTGCTGCGCGCTGGCGGCAATGTCTCTGCCGCTGCCAAGGCGCTCGGCGTCAGCCGCGCGACGCTCCACCGCAAGCTGAAGCGGTTCGGCCTCAAGCCGGATTGAGCGGCCTCACGCTCTCCTGACATGCCCCGAGAAAACGGGGTATCCAGTAGCCTGTGCTTTCTCCTTCCATCCTGACGTCTCTGGAATGCTGGATCGCCCGCCGTTGCGGGCGATGACAGCGGAAGATTTGGCCGTCTTACAGGACCGCACCTCGGATGGGTGAGCGCGCGCAAAAACTGTCGCAGATCTGCGACAGTTCCAGCCCGTCAGCCGCCGCACCCGGGCTGACAGTTACGCCCTCCCGCGAGATCGTTCGCCACGTCGCAAGGCGACAAACGATGCAACAAAACAGCGGGAGTAGACACGCCATGAACAAGCCGGAATTTCTGACGACGACCAAGGCGCCCTTCGCTGAGCGCTACGATAATTTCATCGGCGGCAAATGGGTCGCGCCGCACTCGGGCAAATATTTCGACAACATCTCGCCGGTGACCGGCCAGGTCGTCTGCAAGATCGCGCGCTCGGATGCGCAGGACGTCGAAGCCGCGCTCAATGCGGCCCATGCTGCGAAGGACGCCTGGGGCAAGACCAGCGTCGTCGAGCGCGCCATCATTCTCAACCGCATCGCCGATCGTATGGAAGCCAATCTCGAGCGCCTTGCCGTGGCGGAGACCTGGGATAACGGCAAGCCGATCCGCGAGACCCGCGCCGCCGACCTGCCGCTGGCCATCGACCACTTCCGCTACTTTGCCGGCGTGGTGCGCGGGCAGGAGGGCACTCTGGCCGAGATCGATCAGGACACTGTGGCCTATCACTTCCACGAGCCGCTGGGTGTGGTCGGCCAGATCATCCCCTGGAACTTCCCGCTGCTGATGGCGTGCTGGAAACTCGCGCCGGCGCTCGCGGCCGGCAATTGCGTCGTGCTCAAGCCCGCCGAACAGACGCCGGCATCGATCATGGTCTGGATCGAGCTCGTTGCCGATCTCTTGCCGCCCGGCGTCGTCAATATCGTCAACGGCTTTGGCCTGGAAGCCGGCAAACCGCTCGCCTCAAGTCCGCGGATCGCCAAGATCGCGTTCACCGGCGAGACCACGACGGGGCGGCTGATCATGCAGTATGCCAGCCAGAACCTGATCCCGGTGACGCTCGAGCTCGGCGGCAAATCGCCCAACATCTTCTTCAAGGATGTCGCCGCCGAGAACGACGACTTCTTCGACAAGGCGATCGAAGGCTTTGTGATGTTCGCGCTCAACCAGGGCGAGGTCTGCACCTGCCCAAGCCGGGCGCTGGTGCACGAAGATATCTTCGACAAGTTCATGGAGCAGGCGCTCGGCCGTGTCGCGGCGATCAAGCAGGACGATCCGCGCAACCCCGCGACCATGATCGGGGCGCAGGCCTCCAATGAGCAGCTCGAGAAGATCCTCTCCTACATCGATATCGGTCAGCAGGAGGGGGCGAAGCTGCTGGCCGGCGGCAAGCGCGCGCAGCTCGGCGGCGATCTCGCGGGCGGCTTCTATGTCCAGCCCACGGTATTTCAGGGCAACAACCGGATGCGCATCTTCCAGGAGGAGATTTTTGGACCGGTGGTCTCGGTCACGACGTTCAAGACCGACGAGGAGGCGCTTTCGATCGCCAACGATACGCTCTACGGCCTGGGCGCCGGCGTCTGGAGCCGCGATGCCAATCGCTGCTACCGGTTCGGTCGCGCGATCCAGGCGGGGCGAGTGTGGACGAACTGCTACCACGCCTATCCGGCGCATGCCGCCTTCGGCGGCTACAAGCAGTCGGGCATCGGACGCGAGACGCACAAGATGATGCTCGATCATTATCAGCAGACCAAGAACCTCCTGGTCAGCTACAGCGCGAAGAAGCTGGGCTTCTTCTAAGGCCATTCTTCGTTCCCCGGAGTTTTCTCCCAGACTTTCTCCCGAACTTGGGTCCGGCGGTGCGGCGCGAGAGCGCGGTACCGCCGGTTTTTTCTCTTTGTTGACTATACGCTCCAAGTCGCGCGGCAGCGGCTCGCCTGAGAGGCGGGGCGAGCAAGCGTGTCACGGCTTTGCGATCTGCCTCGTTCCTGAGCAATTGAATATCGCAAGCGGGCGGGAGTCTTTTCAAAACTTTCACCTGCGCTGCACTGCGGCATAGCAAAACTTTTGCCGCGGCACGGCAATCCTTCCACCCCGGTTTGAGTTGGGTTAGAGAGGGCGCATCCATTCTCCCCCTGAAGCCGGAATCGCCATGGCCGCACCCAAGAAAAGCGCTGCAAAAGAACTGAACGCGGAAAAAGGAGAGGGCGCGGTCGCGGAGTTCACAAAAGAACAGGAACTGAGGGCCCTGCGGGACATGCTCCTGATCCGGCGCTTTGAGGAAAAGGCCGGCCAGCTCTACGGCATGGGTGCGATCGGTGGGTTCTGCCACCTCTACATCGGCCAGGAAGCCGTCGTGGTCGGCATGCAGATGGCCCTGAAGCTGGGCGATGAGGTCATCACCGGATACCGGGACCATGGACACATGCTCGCCTGCGGCATGGACCCCAAGGGCGTCATGGCCGAGCTGACGGGGCGTCGTGGCGGCTATTCCAAGGGCAAGGGCGGGTCCATGCACATGTTCAGCATGGAGAAGAACTTCTTCGGCGGCCATGGCATCGTCGGTGCCCAGGTGTCACTCGGCACCGGGCTCGCTTTTGCGAATCGCTATCGTGGTAACGACTTCGTCAGCATCACCTATTTCGGTGACGGCGCGGCCAACCAAGGCCAGGTCTACGAAAGCTTCAACATGGCGGAGCTTTGGAAGCTGCCGGTCGTCTATGTCATCGAGAACAATCGTTACGCTATGGGCACCTCGGTGACGCGGGCCTCCGCGCAATCCGATTTCTCCAAGCGCGGCGCCTCCTTCAATATCCCCGGCGAGCAGGTGGACGGCATGGACGTCCGCGCGGTCAAGGCCGCCGGCGACAAGGCGATCGCCTGGTGCCGCGCCGGCAAGGGGCCCTACATCCTGGAGATGCAGACCTACCGTTATCGTGGCCACTCGATGTCCGATCCCGCCAAATACCGAACGCGCGAGGAGGTCGAGAAAGTTCGCCACGAGCATGATCCGATCGAGCAGGTCCGCAACCGCCTGTTGGCGGCGAAGGTCAGCGAAGACGAGCTGAAGGCGATCGACGCCGAGGTTCGCGAGATCGTCAACGCAGCGGCCGACTTCGCCCAGCACGATCCCGAGCCCGATGCATCCGAGCTTTACACCGACGTCTATCGCTGATTAAGCGCACGCGAAGCCCATCCGGAGTTACCATGCCCATTCAAGTGCTGATGCCTGCGCTGTCGCCCACCATGGAGAAGGGCAATCTCGCCAAATGGCTGAAAAAGGAAGGCGAACCGATCAAGTCCGGCGACGTCATCGCCGAGATCGAGACCGACAAAGCGACGATGGAAGTCGAGGCGACCGATGAGGGCACGCTCGGCAAGATCCTGATCCCGGAGGGCACTGCCGACGTCGCGGTCAACACGCCGATCGCCACCATCCTCGCCGACGGCGAAAGCGCCGCGGACCTCGCCAAGGCGGCGCCACCCGCAAAGCAGCAGAAGGCCGCCGAATCTGCGCCGCCTGCTGAAGCCAAGAAGGAGGCGCCGGTCTCGCCCGCGCCTGCAGTTCCGGCGGCACCTCAGGCTGTTGCCGTCCCTGAGCCGGAAGTGCCTGAAGGCACCGAAATGGTCACGATGACCATCCGTGAGGCGCTGCGCGATGCCATGGCCGAAGAGATGCGACGTGATCCTGACGTATTCATCATGGGCGAAGAGGTCGCGGAATATCAGGGCGCCTACAAGGTGACGCAGGGGCTGCTGCAGGAGTTCGGCGCGCGGCGCGTGATCGACACGCCGATCACCGAGCACGGTTTCGCGGGCGTCGGCATTGGCGCGGCGATGGCGGGCCTCAAGCCAATCGTCGAGTTCATGACCTTCAACTTCGCCATGCAGGCGATGGATCAGCTCATCAACTCGGCCGCCAAGACGCTCTATATGTCCGGCGGACAGATGGGCTGCTCGATCGTGTTCCGCGGGCCGAACGGCGCCGCTGCGCGCGTCGCCGCCCAGCATAGCCAGGATTATTCCGCCTGGTATTCGCAGATTCCGGGCCTGAAGGTGATCGCGCCGTTCTCGGCCGCCGATTACAAGGGTCTTTTGAAAGCCGCGATCCGCGATCCCAATCCGGTCGTGTTTCTTGAGAACGAGGTGCTCTACGGCCATTCCGGCGAGGTGCCGAAGCTCGACGACTATGTCGTTCCGATCGGCAAGGCGCGCGTGGCGCGACAGGGCAGCCACGTCACCATCATTTCCTGGTCGATGGGCATGAGCTATGCGCTGAAGGCGGCCGAGGAACTCGCCAAGGAAGGTATCGAGGCCGAAGTGGTGGATGTGCGCACGCTGCGCCCATTGGACACCGAGACCATCGTCGAGTCCGTGAAGAAGACCGGGCGGGCGGTCACGGTGGAAGAGGGCTGGCAGCAGAACGGCGTTGGCGCCGAGATCGCCGCGCGCATCATGGAGCACGCTTTCGACTATCTGGATGCGCCGGTGCTGCGCGTCTCCGGCAAGGACGTGCCGATGCCCTATGCGGCGAACCTGGAAAAGCTCGCGCTGCCCTCGGCCGCCGAGGTGGTTCAGGCGGCCAAAGCCGTCTGTTATCGGTGAGCCGCACCATGGCCGGCCCCAAGGAGCAGCCCCTACCTCCAGACGTTATCGGTCGTGAGGACGCGACCGAGGTGTTGCGCGCCTTCGTGCTCGACGGCGGCCTCTCCATCGCGTTCACCCGCGCTTTCGAAGAGCCGGACATGTGGGGCCTCCTGCTTGTCGATATCGCCCGCCACGCAGCGCGCGCCTATGCGCGCGAGAGCGAGTATAGCGAGGAGGAAGCGCTGGGCCGTATCCTCGACATGTTCGAGGCTGAGCTCGAACGTCCCACGGATGTCGGCACGACCACACCTCGCTCGTCAAAGGGGCACTGACGGTGGCAATCGAACAATATCATTACGACTTCATGGCCGAGGCGATTCGTGAGGCCGAGATCGGCATCTCCGAGGGCGGCTTGCCGATCGGCGCGGTGTTGACGCGCGACAACAAGATCATCGCCCGCGGCCATAATCGGCGTATGCAGGAGAAGAACGTCATCCTGCACGGCGAGATGTCGTGCCTGCGCGATGCCGGACTGATCTCATTCCACGACACGGTGATGTATACGACGCTGTCGCCGTGCTCGATGTGTGCGGGTGCGATCGGGCTGTTCAAGCTGAAGCTTCTGGTGATCGGAGAGTCCGTGACCTTTCCTGGCGCCAAGGACATCCTGACTCAGTTCGGCATTCCCTTCATCGATCTTGCCGACGATCGCTCGGTCAACATGATGAAGTCTTGGCGCGCCAATCCCGCGAACGAGCGCATCTGGCAAGGCGATATCGGCAATTGAGCGCTCTACGTTCCTGGTCGGGCGCCGCAATGCCCAAACGATTCCGGTTGGCTTCCACGAGGGAAGGCAACGTCAAAAAGTTAGCTGTTTGAGGTCAGCATGCCCATCAACATCCTGATGCCCGCGCTGTCGCCGACGATGGAGAAGGGCAACCTTGCCAGGTGGCTCAAAAAAGAGGGCGACAAGGTCAAATCGGGTGACGTGATTGCCGAGATCGAAACCGACAAGGCCACCATGGAGGTCGAGGCGGTCGATGAGGGCACCATCGCAAAGATCCTGGTGCCGGAAGGTACGCAGGACGTGCCCGTCAACGACGTCATCGCGGTGCTCGCCGGTGACGGCGAGGACGTGAAGGCGGCCGGTGCCGCCGCCGCCAAGGCACCGCCAAAACCGGCCGCCGAGGCGCCGGCACCGAAGCCGGCTGCCGCCGCCGCGCCCGCAGCGCCGCCAACGGCGCCTGCAACAGCGCCCGCGCCGGTCCCCGCCGCGGCGCCGGCGCCGCAGGCCACGGCGCCCGTCGCGCAGGGCAATGGACAGGGCCGCATCTTCTCCTCGCCTTTGGCGCGGCGGCTGGCCAAGGAGGCCGGCATCGATCTGTCCCGCATCCTCGGCACCGGCCCGCATGGCCGCATCATCGCCCATGACGTCGAACAGGCGAAAACTGGCAAAGGCCTGAAAGCCCCCGCGGCTGCTCCCGCCGCGGGACCCGCGATCGCGCCGTCGATGTCGGACAAGCAGATTCTCGGGCTGTTCGAGCCGGGCTCCTATGAAATCGTGCCGCACGACAACATGCGGCGCACGATCGCGCAGCGCCTGACGGCGTCGGTGCAGACCGTGCCGCATTTCTATCTGACGATCGACTGCGACATCGGCCGGCTGCTCGATGCGCGCGAGCAGATCAATGCCGCGGCGCCGAAGGACAAGGAGAAGAAGCCGCTCTACAAGCTCTCGGTCAACGATTTCGTCATCAAGGCGATGGCGATCGCGTTGCAGCGGATACCCGACTGCAATGTGAGCTGGACCGAAGGCGGCATGGTCAAGCACAAGCATTCCGACGTCGGCGTGGCGGTGGCCATGCCCGGCGGGTTGATCACGCCGATCATTCGCAAAGCCGAGACGAAGCCGCTCTCCGTCATCTCCAACGAGATGAAGGATTTTGCCGCGCGTGCCCGCGCCAGAAAGCTCAAGCCCGAGGAATATCAGGGCGGCACGACGGCGGTCTCCAATCTCGGCATGTACGGCATCAACCACTTCACCGCTGTGATCAATCCGCCGCATGCGACCATCCTTGCGGTCGGTACCAGCGAGCAGCGCCCGGTCGTGCGCGACGGCAAGATCGAAATCGCCAGTCTCATGAGCGTAACGTTGTCCTGCGACCACCGCGCCATCGACGGCGCGTTGGGGGCCGAACTGATCGGCGCCTTCAAGCAGCTCATCGAAAACCCCGTGATGATGATGGTGTAAGAAACGCCAAAGTTCGCCGATCTCTCATCGGAGAGAGCAGGGAAGGAAATCGAGAGTAGCTTGCAATGGCCGACACATCCTTCGACATCATCATCATCGGCTCCGGACCCGGCGGCTATGTCACCGCGATCCGCGCCGCGCAGCTCGGCTTCAAGACCGCGATTGTGGAGAAATCCTATCTCGGCGGCATCTGCCTGAACTGGGGCTGCATTCCGACCAAGGCGCTTTTGCGCTCGGCGGAAATCTTCCACTACATGCAGCACGCGAAGAATTACGGGCTGTATGCGGAGAAAGTCGGCTACGACACCAAAGCCGTGGTACAGCGCTCGCGCGCGGTCTCGAAGCAGCTCAACGACGGTGTCGGCTTCCTGATGAAGAAGAACAAGGTCGCCGTGATCTGGGGCGAGGCGGTGGTCGACGCGCCCGGCAAAATTACGGTGAAGAAATCCGCCGTTGAAGCGCCGAAGGGCACGCTGGGTGAGGGCGCCTATCAGGCCAAGCACATCATTGTCGCGACCGGCGCGCGCCCGCGTGTGCTGCCCGGGCTTGAGCCGGACAAGAAGCTGGTCTGGACCTACTTTGAGGCGATGGTGCCGGAGCGGATTCCGAAATCGCTGCTGGTTGTCGGTTCCGGGGCCATCGGCATCGAATTCGCGTCCTTCTTCCACACCATGGGCAGCGACGTCACCGTTGTCGAAGTGTTGCCGCAGATCCTGCCGGTCGAGGATGCGGAAATCGCAGGACACGCGCGCAAGCGTTTCGAGAAGCAGGGCATCAAGATCATCACCGGTGCCAAGGTGGCGAAGCTGGAGAAGAAGGCCGACAGCGTCGTCGCCAGCATCGACGACGGCAAGGGCAAGCTTCAGACGGTGGAGTTCGAGCGGGTGATTTCCGCGGTCGGCGTGGTCGGAAACATCGAAAATCTCGGGCTCGAAAAGCTTGGAGTCAAGACCGATCGCGGCACCATCGTCATCGACGGGCATTGCAGGACCAACGTGCCCGGCATCTACGCAATCGGCGATGTCGCGGGTCCGCCGATGCTCGCGCACAAGGCCGAACATGAGGGGGTGATCTGCGTCGAGGCGATCAAGGGCCTCAATCCGCATCCGATGGACAAGCTTCTCATCCCCGGCTGCACCTATTGCAACCCGCAAATCGCCTCGGTCGGTCTCACCGAGGCCAAGGCGAAAGAAGGCGGCCGCGAAATTCGCGTCGGTCGTTTCCCCTTCATCGGCAATGGCAAGGCGATTGCGCTCGGCGAGGACCAGGGGCTGGTGAAGGTGATCTTCGACAAGAAGACCGGCCAGCTTCTGGGCGCGCATATGATCGGCGCCGAAGTCACCGAGCTGATCCAGGGCTATGTCGTCGCCATGAACCTGGAGACGACCGAAGAAGAGCTGATGCACACCGTGTTCCCGCACCCGACGCTATCGGAAATGATGAAGGAGGCGGTGCTCGACGCGTATGGACGCGTGCTGAATATCTGAGGTCATTGCGAGCGAAGCGAAGCAATCCAGCAATCTATCCGTGGAAACAGTCTGGATTGCTTCGTCGCCTACGCTCCTCGCAATGACGGACAACCAGTTGCCATTGCGTGAAACAAGAGAGCGAACTCGTGCACGACAACGACAATTTGACCATCGAGCGTCCGACCTTCGTCACCCATCTCGAATGCTCCATGGAAGGCGACCGCTATCCCGCCGACCAGGTGCACAATCTGTCGAAGGCCGGCAAGCCGCTGCTGGTCCGTTACGATCTCGCAGGCGTTAAGAACGCGCTGAGCAAGGATGCGCTCAAGGACCGCCCCGCCGACATGTGGCGCTATCGCGAGTTGCTGCCGGTGCGCAAATGCGAGGACATCGTCAGCCTCGGGGAGGTGATGACGCCGCTGATCCGCCTGCCAAAACTTGCCAAGAAACTCGGCGGCGGCGAGATCATCGTGAAGGATGAGGGACGCCTGCCGACCGGCTCGTTCAAGGCGCGGGGGCTGGTCATGGCAGTATCGATGGGCAAGGCGCTCGGCATCAAGCACATGGCGATGCCGACCAACGGCAATGCGGGCGCGGCGCTCGCAGCCTACGCTACCGCCTGCGGGATCAAGACTACCATCTTCTGCCCCGCCGATACGCCGGAGGTGAATGTCAGCGAGATCGAGCTGCAGGGCGCGACGGTCTACCGCGTCAACGGCCTGATCGATGATTGCGGCAAGATCGTCGGCGAAGGCAAGGCGAACGTCGGCTGGTTCGATACCTCCACCTTGAAAGAGCCATATCGGATCGAAGGCAAGAAGACGATGGGGCTCGAGCTCGCCGAACAGCTCGGTTGGGATGTGCCAGACGTGATCTTTTACCCGACCGGCGGCGGCACCGGGCTGATCGGCATGTGGAAGGCTTTTGCCGAAATGGAGGCGATCGGCTTCATCGGTTCAAAGCGCCCGCGGATGGTCGCGGTGCAGGCGGCCGGCTGCGCGCCGATGGTGCGCGCTTTCGAGAACGGCACCGAGCATGCTGCGCGATGGGAAGATGCGCACACCATCGCCTCTGGAATCCGCGTGCCGCAGGCGATCGGGGATTTTCTGATTCTGCGTGCCGTGCGCGAAAGCAAAGGTTTTGCCATCGCCGTGAGCGACGAGAAGATTTCCGCCGCGCTCAACGAGGTCGCGCGCCAAGAGGGCCTGCTGTTGTGTCCGGAAGGCGCGGCGACCTACGCCGCCTATCGGCAGAGCCTTGCCGACGGCCGCGTCAGCAAAAGCGACCGGGTGATGCTGTTCAATTGCGCCACCGGCCTTAAATACCCGCTGCCGCCAGTCACGCGCACGCTCGATCGTTTGAAGCCGATCGACTACGCGATGTTCTAAGGTGCAATGAGATCAGGTCGAAGCGAACTCCTAACTGCGACCGTCACTCTTGAGGTGCTCGCGAGAGCGAGCCTCGAGGGGCAACGGCCCCGCTTGCAGCAGCCGGGCCGCTCATCCTTCGAGGCTCGCTTCGCGAGCGCCTCCAGCGACAAACGGCGAAGCCGTTTGCGCGGGGATGACGGGTTAAGATGGGTTTGGAAGAGTTTCTACTGAGTTCGCGGGAGGACGCGGATGGGAAGAGCAGTTTGGGCCACCTTCATCGCACTGCTAGCGTTCTGTTGCCCTGCGTCCGCCGACAATTTTCCCTCGCGTCCCATCACCATCGTAGTGCCTTTCTCGGCCGGAGGCCCGTCGGATGCGATGGCACGTATTCTCGGCGAGCGCATGAAGCTGACGCTGGGCCAGGCGATCCTGGTCGAGAACGTCACCGGCGCCGGCGGCTCGATCGGGGTGGGGCGCGCGGTGCATGCTGCGCCGGACGGCTACACGGTCAGCTTCGGCCATCTCGGCACCCATGTCGCCAATGGCGCGATCTACAAGCTCAACTATGACCTCGTGAATGATCTTGAGCCGGTGGTGCTGTTGCCAAGCAACCCGATGATCATTGTCAGCAGGAACGCGGTCCCCGCGAAGACGCTGAAGGAGCTGATCGCCTGGCTCAAGGCACGGCCGACACCCGCCACGGCCGGCACCGCCGGCGCGGGCTCCGGCAGCCATATCGCCGGCCTCTATTTTGAAAGCGCCACTGGCACCAAATTGCAATATGTGCCGTATCGCGGCACGGGGCCGGCGCTGAACGATCTCGTCGCCGGCCAGATCGACCTGATCGTCGATCAGCTCTCCAACTCCATCAACCAGGTCCGCGCCGGCACGATACGCGGCTACGCCGTGACCGACGACAAGCGTGCCGAATCGGCGCCGGACATCCCGACCACGGACGAGGCGGGGCTATCAGGCTTCCACATGACTCTGTGGTCGGGCCTCTGGGTGCCCAAGGGCACGCCAAAGGAGATCGTGGCCAAGCTCAATGCCGCGGCGGTCGATGCCTTGAATGATTCGCAGGTCCGCAAACAGCTCGAAAATCTCGGGTTGCAGATGCCGCCGACGGATCGGCTCACCCCGGAGGCGCTGGGCGACTGGCAAAAGGCGGAGATCGCCAAGTGGTGGCCGATGATCAAGGCCGCCAATGTGAAGGTCGATTAGCCGCCTCTCGCGGCGGGATAGTTAAGAAAATCGTTGCTGCGGCGCTACGATTGTTGCGATCTCGCAACAGCGAGAGGAACATTTGGCTCACGCCGCAGTCTACTCTTGCCTGCGCCGCTTTTTGGCCACACCCCTTCGTGAAATGATGACTTTGTAGGCTGTTGGCCAAAACGTCTACAGGCGAAGGAAGGCCCTCGATGTCCGGGGTGTCCTTTTTCCGGGTCCGACAAGATTGGCCGGGGAAGCGGACTTCGCGATGGACGCCAACACCAATCTCAAGAACAGGCTTCCGAGCCGTCATGTGACGGAGGGGCCCGAGAGGGCACCGCATCGCTCTTATCTCTACGCGATGGGGTTGACCACCGCGCAAATTCACCAGCCTTTCGTAGGTGTTGCCTCCTGCTGGAATGAAGCCGCGCCCTGCAACATCGCTCTGATGCGGCAGGCCCAGGCGGTGAAGAAGGGGGTGGCGCACGGCGGCGGCACCCCGCGCGAGTTCTGCACCATCACAGTCACCGACGGCATTGCGATGGGCCACGACGGCATGCGCTCGTCGCTGCCGTCACGCGAATGCATCGCCGATTCGGTCGAACTGACCGTCCGCGGCCATGCCTATGACGCGCTGGTCGGCCTTGCCGGCTGCGACAAATCGCTCCCGGGCATGATGATGGCGATGGTTCGGCTCAACGTGCCCTCGATCTTCATCTATGGCGGCTCGATCCTGCCGGGCAATTTCCGTGGCCAACAGGTCACAGTGCAGGACATGTTCGAGGCGGTCGGCAAGCACTCGGTCGGTGCGATGTCCGACGCCGATCTCGACGAGATCGAGCGTGTGGCCTGCCCTTCGGCGGGCGCCTGCGGAGCGCAATTCACCGCCAACACCATGGCGACCGTTTCCGAGGCGATCGGCTTGGCGCTGCCGTACTCGGCCGGCGCACCGGCCCCGTACGAGATTCGTGATTCCTTCTGCATGGCCGCCGGCGAAAAGGTGATGGAGCTGATCGCGGCCAACATCCGGCCGCGCGACATCGTGACGCGCAAGTCGCTGGAAAATGCTGCGGCCGTTGTCGCAGCATCCGGCGGGTCGACCAATGCTGCGTTGCACCTGCCGGCAATCGCGCATGAGGCGGGCATCAAGTTCGACCTGTTCGACGTCGCCGAAATCTTCAAAAAGACACCATATGTCGCCGATTTGAAGCCGGGTGGTCGTTATGTCGCCAAAGACCTATTCGAAGCTGGCGGCATACCGCTTCTGATGAAAACGTTGCTCGATAACGGCTTCCTGCACGGCGATTGCTTGACCGTCACGGGCCGCACGATCGCCGAAAATCTCAAAAGCGTAAAATGGAACCCGCACCAGGATGTGGTGCGGCCAGCCGACAACCCGATCACCGTCACTGGCGGGGTGGTTGGGCTGAAGGGCAACCTTGCGCCAGAAGGTGCGATCGTGAAGGTCGCGGGCATGTCGAATTTGCGTTTCACCGGACCGGCCCGGTGTTTCGACCGCGAGGAGGACGCCTTCGAGGCCGTCCAGAAGCGCACCTACAAGGAAGGCGACGTCATCGTCATCCGCTATGAGGGGCCGCGCGGCGGTCCCGGCATGCGCGAAATGCTGCAGACCACTGCGGCGCTCACCGGACAGGGCATGGGCGGCAAGATCGCCCTGATCACCGACGGCCGGTTCTCCGGCGCAACGCGCGGCTTCTGCATCGGCCATGTCGGGCCGGAAGCCGCGGTCGGCGGACCGATCGCATTGTTGCAGGACGGCGACATCATCGAGATCGACGCGGTCGCCGGGACTCTTAACGTGAAATTGACCGACGCGGAATTGACCGAGCGCAAAACCAAATGGCGGTCTCGTGAGACCAACCATACATCAGGTGCTCTCTGGAAATACGCGCAGCAGGTCGGGCCAGCGGTCGGCGGGGCCGTGACCCATCCGGGTGCAGCGCATGAGAAGCAGTGTTATGCGGACATCTAGGCGTATCATTGTTGCGTTGCTGTTGGGTGCGTCTTCCGTCGCCACCGCGGCGTTCGCCTTTGATGGCGCGCCGGTCAACCAGGATGCCACGATCCCCGTCGCGTCAGCCCAGTCTGGGAGCGCAGCCAGCGCCTTGAGCCTGAAGAAAGGGGCGCAGGCAGCGGTTACGCAGGACACCTCGTTGACTGCGCTGCAATATGCCGCCGAGGGCGGGCATCCCGTCGCGCAGTGGAAGCTGGGGCGGATGTACGCCAATGGCGACGGCGTCGCTCAAGATGATGTGCGCGCTTTCGAATATTTCAGCCGTATCGCCAATGAGCATGCCGAGGACAGCCCGTCGGCGCCGCAAGCCTCGATCGTCGCCAACGCCTTCGTCGCGCTCGGGCGCTATTATCTGAACGGCATTCCCAATTCCAAGGTGAAGCCGGATCCGGAGCGGGCGCGGGAGATGTTCTCCTATGCGGCGTCCTATTTCGGCAATGCGGATGCGCAGTACGATCTCGCTCGGCTCTATCTGAAGGCGCCGGACGCCACGCCGGATAATTTCCGCTACGGCGCGCGCTGGCTCGGGCTGGCCGCGCAGAAGGGCCAGCACGAGGCGCAGGCGCTGCTCGGTCAGATGCTGTTCAACGGCGACCGCCTGCCGCGCCAGGCTGCGCGCGGGCTGATGTGGCTCACCCTGGCGCGTGACAGCGCCGGTCCGGACGAGACCTGGATCAAGGAAAGCTACAACCGCGCCTTCGCCAAAGCCTCCGACAACGACCGCGCCATGGCGCTGCAGATGCTCGAGCACTGGGTGCAGGGCAAGCGGGATTAGGTTGGATCGGGTAGGGTGGGCTGAGCGGGAGGGAAACCCACCACTTACGGACGGGCGGCACACGACCCGTTACAGGGCGTCCACTCCGCTAGCCAGCCTGGGCTTTGAAAGTAACGCGTCAGGGCTGCCTCACGCCTTCTCCAAATCAAAATCCGCCCACACCGGCACGTGGTCCGACGGCTTCTCCCAGCCGCGCACATAACTGTCGATCCCGACGTCGATTAGGCGGTCGCTGGCCTGCGGGGAGAGGAGCAAATGGTCGATGCGCAGGCCCCAGTTCTTCTGCCAGCAGCCGGCCTGGTAGTCCCAGAAGGTGTATTGACCCGGTGCGTCGGTGACCGCGCGCACCGCGTCGGTCAGCCCGAGCCCGAGCAGCGACTGGAAGGCTTCGCGGGTGGTGGGACGGAAGAGGGCGTCATTGACCCAGTTGGCGGGGTTGTAGACGTCGCTTGCCGTCGGGATGACGTTAAAGTCGCCTGCGAGCACCAGCGGCTCCTCGGTCTTCAGCCGCTCCCTCGAATACTCAAGAAGCCGCGACATCCATTTGAGCTTGTACGGGTATTTGTCGCTGTCAGGAGGATTTCCATTAGGCAGGTAAAGGCAGGCGATGCGCACCACGCCGTGCTTGAGCGTCACCACGCCTTCGAGAAAGCGGGCATGGGCGTCCTCGTCGTCGCCGGCGAGCCCCGATTTCGTTTCGTCGAACGGCAGCTTCGACAGCAGCGCCACGCCATTGAAGGTCTTCTGCCCGTGCGTGACCACGTTGTAGCCGAGCGCCTCGATCTCGAGCCGCGGAAAGGCCTCGTCGGTGCACTTGATTTCCTGCAGGCAGACAATGTCGGGCTCGCACTCCTTCAACCAGGTCATGAGGTGTTCGATCCTCTGCCTGATCGAATTGACGTTCCAGGTGGCGATGCGCATGCAATAGGACCCGGCTGTTGGAAAGAGCTGGAAGTTGAAGCGAAGGACGAATTTCACCTCTCCCCAGCGGGGAGAGGTCGGATCGCGTCGGCGATCCGGGTGAGGGGCCGCCGCTCGCTCGACGGACCTTACCCTGATCGCATCGTTCGATGCGACACAGCCGAAGCTTCGCTTCGCGTTCTCAGTACTAAGAACGCCGCCGAAAGGCGGCCTATGCCTCTCCGGTTCGCGAGAGGTGAACGATGCCGCGACGGGTCAGGTGTATAACCAAAATCGTCAGATCGAGAAACTGGTGCCGCAGCCGCAGGAGGCGGTGGCGTTGGGGTTGTTCACCCGAAACGACGCGCCGATCAGGTCGTCGACGAAGTCGACTTCCGAGCCCGCCAGAAAAGGCGCTGAGGCCGAATCGACCAGCACCACCGCATTATCGCGCTCGATCACGAGGTCGTCGTCCGCCTTGGCGCGGTCGACGTCGAATTTATATTGGAATCCGGAGCAGCCGCCACCTTCCACCGAGATGCGCAGCATGGCGCCACCGCCTTCGCTCTTGAGGATTTCACCGATGCGGCGGGCGGCCCGCTCGCTGATGGTCACGGCTGCTGTCATCTTCGGGTCTCTCTAAGTCTTATGCGGAGCTCGCTCCGGCGAAGCGTCATCGCCAATTCATTGGTATCCGACGCCCGAGATAGTTAAGTACAGAGCCTTAAGGAATCAAATGGATAGGGACTAAATACCCGTGTCGGTCGGAATGGCTGCCCCTCGTGCGCCCTATGCCTGCGACCCCGATCGGTCCCGCGGCCGGCTGTTTGCGGAGCCGCCGAGCCGGACCCGCAGCCCGTTCCGCAGGGATTGCGACCGGGTCATTCATTCCAACGCCTTCCGCCGCCTGAAGCATAAAACCCAGGTTTTCGTGTTCCACGAGGGCGATCATTATCGCACCCGGCTCACCCATTCCCTGGAAGTGGCGCAGATCGCCCGGGCGCTCGCCCGTCAACTTGGCCTGGACGAGGACCTGACCGAGGCCTTGGCGCTGGCCCATGATCTCGGACATCCGCCGTTCGGACACGCCGGCGAGCGGGCGCTGGATGCGTGCCTGAAGGCGCATGGCGGCTTCGACCATAACGCCCAGTCGCTGCGGGTCGTCACCGCGCTGGAGCATCGTTATCCGAGCTTCGATGGGCTCAACCTGACCTGGGAAATGTTGGAAGGTGTCGTCAAGCACAATGGTCCGCTGACGGCGCGCGACGGCACCCCGGTCGGCTGCTACGCCGAGCGCGGCGTGCCTGTCGGCATCTCTGATTTCGTCGAAACCTTCGACCTCGAGCTCTGGACTTTTGCCTCGCTGGAGGCGCAGGCGGCGGCGATTGCCGACGACATTGCCTATGATGCCCATGATATCGACGACGGCTTGCGCGCCGGGCTGTTTGCCGTCGATGATCTCAAGGTGATGCCGGTCGCGGAGCGCATGATTGCGGCAATCGACGGAAAATATCCTGGTCTCGACAGCGACAGGCGGGGCGCGGAGTTCGTGCGTGAGCTGATCTCCTACCTGATCAGCGCGGTCGCGGCGGAGACGCTGCGGCAGCTCTCGCTGGTGCGGCCGCAGTCGGTCGAAGAGGTGCGCAATGCCGGTCAGCAGCTCATGCTGTTTCCGCCTGATGTCGCCGAGACCGAGGCGGGCATCAAGGCGTTCCTGAAAGTGCACATGTACCGGCATGAGCGCGTCATGAGCATCATGAAGGATGCCGAGCAGATCATCTTTGATCTCTTTGCCCGCTATGAGCGCAGTCCCACAGATATGCCTGATGAATGGCGGGAGGGTACCGAGCAGGCCGCCGGGGCGGCGCGGGCGCGGCGGATCGGCAATTTCATCGCCGGAATGACCGACCGTTTCGCGCTCATGGAGCATCAAAGGCTTTTTGACTCGACCCCGGATTTGCGTTAGGCGGCGGCCATGGCCGATCAGCCCACCTCACTCCATCTTTTCGCGGACGTGCTCGCGCGCGTGTACGCGATTTGCGCTGCCTTGGCCAAGGAAGGCCATTGGCCGGAGACAACGGATTTTTCCCGCGTGGTCGTGGAACCGCCGCGCGAGGCGAGTCATGGCGACATGGCCACCAATGCCGCGATGGTGCTGGCCAAGGAAGCCAAGGCAAAGCCGCGCGATCTCGCCGAGGCGATCGCGGCGCGGCTGCGCGAGGACGCACTGATCGCCAAGGTCGCTATCGCCGGGCCCGGCTTCATCAATATCACACTGAAACCGCAGGCCTGGGCCGATGCCCTGCGCGCGGTGCTGCGGGAAGGTGAGGCCTATGGCCGTAGCCCTGCGGGAGCTGCCGCCAAGGTCAATGTGGAATACGTCTCGGCCAACCCGACGGGGCCGATGCATGTCGGCCATTGCCGGGGCGCGGTGTTCGGCGATGCGCTGTGCAATTTGCTGCAGTTCGCCGGCCGCGACGTCACGCGCGAATATTACATCAACGACGCCGGTGCGCAGGTCGATGTGCTCGCCCGCTCGGCTTACCTGCGCTATCGCGAGGCGCTGGGCGAGGACATCGGCGCCATCCCCGAGGGGCTCTATCCCGGCGATTATCTGAAGCCGGTGGGGCAGGCCTTGGCGGCCGAATATGGCGAGCGCTTGCGTGCTATGCCGGAAGCGCAGTGGTTGCCGGTCGTGCGCGACAAGGCGATCGCGATGATGATGGACGAGATCAAGGGCGATCTCGCCGCGCTCAACATTCATCACGATGTCTTTTTCTCCGAGCGTTCGCTGATCGAGGACGGCAACAACAAGGTCGCCGAAACCATCGATTTCCTGCGCACGCGCGGCGACGTCTATGTCGGCCGCCTGCCGCCGCCGAAGGGCGCCCCGGTGGAGGATTGGGAAGATCGCGAACAGCTTCTGTTCCGCGCCACTGCCTTTGGCGATGACGTCGATCGTCCGCTGATCAAGTCGGACGGCTCCTACACCTATTTCGCTTCCGACATCGCCAACCACAAGAACAAGTTCGATCGCGGCTTTGCCGATCTGATCGACGTGTTCGGCGCCGATCACGGCGGCTACATCAAGCGCATGCAGGCGGCCGTGAAGGCGGTCACTGCGGGCCAGGCCGTGCTCGACGTGAAGATCGTGCAGCTCGTCAAGCTCTTGCGCAACGGCGAGCCGGTGAAGATGTCGAAACGATCAGGCGATTTTGTCACCTTGCGCGAAGTGGTCGATGAGGTCGGCCGGGATGCCGTCCGCTTCATGATGCTCTACCGCAAGAATGACGCGGTGCTGGATTTCGACCTCGCCAAGGTCATCGAGCAGTCAAAGGACAATCCCGTCTTCTACGTGCAGTACGGACACGCGCGCGGACATTCGGTGTTCCGGAAAGCGCGCGAGGTCGTGCCCGATCTGCCCGAGGAGACGGCCGCCCGGGTCACCTATCTCGCTGGGGCCCCGATCGAGCGGCTGACCGACCCCGCCGAGTTGGATCTCCTAAAGCGCCTCGCGCTGTTCCCGCGGATCATCGAGGGGGCGGCGGCCGCGCATGAGCCGCACCGGATCGCCTTTTACCTGTACGATCTCGCCAGCGAACTCCACGCGCTCTGGAACAAAGGGCATGATTTGCCCTATTTACGCTTCATTATCTCTGATGATCCAGAGTTGACCAAGGCACGGCTGGCCATGGTCCAGGGCGTCGTATCGGTTTTGGCATCAGGGCTCGCCATTCTGGGCGTCCATGCTCCGGACGAAATGCGGTAGTCTGGGTTAGTTTGTTGCCTATCTGTAGTTGGCGTGTGGGCGCACCCCGGCAGAGCTGGTTTAGCATTGAAGCGAAGCGGGGCGGCTTTCTCTAAAGGCATCACGATGGCCGATCGATATCAGGACAGACGTTACGGCGCCGCCAGCCACGGCCGCGGCGGCGAACAGTATGAGTCTGACCGTGTTGAGAGCGACCCGTTGGCCGAACTGGCGCGGCTGATCGGTCAGACCGATCCGTTCGGAACGGCGGGCCAGCCCAGCCCTCAGGTCCCACCGCGCGTCGTGCCGCGCCAGGACCATCGGCAGGGCCGGGACTACCGGCAAGATTTCTCGCAAGACTATCAACAGGACCACCAGCCGGAACCGGACCCCGATGAAGCACCAGCGCCGGCCGGCCCGCCGTCCTGGATTCAGCGCGCCAATATCCGTCGCGAGGCGGTGAGCGACGTCCGGCGGGAATTTCCGCCTGCCCCCCAGGCGGAGACTGGAAGGGAGGATTATGCAGGCTCGATGCATCCGCTGCACCAGTATGGCGTGACGCCGCAGCAGGCGCAGCCCGACGCGTATTATGGGGACCGGCAACATTACCAGGATGAGCAGGCCTATGCCGAGCCGCAGGCCGCGCTCGATCCGTCGCGGTACGACGATGCGCTCTATGGGCAGCTCGAAACCAGCTTGCAGGATCTGCAGCGCGAGCCGGGCTATCCCGACGATCCCTATGCCTACGAGGCGGGTTATCAGGAGGAGAGTGAGGAAGAGCCGGCGCAGCGGCGCCGCGGCCCGATGCTCGCGGTCATTGCCGTTCTGGCACTGGGAGTGCTGGGCACAGCGGCGGCCTATGGCTATCGGACCTATTTCACGCACACGCGCAGCGGTGAACCGCCGATCATCAAGGCGGATAACAGCCCGACCAAGATCATCCCGACGCCCTCCGACGGCAGCGCCAAGATGCCGGATCGGATTGCGCAGGGCGATGGCACCGAAAAAATCGTCCCCCGCGAAGAGCAGCCCGTGGACGTCAATGCCCGCGTCGCCGGCCCGCGCGTCGTCTTCCCGCCGCTGAACCAGAACGCCAATCCGCCATCGGCGGCGAGCGTCTCGGCCAATGCGATGCCGCCTGCGCCTCCGGGCACCGGACCGGCGGCGATGGTCAGCAATGGCACCTTGCCGAGTGCCGAGCCGCGCAAGATCAAGACTTTCTCAGTCAAGAGCGATGAGCCTGATACCGCAGCGGTGCCGGTCAATACGCAGGCGCCAGCCGCGGCCGCGAAGCAGCCAGCCGCCAAGAGCGCGAGCAGGACGTCGCCGACCCAGGCCAATGCCAGCGCGAATATGCCGTTGTCGCTGTCGCCTCAGGGACAACCGGCGCCGGCCGCCGAGACCCGGGTCGCGTCGACCGTGCCGACTCAGGTTTTGCCCAGCGCTCCTCCGGCGCCGAGCGGCGGCTATATGGTCCAGGTCTCCTCGCAGCGGAACGAGGCCGACGCCCAGGCGTCATTCCGTGCGCTGCAGAACAAGTTCCCGCAGGTCCTGGCTTCGCAGGCCCCGGTGATCAAGCGCGCGGATCTCGGCGAGAAAGGCGTCTACTACCGGGCGATGGTGGGTCCGTTCGGAACCTCGGAGGAAGCCGTGCAGTTCTGTGGCAATCTGAAAAATGCCGGCGGCCAGTGCGTCGTCCAGAGGAATTAGCTGCCGTTTCCTTGACCCCTTGATCGGCAGCGGGCTAATCGGCCGGTCATGACCAAGGCGTTCATCACCGGCCTTGCCGGAACCGAACTCAGCGATGCGGAACGCGCTTTCATCGCGGCGGAACGCCCGTGGGGCTTCATCCTCTTCAAGCGAAATGTCGAGACTCCCGGGCAAGTCTCTCGTTTGGTTAGAGAATTACGCGACTGTCTGGGCGAGCCTGATGCGCCGGTGTTGATTGACCAAGAAGGCGGCCGTGTAGCGCGCTTAGGCCCGCCGCACTGGCCCGCCTATCCGGCTGGCGCGCTGTTTGGTCGGCTCTATGACATCGATCCGGCGCTTGGACTGAAAGCGGCGCGGCTGAGCGCACGGCTCATTGCGGACGATCTGCATCAGCTCGGCGTCAACGTGGACTGCCTGCCGCTTGCCGATGTGCCGGTCGCCGGTGCCGATGCGGTGATCGGCAACCGCGCCTACGGGACGGAGCCCGACAAGGTCGCGGCAATCGCGCGGGCGGTGACGGAGGGATTGGAGCAGGGTGGTATTTTACCGGTTCTGAAACATATCCCGGGCCATGGACGGGCGACAGCCGATACCCATTTTAAGCTTCCGGTGGTCGATACGCCCAAACCCGAACTGGAACGCACCGATTTCGCGGCTTTTCGGCCGCTTTCGGACCTGCCGATGGCGATGACCGCACATGTTGTGTTTAGCGCCTTCGACCCCGCCCATCCGGCGACGACTTCTGCGACAATGATCGAACGGGTGATTCGCGGCGTGATCGGGTTCCAGGGTCTGTTAATGAGTGATGACGTGTCCATGAATGCGCTGGCGGGATCGATCGCCGAGCGGACGGCCGCGATCATTGCCGCCGGATGCGACATGGTTCTGCATTGCAACGGCAAGCTCGAGGAGATGCGCGACGTTGCCCGCATGACGCCCGAACTGTCGGGCACGGCCCAGCAGCGCGCAAGGCGCGCGTTGTCGTCGCGCAAGGCGCCGCAGCCGTTCGATCGGCAGGCGGCGCGGGCCGAACTGGATGCATTGATTGAGCGAGCGGGAATAGCTGGCGCATGACCGCGGAAATTCTGTCCTTTGAGACCGGCCGGCCAACCGAACTGGCCGAAGGCGAGCCGGCGCTGGTGGTCGACGTCGAGGGCTATGAGGGCCCGCTCGATCTTCTGCTCGCGCTCGCGCGCCAGCAGAAGGTCGATCTTCACAAGATCTCGATCCTGGCGCTGGCCGACCAGTATCTGCAGTTCATCGAGGAGGCGCGAAAGGTTCGCCTTGAGCTCGCGGCCGACTATCTGGTGATGGCGGCTTGGCTTGCCTTCCTGAAATCGCGGCTGCTGTTGCCGGAGCCGGCGGTACCGGACGGGCCGAGCGCCGAGGAGATGGCGACCGCGCTGGCTAACCGGCTGCGTCGGCTCGAGGCGATCCGCGAGGCGGCCAACCGGCTGCTGAACCGGCCGCAATTGCAGCGCGACATCTTTCCGCGCGGCAATCCCGAGGCCATCGCCGAGATTCGCCACCCCAAATACACGGCAACCCTGTACGACTTGCTCACGGCCTATGCGACGCAGCGCCAGCAAGGGGTGCTGGCATCGGTGCATCTGGCCAGGCGCACCGTGTGGTCGCTTGCGGAAGCGCGCGCATCGCTGGAACGGCTGATCGGCTTGCCCGAATCTGAGGATTGGGGCTGTCTCGACGAATATTTGGTTCGCTACGTTGCCGAACCCTCGCAACGCGCCACCGTCTTTGCCTCCAGCTTTGCGGCGGCGCTCGAACTCGTGCGCGAGGGGCAACTGGAACTGAACCAGAAAGAGGCGTTCGCGCCGATTTTCTTTCGCAAACGCCCGCCGCAGCCGCCGGCTGCAGAACCCGTGCCGGATATGACGGCCGAGTAGTTAAGTGTTGGAAGAAGGAGACCCAGCCATGGCAAGCTTGGCGGAAAAACGCGAAGCCATCGCCGAGGAGCCTGTTGCGGATCCGCAGGCGCGGCCCGAGGAATTGCGGCTGCTGGAAGCGCTGCTGTTCGCCTCCTCGGAACCGCTCGACACGGCGACGCTCGCCAAACGCATGCCCGAGGGCGTCGACGTCAAGGCTGCGCTGGCGCAGCTACAGGCGGATTATGCCCCGCGCGGCGTCAATCTGGTGCGCATCGCCAACAAATGGACCTTCCGTACCGCCGGCGACCTCGCCTGGCTGATGACGCGTGAAAGCACGGAGACGCGGCGGCTGTCGCGCGCGGCGATCGAGGTGCTGGCGATCATCGCCTATCACCAGCCGGTGACGCGGGCGGAGATCGAGGAAATTCGCGGCGTGGTCACCTCCAAGGGGACGCTCGACGTGCTGCTGGAGACTGGATGGATCCGGCCGCGCGGCCGCCGCAAGACGCCGGGCCGTCCACTGACGTTCGGGACCACGGAGGCGTTCCTATCGCAATTCAGTCTGGAGGCGCTCGGCGACCTGCCGGGCCTGGAGGAGCTCAAGGGGACCGGCATGCTGGATACGCGCCTGCCGACCGGCTTTACTGTTCCGACGCCATCGGATGATCCGACATTGCGCGAGGACGAGGATCCACTCGAGCCGGGTGATCTGGAACTCACGCTGGCGCCCGCGCCTGAACCGGAAAGCGGGAGCGGCGAGGGCGGAGACGCGGCGTAGCGACGCGGTCACTCGCAGAGCTGGACGATTCTGCTATCCGTTGTCCTTCGAGGCTTGCTTCGCAAGCACCTCCAGCGACAAACGGCGCAGCCGTTGGCGCGGGGATGACGGAGATGGTTTGGAGTTCAGGGCACCATTCCCGTAGGTTAACGGTGGCGCAAATAGCCGAGCTTCGGCCGCGATTTAACGCACCCGAAGTCCTTGTTTTTGACACCCGCCAAGCCTACGTTTGCGGCAAGATCAGGCCGGATCCCGGCCGTTTCGTGTTTTGGAGGTTGCAGGATGGGTTCGCTTAGCATTTGGCACTGGATCGTGGTGATCGCAGTCGTCCTCCTGCTGTTTGGCCGCGGCAAGATTTCGGACCTGATGGGCGACGTCGCGCAGGGGATCAAGGCCTTCAAGAAGGGCATGCAGGACGACGAGAAGACTGCCGACAAGCCTGAGCCGATGAAGAGCATCGATCACAATGCGGGCCAGCCGACGGCGGCGCGTTCGGATGTCGGCAGCAAGGCCGTCTGACCAGACGGACGCCGAGGAAAGCGCGGTCGGCCCCTCTGGCCTCTGCTGCGGGGCAAGATAGTTTCGCGTGAGCGGAAAGTTTGATGTTCGACATCGGGTGGAGTGAATTTGTCCTCATCGCGGTTGTCGCGCTGATTGCCATCGGCCCGAAGGAGCTGCCGGGGGTCTTGCGCACGGTCGGGCAATGGATGGGCAAGGCGCGCAAGATGGCCGCCGAATTCCAGAGCCAGTTTCAGGAAGCGCTGCGGGAGGCCGAGATGGCCGACCTGAAGAAGAGCTTCGACGAGGTGCGCGACGCCGCCAGCGGCTTCTCCGGTCGTAACCTGCTCTCCTCGCTGGAGAAGGACGTCTCGAGCTCGCTGCGCATTGACGACCTCGACAAGCCCACGGACAAACCTGCAGAGGCGACGGAGGCCCCGCCTGCCGTCGAGCCGCCGGTGACGCCGACTGCGCCGGAAGCGCCGGCGCCGCAGACGTTTGTCGAAGCCGAAACGCACGCGGCCAGCGAGCCGCTCGCCGTCGTCAGCGAGCACCAAGCCGCCGCCGCGCCGGACCAAGTACCGCCGGCTGCCTCTGACGAGCTCAAGGACGCCAAAGCGTCATGACCGATGCCGATATCGAGGCCAGCAAGGCACCGTTGCTTGATCATTTGATCGAGCTGCGCTCGCGCCTGATCAAGTCGCTGCTCGGCTTCGGCGTGGCCTTCATCTTCTGCTTCTTTTTCGCCAAGCAGATCTACAATGTCCTGGTCTGGCCGTTCGTCTGGGTGGCGGGGCCGGAGAACTCGAAGTTCATCTACACGGCGCTGCTGGAGTACTTCATCACCCAGCTCAAGCTCGCGCTGTTCGGCGCCGGCTTCATCTCGTTCCCGATCGTCGCGACCCAGATCTATAAATTCGTCGCGCCGGGCCTGTATCGGCACGAACGCAACGCGTTTCTGCCCTATCTGATCGCAACCCCGATCTTTTTCGTGCTCGGCGCCATGCTGGTCTATTTCGTTGTGCTGCCGATGCTGATCCGCTTTTCGCTCGGCATGCAGCAGGCCGCCGGCGCCGAGACGGCACAGATCGCGCTGCTGCCCAAGGTCGGCGAATATCTGTCTCTGATGATGTCGCTGATCTTCGCCTTCGGCATAGCGTTCCAGCTTCCGGTGATCCTGACGCTGCTCGGTCGGATCGGCATCATCACCTCCGAGACGCTGCGCAGCAAGCGCCGCTATTTCATCGTCATCGCCTTCATCATCGCCGCCGTCCTGACGCCGCCGGACGTGCTGAGCCAATCCTCGCTCGCGATCCCGCTGCTTCTGCTCTACGAAGGCTCCATCATCGCCGTGCGTATGGTGGAAAAGAAGGCTGCCGCACAGGCTGCCACGACGCCGACACCGCCCGCCGCCAACCCGGCGGAATAGGCCCCTAACCGGTCATCACGCTATATCCGCCATTTTCCGTCGCGCCCGGGCTTGACCCGGGCATCCGCGACTTGGTCTAAGGCGTGATCGATTTGGATAGAGACGGGACCGAACTATTACCGTCACCCTGAGGAGCTCGCGCAGCAAGCGTCTCGAGGGGACGCGGCCCGAGTGGCTGCAGCGGGGCCGTTCATCCTTCGAGGCTCGCGGNCGCTCGCACCTCAGGATGACGGTCGGAGATCGGCGTCCGTCTCAAAGACGTGGATGGCCGGGACAAGCCCGGCCATGACGGGAATTTGGCCATGCACGACATCAAGTGGATTCGCGAAAACCCTGAGAGCTTTGACACCGGCTTGAAACGCCGTGGGCTTGAGCCGCTGTCGGCCTCCTTGCTGTCGATCGATGAGAAACGCCGCGCAGCAATTCTGGCATCCGAACAGGCGCAGGCGCGGCGCAATGCGGCGTCCAAGGAAATCGGTGACGCCAAGAAAGCGAAGGATGAGGCCCGCGCGGCGGCGCTCATGGATGAGGTCGGAAAGCTCAAGACCACGCTGCCGGAGCTTGAGGCGGCCGCCAAAGCCGCCGACGAAGAATTGCGGGAGGCGCTCGCCGCGATACCGAACCTGCCGCTCGGAGAGGTGCCTGATGGCGTCGACGAGCACGGCAATGTGCAGCGCCACGTCTTCGGCAACAAGCGCAATTATGCGTTCATACCGAAGGCGCATGACGATCTCGGCGGCGCGCTCGGCTACATGGATTTCGAGACCGCGGCCAAATTGTCGGGCGCGCGTTTCGTGGTCCTGAAGAAGGGCCTGGCACGGCTCGAGCGCGCGATCGGCCAGTTCATGCTCGACCTGCACACCAACGAGCATGACTATACCGAGATCAATCCGCCCTTGCTGGTGCGCAACGAGGTGATGTTCGGCACCGGGCAGTTGCCGAAATTCGAGGACGATCAGTTCTGGGCGATCAAGGGTGAACTCTTGGCGAGCCCCGATGAGCGGCTGCGCAGCGAACGCCTCGGCCTGATCCCCACCGCCGAAGTCTCGCTCACCAATCTCGTGCGCGAAAGCATCCTCGACGAAAAGCAATTGCCGATGCGGCTCACGGCGCTGACGCCGTGCTTCCGCGCCGAGGCCGGCGCGGCCGGGCGCGACACCCGCGGCATGATCCGCCAGCATCAGTTCACCAAGGTGGAACTGGTCTCGATCACCACGCCCGAGACCAGCAAGGACGAACACGAGCGCATGCTCGCCTGCGCCGAAGAGGTGCTGCGCCAGCTCGACCTGCATTACCGGGTGATGACGCTGTGCACCGGCGACATGGGCTTTTCCTCGCAGAAGACCTACGACATCGAGGTCTGGATGCCGGGGCAGGGCGACGGCGGTGCCTTCCGCGAAATATCGAGCTGCTCGGTCTGCGGCGATTTCCAGGCGCGCCGCATGGATGCGCGCTATCGCGGCAGCGACGGCAAGCCGCGCTTCGTGCACACGCTGAACGGCTCCGGCACCGCGGTCGGCCGCGCGCTGATCGCAGTGATGGAAACCTATCAGCAGGAAGATGGCTCGATCGCCATACCCGACGTGCTGCAGCCCTATATGGGCGGTCTCAAGGTGATCGCGGCGCAATAGTTGCTGTGCGCCGCAGCTTGGAAGAGTTTGCCTCATTGGTATCCAGCGGATAAGACAAGACAAGATTTGATAATTGATCGAATAAGGACTTTTGGCTGAATGCGAATTCTCTGCACGAACGACGACGGCATTCACGCCCAGGGACTGAAAGTCGTCGAGCAGATCGCCCGCGCATTGTCCGATGACGTGTGGGTGGTCGCACCTGAACTCGACCAGTCCGGCGTGTCGCATTCACTGTCATTGAACGATCCCTTGCGGCTGCGCGAGGTGACGGAACGCCACTTTGCCGTGCGTGGCACGCCGACCGACTGCGTCATCATGGGCGCGCGGCACATTCTGTTGCCGAAACTGCCTGACGTCGTGCTGTCCGGCGTCAACAAGGGGCGCAACGTCGCGGAGGACGTGGTTTATTCCGGCACCATCGCAGGCGCCCTGGAGGGCACCATCCTGGGCCTGCCGTCATTCGCGCTGTCGCAGGAATTTTCAGCCGACACGCGCGAGAGACCGTTGTGGGACACCGCGCTGAAATTCGCGCCCGATATCATCCGCAAGGTGATCGCGGCCGGCGTGCCGAAGAATACCGTGATCAATATCAACTTTCCCGCCTGCGCGCCGGAAGACGTCGCGGGCATACAGGTCACGCGCCAGGGCAAGCGCAATCTCGGCTTCCTGAAAGTCGATCAGCGCCGCGACGGCCGAGGCAATCCCTACTTCTGGATCGGTTTTGAGCGCACGGCGATGATGGACGCGCCGGAGGAGGGCACTGATCTTGCCGCACTCGCCGCGCGTTACGTCTCAGTGACCCCGCTGCGGCTGAACCGGACGGACGAAGCGTTCTCTGCAGAGCTGGCCGAGATGTTGCGCTGACGCTCCCTCCAGTGTCATTGCGAGCGCAAGCGAAGCAATCCAGACTTTCTGCGCGGATGCAGTCCGGATTGCCTCGTCGCTTTCGCTCCTCGCAATGACGGGAGTGGTTGAAGGCGCTCGTTCCTTTCCGTGACTCGATCGGTGGATGCTCCAAAGACCATCAGCACCGGCTTTGTTTAGCCGAACGCTGCGGCATACGTACGAAGGTGTCTTCCGGGCTGAGGATGCGCCCGTCCTGGGCGCGCAGTTCAAGCTTTCGCACGGGGAGGGATGTCTTCTTGTCCAAGAGCAGGACGTGCGTCTCGTCGGGCTCAAAGAAGAAGTCTTCACCCCATTGCCGGAGCGCGACAAGAACGGGAAATAAGCCGCGGCCCTTTGCGGTCAGCACATATTCCTGGTGAGGGCTTCCGTCGGCGGCAGGTACGGTATCCATGATCCCGTGCGCGACCAGATTGCGCAGACGGGCTGAAAGGATGTTCTTCGCAAGTCCCAGGTTCTTCTGAAACTCCCCGAAGCGGCGCAGGCCGTCGAACGCGTCGCGCACAATCAGAAGCGACCACCAGTCGCCGATCGCATCGAGCGGCCGCGCCACGCCGCAAAGCGAATCCTTGTGGCTTATTCTCTTCGCCATTGCGGTCAGCCTTCCATCCTCGCCCTGCACAACGCCGGCGGACCCGGGTTACTTGCCCGCGGATATAATGGTTGCAATCTAAAACCTCAAGCGGTATAGCGAATGAGTGGTTTTAGTTTGAAACCAACTTTGTCAATTATGAGGACCCCCAAATGATCCGATCCGATGCCACCTTCGACGGCACCTTTGCCTTCGCGCCGCATTTCAGCGGCGCTCCCGGCTTCCAGATGCACTATGTCGACGAAGGTCCGCGCGGCGGCGAGGTGGTCCTTTGCCTGCATGGCGAGCCGACCTGGGGCTATCTGTTTCGCCACCTCGTTCCGGTTCTCGGCAGGACTCACCGGGTGGTCGTGCCCGATCACATGGGCTTTGGGAAGAGCGAGACTCCGCAGCACCGCAGTTATTGGCTGCAGGATCACATCGACAATCTCGAGCGGTTCGTCGTCGCGCTCGACCTGCGCGACATCACCCTTGTCATGCACGATTTCGGCGGTCCCGTGGGGATGGCATTGGCCGCGCGGCATCCGGACCGCATTCGTCGCGTGATCTCGGCCAACGGACCGACGCCGTTCGGCCAGGCCGATCTCGTTGACCGCGTGACCGCGAATGCGCGTATCGCTCCCTGGTTTCAATGGATCGCCAAAGCCGAGGCAGATGGCACTCTGGAGCCGGTGCTGGGGCAACTCGGCTTCAACATCCTGAGTACGCTCAAGCTCAACGGCTTCGAGAACAATGCGATCATCACCGATACTTGGCTCGCCGCCTATGGCGCGCCATTCGCGAATCCCGCCGACTGCCTTGGCGCGATCGGTTGGGCGAAGGGTTTTGCGATCGGTGCCCATAGATTCGAAACGCCTGACGCTGCCGCGGAGCGCGCGATCCGTGGGAAGCCCGCGCTCGCGATCTGGGGCGAAGCCGACCGCACGCTCCGGGCTGAATATTTCCTGCCGCTTTTCAGCGCGCTCTTTCCCGACGCGCCGATCAAGCGTCTCGCCGGCGTCGGGCATTACTGCCTGGAGGATGCTCCGGACGACGTCACAACGCTGATCTCGGCATTCGTTCAAGAGACCTGATGGCACTCCACGCAAACTAAGAGCGCGCGAAGGATCAACGAGGCGGGCATCTTTCCGCCCCGATAGGTTGCAAATTGAAACTATGAAGGAATGTGTCAATGCAGATCGAAGGTGGAGCCGGCGCGGCTGTCGGCAAAGCGGTGAAGGACGTTGGCGGCGCAACGTCGGCCACGATCGAGACCGGCGCATTGTCGCGCGGGGTGGCACTTCTGTTTGCCGTTGCCTGCGGTCTCGCTGTCGCCAACGTCTATTACGCCCAGCCGTTGCTCGACACGATGGCCGACGAATTCGGGATGAGCCGCGCAACGGTCGGGCTCGTCATCAGCGTCACCCAGGTCGGCTATGGTCTCGGGCTTCTCCTGTTGGTGCCGCTCGGCGACCTGCTGAACCGGCGACGCCTGATCGTCGGCCAGTCCCTCCTCTCGGTGTTGGCGCTTCTCATTGTCGCCGTGGCGCCGACAAGTGCGCTTCTCCTCGCCGGAATGGTGGCGGTCGGCCTGCTCGCTGTCGTCACCCAGACCCTCGTGGCCTATGCGGCGACCCTGGCGCATCCTTGCCAGCGCGGCAGCGCAGTGGGCACCGTCACCAGCGGCATCATCATCGGGATTCTCCTTGCCCGAACCATCTCCGGCACCTTGTCGGACCTGTTCGGCTGGCGATCGGTCTACCTTGCCTCGGCTGGCGCAACGTTGGCGGTGGCGACCGTCCTGGCAAGGTTGCTGCCGCGGCAGGACGTGCACGGCGCCTCCATGTCCTACCCGGAGCTGATCGGATCAGTGTTCACGCTGTTCGTCGAGGAACCAGTGTTGCGCATTCGCGCCGTGCTCGCCTTGCTGATCTTTGCGACCATGACCGTTCTGTGGACCCCCATGGTGCTGCCGCTGAGTGCGCCGCCGTTCTCGCTGTCCCACACGCAGGTCGGCCTGTTCGGTCTCGCCGGCGCGATGGGCGCCGTTGGTGCGACCAGCGCCGGCCGTCTTGCAGATCGGGGCAAGGCGCAATGGGCAACGGGCCTGGCACTATCGATCATGCTGGTCTCATGGCTGCCGGCTGCGCTCCTGTATCATTCGCTGTGGGGCCTGATCGTCTGCGTCATTGCCATGGACTTCGCCCTGCAATCGGTGCATGTCGCCAATCAGAGCCTGATCCTGCGCACGCGGCCCGAGGCGCGCAGCCGGCTCACCGCCGGCTACATGATCTTCTACTCGATCGGCAGCGCCACCGGTTCGGTTGTCTCGACGCTCGTCTTTGCGCAGGCCGGCTGGATCGGCGTGTGCGCGCTAGGCGGTGCGATCAGCGCCATCGCCTTGCTGTTCTGGTTCTTCACGCGCCATCTGACACCGGAGCTGGCGCGTTGACTGGATTTGCTCACGAGCGGCGTCACTGTCACGACTTCGCGTGAGCAAGCGTTCGCTTCGAAGCTGATTCCAGCTCAGAGATTCGAGGCTCGGGAGTTAATGGTCTTGCAGAGGCGATGGAAATACGTTCGCAGAAAACCCCAATCCCATCGATTGGGATCGCGGCGCGTGACCCATCATTCCGACGCTGCAACCACCAATTCCTGAGCCTTCGTTCCCCAGTCCGCCATTGCCACCATCAAAGGGCGAAGCGTCTGTCCCAGGTCTGTCAGGCGGCCTCGATCACGCCGGCGCGTTGCGTAGGGCGGTGTCGATCACCCTGCCGAGCGTCTCCAGTTGAAACGGCTTCTGCAGCGCAGGACGGTCGCGATATTCTTCGGGCAGGCCGGAGGAGCCGTAGCCGGTGGCGAAGATGAAGGGGCGGTTGCGGGCCTTGACCAGATCGGCGACGGGGGAGATCACCTTACCGTTCACGTTTACGTCAAGGATGGCGAGGTCGTAGTAGGTCGATTGCGCCAGCCGGATCGCCTCGTTGATTTCGCCGGCCTCGGCCGCAACCGTGTAGCCGAGCTCTTCAAGCATGTCGGCAACCATCATCCTGATCATGACCTCGTCTTCGACGAGGAACACAGAGCCGCGCGGCGGCCGCGTCGCAGTCATGATGTCAGTCCTTGCCCATTCCCCTGATCGGAAGGTTGGCAAATCTTTGCCAGGGACGCAACGCCAACATTGCCTGAAAACCCGCCCATCGCCCGTGGCATCGTCGGCCGAACGAGCGCATTGATCGCTAACGCATTAAACGTCAAGTTAGCACGGCGGGTTCCTAGGACGGAACACTGATTCGGGGCCATGGGATTGCGTGTATCCGCCCATCTCACGTCAACCTTGTCCGGCCGATCTCGTTAGATTTCACGAGAGGTTGCGCAAGAGCGAGAGCCAAATGTCGGCGACCACTCCTCCGGAAAAGATGATGTTCCAGTTGACGCTGCGGCGACGCGGCATCAGCGATCAGGCGGTGTTGCGCGCCATGGAGGAAGTGCCGCGGGAGTCGTTTGTCGAGCAGACCGATCGTGCCGATGCCTATTGCGATACTGCGCTCGGCATTGCCTGCGGACAGACCATCAGCCAACCCTTCGTGGTCGCCTACATGACCGAGCAGCTCAAGCTGCAAAAGCGCCACCGGGTGCTCGAGATCGGTACAGGCTCGGGCTACCAGGCCGCGGTCCTGTCGCGCCTCGCCGGCCATGTGGTGACCATGGAGCGCTTCCGGACGCTCGCGGACGGCGCGCGCCGACGGCTGGAGGATCTCGGTTACCACAACATCGAGGTCATGCTGGGCGACGGTTTTGCCGTGCCCGAGCAACTCGGTCCGTTTGACCGTATCATCGTCACGGCGGCCATGGCGCAGATCCCGGACGAACTGATGCAGCGGCTCGAGCCCGAGGGCATCCTGATCGCGCCGGTGGGGCCGCCGCACGGCGTCCAGACGCTGGTTCGCATCGTCAGGACCGAGACCGGCTTCGACCGCAAGGAGCTGGTCGATGTGCGCTTCGTGCCGGCGCTTCCGGGCGTCGCCAAAGAACTCTGAAGCGGCAGCTCAGAGTGCCGGATCGGCTGGCCCGCCAAGATCTTACTCGCAGGGTTAAGCGCTTGTTTACTGGGAATGTGTTTACTCAAATCGGTATTTTGTTGCGTACGAGTGAGTAACCATGTCCCGTGTTGCCGAGTTGCTTTGCGCACGCCGCGTACCGCATGCTGCGGCGTTGACGCTGATCTCGTTCGCTTTTGCCGGCTGCAGCGCCGACATGTCGACGCGATTGTCCCAGGGCGGTTTTTCCAATCCCTTTGCCTCGCAGCAGGAAGCCACCGGCTCGGTCGCCGCCGCGCCCGCGCCGCAGGTCGAACGGCACGAGTTGCCGCAATATGCCCGGCCGCAATCCTCTTATGGGTCATCCGCCGGCGCTCCGCCGGTAGTTGCCGCGCCGCAGTCCTATCCGACCGCGAGCGCCGGCGTGTCCGGTGGGGGACGGGGCGTGGCGTCCTATACGCCGCCGCCCCAGCCCAGGCTCGAGGCGACCGGTACCGTGCCGCCGCGTTCTGTCGCCGCTAGTCGTCCGCCGACCCATATCAAGGTGATCGTCGGCACCAGCGACACGCTGGAGGTGCTGGCGCATCGTTATCACGTGACACCGGCGGCGATCCTGGCCGCCAATGGCTACAAGGGGCCGCGGACGCTGTCGCCCGGACAGTCGCTTATCATTCCGCAGCCGACTGAGACTGCCGCAGCGATTCCGGCCGCTGCGCCCGCCCTTGCGCCTGTGGCGCCGGCGGCCAAACCGGCGGCTGTGGCTGCCGCGCCCGGCATTCATGTGGTCAACTCCGGCGACACCCTGCACAGCATCGCCCGCCGGTACCACGTCTCGGTGGTGGAACTTGCCCGGGCCAATCATCTCGACACTGGCGCCAAGCTCAAGCTCGGCACCCGGCTGACCGTCCCGGCTAAGGCGATCGCCGCGGCGCCGGCAATCGCCGCTCCGGTTGCGGCTGGAGCGCCGCAGCAGATTGCCGCTGCGCCTGTGGCCGCGCCCAAGCTCGCGGCAGCGGTTCCGCAGCAGACCGCGCGGCTTGCCCAGGCGAGCCCGGCCGCCGAGGACGGCGCGCCTGAGAGCCCGGTCAAGGCCAGCGAGGCCACCGGTGCGCTGCCGACGTTCCGCTGGCCGGTGCGCGGCAAGGTGATCGCGAGCTACGGCGCCAAGACCAACGGCAAGTCCAATGACGGCATCAACCTCGCAGTGCCCGAGGGTACGCCGGTCAAGGCCGCGGAGGACGGCGTCGTCGCTTACGCGGGAAATGAATTGAAGGGGTATGGCAATCTGGTCCTGGTGCGGCATGCCAACGGCTATGTCACCGCATATGCCCATGCGAGTGAGGTGTTGGTCAAACGCGGGGATACGATCAAGCGTGGCCAGGTGATTGCCAAATCCGGCCAGTCGGGTGAAGTGGCCTCGCCGCAGCTCCACTTCGAGATCCGCAAGGGATCGACGCCGGTCGATCCCTTGCAGTTCCTGAACGGGGCGTGAGGCGCTGGCGCCTCATTTGCCGCTCAGCTTGACGCCCAACCGTCCGGCCAATTCCTGCGTGAATTGCCAGGCCACGCGACCCGAGCGGGAGCCGCGGGTGGTCGCCCATTCCAGAGCTTCGTGCTCCAGCTCTTCCTCGGCGAGCTCGATGCCGAAATACCGGCAATAGCCCTTCACCATGGCGAGATATTCGTCCTGGCTGCAGCGGTGGAAGCCGAGCCACAGTCCGAACCGGTCGGAGAGCGAGACCTTCTCTTCGACGGCTTCGCCCGGATTGATCGCAGTCGAGCGCTCGTTCTCGATCATTTCGCGCGCGAGCAGGTGCCTGCGGTTGGAGGTGGCGTAGAGGATTACATTGTCGGGCCGGCCCTCGATGCCGCCCTCCAGCACCGCCTTCAGCGACTTGTAGGAGGCGTCGTTGCCGTCGAACGAGAGGTCGTCGCAGAACACGATGAAGCGGAAATCGGAACTGCGCAGAAGCTCCATCAGCGTCGGCAGGCTCTCGATGTCCTCGCGGTGGATCTCGATCAGCTTCAGCCGGTCGGCGGGCTTGCGGTCGAGATTGATGGTGGCATGGGCAGCCTTCACCAGCGAGGATTTGCCCATGCCGCGGGCGCCCCAGAGCAGGGCGTTGTTGGCGGGCAGGCCGTTGGCGAACCGCTCGGTATTCTCGATCAGGATGTCGCGCATGCGGTCGATGCCTTTGAGCAGGGTCAGCTCGACGCGGCTGACACGCGGGACCTTGGTCAACCGTCCGTTCGGGTGCCAGACGAAGGCGTCGGCGTCCGCGAAGGAGTCGGATGAGAGCGGCGCGGGCGCGTTCGCGGAAAGGTGCGCCGCGATGGCTTCGAGCGCGGCGGCGATTCTTGCCGCATTGTCATCTTTGCCTGATGCGGCAGGCGCGCTTGACGCGGTTGGGCGTTTTGTCGCGGGTTTGGCGGATTTCCGCGGCATCGCCTTGAGCGCGGGTGCGGAGGCAGTTTTTTGGGGCTTTTTTGACATAAGTGAGTTTCCTGACGGCGCAGCCTTTATCGAGCCTTTTCAATGGCCGCAAGCCGCCCCAAATCAGGGGCGGGCGGCGTTGCAATTGGGACTGCGACCGCTATAGTCCGCGCAAATTTCCCGGAGCCGGCGCCTTCTTGAGGCCTTGCCGGCTTGTTGCCGTCCCACAAAGGATTGCCCGATGCTGATTACCCCCGCCTATGCTCAGGCCGCGGCTGGCGGCGACACTAACAGCATGTTGATGTCGCTTCTGCCATTCGCGCTGATCTTCGTGATCATGTATTTCCTGATCCTGCGCCCGCAGCAGAAGAAGGTCCGCGACCATGCCGACCTCGTCAAGAACATCCGCCGGGGCGACACGGTGGTGACCTCTGGCGGGCTGGTGGGCAAGGTGACCAAGGTCGTCGATGACGATCAGATCGAATTCGAGATTTCCGATGGCGTCCGGGTCCGGCAAATGCGGCAGATGATCTCTGGCGTGCGGGCAAAGGGCGAGCCGGCCAAGAGCGAGGCCAAGGACGAGGCTGCGAGCTGATCGCGTTTCTCGTCCACATTCTGTTTCTTAAAGAGTCAACTCGATGTTGTATTTCACGCGGTGGAAGGCGCTCGGCATCATCCTGACGGCGCTAATCGTGTGCCTCTTCGCAGTGCCGAATTTTTTCCCTGAAGCGACGGTGAAGAACTGGCCGCTGTGGGCACAGCGCCGTCTCGTGCTTGGCCTCGATCTGCAGGGCGGCTCCTATCTCTTGCTCGAGGTCGATTCCAACTACGTGAAGAAGGACAAGCTCGATCAGATCCGCGATGATGTGCGGCGCACCCTGCGCGAGGCAAGGATCGGCTATACCGGGCTTGCTACCCGTGGCGATGCTGTCGAGGTGCGCGTCAAAGATAGCGATGTTCAGGCAGCGCTTGGCAAACTGCGGGATTTGTCGCAGCCCTTGGGCGGGCTGTTGGGCTCGAGCGGCCAGCGCTCGGTCGAGGTCACCGAGGCCGGCGGCGGCTTGATCCGCCTCACGGTGCCGCAGGCAGCGATCAACGAGCGCATCCGCCAGACCATCGAGCAGTCAATCCAGATCGTCGAGCGCCGCGTCAACCAGCTCGGGACGGTCGAGCCGGTGATTCAGCGGCAAGGCACTGACCGCATCCTCGTGCAGGTTCCGGGCCTGCAGGATCCAACCCGGCTGAAACAATTGCTGGGCAAGACCGCCAAGATGGAATTCCGTATGGTCGACACCAGCGTGTCGCCGGAACAGGCGCAGCAGGGCCAATTGCCGTCGGATTCCGAGCTCTTGATGAGCGCGTCGTCGCCGAAGGTGCCCTATGTCGTCAAGAAGCAGGTGCTGGTTTCCGGCGGCGATCTGACGGACGCACAAACGGCGTTCGATCCGCGCACGGGCGAGCCGGTGGTGAGTTTCAAATTCAACTCGGCGGGGTCGCGCAAGTTTGCGCAGGCAACGACCGAGAATGTCGGGCAGCCCTTCGCTATCGTGCTGGACAATGAGGTCATTTCCGCGCCCGTGATCCGCGAACCGATCACCGGCGGTCAGGGCCAGATTTCCGGAAATTTCACTGTCCAATCGGCCAACGATCTGGCGATCCTGCTGCGGGCCGGCGCGCTGCCCGCGCCGCTGACGGTGATCGAGGAACGCACCGTGGGGCCGGGCCTCGGCCAGGACTCGATCGAGAAGGGCAAGCTCGCCGCCTATGTCGGCGCGATCATGGTCGTGGTGTTCATGCTCCTGACCTATCGCCTGTTCGGTCTGTTCGCCAATATCGCCGTGCTCGTGAACGTTGCCATGATCTTCGGGCTGCTGTCGCTGCTTAATGCGACGCTGACTTTGCCCGGCATCGCCGGCATCGTGCTGACCGTCGGTATTGCGGTCGACTCCAACGTGCTGATCTATGAGCGTATCCGCGAGGAGTTGCGCGGCGGCCGCAACGCAATTTCCGCGATCGACGCCGGCTTCAAGCGGGCGCTGGCGACGATTCTGGACTCCAACATCACCACCTTCATCGCCGCCGCGGTCCTGTTTTATATCGGCACCGGCCCGGTGCGCGGCTTCGCCGTGACGCTCGGCATCGGCATTCTCACCACGGTTTTCACCGCTTTCACCCTGACCCGACTGATCGTGGCGTGGTGGGTGCGCTGGAAGCGGCCACAAACCGTGCCGATCTAGGAAATTGCGGCTGTGACTCACATCGTTCTGATCTCTCTCGCCGTTCTCATTGCCGTGCTGACCGTCGTCAGCGCGTTCGGCCTCCTGCCCTCGCTACGCATCGTTCCCGATAACACGCATTTCGACTTCACCCGGTTCCGCCGCATCAGCTTCCCGATCTCGGCGATGCTGTCGATCGTGGCGATCACGCTTTTTTTCACCCACGGCCTGAACTTCGGCATCGATTTCAGGGGCGGCACGCTCCTCGAAGTCCGGGCCAAGTCGGGCGTGGCCGATATCGCAGGCATGCGATCGAGCCTGAACGCGCTGGGCCTCGGTGAAGTGCAATTGCAGCAGTTCGGCGGACCGGACGAGGTTCTGATCCGCGTTGCCGAGCAGCCGGGCGGCGATGCCGCGCAGCAGGAGGCGGTGAACAAGGTCCGTGGCGCGCTCGGCGATTCTGTCGACTATCGTCGCGTCGAGGTGGTTGGGCCGCGCGTCTCCGGCGAGCTTCTGGCCTACGGCATGATCGGCCTGATGCTCGCGATCATGGCGATCCTGGTCTATCTCTGGTTCCGCTTCGAGTGGCAGTTCGCGCTTGGCGCCATGATCGCCAACGTGCATGACATCGTGCTGACCATCGGCTTCATGTCGATCTCGCAGGTCGATTTCGACCTCACCAGCATCGCGGCGCTGCTGACCATTCTCGGCTATTCACTCAACGATACGGTCGTCATCTATGACCGGATCCGCGAAATGCTGCGGCGCTACAAGAAAATGCCGATGCCGCAGCTCTTGAACGAGTCGATCAACTCGACGCTGTCGCGCTCGATCATCACCCACGTCACGGTGACGCTGGCGCTGCTCGCGCTGCTGTTGTTCGGGGGACAGGCCATTCACAGCTTTACCGCCGTGATGATGTTCGGCGTGGTGCTGGTCGGAACCTACACGTCGATCTTCATCGCGGCGCCGGTCCTGATCTATCTCGGCGTCGGCACCCAGCGGGCCGACGCGCCGGAGGCACCTGCCAAGAAGCCCGACAGGCCGGCAAAGAAATAGCGGCGCATGGACCGAAAATGGCGCTTCAGGACTTGACCCTGAGGCAGGAAGCTCGTCTTTCGGACCGATCATGCCCAACGCATCCGACGCTCCCCATCTTCCGCGCTCGGCGGCTATCGACGCCTATGGCAATGGCGGGTTTGCTTTTGCCGGGATGTCGCATCGCGGCTCGCTTCTGTGCCTGCCCGATGCAGTCTGGGCTTGGGACGTGACCAGGCCCGAACAGATCGACAAATATTCTCTGGCGCGTGTCTTTGAGGCCGCGAACTCGATTGACACCCTCATCGTCGGCACAGGCAATGCGGTCTGGTTGCCGCCGGCGGAGCTGCGCAACGCGCTGCGCAACGTGCGGGTGGTCCTGGACACGATGCAAACTGGACCGGCGATCCGCACTTACAACATCATGATCGGTGAGCGGCGGCGCGTCGCGGCGGCCTTGATTGCGGTGCCATGAGCGCGAATGACGCCAAGGACGATGCGGCGTTCTGCGCCGACCTGGTGCGCAGCCATGACTTTGCCCGCTACGCCGCAACCATTTTTCTGCCTGCGGAGCAACGTCGTGCGCTGCTCGCACTTTATGCCTTCAACGTCGAAATCACCCGGGTGCATGACCAGGTCACGCAACCTCTGCCTGGGGAAATCCGCCTGCAATGGTGGAGCGATATGCTTGCGGGGCAGGGCCGTGGCGGCGTTGAAGGCAATCCTGTCGCTGCGGAACTGTTGTTGGCCATCGGCAGCTCCAATCTTCCGGTCGACATCCTGTTGCGCCTGATCGAGGAGCATCAGTTCGATCTCTACAACGATCCGATGCCGACGCTGGCAGCGCTGGAGAGCTATCTCAACGACACCTCGTCGGCGCTGTTCGCGCTGGCTGCGCGGATCGTGGCTCCGCCCTTGCCGCAGATCGATCATCTGGCGCGGCATGCCGGACTTGCGGAGGGCATTGTGCGGGTGATCGCAAGGTTGCCTTACGATGCCTCGCGTCGCCAATTGTTTCTGCCTCAGCAACTTCTGACAGCACAGGGCAGCGACCTCGATGAGGCTTTCGGCGGCAAGCAGACACCGCGCCTGCGTGCCGCGATCGACGAACTGCTCGGCGAGGCCCGGCAGCACCTTGATACCGCCTCCACCTTGCTTGCCGACGTGCCGAACGAGGTGAGGCCGGTGTTCCTGCCGCTCGCCATCGTCAAGCGCGACCTGGCGCGGCTGTCACGGGCGGATCACGATCCCTTCGCGCCGCAAACGCCGTCGCGACTGTCGACGCTCTGGACGTTGTGGCGTGCGTCGCGGTCGAAGACGTTTTCGTAACCCTCGATTCGTAGCCATCGAAGCCGCACGCGCTTCAGGTCATTCAGTGCAAGGGCAGTTTCAGCTCGCTTGTCTCAAAGTTGAAGCGGTCACGCAGGTTTTTCCGCTGCTCCAGGATGTCCTTCAGGAAGGCGAGGTCGGCGTCGCTCGCCATCATCGGCTCGATCAGATCGAGCTGGTTCATCGCCACAAGTTGCAGGATCTCGGTGCGTGGCCGGCCGCTGGCGTCGCGCGGTAGCGCATGCACCACCTGGATGTGCTCGGGTGGCTTGGGTCCCTTCGCCGCGGCGAGCTCGCTGCGCAATTGCGATTCGAGCGCCGCGCGATCGGCCTCGACAAAGGCGTAGAGCCCAACGCCGGAGCGTCGATCGGCGAAGGCGACAATCGCGGTATCGCGCACGGCGGGGTTCTTGCGGATCAAGTCGGCCAGGACCGGCGCGTCGTTCACGAGGCGGCGGCCGCCGCCCTCACGATCGGTGAAATTGAAGAGCCCGCGGGTAATGGCGCGATAGACTTTCTTGCCGGTGGCGAGCCAGAGACTGGCGACGAAAGATTTGCGCGCGAGAATCTTCCTCTCGCTCGGCGTGAGTGCGTGCGGCGCGTAGCTGCGCTTGTGCTTAAGCAGATGCCGCAGATCCTCGTAAGCTGCGATGCGGAACAGCCGGCTGCGTTTACGGAAGCAGGCGGCAAGCTGAAAATCGGTGAGATAAGCCCGCCCGTCGCGGCCGACCAGCCAGTTCTGCTCCTTGGCCAGATCGTTATGGCAGATGCCGGCGCGATGTAATCGATGCAACGTGACCTTGGCTGAGCGGAAGTAGTCGATGTCGCCATAGGGCTTTGCCAAATGCAGCGCGACGCCATCGATGAAGCCGCGGACCAGCGCTCGTCTGCCGGCCCAGAGCAGTTCAGGGCCAACCTCCAGGCCTTTTGCGCGCGATAGCGCCTTGCGTTCGCGCGCAAACAAATGGCGCGCCAGCAGGAACGACCACCAGGGCACCTGATCGAGCCGGCGCAGCACCGCATCGGTCTCGCGGTCGTCAATCCGGAGGCGTCCCCGTTCGACGGTTGAAAATACGTCCCGCTTGAGCAGCACGCCCTCGATCCAGCGCGCCGAGAGCACCGCAGCGTCGTTCTTTGGCAGGCTCATCGTCTATGCCGCCGCCGCAATGTGCAGATTGTCGCTGATCCAGCGGTCGATATCGGCCAGCGCCCGGGCGCTTAAGGCCTGCTTTTTGGCGACCGTCCTTTCGTTGCCGCGCAGCCGCGTGCCGTCGGCTTTCTTGGTCGGGGATGCCGCGAGCGGCGGGAACAGACCGAAATTGATATTCATCGGCTGGAACGAGCGCGCGCCCGGCTCGATCGTTTCAATGTGGCCGCCAGTGATATGACCGAGCAGGGCGCCCAGTGCTGTCGTCGGTGGGGGTGGCGCCAGAGAGCGCCCGCGGGCGTTCGCTGCTGCGTAGAGCCCGGCGATCAGCCCGATGCTTGCCGATTCCACATAGCCTTCGCATCCGGTCATCTGGCCGGCAAAGCGCAGCCGCGGCTGCGCGCGGAGCCGCAGCTCGCTATCGAGCAGCTTTGGCGAGTTGAGGAAGGTGTTGCGGTGCAGTCCGCCGAGACGGGCGAACTCGGCTTTCTCAAGCCCCGGGATGGTCCGGAAGATCCGCTGCTGGGCCCCGTATTTCAGCTTGGTCTGGAATCCGACCATGTTGTAGAGCGTGCCGAGTTTGTTGTCCTGGCGTAGCTGCACGACGGCATAGGGCTTGACGGTCGGATTATGCGGATTGGTGAGCCCGACCGGTTTCATGGGCCCGTGCCGCAGTGTCTCGCGGCCGCGGCTCGCCATCACTTCAATCGGCAGGCAGCCGTCGAAATAGGGCGTCTTGGTCTCCCAGTCGTGGAATTCGGTCTTCTCGCCGGCAAGCAGCGCGTCCACGAAGGCGCCGTACTGCTCCTCGGTCATGGGGCAATTGATGTAGTCGGCGCCGCTGCCGCCAGGCCCGGCCTTGTCGTAGCGCGATTGAAACCACGCCACGGACATGTCGACCGTATCCTTGTGTACGATCGGCGCGATCGCATCAAAAAAGGCGAGCGCGTCCTGATCGGTCAGTTCGCGGATAGCATCGGCGAGGGCTGCCGAGGTAAGGGGCCCCGTCGCAACAATCACATTGCCCCAGTCCGACGGCGGTAGGCCGGCGATCTCGCCCCGTTCGATCTGGATCAGCGGATGGGCATGCAGCGCCTTGGTCACAGCCGCGGAAAATCCCTCGCGGTCGACCGCGAGCGCTCCACCCGCAGGCACCTGATTGGCATCGGCTGCACGCATGATGAGCGAGCCAAGCCTGCGCATCTCGGCGTGCAGGAGTCCGACGGCATTGTTGGCGGCATCATCGGAGCGGAAGGAATTGGAGCAGACGAGTTCGGCCAAGCCGTCGGTGCGGTGCGCTTCGGTCATGCGCAAGGGGCGCATTTCGTGCAGGGTGACGCGGATGCCGCGCTCGGCGACCTGCCAAGCAGCCTCGGAGCCCGCAAGGCCCGCGCCGATAATGTGGACAACGTCAGAAGAAGATTGGGTCCCGCTCATGGGCGGAGGGTTAGCGCGTTTTTAATCCAAACGCATCTGGCGTGTGATCCAGAAAAGTGGATACGCGAAAAATTAGGATCGTAGGCTGTCCGAGGCGGTTTCCCGCACATGATAACGCCCGCTGAGCGCGGGCGTTATCCATCGGTTCGAATTTCGGGGCGTCGGAACGCGATCAGCCGTTGTAATTGCCGGCTGCAACGCGCGGAATGTCCGAGCGATCCAAGCCAATATCGGCCAGCTCGCGGTCACTGAGCGCCGACAGTTCGGCAACATTGCGCTGATACTCCCGGAACGCCTGGATCATCCGGATGAGCGAGAGCAACATGGGTAGTCTCCTTGTATTATGATTCAGCTCTTGGAGGGAAGCCTCATCGTTGAAATGAATATAGAAGAGAGTTCCTCGGCTCGGTAGCGCTTATGTTGCGGTGCAGCTAAGCCGAAAACGCATGTCGCCAGTAAGCTCTTATTAAGCTCTTGGCGCGGTGCACAAAAGTGACCAAGATTCAGATCAAATCTGTAGAATAGTTTCGTGAAATCATGTGATTACCGCAACTGCGTAACAGCCGTGCCATCACCACAGATACTGACGGTAATATAGCGCCACAAGCTGCGGCATTGCGCCTCGCGCTGGCGCTAAGCTTGCCCGCGCATGCGCGATTCGCATACAGAAGTTGTACAAAAAATGAATATTAAGAATATTCCTTGAGTACACTGAGAGTTTCTTTGCCGGGAACCGACTCCCAATATCGGCGACGCGGAGACGAAACTCGCAGGCGGGCTTGCTGGCGTCCAGCGCTCGCGGCCCATTGATCGGAGCAGAGCTGATCGTCGTAGAATTGATCTCGGCCGCTGGGAGCGAGTCGTAGACGCTGACGCGAATGGACGACCTCCTCTGCCGGGTCGTGACGCGAAGCAATCGTTGCGTGCATAAGGCTCTGCGGCACACGCCGATCACATTTGCATCGCGCGATTTTCATTCCGAAGTTTGGGAACCATCAGCGAAAAATGATTTCGCGGAATCCGGCAATGTCGCCGGGTCCGTTCTCAAAAAATGGAAAGTAACATGATCAAAAAGTTACTCGGGGCAGCGGTTGTCGCTGCAGTCGCTTTTGCAGTCGTTCCAGCGCAGGCTGCCAAATTGTCCGCAGTCGGGTGTAGTGGGCCAAACTTCGGCAAGGCGGAGTCGGCGGTCGAAGCTATGGCGGATGGCGATAGCAAGTGGGCGGCGGAGAAGGAAATCGCGGCTGCTCAGGACTCGATGCTGAACGGCAAGATGGCGGCGTGCGGCGCTCATCTTACCAAGGCGATGCAGACGACGACGGCCAAGTAAGCCTATTCGCGTAAGGGGCCGGTTGCGTGGCGATCGGCCCAATGCGCGCTGGCAATCTCTTTTAGCAAATTCTTATTCTTAGGGGGCGTGGGCGAGCTGAGTGGCGAAGTAGGCGACCGTGCGCGCATAAACTTCGCTCTTATTCCACTGCTGCAACACCGCGAAATTCGGGCTGCCGGGCTCCCAATCCTTACCGCGCTGCCAGCCATAGCTCGCGAGATAGTTCGCGGTTGACGCGAGGACATCGGGCGCACTGTGCATGAGGTCGCGCCGGCCGTTGCCGTCGAAATCGACGGCGAACTTCATCCAGGACGACGGCATGAACTGGGTCTGGCCGATTTCGCCGGCCCAAGCGCCGCGCATTTCGGCGGGCGTCAGGTCGCCGCGCTCGACGATTCGCAGCGCATCCATCAACTCGGCACGAAATTGGTCAGCGCGACGGCAATCATAGGCGAGGGTTGCAAGCGAGCGGATGGTCGGAAATTTGCCGGTGTTGACGCCGAAATCCGTCTCCAGCCCCCAGATCGCCACCAGCACTTCACCCGGCACGCCGTAACGCTCTTCGATTCGCGACAGCACCGAACCGTATTGCTTCATCATGTTGGAGCCGCGCGCCAGCCGGGGCGGCACCATGCGCCCGGAAAACTCTTCGAAACTTTGGCTAAACACTTTCTGCGAGCGGTCGCGCGACAGCACGGCCTGGTCGAGGGTCACCCCATTCAGTCCAGCATCGATGGCCGTTTGCGAGACACCCTTGCCCGCAGCCTCCTTCTTGAAGTCGGCGAGCCAGGCGTCGAAACTGGTATTGCCACAGGACGCGGCGAGCGCGGATGCTCCGGGCAAAGCCAACGCGGCACTCAACACCAGGGCAGTGAGGGCAGTGCGAGCACGCATCGAAGCTCCTCAGGCAATTTCGATCGAAGGTGAGTGAGTAGCGCAGCGAAATGTCGGTGGCAACCGCGGCCAAAACAAGGCTTTTGTCATGCGAGGCCTGCTCCGAGGATGAGCAGCAATCCCGACACGGAAGAACGCGATGCTTGGCTGTTTGCAAACAGCACCGCCGGTCGCGCGGCGGCCGGCGGTGCTGTTTCACCAGGCGTGAGCCTATGGGTTGCCCCGGCGCCGCCAAGGGAACAGATTGGCGGGGAAATCGGCGGCCGGTTTCCGCACATGGGGCCGGGGCGGGAGCGGGCGCGCATCGGGGTCAATCTCGACCGCCTTGCGATAGAGGTGCCAGGTCGCGTGGCCCAAGAGCGGGATGACAACGGCCAGCCCAAGGAAAGCTGGCAGCGTTCCCAACGCGAGCAGCGCCGCGACGATCAGGCCCCAGGCCGCGACCGGCACCGGGTTATGGGCGGTGACGCGCAGGGAGGTAACCATGCCTTCGCCGGCGCTGGTGTGGCGATCCAATATCAGGGGGAAGGCGACCACGCTAAGGCACAAGGCGACCAGCGCGAACAGGAAGCCGACGCCACAGCCGACCACGATCAGCCACCAACCTTGCGGCGTCGTCAACACGCGCGTGACAAAATCGGAAATGCCGGTCACCCCGGCATAGCCGAATGCGGCAACGTAGATCGCCTGCGCGGTCGCAACCCATGTGACGAACCAAGCGAGCAGCATGGCCCCGAGCGCGAGCATGGCGCCGAAAGAGGGCGAGCGCACCAGCTCGATTGCATCCCAGACGGAAACCTCCTCGCCGCGTTCGCGGCGGCGGCTCAACTCGTAAAGAGGAACCGCGGCCAACGGCCCGAGCAGGGCGAAACCTGCGGCGAGCGGAAACATCAGCGGAAGCACCGAATAGCCGAGCACGGCGCGCGCCAGCACCAATCCCAGCACGGGATAGATAATGCAAAGGAAGAGGGCGTGGCTGGGCACCGCCTGAAAATCATCCCACCCCTCCTGCAACGCCTGGCGCAGATCGGACAGGGTGAGAGACCGGATCGCCGGGCCCGCCGCGCTGTCCTGCGCCGAGCGGACCTGCGAAGAGACATTGCCTTGGTAGAAGTTGGCCATGGCCGTTAGCTCCCTTGCCGCGGCGGTCACGCTTTGCGTCCGGTCGGGCGCTTGCGACCGCCGATGGAACGATCGCTGATCTGGCCATGCGCGAACCGGAACAGGCCAGTCGCGAACTCTTGCAAACGAGCATACTCCCAAACGCCGCGCCGATGACTCACGGCTCAGTGAAAAAAATTCTTTGCGGCAACGCAAACACGAGCGCGTCATTCCGCCGTCATTTTGCCTCGGGTAAGCTGGAATTGGCTTATTGACTGCGTATTGGCGGATCGACTCGAGGGAGATAACCTCTCGTGGACGATGCCGACGCTGCCGCCGGCTGACCAGACGGGCGCCTGGAAGCCTTCACAGATTGTCTTTTCCCATGGGGACCAAACAATGAGCGTTTTCGGAAAAATCATGAGCGCGATCTTCGGCAACCATGCCGCCGCGACCCCGACCGGAGGCGGCACGGCAGGCAGTGGTGCGACTGCGGGCGGCCCCTCGGCCGCGCCGCCCTCAGCGCCAACACAAGCGGCGCCGGCGGCACCGCCGCAAAGCGTCGATATCGCGGCGATCATGGACAAGGCTGTAGCGGCACACCATGAGAAGCTGGAATGGCGCACCTCGATCGTCGACCTGATGAAGGCGCTCGATATCGATTCCAGCCTTGCCGCGCGCAAGGAGCTCGCAAAGGAATTGGGCTACACCGGCGATACCAATGATTCCGCCAGTATGAACGTGTGGCTGCACAAGCAGGTGATGGCCAAGCTCGCGGCCAATGGCGGCAAGCTGCCGCCCGAGATCAGGCACTGAACTTCGCACCGGCCACAAAGGCCCGCGCGACCGGTGCGGGCCTGCTCTTCGCATGCGGCGCCGGATGCTCAGCTAGGTTTCCAACAAATCCTGATACTCCGCATGCTTGCCGATATAGGCTTTGACGAAGGGGCATTGCGCAATCACTTTCAGCCCCTCGACGCGCACCTGCTCAAGCGCGCCTTTCACGAGCTTTGATCCGACACCCTGGCCGCCGAGTTCCGGCGGCACTTCGGTGTGGGCGAAAGTGATGACATCGCCGTCGAGCTTGTAATAAGCGTCGGCGCGATGGCCGTCGACAGTGAGTTCGAAGCGGTGTTGGGCCTTGTTGTTAACGACGTCGCTCATGCATTCGGCTCGACTTGTTTCGGGTTCTTCACGTCTTTCAGATGATGCGAGATCAGATTGAGCCTCGGCCAGGGCTGACCGCCGGCGGCGCTCCCTGACGTCGCTCTTCCAGTTGCCTGCCTGCACTTGCCTGCCTGGCGGACGAGATACTAACGCACAATGTGGTTCTCCGGTGTGGCATGATTGTCGTACTGCCGAGCCACCCTTGCTAGCCCTCGCCATCTCGCGATAAACAGAGCCGAACATCGATCGTTTCGACGCGGAGCGCAGCCAAGCGCTCCCTGGTGGGGAAACACCCATGAAGCTCGTGCTGACCGCGCTCGGCGTCGTTCTCCTGATCGCCGCCGCCGTCTACGTTCTGGTGCCCGCGGGGCAGTTGCCGGCCTTCTTCCCCGGACATGAAGCAGGCGGAATGCGGGTGCATGTCAAACATGGCATTGTCTCCGGCGTGGTCGGCATCGTCCTGATCGCGGCTGGCGCATGGATGGGACGCAAATGAGTGAGAGCACGTCAGCTACTACCCCCAGCGGACAGTTGCGGATGTCGCGCCGGGTGATGAACCTCGCGCATATGCTGACCCAGAATGCGCGCCGGCTTGGTGATCGGGATGGGTTCATATGGGCCGACAAATCCTGGAGTTGGCGGCAGATCGATGCGGAAGTATCGGCGCTTGCGGCTGCGCTTGCCGCGCGCGGGATTAACAAGGGCGACCGCATCCTCGTGCATTCCAAGAATTGCGAGGAGATGTTCTGGTCGATGTTCGCGGCCTTCCGTCTCGGTGCGGTCTGGGTGCCCACCAATTTCCGCCTGATGCCGGACGAGGTCGCCTATCTCGCGAGCGCCTCGGGCGCGAAGGCATTCTTGTGCCATGGCGATTTCCCCGATCATGCGGCCGCCGTTTCTGGCCCTGATTTCACCTGGCGGATCGGCCCCGACGGCGGCTTCGGTGAGCGCTCGCTGCGCGAGGCGATTGCCGCGCATGCCGGCGCCGCCGTGCCGAACGCCGCGGTGGAGCACGATGATCCCTGCTGGTTCTTCTTTACGTCCGGCACGACCGGCCGCTCCAAGGCGGCGGTGCTGACCCATGGCCAGATGGGGTTTGTCGTCACCAACCATCTCGCCGATCTCACGCCCGGCACTACGGAAGCCGACGCTTCGCTGGTTGTCGCGCCACTCTCTCATGGCGCCGGCGTGCATCAGCTCATGCAGACCGCGCGCGGCGTGCCGACGATTTTGCTGCCGACGGAGCGCTTCGACATCGCGGAAGCCTTTCGGCTGATCCAGACGCATCGGGTGAGTAATCTCTTCACCGTGCCGACGATCTTGAAGATGATGGTCGAGCATCCCGCGGTCGACCAGTATGATCACTCGTCGCTGCGCTATGTGATCTATGCCGGTGCGCCGATGTATCGCGAGGATCAGAAGGCCGCGCTGAAGAAGCTCGGCAAGGTGCTGGTGCAATATTTCGGGCTCGGCGAGGTCACCGGCAACATCACGGTGCTGCCGACCGCGCTGCATTTCGAGGACGACGGGCCGCATGCGAAGATCGGCAGTTGCGGCTATGAGCGCACCGGTATGCAGGTCTCGATCCAGGACGATCAGGGGCGCGAGCTCAAGGCCTTCGAGACCGGCGAGATCTGCGTCATCGGTCCGGCGGTGTTCGCGGGCTATTACAACAATCCCGAAGCCAATGCGAAGGCGTTCCGCGACGGCTGGTTTCGCACCGGCGACCTCGGCCATATGGACGAGGAGGGGTTTGTCTACATCACCGGCCGTGCCTCCGACATGTACATCTCCGGCGGCTCCAACATCTATCCGCGCGAGATCGAGGAGAAGATTCTCACCCATCCTGCGGTGGGCGAGGTCGCCGTGCTCGGCGTGCCCGATCCGGTCTGGGGCGAGGTTGGCGTTGCCGTCTGCGTGCCGCGCGAGGGCGCACAGCCGGTGAGCGAGGCCGAGATGGCGGCGTTTCTCTCGCAGAAGGTGCCGCGCTACAAGATGCCCAAGCGCTTCTTCTTCTGGGAGGCCTTGCCGAAATCGGGTTACGGCAAGATCCCGAAGCGGATGGTGCGCGACGAACTGGAGGCGCGCGGGCTGCTTGATATTGCAAAGCAAGCGAGCTGACGCGGGCGAGCGATGCGCGAGGTCAAACAGCCGGGCCCGCCGAATCCCGAGCGCATCCAGTGGGTCGAAGCGCGCGGCCGCGGCTTTGCCTTCACGCTTGAAGCCGGCATTCCGTTGCTGGAAGCCGCGCGTCGCGCCTTCGCGTCGCAGGGCTTTGCGGGCGGCACGCTGAACATCAGGGGCGGGGCGCTCGGCCCGTTCGCCTATGTGATGCCGGCGCTGGCCAAGACCGGCGAGAACGCGGCGTTCTACAGCGACGTTTTCCGTCCGAAGGGCCAGGTCTGGTTCAAACACGCGACCATGACGTTCGGCGAGCGCGATGGCGCACCGTTCTTCCATTGTCACGGCATGTGGCTCGAGGCTCATGGCCGTGTGAACGGCGGCCACATCCTGCCCGAAGAGACCATCGTTGCCGAACCGTTCGAGGTGGAAGCCTTCGGTATCGACGGCGCCGTATTCAAGGCTGAGCCGGATCCGGAGACCAATTTCAAATTGTTTGGTCCGGTCCCGAGCGAGGCGAGGGGAGTGGACGCAATCACCCGCGCCTTCGCGCTGCGGCTGCGCCCCAACCAGGATTTTGCTGGCAGTTTGGAAACCTTCTGCCGCGCGCACGGCATCACTGCGGCCCGAATTCGCGGCGGGGTTGGCTCGACCATCGGGGCGCGATTTGCCGATGGCCGCGCGGTTGAACCCTTTGCGACCGAGCTGACGGTGACCTCGGGCCACGTTCTCCCCGCGGCCGATGGAGCGCTGGAGGCCCAGCTCGATATAGCTCTGGTCGACTTTACGGGAGGTCTGGCGGAAGGGCGGCTTGCCCGCGGCGATAACCCGATCCTGATGACCATGGAGCTGGTGGTGGAGGCGTTGGGTTAGGCGGCCAACCTAGGAATTGACGGAATTGCCTGGCAAATGTTCTTGTTACGTTCGCAAGAATGTGCCACAACCTCGGGCTGAGCATTGCGAATGCCTGGGGGCTTGGGTTCATGAGTTCGAGGAAGCAGCGCGACACCAATCTGCCGGCGCCCTATCTGAAGCGGCTTTGGCTTGATCCGGCGTCCATTCCCGATCGCAAGGCCTACCCGTTCTGTCTTCCCTTCCTTCACGACGATTTCGAGATCCGCTTCGACCGCGCCATTACCATCATCGTCGGGGAGAACGGGGCCGGCAAATCCACGCTGCTCGAGGGTATCGCGGAGCTGGCTGGCTATGACGGCGCCGGGGCGGTAAGGGATACAGGACGGTCGATCATTCCAATGCCCTTGAAGTGATGGGCGGTGATTTGTCGGAGGCACTTCGTGCCGCCTGCCTGCCGAAGGTCACCAAAGGCTGGTTCTTCCGCGCCGAGACGTTTTTCTCCGTAGCCAGACATTTGGACGCGTCAGTGCAGAACCGCCTGATTTTCTCTCCTATTCTCATGGCGAGGGTTTTCTGCGCTTCTTCAATGAGCGCTGCCAACGCCAGGGCATCTACATCTTCGATGAACCGGAGTCGGCGCTGTCGCCGGCGCGCCAGATGGAATTTTTGAAGCTGATGCAGCGCATGGACGAGTCCGGCTACTGTCAAGTGATCATGGCCACGCATTCGCCGATGCTGATGGCCTACCCCAATGCGACGCTGCTGCGCCTCTCGAAATACGGGCTCGAGCCAGTGACGGTGCGGGAGACGGATCATTTCAAGGTGACGCGCGAGTTCTGCGAGGATCCGATCGGTTTCGTCGAGGCGGCGCTGGCGGAATGAGATCGAGTTCGCGAACAGGCGCACGCCAACCCGATCCTCCAGCCGCGACACCGCGCGACTGATCCCGGACGGCGTGATGCCAAGCAACTCCGCCGAACTTGAGGCCGCCGTGCGCGTCAGCCCCAACAACATCGCTGCGGCGTTCGCCAAGACGCTCGGCAAGATGGTCGAGGCGAGGGCGGTGCCGCGCAGCGACTGGGAAGCGATCTTCCGTAAGCAGGCTATGAAGAACCCGCTGCCGCGCATGCAGATGCTGGATGGGTTCAACAAAGGTTGGATCGATTTTGCCAACCATGGTGCCAACGCGCGTAAGGGGCAGGTGCGGATCGCGCAGGTGATCGCAACGCTGGTGGGTGGCGAGAAGATCGACGGCGGAAGCTGATGGTGTAGGGCTTTTCTCCGGCGGTAAGGCGCGGCTTGCAGCGCTATCGCGCGCCGGTCGCGGTGCCCAACGCACGCACAATATCTTCCATGCGCTCGAACATCAGATCGGGCGCCAGTGCCTTTAACGCCTGTGGGGCCGCGAATCCCCATTGCACGGCGCCGCAGGCGATGCCGGCGGCGCGCGCAGCCTCGATGTCGCGAGTTTCATCGCCGATCGCGATGGCCTGTGCAGGCTTGATTCCGGCACGCTTCACCACCCGCCGGAATTTGGCGGCTTTGCCGAAGATCGAGGCACCGCAATCGAAATAGGAAAACAGCGCGGCCGCTTCGCGGAGCTGCTTGCGCGCATTGCCTTCGCTGTCCGAACTGACCAACGCGAGGCGAAAGCCACCATCTGCGAGCTTGCGCAACATCATTTCGGCGCCGTCGAAGAGCGGTATGTCGCTGATGTGCAGCCCCTTCAGCCGGCGCATATGGCGGGCGATCAGAGGCAGCTTCCAGAGCGGGACCTCGAGGTGATCGAGGATTTCGCGCGAGCCGGCATGACGGAGCGACTCCACATCCTCATCCGCAACCCGACGGAAGCCGTAGCGGTCGGCCACGCCGTTCACATGGTGCCGAAACCACGGAAAACTGTCCGCGAGGGTGCCGTCGAGATCGAAGATGACAAGGGAATAGGTCATGAAATGCGAACGGGGCAAAGCATGCATGGCAAACGTACAATGTGCCTTTTATAAGAAAGGTGGAGTAAACTATTCCGTCTTTCACACTTTCCGTATGACCGATGCGGGCACGTGACCTGCAATGCCGATCAACGGCTAACGCGGCTGGAGCAAGACGATGTCATTTTACCGAGGCATGACCTGCGAGAACGTCACGATCAAAGGCGACAAGGGGACGCCGATTACCGCCTATATCGCAAAACCCTCCGGCGCCGGGCCGTTTCCGGGCGTGGTGTTGGTCCACCACATGCCAGGCTGGAGCGAGTTTTACATCGAGACGACACGGCGTTTCGCGCATCACGGCTATCTCGCGATCTGCGCCAACCTCTATGAACGCGCGGGCGAGGGCAATCCAGACGACGTCGCCGCCAAGGTCCGTGCCGAGGGCGGCATTGCCGACGCCCAGATGCTCGGTGACACCGAGGCGGCCGTGAAGTGGATGCGCGCGCAAGCAAACCACAACGGCAAGGTCGGCCTGTTCGGGTCCTGCTCCGGCGGCCGCCACGCCTTCATCTATGCGTGCCAACGGAAGGACGTCGACGCCTGCGCCGAGCTGTGGGGCGGCCGCGTGGTGATGGGCAAGGACGAGCTCAACGACAAGACGCCGGTCGCGCCGATCGACATGACCAAGGACCTCTGCTGTCCGCTGATCGGCATTTTCGGCAACGACGACCGCGCACCGAGCCCGGAGCAGGTGAACCAGCACGAGGCCGAGCTGAAGAAGCACGGCAAGAGTTACGAGTTCTATCGCTACGACGGCGCCGGTCACGGCTTCTTCTATTGGCACCGGCCGCTCTACCGGCCCGAGCAATGCATGGATGCCTGGAGCAAGGTGTTCACCTTCTTCGGCAAGCATCTGGCTAAGTAGGAGACGAAAAGATGTGCACATCCATCATCGAGATCGCGCGTGCGGAGGGCATGGCCAAGCGCGGCGACGAATGGTTCCCCCTCACGCACAGCGTGGTCGCCTACGACCACGCCCGCCACGCGGTAGCCGGCGACGTGATCACGCTGGACTTCATCAACACGAGCCTGGAGCCCGGCGCGCGCGCCGGCATCGAGCTGACGCTGGAGAGCGCGAAGGAGCTGCGCGCCGCGCTGGACCGGGCGATCGCGGCCGCCGAATTCGAGGAGGCGGAGGTGCGGGGGAAGGGGGCAGTGAGGGGGATCGTGCGGGCGGCGTGACGAAATTGTAGGCTGGGTTGAGCGCAACGAACCCACCGCCTTTTGGTCGGCGACGCGACGGGTTTCGCTACGCTCTACCCACCCTATGGGCTCATTCGAAGCTCCGTAGCCCGCATGCGCGCAGCGAAATGCGGGAGTGGAAGTTGGCTTCGATCAGCCAACCTCATGTCGCTTCGCTCGTCCGGGCTACGCTTGCTGTTCAGGGGGATCGATTCCTCACCCGAAGAATTCCCGCCCGAGATTGAGCGCCCAGCCAGTGGGCCAGAACGAAGGCGATGAGCAATTCGATCCCGAAGAGAGCAGTGGCTTCTATCCGTAGCAAGAGTAGCGAATACACATCTTGGTATTTGAGGTCGTCGGAAAACGCGACTGCGCCAAGACAGATGAATCCGCCGGTCAAGACGGCCGTCATTAGGAATGGCGCGCGCCTTGAGAACCCTAAAAGGCCCGAGATGAAGGGTATTGTTGCTGCGACGCCAAGATAGAAAAGAAAAGTCGCCATCATCATTGGCGCACCGAATGCAACCACGCGGGCCTCCCATTCTTTTCATTTCTGTACCTCGGGGACTCGAACGCTACTCCGCCGCCTCGCTCGCCCCACCCGCCTTCCGCGGTTTGTTCGCCTTCGCCAGCACCGGCGCCAGGAATTGCCCCGTGTAGCTCCTCGGTGCCTTGACGATGTCCTCCGGCGGGCCCCAGGCGACGATTTCGCCGCCGCCGTCGCCGCCTTCGGGGCCGAGATCGATCACCCAGTCGGCGGTCTTGATGACCTCGAGATTGTGCTCGATCACGACGACCGTGTTGCCTTGGGCGACCAGCTCGTGCAGCACTTCCAGGAGCTTCTTGACGTCGTGGAAGTGCAGGCCCGTGGTCGGCTCGTCCAGGATGTAGAGCGTGCGGCCCGTCGCGCGCTTGGACAGCTCCTTGGCGAGCTTGACGCGCTGCGCTTCGCCGCCGGATAGCGTGGTGGCCTGCTGGCCGACATGGATGTAGTCCAGCCCAACGCGGTGCAGGGTCTGGAAGGTGTCGCGGACGCGCGGCACCGCCTTGAAGAACTCGGCGGCCTCTTCCACGGTCATGTCGAGCACGTCGGCGATCGACTTGCCCTTGAACAGCACTTCCAGCGTCTCGCGATTGTAGCGTTTTCCTTTGCAGACGTCGCAGGTGACGTAGACGTCGGGCAAAAAGTGCATCTCGATCTTGATGACGCCGTCGCCCTGGCAGGCCTCGCAGCGGCCGCCCTTGACGTTGAAGGAGAAGCGGCCCGGCTCGTAGCCGCGCGCCTTCGCCTCGGGCAGGCCCGCGAACCATTCGCGGATCGGCGTGAAGGCGCCGGTATAGGTCGCGGGGTTGGAGCGCGGGGTACGGCCGATCGGCGACTGGTCGATGTCGATGATCTTGTCGATATGCTCCAGCCCCTCGATGCGGTCGTGCGGCGCGGCGCCCTCGCTCGCATTGTTGAGTTTGCGCGCGATCGCCTTGTACAGCGTGTCGATCAAAAGCGTCGACTTGCCGCCGCCGGAGACACCGGTGATGCAGGTGAACAGCCCCAGCGGAATCTCCGCGGTGACGTTCTTCAAATTGTTGCCGCGCGCGTTCACCACCTTGATGGTGCGGCGATGGTTGGGCGGCCGGCGCTCCGGCACGGCGACGAACTGTTCCCCGGTGAGATATTTGCCGGTCAGCGACTTCGGATTGCGCATGATCTCGGCCGGCGTGCCTTGCGCGACGATGTTGCCGCCATGCATGCCGGCGCCCGGGCCGATGTCGAGCACGTGGTCCGCGAGGCGGATCGCGTCCTCGTCATGCTCGACCACGATCACGGTGTTGCCGAGGTCGCGCAGGCGCTTCAAGGTATCGAGCAGGCGGGCGTTGTCGCGCTGGTGCAGGCCGATCGAGGGCTCGTCCAGCACGTAGAGCACGCCGGTCAGCCCCGAGCCGATCTGCGAGGCGAGGCGGATGCGCTGGCTTTCGCCGCCGGATAGCGTGCCGGAGGAGCGCGAGAGCGTGAGGTAATTGAGGCCGACGTCGATCAGGAAGGTCAGGCGCTCGCGGATCTCCTTTAGGACGCGCGTGGCGATCTCGTTTTGCTGCGCGTTGAGCGCGGCCGGCACACCCTCGAACCATTCGGCGGCGCGCTTGACCGAGAGCTCGGAGATCTCGCCGATATGCTTGCCGCCGACCTTGACGCAGAGCGCCTCCGGCTTGAGCCGGTAGCCGTTGCAGGCTTCGCACGGCACATCGGCAAAATACTTTGCCAGTTCTTCCCGCGCCCACTCGCTTTCCGTCTCGCGATAGCGGCGGTTGATGTTGGTGATCACGCCCTCGAACGGCTTCTTGGTGTCGTAGGAGCGCACGCCGTCTTCGTAGGAGAACTTGATTTCGTCGTCGCCGGAGCCGTGCAGCAGCGCGTTCTGCACCTTCTTCGGCAGCTCCTTCCACTTGGTGTCGAGCGTGAACTTGTAGTGCTTGCCGAGTGCGGTCAGCGTCTGGATGTAATAGGGCGAAGACGATTTGGCCCAGGGCGCGATCGCGCCTTTGCGCAGCGTGAGCTCCTTGTCGGGAATCACGAGGTCTTCATCGACGTGCTGCTCGACGCCGAGGCCGCCGCAAGCCGGGCAGGCGCCATAGGGGTTGTTGAAGGAGAACAGCCGCGGCTCGATCTCCGGAATGGTAAAGCCGGAAACGGGGCAGGCGAATTTTTCCGAGAACAGGATGCGCTCGGGCCCGCTCTTGTCGTGTATTTTTGCGGTCTTTTTCTTCTCTTCGGCCGGTGCCGCCGTCGGTGCGTCGGCATATTCGATCACGGCGAGGCCCTCGGCGAGCTTGAGCGCGGTCTCAAAGCTCTCAGCAAGGCGCTGGCCGATGTCGGGGCGCACCACAATGCGATCGACCACGACGTCGATGTCATGCGGGAATTTCTTGTCCAAGTTCGGCGCTTCGGCGAGCTCATAAAAAGTGCCGTCGATCTTGACGCGCTGAAAACCCTTTTTGAGGTATTCGGCGAGCTCCTTCTTGTACTCGCCTTTGCGGCCGCGCACGACCGGCGCGAGCAGATACAGCCGCGTGCCTTCCGGCAGCGCCAGCACGCGGTCGACCATCTGCGACACGGTCTGGCTTTCGATCGGCAGGCCGGTGGCCGGCGAATAGGGCACGCCGACGCGCGCCCAGAGCAGGCGCATGTAGTCGTAGATCTCCGTGACCGTGCCGACGGTAGAGCGCGGATTCTTCGAGGTGGTCTTCTGTTCGATCGAGATCGCAGGCGACAGGCCGTCGATCTGGTCGACATCGGGCTTTTGCATCATCTCCAGGAATTGCCGCGCATAGGCCGACAGCGATTCCACGTAGCGGCGCTGGCCCTCGGCATAGATGGTATCGAAGGCGAGGGAGGATTTGCCGGAGCCGGAAAGGCCAGTGAACACGACGAGCTTGTCGCGCGGGATCTCGACGTCGATGTTTTTCAGATTGTGCTCGCGCGCGCCGCGGATGGTGATCGCGCGCAGGGAGCTCGCATTCTGTTGGCGTCGCGCTTTGAGGATTTCATCCATGGTGGCAATTCCAGGCGCGTGAGCCGCGCAGGTTCAAGGCGCGCCTCGCTGCGTGAGCCGAGATCTGACGCCGATGGGTGAAGCTCGGAACATAGGAAGAACGACAAGGGATTTCCAGTGCCGTGTGCAGACCATCACCGGTTTCCACCTTTCCGTAAAGAGCAATGGCGGCAGTCGGCAGCAGGAACGCGCGCAAACAAAAAGGCCGGCGCGAGGCCGGCCTTTTCAAGTACGCGAGGCTTGGGCGTATCAATAGCGAGCAACCACCGGGCCGCCGAAGGTGTAGTTCACGCGAACGGTGCCCATGTCGACATCCTGCTTGATGCTGTCGATGCGGCTGTTTGCAAACGCAGTTGCCGGAAATGCGATGTTGCTGCTGCCCATGAACAAGTGATCATATTCGACCGCAACCGACCAGCCAGGCGCAAAGCCGATTTCGACACCGGTTCCCACGGCACCACCCCAACGGGTTTCGCTGGCGGAGTCGAACACCACGCCCGTTCCGGTGAAGGTGCCGGTGTATTTGTTGTTGGTCACGGCTGCGCCGCCTTTTGCGTACCACAGCACGTTGTTCCAGGCGTAGCCGATCTGGCCGGTGAACATGCCGATCGCGTCGATTTTGGTGTTGTTCACGCCGAGACCGGCCAGCGCTGGCGCCAGGCTCACATTCGACCCTTTGAGATCCGCCCAGTCACCCTGGGCTTCCAGGCCGAACACCCAGCTCGCGGCTTGCCAGCGATAACCGATCTGGCCGCCGACGAGGCCGCCGGTGGCGTCATGGCAGCCCTCGCGCGTCGTCGCAATCGCGGTGCCCGCGACGTTGGTCAGATCCCAGCAATTGTGGCTCGAAGCGCCACCGCCGTTGATGCCGATGTAGAAGCCGCCCCAGTTGTAGACGGGCGCAAGGACGGGCGCCTTGGTGTAGGGACGCGCAGCCAAATCCGCTGCAACAGCCGGGGCAACCCCCATGGCCGCCAAACTCACGCCGACCAGCAAAGCCTTTTTCATTTTCTTCTCCAATCCATTTTCTTAAGGCCACCGGCCGCAACCAGCAGCGGAATCAATTGAACCGCGGCAAGCTATAGCGAAGCGCATTGCAAAATGCCGTCACCAAAAAAACACACATGTTTCACAAATGCACAGTGGTTAAGCGCTGGTTGATGAGAATCCGGGCTGGCTCGATCGGGATGTTGCGGACAGGCAACAAAAAGGCCGGCATAAAGCCGGCCTTTTCAGAACAACTTAGTCGAGCTGTCCGCGAGGATCAGTACTTCCCGACGAGGGGACCGCCCCAGCGGTAGTTCACCCGGACGGTTGCCATGTCGACGTCCTGCTTGATGCTATCGGTGCGCGAGAACGCGCCGGCAGGAGTGGTGAGCGTAAAGGTCTGGCGGCCCATGAACAGATGGTCGTATTCGACGCCCACCGACCAGTTCGGTGCGAAGCCGACTTCAACGCCGGTTCCGATCGCACCGCCCCAGCGGGCCTCGTCCGCCCGGTCGAACACCGTGCCGGTCGCGGTCAGGATGCCCTGGTATTTATTGTGGGTCACGGCGGCGCCGCCCTTCACGTACCAGAGCACATTGTTCCAGGCATAGCCGACCTGGCCGGTGATCAAACCGACCGCATCGATCTTGGTCTGGTTCGTGGCGGCAAACCCGAAGATCGGCGAGGCAACGCTGACGTTCGATCCCTTGAAATCGGCCCAGTCACCTTGGCCCTCGACGCCGAATACCCAGTTGGCCGCCTGCCAGCGATAGCCGATCTGGCCACCGACCATGCCGCCGCTGGCGTCGTGGCAGCCTTCCGAAACGGTCGGAACAGTCGCGCCTGCGGGGGTCGCGGTGTTGGTCCAGCAATTGTGGCTCCAGCCACCACCACCGTTGATGCCGATGTAGAAGCCGCTCCAGTCATAGATCGCGGCCACCATCGGGGGAGCCTTGGTGTAAGGCCGTGCAGCGAGATCGGCTGCGCTCGCCGGAGCCGCAGCGCTCAATGCGATCAGCCCGACCGCCCCCAACAAAACCCTTCTCATCGTACCGTACCCCGGCCCTTACGCTCCGTTGGTCCCCAGAAGCGCCCTCAAATATCAGTCGCGACCGCCCATGCGATCCAATCTTGGCCGGTATATACCTCTGTTCAGCCGAAAATGCCGTCTCTCAAATGCAACACTCGCCGCAGAAGTGGCGGTGGCTAAGTTAATGGATGTCCATGGTTTTTCGGTGGTGCACGGGACGCCGGTGATGACGGCTGGCCGGCTGGGCAAGGCACCTCCGGAAGGCGCGCGGCAGTCACCATTTAGGGCGCTGTTCTCGGAACAAAACTGGAACATCGCCTTTGGCGGTGCTATATGTGGGGATAAATTCAGGAATGGCCGGGCTAAAGCGCGCCGCGAGCGTATAGGGTCGGCGGTTTAGGGCAGGCCGGTGCCAGCCGAGCCTTCCGATTTTCAGCGTGGAGAGTGGCGATGGCGGGAAGCGTGAACAAGGTGATCCTGGTCGGAAATCTTGGCAAGGATCCGGAGATTCGGCGGACCCAGGACGGCCGGCCGATCGCCAATTTGAGCGTGGCGACCTCGGAGACCTGGCGCGACCGGGCGACCGGCGAGCGCAAGGAAAAAACCGAGTGGCACCGGGTGGTGATCTTCAACGAAGGCCTCGCCAAGGTTGCCGAGCAATATCTGAAGAAAGGCGCCAAGGTTTACGTCGAGGGGCAACTGCAGACGCGCAAATGGACCGACCAGAGCGGCGCCGAGAAATACACCACCGAAGTGGTGCTGCAGGGCTTCAACTCCAACCTGACCATGCTTGATGGTCGGGGCGGCGGCGGAAGTTTTGGCGCTGACGATACGGGTGGCGATTTCGGTGCGATCGGACCGTCGTCCTCTGGTCCGGCGCCGCGTCGCGCCGTGCCGGCCGGCGCCCGCAACAGCGACATGGATGACGACATCCCGTTCTGAGCGCCGCATGAGGCTTGATTGAGTCTTGCGCCACTGCTCGAGGCTGCGCCTGCGATCCCGCTTCACGCGTCGGCGGCGATGGCGGCCTTCGTGCTCGGCGCGGTGCAGCTTGCGGCGCCCAAGGGCACGTTGCCGCATCGGACCTTAGGATGGACCTGGGTCGCGCTGATGGCGATCGTTGCGATCAGCTCGTTCTGGATTCACCAGCTTCGCTTGCTCGGGCCCTTCAGCCCGATCCACTTGCTCTCGATCTTTACGCTCGGCGTGCTTCCGTTCGCGGTCTGGAAGGCCCGCCGTCATGAGGTCGGGGCACATCGCAGGTCGATGATCATGCTGTTTTCGGGGGCGCTGGTCGTCGCCGGCCTGTTCACGCTTCTGCCGGGGCGGATCATGCATCAGGTGGTCTTCGGCCCCTGAAACGAGGCGCTGGGAAAAGCCCGGCTGCGGGTCGCCGATGAGGGGGCTTGATCGCCCCGTAAGTTACTGGAAAAACGAAGAGAAAAACGATCCTCTCGGGTCGGTTGGGGGTGGTGAAAACCGCCCCCATGCGCTATATGATTCTTAGCTAAAGACTGACCGGATTTCCCCTTGTCTGAACCTGAAGATAACAAGCCCGGCGAGCCGTCGGGACCTTCCGACATTCGTCCCGTTTCCATCCTCGATGAGATGAAACGCTCCTACCTCGATTACGCCATGAGCGTGATCGTGGCGCGCGCGCTGCCCGATGCGCGCGACGGGCTGAAGCCGGTGCATCGCCGCATCCTCTACTCAATGTATCAGCAGGGCTACACGCCCGACAAGAAGCACAAGAAGTCCGCCGGCATCGTGGGCGATGTCATGGGCACGTATCACCCGCACGGCGACCAGGCGATCTATGACGCGCTGGTGCGCATGGCGCAGGACTTTGCGATGCGCGCGCCGCTCATCGACGGTCAGGGCAATTTCGGCTCAGTGGACGGCGACCCTCCGGCGGCAATGCGCTACACGGAATCTCGGCTCGCGAAGATCGCGCTGCCGCTGCTCGACGACACCGACAAGGACACCGTCGACTTCCAGGATAATTACGACGGCTCCGCAAAGGAGCCGGTGGTCCTGCCGGCCAAATTTCCGAACCTTCTGGTCAACGGCGCCGGTGGCATTGCCGTGGGCATGGCGACCAACATCCCGCCGCACAATCTCGGCGAGGTCATCGACGCCTGCGTGGCACTGATCGACAATCCCGCGCTTTCCATCGACGAACTCATCAACATCATTCCCGGGCCGGATTTTCCGACCGGCGGCATCATTCTGGGCCGCCAGGGCATCCGCTCCGCCTATCATCTCGGTCGCGGCTCGATCGTGATGCGGGGCAAGGTGACGATCGATACCATCCGCAAGGATCGCGAGGCGATCATCGTCAGCGAGATTCCCTACCAGATCAACAAGGCGAGCCTGGTCGAGCGCATCGCTGAGCTTGTGCGCGAGAAGAAAATCGACGGTATCGGCGATCTGCGCGACGAGTCCGACCGCGAGGGCTATCGCATCGTAGTCGAGCTCAAGCGGGACGCCATGCCGGATGTGGTGCTGAATCAGCTCTACAAGTTCACGCCGCTGCAAACGAGCTTCCCTGCCAACATGGTGGCGCTCGACAGCGGCAGGCCGCAGACGATGAACCTGAAGGACCTCCTGACGGTCTTCATCGCCTTCCGCGAACAGGTGGTGACGCGGCGGACAAAATATCTGCTTGGGAAGGCGCGGGACCGCGCCCACATCCTGGTCGGCCTTGCCGTTGCGGTTGCCAATATCGACGAGGTCATCCGCGTCATCCGCACCTCGCCCAATCCCGAAGCCGCGCGCGAGACGTTGATGTCGCGCGACTGGCCGGCACGGGACGTCGAGGCCATGATCACGCTGATCGACGATCCGCGCCACCGGCTCTCGCCCGACGGTACGATCCGGCTCTCGCTGGAGCAGGCCAGGGCGATCCTCGATTTGCGTCTGCAACGCCTGACCGCGCTCGGCCGGGAAGAAATCTCGGACGAGTTGGACAAGCTGAAGGCCGAGATCAACGACTATCTCGACATTCTGCGCTCGCGTGCGCGCGTGCAGGCGATCATCAAGACGGAACTCGCCGCGATCAAGGAAGAGTTCGCCACGCCGCGGAAGACCACCATCATCGAGCAGGAAGGCGAGGTCGAAGACGAAGACCTGATCCAGCGCGAGGATATGGTGGTCACGGTTTCGCATGCGGGCTACGCCAAGCGCGTGCCGCTGTCGGCCTATCGTGCGCAACGCCGCGGCGGCAAAGGCCGGGCCGGCATGCAGACCCGCGAAGAGGATTTTGTCAGCCGCCTGTTCGTGGCCTCGACCCACACGCCGGTGCTGTTCTTCTCCTCACGCGGCCAGGTCTACAAGGAAAAGGTCTGGCGGCTGCCGGTCGCAGCGCCCAACGCGCGCGGCAAGGCGCTGATCAACATCCTGCCCCTGGAGCAGGGCGAGCGCATCACCACGATCATGCCGCTTCCGGAGGATGAATCCTCCTGGGCGCAGTTCGACGTGATGTTCGCCACGACAGGCGGTAATGTCCGGCGCAACAAGCTGTCCGACTTCGTCGATGTGCGCCGTTCCGGCATCATCGCCATGAAGCTCGACGAGGGCGAGGCGATCGTCGACGTGCAGATCTGCACGGAAGCCGATGACGTGCTTTTGACCGCCGCCGGCGGGCAGTGCATCCGCTTCCCGGTCACCGACGTGCGTGTCTTTACCGGCCGCACCTCGATGGGCGTGCGCGGCATCGCGCTGGCCGAAAACGACAAGGTGATCTCGCTTTCCATCCTCCGCCACGTGGACGCCGACTCCGAGGAGCGCGCGGCCTACCTGCGCCGCGCCAATGCGGTACGCCGCGGCGGCGCCGAGGAAGAGGCGGGCGGCGATGCCGAGGACGCCAGCGGCACCATGGAGCTTGGCGAGCAGCGCTACGTCGAGATGTCAGCGGCCGAGCAGTTCGTGCTGACCATCAGCGAGAACGGCTACGGCAAACGGTCCTCGTCGTACGAGTACCGGACGACCGGCCGCGGCGGCAAAGGCATCGTCGCGATGTCGGTCAACGAGCGCAACGGCAAGCTCATCGCCTCGTTCCCGGTCGAGGATTCCGACCAGATCATGCTGGTCAGCGACAAGGGCCAGCTCATCCGCTGCCCGGTCGAGGACATTCGCATTGCCGGCCGTTCGACGCAGGGCGTGATCGTGTTCGACACCGCCGAGGACGAGCACGTGGTCTCGGTGGAGCATATCCCCGAGGATGCCGAGAACGGGAATGGTAACGGCGGCAACGGAAATGGAAACAACGGGGGGTAGGGGCTCGCCCCTTCTTCCCGGCAAATTGCGCCCTTTGTGCCGTCAGCCTTTCGCAGGACCCAGCCGCTCAGATATGCGCGCAATTTCGAGCGGTGTTGGCTGACGGCTCTATCCCCTCATCCTGAGAGCCAAGCGTCTCGAAGGATGAGGCCGGCAATCGGGGCCTCATGGTCCTCCCGGCGATACGCAGCATCGTCCGGAGCCGGCGCATTCGCGCCTCCTCACCATGAGGATTTACGGACGCGGTAACACCAGGCTTCGCAGCCACAACGAGCCGCCGGTATCTGCCAACATGCGCGGCGCATCACGTTCGATCAGATCTCTCGCACACTTCGCGAAATGATCGTTGAAGAACAGAATTTCGAACATCGGATTGTTCATCAACAACGCACGAACGGCGTAGATTTCATTCCACGAATAGTTGCGATCGATCACCCATTCGCGCGGATACTCGAACGGATAGAAGATGTCGTGAATATGAATGATCACGCCTGGGCGCAGGCGCGGCAGCACATCGAACAGCTCGAACGCGACGTCCGATCCAGTCTTCAGGATATGTGTTGAATCGATAAACAAGATGTCGTTGGCCTGAAGCTGGTCGAAGGTTGCCAGCTCCATGTCCTGCACGGCCTTGGGGATGATGATGGTGTGCCCGGCGGGGGTGTGGGCATTGAGCAGGCTGTGGAGCAATTCCGGGTGCGGTTCTATGAAGGTGCAGCGCGTCTGCCGATCCAGGTTGCGCTCGATGGTATCCACCATGCAGGCGGAAGAAAAGCCGGAGCCGATTTCGATCACGCGGCGGGGCCGGAAGTGGCGCAGCATGCAGTAAAGCACGATGGCGTCGCCAACACCGAAGTGTCGGTTCTGGCAATAATAGCGGAAGTCGCGCTTGTGGTCGGGGAAGGGGAAATCCTGCAGATATTGCCGCCAGCTCGCCCACAGCTCGCGCTGGGCCTGTTCGCGCAGGTCAATGCCGGGGATCGTCTGGGGGGCTGATCGCGCGGGATCGTGATAGTGACGCGCCAGATCGGCGGGGTCGCAGATCGGCGAGTAGAAATGACCCGGCCGAAACGCCAGTGGGGCACCAAAAGCGAAGCGCAGATTGAGCAGCGGCGCAGGAATGACGGCCCTTAGTTGCTCGCGCAGCCATTTGCTCATGGCTCGTTACTCGAATAGGTGATGATCCCTTCGACGTTCCGGCCGCTCCTCAGTCAGGCAAGTTCGGCTATTCTGTGTTGTTCTATGTTGGGAGATGGGCTCCCCCATGGGCGGCCTCATCGCGCAAGCTAGCAAACGAGGCCTCAAGCAGAAAGTTGCATGTCGTAAGGGGTACAATTTACGGCGTGCGGTCCGCGGAGACCAGGCGCGCTTGCCGAACGGCCAGCTTGCTGCCGGCAGTGCGCAGGCAGGCGGCTTCGAAATTTGGCCAGGCCTGCTGGGAGCAATCCGGGCCGATCGGGCGGATATCGAGCCGGTCGCCCTTGGCCAGCGCCTGCGGGACGCTCGCTTCAACCTGCGGGGCAAAGCCGGGCAGAGCGGTGAGGGCAGCGGCAATGAAGGCAGCCGCCGCGACGGCGAAAAGAGCTTTGATCATTTGACGGTCCCCTGCCACGGGCCTTACTGGCCCGTCCATTTGGTTGGGCGGCTTCTTAACCGTGACCGGTTTCGAGATGCCTTCGCCAAAAGCGAAAAATGGTTTCATTCCGGGCTTGTTTTGTTTCGTGGGGCGGTTCTGGACGAAACAGTGCCGGCCCACGGGGAGAGGACCGTGCGGCCGGCCCGGCCGGTTCAGTGGCCGATAAAAAATCGGCCATTGGCGCCGTGAGAATGGGCTTTGGTCGGGGCGACGTCTCCATGGAACCCTGGTGGCTTGCCCGCATTACGCGGGCGGGGTAGGAGGGGCCATGCCGCGCATCGCCCTTTATCCAGGTTCCTTCGATCCCGTCACCAATGGCCATTTGGATGTGGTCCGCCACGCCGTCACGCTTTGTGACAAGCTGATCGTCGCCATCGGTGTGCACTCGGGCAAGAAGCCGCTGTTCTCCACCGATGAGCGGCTGAAGATGGTGAAGGATGTCTTTGCGCCGGTCGCGGCCGCGGCCGCCTGCGCCTTCGACTGCACCACCTACGACAATCTCACCGTCGCAGCGGCGCAACAGAACAATGCGACCATCATGATCCGGGGCCTGCGCGACGGCACCGATCTCGATTACGAGATGCAGCTTGCCGGGATGAACGAAGCCATGGCGCCCGATGTGCATACGGTCTTCATTCCGGCGTCCGCGCCTGTCCGCCCGATCACCGCCACACTGGTCCGGCAGATCGCCGGCATGGGCGGCGACTTCTCCGCCTTCGTGCCACCGCTCGTCGCCGCCGCCCTCAAGGCAAAATTCGCCGGCTGACCGCATTCGCGCCGAAGCCAACATCCTGTCCAACGATCCGGAGTTTTCATGATCCGAGTCCTCGCCGTCCTCTTCGCGCTCGTCTCGGTGGCGCCTACGCTTGCACAATCCCTGCCCACCGGCCTCGACAAGGCGAATGCGATCGTGATCGACACCACCAAGGGCCGCATCGTCGTCAAGCTGCGGCCGGACCTCGCGCCGAACCATGCCGAGCGCATCAAGCAGCTCGCGCGCGACGGCTTCTACAACAACGTGCCGTTCCACCGCGTGATGGAGGGCTTCATGGCGCAGACCGGAGATGGCCAGAACTTCAACGGCACCGGCGGATCGAAGTATCCGAACCTGAAGCAGGAATTCTCAAACGTTCACTTCAAGCGCGGCATCGTCGGCATGGCGCGGCGCGGCGACAGCGTCGATTCCGCCAATTCGCAGTTCTTCATCATGTTTGCGGATGCGCCGAGCCTCGACGGTCAATACACCGTCATTGGTGAGGTTGTGCAGGGCATGGATGTCGTCGACAAGCTGAAGAAGGCCCCGCCCGGCTCGGCGAGTGGTACGGTCACCGATCCCGACAAGATGGTGAAGGTGCAAGTCGCATCCGATATCAAGTGAGCGGCGCCGGCCGACAGTTGCGCATCCTGATTGCCGCAGCGTCGGCGCTCGCCTTGTTCGCATCGTCGGCGCAAGCCGAGGAGGGACAGGTCAACACCATCAAGGATGCGCTCGCAAAACTCTATAGTTGTTGGAGACCGCCGCCACCGTCGCGCGCCAATCCGATCGACATCACTGTGATCGTCAGCTTCAATCGCGCCGGCGAGATTTTGGGCCGTCCGCGGATTACCTATGAATCGCCCGGCGCGACCGACAATGACCGCCTCCAATACCGCATCGCTGTGATGGAGACGTTGCAACGGTGTACGCCGATGCCATTTACCGAGAGTATGGCGGGCGCCGTGGCCGGCCACCCGTTCTCGATCCGGTTCCACAACGTTAGGCCCACCCCCAAACCGACAGAGAAACAAGCATGGCTGTTACCGAGAATACTTTGATCCTTGAAACCACCCAGGGGCCCGTGACCATCGAGATGCGTCCGGACCTCGCCCCCAACCATGTCGCACGCATCAAGGAACTCGTGCGCGAGGGCTTTTACGACGGCATCGTGTTCCATCGCGTGATCGACGGCTTCATGGCGCAGACCGGCTGCCCGCAGGGCACCGGTACCGGCGGGAGCGGCAAAAAGCTGAAGGCCGAGTTCAACAGGGAGCCGCATGTGCGCGGCACAGCGTCGATGGCGCGCGCGGCCAATCCGGATTCCGCCGACAGCCAGTTCTTCATCTGCTTCGATGACGCCTCCTTCCTCAACGGCCAGTACACGGTCTGGGGCAAGGTCACCGAGGGCATGGAGAACGTCGACAAGATCAAGCGCGGCGAGCCGGTGCAGAACCCGGACAAGATCGTCAAGGCGCGCATGGCCGTGGACGCGGAGTAACTTAAAAGCCCGTCATTCCGGGGCGGTGCGAAGCACCGAACTATGGTGCGCAATTGCGCACCTGAGAATCTCGAGATTCCGGGTTCACGCTTCGCGTGCCCCGGAATGACAGCGAAGTGAGGAAGCGCGCACGCAAACTCTATGCGCACCGATTTGTTCGACTTCGACCTGCCACCTGAAAGCATCGCGCTGCGTCCCGCGAGCCCGCGGGATTCCGCGCGCATGCTGGTGGTGCAGGGCGATGGCGTGCTGCGCGACCACGTGGTCTCGGAGCTGCCAAAATGGCTGGAGGCCGGCGATCAGCTCGTGGTCAACGACACCAAGGTCATCGCGGCGCAGTTGTCCGGCCGGCGCATTGGCCGGCCGACCGAGCCCAGGATCGATGCAACATTGATCAAGCGGCTCGACGGCTCGCGCTGGCAGGCGCTGGTGAGGCCCGCCAAAAAACTCGTCGAGGGCGACACCATCCGTTTCGGCAATGAGGGCAAGGTCTGCCTGCTCGGCCATCTCGACGCCCAGGTCGAGCACAAGGGCGAGGAAGGCGAGGTCACGCTGTCCTTTTCGTTTCACGGCCCGGCGCTCGATCAGGCCATCGACGATCTCGGCGTAACGCCGCTGCCGCCCTATATCGCCTCCAAACGTGACATCGACAAGCGGGATGCGCAGGACTACCAGACCATGTTCGCGCAGGCCGAGGGCGCGGTCGCTGCACCGACCGCGGGCCTGCATTTCACGCCGGCGCTGGAATCCGCGCTACGCGCCCATGGCGTTGGCATTCACAGGATCACGCTGCACGTGGGGGCGGGGACCTTCCTGCCGGTAAAGGCAGAGGATACCGAGGGCCATCGGATGCATGCCGAGTGGGGCCGCATCTCCGCCGAGACCGCTGCGGCGTTGAATCAGGCCCGCGCCGACCGGGGTCGGATCGTGGCGGTCGGCACCACCTCGCTGCGCCTCCTGGAAAGCGCGGCAGCCGAGGACGGTATGATCGAGCCGTTCGCGGATGAGACCTCGATCTTCATCACGCCGGGCTATCGTTTTCGCGCGGTCGATATCCTGCTCACCAATTTCCACCTGCCGCGCTCGACCCTGTTCATGCTGGTCTCGGCCTTCGCAGGGCTCGACACCATGAAGCACGCCTATGCCCACGCGATCGCCAAGAGGTATCGGTTCTATTCCTATGGCGATGCGTGCTTGCTGTTTCGCGACAGGTCGGGCGATCGGTAGACTGAAGGATGGGTGGAGCGTGCGCTCGACCCATCTTACAAATCAAGCCATCATCCGCTCCGGCAGCAGCTCCGCGATCTGCACGGCATTGAGCGCGGCGCCCTTCAGGAGCTGGTCGGCGGCGACGAACATCGCAATCGAGTGGCCGGATGGGTCGGACAGATCCTTGCGGATACGGCCGACAAGCACGTCGTCCTGGCCCGAAGCATCGACCGGCATCGGGAAGTAATTGTTGGCCCGGTCGTCCACGACCCGCACGCCGGGCGCCACCGCCAGGATGTTGCGGACCTCGGCTTCCGAAATCGGCCTCTCGCATTCGAAGGTGATGGCTTCGCAATGCGCCCGCAACACCGGCACGCGCACGCAGGTGACGCCCACCCCGATCTTCTCGTCCTCGAAGATCTTGCGCGTTTCCTTGATGACCTTGCTCTCTTCGTCGTTGTAGCCGGTCTCCGGATCGATCGCGGTGTTGTGGCTGAACAGGTTGAAGGCGTAAGGGTGCGGCATCACCTTGGGCGGAAACACCTGGCCGTTGAGATAGGCGCGGGTGGATTGCACCAATTCGTCCATCGCTGCCGCACCTGCGCCGCTCGCCGCCTGATAGGTCGCGATGATCACGCGCTTGATACGGTTCTTCTGGTGGATCGGCCACAGCGGCACCAGGGCCGTAATCGCGGCGCAATTCGGATTGGCGATGATGCCCTTGTGCTCGCGGATGCGCTGCGCGTTGATCTCGGGGATCACCAGCGGCACGTTAGGATCCATGCGGAAGGCGGAGGAGTTGTCGACAACCACGGCGCCGGACCGCACGGCCAGAGGCGCGAACTTCCGCGAGATCGAGCCGCCCGCGGAGAACAGGGCGATGTCGACGCCCTCGAACGAGCGCTCGTTGAGCTCCTCGATCGTGACGGTCTTGCCGCGAAAGCTCACCGTCCTGCCGGCCGAACGCGCGCTCGCCAGCGCCTTCAGCTTGCTGACGCGAAAGTCGCGCTTGTCCATGGTGGCGATGAATTCGGCGCCCACCGCGCCGGTCACGCCGACAATCGCGACAACGGGATCGTTCTTCACTTTGGTCTCCACCAGGCAATGAAAAAGCCCCGGACCTTTCTCAAGGCGGGGCTCGGTTCGAGATAACGCGGCTTTTCAGGTCAGCTACGCGCGCACGCCTCCGAGGCCCTGCCGGGCTTTGCTGGTTTTGGTCGTGCGTTTGGTCGCGGTGAACATGGCGGGGGAACATAGGGGCAGGGCGGAGCGCCGTCAACGGCTTTCAAGGCCGATAACGGCTGCAGAACGGTTGAATCCGACCGCGTTGTTACGCCATAAGCCGGCCCATGATGCTTCCCAACCATTTCGAACTGCTCGCGACCGACGGCACGGCCCGCACAGGCCGACTGACCACGCCGCACGGCCTGGTGCGCACGCCCGCCTTCATGCCGGTCGGCACGGCCGGGGCCATGAAGGGCCTGTACTGGCGCGAGGTCCGTGAAGCCGGCTCCGACATCGTGCTCGGCAACACCTATCATCTGATGCTGCGGCCTGGCGCTGAGCGCATTGCCGCGCTCGGCGGGCTGCAGCGCTTCACCGGATGGGGCGGGCCGATGCTGACCGATTCCGGCGGCTTCCAGGTGATGTCGCTCTCGGATTTGCGCAAGCTGACCGAGCAGGCCGTGACCTTCCGCTCCCATATCGACGGTGTGAAGGTCGAGCTGTCGCCAGAGCGATCGATCGAGGTGCAGCGCCTGCTCGGCTCCGACATCGCCATGCAGCTTGACGAATGCGTGCGACTGCCCGCCGAGCGCGCGGACATCGATCGCGCGATGCAGCTCTCCCTGCGCTGGGCGGAGCGCTCCAAGCGTGCCTTCGAAACCGCTCCGCCCGGCTACATGCTGTTCGGCATCGTGCAGGGCGGCGATCTCCCCGAGCTCCGCAAGATCAGCGCGCGCGAGCTCGCCGACATCGGCTTTCACGGTTACGCGATCGGCGGGCTCGCCGTGGGCGAGCCGCAGGCGGTGATGCTGGCTATGATCGATGAGACCGCGCCGCTGCTGCCTGCCGATCGGCCGCGCTACCTGATGGGCGTCGGCACGCCGGACGATATTCTGGAGGCGGTCAGGCGCGGCATCGATATGTTCGACTGCGTGCTGCCGACGCGCAACGGACGGCATGGCGTCGCCTTCACCCGGTTCGGCGCCATCAACCTGCGCAACGCGCGCCACGCCAATGATCCGCGGCCGCTGGATGAGGAAAGCACCTGGCCCTCGACGCGAGACATCTCGCGCGCCTATCTGCATCACCTCGTCAGATCAGGCGAGACACTGGGTGCGATGCTCTTGTCCGAGATCAACATCGCCTATTATCAGCGCCTGATGGCCGACATCAGGGACGCGATCACGAACGGTAGCTTTTCGGAGCTTTACGAGCGTACGCGCGCCGGTTGGACACGGGGCGATATCGCCCCTCTGACAAGCTAATTGCACATCATCCGCTTGGTCGTGTGCTTGGTCACGAAACCGTAACCGCAGGTGTCGCAAGTCCAGAGATAGCTGATCAGATTGTCCGACAGATAGGCGGAAGCTTCCGCGGCTACCATGGAGTCTGCGCAGACAGGGCAGGTTGGTAGTTCGCTCCCGCGCGGATCGGGGAGAGGCGTGACGGTCGACAGGAATTCAGCAAGAGCTGGCATCGCGGACCCCTCTGCGTTCCGAAGCCTTGCACAACTTATACACCAAAATCGTTGACAGTGTAGCAACACAATTGCGTAGCTTTTGCGTTATTTGGCCGCGCTAAACTTTTGCAACGCAACGTACTTTGATTTGAATCATTGTTCCTTGCGCCGCGGCGTGCCCAGTCGCTAACTTCCGCCATCGGCCCGGTCCTCGCGCTTTCACTGTCATCAGGGGTTCATAATGGATGCACCGGCAGCCACGGGTGCAAATGCCGGCAAGATCATTCTTGCCATCGTGCCGTCGTTCTCCGAACGCTATCTTTCGACCGCTTTGTTTGAAGGAATTGGATGATGCGGGATCAGCCGAGAAGACCGCGGACCTTAAGTGACGCGCGCAGCGAAGCCGAAGCTGCGTTCAAGAAGGTGACCGCCAAAGTTGCGGAAGCGCCGCCCGGGAAGACCGCCATTCCCGGCGTGAAGGAACAGGTTACGCTGCGGATCGACCAGGATGTGCTGGAATATTTCCAGCGGGGCGGCCCCGGCTGGCAGGACCGCATCAACGAAGCGCTGCGCAAGGCGGCGGGGAAGTAGTTTCTAAGCCCCCGCCGTTCCGGGGCGACGCGACAGCCTCGAACCCGGAACCTTGAGATGGTTCGGTTCTGCGGGCTGTCTTGACCGGATTACAATTTGACCGGATGGTCGGCCGGTTGCTTGAGCGCAGAGGGCGAGGCAGCCCGTTCGGATGCCTTCAGATTCAACAGATTGCCGGTGAGGATGAGGCCGGCGCCGAGCACCGTGAATGCATCGAGCCGCTCGGCATAGAGCAGCCAGCCGGCGGTTGCGGTCAGCGGCACCCGTAGGAAATCCATCGGCACCACGACGGTGGCGTCGGCATAGCGCATCGCGTTCGCAAGGCAATAATGCGAGTACGTGCCGCAGACGGCGATCACGACCATCCAGCCCCAGCCATCGGCGGACGGCCAAGTCAAGGTGTAAAGCGTCGGCAAGAGACCGGCAGTCGACTGCACGACAAGCATCCAGAAGATGATCGCAAGCGCGCTCTCGGTGCGGGTCAGCGATTTGACGAGGACCATCGAGATGCCGAAGCCGACTGCGGCGCCAAGCGCAATAAGTTGTCCCGGATTGATCTCGCCCGCGGCGGGGCGCACGATGATAGCGACGCCAACGATACCGAGCACAATTGCCGTCAGCTTCCGGAATGTGAGGTGTTCGCCGAGGAAACTCGCCGCCAGGATCGCGGTCCAGATCGGCATGGTGAATTCGATCGCCACCACCTGTCCGATCGGGATCAGCGTCAGCGCGAAGAACCAGCCGAGCTGCGCGCCATAGTGGATAAGGTTGCGGGCGATGTGCTGCGGCAGGCGCGAGGTCCTCAAGGCGGCAAAGCCGCCGCTCCGATGGATGAGCGGATAGAGCAGCAGGAAGCCGAGGAGGGAACGCACCTCCATCAGCTCGAACACGTTCAATTCGCGCGTGGCCTCGCGGCCGGCGACCGCCATGACCAGCATCAGCGAAAGCCAGCCCGCCATCCAGAGCGCGGCCATTGGTTTGGAAGGCGTCGTCGACATGGCGCAGCGGGACCCGGTGGACAAAGGGCAGGCCGGTATCGGCGAAAGGAGGCGCATTTGCAACCGCAAATGCGCCCGGCATCTGCAACCCGGCACCTGCAGGTCGTGAAGGTGAATTTCACCGTCGGAGGATCGAGCGGTTTGGTGCTAGTTGCTTCGCGTCATTCCGGGGACGCGAAGCGTGAACCCGGAATCTCGAGGTTCCGGGTTCGATGCTTCGCATCGCCCCGGAACGACGAAAAAGGGAGAGAGACGATCATGCGCATCTTGCAACCAGCCGAATGGTCTCGGCCACGAGGCTTTTCCCATGGCGTCGAATTCAGTGGTCCCGGGCGATGGATCGTGCTGGCGGGTCAGACGGGCGGCGACGAAAAGGGCGACTATGCGCCCGATATGGCGACGCAGGTTTCGACTGCCTTGCGGCGGATCACAAAACTGCTCGCCGAAGCCGGCGCCGGCCCTGAGCATATTGTTCGCCTGACCTGGTATCTCACCAGCCGCAACGAATATGAGTCCGCAGGAGCTGGCATCGCCAGCGCCTGGAAAGAGACGCTGGGTCGCAACTTCCCGCCTTCAACCCTGCTCTATATCGACGGCCTGGTCGATGCCCGGGCCAAGGTTGAGATCGAAGTGACGGCCTTCGTTCCGGCCGCTTAGGAGACCTTGTAATGACGCAACGAAAAACGTCCGCTGATTTCGTCACCGCCTTCGCGACCGGCTGGCCGGAGCAGGAGCCGCACATCATGGTGTTGTCGCTGACCACACAGAAAGGCGTGCAGGATTTTGCCCTGACCAAGGAGCAGGCGCTTCTGATTGCGAAGACAATGAACCAGACCGCGGAGCGGCTGGCGAAACCAAAAGCGCGCTGATGCGCGCTTTTGGTTCGGGCAGAACCTAGCGCGACAGCGTGATCGAAGCGCCGCGGAACTGGTTTTCCGCCCGCATCGTGATCGATTGGCGATTGCCGCGGGTGACGAGCGAGATATTGGCGTTGAAGCCGGGACCGCTGGCGACCACCTGGAAGCTGCCGTCACGCCCGCGGCCCTGCAGGTTGCCGGTGACATTGCGGCTGGCCTCGCTCCACGTGCCCGAGATTGCGCCGCCCGGCTCCGCGACCACATCGCCGCGGAGATCGAACTTGTAGGACTCGCTGGCGCAGGTGAGCGTCAGGTCCATCCGTGGGCCACCGACCGCGTAAGTCGCGCGGCAGCGGATGCGCTCGGTCGAGCCGTCATCCAGCGTCACCGTGCCGCTGCCGGCCCAGCGGCCGGCGAGCGCCGCGAACGGACCGGCTTGCGCGTGAGCGGCGGGGCCAAAAAGGCCAGTACCAAATAAAACGGCGGCTGTGATGAACAGCCGCCGGAAATTGCTCACGCCACCGTTGGTTGTGACGACCCTATTGCCGCGATGCTTCCCACCGACCGCTGCACGGTATGCCCGCTGACGCACCATTCCACTTACCCGATCCGACATTGCCATTGAGTTGTCCGTTCGCATATGCACCGTTGATTGAGACACGAACAAGGCCCTCTCGTCCGATGCTGCCGGAGACATTCGCACCGGCTGCCGAAATCTTACCGTCCGTGACCGTAAGCGTCGAGCTTGCGGTGGGCTCGCAACTGCCGGTCTTGGTCACGATCGTGACATGCCAGAGTCCATCGTAAGGCGATGCCGCAAACGCCGGAGCCGTTGCCGCGCCGGCCAGAACGGAAGCACAAATAATCGTACCGATGCGATTGAAACGCATGAATGAGAAATCCTCAATGTGGGGGATAGGGTGGCTTATTCGGGTCAAATGTGACGAAAATTTGCTGCAATCGGTCTATGGATTACCTGAGCGCCTTCAATGACATAGGTGCAGCGACGCCGGATGCCCGGATGGTTAACGCATCCAACTCCGGTCACCCAGGCGGCCGTCCACCTAATGCGGCGACAGCGCCGGCGCCTTTGTGGCGAACTGCTCGTCCTGCGGTTTGGCCGGCAGCGCGTTGTGGGTCTTGGCGTACTCAATCACCTCGGCGAGCAGTTTCTGCCCGAGCGGTGCGAGCGCGCGCTCCCACAATTCGCGGGCGGTCTCGCCCTTCTTCACGAAGCACCACTCCTGCGCTGCGATTGCGCCGGCATCCATGCGGTCGGCGAGATGGTAGACGGTGCCACCAGCGATCGGATCGCCTTCCTTGATGGTCCATTCCACCGCGGCGATGCCGCGATGGCGCGGCAAAAGCGAGGGATGATAGCCGATGCCGCCAAGCTTTGCCGCCGCGAGCGCGTCCTTGCTGACGCGAGCGTGGCTGTGCGCGGTCACGATCAAGTCGGTGTTGGGCGCGATCTCGGACGTCGTGACCAGCTTGGGATCGGCCTGCACCACGACCTCGATCCCGACGGCACGCGCGGCAGCGGCGAGGCGGTCTTCGCCATCGTGCACCACGACCCGTGCGACCTCGACCCCATGCTCCCTAAGCATGTTGAATGTGGTCACACCAAAATGGCGGGAGCCGATGAGGGTAATCCGCATGGTCGTCCTTTCGTACGCGCGGGCAGTCGGCCCGTCGATAGCATGTTGCGGCGCTCCAGGTGGAAGGCCGGCGCTGGTTATCAACAGACGGGGCGAGAATCGAGGCCAAGTTTTTTGCGCCATTTGCGGCCGCGTTTGGGCGCGGCTCGCAAAGCGAGCGAAGACGGATCTTTAAAGCTTTGATGCTTTTATATAAAGGCCGCACCGCCGCGCGGCCGAATAGCCGGGTGCCGCGCCTGTCACAACCTACCCCAGGGCACGAGCGCTCGGCTATTTGCCACGGCTGACGGCAACACCTGATCGGCGCTCCCGTTCAACGATGCGTCCTTCCATCTAGCAGGTTTAAAGCCCTCGCGCCGAGAATTCGTTGCTCCTCCGCGCGGAAGGCGAGGAACACCACCTGCTATTGGACCCAGCTCAACTAGCGCCCCAGCACGTGCCAGATGACCACGAGCGCCGCGATCAACAGCAGGCTCATGATGAGACGGTGCCAGATGCCCTTCATTGCAGGACGGGTCTCACTGCGCGCTGATCCCGGTCGGAGAAGGGCCGCGCCTAGAATTCGCTGGACGATTCAATGCGCTGCAGCATGATCGCCTCGCGGCAGAGCTGCGCGAACCAGATCAATAGGCCACTTCCCAACAGGAACGTCGTGAAATCCCTGTAATCCGCAGGGGTCAGCGGGCTGAACTCGAAAACAGGCGGCAGAAACGCCCACCAAACGATGGGGATGGACAGGAGCGCGGCGCAAGCCCCTGCGGGTACGCCTGCAAGCAGGCTCGCCAGCAGCACCGCCGGAAAGAACGTTGCGAAGTACAGCGTGGCGCCCAGGCAATCGAACAGCATGCGCAGGCCGATCGCGACCGCCAGAACGGATAGCGCGGTCAGGAACGCAGCCGGCGACCAAGGCTTGAGCTTAAAAAACAGGTGGGTCCTCGAAAATCCGTTACGCAACGCTTGCCCCCGCGCGCTCGAAACAAGCGGCCCGCCCCGTTTGGCCACGGAGCGTAGGGTTAGCGCCGGGGGAAGGCTTGTGCAACAGGTGGATGATGGAGCACCGCAACAGCGATTGCCGGGGCAGGGCGGTTAACGCGGGTTCGAGGGCAGTGCTTCTTCACTGCTCAGGCCCTCTTGCGGTGCAGCGCGGAGCCTCATCATGGTCTCCCGCCGGTCCCCGGCGAGGACCCGCCATAGGTGGATGAGCCGGTCCCGCTGAGAGTCGTGGGGCCGCCCGCCGCACCATTCGGATTACCCGAATTGGACGAGTGGCGCATCATGTTCATCGAGTGGCGCATGCCATGGTGTGTGCGCTTGTAGCCATGCGCGAGTGCGACCGTGCTTGAAAGTGCAAAGGCAGAGGCGAGTACTATCGTCGCGAGTTTCATGACGGGTCCCTTGTGAATCCTTCGCGACACAACCAAGCGTGGCGGTGGATGTTCCTAGCCACTATGGTCCGGGTAGATTTGGCTTCACCCGTGCAAGTTGGAAGGCCTCGTCTGCGATTTCTGGAGGAACCTCATCTGCGCACATCGATTATCGCGTTAGTTGCGGCATGAAAGCTGCTTCCCGAATTTGCGGAGGACATTCATGGCCGAACGTTCCGATCTCATCCGCGAGGCGGCCGAACTCAGGCAGCAGGCGGAGCAAGAAGCCGACAAGACCATACGCCGCCGGCTGATCCGCATGGCCGAACGTTACGAGCATCTCGCAGAGAGCCAAGGTTGGTCCGAAGCGCATCCCACGACGGTCGCATCGCTTGGCGACGTCTTCATCAAAGGCGAGTGAGGCGCGATCCGGGCGATCGGCGGCACGGCGCGCTGCCGGGCGCCATCTGCAGCGTTGCAATAAACGCGATGGGCGCACTCAATGATGGGCGATGAGTGCGCGAAGGCAGTTCTGCTGGAAGACGACTAGTGCTCGAAGACCAGGCTCGCCTGGCGCTCGTCCCCTTTCGGCTGAGACGGTGCGACGCTCACGTCGTGATCCTTTTCGACGATCTCGTAGCCGCAGGCATCAAGCCAAGCGATCAGCCGGTCTGCCATGGTGCGGTCATAGCCTGGGTAGGCTCGAGCGATAGCTTCTCGGGGCGTGAGCTTGCGCATGGTGCATTCCTGTTTGTCTCGTTACTAAAAGTGGGGAGCGGAGATGGGCCAAAACAGGCCAGCAACACGACAACGTGAAGATATGCCGGGCCGCGGTGCGAGCCGGATCATCGTCGCCTGATCGGGAGCACGATCAGAAATAAGCCTCGACCGCATGGGCCACGAAAATGCTCGCGCTAAAAAATGCGACTAGGAGTGCCAATGCCTCGACCATCGAACTCGTCCTTACGCCAAACCCTGCCTTATTTTCTTTATGGCTCCCTTATAGAAGTCCGCTGGTTTCAGGATGGTTTCGTCGGGTCGTAAAAATGGTTTCGTCCATGAGATTTCGCAGAGCGGAAGGTCGCGGTTCCCCGACCCGGGGCGGACCATGAGATGCTGCGAGAAGGGAGCCACGCAAGCCCTTGATGTGCCTGGAAGCAGGAGTCCGCTCGCGGGTCCGAAGGTCCCGTCCTGGAATCTTCGCCGGGCCTACTAAGCCTCAAGTTCAAGCATTTCGCGGAATACCGTTGACGGGTCCAGCGATTGCCAGCTTGGCCAGGACGGAGCGACCACCTCGACGATTGTCTCCAGCACTGGCCGCACAACCGGGCATGTCCGGCAGTCACATCCTCCGATCTCAGCCAGATCACGCTCGCATCGTTGGCTCTGGGCGCGTTGTCCTGCCATTTGCGTAGCCAGGGTAAAAAGCCGTTTCAAAGACACGGAGTATCTGCTCTTCGCTAACCGTAGATCCGTTGGCTGTGATTGAGTTGCACGGCGGAAACGGCGTGCAGCGCGTGGATCGCGCCGGCGCTGGTCGTGGCTTTCCAGCCTGCAGCGCCTGCAACATGGCTATCCGCGCCATCGCGGACCTTTGAACTCGGACAAGAACGGCCAGTTGATTGCCGCCTTGGCGAACTCAACGAGCTGGCGACGGAGTTCCTGCTTGCAGCACTTGCAGGTACATAGGTTTGGATGTTCAATTCGAGCAGCTCACGGCCAAGCAGACCTTGGCTGCGTCTCCGGTAAGCAGCCGGCCTTTGCGGAGACCATGGAGCACCGCATGCGCAACTTTTTTGTTTTGGTGGTCGTCGGGATTTTGCTCGCGGGTGGATACGTTTGGGTTATGGAGCCTTCCGAACAGGCCGCACCACGGCCGCAGCTTTCGAAAGACGCCATACAGCCGCAAGCCGATGGTCTCGCGAAGGAAGGCTCAGCTAAGCCCGCTACGCCTAACGAAATTGCGATCCGACCCTCGACAAACGAGCAGGCAGGGAAGTCCTTGCAGACCATTACAGCTGACAGCCCAGTCGGACAGCTCGGGAGCGATGGCGCACGAGCCCACGCTGAAGAAACGCCGGCAGGGGTGGCAGCTGAAACCAGAGGTGATCACGCAACAATTGGTTTGGGGCATCCAGAGCGGACCGTGAAGTCGCGATCACTGGCTACCATTGCACCGTCTGAAGCTGATCGCCTGTCGCACCCGGAGGTTGGGTCGAGCATAACAAACGAGCCCTGGACCGCCGGAGAGAACGGCCAAGAGCTCCGAAAGGCACGGCGAGGCTCACAAGGACGACGCTATATACACCGGCAGTATTTGGCTGGCCAACGTTTCTCTGAATTGATCAAGCGTCCCTTAGAACTCCGCTGTGTAGCTTGCGTCATGTTCAATCCCTAGCAGTCACAAGCGGACTGGGCTTTGCCACTTTGATGAGCCGGCGTGATCGTCCGTGGCGTTTCGGCTGCAACCCTCACAAGCGCACCAGCCCGATCTTCGTTATCCGCGCCACGCATCACGATTTGAGCACATCATCTGGCACGGGCGAGGGCGGCACCAGGGCGGGCATCTACAAGCGATGCCGCCGATGTGACCGATCGTGAAGCCGTTGGACCTTGGGCCAGGCTCGCGCGAACACACATGATCGACAGCGGGCAATTGCATCCTCCCCCAGCAGCCCGCACGGCAGCGGTCCCGGCTCGCCCCGGCTGGGACCGCGAGCCCCCAAAGGCTCAAAAAGATTCAGAAGCGGCCTTGGTCCATTGGAGCGAATGCAATGCGTGCGGTTTTGGGTTTAGGACTGTTGGTCGCCTTGGGTGCTTCCGCGGCTGCGGCAACGGTGCATCACGCCCGTCCGCGCCACCACGTCTTCATTCGTCCCGGCGTGGCCTCGAGCTTTGCCGCCGTTCCAGGCTCGGTTTACGCGCCGCCTCCGCCGCCGGCCTATTACGGCGACACCCCGAGCTACAACGATCCGTCCAAGTTTGGCGGCGAAGCAGCGGCGCCGACAACGTACTGAGTGGGCGTCGGGCCGTACTTCGGCGGGCTGAGGCCGAAAGATTTGAAGCAGCGCTTTTGCGCCTAAGTGCCTGATCTTGTTTGGTGAGCGCGCTGGGGATCGAACCCAGGACCCCGTGATTAAAAGTCACGTGCTCTACCGTCTGAGCTACGCGCTCGCTCCCTTGACCATGGTTGCCGCATCCGAAGCGTCGCGGCTTGTCTTGCACCATGCTCCGGCCCGCGCTGTGTAGGGGTCGATCCCCCGCGGGTCAATAGTTGCGAATGGGACCCGTACAAAGCGGGCCTCTGCCCGGATTCCGCAACTCCAGGCCACCGTTAGGCGCCCTTCTTTAGGAGATAAAGGCACGAATCGTCAAAACCATCCAAACCCAATCAGCGGCCGTCGCGCGGGACCTCGCTGCCGGCGCGCTGGGGCGGGGCGACCGGGAGGGCGACCGGGCGCAGGCCGATCAGTTCCGCCGTTCGCACGGCGGTGTTGCGCCAGAAGGCGAAGGAGTTCGCCCGTGAGAGCTCCAGCGTGGCGATCGCGACCGCCGACAGAAAGGGCAGGCTCTCCAGCACCAGCACGACGGCGAAAATATAGATCTCGTGGATCTGCCGCGCGCTGTTGGTGGCGATCAGCACGCCCGCGCCGGCCAGCAGCAGCACGGCGATTACGGCCTCCCAGAACGCCTGGAACTCGATCGACATCCGCGACAGCCCACCCTTGGATGTCCGCGCAAAGGGCAGGTGCTCGGTGATCAGGCCCTGCGCGACCGCGCGGCACACCGTCCATTGCACGCTCATGGCCGCAATCATCGCGCCCAGCATCTGCCCGGTCTTCACCGGCACCCGCAGGCGGTACATCACCAGGAAATGCCCCAGCGAGACCACGAAGGCCGCGATGATCGGCAGCGTCAGGATGCGGTCGGGAATGGCGATGTCGGCAAAGGCCACGATCGGCACCCAGATCAGGTTCAGGATCGCCACCAGCACACCCAGGCTTTCCGCGCCGAGCCAGTTCAGCCAGCCCAGCGAGAATTCGCGCTTCTGATCCGGCGTCAGCCGGCTCGCGCCGGGCAGGAAACGCCGCCAGTGCTTCTTGACGATCTGGAAGCCGCCATAGGCCCAGCGATGGCGCTGCTTCTTGAAGGCCTCGTAAGTGTCGGGCAGGAGCCCCTGGCCGTAACGGCTGTTGGTGTAATGCGTGAGCCAGCCGAGCTCCTGGATCGCAAGGCCGAGATCGGTGTCCTCGCAAATGGTGTCGCTCGACCAGCCGCCGGCCATGTCCATGGCCGCGCGGCGGATCAGGCACATCGTGCCGTGCACGATGATGGCGTTCTCCTCGTTGCGCTGGACCATGCCGATGTCGAAGAAGCCGGCATATTCGCCGTTCATGACGTAGTGCATCAGCGAGCGGTCTTCGTCACGATGGTCCTGCGGCGCCTGCACGAGGCCGACGCGCGGATCGTTGAAGACGGGCACCAGGTCTTTCAGCCAGTCGGGGTGAACCACATAATCGGCATCGATGATGCCGATTATCTCCGCATCCGCCGCCGTGCGGTCCATGGCGATACGCAGCGCGCCGGCCTTGAAACCCGAGACCTTCTCGGCATTGATGAACTTGAAGCGCTCGCCGAGCGCGCGGCAGTGATCCTGGATCGGCTGCCAGAACGCGGGATCGGGCGTGTTGTTGATGATGACCACGCATTCGAAGTTTGGATAGTCGAGCCGGGCCAGAGCATCGAGCGTCTGCTTCAGCATCTCCGGCGGCTCGAAATAGGCCGGCACGTGGATCGATACTTTCGGGTATGCGGCTCCGGCTGCAATGGCGCGCATGTTCCTGCCCTTCACCAGCAGGCGGCGCGGCAGATGGCCGAACGCGACGGCCGCGATTTCCTCGATCCGTGCCATCGCGATCAGGATCAGCGGGACCAACAGGATGAGGCCCAAGGTCAGCGCGAAGGCCGAGCCGAACACGAAATAATGGCCGTTCCAATAGGCGAACACGGTGGCGATCCAGGCGCCGACGCCGTTGGCGGCGGCCGACAGCACCAGGGCCTGCGGCGCGGTCGGCGCTGCCATGCTCAGGATCGGCAGCGACATCAGGATGCCGACCAGAAGCGCGATCGTGGCCAGCTTCCAGTAATCTGGATTCACGATCGGTCCGGTCCAGGAAAACTTCGGCTCGCGCGCGGCGTTGAGGACGCCCCAGTAAGGACCGACGCCGCCCTCGAAGAATTTCCAGGGCTGATCGATCGCCTCGACGATGTTGTATTCCATGCCGATGGACTCGGCCCGGGTGACGAAATTACGCAGCACCGTGGCCTGCTGGAACGGTCCGGGGTCGGCATTGAGCAGATTGTAGCCGGCGCTGGGCCAGCCGAACTCGGCGATGACCACCCGCTTGCCGGGATATTTCTCGCGCAGCAACTGGTAGAGATAGACGGCCTGATCGACGGCCTGGGCGGAGGAGAAATTCTCCCAGTAGGGCAGAACGTGCGCGGCGATGAAATCGACATTCGACGCCAGGGACGGATTGTCGCGCCAGATGTTCCAGATTTCGCCGGTCGTGACGGGGACGTTGACCGACTTCTTCACCCGCTTGATGAGCTCGATCAGGTCGTCGACCTTCTGTTCGCCGCGGTAGATCGTCTCGTTGCCGACGACGATGCCGATCACGTTGCTGTTGCGGCGGGCGAGATTGATCGCGGCCTCGATCTCGCGCTCGTTGCGGTCGGAGTTTTTGTCGATCCACGCGCCGACGGTGACCTTGAGCCCGAACTCGGCGGCGATCGGCGGCACCAGCTCGACGCCTCCCGTCGACGAATAAAGACGGATCGCCCGCGTTATCGTCGAGAGCTTCTTCATGTCGGCGCGGATGCGCTCGATCGTCGGGATGTTGTCGACGTCCGGGTGGGCCGTCCCTTCGAACGGTGCGTAGGAGACGCTGGGCAGCATGCCCTTGAAATCAGGTGCCTCCTGCTTGTCCTGAAGAATCCCCCAGAGCGCCGCGTGAACGGCGCTGACAAACAGCAGAACGGCAACGACGGCGCGCATCGCGACTAGACCAGATGGGGCATGCAGTGGGACATGCGAACCTGTCCCCTAGGTTCGACCGACACGACGGCGACTAAAGGATAGTCCTGCCACGCCATTACACAACTGATATGACGCCATGGCGTTTTAAGGGCGCAGCATTCAACTCGCATGGTCCAGATGGTTGCTAGCCCATCAAACCTGAACGCGGGCTGACTACTTCGCGGGCGGCTGAGGCGAGGCTTGCGGCTGCGGATTGGCCGGTGTTGGCGTCGGCGCGGGAGTTGCACCCGCGGTCGCGGGCGGGTTCGACGGCGCGGCCGCCACGGCCTGCGGCTGGGCGCCCGGATTGATCCAGCAGGCGTGGACGTGGTCCCGCAGACTGTTGGGGACTTTGTCGTCGATCTGGTTGGCGAAACGGGTCAGGCAGCGGAAGGCGGCCTGGATATGGCCACCGGGACAGCCGAAGCGGTCATACAGATCGAGGTGACGGAAGGCGGTGTCGAGATCGTCGACCCAGACGAGCTGCACCACGCGCCGGCCGAGCCAGACGCATTCGGGGTTTCCGGCAGGGCCGTTGATGGCCTGCGCCGCTTCGACGAATTGGTCGATCTTGTGCTGGCTCTCCTTGGCCGCGTCCGCCTGGTTGGCCGCGGCGGGTTTGCCCGACTGCTCCTGGGCCTTGTTATCGCCACTTTGGGCGAAGGCAGTTCCGATACTCAAGAGGGCGATAAGCCCGGGGACAGCGAGACGGCGCACAGTGATGTTCTTAAGCTCAAGCACCCGTCGACGCATGGATTCCCCAATTGTTGCAGTCCTTCCGCCGCCTCCGCCGCGGATATGACCGGTGATGCCGTTCAAATGGGTCCCCAATGCGGCAGAGACGCAGCGCTGATCCCATGACCTGTATTTCGGATTTTGTCCAGCAAAGTCACAACTTTATCGTTTTGTGGTAAAATCCTGTGACGAGCAGTCTGGAAAGAAGGCGCTTCCGGCTCTTGGCAGACGGCCGGCTTCCGGCTAATCGACGCTTCCCCCGCCTGGAGGATGGAACTGATTTCTTTTCGTACGCCACTGGCGCTGTTGCTCGTCTCGTTGGGCGCGATCGCTGCCGTGTGGTGGTGGCTGGCCACGCCCATTATGCTCGAGCGCGCGCCGATCGATCCCAGCGCCAAGCTGCAATGCGTCTCCTACGCGCCGTTCCGCGACGCGCAGTCGCCGCTCAGCGGGAATGTCCATATCTCGGCCGAGCAGATCGAGCAGGACCTGACGCAACTCGCCAAGGTCACCGAATGCGTGCGCACCTATTCGATCGAGTACGGCCAGGATCAGGTCGCGGGTATTGCGCAAAAGGTCGGGCTGAAGGTCATTCAGGGCATCTGGCTCAGCAACAACCGCTTCAAGAACTTGAACCAGATCGCGACCGTGGTCAGGCTGACCAAGCAATATCCCGACGTCATCACGGCCGTCGTGGTCGGCAATGAGGTGCTGCTGCGCGGGGAGATGACGGTCAACGATCTGGCGGCCACCATTCGTTCGGTGAAATCGCAGGTGACGGTCCCGGTCACCTATGCGGATGTCTGGGAATACTGGCTGAAGAACCGCGAAATCTACGATGCGGTCGATTTCATCACCATTCACATCCTGCCTTATTGGGAAGACTTCCCAATCCGCGCCAAATTCGCTGCCGCCCATGTCGATTCGATCCGCCAGCAGATGGCAGTGGCTTTTCCCGGCAAGGAGATCCTGATCGGCGAAACCGGATGGCCAAGCGCAGGGCGGATGCGCGAAGGCGCGCTGCCGTCGCGGACCAACCAGGCGCGCGTGGTCTCGGAAATCCTGTCGCTCGCCAAGCGGGAGAATTTTCGCGTCAACCTGATCGAAGCCTACGACCAGCCCTGGAAACGGCAGCTCGAGGGGACGGTCGGCGGCTTCTGGGGCCTGTTCGATGCGGCGCGGCGGGAGCTGAAATATCCGCCCGGCGTGCCGATCAGCAATTATCCGCTCTGGAAGTGGCAGATGGCCGCCGGCATGTTGATCAGCGTATTTGTGTTCGCCGCCGCGCTCCTCACGCTGCGCCGTAGGCCCTGGACGCCGCGGTTGAGCTCCTGGATCGCCGTGGGGATTTCCGCGACCACGGCCGGAATCCTGTTCGGTGTTGCCGCCGACAAGATGTTCTATGAAAGCTACGGTTGGGGCGGCTGGCTGCAATGGGGCGCGCTGTTCGCCGCCGGAATTGCCTCACCCATCCTGGGCGCCAATGCGCTGGTGTCCGGACGCTCGCTACCGACCTTCCTGGACCTGCTCGGCCCGCGCCACGACAAGCGCCGCGAGGCTTTGACCCTGGTATTGGGGGCGGCCTTGATTGTGACCGCAGTCATCGCTTGTGAAACCGCGCTCGGCTTTGTCTTCGATCCGCGCTACCGCGATTTCCCGTTTGCTTCGCTGACCATGGCGGTAGTGCCGTTCGCGCTCTTGACGGTGAACCGGCCGCAGCAGGGCCAGCGCCCGATCGCGGAAGCCGTATTCGCCGGCCTGCTCGCGATGTCGGCGATCTATATCGGCTTCAACGAGGGCCGGGATAACTGGCAGTCGCTCTGGACCTGCGCGATCTATGCGCTGTTCGCCGTCACGCTGTGGCGGGGGCGGGCCGCGCAAAGCCTAAAATGAGCAGGCCGATCGCGATCCCCGAGAGCGCGACGTTGTAGAGCACGATCCCAAGGCCCGCCGCGATCAGCCCTCCCGTCAGCAGCACGATCGAGGGGCGGATGACATGCAATGCCGCGATCACCAGGGCGACGATGCCGAACACGTTGTTCTTGAACAGCGCGGTCGCGACCGAGCGCGACGTGCACAGCACGGTCCGCAGGCCCGCATCGCAGGCCAATGCCACGGTCGAGAACTCGATCGCGAGATAGCGCAGGTACAGCGCATAGCCGACGCTGACGAAGCCGACGATGAGGAGCCATTGCACCTGATAGGGCGTGAGCCGGAACGGAGTTTTCTTCATGCCTGATCGACGTCGAATGGAGGCGAAACAGCGGTGTGCCCCGGCTCATCCTGCCGAGGCTTGCAGACCTACACCCAACCCGCTGCAAAGACGAGGGTAATTTAATGCCTGCCGAACAGCGTCGAAAAGGCCGATGGCTGCTCCGGCTGTGGGGGCGGAGGCGGGGGTGGCGCCGCCGGCGGCGGCGGTTCCTCTTTCTTGGCGTGCTTGCTCCGCTTGTAGGAACCTTGCTTGGCCTCGGGCAACGGCTTAGCCGCCACCGAAAGCGGCTGATTCTCGTCGCCCGTCATCGCCAAACGCTGGCCATCATAGACCGTGGTTTCGCAACCGTGCTTGCGCTCAGCGAGCGCCGCGCAGATCTTTGCGGCCGTCGCTGCATCCTTGAGCGGGCCTGCCGCCAGATGAAGCTGCATGCCCAGCCCATTATTGCCTTCCTTCACCATGATGATGGGGCTCAAGGTGGAGAGAGCTGCGTTTGAATGCCGCACCCCGCGCCAGAGCGCGCGCAGGCCGCCGAGCGAATTGGCGCTGCCCAGATCCACCGCAAAATCCGTCCGCTGCACATCGACCGTAACCGTCGCCTGCTCCGGCGCTTCTGAGTTTTTGGCGGATGCCAAAGCGGTCAGTTCGGGCGATGGCCGCTGCGAAGCGGCCGGCGGCGCAGCCGAGGCAGTCGCGGGCGCGTTCGTGCCTTTGGCGTCGGCCGTCTTTACATCGGGTGCTTTTGCATCGGCCGTCTTGATGTCGTGTGTTTTAGCATCGGCTATCTTGGTATCGGCCGCCTTAGCCTCGGCTGTCTTAATCTCGGCTGTCTTAGTATCGGCTGTCTTAGTATCGGTGATCTTGGCGTCGGCCGCCTTGATCTCGCCCGCCTTGGCCGGCTCGGCGGGTTTCGCTGCGGCCGGTTCGGGTGGTCCGATCATGGATTTCGCCATCAGCGATGCGGCGGCAGCCGGGTTTAAAGGTCCCGCCGATGCGTTCGCGTTCGCGGCCGCCGATGCAGGAGCCTGCGTTTCAGGTTTGCTCGCGTCCGCGTGTGATTTATCCGCGGCAGGCGGGGCTGCCGTCGTGGTCGTCACCGGGGCCGGAACCGCTGTTGCGACAATTTGCCCGGTCGGCTGCGCCACCGCACTTTGCGCCGACACGGGCGGGGCGGCGGAGGGGTGCGGTGCTGGTGCCGGGCTCTGCTTTGCGAGCGCGCCGGTGACCGAGTCCAGTCCTTGCTCGAGCACCGTGACGCGGGCAAAGAGCCGGTCGCGGTCGCTGTTCAGCGTCTCGATCGCGGAAACGAGCCGTCGCGTCTCGTTCTGGCTTTCGCGCGCGAGCGCCTGGATTTGCTGGGCCTGGCGCGCGAGATCGGCGGCTGCAACCTGCTCGCGCCGCCAACCCAGCGACGATTGGTTGGAGACGACCGCAAGAACCACGGCACCCACCGCAGTCACTCCCCAGGTCCCAATCCTCAATAAAGCGCGCCGGTCGAATTCATTCTCTTCGGCGAAAAGCCCGGACAGAAGCCCGGTATTTTCGAGCTCGAAGGCGCCGGCCTTTTTGTCCGTTTCCTTTGCCATACGAAGGGGAACCTCAACGAATCACAGCGAAACATTAACAGGAATTGGCGACCGATCTTGAATCCCGGACATTTGCGGGGCGGGAAAAACGCTTTATGACGGCGCGCTGACGACAAGTTTGCGAAAAGGACAGCAATGAACGCTCGATCCAGCCTGACAGTGGTGCTCGCGGCCGGCGAGGGCACACGGATGCGCTCGCAATTGGCGAAAGTATTGCATCCGATCGCCGGGCAGTCGCTGCTGTCCCATGTCCTGCAGGCCGCGCCCAAGGGCGCTGGCGCCTCACTTGCCGTGGTGATCGGGCCTGACCATCAGGCGGTGGCCGATGAAGTGAAGCGGCTTCGTCCCGACGCCTCCATCTTCATCCAGCGCGAGCGGCTGGGCACGGCGCATGCGGTGCTGGCCGCGCGCGAGGCGATCGCACGCAGGCCTGACGATCTGCTGGTCGTCTTCGGCGACACGCCCTTGATCTCCGCTGCGACGTTCGATCGGCTTCGCGCACCGCTGAGCGAGGGCGCGGCGCTTAGTGTCCTCGGCTTTCGCGCCACGGATCCCACCGGCTATGGCCGGCTTCTGCTCGAAGGCGGCCGGCTCGCCGCCATCCGCGAGCATGCTGATGCCAGCGCTGCGGAGCGCGAGATCGACCTGTGCAATGCCGGCGTGATGGCGTTCGCCGGCGACAAGGCGCTCGGCATTCTCGAAAAGATCGGCAACGCCAACAGCAAGGGCGAATATTATCTGGTCGATGCCGTCGCCATCGTGAGAGACATGGGATTGGAGGCCGTCGTGATCGAAACAGACGAAGATGAAGTGCGCGGCATCAACACCAAGGCGCAGCTTGCGGAGGCGGAGGCCGTAATGCAGGCGCGGCTTCGCCAGGCTGCGCTCGATGCCGGTGTCACCATGATCGCACCTGAGACGGTCTTTCTTTCCGCCGATACGACCTTCGGCAAGGACGTCACCATCGAGCCGTTCGTGGTGATCGGGCCAGGCGTCACCGTCGCCGACGGCGCGGTGATCCATTCTTTCTCGCACCTCGTGCAGGCCGCGATCGGCAAAGGCGCCTCCGTCGGACCCTACGCACGGTTGCGGCCCGGGACCTCGCTTGGCGACGGCGCGAGAATCGGCAATTTCGTGGAAACGAAGGCGGCGCGGCTGGAAGCCGGCGTCAAGGTCAATCACCTCTCTTACATCGGCGATGCGGAGGTCGGTGCCAACACCAATATCGGCGCTGGCACCATCACCTGCAACTATGACGGCTTCTCCAAACACAAGACCATGATCGGCAAGGGCGCCTTTGTCGGCACCAACTCCTCGCTGGTCGCGCCGGTGAAGATCGGCAACGGCGCCTATATCGGCTCGGGCTCGGTGATCACCAAGGACGTGCCTGACGATGCCATGGCCGTGGAGCGCAGTCCGCAAAGCATCCGCGAGGGCGGTGCGACGCGCTATCGCGAATTGAAGACGAAGGACAAGAAGCCGAAAGGCTGAGCGGGAACAATGGGGGCGGTGACCGCGCTAATCCTCGCCGTCGGCGAATTCGGAAAACATCGCGCGCGTCAGGCGCCAGCCGCGCGGCCTCGTGCGCTTGCCCGGCTCACCGTCAGGATGTTTGACCTTCAGCATCGCCGGCGCCTCGCGATCGTGATGCGGCGGCGGCCAGTGAGCGAGATGCGTACCGGCGGTTTCGCTGGCGCGCGCATGCATGAAGGCGATTCCTTTGGGGGCGGGCGATTTGTCGCGCTTGCCGCTCATGGTCCATTCTCCACTTGGGTCGATCGTGGATCAAAAAGCGTTGACCCTCGGTTAAGGCCCCGGCCTCCGGGAAATCGCGGATGGCGGGCGGCGGTGCGGAGGATTAGGCTCTCGGCTTAACGTTGTCGCAATCGGCAATAAATATTGAGTCCTGCAGGGAACCGAATTTCGTTAAAGATTCCCGCGGTTTTTACGATCATTTCCTTAAACTCGGAGATTGATCCGCATGTGCGGGATTGTCGGGATTTTGGGGCGCGCACCGGTCGCCGAGCAGCTGGTCGATTCATTGAAGCGGCTCGAATATCGCGGCTACGATTCCGCTGGCGTCGCGACGCTGGAAGGTGACCATCTCGAGCGCCGCCGCGCCGAGGGCAAGCTGAAGAATCTGGAGAAGCGGCTGCGCGCCGAGCCGCTGGCGGGCCATACCGGTATCGGCCATACCCGCTGGGCCACGCATGGCAAGCCGACCGAGAGCAACGCCCATCCACATGCGACCGACAATGTCGCGGTCGTGCACAACGGCATCATCGAGAATTTTCGCGAGCTGCGCACCGAGCTGGAGCAGAACGGCGCCGAGTTCTCCTCCGANACCGACACCGAGGTGGTCGCGCATCTTGTCGAATCCTATCTGAGCAAGGGCTATTCGCCCCAGGATGCGGTNAANGCATCGCTGCCGCGTCTGCGTGGCGCGTTTGCGCTGGCGTTCCTGTTCAAAGGCCATAACGATCTCATGATCGGCGCGCGCAAGGGGTCGCCGCTCGCGATCGGACATGGCGAGGGCGAGATGTATCTGGGGTCGGATGCGATC